>NZ_CP012294.1:0-2125430 GCF_001611155.1 Pediococcus damnosus
TCTGACCAGCCATCGCCGTCATAGTAATGTTCTTTAATATCATTTGGGATCACTGCAGGATGAAAATACAAAGGCACATCGAGTTCTTCGGCCTTAGCAAAAATTGGTTCATAGAACGGATCGTCAAAGAACTTGCCATCATAATAGCCATGAATCATTGCCCCTTGGAGACCTTTTTCTTTAACTGCACGTTCAAGTTCGGCAGCTGCCGCCTTAGGATCCCCAACTGGCAAAACTGCCCAACCTCCAAACCGATCAGGATGAGTAGCAATCGCATCAGCCAGGTCATCATTAGCCATTCGGCTCAGGTCAATGGACACCTTTGGATCAAGATTTTGGGGCGAATTATCGCCATAGCCCATAATTTGTTTATCAATCTGATTTGCATCCATAAATGCCAGACGTTTGTCACCGACGCTCGTTAATTCGGTGTTATCTTTTTTAGATTTAGCCACAAATTCGGCAATGCTATGATCTGCCGGATCTTTATGCGGATTGACTGGAGCAGGCATATAAGGTTTAGCTGCCTCATTGACGCGTTTTGATTCCCAGTGTTCTTCTAATGTAATAAATTTCATGTTGTTTTCCCCTTTTGTTTTTTTATATTTACTTTACAGACCCAATAATAAGGACTTACATAAACAATTAATAGACCCTTTTGGTGTCAAAAGCGCTAAAATGTCACATAGGAGGTCGCAAAATGAATACAATTAAAATGCAACTTGCCCATGACAATCATATCGATCAACGCCTACAAGCCACGCAAGACAGCCTTTTTGCTGTACTAAAAAAAGACTATCTAGCCAATCAACAGTTTTCAACAATTCGAGTAGGCACCCTTTGTCAAGATGCTAAAGTGGCTCGCCAAACATACTATCGTCACTATGGAAGTATTGGCGAAATCATAGAAGTTAGCTGTGTCAGAATGATTAACCAGTTCCTCCAGAAAATTGATCGAACACCCAACTCTACCCGTATTTCTGCACAATTAATCGTAGAAGCTTTATCCAATCACCAAACTTTGTTAAAAATGATGTTTTGGAGTAGTGAACAGGAAATGGTCGTTCAATTAATTACCGGAGATATTCTTCGTGTTTACAGTTTTGAAGATATTCACGAATCTCATAAACCCTTTATTGCAGAACTTATGGCTCGTAGCGTTCTAAGTTTTGCTCAAGTTCTAATAAAGTATCCTCAGACCAACAAAGCCGATTTGATTCGTATTTATAAAAGAATGGTTCCGGCACCTGCCACTTTAACTAAAGAAGACGAAAAATGAAAAATTCATTTTCATCTTCTTTTTATATTTTGCATTAAAACTGGCTACTATTAATCATGAATCCGAAAAATAAAAATGCCCTTAAACTAATGAATTCAAAAGGTTTAGAACTTATTTATCTTAAATAAAGCGTTTACTTATGGTTTTAAGCATAAATGACTTACGAGAGTTAAAATTTTATGCTAATGTAAACAATTGCCTGGTAAAAAGAGAAAAGGAGTTCTAAATTATGTCAGAAAGTTCCGAAAAAAAATCAGCAGAGTATCAAGCTGCTGTCACCGTTAAACGTCCAATGCTAGCTATGATTGGTCTATTAATCGGCGGATTTGTGGGGATGCTAAGTGAAACTTCACTTAATATTGCCCTTCCAAGCCTAATGGCTAAGTTAAACGTCAACGTAAGTACTATTCAGTGGTTAGTAACTAGTTACATGCTGGTCATTGGAATCGTTCTTCCGCTTTCAAGTTTACTTACCAAATGGTTTACAACGCGACAACTTGTACTTTTCGCGTTAGCAGATTTTATTGTTGGTGCAATTATTTCTGCATTAGCACCGTCGTTTGCAATTTTATTAATTGGCCGAATGATCCAAGGTATCGCTCCTGGAATTATCTTGCCATTAATGTACACAGTTGCAACCTTAATTTTTCCACCTTATAGGTTAGGAACTGCCATGGGAATGATCGGGTTGGTTATTATGTTTGCTCCTGCGATTGGACCGACATTATCTGGAATTATTCTTGGTGCCCTATCATGGCACTGGATATTTTGGACATTTGTGCCATTCTTATTAATTGCAGCATTCCTAGCTTATAAATATCTTCCAAATGTAACAAAAATTACTAAGCCTAAAGTCGATATCCTATCTATTGCCTTATCCACGATTGGGTTTGGTAGTCTAGTAACGGGCGTAAGTTTGGCAAGTAGTCATGGTTGGAATTCACCTTTAGTATTGGGAATCCTAGTATTTGCACTATTAGTTCTGGCAGCTTATATCTACCGCCAATTGCATTCCACCAATCCAATCTTAAATTTTCATGTATTTGAAAAACCTAATTTCAGAATTGGCGCCATTCTAATTATATTAGATTTCGGAATTATCATTTCCTCTATGTACCTATTACCAATGTTCTGGCAAAATGGTTTAGACATTGCAGTTGCGCTAACCGGGATTGTCATGTTGCCAGGTGGAATTGTTAATGCCATTGTTTCAGCAATCTCTGGCCGTCTTTTTGATCGTTTAGGTGCCCGTTTATTAGCCGCATCTGGTTTCTTAATTGTTATTGTTGGAATTGTGATGCTTTTGTTTGCCACCCCAACGTCAGCAATGTGGTATGTCATTTTGGCCCACATCATTATCATGATTGGTGCCCCACTAGCAATGTCACCAGCCCAAACATTTGGCCTAAACGCGCTTGATGTGCATTCAACGGGTGATGGCAGCACGATCATGAATACTTTCCAACAAATGATGGGCGCTGTAGCAACAGCCGTAGCAACCAGCTTATTAGCTGTTGGTCAGCATGCTTCGTCAGCACCGGAATCTTCGCGAACAGCATTTACAAACGGTGTTCATTACGGATTAATCTTCCCGTTAGTTCTTGCAGTTATTGCTTTTTTGATTTCATTTAAAATTAATGATAAATCTGAAGGTAAATAGGTTTTAAAACTAAAATAATCAAAAATGCTTATTCAGGAGTCTATTCTGAATAAGCATTTTTGATTATTTCTTTTCATGTCGATAATACTGAACCTTTAGGAAATCAAGAATTATCGTTGCAATTACAGTAATACCCATCACTAATAGAATCCACGCCCAAGAAACGGGAGTCGTAATCCACCCCTCAGCGGCTAAACAAGTAGCCACGACAATATCTAAAGCAACCATTCCAGCAACCCAGTTACTTGGGCGTGAGCGCCAAAACACTCCTTCAGTTCGTGTCATTAAAATTGTTGTCATTGCTGAATAAATTAAGTAAAGAAACATAAGTGAGCTAATGTCTGCCTGAGAAACGACCGTTTGTGAAACAAAGTACCATAGAAGCATTAATCCAACTGCTAACCAACCAATTGTAAAAATCGCAGCTATTTTAGTTAATTTAAGTAAATCCCAATGTTCAGGTTTTCGTGATGGAACGGCTCTGTCGGTTCCTAGAACTAATGTCACCATATCATTCATGACAACAATAAACACAATTAGACTTAAAGACACAGGGAAAAATCCAGCAAAAATAAATCCAAATGTCAGAAGTGCTGCTAACTCAGCCGTTCGAGCCAACTTAGTGATTGTCCAAGTCATCATGCGTCGATAAACCCGATGCCCACTATCAATTACCTTCATGATGTCTAATAAACTATCATTAGTTAGTACTACCTTAGCTGCCTTTTTGGCAGCATCAGTAGCCGTCGATACAGCAATTCCCACGTCTGCTTGTTTCAATGCCGGTGCGTCATTAATGCCATCTCCAGTCATGCCTACAACACTCCCCTGATCTTGTAAAGCCTTAACCACTTTAAATTTATCCTCAGGAAAAACATTAGCGTAACCATCGTAGGCAAGCGGGTTATTCAAAGCATCGTGAATATCTGAAATGCGATCACCAATGCCGACTTTTTCTGCAATAACCTTGGCAGTCTCACGCGTATCGCCGGTCAGCATAATCACTTTAATCCCTCGGTCACGAATTTTTTGGACAGCTTCTTTTGCATCTTCTTTAGGCATATCCGTTAACCCAATCAACCCAACAATTGTAAACTGCTGATTGTTATTGGCACGAATTCCAATTGCTAAAACTCGCGCACCACTGGAACTGATTTTTTTGATGTCATTGATATAAGTTTCAGGTACATTACCCATCTTTTGTAGGGTAATTGGAGAACCCATCACAACTTCTTTGGGAGACCCATTTTCCACAATTTCGGCTGTTGAAAATTTAACGGCTGGATCGAAGCCTTTGAAACTCTTACGCACAAACCCTTCAAGATGTCGTTGGTTAAATTCACTCAGAATTGCGTTATTAATTGCATCGTTAGCAGTGTCATCTGCGGCAGCGGCGGCTAATTTAATCAAATTAGTTTCATCATATTCTTCATTGTACCTAATGATGTTAGAAACCTTCGATTGATTTTTAGTCAACGTCCCCGTTTTATCGATCAACAACACATCTAAACTCGCGGCTTCTTGAATTCCCGTTAAACCAGTCACTAAAACTTGCTGTTTTGTAAGTTCTTTAGCCTCAAGTGAATTAGCAACTGTAAAACTAGATGGCATCGAAATTGGAATTGTTGCAATAAACAAAATTACCAGAAACGGTAATAATTCCTGCCAGGACGTTCCGCGAATGAAAGCCGTAATCACTAGAATTATTGCTAGAACGATATCCAAATAGGCAAGATAGCGAACAATATTAAAAAGTAACGTTTGAAGACGTCCAGGAGCCTCTGAATTTTGGGAAAGCCCAACAGTTTTTCCATACGAGCTTTGGGACCCTGTGGCAATAACCTTTGCGATAATTTCACCATGGGTAATGGTAGATCCAGAAACCACTTTTCCACCTGATTTAATAGTCACATCTGCAGATTCACCAGTAAGGGCTGCCTGATTTACGCTAACCGTTCCCTGCAAGATCTGCAAATCTGCAGAAAAAATGTCCCCAACCCGTTGATGGATAATATCCCCAGGAACAAGCTCCTTCGATGTGCAAACTTGCCATTTATTATCTCTCAATACTCGAACTGAGATTTTTAGTTTTTTATGCAAAAAACCAACTGCATTTTTAGCACGCCGTTCTTGAATTTCACCGTCAATAGCTGAAAATAATAACAATAATACAATAACTAATGCTTGAAATTGTTTTCCTAAAATAAATTCAAAAATGATGGCTGCTTCTAACAACCAGGAAATCGGATTCCACATGCGTTTTAAAGTTCCAATAAATGGACCGTCTTCTTTAGTTGGCACTTCATTGTTTCCGTATTGTTTTGTAAGTTGTTCTACTTGTTTCGAACTAAGCCCTGAATTACCCATAAACTGTTCTTCAAAATTTGAATTTTGATCAGATTTTGTATCAACCATACCGCTACTCCCCTTCAACTCACTATTTTAAAATAAAAAACGTCTACTAACATTCCGAAAATTCGAAATATCAGTAGACGTTATCAATTATCGTTTCGATAATAATTAGGGTGAACATCATCACCATTTTATTAATCAATTTACAAAAAGGTGATACAAATATAAATATTTGTATCACCTTTTTTCGGCAGCTGCCAAATTTACTCGAGTCGTAGGACTCCGTTAGCACTTAAAAGCTTGTCACCAAGGTGCTACCGTCCCTCTATTACTGATATTTATGCACGTATCTTTTTCAGGAGGAGATACTAATTTAAGTTAGTGTAAGGTTTTCCTAGATGGTCAATAAAATTCTAGGAATATTCATTTTGAGTTGAATATATAGAAAAAGACCTGTAGCCTTTTAATCGACGAAGATTAAAGGAAGGGATACAGGTCTTTCATGTATATTTTAGCAGATTTTATTGAATCATTGGGAAATTTAGACAGTTTATTTGATTTAGAGGAGCAGGTAATTCTTCATCTTAGGAAGTCATTCCAGCTGGTTGTAGCTGAATATCTGAGGCAATTAGATGAAACACTCGTTCCATCAATTCCGGCAGAAAATACATTCATTAATCGACAGGCCAGAACAATTGAGTTTATGTTTGGCGCCGTGAATTTTGAAAGAAGATGTTATCTTCGACCCAATGGAAGTTATTACTTCCCGTTGGATGAACAACTTCAGTTGGAAGAAAGAAAAAGAATTTCACCTTATTTTAAAAGTGTCGTTGCCAAAATTGGGCAAACGACAACGATGAGAAATACGGCCGCAATGATCAATCTGGCAAGTCAGACGGATATTAGTGCCTGGTCAGTAGACCGAATTATCAGAGACATGGCAGATACCGTGAAGACAGAAGAAAAATCGTCCGAAGAGAAACTAGTTAAGAAACGAAAAGTTGAAAACTTAGTGGTTGAAGGCGATGCCTTTGAGATACACAAAATTAATCGACGAAGACAAGACGTCCACCATTACATTGTTTTTGAATCAGGATTAGATGGAACAAGATCAAACAAAGTTGAGTTTGTTGGTATCAATCAAAAAAAGGTTCAAAAACGAGTAACTGACTACATTGAGAAGTATTATAAAATCAGTGAAATGACCGTGTTTACAGCAAGTGATGGTGGCCCAGGGTATAACCCGAAAAGTATGCGAGAAATAGTTCCGAGTGCTCAAAGAGTTGAATTTACTATCGATCGGTATCACTTTGTCAAAAAGATTAAACAAACCTTTGGTTTATTTAATCCATTGGTTGATAAGGCCGTTAAGAGCGTTAGCCTGTATGATCAGAATCAGTTAAACGTTATTTTAGATACATTTGAGTCGCAAATTAAAACTGATAAGGAACTTGAGAGCCTAAGGGTCCTAAGACAATATTTGGCAAGAAATTGGCAGTTTATAAAGTCTCCACACGATCGTGGCTTCATGAGGGTCGGCAAATTGGGATCCGTTGAAAGCTCACACAGAGCGTACACGTATCGAATGAAAAAGCAAGGCAAAGTATGGTCCGAAAAGGGCCTTGAGGCTATGTTGAAATTAATTGAAGCTCGGGTAAACGGTAAGCTAGATAAATACTTACGTGGTGGTTTAAGAAAGTTACAAGAGCTAACGATTGAGATCGCTACGGAATCATTGAAGACGTTGAGTTCAGCTCAGCTGAGCAACAAGCACCATTCTAAGCATATTGGAGTTCTTTCAGGTAAAATACCAGTTGATGCCCCAACAAGTAGCCCTATCGGAGCAATGGCAAAAATATTTTCAAACTAATTATTGTGTATAAATATTTGGTTGATTATAAGGCACCTAGGAAAACTTGACACATACTAATTTAAGATAAATTTGACATTGGTGAAGTAATTAATTAGTCAAAATCTACATTGTTAGGGAAGCGTGCAATTCGGGTACTCTTGCCTAAGTCTTCCTCAATCCGTAACAACTGGTTGTACTTCTCAACACGTTCTGAACGTGCAGGAGCACCAGCCTTTAATTGTGCTGAGTTTGTAGCAACTGTAAAGTCGGCTACAAAGGTATCACCGGTTTCACCAGAACGATGTGAAATCATGGTTGTGTAACCATTTTTACGAGATAAACGAACAGCTTCAAGAGTTTCAGTAACGGTACCAATTTGGTTAAGCTTGATTAGAATTGAGTTGCCCAAACCATTCTTGATGGCTTTAGTGATTAATTCAGGGTTAGTGCAGACCGGATCGTCGGCCACAATCTGAACTTTATCGCCCATCTTAGCAGTAAACTTCTCAAAGTTATCCCAATCATCTTCACTGAATGGATCTTCAATAGAAATAATTTCAGGGAACTTCTTAAGGAGACCTTCATAATACTGACCCATTTCGTCAGCTGATTTATGAGTGCCTTCAAAATCATATTGCTTTGTCTTTGTGTTATAGAAGTATGAAGCAGCAGCATCAAAAGCAATGGCAATTTCTTTACCAGGTGTGTATCCAGCTTTTTGAATAGCTTCATGTAACATGGTTAAAGCTTCTTCAGAAGACTTCAAGTCAGGTGCAAATCCACCTTCGTCACCAAGACCAGATTGATAACCAGCATCTTCAATAACTTTTTTCAATGTATGATAAGTGTTAGCGATTTTTTCAAAACCGTCACGGAAACTTGTCCGTTCAACTGGGGTGATCATAAATTCTTGCATATCAATTCCGTTATCAGCATGTTCCCCACCGTTGATAACATTATGGAATGTTTGTGGTAATTCAAGATCTGCACCACCAAGATAACGGTACAAAGGAATCTTTTCGTAATTTGCAGCAGCACGAGCAGTGGCCATTGAAACACCGAGAATGGCATTAGCACCTAAACGAGCTTTATTCTTAGTTCCATCAAGATCAATCATAATTTGATCAACATTACCTTGGTTAAAAGGTGAAACACCCTTTAAAGCCTTGTTGATTTCAGTATTAACATTGTTAACAGCTTTGCTGACACCTTTACCCTGAAGACGATCACCGCCATCACGTAGCTCAACAGCTTCAAGTTCACCAGTTGAAGCACCAGATGGTACTTCGGCACGGCCAAGTGTGCCATCTGATAAAATAACATCTGCTTCAACCGTTGGATTGCCTCGAGAATCAAAAATCTCTCTTGCTTTAACCTGATCAATATATACTGACATATAAAAAATCCTCCTCATATTTTTATCTCAAAAAAAAGGACGTCTGCCTGCTAAATAAGCTGGCAGACGTCATCAATTATTCGAGAATAATATTACCGCGAACGTCATCGCGTTTAAGTTTTACAAGATGAGTATAGTTCAGGTTCTGAAGATTTGCAAATTTAAACCATTAAAGTATGTGTCAAGTTTTCCTAGGTGCCTTATAATCAACCAAATATTTATACACAATAATTAGTTTGAAAATATTTTTGCCATTGCTCCGATAGGGCTACTTGTTGGGGCATCAACTGGTATTTTACCTGAAAGAACTCCAATATGCTTAGAATGGTGCTTGTTGCTCAGCTGAGCTGAACTCAACGTCTTCAATGATTCCGTAGCGATCTCAATCGTTAGCTCTTGTAACTTTCTTAAACCACCACGTAAGTATTTATCTAGCTTACCGTTTACCCGAGCTTCAATTAATTTCAACATAGCCTCAAGGCCCTTTTCGGACCATACTTTGCCTTGCTTTTTCATTCGATACGTGTACGCTCTGTGTGAGCTTTCAACGGATCCCAATTTGCCGACCCTCATGAAGCCACGATCGTGTGGAGACTTTATAAACTGCCAATTTCTTGCCAAATATTGTCTTAGGACCCTTAGGCTCTCAAGTTCCTTATCAGTTTTAATTTGCGACTCAAATGTATCTAAAATAACGTTTAACTGATTCTGATCATACAGGCTAACGCTCTTAACGGCCTTATCAACCAATGGATTAAATAAACCAAAGGTTTGTTTAATCTTTTTGACAAAGTGATACCGATCGATAGTAAATTCAACTCTTTGAGCACTCGGAACTATTTCTCGCATACTTTTCGGGTTATACCCTGGGCCACCATCACTTGCTGTAAACACGGTCATTTCACTGATTTTATAATACTTCTCAATGTAGTCAGTTACTCGTTTTTGAACCTTTTTTTGATTGATACCAACAAACTCAACTTTGTTTGATCTTGTTCCATCTAATCCTGATTCAAAAACAATGTAATGGTGGACGTCTTGTCTTCGTCGATTAATTTTGTGTATCTCAAAGGCATCGCCTTCAACCACTAAGTTTTCAACTTTTCGTTTCTTAACTAGTTTCTCTTCGGACGATTTTTCTTCTGTCTTCACGGTATCTGCCATGTCTCTGATAATTCGGTCTACTGACCAGGCACTAATATCCGTCTGACTTGCCAGATTGATCATTGCGGCCGTATTTCTCATCGTTGTCGTTTGCCCAATTTTGGCAACGACACTTTTAAAATAAGGTGAAATTCTTTTTCTTTCTTCCAACTGAAGTTGTTCATCCAACGGGAAGTAATAACTTCCATTGGGTCGAAGATAACATCTTCTTTCAAAA
This sequence comes from Pediococcus damnosus, assembly GCF_001611155.1. Classification (NCBI taxonomy): domain Bacteria; kingdom Bacillati; phylum Bacillota; class Bacilli; order Lactobacillales; family Lactobacillaceae; genus Pediococcus; species Pediococcus damnosus. The sequence goes on from NZ_CP012294.1 coordinate 9,921, forward strand.
TTCACGGCGCCAAACATAAACTCAATTGTTCTGGCCTGTCGATTAATGAATGTATTTTCTGCCGGAATTGATGGAACGAGTGTTTCATCTAATTGCCTCAGATATTCAGCTACAACCAGCTGGAATGACTTCCTAAGATGAAGAATTACCTGCTCCTCTAAATCAAATAAACTGTCTAAATTTCCCAATGATTCAATAAAATCTGCTAAAATATACATGAAAGACCTGTATCCCTTCCTTTAATCTTCGTCGATTAAAAGGCTACAGGTCTTTTTCTATATATTCAACTCAAAATGAATATTCCTAGAATTTTATTGACCATCTAGGAAAACCTTACACTAACCTATTAAAAAATAAAAGCACCGAGACTAATGGCAGCAACTCCGACAATCAAAGAAATCAAGTCATACACTACTGCAATTCGATACCGTCGTTCTTGAATCAAAATCATTGTTTCAAAACTCATTGTCGAAAATGTGGAAAGTCCTCCACAAAATCCAATCCCTGCCAAAACATATAAACCACCATTTTCCAACGTAATTGCTGCAAATGCACCGAGTAAAAGGCATGCCAAAATATTAATTATCAAAGTTCCAAAAGGAAAATAAGATGGTACCCATTTTTTAATAAATTTAGTAAGTTCATAACGTAAAATTGCACCAAAACTTGCGCCAACTCCAACCAATCCAACTGTTATCATTTAAGTTCTTCCCCCGTCGGTTTAAGTTTTTCTCCAAGGAAGACACCTAGCCCTGCACCAACAACCCCACTAACCAAACTCAAAGTTGCGTACGCAATTCCTAATAAGTAATGGTGATTAACTAATAAATCAAAAATTTCTAACGAAAAAGATGAAAAGGTTGTAAAGGCGCCAATTAATCCGGTTCCAATCCCTAGGGTTAATCTCGCCGAAATCCGTTCATTCAAACTCCAAGCTGTAGTAACTAAGGCTAATAAGAAACTCCCCAAAACATTGATTACCAATGTTGCCACAGGAAAATAATCACCAAATGGGATCAAGTGATCGAGACCATAGCGCGAAATACCACCTACAAAAGCAAAGATTCCAATAATAAGCTCATCCATTTAGAGCATCCCTTTTCTAAACTGTTTAAAAACCATAATTATCAGTTTATCAAACATTTTAGTTTCTGAGAAGATACAATGTTTTCATACTAATTTTCATTTAATCAAAAAAAAAGGCCCTCATCGGTAACCTCATTTCTACGCAATTAAAAATTTCAAACAGTGATTGCTATATCAATTATACTCAGATTAGCTGTAACCCATGGATTACGATCGCTTTCCTAGCGCCCGTTTTAGAATTTGCCACAATCCAAATTTGGTCACAATTTTTCCTTGATGATTCTTTCCGTCAAGCAGGGTATCCGCAACCACTTTGCCGCCTTCAGAAACAGGTCTCATAAATATCCCCTTTTCATGGTTATTCAAATCAGTAGTCACCCCTCCTGGTAAAATACCAAAAATTTCGACTGGAATATTTTCTTTTTTAAACTCATAGCCAAAAGCTTTAATCATGACATTTAGAGGAGCCTTACTTGTCATATATGCAAATGGATGGAAATATTTATTGATTGTCAGAGGAATTGTTAAATTCATAATTCGTCCTCGATTGGCTGCTAAAATAGGGGTAAATGCTTTAATCATGGCGAAATTTCCTAAAAAGTTAACATCTGTTACTTCTCGAAGTTCATCCAGAGTTACAGATAAAGGTGCTTTTTCCATATCACCTGAAACACCGGCATTATTTATGAGAGCTTTCAAATCCGAATGATTTGATTTAACGTACTCTGCGGCTGCTTGAATTGTTTCCACATCATTCAAGTCAATTTTAATCCATTCTGCTGAAACTCCGAAGCCTTTCAGTTTTTGAACGGCAGTGTTTCCTCGTTCTTTATTACGAGCTCCTAATAAAATTTGCCAACCTTTTGCTCCTAATTGACGAGCCGTTTCAAAACCGATTCCCCTGTTAGCTCCAGTAATTAGTACTTTTTTTGCCATAACTTTCTCCCATTCATCTATTATTCATATACGTTTAAGTATAACCAATTCATTAGCGTAGATACCAGTATTATGAAATTGCCTCAATATTTATGGAGTATGATTTATTTTAAGTTTTTAAACAAGCTCACTAAAGTTTACTCATTTCTTTTTAGTGGTTAAACAACATGAATAATTCTTCAAATAATCAAAAAATTTCGAATTTTTTTGATTAAGAACATCTTTTACTTTGGTAGACTGGTAATACGCTTTTATTTGTTTATTTTTTTTATTTCTTCCTTTAGTTCTTTAACCTCTTTCATTAATTCTTTATTTTGTTGATAAACTACATTTATTTTATCCTCATCATTATTTTTATCATGAATAAAAAAATTTGTGATTGTACTAGTTAGCATACCGATTAATCCAATTCCAACAAACATCAATAATACGGCCGCTAATTTACCTACAAAAGTTTTAGGACTGATATCACCATATCCCACTGTTGTGGTAGTGGTGATTGCCCACCAAATGGAATTAGGTAAACTAACATTTTCTGCTAATGAATATAGTGTTGAAGCAATGAATAAAATAGTAACACTGGCATATACCATATAAATAAATCCATTGGTTTCTAAGAATCTTTTTACGTTTTTGGAAAATTTACCAGTAACCCCTATTACTCGGGTAAACCTGATTATTTTTAGTAACCTCGCAATTCGTACTAATCTTGCAACTCGCAAGAACGATGCCACTGAATTAAATGGAATGATTGATAATAGATCAAAAATGTTATGAACAAAAAAATTACCTTTATTTTTAGAAATCCAAAATCGTCCAAAATAATCAAAAGCGAATATCAGGATGATTCCATTATCTATGAAAATGTATGGAAGCTTCAATAAGCTAATTACATTACCAAAATCTAAAATTGAAAAGACAATTGAAATTAATGCCAAAATAGCAATAACTACATTGTAAAGAGGTGCATTAAAGAAAATGTTCAATTTAGATTTCATTTATATTTAGCTCCTCCAATATTTATTTTGCACCTAAATTTTCAGCCAAGATTAAGGTGACACATGTCATCAAAAAACTGAAAAGTGGTATTTTTCAAATCTCTCATATTATCATTTTTTGAACATAAATTAGTCTTTTTAAAGTCCAAAAATTATATTGGCCATTTGATCACCATTTTCTACTACAGTATTTCAATTACTCTGATAATAATTTTGTTGACATGTTTTTTCAAAGTGCTTCACCTAATAAAAAAATCAGGAATGCCGTTAAATCAGCATTCCTAACTTTTAAAAAGCTTCTATATCTTATCTTACTAATAAGGAGAGTACAGGAATTGAACCTGCGCGCCGGTATAAGCCGGTTCGCCGGATTTCGAGTCCGGTGCATTACCACTCTGCCAACTCTCCAGAAAGTACTAAATAAGTATACCAAAAATACCGCGTGTTGGCAAAAAGCGACTTCAGAAAAATTTAAATTCTTATATTGACTTTCTTGAATTCATTCTACCGCTCATTTTGAATTATTTTGAAAACTACATAAGAAACCCCCTGGCATTATATCTTGGTCCAATACTGGGGATCCATTCATGAATGAGGAATCAGAAAAAACATTTTTCCAATTCTTGTTTAGTAGAAATTGGCTTGTCTCCATCCGTTCCTGGTTTATCTAACCCGACACTCGCGTAATTATCAATTGAAGATTCATTAATCAAACTAACCACATAAGCAGCAACACTTTTGCGAGAAACCTCAGTCCCTTTAAACGGTTCCCCTTTTTGCGTTGTTTCGTAATCAATTTCATTTTATCTGTTAACCAAGCTGGCCGTAAAATCGTATAGTATAAAGCTGATTTTTCAATGATAGCAGCTGATTTTCGATATGGTTCCAATGATTTTCCAATCATTCGGTTATTCCATTCTCCAAATTCACCTGGTACTTCATCATAAATACCAATTGAAGTAATAAATATAAGACGTTTAACATTATGCTTCATACTGGTCACAATATTAGCTGCAGCTTGATCTGCCTTACCACCTAGATTTACATAAATGATATCTTGACCAACTATTGCCGCATTTAAAGTTGCTTGATCCAACACATCCCCATCGATTACTTTTTCTTTTACTGGATCAATATCAGTAATTCGTTTGGCATTCCGTAAGAACAATGTTAATTGAATATCCGTTTGCGTTTTTAAACCTTCTCTCACCAATCGGGCAATGGCACCGTTAGCCCCTAATATCAAAACTCTGGTCATTATGAATTCCTCCTAGTCTGTGAATTCAAAGTTAAAAACTCCTAAAAGTTTAAGTCGTTTAAGACTTTCAAACATCGTTTGCGGTAAATTAATTGTTTTAAGTTCATGCGCAGATAAAGACAGTGGAAGTTGTGTTTTGCTGAATAAATCAGGATTAGCAACTAAAACATGACCAACTGCCACTAAATCCAAGCCATTGTCTAAAGCCTTTTCCATCTTTTCAAACGAATCAAGTGATCCTGCAGCAATGAGCGGTACCCGATGATCAACTAACTGTTAGTGTAAAGTTTTAGTAGGAAAGTGAAAAAAAGCCTTTTCAAAACAAGAGAAGACCGTTAATCTTCTAATTAGGTATAGCAGCCAAAAATTAGGAGGTAACGGTCTTCATGTCTCAAATTTTAACAGAAATCATGACAGTTTTAAAGGACAGTAATAGTTTATTTGATGCGGAACAGAATTTAATGATGCAGTGTCAGACTTTGATTGCCACTGCCTTAGGCCAGGCGTTAGAAGATCTTGATGATCTTCTAATTGGCGAAACAGAATACCAAGAAATTGTGGGCAAGCGCGAAAGAACTTTGAATTTTATGTGTGGGGCCGTGACTTTCAAACGCCGGTTAGTGAAACTAACTGATAAAAAATATGTATTTCCTTTAGATCGTTATTTGCAGTTAATTCCACGAAGTAGATTTTCACCCTTAATGGTCGAAAAGGTTGCCAAGCTAGCTTCACATAGTGTTTTACGGACAACAGCTTTGGCTGTTAACCTTTTAACACCACTTTCTATCAGTCATCAGAAAGTTGGTCAACTTTATCAAACAGCAGGTACGCAATGTGAAAAGCAGCGTGAAGAAACCACGTTAGTAGCTGTAGCAAAGAAACGTCAAGTTCCTTATTTATATCTAGAAGGTGATGCCTTTTGTGTCGCTATAAAGGCTAAACACCACCATAAGAATATTTTTGTGCACCGACTTCAATTAACGGAAGGCATTACCCAAAATGGCCAGCGCCGACAGACGCTAAACCGGCATGTGTTTACAGGATTAAACCGCCGAGTAGTTTTTAAGCAAGCACAAGATTATTTAAGTCAAAACTATGATTTACAACACACTACGGTGATCACCGGTAGCGATAATGGCAGTGGTTATGAACCATCCTGCTTTGATGAATTAGCAATTGGGGCAAAAAAACATGAGCATTTTTTAGATCGTTATCACTTGAATCGAAAAATTCGTAAGCGATTAAGCATGATGCCTAAGAGACTACAAAATATGTTATTTCAGGCTGTTCATAATTGGGATAGTGACCAAATTCAGGTTATTCTTGATACTTGTGAATCAATAGCTAGCGATACAGATAGTCTTGAGTCAATTCAACTTTTACGACGTTATTTGAAACGTAATTGGAATTACTTAAAACCAGCTGTTGAGCGCAGCTTAACGGCTGAAAATGTGTGCTTGGGTGGCTGTGAAAGTAACCATCGCCGTTTTACGTACCAATTAAAACATCAAGGTCGTTCCTGGAGTAAAGCTGGCTTAAAAGCGATGGTTAACGTGATTACGAGTGAAATTAATGGTCAACTGGAAGCAGCAATGTTAAATGTCCCTGCCGCCTCACCAATAAACATCAAACCAGTTAAAATATCTGCAAGTCATTTTCTTAAGCAACCCTTTACGCAACATCAAGGAATCAAGCATGGTAGCCTTCACCTAGATGCAGCAACTAGCAGTGCCATGAGTAATTTGGTGAAGATTATTTCGTAAAAACTTGAATAATAGGTGTAGTGGAGGCGTTGATGAAAGAGTGTGTCGATGTCACTTGGCGATTTATCGCTTAGAGACATGGGAAGACTGGAGAGATCCACTTCTGGCCTGAGGACAGAAGTTAGCTCGCAAGCGACCCACACGGCCCCACATCAGCGCCGGAACGGAACAAAAAGCAGGTAAAAGCTTAAATAAAATCTAATTAGAAGCACAACCTACTAAAACTTGACACATACCAACTAACTTTGAAATTCGTTGAATAAACGGCTCAGAATTATCATCATAATGAGAATGACTTGTTAAGGCATTTCCCAAAGAAAGATGCAAATAACCAATTTGTTTTTTAATTAATTTTTTGATAAGTGCTTCTGTATCAGACAAGCGCAATCCATCATCTTCACGTTCTTCCAAAGTAATTCGGTAACCAATGATAAATGAAGAATCCGCATATTCTGACACAACTTTTTGGACTTCATCGACAACTGCCATGGCAAACCGCAGTCTGTTTTTCAAATTGCCACCCCACTTATCAGTGCGTTGATTATAATGTGGAGATAAAAAATTTTGAATTAAGAATCCATGTGCGCCATGAATTTCGACACCATCAAAACCGGCTTTAATAGCTCGTTTTGTTGCGAATCCAAAATCATGAATAACTTGTAAAATCTCTGATTCTGTTAATGCTCGTGGCGTTTGTGCGGGCGCAAAAGCTGTTTGTAATGCTGAAACTGCACTAGAACTGACGACATCATGATTAGAAATAAACTGTGGTAAGGCTTTATCACCGGCATGATTCAATTGTAAGACCGCTCTAGCACCACCCGCTTTGATTGCCGTCGCTAATTTTGTTAGACCTGGAACAAATCGATCATCATAAACCCCTAATTCATTTGCAAAACCCACGCCATTTTCTTGTACATGGCTTGAACCAGTAATCACCATTCCGGCACTTTTAGCACGAGCACCATAATACTTAATTTCTGCATCTGATACAGTCTGATCCTCATTACTAGACCAAGTTGTCATTGGTGACATGACAATATGATTTTGAAGTGTCATTTTATTATTTAAAGAGAAATTTTGTTGTAACTTTGAATTTTTTTTCATTTCTATGCCTGCTTTCTTTTTTAATCAACATAGAAAAGAATAAACCTTCCAGTCGACTGGAAGGCAAGGCCTTTATTCTAATTTTTAAAAATTCGTTCCATTTGTTTAGCATGTTGCTCATAGGTTGCGATTTTATTATCAAGAAAAGCATGCGTATCTCGCAGAGTTTGCATTTTTTGTTCTAACACGTGCTGCTGTTCAATCAAAATTTGCTTGCGTTGCCCTTCCGTTTGTTCACCTTGCTGGGCTAAGGCTGCATATTTCTTTAAAACATCAATTGATATCCCAGTCTCACGCATACATTTTGCAAAATTTACCCACTCTAAATCAATTTCATCATAATCGCGATATCCACTAGTATTACGATTTACTGGTGGAATCAAACCAACTTCCTCATAATAACGAAGCGTGGTTGGTGAAAGTTCAAATTTTTCACTCACCGTTCTAATATTCAAAATCAATTCCTCCGTTTCTTCAAAGTAAAATAAAAAAGCTAACCAAAATGTTAGCTTTAAAATTATGTTTATATCGTTATAATACAATAAACCCATGTCAAACTCTAATATTCGTGATCAATATTAGCTTAGAATCGTTAAATCTTCTAAACAGTTAGCAACTATTTTACTATATCTATTTTATTTCAATGCTAATTTTGCCTCAGCAATTTGTTTCTTAATTTGGCTAAAACCAGTTCCACCCAATGAAGTTCGTCGTTCAACCGCCGTTTTTGGATCCAAAGCTTGGTAGACATCAGTCGCAATTAATGGTGAAAGTTTCTGATAGTCGGCTAAAGAAACATCTTTTAAAAATTTGTGCTCCTTAATACATTTAAGTACTAATTCACCAACCAATTCATGAGCTTGACGGAATGGTAAGACTTTGCTGGCTAAATAGTCCGCCAATTCAGTTGCATTTGAAAAATCATGTGTGGTTGCATAAGCCATATTTTCAGTTTTGACTGTTAACGTGGCTAACATTCCCCGAAAGACGGTTAAAGATTGTTCAACGGTATCAACCGCATCAAACATTTCCTCTTTATCTTCTTGGAAATCCTTATTGTACGCTAATGGCAAACCTTTCATCACAGTCAGCAATCCCATCAAATCACCATAAACACGTCCTGTTTTCCCCCGAATCAACTCAGCCATATCAGGATTCTTTTTTTGCGGCATGATCGAACTACCAGTTGAGTAAGTATCAGATAATTCCAAATAGTGGAACTCTTGACTATCCCACATTACAATTTCCTCGCAAAAACGAGATAGATGCATCATCAGTTGAGAACAGTTGCTAAGAAACTCCACAATAAAATCACGATCACTCACTGCATCAAGGCTATTTTTATAAACATCCGTAAACCCTAACTGAGTCGCAGTATATTCTCGATCAATTGGAAACGTGGTTCCTGCCAATGCTGCAGCTCCCAATGGCGAAATATCGGTGTGCTTAAGGTTGAACTCAAATCGATCATAATCCCGCTTGAACATTTCGTAATATGCCATTAAATAATGCCCATACGAAATTGGCTGAGCATGTTGCATATGAGTATAGCCTGGCATCAAGGTTTCAACATTATCGTCAGCCTTCGCCACAACTACTTTTTGCAATTTAACAATTAAATCCATAATAGTTTGTAAATGTTTCTTCAAATACAAGTGCATGTCCGTCGCTACTTGATCATTTCGGCTCCGCGCAGTATGCAACTTTCCAGCAACTGGCCCAATCTCCTCGGTAAGCAAACTTTCCAAATTCAAATGAATATCTTCATTTTCAATCGTAAATTTTAATTTACCAGCAGCTAGTTTTTTCTGTAATTGCTGTAAACCTACCGTAATTTGATCGGCTTCATCGTCCTTCAGAATTCCAGTATGTTTCAACATGGCTACGTGTGCTAAAGAACCTTCCAAATCTTCGGCGGCCATTTTTTGATCAAAGTTAATTGACGCCCCGAAGCTTTGGACATACTCACTAGGTTCATCTGTAAATCGGCCACCCCATAATTGATGATTTTCTGCCATATGCTACTCCTTTGCTTGATCTGTCTTGGCTTTCTCCTGCACTTGTGTATAAACCTGCGTTGGTAATCCCCAAATCTTAATGAATCCCACGGCTGCATCCTGATCAAAAGTATCAGAAGATGTGTAAGTCGCTAAATTTTTATCGTAAAGAGAATTGGATGATTTCCGCCCTTCAACAATTGCATTACCTTTGAACAGTTTTACCCGAATCGTGCCATTCACAACTTGTTGGGTAGCTTTCAAGAATGCTTTTAGCGCACTAAACAGCGGTGAGAACCACAAACCATTATAAATAGTGTTCGTTAATTCATGTTCAATAATCGGCTTAAAATGCGCTAAGTCACGTTCAAAAGTTAAATCTTCTAGAGCTTTGTGAGCCTTCATTAACACTTCAGCAGCAGGAGCTTCGTAAACTTCACGAGATTTGATCCCAACTAACCGATTTTCAATATGATCAATACGCCCAATGCCATGTTTTCCAGCAATTTTATCCAACTTGGCAATTAAATCTACCAAACTGAGTTTTTGATTATTCAGTGCAACTGGCACCCCGTGTTTAAACTCAATTTTTACGGTGCTTGCCTCATTAGGTGTATCCTCAATCGCATTCGTTAAGTCATAGGCGTCTGCTGGTGGCGTTACCCAAGGATCCTCTAAAACACCGGCTTCATTCGCGCGACCCCACAGATTTTGATCAATCGAATAAGGACTGTCCAAACCAATTGGAACCGGAATATTATTTTTCTTAGCATAGTTGATTTCTTCTTCTCGTGACCATTTCCAGTCTCGAACAGGTGCTTCAATTTTAATTTCTGGTGCTAAGGCACGAATAGCAACCTCGAAACGAACTTGATCGTTACCTTTTCCTGTACACCCATGTGCAATCGCGGTGGCACCCTCTTTTTTTGCAACTTCAACCAATTTTTTGGCAATTAAGGGACGAGATAACGCAGAGACCAAAGGATATTCACCTTCATATAAGGTATGTCCTTGCAAAGCGATTGTCACATAATCCTTGGCAAACTCATCACGACAATCTAATTGGTAAGATGCTACAGCTCCGAGTTTCAATGCCTTTTCTTTAATAAAGTTCATATCTTTGCCAACTTCGCCAACATCGATACAAGTTGCCACAACATCGTAGCCCTTATCCTTTAACCAAGAAATCGCAACCGAAGTATCTAACCCACCTGAATACGCTAAAACTATTTTTTTGTTTGCCATATAAATCACTCCTAATTAATTTTTTTAAATCTTTTTAATGAATTTATATTACACTAGCACGCTATATAATGCAATGTTTTTAAATATTTATTCATTAATTATCAATTAATTCATTATTTAATGTATATAAAATTAAACATTCGTATTAAAGCAAAAGTCACCTCAAACTATTCAGTTATGTCACTTATCTATTTGGCACCTTGTTATCCAAACCTACTTGCTTTATAGTAATTTGTTGGGCTTTTTATAAATGATTGGCAAGAATCATAGCAAACCAGACTTCTACATCACATGAAAGGAATTCCACAATGGGAAGAATTATTTTATCAGGTGTGACAGCCTACGTTTCGACAAGTATTGATTATTTAATCATTTTAATGTTAATCTTCAGCCAGACAAGATCTCGGAAGCAACGCCTGGCAGTTTATTTTGGTGATTTATTAGGCACAGGAATTTTAGTATTATCGGCAATAATTTTGGCGTTCATTTTACATCTGGTTCCGGAAACCTGGATTTTAGGATTGCTTGGGATCATTCCTGTTTTCATGGGCCTTAAGCTTTTAATCAAAGGTGAAGAAGATACCGACAAGGTCGTCCACAAAACTCTTTCAAGTCAACGCAGCTTGATGATCAACGTGGCCACAATCACAATTGCAACCTGTGGGGCAGACAATATTGGTATCTATGTCCCATTTTTTGTGACCCTTTCACCATCTGCATTAATTATCGTTTTGTTTACCTTTTTAGTTATGCTGACCCTCTTCTTTATTGCTGGCTATAGCTTGGTTAAAGTCCCAATCATCGCCGCGATCTTAGAAAAATATAGTCGTTGGATTACGGCTGCCATTTACATTTTAATCGGACTATCCATTATGGTAGAAAGTGGCACTCTAGCCAAATTTGTAGCAATATTCTAATGCAAATCGTAAAGACTAGCGTAAAATAGAAATATAAACATAAATAAGCCTTGTGGTGATAAGTCAAGTATGTAAAAAACTTTGTTTTTATTATTAATTAGTTCTTGAGAGTATACCTTCCCCAGCCCACTAAAACAGTTAATTTAGCGGGTTAAGAAGGGACTCAGTATCGTAAACTCGAAGGCTATACCACTTTGGGTGGTATATAAAATTGATGGTTTCTAAGCAAGACTTCCACCAATCTCACAAGCTTTCGTGCCGTCAAGACAATAGCTCGACGATGACGATACTTGGGTACCTCTTCATATTTTTTGTGGTAATAGCGTTGGTAAGTAATATCATAACGTCTTATCGAATTGGCAGCTTCAACTAGATAATAACGAAGATATTGATTACCCTTACGAGTTCGTGGCGTAGCTTGACGAACACTCGTACCTGATTCATGTGGTAACCAAGCCAGACCTGCATACTTGGCAATATGGCTTTCATCCGGAAAACGTTCAATTTGACCAATTTCTGCCACAATACCGGCCGCATAAACTGGACCAATACCGGGAACACTAGTTAAACAATTGATATCTGTGTTTTGAGTAGATATCTGTGTAATTGTTTTATCCAAAACTTGGATTTGTTTTTTTAACATCCGAATTTCATTAGCATAGACCGCTAAGATTTCATCAACAGAATCTGTTACGACTTTTGATAGACGATAAGAAGAACGAGTTGCTTTCTTAATGGCTTTAGCAACGGCTTCGGCATCACCAAATTTACCGTGGGCTAACTGTTGAAGATGTGTCACTAATTCATCAAGAGGTAGCGCCGCTGCCTCGTCCAAGGTTAACTCTTCATCAGTAATTAGGGTCATCATAGCTGAGCCAAAAACTGAGGTGGGTAACTCTCGTTCTAAAGTATTACAACGATAATAGAGGTTGTTCAAAAAATGATTTTTTGAATCGGTCATTTGTTTAACCAAGTGATAGCGTTCACGGGTTAAACGTTGCAGCGCAACATAATTTTCTTGGCGAGCAACAGGGGTTCCAAGTGGTTCTACACGCAATAAATCGGCTAATTGCTTGGCATCAATTGCATCAGTTTTACCGTCATTAAAGAGCTGACTAAAGTGATGTGATGTGTAGGGATTAATGGTAATTACCGATAAGCCTAAGGCTTGTAACTCGCTATCTTCGGCCAAAAAAGTCATTGGATGAAAGTTATAAACAGAAGTAGCTTCCATACCAGCTGTGATTTTTTCATAATGATGCGTTTGAGTTTCGGTTAGGACCGTCTGTTTGATCTTAATGGCGCCATTGAGATCATTAGTAGTTTCACCTTGAAAACAACAACGTTGATCCGAATCTAAAGCACAAAAGTCTAATTTATTTTTACCAACATCAATACCTAAATATAAATTCATAGGATAAGGACCTCCTTTCATTGTGAATTAATTGGATAAGCTTAGGTGCTGCGTGATGTTCCCTAATTCCAATTCTAACGGGCATCCTCGCAATATAAGTAGACTAGATTAAGTGATTCAGCTGCGTGTCACGCGAGTGAACACGAATCACTCTAATCGCTACAGCTTGTGGTTTGCGGTGTTTCGAATTGTCTGGGCGGCACGCTTAAAACGTAGATAAACTACAAGGGGAGAAAGCCTATACCAGTTGGACCTAAATCCAATGAACAATTAGAGAATATCACGCAGCATCTAAGTAGTGAATAGTAAGAAACAAAGTTTCAAAATATATAATACGAGGGAGTATATTATGTATCAATTATTAACTGATTCAGGTATTGATCTACCTTACCAATTGCTTGCTGATAATCACGTTGATTTTGTGTCAATGCATGTCGATATTGATGGTCAGGAATATACAGACGATTTAGAACATAAATTTGATCTCAATCATTTTTATCAACAAATTGCTAAAGGCGTAATGCCATCAACTGCCCAAATCAACATTGGTCAATTTGTCGAATTTTTTACACCTTACGTAAAAAAACAAATTCCAATTTTATATCTAGGCTTTTCATCAGGTTTAAGTGGCACGTTTAATAATGCAAAAAATGCTAAAAACATGCTTTTGCAGGAGTATCCGGATGCACAAATTTTCTTGGTGGATTCCCTTGCTGCAAGTTGTGGTGAAGGGTTAATGTTGCTGGATGCCATTGATAAGAAAAAAGCAGGTATGGGAATCACCGAACTGACTAACTGGCTTACAACTAACCGGTTACGTTATCGCCAGTGGTTCACGGTTAATGATCTTAATTACCTATATCACGGTGGCCGCGTATCTCGTGCATCAGCGGCAGTTGGGTCTATTCTTCAAATTAAACCAGTGATGGATGTTGATACAATGGGTTACTTACGCGTAGTCAGTAAAGTTAGATCCCGCCGAAGATCATTGAAAGAACTAGCAGACAATACGCTTGAGACATTAGAAAATCGGGATAATCCCAGAATCGTGATTGCTACGAGTCAAGCTGATGACGCTGCTAAATTAGTTTCTGATCACATCCACGAAAACATTCCCAAAGCCCAAATATTGATTGAACACATTGGACCAACCATTGGCAGTCACACTGGTTTAGGCTGTGTTGCTGTCTTCTCTTTGGGTAAAACAGATCGCCAATAACTACAAAAATTCAACATTTTTAATAATCGTTAATTAAGTATAAAAATACAGCAACTTAAAAAGAAATTTTTTAAGTTGCTGTATTTTTATATTTTTGTAAATTAATTCATGGATTTGAATTTATAAATTCGGCTATAAAACGATTCCTTAAAATCTGTTTTTTTTGCGAATTCCAATCAATTGAAACAAAGACGTTAAAATAGCTAACCCAATAACTGCTAATATGCTGTCATTTGCTTCATCTGTTTGTGGCAATTTAACATTCCGCTTAGAAAGCGTCTTAACTGACAAATGTTTTGCTTTTCCAGTTAATTGCTTGCTAGTTTTTTTAATTCCAATAGATACCGATTCTCCCTGTTTAACCATTCCATTAGGTAACATTTTGTTATAAATATTTTGATGTATATTGGAAAAATTTGAAACTGCGGTATTTACCTTTTTATTATCATTAATTTTTCCAGGTTTTATAGCTGGCTTACCATTATTCCCCGAATGATTCGAAATAATTTCATAACTACCCTGCCCTATAACAGAATTTCGTGTATATACATAGTTATGATCAACGTTATTCAAGTCTATTAATCCTTGTTGGCTTAACATAACATGATAATTGCCCACTGCTGTGGGATTAACCTCAACAAACTGGAGATCATTGGCTGTTAACTGATAGCTTTCACCGTTACTCAAGGTAATTACATATTTGTTAGGATTAATCTGACCAACTTTGCCATCATAAATTTTACTATCTTTTCCAGATAAAGTCGCCTGAACAACAACTGGTGTTATTTGATATTGTCCTTGCCCGGTTACGGAATCAGCTTTATAAACATAATTCTGATCAACGTTATTCAAATCGGTTAATCCTTGTTGACTTAACGCAACATGATAACTGCCCACTGCCGTGGGATTAGCTTCAACAAATCGCAGATCGGCAGCCGTTAACTGATAGCTTTCACCATTACTCAAGGTAATTACATATTTATTCGGATTGATTTGACCAATTTTGCCATCATAAATCTTACTATCTTTTCCAGATAATGTTGCCTGTACAGCTGCTGGTGTTATTTGATATTGTCCTTGGCCAGTTACGGAATCAGTTGAATAAATATAATTCTGATCAACGTTATTCAAATCGGTTAATCCTTGTTGACTTAACACAACATGATAACTGCCCACTGCCGTGGGATTAGCTTCAACAAATCGCAAATCGGCAGCCGTTAACTGATAGCTTTCACCGTTACTCAAGGTAATCACATATTTATTCGGATTGATTTGACCAATTTTGCCATCATAAATCTTACTATCTTTTCCAGATAATGTTGCCTGTACAGCTGCTGGTGTTATTTGATATTGTCCTTGGCCAGTTACGGAATCAGTTGAATAAATATAATTCTGATCAACGTTATTCAAATCGGTTAATCCTTGTTGACTTAACACAACATGATAACTGCCCACTGCCGTGGGATTAGCTTCAACAAATCGCAAATCGGAAGCCGTCAACTGATAGCTTTCACCGTTACTCAAGGTAATTTCATATTTATTCGGATTGATTTGACCAATTTTGCCATCATAAATCTTACTATCTTTTCCAGATAATGTTGCCTGTACAGCTGCTGGTGTTATTTGATATTGTCCTTGGCCAGTTACGGAATCAGTTGAATAAATATAATTCTGATCAACGTTATTCAAATCGGTTAATCCTTGTTGACTTAACACAACATGATAACTGCCCACTGCCGTGGGATTAGCTTCAACAAATCGCAAATCGGAAGCCGTCAACTGATAGCTTTCACCGTTACTCAAGGTAATTTCATATTTATTCGGATTAATCTGGCCAACTTTGCCATCATAAATCTTACTATCTTTTCCAGATAATGTTGCCTGAACAGCAGCTGGTATTATTTGATATTGCCCTTGACCAGTTACGGAATCAGTTGAATAAATATAATTCTGATCAACGTTATTCAAATCGGTTAATCCTTGTTGACTTAACGCAACATGATAACTGCCCACTGCCGTGGGATTAGCCTCAACAAACTGGAGATCATTGGCTGTTAACTGATAGCGTTCACCATTACTCAAGGTAATTACATATTTGTTAGGATTAATCTGGCCAACTTTACCATCATAAATCTTACTATCTTCTCCGGATAAAGTTGCCGTACCATTTTCTGAAATTTTCTTATAAGTAAAAATCAATGTTTCATTTGCAACCGCCACAATATCAGGATTGTTATCTACGGAAACAAAACTATATCCGTTAATAATAGGCGCTGAAAATTGTTGATAAGCTCCTTCCTGCATGTCAACCACTACATCAGGCGAAATTGTAGAGCCATTGGTATCCTGAAACTTTTCTGTAATGACAAATGTTTTTAAAGATGGAACTGTAATTTTTGCAGATGCCTGAACAATATTACCATCAGAATCCTCAACGCTAATTTCTACTGTATATTCACCTGCAACAGGATTATTCAGATCTAATCCACCAAAGTCAATAACTTTCAATTTACTTGTTAAATCACCGTCTTCAACATCATTAGCAGTTACTCCTCGTAGTATGGTAGCTTGCGTAATCGGCTGACCTGCGGTAATTGTTTGATCCGAAAATCCTGAAATTCTTGGAACAAAACTAGTAGAATACGCATCAGGCGACCAAACTGGTTCTAATAAAGTTTGATCCTGAACATATTTTGTTGGTGCATCTGAAGGATACCAAATAACATTCGTAAAAATTGAACTTGTACTGCTAGGAACAGTTGCTTCAGCTAAAGGCCCTGTTACTTTTGGTGTTAAATAAACGACAGTATGGGGATAATTTGCTGCAACGGATGAAATTTCGCTATTTGCTTTAAGCATAATCCCGAATATCCCAGATCCTAATGACTCAACATAATAATCATCTGTGACATTTTTATTTGTTTCTGGCATATAAAGTTGAATATCATCTGTGGTTAAATCTAAATTACCACTAACTTTTAGCACAATTGCGAATAGCCCCAAATCATCTGGATCAGTACTACTATAATTGATTGAACCGTCAGCATTAATATACTGACTCATTGTATCTGCAGAACTAATTTGCTTTAATTGCGAATAAATATCGCCAGTCCAATTAAAGTTCAAATCAATCATAGCTGGTAAAGTAGTTCCGTCTTCAGTGAACGAGCCGACTGATACAATATTATTTTTATTACCATAAGAATCGACGGTTGGATCATTTTCCGGCTGAGGTGTATTTGTATTATTCAGCAAGGTTGCGGCACCTGTAACACCGTAGTTTGCACCACCTGGCCAATATGTGGTAATGGAACTAGTTTCTGAGGCCATCTTGTTAACTGAAATTGCAGTTTGCGGAACATTAAAATCAATCACCTGCTTGTCAGGGGTAATCAAACTAGCATCTACATAAGTTTCCCCAGTATTAATAACTGGGACGGTATAGCTAATCCCCAACTTACCACTTTGATCCAAGATATCGTTATTATAAACTAATGATATACTTCCAGTAGTTGCATTAACTGTTTGCGTTAAATATTTTGGTAGAGAAATTGTTTTCAAATTTTCCCAATCAATCACATTAGGATTAGTAAAATGCAGTATAATAATTGTCCCCTTAGGAACGTTAGTAGTATCTGTATAATTCAATGCTAAATCAACGTGCATAGAACTTAATCCTGACCATAATTCATCATTGTCAACAGTAATTTGAGGATCTGTGACCCCAGTTGTGTCATCTGTTTTGACATTCGAAACAGATTTTACAGTGGCTGCATCAAATTTTTGGTTTTGTTGCACCGCACTATTCAGTGATTTATTAGTACCTGTACCTTGAGCATTCCCATTTTCTGTTGAATTTGAAGGATCTTTTTTAACCGTATTAGCAACAGACTGCACAGAATTAACTTTTGCAACTACAGAATTGCTAGACTCCTGGTTTACAGATGAATTCTGCCCTGTAGCTTTTACAGTAGACGTAGATCCTGCATTCTGACTAGTTAATTTTTTGTTTGATGCCAAATCAGAAGAATCCACATTTTTTGTAGATTTCGTCGTACTTTTCTGATTTATAATTTTTTGAGACTTTTCATCTTCATTTTTAAATGTTTTATTAGATGTTTTAATAGTAGACTCATTTGTTGAATCAGCCTCTGTTGAACCCTTTTGCGTGTGTACCGAAGAGGTGCGACTGTCAGCCACACTCTCTGAGGAGCCTTTAGTAACGCTACTCTCTGTTTTAGATGTATTTGAATCTTGATTTACAGATGACACTGTGTCTGCCATAACAGTTCCACCGCCAACAAAAATAACCATCGTCGTCAATCCGGCAACTAACCAGCGACGACCTGCCTTATACATTTTATAGTGAACTTTTTCATTTTTCATACACATTTTTATGCCTCCACTAGTTAAAAATCAATTACATCATCATAATCCGCTTACATTGTAGCACTAAAAGTCATATAGAAACGTTGTTCAAAAATAATTCCTTATAGCATCAGCACCTATTTCTAAATGTGTTTTCATAAAAAAAGGTCAGCAGTTCGCTGCTGGCCTTCACTCAGAGTTAGATTAACGTAATTTTTAGATGCTTTAACTATTTCTCAGACAAATCAATTCAGATATAGTCATTACCAAGGCAATGTGCCACCATTTTCACTAAAGGTTCCGGTCGTCTTATTATCTGGATCAGATGCCAATTCAACGATCCGGGCGGCGCCTTCTTCAACATCTTGCATCCCAGGGATCTTAGGGCTATCAAGCGAACGACCACCAAAACCAGTCGCCGTCCAACCAGGATTAACGGAATTAACTGTGATGCCAAATTCTTTTAATTCTTTACTCAAATCAATCGTTACAAAGTTAACTGCTGCCTTTGAAGATTGGTAACCTACTGAGCTAACTTGGTAAAAACGCGACTTAGGATCACTAGCTAATGTCAAAGATCCCATATTACTAGATACATTAATGATTTTTCCTGAAGTTGCTTTTTTCAATAACGGCACCATCGCTTGGGTTGTATCGAGCAAACCAAAGAAATTCACATCATATTCTTCTCGAATTGTCGCTGTAGGCATTTCCGAAGGTTTTTGATGAGCATCATTTGTCATTCCCGCATTATTAATCAAAATATCAAGATGACCGTAATCAGCCTTGATTTTATCAGCAGCCTTTTTGATACTTTCTTGATCAGTCACATCTAGTTGAACAAGGTCTGCATTGACTCCTAAATCAGCTAATTTGCTGACCGCTTTTTCTCCACGTGATACATTACGCGATCCTAACAAAATATGTTGGCCCTTTTGACCAAGTTCTTTGGCCGTTTCAAAGCCAACTCCCTTATCAGCACCGGTAATTAGTGTTAATACTTCTTTATCATTCATGTTTAAATTCCTCCAATTACAAAATAATAATTCATATTGCAACTATCCTACCACAATTTTTAAATTTAATAAGCCTCGTAGTAAAACAAATAAGCACCTTTTGTCTCATAAACGACTTGGTAATAATAATCTATATAATCTCAATGCTTCTGCCTTTGTTATTGGTTCCTTAGCATCAGCAACTCGCTGGGCAAAATTCAAAATGGCCGTTCCTAGGTAATCACTAATAAAATGTTTAGCTTCCTTTGAGTAATCCCTTGAGATTAAGATTTTCAAAGCCGTTCCGCTAAATAACGCTTGAACTTTAATCTGCATATGACTCCATTTCACCATTTTAAATAGGTCAAGATTAGCATAAATCATATCCACAATTGTGATACTTCCATTCTCAAAATTCACGCGATTTAACACATCAATTTTTTGTTCAAACTCAGAAATGGCAATTAAAAATTGGACAAACACCACATCCTCAATTCCTTCGTGATGTCGATAAAAGGTTGCCCGTGAAACATTCGCACTTTCGCATAAATCCTTAATATCAATTTGATTAAATTGAGTCCCATCCTGCCATTTTTGCTTAAGAGCCTGAATTAGTTTGGCCTCTGTTTGTTGTTTGCGTTTATCAATTTTAAATTGTGCATCCAAAAATATTTTTGCCATTTTAATTAATGAGTAATCCTAACGTGGAATACTCCTAAGCCTTCTTCCTTGACGATTTCGCTAACATTCCCAAGATTTGCGTGACATTCTTTCTAAAATCGGCCTGTCTAACTTCAATGTTATCAGCACCATTATTATGCGCATTGACTGATTCTCCGAGCATGAAATCAGAGAGTAGCGAAGTCCCGCGTCGAATTATCTCTGGGTCATGAGCAATTTGAGCTAAATATAAAGGCAACATAGCATACAAACGATTATACTGGGTCGCAACATCGGGATATTTTAAATATTTGGAAACCGCGGCAAAGTCGTGTGGAATAACTTCACTATATTCATCAAATGCCACGGTGTAGGTTAATTGTTCAAGCGCTGTGGTTCCGCTTAATCCAATTAAAGACTGATAAAGGTAATCCACCAATTCTTGCATACTTTTAGCGAAAACCTTAGCTCGCAAATCTTCTGTATTTTTTGTATACCGATACATCGATTGGGGCTGGATATCTAACCGTTTGGCAACTCGACTTAACGTAATCGCTTCAAAACCACTTTCAGCCGCAAGCTCAGTAGCAGCGGTCAAGACACGTTCCTCATTTAAAATTCTTTTTTTCATTATTTCCTCCACTTGGGATTTTTTCTTGATAAACTTAATGGCTAAGTTTATAATCTGCTGTAAACTTAATAACTAAGTTTACTATAAAACTTCAACGTCCATCAATCAATATAACTTATAGCAAGCTTAAAACTTTGATTGACCTTGGCAAATATAAGGAGAATATTTATGAAAATTGGAATTATTGGTGCTACAGGAAATGTCGGTCGTGTTATTTTTAAAGAAGCTCGAACTCGTGGTCATGAAGCCACAGCCATTGTTCGTAATGCCGCCAAAGCAAAACAAATGCTTGGGAACGATATAGACGTTCTTGAAAAAGATGCCCTTGCACTTACCAAAACTGACTTAAGCGATTTTGACGCCATCGTCAACGCCTCTGCTCTTCAGCCGGCCTATTTAAACTTAGATCTTGCAACAAAATTAGTTAGTCTTTTTCGTGATAATGATCACACCCAATTAGTATTTATCTCCGGGGCAAGTTCTTTAGTAGGAGACGATGGTTCTTTTCAAATTGATAATATCCTAAAAACCTTTGCTGGACAGCCTTGGATTGAGACTCCCCTACAACAAGTTCATGAACTCCAGTTTTTGCAATGGATTGATAATGTAAAATGGACAGTTATGACCCCTCAAAATGACTTTGTCGCTGGTGACAAGACAAAGTTCCGATTAGGTACTAACAAAATCATGACCGATAAAAGTGGTAAATCTCAAGTTTCATTTGGGAATTTTGCTGCTGCCTTGCTTGATGAGTTAAAAGCCCCTAAACATGTTCATCAACAATTCACTGTAGTTGATGATTAGCTTTTCAAAAATTAAGACACGCTAAATCGTCTGATGCGATTTTGAGCGTGTTTTTTATTGTAAAAAAATTATAAAAAGTAAAAAACAGTTTACTTACTTTTTGTAAGCGAGTATACTGTGGTCAACAAATAGAAAATCATTAGCCAAGGAGGCAATCACTATGAACACAAATTTAATTGGGCTTCATCACATTACCGCTATTACTTCTAGCTCGCCAAAGATTTTTAAATTCATGACAGAAATTTTGGGCTTACATTTAATTAAAAAAACTGTTAATCAAGACGACGTTCGTACCTACCACCTCTACTTCACTGATGATATGGGTAAAGCTGGGACTGATTTAACTTTCTTCGATTTTCCAGGAATTCCTAAAGGAAAACAAGGAAAAAACGGAATTACCCGCATTGGTTTCCGCGTTCCTAATGATAAGGCCCTGGATTGGTGGCAAGCTCGTTTTAACGAATTCAATGTTCGCCATAATGAAATTAAAACCCGATTTGGGTCCAAATATCTTTATTTCTATGATTTTGATGATCAACAATATCAACTAGTTTCTGACGAAATCAATCATGGCGTTCCTGCTGGAGACCCCTATCGCCACAGCCCTGTGCCAGCCGAATATGCAATCAGTGGTCTTGGCCCTTCCTTCGTCACTGTTAATTATCCTGAGCAGTTAAACCAAGTTTTGACAGAAGTTATGGGCTTCACAAAACTTGCAACAGAAGACGGCAAAACGCTTTATGAATTACATGATGGTGGTCACGGCGCTCAAATTGTTACAGAAACGAGTGTTGTGCTTCCCGATCAATTCCAAGGTTTTGGCACGGTTCATCATATTGCTTTTCGGACGGAAGATGCCGAAAGCTTGAATTGGTGGATCAAACGAATTCAAGAGGCCCGGCTTGCACAATCTGGTTTGGTAGATCGTTTCTACTTCAAATCTGAGTACTTCCGTCCTGGTCGTGGCGTTCTCTTCGAAACTGCTACAGATGGACCTGGTTTCTTACTCGATGAAACATATGAAGAAGCTGGTGTTCACTTGGAGTTACCACCTTTCTTGGAAGATCAGCGTGAAGATATTGAGGCTCATCTGGCTGGCTTTAACACAGAACAAAAAACGGAGGATTAGCTATGGCTGACGAACAGACCCATATTTTCTTCAAACCCGGTCAATCTGACACCGCACCAATTTTAATGCTTCACGGTACAGGTGGCGATGAGCAAGACTTATCAAAAATTGCCAGTTACCTTTTGCCTACTAGCCCGCAATTAGGGATTCGAGGACGTTTAATTGAAAATGGTCAAACGCGGTATTTTAACCACACGGCAGATGGTAGCTTTGATTTAAACAGTTTGAATTCTGAAACAGATTGGCTGCTAGAAACCATTGACACCTATACTGAGCAATATCATCTCGATCAAGAAAAGATGATTGTAGTTGGTTACTCAAACGGTGCCAATGTCGCTGCTTATGCGTGGCTAACAAAACGGCCCCGTTTCAAAAAAGCCGTTTTGTTTCATCCTATGTTGCTCACACCCACTGTTGACTTACCTGATTTATCCAAGATTAGTATATGGGGATCTCATGGCGAGCAGGATCCAATTGTTTCTAAAACCAACTTTGACGAATTGATGCAGTCTCTCACTGGTACTCATGCAGACGTTTCAATTTTTGAACACGAACAGTCGCATAATATTAATGAACCTGAATTAGTTAGTGCTAAAGCTTGGGTAACTGCCCACATAAGCTAAATAAAAGCTCAGTAAACCTAGTTTAAAATTAGGTTTGCTGAGCTTTTATTTTACTCTTTTTTGAATGACACAAAATTCTTTAAAGAGCCTTCTAACATATCTATTTCCTTATCATGATTATTTTTCTTCAAATCAAGTATGTTACCTATGTCAGAAGTAAAAATAGCCAAGGGTGTAATCGATTTTCTCATAGGCTCTTGAGAATATTCGATAAAACCAAGTCGCGTGTAAAAGTCTACTGCAGTTTTTAGTGCGTCTAACGTCACTAAGGAAACACCGACAACTGGCATTAATCGACTATACGTATTTAATAATAAATGTTTCATTGTCAATCGCCCCATACCTGAGTCCTGATATTTACTATTCACCGCAAAGAAGGAAATATCAAAATTTAAATAAGTGGTACTGGTTCTGCCAGTATTCAATGAAAGATGTTTCTTTCGCCAATTTTTTAAAACTGGAGTATAACTAGCAGAAATAGTATAGAAACTAACAATATCATTTACTTTTATCAATCTCCGGTCTCTTATGTAACTGTTTTTTAGCTTCAGATTTCCGAAAACTATTGATTAATTCATACTTTCTGATTCACTTCTGGTTTTAAAAAAAATACTTTTATTAGCGCATTCATTTAATTACAGATTAAAAACACTCCCATGCCAGAATAGGTCTTTATCATCCGCTAACTTGACTCGGTACTTAAAAACAACTTCAATTAGAACATAACAATAAGAAAATCCTTCAAAATTTGGTTTCTTATTATTTAACTAAATTAATAATCAACTTCAAAACTTTTATATTTTTACTTTAACCATTTATTTTTCTTTGCGATTTGAACGGCCTCAATGCGATTATGGACACCTAATTTACTAAAAATAGACGATAAATAATTGCGCACTGTACCATCAGACAGAAACAAGCTTGTCGCAATTTCTTTTGTGGGCTTTCCTTCATCCGCTGCCGTTAACACCGCTAACTCTCGCTTAGTGAGCGGATTACTATCGGCCGATAACATGTTGACCACTAATTCTGGTGCATACGTTGTTTTACCAGTCATTACCTGGCGAATAGCTGCAACCAAATCATTACTAGGACTATCTTTTAATAAATATCCAGCCACCTGCGCTTGAACCGCCCGTTCAAAATAAGCCTTCTGCGCAAATGTGGTTAAAATCACGACCTTGGTTGCGAGCTGAGCAGTGTGAATGTGATCTGCCACGTCTAACCCAGTTAGCTGAGGCATTTCAATATCCAAAATGGCCACATCGGGGGCTAACTGGCTAATTTCTTGCCAAGCAGTATTGCCATCGGTCGCAGTCCCCACAACATGCAAATCATCTTCTAGTTCCAGTAATTGTGAAAGTGCTGAGTTTAGCATTCCTTGATCCTCAGCTAAATAAATTGTGATCATTAATTTCTACTCCTTTGGCAGGCTTAGAGTTACCAACGTTCCTTTGCGATTACGCACGATTTCAAATTTTCCGTTACCTTCTAACATCCGCGCCCGCATCCCCCGAATACCATTTGAACCACTGCGTTCGAACTTATGACCTCGGCCATCATCTTGAATCAAAACTTGATAATGTCTAGCATCGCTTGTAAAGCTTATCTGAACCGACTGAGCTTTAGCATGGCGAATCACATTGGTCAGGGCTTCTGTCATTGCCGCCGTAAACCGTCCTTGAATCACTGTGGGCCATTTCAAAGCCATTTCTTCGTTGTTAGTCGTTAGAAGAACTTCAGCCGCGGCCAGATTTTTACTCTGTTCCAGCAATGTTTCACTAATCGATTTTTGATGAAGATCATTCACAATTTTCCTCACCATTTGTAGATTCTGGCGACTTGTTTTCTCGATATCATCGAGTTCGGGGACAACTTTTTCTGGCGCCTTTTGTAACAATTTCTTAGCTAATTCCGTTTTAATTGTGATCATTGAAAAGCTTTGTCCGAGCGTGTCATGTAAATCACGGGCAATTCGTTCGCGTTCATCTCGTTGAACAATCGTTTGTAGGCGTCGATTAGTTTGGTGCAATTGATTTTGGCGAACCATTGACCTGGCTAAACTGTATGCAAAAATTGGAGATATCAATGGAAATAAAAGGCCCACCACATTCATATTATGAAAACTGAGGATCCCCGGATAATAGCTATTATAGCGAATAAGGCCACTAATTATAAATAAATAATAGGCACCCAGAAACCAATGGAAATATTTCTTCGGGCGCCGGGCCAAAAGCGAGGCAATTTGCCAACCGGGAAAAATAATCAAATAATTATTAAAAGCAAAGATTGAAAAAATACCGGTTATCAATAATTCTAATGGCATTGTAATGACATGCCAGCGTGGCACTTCGGTCACCAAAACATAACTTACCAAAAACAGCAAGCCCATCCCCACCCAGAACCAATCTGTTTGAGATTTGATTGGAAAATAGTCTGACATTGCAAATGGCAAATAAACTAGCCATATGTATCCAGTTGCTTTTCGTTTTTTAAAATTTTTCATCCACCTATGCTCTGCCAACCTTCACACCCCATTTATGTGTTAGTTTTGAAATTAATATCATGGTCGCAAATAAAATCAAACTCCACAGCACGATTCCAATCACCGAATTTAACTCAATTTCACCACCTGTGGTCACTTTTTCTAACAGACTGTTGGTGAAATAAGCGGGCATTACTTTCCCAATTTGTTGTAACCAATCTGGCAGTAATGAAATTGACCACCATAATCCACTAACAATGGCCATCGGAAAGGTAACGAGATTGCTAACCAGCCCTAACGTTTCTGTATGTTGAATAAATGCCATCATGGCTCCCATGATCAGAAGGGGGATTTGACCAAACAGGGAAACTCCTAGAACTCCCAGCCATTGTCCACCTGAAAGTGACACGTGATTGACTCCCATTGCTAGCCCGCCAATGACACCAATTGCCAAAGTCGTCATCACTAAGCTCCATAACGCAATAGAAACGTAATACGTCGTCAATCCACGCGGGGTTAAATTCAGCAAATTGACAAATCCTTGGTCACGGTCATTTTTTAGAATAGACGCCACGCTGAATGCGGCACTAATCAAGCCACTATAAACAATCATACTACCCATATAAGTCACGTTAAAAACCTGCATTTCGGCCGTGGTTCCAACAATCATGACTCGTGTAAATAAAAGATAAAAGCCAGCTGGCATTAAAAGTGAAAAAAATAAAAACGAGGCATTACGTAAAATTAGACGTCTACCATCAAAACTTAATTGACTCATCAAATGTTTCATCATTTTACCTCCTGGTTGGTTAATTGGACGAAAATTGTTTCTAGAGATTCACGAGTAACGGTTATCTGATGCAGGTGTTTAAAATTTTTCATTAGTGCATATAACGTGGCATCCCCATCAGTACTCCGAATATGAATGTTGCCATCACTTTTATTAATTTCCGTCACATGCGGTAACACTTTAAACACGTCTGATGCCCGCTCGGTCTGAAACACAATTTCTACGCGTTGATGTTGGTTCTGCAAGTCATTAAAAGAACCCTGAAAAATAAATTGACCATTTTTCATCACCAATATCCGATCAGCAACTTCTTGAATTTCGTTTAAATAATGGCTGGTAATGACAATTGTTTTTCCTTGCTGTTTAAGAAGTCGAATTCGATGCCAAAAAGATTGACGTGCTTGCACATCCATCCCAACTGTGGGTTCGTCTAAAAACAACAGATCAGGATTACCAATCAAGGCAATTGCAAACGTCACCTGGCGTAACTGGCCACCTGATAAATTGGTTAATCGTTCTTTGGCAAACGTTGTTAGATGTAATTCTTTAATCAGTTGCTCTGGTGAAAATGACGTTTCATAGCAGGAAGCTATTTCGGCTAATAACTCTGAAACGGTGACACCCTGAATAACCATATCCGTTTGGAGCATGGAACCAATGTGTGCCTTTCCAACTTTACTACCTGGTTGCTTTCCAAACAAAACAACGTCACCAGTTGTTGGATACAAGCCGAGTAAAATATTTAACAAGGTTGTTTTTCCGGCACCATTTTCTCCAATCAAACCAATGATTTCGCCAGAATTCACCCTAAAACTAATATCTTTTAAAACTGATTTTTGCCCATAATTAAATTTTAAATGAGTTGCTTCAATAAGTGTTTTCATTTCTCCTGACCTCCTTGATATAATCATATCAACAAGGAAATCATCGGCCCAGTTCCATTTGTCACCTTTTCAATATGACAAATGTCATAAAAATTAGGAACCCAGTTTTAATCCTGAAAAAAATTTTATCAGTATTCTGATTTTATTACTCAGCATAGATCACGTTACACTATGCCTATTAAATAAAGGAGGAACATTGACGATGAAACAAATTATCCAGGAAACCTTTGGCGGAATTTGCGAACTTAAAATTAGATCAATTGAGGAACCCAAAGTATCGCCCTTTTCAGCAATTATTCAAACTAAATACGTCCCCATTTTGCCTTGGGACTGGTTAGGAGAAGAAGGATTTTTACAAAATATTCATCCTGTTCAGCTTCCCACCGTGATTGGTTATAGTTTTACGGGGATTGTCCAAGATGTGGAAGCATTAAGAAACAAAAAGTTGATTGGTCAGGCGGTCTTTGGCGCTAATCCAGGCGGAACAGCTAGTGAACTAATTAATTCACAGATTACACCCATTATCTTTCCGGTTCCTAAAGATGTTTCCCTTTATTATAGCGAGTTTTTAACCTGCAATTTCAATGTCGTGGCGTTTAAATTGAATTATTAGAAAAGCCCTAAATAGTCTGCAGTAATCCCAGTCCGCAGAAAAGAATCGCAAATATGTATGTCCAAATTCGATTCCGGATAAAAAATAAGGACGAGTTATCGGAAACCTCCACCCGCTGCCCAGTTTGTTCATCCACATAAATTCTTTTCTCCGTAGAAACAAACCACCGACATAACAAATAATTAACCCCAGCCGCTGCTAGTCCCCACGCAATCCACATGACGGCATATTCTAACGACTCCGAGACCCCAATATTAGCAATTAGGCTACTAATCGCGCCTGCTGCCATCCCTCCAATAATTCCTGAAAGGATGACTAAAAGTCCTTTACCCTTCCAAACCAGCATATTAATCTCCTCCTAATCCTACAATTAAAAATTATATTACAGGACTTCTTTGTGGTTTACAAGTGGTTTTTAATGGCTTTATGAATGATTATTCGTCCAATTGGCGAAAAAACGGAAAAAAATAAAAAGTGCACTTTGAAAGCACTTTTCTAAATCAGCTCACTTTAATTATTTTGGCCGCATAATTCGATAAGTTTCGCCAAGGTTGGCGTATTGCGGGCCGGCTAACCTGGCTACCGGTTTTAAAGCTTTCGCATCAATATAATGATTATCCTGGTTTAAAACCGTTTCATCAAAATACATTTCAACCACTTTTAAAATAAACATATCGGTAATAATTTGGCCATGTTCATCTTTAATTGGCACATATTGATAAACTTGCACTTCAAAACGCACTTTGGCCACCTGCAATCCAGGAACCGCCACAAATTTACTGGCCACGATTTCAAGATTGGTATTAGCCAGTTCAGTCTCGTCAGCATCCAGACTAGCGGCCGTTTGATTCATTTGATGCACAAGCCCTTCAGAAACCACGTGGACAACGCCTTCTTTGGTATCAAGTAAATTGCGTGCCGTGTCTTTCATTTGCCCATTATCTTTACGAAGAACTGAGACCGACACTAACGGCGCCTTACCGGCCACCCCACTAAAGAAACTAAATGGGGCTAAATTGACAACATCTTTTTTCCGATTGTACGTGGTAATCCAGGCAATCGGCCGCGGAATTACAGTGCCACTGATCAGTTTATAGGCGTCTTTAGCGGATAGATCCTGACTATTGATTGCTATCATCATCGGCCACACTCCTTATTTTATGTAAGTAATTTTACCCTATTTGGTTCTCGCTTAGCAACTACTATTACTTTAGAGTTTTCAACTACTTAAACCAATAGTTGTTTATATAGCCAAAATCCAATTAAGAAAGTTAAAATATCTGCAACGGGTTGGGCAATAATCACCCCTGTAAAACCAAACATGGCTGACAAAATAATAATCGCAATCGCAAAAATCACACCTTGACGTGAAATTGACATAATTAAGGCCCCTAACGCTTTGCCAGCTGACTGAAAAATCGTGGTAAATACGAGAATTGCCCCAATAAAGGGCGCAGTGATTAATAATAACCGTAACATGATTGTGCCCATCGAAATAATCGCCGCGTTATGCATGAACAAAGCCATTAATTGGGGAGCAAAAACCATCAGGATAACCGCACAAATTAATGCATAAACAACCTCGACCAAAAAATCAAATCTCACAATTTCCTTAAAACGCCGTTTATCACCAGAACCATAATTATAGCCAATCAGGGGTTGAGCACCAAAGGCAAATCCCACCATAATCAACATAACGACCATATATATTTTTAAGACAATTCCCATAGCCGCGATCGCTGTTGCCCCATATGGTGCCAAATAATTATTTAACAACATGACCCCAAAACTTTGCATAAAATTTGTCAACGACGCTGGAATTCCAATGCTCAAAACCGCGCGTCGGTCTGCTTTCGAAATTTGTATTTTGTTAAAAGATAACGACAGCACATGAGAATCCTTAATCATAAAATAAACTAGCAAAGAAGTGTTTAACATGTATCCAATCACATTTGCCAAACCAACGCCCAAAGCACCCCAGTGCAATCCAAAAAGAAAAATCGGATCTAAAATAATTGTAAGAATGGTTCCCGAAACGGTCGCAATCATCGACTTGGTAGCCAATCCTTCCGTCCGAATAATATTGCCTGAAACCAAAGACACAATGATAAAGACAGCGCCAATTGCCAACATGCAATAAAAATCGGCCGCATACGGATACGTCGCCGCGGTAACGCCCATCACTCCTAAAATTGGTCGTTCAAACACTAACATTAAGACCGATAAAATTAAACTAACCGCAATTGAAACATAAAAGCAAAAACTACTAAGATGCGCACTTTCATCATGCCTTTTCTTACCTAATAGACGAGAAATGACGGCACTTCCACCCAGTCCAAAAATATCACCAATTGCCAACATAAATGAAAACAACGGTGTTCCTAAGGCAATCCCAGCAACTAAATTAGCATTACCTGTTTTCGCAACAAAAAACGTGTCCACCAAATTGTAGACCATACTCGTAACCATCCCCAAAACAACTGGTAAAGCCAATTTCATATACACTTTGGGAACCGGTGCGTGCGCAAATAATTCATCCATATCCATGATTAATGCTTCTTTCCAAAAAAAATACCCCAGACAAAAACAACCTGAATTCGGTTGCTCTGTCTGGGGCTTATTGATACCCTTTTCATTAACACAATTTTCTACGTTCACTCTACTACCGATTTATAACTTTGTCCATTATTTTTGGAAACGATTTTTTATCATGATTAAACCGAAATTCATTCAGCTACTCCTTATGATCTACCCAATTTTGAGCTTCACCATAAATCTTATCGACTTCTTTTGGACGGTCTGTTCCCAACAAATCTGAGCTAATTTCACCACCAGCTGCTTTTCGAACGTAGGACAGAAATTGATATGATGGCCGTAATCCTTCTAAGTCTTTTGGATCAATTTTCAAACTAGTTCCAGGAATGACCGGATATAAATTATCACTTTCATTAATAGAAATCATACTGGCAATTTTCCAATCTTGATCACGTTTCTCGACCCGGTAGATCAGGCGCCGATACGATTCAATTTCTGTCAAAACACCGTGAACCATCATTCGCATATGGGTTTCAGTCGGTAGTTCTACAAATGCCCGCTTACCATTTTGATGAATGACCGGTGAACTGATACTGCCAAAAATTGTAAATCTGGGATCAACTTCGGCTGGCTCTCCATGTAAAAAGCTGTCTAAACTCCCCGCCTGCCAACTCGTGGCAACTGTAGCATCAGGATAATAACAATCAGCTAATTCATCCGCATGACGTTGCCGATACAAGCGTTCCCTAGAAACTAATTGATTAATTTCAGCATAATCGTTCATTATTATAAAACCTCCTAATTTAGCGCATTTAAATAATTGGTATTGATTTGAAACATCTACAGTATATTAGCTGTCAAGCTCAAATGAAAGCAAATTATGCAACATTTAGTTTCAATTTGTCTCACTCTGAAGAGAACTTTTTTTCTTGTCAATTACTTAATTTAATTATCCACGCCAAGCCTTCAAAACGACTAATTCTTCATCTGTCACATAATTCTGTTTTTTAGCTTCTTCAATCAAAATGGAATAATTAGTGACCGTTTCAAAATTGATTTTTGCTTCAGCAAAATTTTGAGTGGCACTGGCTAGTTGATAACTAAAAATTCCTGCCACACCTACAACTTCGGCATCCGCTTTTTGCACAGCCTTAACGGCCCCCAAAACACTTTGCCCCGTTGAAATTAAATCATCAATTACAACGACTTTTTGATTTGGTTTCAACACACCTTCTACTTGTTTACCTTGCCCATGATCCTTGGGTTTGGAACGTACATAGATGAGAGGTAAATTCAGTTTCTCTGCGACCCATGCGGCATGTGGGATCCCAGCGGTGGCCGTTCCGGCAATCACTTCGGCATCTGGATAATTCTTTTGAATCAATTGAACTAAGCCATCACAAATCAGCTTGCGTACTTCTGGATACGAAATGGTTAAACGATTATCACAGTAGATGGGACTTTTCATCCCGCTCGCCCAGGTAAACGGATCATTGGGTCTGAACGAAACAGCCTTAATTTTAAGCAAAGATTGGGCAACTTATTGTGCGATTGTCATAGATAATTCCTCCATTTAATTTAAATTGCGGTAACTTCATACGCCTGACTCATTAACATGGTTACGACTGCTGATAGCGTATCCAATGAGGTAAAGACTAAGATGCCATGACTGATCGCCAATGCTCGAATCTTCGCCCCATCATTAACTGAACTTGAGTTATCATCAATGGTATTGACAACCAACTGAATGGTTTGATTATCAATCAAGCTCGTAATTTCACAGGCATCATCACTTAATTTGCTGACCTTCTGTTCAACAAAAATACCATGTTCCTGCAAATAATTTGCCGTCCCGCCCGTGGCGTAAAGATTAAACCCAAGTTGCGATAATTGTTTCGCCAATTTAGCGGCCTCTGGCTTTTCGTCATCACTCACCGTCATCAAAATATTGCCATGAGCAGGTAAATGCAAACCGCTGCCTTCAAACGCTTTGTAGAGCGCTTTGGCAAACGTTTGATCCGTTCCCATCACTTCACCCGTGGACTTCATCTCAGGTCCCAGTAAACTGTCCACATCATTCAACTTGCTAAAGGAAAAAATTGGCGCTTTCACATGAACGAGTTTCGACTCTGGTTGCAGGCCATTTTGATAGCCTAAATCGGCCAATTTTTCACCCATAATCACTTGCGTAGCCAACTGTGTCATGGGAATCTTGGTCGTTTTACTCAAAAATGGAACAGTGCGGCTCGCACGCGGATTAACCTCAATTACGTAAGCTTCCTCATTGTGAATAACGAATTGAACATTCATCAGACCATAACATTTAAGCGCATGTGCCAATTTGATAGTTTCACTTTCAATTTGATCTTTGACGGATTGCGAAAATGTTTGCGGTGGGTACACAGCCATTGAATCGCCGGAATGAATTCCAGCCCGTTCAATATGTTCCATAATTCCTGGAATCACAACCGTTTCCCCGTCACAAATTGCATCCACTTCACATTCTCTGCCTGTTACGTACCGATCAAGCAAGACGGGATGATCATGCGAAACTTTAATGGCCGCCTGCATATAATGTTTCAATTCTTGCATGTTATGGACGATTTCCATGGCGCGGCCCCCGAGCACATAACTCGGACGAACCAACATCGGATACCCTACTTTAGCGCCCACGGTTAAGGCTTCTTCGTTCGTGGTTGCCGTGGCTCCATATGGTTGCGGAATTTTTAAAGTTTGAATAATTTGATCAAACTCATCCCGATCTTCTGCCCGATTGACATCCTTAACTGCCGTGCCTAATATTTTAACGCCGTGTTTTGCCAAAGGTTCCGCCAGGTTAATCGCTGTTTGTCCACCAAACTGGACAATCACGCCAACTGGCTGTTCCAGGTCAATCACATTTAATACATCTTCTAAAGTGAGCGGCTCAAAATATAGTTTGTCAGAAATTGAGAAATCAGTTGAGACTGTTTCTGGATTGTTATTCATAATAATTGCTTCATAACCAGCTTCTTTTAAGGTTTGGACACAGTGAACGGTGGCATAATCAAACTCAATGCCCTGTCCAATTCGAATCGGTCCAGCGCCAAGGACCAATACGGACGGTTTATCATCTTTTAAACTTTCATTTTCAGTTTCGTAAGTGCTATAAAAATACGGTGTTTGCGATTCAAACTCGGCTGCACAAGTGTCGACCATTTTGTAAACCGGCCAGATCTGATTCGTTTTTCGTTGTGCACGGATCTCATCGGCCGTTTTTTGCCAAAATGTCCCAATTTCTTCATCCGTGTACCCATTTTCCTTGGCGAGTTTCAGAGTTGCCAGATCATTAGGCTTTTGTTGCAACTGAGTTTTAATTTCAAGAATGTGAACCAGTTTATCTAAGTAAAAATAATCAATCTTTGTAAATTCATGGATCTCTCCGGGCGTCCATCCCCGTTTTAAGGCTTCAAAAATGCAAAACAAACGATCGTCACGCGCATGCACTAACCGATCCGTTAATTCCTGATCCGACACTGTCTTTAATTCCGGTAAACTTAACGAATGGATTCCGATTTCTAATGACCGAACCGCCTTTTGCGTGGCCTCTTCAATGTTACGGCCAATCGCCATCACTTCGCCAGTCGCTTTCATCTGAGTTCCCAACAAACGATCAGCGTGATTAAACTTATCAAATGGCCAACGCGGAATCTTGCAGACCACATAGTCCAAAGCGGGTTCAAAAGCCGCATAAGTGGTTTGCGTAATTGGATTCTTAATTTCATCTAGGGTTAACCCCACCGCAATTTTAGCCGCTAATTTGGCGATTGGATAACCAGTTGCCTTTGAAGCCAGCGCTGAAGACCGACTCACCCGGGGATTCACTTCAATAATGTCATAGTGAAAACTGTTCGGATCCAAGGCCAATTGGACATTACAGCCACCCTCAATTTTCAAAGCCGAGATTAACCGCAACGACACATCTCTTAACATTTGATATTCACGATCCGAGAGCGTTTGGACAGGGGCATAGACAATTGAATCCCCTGTATGAATGCCCACCGGATCAAAGTTTTCCATTGAACAAACGACCATCGTATTATCATTGTGATCGCGCATCACCTCAAACTCAATTTCTTTATAACCGGCAATACTTCGTTCAATTAAAACTTGGGTGATGGGCGATAAGTCCAACCCGTTTTCCGCAATATTAGTCAGTTGGTCCGCATTATACGCGATGCCACCTCCAGTGCCGCCCAACGTATAGGCCGGGCGAATGATGACGGGAAAGCCAATCGTTTTCGTAAAAACCTGTGCTTCTTCAACCGTGGTTACAGTCTTGGATTCTGGCACCGGTTCCCCAAGCTTGGCCATGAGTTCTTTAAATTGTTCGCGATCTTCGGCTTGGTTAATGGACTTCAAACTGGTTCCCAACAATTCAATCTTGAAGGCTTTTAAAACACCGGCTTCATCCAACTGTTTCGCCATGTTCAGGCCGGTCTGTCCACCAACTGTGGGTAAAATCGCATCGGGACGTTCTTTCCGAATCACTTCACTCACAAATTCCAGGGTTAAAGGCTCCACGTAAACCCGATCGGCAATTTCAGGATCCGTCATGATTGTGGCCGGATTCGAATTAACCAAAATAACTTCATAACCCTCTTCTTTAAGCGCTAAACAAGCTTGGGTCCCGGAATAATCAAACTCAGCCGCTTGGCTAATGATGATCGGCCCAGATCCGATGACTAATATTTTATGAATATCTTGACGTTTAGGCATGCTGATCAGTCCCTCCTTTTCAATTCTTAATGGCTATTTTGCTTTCGCAAAATCTTATTCTCACTACGGATGTCCATCCGAGCTAACCGCTAAAGCGCTAAGTCGGACTGGCTCCTTTTCGTAATTAATGGCTATTTTGCCTTCGCAAAATTTTATTCTCATTACGGATGTCCATCCGAGCTAACCGCTAAAGCGCTAAGTCGGACTGGCTCTCGTTGATAACTGGTAATGGATTCTAAAAACTCATCAAATAAATGACTCGCATCATGGGGACCCGGCGCCGCGTCCGGATGAAACTGAACTGAGAAGGCTGGATACTTTTTATGCCGCAGTCCCTCAATGGTTTGGTCATTAATTTCTTCATGCGTCACCAGTAAGTCGGTGTTTGCGACCGAATCAGCTGCCACCGCATAGCCGTGATTTTGCGCGGTGAAGTCAATCCGATTCGTGGCAATTTCGCGCACTGGATGATTAAAGCCGCGATGGCCAAACTTCATTTTAAAAGTGTCGGCTCCGTTTGCGAGGGCAAATAATTGATGGCCCAGACAGATGCCAAACAAGGGAACGGTCCGCTCAACCGTCCGAATCATCGTCGCGGCTCCCTGCACATCTTTTGGATCTCCGGGTCCATTGCTTAAGAGCACGCCGTCTGGTTTATAATTCAAAATTTGGGCCGCGGTGGCCGTCGCCGGCATCACCACAACATTACAGTTACGCTTTGCTAGTTCGCGTAAAATACTATGTTTTAAGCCAAAATCAACCACCACAATTCGTTTACCGGTGTTGGGATTCGGATAGCCATTTTTTGTGGTACTTTTTAAAACTAGATCCTTCGGCGCCGGTTTCATTCCTTGTGCCAAAATTGCTTCGGCATCAGCTATCGAATTCACGAGGACAGATTTCATGGTCCCGTGGGCTCGAATTTTTTTGGTAATGGCGCGGGTATCTAATCCGGAAATCCCGGGAATGTGGTGCTGTTTCAAGAATTCATCTAAGCTCATTTGATTGCGCCAGTTACTGGCCAGTCGGGCTACTTCATGGACAACGACACCGGCCGTAGTAGGCGTGACCGATTCATTGTCGTCAAAATTAATTCCATAATTGCCAATCAGCGGATATGTAAACATTAAAATTTCGCCGTTGTATGATTGATCGGTAATAGATTCTTGATAGCCGGTCATGCCGGTATTAAAAACTAATTCACCAACCCCGGTGTCCTCAGCACCGAACGCCGTTCCTTCATACGTGCTGCCATCCTCTAAAACTAAATATCTTTTTGCCATGTGTTAACCCCTCCGATAGACAATTTGACCATCAACCAGTGTTAAAATCGTCTTGCCAAACACCTGTTGACCGATAAACGGCGAATTATGCCCTTTTGATAAAAATTTAGCAGCATCAATTTTTTCACTGTGGTTTAAATCAAAGACCGCAATGTCTGCTAAATCACCTTGTTTTAATTGCCCCACATTGGTCAATTGAAAAACTCTTTTTGGCGCGATACTCATCCATCCAATTAAGTTGTTTAATGACCAAATGCCGGTTTTTACAAATTTGGTATACAGCAAGGCAAAGGCTGTTTCCGAGCCGACAATGCCATTTGGCGATTTCAGGAATCCCTGTTGTTTTTCCTGATCCGTGTGTGGCGCATGATCCGTTGCAATCAGATCAATTGTGCCATCCATCAGGCCAGCGACACATGCCATCCGATCTTCAGCACTGCGCAACGGGGGATTCATTTTTAATTGGGCGTCATCTTGCGCAATCATCGTGTCATCCAATAGCAAGTGATGCGGTGTAACTTCACAAGTCACCTTGACACCCGATTTTTTTGCAATTCGAATGAGCTCAATACTTTCTTTCGTGGAAACGTGGCAAACATGGTAATGCACACCCGTTGTTTGGGCCAACACTAGATTGCGGGCAATTTGGGCCGTTTCGCTCACCTTATTCACACCTGGAACCGCTAAACGTTGAGCGGCAGATCCAGCATTGATTACCCCACCCTGGGTCAGTTGCATATCTTGCGCATGATCACAAAGAGGCATGTTTAAATCTGCCATTTTTTGCATCGCCGTGAACATAACTTGGCTGTCTGCAACGCCGGCCCCATCATCACTAAACGCAAACGCTCCGACAGACTTTAAAGCTTTAAAGTCGACTACTGCGGCTCCTTTTCGATCACGAGTTACCGGCGCATACTGTTTGATTTTCACAGAACCTTTCGTATTTAAGTCCAGTTGGTTGGTAAACCGTTTCGGAGTATCTGGCGTGGGGTTCAAATTGGCCATGGCCCCAATCGTGGTGAATCCGCCGTGCGCGGCCGCAGCACTACCCGTTTTGATAGTTTCTTTATTGGTAAACCCCGGTTCACGCAGATGCACATGGACATCAATTAGGCCCGGAGTTACTAGCGCTTGTTGTAAATCAATCACTTGGTCAGCCGAGGTAACTGAACTGTTTAAATCTGTGATGTGTTGATTTTCAATTAAGATATTTAACTTGGTCAATTTTTGGTCTACATAACCTTGTCCGTTTTTAAGTAGTATTGACATTCGTGAAACCTCCTACAAAAATTTTTGGTAGCGCAGGATACGACTCAAGATCGCCATTCGCGCAAACACGCCGTTTTCCATCTGTGCAAAAATTCGGGAATGCTTGCTTTCAACCAAGTCATCGTCGATTTCTACACCCCGATTAACAGGACCTGGATGTAAAATAATGGCGTTTGGTTTTAACTGTTGTGCGCGCTCATCAGTTAAACCAAATTGTTGGCGATAACTTTCAGCACTAAAGCTGGCATTGGCATCCCCGCTAATCCGTTCGTGTTGCACGCGCAACAAGTTAATCACGTCCATTTCGGGAAGTAATTGTTCCAAGTTGCCAGTTTGACCATATTTTTCAAGCTGGGAATCGGCCCAAGCTTTTGGACCCGCAAAGTAAACTTTGGCACCCAACCGCCACAACATTTCGGCATTTGAGCGTGCCACTCGTGAATGACGAATATCGCCAACAATCAAAACCTTCAAACCTTTAAATTGCTTGAACTGTTCATAAACGGTCATCATATCAAGCAGGCATTGGGAAGGATGCTGACCGGAGCCATCGCCGGCATTGACCAATCCCAATTTTAAGTTATGCGAATCAAGCAAATCTTGATAGTAATCAGTTTGAGGATGGCGAACTACCGCGATGTTAACGCCAATTGACTCAACCGTTTTTAGGGTGTCATACAAGGACTCGCCTTTTTTTACTGAGCTGGTTGAAACATCAAAGTTTAAAACTTGCATCCCTAATTTCATTTCCGCCATTTGAAAACTAGTTTTCGTTCGGGTAGAGTTTTCAAAAAATAAATTTATCGCATACGCTGGTCGTTTCAAAACAACTTGTTTACCGGCTTTAAATTCCTGGGCCTCTTTAATTAAAGCGAGAGCATCTGCTGAATTAATTTGATCAATCGTGACTAAATTGGCTTGAGTTAGATTTGTGAGTGTCATTTTTACCATCCTTTCTTGTACAAAAAAAGCACTTGATTAATCGTTTTCTGATCAATCAAGTGCACTTAGTTTGCGGGTAGACTCTTTGCGTGATTCTGCAAAGACCTTACTGCACCGTTTTGCTCTCTCAGGAAACAATTAAATGGTTCAGCTACTTTATATTTAGTTAGAGTGTCTTAAAAAGGCGTTTGACTTCCGAGCATTAGCCTAAATAACCAAATGATTCGGGTTGAGAATCTTTTGGTTATTGTAGCTAAGCGGAAGAAGTTGCCTTTTTAAGCACGTTTACAGTACAAACAAAAGATCTCTCAACCGTTTTGGCTAAGAGACCTCCTCATACTTTTTACCGAGATCATTCTTAGCCTCACGGGACTAAATTAAAGATCATTTCTGTTACTGGTTAGTATGGACGTCCGACCAGGTTAAGTCAATAGCTAAATAACGTTTAACCATAATAACTTTCAGAGCCTTCGTTCAACAATTTAATTGCTGATTCGCCGGCAATCCGCCCAGAATTCCAAGCAAACGCACAACTAATTCCTTCTAAGGTTGGATAAGAAGTGTCGTACATGCCACTAGCATTGTTACCAGCCACAAAAGTCCCTTTAACTGGCTTTTTATCAGCTTTCAAAACATCCATCTGGTCATTGGTTTCAATACCGCCAATTGTTCCTAACGAAGTGGAACGCGCCTTAATTGCGTAAAACGGTCCCTGTTTGACAGAAAAACGCATGAACTTGGTAGGTTTATAAAAATCGAAATCCTCTTTTTGTTCAATCTGGGTATTATAACGATCAACAGTTTGCATAAGAATTTTTTGCGACATATGTAACTTAGTAGCTAATTCAGCTAAATCTTCAGCTTTGAAACCTGCGCCTTTTGCAATTGCTTCTTCTAAATCGACATCAATTTGTGGAAATGGCCCGACTTTATGAGTCATTGGTTTGTGTGCCAAACTTACAAAAGTCCGTTCAAACGAATCTGTCCACTCTAATGCTTGATCGGACAATTCATCAACCAGTGCTTGATCCAAAATAAAGTAGTAAGCTCCCCCGATCGTATAGGTGATATTACCCCAAAGCGCAAAATCATAACACACGCTTTCATCCACAAACCGTTTGCCACTCTGATCAATCCACAAGAATGGCAAATTAGTCAATGTGAAAATGGTTGAATTATGCCATTTAGAATCATGTGGCGAAATTACTGAAGCGGCATGATTTTCAAACACGCCAAGATGACGCGTATCTGCACCTAACTGAGCCAACATTTTAATACCATCGCCAGTCGCTTTCCGTTCGCCCATGCTGTAAAGATTTTCTGGGTTAATCGTCAAATGTTTATTCACTAACTCATGATTACCAATAAATCCGCCATCGGCAACAATCACTGCTGAACATGTAATCATAAATTCGTGCTTGTTTTGGACAACTTTAATACCGGCAATCTGATCCTGTTCACGAATAATTTCCACGCCGGCAGTTTGTAAAAGTAGCTGTCCACCGTGAGCTTTGAAACTGGCCATTAAACGGTCAAAGCCCGCAAATTTATCAATATATTGATGATAAACCTTGGGATGGTCTTGGTGGACCTCTTGGGTATTTTTAACTAATTCTGTTTTTAAACCATGGTCACTGAGCCAATCAATTGTGGAGGCCGATTTGGACAAAATTGCTTTCGTCAATGCTGTGTTGGAACGGTAATGGGTGTAACCGATAAGTTCTTGGTATGCTTGTTTTAAAGTAAAAGAACTACCTACTGCTTTTTGCTGACTGCTTTCAACCGCAAACAAACCCTGAGCACCAAACATTCCTGCACCCCCGAATTTGTCACCTTTTTCAAGTAAGATAACTTGCTTACCCGCTTCAGCCAAAGTAATTCCAGCACCAATTCCTGCCGCTCCGGCTCCGACAATCACTACATCTGCTTTCATGTCCAAAGATCTCCCTTTTATAAAAGTTTGTTTGTCGATCGGTACTAGTGTACTCCTAACAGCATACTTTAAATTAAATTGTTCTAATCCTTTTGATTCAAACACTGCTAGATTAGGTCTAAGCACTCGAATTTTTTTGATAAAAAAATCCATCAAAGATTCCCTTTGATAGAATTTATATTGTTCGCTATTTATTTTATTCAATACATTTCAGCATCAATGTTCATAATTTTCCAACCGTCAGCTAATTTTTCCACATGCAAGTTCAATTGTAATGGCCACGTGTTTCGACTGCCATGAATACTGGCATCGACCTGGCTTTGGCCAATTAACGTTGCCTTATTGCCCCTTTCTTCTTTAATTTCGACATGTTCTTCAGTTGAAGAAAAATAGTTCATTTGTTTGC
Organism: Pediococcus damnosus; assembly: GCF_001611155.1. Lineage (NCBI taxonomy): Bacteria > Bacillati > Bacillota > Bacilli > Lactobacillales > Lactobacillaceae > Pediococcus > Pediococcus damnosus. The sequence continues at coordinate 50,972 of NZ_CP012294.1, forward strand.
TGTCAATTTGGCCTAACCATTCTGCCTTAGTTTGCACCATCCCGGTCATATGAACTAAATGGAAATTATCGGCCAACAGCGCTCCAAGTTTCTTAGTATCACCAGCCACCATATATCGATTATGGTCACGGTAAAGTTGTGTGATTAACTTTTTATCTTGTTCGTTCATCTTTAGTCCCTTTTTTCTTAAATTAAAACGTTTATTTTCGATTAATTTCCAAACTATCACGGGAACCTAATTTTGGATCATGCGCCAACCGGACAACTAAATCAGCGATACTTGCCCTTGAAACATTATGACCACCAAAAGGTTCACCCTTCTTAGTCACTTGATAATCAGTATCATTGCCATTGTCAAACCACCCTGGGCGAATGACTGTGTAATTTAGATCAGAAGCCTCAATCACATCTGCTGCATCGCGATAGTTTTGTAAGACCGGATTAGAAGCCAGATTACCACTTGCCCCAACTGACTCGGGAATTTCATTATAAATCCCCATCGATGTAATAAACAACAAGCGTTTCACATCTGAATGATCCATTGCATTGACCAATGAAGTGGCCATTGAGCCTAGATTACCACTTAAAGCTGCAAATACAGCATCTTGCCCTTTTAAAGCCGCCATTAAAGTCGCTGTATTGGTTACACTGCCAGTCACTGCTTTCTCCCGTTGTTCATTCAATTTACCTAATCGACTCGTGTTGCGAGCCATTAAAGTTAGCTGATCCGTTGTATTCTCCAAAAAATAATTCCGCGTCACACTACCAACTGAACCAGTTGCACCAATAATTAAAATATTTGCCATTATTTTTTCTCCTTAAATTTTTTAATTAAATAACTTGATTCTGTGGATCTAATACCAACGATTCTGATAACAAAATTTCACTAAAAATATCATAAATATATTCAGAATTCACCATATGATTCTTTGCCAGATCATATAGAAAAGCTCGCTCCGCATCAAATGCCTGCATTAATGCGCGCCGCTGATCAACACTTTGAATACTTGTTAAAGTCGCCTTGTCCGTAGTAACCGATTGCCATTGTCGGAAAAATGCCTTCATCGTATTTTTTTGAACTTGATCCCGTAAATCATAAATAACAACTTCACAAACCTTTTCACTCAAGTTCATGGTTTTCACATGCTGAATTCCTACAATGACCATTTCATTTCGCAGAATTTTCAACTGATCGCTTTTATTCAAAGCATCTGCATCAATTGGTAAAATTGCTTTAAAAATAAGGGTGGGTACCAACATACTTAAAATAATCACCACAGTTTCAATCAACACAACCTCGTTAAAAAGGGCTTGCGAAACACCATTACTTAAAACTGAAAATGTCATTGCTAGGGTGACCGTTCCATGAACACCACCGAGCGCAAATAAACAAGCACTTCGATTAGTTCGATCAGTGATAAAGAAACGTCCATACACATAACGCGCTGCTAGTAAGCCAACGTAGACCAAAACACCAATTCCAAGCCATCTCATCGAGTTTTCCATACTCTGTCGCTGTTCCATCACAATTCGTTCCAAACTAAGTCCCAAAACAACAAATACAAAACTGTTTAAGACGTTGTTGGCAAAATTTACCAACTCCAAGCCGAGGTGCATTTGTCGTGGCGATGAAAAACGACTTCGAGTTGTTTCGCTATTATGAATCAATCCGGCAGTGACAACAGCGATGATTCCTGATACGCCAATTTCTTCGGCAATAAAGTAAATACAAAACGGCGTCAACAGATAAATTAATGTTTGTGAAGAAATGACATTTACAGAAGATCGAACCAAAAACTGGCGGAATGCCATCACGATCAAACTTAAAATGGCACCAACAATAATCCCACCACCAGCGGAATAGAAAAATGATAAGACATTCTTGCCAAACGCAACTTGACCAGTTTGTAACCACAGGAAAGCCGCCTGTAGCAATATAATTCCTGTCGCATCATTAAATAAAGATTCCAATTTCAAGCTTTTTTTAATCCGTTCGTCAATCGTACGTCCCTCAATTACCGAATCAAATGCAGTGGCATCCGTTGGCGTGCTAATTGCTGTAATCATTAAAGCTACGGGAATGGCCAACGCAAAAACTTGATGCACAACTAACGCAATCACGATCGCAGAAACAGCTGCCAGTCCCACAGCGGTTCCTAAAATACTCTTAATTTTTCGTTTAATTAGTAAGGCTGGGGTTGATTGCCCCTCAAAAAACAATAGTGGTGCAATAATAAATGCCATAAAGATTTCGTCATTAAAATCCAGTACTAAATGATTTGTAAAGGGGATAAGTCCTAAAACAATTCCCATCAATAAATTAATATAAGTACTCGATATGTGCGGAACAGATTTCGCGATAATATCACTGGCTGCCACAGCAATCAGGATTACAAAAGATGATAATAGTAAAGACATGATGAAAACTCCCCTTCAATAACCAAATTAGTCCTTCATTTCATCCTTAGTATACCAATTTTTCATCTTCGCCGAAGAAAAGATCGTCCTAATCTTTATCATGCTTAATCTTGTCTTGGTGCTCGCGTTCAAGAGCTCGCAACTCTTCTTCACTAGACTGCACATGATCATAGAAATGATCCAACTTAAAATGTAAATGATCAATGGCTGCCTGTAAGTCGTCCCGCTTTTCTTCCATTGCGGCCATTTGTTCTTTCAACAAACTAATTTCAGCTTTGGTCGTATCTTCTTGATCGTCAAACAGTTCAATATATCGCCGTAAATTTTCAATGCTCATCCCGGCTGCTCGCATTTGTTTCACGAAATTAATCCGACGAATAATGCGATCATCAATTTCTCGATTACCAACTTCACTGCGATCAATCGTGGGGATTAAAGATTCTTTTTCATAGTATCTAATGGTTGCCGACGAAACCCCCGTTTTTTCACTAGCTTCTTTAATATTCATTCTTTTGCCTCCTCATATTCAAAATTGCAGCTTACTTAAGAATTGCCTCTACTCTAAACCTCAAAGTGCACTTTAACACAAGTCCTAATCTAAAATTCTAATCACTTTAGCAGGTGCACCAACTGCAATCGAATTATCCGGAATATCTTTAGTTACCACAGCACCAGTGCCAATAATGGCATTTTCACCAATGGTCACCCCAGGCAAAATGCTGACTTTTGCGCCAATTCAGGCATTCTTCTTAATCCGAATCTCACCAGTTTTAACAACCCGAATATTTTTAGGTTCATGATTGACAGTATAAAGACCAACATCCGGTCCCATCATCACACCATCTTCAATCGTGATTGTACCAAGTGACATCATGGTTAAACTGTGATTAGCATAAACGTTTTTCCCTAAATTTACCCGATTTGCGCAATCAATATGGAATGGTGGTGTAAAATACGTCCCATCGGTTATTTGATTAGCTAACAATTGATTTTCTAAATCGCGTAATTTTTCTTTTTCGACTGGATCAGTTTGATTAATTTCAAAACACAGATGATCCGCACGGTCAATTTCACCATGAACTTCCTTTTGGTAATTTGCATCCCGAATATCATAAGCCATGCCATTTTTTAAATCTTCAAACACACTCATAATGAAGCCCCTTTTCAAAATTTTAAATCTGTTACTAAAGGTTGAAAGTAAAAAATCACATCCAATTGCTTGATACAAAAACGTTCATGGTAACAAAATTAGATTAAAATGCCGTCTTCCAGCAAATTTGGGCCGGAACGTAGTGGGCACGACTTAGAGCTGAAATTCACATCTCTAAGCTCGACCTTTATCTAAACGATGAATCGTTAAGATAAACGACACTACTGAGCCCATTTGCTTCCAGACTGGTTACTAGTTTTAAAACTAATTATATTTAACGCAAAAATTGTTATGGCAATGTTTATGCAAAGTATTTAAAGACAACGACTTCCCCAGTTCGGAGGCGTTTTGGCCTCAGGGGTGAAATTTATCTTAGCGATTTTTGCTTAGATAAAGGTCGAGTTTGAAGACAAGTGATCTGCTTGGCTTCAAATCGTGCCCACCCCGTTCCAGGCCAGGGAAGCCGTAGAACGGTAATTAATCTAATTTCGGTGGACTAAACTGCTCAATAACAGTAATTAAAGTTATTTTTGTACTTTCAACCTTTAGATCTGTTATTTTATTTTGCTTTCTTCGGTACAATCAAAACTAAAGTTAAAATTAAAGCAATAATGAGAAATACGACGCCACCTCGCAAGGCCAAAGCTGTCCGTGCGACCAATGCAGTTCCCCCAATTGTTGTACTGAGAACTACTAAAATAGCTAAACCAATTGAACCACCAATTTGATGCGCAACGTTAACAACTCCGGATGCAGCTCCGGCGTCTCGTGGCACAATGTCGGCAATTCCAGCAGTTGTTAAGGGACTCAAGGCAGCTCCCTGGCCAATCCCAATTAAGATCATGGGTAAAGCAACAGCAACCACATAATTACTCCCACTTCCTGCAAAACTCAGCCATAACATTCCGGCAATTGTGAAGACAAGTCCGCCAACTAAAGTCATTCCGTTTCCAAACTTTGCTGTGAGTTTAGATACTTGTAAAGCACTTATAAAATTAGCAACGGTCATTGGGAAAAATCCCAGCCCTGCCATCAATGGCGAAAAGCCATAAACTTCTTGCAGAAATTGTGTGATGAAGAACCAAAATGCCATCATGGCACCTAAATATAACATTCGTGATAAATAGGCCCCCGTTCGTTCTTTATTTTTAAAGACCCGTAATGGCATAATTGGTTGAGCCACTTTGACTTTGCGAACGACGAACAAACCTAATAGGATAACTGCTGCAAGAATCCAAACCCAAGCAGTCGCACTAGTTGAAACTAATAAGATTCCGTAGACTAAACTTACCATTCCAAGCAATGAAAGAATGGAACCAATTCCATCAAATGACCCTTTCTGTGGTTTAGTTGCATGAACTGCTTTAGTCGCCCAGATAAACATTACAATTGCAATCGGAACGTTGACGAAAAAGGCATAACGCCAACTTAACAAACTGGCAAACAATCCACCAATCACTAAACCAACGCTAGCTCCAATTCCAGCAACTGCTCCATAATCAGCCACCGCTCGAATCCGTTTCGTACCTGCCGGAATGCTATCCATTAATAAAGCTAATGTGGATGGTGCCAATGCGGCAGCTCCCGCACCTTGAAACCCACGAGCGATGATCATCCACATTGAGCTATTGGCCATTCCAACTAAAAGTGAGCCTAACCCAAAGACAATCAAACCGATATTAAAAATTTGTTTACGACCGACAATATCGCCAAGCCGACCACCAAGTAATAACAACCCACCAAAAATAATTGTATAGGCGTTTTGTACCCAAGTTAAGTTTGCCGTTGATAAATGTAAATCGTCCTGAATTTTTGGGAGCGCCGTGATCACAACGGAAACATCTAAAACGGTCATAAAATAACTAACCAAGACAATTGATAAAATTGAAAATTCATACTTTGTAAATTTAGTTTGCATGTTTGCTGATCTCCTTTATTTGATTACAATTACGAAGTATAGAGGGTTGCAGTAACTGCAAGGCAAGCTTTTTTTGAAAAAAGTTTTATTTTTTTAATTATCTTGCTTATGATTAACCAAATAGCGTAACCAAACCACATTGCTCTTTGTCTGCACTCCTTTTAACGTAAAAGTTACTGGGGTTGTATCAGACAAACCTTCACGAGCTTCGAATAATGCAGGAGTTGTAGGAGTTCCGTCTGCTGCTGGGGTCACAACTAAACTGACTTCATCACACAAGCCTTGCTGAATAAAAGACCAATTCAAGACTGCACCGCCACCTAACATGACCGTTTCCAGATGAAACAAATTTTTTAGTTTTTTCAAGGCAAGTTTTGCATCTAACTTTTGATCTCCTGCAATAATGTACGGAATTTGTTTCTTTCGTAGAAACGCTTTATACGCATTACTAGCTTGATCCGTCAAAACTTCAAGGACCTGCGCATGCGTGTCTTGATAAATTAGCTCATTTGATTGCCAAGCCAAACGTCCATGAGGATCAATAGAAATATAATATTTTGAAAATTCAGTTGGAATCACAAAATCTCCGGCTGGAACTTTCGGTGCCGACTCATCCAGAATCGGTTTCTTGTAAAAAGTAAAATTATCATCGGTCGTTGTCCGGCCAGAAAGCCATCCTTGGTTTTGATAAAAACCGTCTTTCTCAAAAGCTAAATGATAAAATAATTGGCCAGCCTCAGGTCCCGCTGCACCATGATACGGTCCACTGATTTTCCCATCTAATGCTGTTGCCATATGACAAAAAATATAAGGTCTATCCATTTTTAATTTCTCCCTTTTCTTTAAAAAATTCATTTGTTTAATTTTTGAATCACTATTAATCATTACAAGTACTATGCTACGATCAATAAGTCTATACGTCTAATGCTTAAATTAAAGTACACTATGCCTTTTAGGCAATCTAAAAAAGCAGAATAAAAATTCCCATATATTGAGAATTTCTATCCTGCTTCACTCTGCTATTTTTCAGTTATTCATGATTATCTTTATTATCTTGTTTTGATTGTGGTGCATAAATATATTGTCGTAATGCTTGATATCGTTGATTAAGGGCCTGTTCCCTTTTATTCTCACGAGGCTTGTAGTAATGACGATCAATCAAATTATCAGGTAAGTATTGTTGTTTAGCAATTTGATGTGGTTGGTCAAATGGATTAAGCATATCGCCACCACCCGTTGTTTCAACAGAGTGTTTATAATGCGCATCTCGTAAATAACTTGGCATCCTATGCAACTGATTGGATTCCTTACCGTCTTCATTAGCAAGATTATAGCTCATCACTGCTGAATCTGATTTAGGCGCTAAACACAAGGTAATCGTTGCATATGCAAGGTGGGTACTCGCTCGCGGTAACCCGACTTGAAGTGCCGTCTGACAGGCAATCATCGCCGTGTCAACGGCATGTGAATCGGCTAATCCAATGAACATATATGCAAGATCACGGATTCGACGGACAGCCGATTCGAGATCACCGGAATTAAGAATAACGCTCAAGTAATATAAAGCGGCATCTGTATCAGAACCACCAACTGAATCTTGAAAAGCACTCAAGTAGTCATAATGATTTGTAGAATCTTTATCAAATACAAAATGCTGATTTTTGGCAAATTCCGCAATCTGTTCATGGCTGAGTTCTTTCCCGTGCATCGCCACTAGCGTTTCCAAAATATTTAAAGCAACCCGAACGTCACCATTAGCAGAATTACCGATCATTAAGGCCAGATCTTCTGCCAAATCAAACTGATAAATTTTTTGACTAGTTCGTTGCAAAACTGGCACCACATCGTTCGCTGTCACTGGTTTGAACTCAAATAGCTGACACCGCGAACGAATGGCTGGATTAATCGTGATCACTGGATTCTCTGTAGTTGTTCCAACAAGTAAAATCTGCCCCGATTCTAGGTATGGAAGCAGAAAATCTTGAATTGGTTTTGTTAATCGGTGAATTTCATCTAATTGTAAAACAAATGACTCGTTTGGATATTTACTCACAAACTTTTGTAAAACTGCTTTGTTTTCAGTACTGGCATTAAATTTTTCAAAAGGTAATTTAAGTGTTTTTGCCATGACATACGCAAGCGTGGACTTGCCAGTGCCAGGTGGACCCCATAAAATAAGCGAAATGGCGATTCCTTTATCAATTATTTGCCGGAGTGGTTGACCAGCATCTAATAATTCGTGTTGCCCAACAATCTCATCAAGCTTTTGCGGGCGCATCGCATCTGCCAAGGGTTGGTGAATATGGTTTTCACCGAATAGTGACATTGACTCTGAGGACATAATGGATCACTTCCTTAATATTTTGCTACCTTTATATATTAACACCTTCATTTAATTTTTATGAAACTAAAAAAGCACCCCAAAGAGTGTTTTAATATAATTATTCAAATGAAATTTACTCGCTAATTTCAACTATAATTCTAATTCTTTTTACTTTGGATCCGTTGCAACCAAGCCACCGGCCAAATTATTCATATTCGGTTTGTCGGTGGTCACAATCAGTTGTTCGTTTACAAAAGCATTCAATCCCAAGCTACTCATTTCACGCCCATAGCCGGAATTCTTTACCCCACCAAATGGTAAATCAGGTAACGAGACCATGAAATTATTAACAAACACCATTCCAGTTTCGATTTGACTAGCTACTTTGGTGCCCCGTTTAGGATCGCCACTGAAAACAATGCCGCCCAATCCTAAATCGGAATCATTGGCTAAATCAATCGCTTCTTGGTCACTGTTAACTTTATAAACTTGTGCAACCGGACCAAACATTTCTTGTGCATAAGCTGGATTATCTTTCTGTACATTTGTCAAAATGGTTGGTTGGAAAAATTGACCTGGTAAATCAATTTTTTCATTGCCATAATATAATGTCGCTCCCTTGGCAATCGCGTCATCAACTTGAGCCTGTAACTTATCCTTGGCCCGCTTAGAATTCATGGGCGCTAAGGTAGTTTGGCTATCCATTGGATCTCCAGGTTTGACGTTCGCAAAGTTTTCTTTGAGTTTTGCTAAAAACTTATCATACAAATTTGCTGCAACAATAAACCGTTTTGATGACGTGCAAACCTGTCCAGCGTTGTATAACCGAGCTCGCCAGGCAATATCAGTTACACTATCGATATCGGCATCGTCCAGAACAATGAACGCGTCAGTACCACCCAGTTCCATCGTATTTTTCTTTAGATTTTCACCAGCCGTCTTAGCAACACTTCGTCCGCCTCGCTCAGATCCGGTTAAGGCAACTCCCTGAACCCGTGAGTCCGCAATGATTTCAGCAACCTGATCATAACTTAAAAAGAGATTCTGTAAACTTGCATCAGGTGCTGAAGATTGTTTGATCATGTTTTCAAAAGCAACTGCTGAACCAGGTGTATTGGAAGCATGCTTCAAAATCATGGGATTGCCAACCATAAAGTTAGGCGCAAAAACACGCATAATTTGGTACATCGGAAAGTTCCATGGTTCTACCATCATCAAAACTCCTAGCGGATGTTTTTGAATTTGAGCATCCCCGGTCGCAACCGTTTCAATTTTAGTAGGCGCCAATAAATCGGCACCATGGTCAGCAAAATAGTCAGCAATCATTGCACAAAGGTCAACTTCGCCTTGGGCCTCACGATAAAGTTTTCCCATATCAGTAACCATTGCCTTAGCTAAGTAATCCCGATTTTGCCGAAACAATTTAGCAATTTCATGCAATTGCTCTGCCCGATGTGTTGGTTGCTCTTTTTCCCAGCGTTTGAATAAATCATTTCCATTTTCAAGAGCCTTTTGAATTTCTGAAGCCGTTGCATTTGGATACTCTTTAACAACTTCATTTGTATAAGGATTAACTGTTGCATATGCCATAAAAACACCTCCATAAGTAACTTTTGAGCTACTTAAATAACCTAAATAAAACTTTCTTAACTAACTATTTCTTTAATAAACTGGCCGGTCTTCACCTTGAGTTGCTGGATCAGCAATTCCCAAGCTATCTTTAGACCCAACCGTAGGATCAGCCACAATCTTCAAAACAACGTCGGCAATACTCTGACGTGAACCAGAGACACCATTGTATTGATCGTTTTTATGCGTAATGACATACTTAACTTCATCACGATCATTCAACCATGGTAAACGGAGCGTGGTGTAATCCAAGCCAGATTTTTCCAGTAATTTATCTGAATTAATGGCTGCTTGTAACCCACTCATAACACTTTGCTTGTTCCAACGACCAAATTCACCAGGAACTTCATCGTACAGACCTAAGATATTCGTAGAAATAAGGCGCTGAACACCATTTTTCTTCATGGCTTGAATCACATTCTTAGTCCAACTGTTATCCAAGGTATGATCCACAACCGCAACAAACACCATGTCCTGGCCCGCGACTGCTTTGTTTAAAACATCTTCATCATCCAAACTTCCCTCAATGACCGTTACTCTGGGGTTCTTGGCCAAATTACTTAACCGTTGACTATTCCGTAATAATAATGTGAGTTCCACATTTTTGAATGCTGATTCGTTCAAAATCCGCTTCTCAACAATGCGGGCGATCTGTCCGTTTGCTGCTGCAATTAATAATTTCATTTTTGATTCCTCCATTTATTTAGCTAGTCTTTTGAATCATAAGCCAACTTTTCTCTTTCATAATTTAACGTATGATCTTCAAAATGATTAATCTTAAAATCTAGGTATTTAATCGTTTTATTTAATTCTGAGCGTTTATCGGCTAACTCCTGTCGCTGATCTACCAATAGAGATTTGCGTGAATCTACCGTTTGATTGCCTTCTCGATATAATTTTACAAACTCGATTAAAGATTCAATCGACATTCCGGCTTTTCGTAACGCTTTAATATAGAACACCCAGTTCATGTCGTGTTCACTGTATTCGCGATAGCCACTCTCGTTACGTTTGATTTCTGGTAATAAACCAATTCGTTCCCAATAACGTAATGTATCCTTCGTTAGTTCAAATTTTTCACTCACACCATTTATATTCATTTGCGCACCTTCGTTTACATTCGATTACACGTTTTATCCCAAACCTTCATGTCCATTTTAAGGCAAGAACTTGTCTAAAGCAAATAATTAACTTCGACCAAAAATAAAAACGATGCTGAATCTCTTGTCTGAATTCAACACCGATTTTTTAGTCTTCAACTAGAGTTCCCCCAGCGTTCTTAACAAGGTTAGTCATTGTCGCAAGGGTATCCTTTAAAAGTGTTGATCCACTGGTTGCAAAGGCCGTCACTGTTTTGCCTCTAAAATCAACTTGTTCAAATAGACTGTGAATGATCATCGGTGGTTGTGACCACCAAGTCGGATAACCGACGTAAATTTTTGTATACTGACTCAAATCTGGTAGCGGCTCCCTCAATTTTGGATGGCTTTGACTATCCTTTTCATTTTGGGCAACCGGAACAAGACTATCGTAATCATCAGGATAAGCTTTTTCAGGCTGTAATCGATAAATATCCGCATGCAATTGTTGTTGCAAATTTAACGCAGCTGCCTTTGTGTTCCCTGATACTGAAAAATAAATGATTAATGCTTTTGAATCTGCCGTCTTAAAAACCTCCCTAAATTTTAAAACATGAATTTATCGGCCGCCACCCAAGCGTTCAACTTGAGCAGGATCACGATGATCAAAGAAGGCTGATTCTTTCATATCTAATGCTGTAATTTGGTCCATTTCTGCTGGGCTCAATTCAAAATCAAAAATGTTAATATTTTGTTCCATGCGCTCTTTGTGAACCGATTTTGCTAAACTAACAATCCCGCGTTGATATAACCAACGTAAAACGACCTGGCCTACACCTTTGCTATGATCGGTACCAATCTTACTCAAAACAGAATTCGTAAATAGGTTATGTTTACCTTCTGCAAATGGGGCCCATGCTTCTGGTTGAATACCCACTTTTTTGTTCCATGCCAGTTCGTCCACTTGTTGATTCCATGGGTTGATTTCAATCTGATTAACTGCCGGAGTTACGTCATTATGCAAATTTAAATCAACAAAGCGGTCCGCATTGAAATTAGAAATCCCAATTGCTCGGACTTTTCCGGCTTTTTTTAGCTCTTCCATAGCCCGCCATGACCCATAAACATCGCCGTATGGTTGATGAATCAGATATAAATCCAAATAATCTAATTGCAGTTTGTCTAAAGATGCCTGAAATGCTTTCATAGTTGCATCATAACCAGTTGAGCTGACCCAAACTTTAGTTGTGATAAATAGGTCCTTGCGATCCACGCTAGACTCTTTAATCGCTTCACCAACCTCAGCTTCGTTTCCATAAGCTTGAGCAGTATCAATCAAACGATAGCCTGCATCAATTGCATCTAACACAGCCTGTTTTGTACCGCCATTTTCAATTTGGAAAACACCAAAACCGACTGCTGGCATCTCAATACCATTATTTAATTTAAAAGTTGGAACTGTCATCATTAAAAACTTCCTTTCGTATTTACAAGCTCATCATAAACCCTTGTGTGAACTCCAAGGCAAGGATTAATTTTAATTCTTTTACTGCAAAAATGGATCCTAAAAAATTAGGATCCATTTTTCGTTCTATAGGTGTAAGAAAATTCCGGCGTCGACCAATTCCTTGGTAAATCCGGGAATCGTCTCTGTTCTTTGCCAATCACGTTGTAATTCACAAGCCAATTGCGGAATACTGGTTGGTTGAGCACCAGCCTGTTCCACCCGCCGTAAGGCCGCTTCATGGGCAACTACTGAAGTCCCGCCAACTGAATCCACCACCGGAAAGACCGCATAACCTTCTCGTAATGCGTCTAGAGCAGGAAATGTTAGACAGGCTTCTGTCCACAAGGCAGCAATAATTAAATTATGGCGCCCCGTTTTTTTAACGGCCGCATTAAATTCCTGATCCTCCCAAGCATTAATCGTGGTGCGATCATAGCTAGGAAGATCAGGCAATAAATTTTTGATCGGGGCAATGGTGTCCTTATTACGCCCATTTTTAACATTAACAGTTGATAAAATCACCGGAACTTTAAAGGTATTCATCAAACCTACGACATTGACTACGTTTTTGATAAGTTGTGCTCGATTCATCGAATTAATTGAGTTAATCTGCGTTGGTTGATAATCAATTAATAAAAGGCTGAGTTTTCAGGTGTTAACAGTTGATCTGAAACTGGATCTCTTCTTGCTTCACTTGTCATCTTCATCGCTCCCTAATTTTAAATACCGTTTTAAAAACAATAAAATATTTGGTTTGACCTCTTCTAAATAACCTTTTGCGTGATGAGTCCCCGGTAATAATAAAATTTCTACAGGGATTTGATACTGACTAAGGCGTTGACTTAACTCAAAAACGCCAGAAACTGGCACAAATTCATCTAAAGAATTAGCTAGCAACATGGGCCCTGTTTTTCCTTGAACGCGATAATATGGCGTTGCTTCCTTTGCACGACTGGGATCATGCAAATAATTGAGAATAAACCATTTATAAAAACTGTCATCTCGGCCACTCTGGTTAATTTCCGCACTGATGCCTGTCTGAAATTTTTGTTTCTGATCTTGTTTTGGAATGACACTTTGGTGATTCTTTAACCACACTTCAATATCGAAAATCCCCGATAATGAGACAACCGGAATCTGATACTTGATCCCCATTTCAACCGCCAGATTACCACCAACAGAAGAACCGACCACTGCCACTGGTAACGTTGAGGCGTGCTTTTTTACCGACTGATATAAATGATCCATATCAACTAACGGTTGCGGATAATACGCATCCGGTGTCAAATGATAATTTGGTGTCACAACCAAATATCCTCGTTGAGCAAGCCACATAGAGATATCTTCATCCTTATGCTTATCGCCGTGAAACCAACCACCACCATGAATAACAATTAAGACACCAGATAGCTGTTCAATGTTAGGACGATATTCATCTAAAGTTAGATCTGGTGCATAAGCTACATCCTTGTTAATTTCAATCTGCAAATAACCACCTCATTTCGAAAACTTCCTGATAATATCTACACTTTACCCAGTGGATGTGAATAATGCAAGCGCTTTTATTTGGGATATTAAATATTTCTAAATTTTTTTAAGCACGACATCTCTAATCTTTCTCAATTCAAAAAAATACTGTTATAAATGGCTAAGTTTCACATTCAGCTATGTAAATAAATAATTCAAAACAAAAAACGAGCCTTCAAATTTAGTTACTCGTTTTCTAGATTAATATTTAGTTGTTTTGCATTTTAGAGTTTACTAAAATAATCATCACAAATTTTGGTTCGCTCGTCAATTGCTCCTAAGATTTGTTCTAAGTTGGTAAGTTTCTCTGATGGACTATGCCAAATAGCTTGATCATTATCAATGGTTGTAGCACCAATGCGATGATAAAAAATTCGAAATCGTCGTTTTAAATTTTTGGTTGATAAAACTGATTGCCGCAATTCCAACCAGCGATTCTTAATCTCAGAAGGAAAACTTTTTCGTACTCTATTCAATAAGCGATTGGTACTTTTTTCGAATAACCAAGTACTATTTCGTAATAATTCTTTCCCATTAAATCGTAAATTCCATGTCTCTTCAAAATCAAAGGCAGTAAACATCCAATGATTTCCATCGTAAGTAATCATAATGCTATTATTCATAACATTGTCGCTACCATTGACTAGATTAACGAAAAGATAATAATCAATCACACTTTCCAAACTATAATAATCATCAAATTTAGCTTTAAACAACTCATCTGTTGATTCATGAACAAATTTCATCAAACGATCAACGTGTTCGTGAACTTCATCAGATACTTGTTCGGGATATAAAAGCGTAAAATCACTACCATCTAAATTAGCCGTTGAATGCGTAAATTCCAAATTTTTATTGTCACTAAATCCATTATTTCCCATAATGGCAATTTGTTTTGGATCATTAGATTTTAAACCTAGATCTTCTGCTTCACGCCACGCTGTAAAGCTGTACAACCCCTGGGGATCATTGTTAATTGCTAATAGCATGTTCTCTGGTATTAGTATTCCAAAATGAGGTGCCTCTTTCAACCGAGGTGCAACTTTCTTCTCACTGGCTACAATCGATTCCCAAATTTGTGCATCTACTGTGCCTCTGGAATTGGTTGCATCTGTATAACCAGAATTTAACGCATACTCGCTTGTTGCACGTACTTTTGTACTTAATTGAACAACTTTCGGTTTAGTACAAGCCTCATCTTGAAATAATTCCAATTTATAATTGTGTTTAGGTTGATGGACACTTGAACGTCCAATATTTTTTAACTTAGCAAAGCAATTTACCGAAACATTGGAGTTGTAATAATTTAAATTTGCTACGATTGGTTTTTCAGAACGCATTTGACTGACGTCACCACGAATTGTCATTAATGGTAATTCGTTCCCAATATTTTTCAGAACATTCTTCTTAACCCAATTTAATCGATCGTGACGAATAAAACTAGCATATGTCTCATGATCACTAATTGTGGCTTCGGCTAAAACTTGAACCACAGTACCATTAAGCTTATGTGCATCAGTGTTAGAAACCATCGTTGATTGATTAGTATTAAATGGAAAATCGTGGTAAATTCCTTCTTTTTCTTTATCATCTTGAATAACAGCTAAGTACGATCTTGGTGATTCATACTTCGTTACATGATCTAAAAGATTCAGTGGAATTACTGCTTCCTTGAATAGCCAAACTAATTGACCCTTATGCATAAATCGTACCCATTTTAATCCATTACTAGTAACAATTTCTTGAACCACATGGATTCTATCGCCATTTAACAGTTGTGCGTCAGTTTTTAAATCGGCCAATGCCGCTGGCTCTGCTGGCCAAAATTTGCCAGGTAATAATGCGTCAGCACGATTATTTTGGTCGATAACTGCTTCGTAATCTACTTTTTTCGACTCTATAATTGTTATCATATTAAACTTGTCACTCCAGTTATTGTTAGTTACTTCTTTAAGTATACATTAAAACTTTAAAGTTGTTTCTTTGATGAATTAATCAATTTGATTAACTGCTGAAAACACGTCATTATGCAATTTCGAATCAATAAAAAAGCCCACATTGATGAAGTAAAAATTGCAACTGTCTTTTTCTATTCCGTTCAACCATAAACATTTCCATGTGATTGGTGAATAAGATATAAAAATAAGTTATAAATCCGGACAATCTAATTGGAGTTGTTCTAAGAATGTTTGAAAATCTCACTTGAGTGCATTATAACCAGTTGAATCAACACATTGACATTGATATATCTTCATCATTACCCCCGCAATGCAAATCACCTCAATTTAAAAACTCTAGAGGGCATTTATCTTACCTAATAATAATTATTAAAAAAAGATGAACCAAGATTTTTAAAATCTTGGTTCATCTTTTTATTGCCTAATTCAAATTAATTTAGTCATCATCACGTTTCTTACGTTTGAGACCAAACCAACTAAGAATCATACCCATCAGTGATAGTCCAACTGCTGCTTCTGTTTTGTCAGAGTTCTCATTGGTTTGTGGTAACTTACCTTGGCTAGTGCTACTACTGTTATTACTATCGTTATTTGAGCCGTTGACACTTGAGCCAGCAGTCTTAGCTTCTAGCGTTCCAGTATTAACATTTTTATTGCTGCTAGAATTAGTCTTTCCTTTGTTACCGGTCTTACCAATAACATTATTATTTTCTTTCTTAACATTATTGCTATTTTTGGTATTGCCATTGTCATTAGTCTTTCCAGTTTGACCATTGCCTGTGGTGTTATTACCCGTACCATTAGGATTACTTGGCGTCGTTATACCAGATCCAGAATTAATCGGTGTATACGCAATTGTTACTGTAAGGTCATCCAAAGTTTCACCCTTCTTCAGAATGATCGCGTTTGGAATCAACTCAGCAACTTCCTTGTCACTTGGTGTGTAACCATTGATTTCAGGAACATCGACCTCATTATAAACACCTTGTGGCGTCCATGAAGTTTCACCTGTTGATTCATTGGTTATGAGCTTGTAAACAACCTTTTGAAGAATATCACCAGGTGTTTTTTTACCAGCACCCTCGAAATGAATAACTCGTGTTACAGTCACTTCACCTTGCGGATTGACGTCGCTACCATTATTGTCAACAATCTTATTGTTTGGAACATAGGTAACAACAATATTAGGTTCAGACTTAAAGTTTTCCACTTCGTCGTTGGTTAAATCAATCTCTGGTACCACATTTGGATTAACAGTAAATCCTTTTAAGTTTGGACTGATAACAGCCATGAAACCATCATTCGTCTCATCATCATCCTGACTATTGTCAGTTAACGTCCATTTGCCATAACCAACTAATGCACCAGTGTTTGAATCAATGGTTGCGGTGCGAGTATAGTAACCATTTTCAGTTACACTCGGTGGGGTTTGCTTCCCAGCACCTGTGTAGGTGATCTTGCGAGTAACTGTCTTGTTCAAATCAGTCTCACTTACACCACTTGGATACTTAGGTCCACTTGGATTACTTGGATCAACTGGATCCGTTGGATTCTTTGGATTGGATGGCGTAACTGTGGTCGTCTTACCGGCAGTATAGTTAACCGTCGTGTCATCTGAATTTGCTTGGAAACCAGTAACGTCTGCGTCGTTTAAGGTAATGGCACCAACACTCGCTTTATCAGCGGTATAACCTGGAACCACTGGACTCGTAACGGCCGTAAAGCCATCATTCGTATCATTAGTATCACCAGTATTATCCGTTAACGTCCATGGAGTATATCCAACTAATTTACCAGTTGTACTGTCAACCGTTGCGTTTCGAGTATAAGTCCCAGTTTGAGTTACGTAACCTGCGGTTAAGTCAGCCAATTGCTCTGGACTCAACGCTGCTTTTTGTTGCGCCGTTAAGTCATTAACATTCACACCTGTGTAGGTGATCTTGCGAGTAACTGTCTTGTTCAAATCAGTCTCACTTACACCACTTGGATACTTAGGTCCACTTGGATTACTTGGATCAACTGGATCCGTTGGATTCTTTGGATTGGATGGCGTAACTGTGGTCGTCTTACCGGCAGTATAGTTAACCGTCGTGTCATCTGAATTTGCTTGGAAACCAGTAACGTCTGCGTCGTTTAAGGTAATGGCACCAACACTCGCTTTATCAGCGGTATAACCTGGAACCACTGGACTCGTAACGGCCGTAAAGCCATCATTCGTATCATTAGTATCACCAGTATTATCCGTTAACGTCCATGGAGTATATCCAACTAATTTACCAGTTGTACTGTCAACCGTTGCGTTTCGAGTATAAGTCCCAGTTTGAGTTACGTAACCTGCGGTTAAGTCAGCCAATTGCTCTGGACTCAACGCTGCTTTTTGTTGCGCCGTTAAGTCATTAACATTCACACCTGTGTAGGTGATCTTGCGAGTAACTGTCTTGTTCAAATCAGTCTCACTTACACCACTTGGATACTTAGGTCCACTTGGATTACTTGGATCAACTGGATCCGTTGGATTCTTTGGATTGGATGGCGTAACTGTGGTCGTCTTACCGGCAGTATAAGTTACCGTCTTATCAGCTGAACCCGCTTCAAATCCATCAACTGCGGTAGTATCTAATGGATCTGCCGCAACAGTCTCTGTATCTGCAGTGTAGCCTGGAACCACTGGACTCGTAACGGCTGTAAAGCCATCATCGGTATCATCACTATCTTCATTAGTTGCTAACGTCCAATCACCATAACTGATTACGGCTTTCGTCGCATTATCAGTCGTGACTGTTCGAGTATAGTTACCCGTCTGGGTCACTTTACCTGCGGTCAAGTCCGCTAATTGTTCGTCACTTAAGCCAGCCTTTTGTTGCGCCGTTAAACTATCAACATCCACTCCCGTGTATGTGATTGTTCGACTAACTGCCTTATGCGTAGTGGCATAGTTGGCTTCACTTGGTGTTGATGGTGTCGTGGTTGTCGTCTTACCGGCGGTATAAGTTACCGTCTTATCAGCTGAACCCGCTTCAAATCCATCAACTGCGGTAGTATCTAATGGATCTGCCGCAACAGTCTCTGTATCTGCAGTGTAGCCTGGAACCACTGGACTCGTAACGGCTGTAAAGCCATCATCGATATCATCACTATCTTCATTAGTTGCTAACGTCCAATCACCATAACTAACAGCCTTACCAGTTATTTCGTCAGTCGTGACCGTTCGCGTATAGTTACCCGTTTGAGTGACGTAACCTGCGGTTAAATCGGCTAATTGTTCGTCACTTAAGCCAGCCTTTTGTTGTGTTGTTAAGCTATCAACATCCACGCCCATATAAGCAATCTTACGACTAATCGTCTTATGCGTACTCCTGTAATTTGGATCTGTTGGATCTGTTGGGGTAATCGGCTTACTATCCGAATGAATCAAATGAATCGTCAAATTATCCGTATCATCAGCGGTAAATGTATATGCAACACTACCACTCTGATTTTTAGCTAATTGATATCCAGCAGGAACTTTTCCTGAAGTCGATGTAACATAAGTTCCTGTACCATTCATCACACCACTAATGTTATCAGTAGCAACTATGGCCCCAGAATTATCATCATCAACATAAGTAACATCGAGGTTTTCAGAATTTGGTGTGTAATAAACATTATATGACGATGTGTTATTTGCATCAGTTGCAACTCGATCAGCCGCAACAGTTGGTAAAGTACTCTTAGTTGCATCAATTGCATAACCATCAGGCGTCGTTTCAACATACTTACTGAAACTATCACCTACATAGAAGCCATCAATACTGCTATCTAAATTCTTTACATAGTCCGAATCAATTGTATCTGTTTTAGTTAATGTTGCTTTGCCAGTACTGTCCTCGGTGTAATAATTAACCGTGATGCTTGCCGGTACATAGTCGTATGCAACATCAAATTCACGTGTATTTGGTGTATATGAACTACCAGTTTCATTAGTTCCAGGCGTGTTTGTACTTTTATCATACGTATAGATATCCGTCAATGCCGTTGTAGCATTAGTTACTGCCATCGTCGCATCATCATCTAATGTCATTTCACGACCATTAGATGAAGTAATAGCAGTGTACTTCGCCACTGCACTGCTGATAAATCCAGCTTTATCAAACGCATCACCGTAAATACCAGTTTCAGAATTAAGTTGTGTCTTAGTTCCATCCGGCAAATTACCATATAAATCATACTTAACTGCTTCATCGGCAATTAGATTTTGGGTATTTCCAGGTGTTTTCATAGTCTGCCAAGTAGTCCCATTTGCATCCGTCGTTGTGGCAGGCGTACCATCTGCATTCGTTGCTTGGGTTTGATAATAATCCATCGCACTTGTTAGCGTACCCTTTAATTTTCCACTAGTAATCGTACTGGTATCCCAACGACCCGCTAAACCATCAGAAGTAAACGTCGTCCCAGTCAAATCGTAGGTATCTCCGACATAACCAATGAACGCTTGATTACCATCATCACCAGTGATCCAATTTTGTGACACTGACAATGCATTCGCATCAGCATCATTCGTAATGTTATCACTGTCGTAAGTAACAGTTCCCATGTCACCATATTTATTTGTCCCATTATGACCACGAACTGCAAGTTGTACGGCAATAGGAGTATCAAGCTTAACCGTAATCGTGTAATTTCCATTCGTGCCCTTAACGACCGTAGCAGTTTGATTAGCAGCGATTCGATAATTCATAGCAAGACCACCAAGTGCCCAAGTATAAACATACTTTTGAGGCAACTTGAAGCTTGTATCGGCACTTAATGCACTGATAACGTCAGCTGTGTCAACTGTATCATCAGAATTCATGGCTACTGTGACCGTCGGATTGGTGTAATTTCCATACACAACATCATATTGATTGATACCCTCTTTAAAACCGCTAAGATAAGTCTGGGTAATTGCCTTACCATCGCTATCAACAAAATTAACACCCACCGTTGCCTCAGCAATGGTGTACACAAACGCCGCCGTATTATTTTTACTAATCGTAACCGTCTTATCCGCATTAATCGTGTTTTCGCCAACCGTAATGGTCTTAGTTGCAACACCTTCATCAGTTCCGGTCAAGTTATAACCGCCAACAGTCTCCGGAGTAATCACTACAACATCACCATAATTGGCATCAATCGTCATAGCGCCATCTGTATAAGCTGCCGCAACTGGTGTTCCACCATTAACCGTGTATGTGAAAGTAGTATTAGCTGGTACACCCGTTTCCGTAACCTTAACTTGCTCAGCATTCACAGTATAAACAGCATTAACTGTACCATCTGTGGTAGTTGGAATCGTAGGCGTGTCATTTGTTTTGTCTTCATCCGTATCATTGTATGTTGGTTTACTATATCCAGCAATATCAGTCAGCTTAGTCGCATCAATTGCTGCTCCCGGTATCCCTGAAAGGTCAGAGATGGGCTTTCCAAGATTAACGTAAACGGGTTTCCCGTTAGCATCCGTACCACTTTGATAAACTGGCTGAATGTTATAAGTAACATCGGTAGGCACATACGCAAACGTCATACTATTAGTACCAGTAACCGTATCATCAAAGCTTATTGTCTGAGCTGTCGCCGGAGCAACTGTATAGTTAGCCACTGCAGCAGGCGTAACAGTAATGTACTGACCCTCTGTTAAATCGAATTCAGTACCAGCTTCTGCGGTACTATACTCATCTGTTCCTGATGAAAATACACTCTTATCTGAATTATAAACAGTGTAATTGAAAGTTGTGTTAGCTGGTTCGCCCGTTGCATGAACAAAGGTTGCACCGGCACGCACAGTCTTAGTACCATAAGGCACATTAATAGTGCCACCGTTTTCAGTAATATCAATATTTAAAGTACTTGGTTTATCATAAGTGGTACCGTCCGTGTCTTTTGCTGTGAGTGGCAACGTGCTTGTATCTGCAGCAGCACCTGGAGCACCCGTTAACGCAGCTGTTGGGTCTCCTAAAGGAGTATCGGTTGTACCATAAACAGTACCCGATGAGGTACCATCCGAAGTAATTGTTGTCCTTACAACTGGTTGTAATTGATAGCTAACTGCATTCTCACCCACTGTTTCTGAGTAAAATTGAACCAAATAAGCCTCAGTTTGTGCACTAACTGAATCAGCATTATTATGAGGATTTGAATCATTTGGATCGGCTGTTGTTGCAAGACTAATGGTATTTGCAGACGCTGTATCAGTGGCGTAATCAAAACCTAAAATACCAGGATTTTTTGTATCAGTATTGCCATTAACAGTACTGTCTCCAGTAACTCGAGCCCAAACAGCATCTTCATATGCCTTGTCACCAGCAGTGCCATCAGGATAGGAGCTACGAACAATTGCAGTGTTAGAACCCATATCATTCAATTTAGCTTTATAGAAAGGCAAAATATAATGATAAGTATCCCAATAACCCTGTTGATAAGTAGTGGTAGCAATACCAGTTGGAATTGCTGTACCCGTATGAGTCTTGGTCGTATTAATGCCACTTGCTGCAGTCGTCTCTGTTATATCCGTAGGTAAAGTACCATCATACATCGCCTTCATAGCATCATACTTACCAACCATCATGTAACCATAATCAGCAGTAATTAAAACTCTAGAATAACTTAAATAGATTGAATTAAATATTGAGAAAATGGGATAAGCTACTCCATCCCCAGATAAAGTTAAACTATTCCAACCCGTTCCTGTTCCTGATTCCAGTGCACCAACGTACTCACCAAGTGATCCAGTACCTAGCATGTTACTTACCAAACCATTTATCGTTGCGTTCGCCGCTGCAGTGAGAAAGTCCACACCACTTGTGGGTAGGTGCAGCGTATTAGCTGTTGAATACATCTCTTCAATATGTGGCACCATAGTTGTCAAAGAATACTCACCATCAACTGACATCAACTTATAAGCTAATGCGATTGATTGCGTATTGATGTCAGAAAGGAGTTTATCCTGTCCCTCGTTTACATCAATTCCTTGAACATCAGAAATACTGTTAACCGCGGGCAGTACGGTTTGAAAAACATATTTTTGAGCCCCCGGAACAATTTCGGATATATACAAACTAAGCGTACCGTTTATAAACTTTTGAACGTTAGTCCATGTAGAAGAATCTGTGAGACCCTCTGGCTCATTCCAACGCTTGACAGGAGCTACAGGCTTTGCAATATCATTCTCTCCTGTACCTGCAAACATGTAATCATTAACAAGAAATTCACCAGCAGATTCCAAAATTTTATATGCCTGACTAATGTCAGAATCCGTGTTGGCATCGGTAGCCATTTGAAGAGCTTTCGTCAAATCATCTGGATTTGCTGTTAAAGTACCCAAATAAGTATTCAAGCTGTTCAAATAACTGTCAGGAGCTGCAATGGAATAATAATACATGGCCGCCATATCATCAAATGCTGCCGCGTATCCTGCATCAGTCGTTCCAAAATCAAATTTCAAAGTTGCAGTTGTTTTTAAATAGTTATAATAATCAATTAGTTGAGCTCGAGTAGCATTAGTGATTGAATTACCATTTCCATCGACAAATGCGCCAGTACCTGCAGCAGTCATTAGGGCAATATCCGCCATTGTAATCGGAGAGCCCCAGGCTACATCCAATCGTGTCTTTGAGCCAGAATAATCGCTGCTACTTGTACTAATCCCATCATCATAAGTCAAAGGACCAGTCAAAGCTGCTGCCTTTGCTTCAATCGTCACGTTCGTCAATCCAGCTTCACTTGCCAAAGCCTGTGCACGAGAAGCATCTTCATCCGGTGCCAGCACAATTGTGGTCGACCCATCAGCATTAACAGTAACCGTTGACCCCTCACCCAATTGGTCTTGAAGAGCTTTGGCTGTTGCCGCTGTGGCCGCATTTGGAATTATAGAAGAATTAGAGTCCGTCGATGAGTTGGAATTCTCTGACGAATCAGAACTGGTCGCTGACTCAGCACTAGTTGCTACTGCAGAGCTCACTGAAACAGCAGATTCTGTCGATGACGCAGAATTTGTCGTTGTAACAGAACTTGCAGCTGATGTACCACTCTCAGCTGCTGAAGATGAACTTTCCGTTTTTTCTGAACTTGCACTATTTGTCTTATTACCTGATGATTCTGTACTTGTAGAATCTGATAACGAACTAGTTGAACTGCTAGCTGCTGCAGAACTCTCACTAGATGTTAGTGTAAGGTTTTCCTAGATGGTCAATAAAATTCTAGGAATATTCATTTTGAGTTGAATATATAGAAAAAGACCTGTAGCCTTTTAATCGACGAAGATTAAAGGAAGGGATACAGGTCTTTCATGTATATTTTAGCAGATTTTATTGAATCATTGGGAAATTTAGACAGTTTATTTGATTTAGAGGAGCAGGTAATTCTTCATCTTAGGAAGTCATTCTAGCTGGTTGTAGCTGAATATCTGAGGCAATTAGATGAAACACTCGTTCCATCAATTCCGGCAGAAAATACATTCATTAATCGACAGGCCAGAACAATTGAGTTTATGTTTGGCGCCGTGAATTTTGAAAGAAGATGTTATCTTCGACCCAATGGAAGTTATTACTTCCCGTTGGATGAACAACTTCAGTTGGAAGAAAGAAAAAGAATTTCACCTTATTTTAAAAGTGTCGTTGCCAAAATTGGGCAAACGACAACGATGAGAAATACGGCCGCAATGATCAATCTGGCAAGTCAGACGGATATTAGTGCCTGGTCAGTAGACCGAATTATCAGAGACATGGCAGATACCGTGAAGACAGAAGAAAAATCGTCCGAAGAGAAACTAGTTAAGAAACGAAAAGTTGAAAACTTAGTGGTTGAAGGCGATGCCTTTGAGATACACAAAATTAATCGACGAAGACAAGACGTCCACCATTACATTGTTTTTGAATCAGGATTAGATGGAACAAGATCAAACAAAGTTGAGTTTGTTGGTATCAATCAAAAAAAGGTTCAAAAACGAGTAACTGACTACATTGAGAAGTATTATAAAATCAGTGAAATGACCGTGTTTACAGCAAGTGATGGTGGCCCAGGGTATAACCCGAAAAGTATGCGAGAAATAGTTCCGAGTGCTCAAAGAGTTGAATTTACTATCGATCGGTATCACTTTGTCAAAAAGATTAAACAAACCTTTGGTTTATTTAATCCATTGGTTGATAAGGCCGTTAAGAGCGTTAGCCTGTATGATCAGAATCAGTTAAACGTTATTTTAGATACATTTGAGTCGCAAATTAAAACTGATAAGGAACTTGAGAGCCTAAGGGTCCTAAGACAATATTTGGCAAGAAATTGGCAGTTTATAAAGTCTCCACACGATCGTGGCTTCATGAGGGTCGGCAAATTGGGATCCGTTGAAAGCTCACACAGAGCGTACACGTATCGAATGAAAAAGCAAGGCAAAGTATGGTCCGAAAAGGGCCTTGAGGCTATGTTGAAATTAATTGAAGCTCGGGTAAACGGTAAGCTAGATAAATACTTACGTGGTGGTTTAAGAAAGTTACAAGAGCTAACGATTGAGATCGCTACGGAATCATTGAAGACGTTGAGTTCAGCTCAGCTGAGCAACAAGCACCATTCTAAGCATATTGGAGTTCTTTCAGGTAAAATACCAGTTGATGCCCCGACAAGTAGCCCTATCGGAGCAATGGCAAAAATATTTTCAAACTAATTATTGTGTATAAATATTTGGTTGATTATAAGGCACCTAGGAAAACTTGACACATACCACTAGATGTTCCGCTTGACGAACTGTCAGATGCACTTGATGAGCCCACCTTATCTACAGACGCGCTCTTAGTATCATATGTCACAGTGGTAGCAGCACTGCTGACCTCACTAGTTGAGGTTGTATTTGAGCTTGGGGCACTACTCTTTAACACAACCGAATTTGAGTTACCGTTAGAATCTGATGTACTAGACGAATCAACAGTAGCAGCCTTAGCTACATTTTCACTACTAACGAAACTACTGGTATTCGTTTTGATATTGGTACCAAATGTTGCCGCCCCAAAGGTCAACAATGATATACCAGCGAAGACCCAGATACGACCTGCTTTATACATTTTATAATGTTCTTTAGTGTCACCTTCATCATGTACAAGCTTCATAAATTTCTTTTGATTTCCTTTATCTTCCATATGATATCTCCTCCGAATTATTACAAATAACTTTCAGTTATGTAACTGTTTACCTATATAACTAATCCACAGCTTTAATTATAATTAAATCACACCATAGTTATACTTCAAATATAAGTCATTGGAAACGATTTTACAATCATTTCCGGTTAAAAATCTTGCCTATTTATATATATTAACTCTTTTTATCTCTTTTTTTGTAATTTTTTTGAATAATTCCTATCTCCTTCTGTACAACCAAGACTAATTTTTAACCAAAAATCATGATTAGTACTCTTTAACTAATAAAAACTTGGGATATCATCATCAACATTTATGTTTATTGTTTATTAATCTACCAAATTCCGCGTGTTTTCCGTAAAAGTTTCTGAGATTCGTTTCCTTTTTTAACACATCTGCTATAACTGATTCAAAACTGATAGATAATTAAGTATTCCTCAATTTCCAGCTTAAAATTCACTTTAGTTAACTTTCTTCCAAAACTAGTGTTTAATTTAACTAAACAATCGAATTCAAAGGAGCACATTTTGAAACAGGAATCTTTATTCGCTAATCAAAACAATCAAAACAGCCCACTGGCTAACCGTGTGCGCCCTCAAACGCTTGACGAATTTACCGGGCAGACGCACCTATTAGGGCCAGGCAAAGTTTTACGTGAAATTATTGATCAAGACCAGTTACCTTCCATTATATTCTGGGGACCGCCTGGTGTTGGCAAAACAACGCTTGCCCAAATCATTGCCCATAAAACAAAATCCCACTTAATTACGTTCAGTGCCGTAACTAGTGGGATTAAGGATATTCGCAAGATTATGGAGGAAGCGGAAGACAATCGGGAAATCGGTCAAAAAACGATTGTCTTTGTCGATGAAATTCATCGGTTTAACAAAGCCCAACAAGACGCTTTTTTACCCTTTGTAGAACGTGGCAGTATCATCCTGATTGGCGCTACTACCGAAAATCCTTCATTTGAAATTAATTCGGCGCTTCTTTCCCGCTGTAAAGTTTTCGTTTTAAAAGAATTGCAGCCAAAAGAAATTGTGACCCTTTTACGTAAGGCTTTGAACAACCCAAACGCCTTTCCAAAACTGAAAGTCGAGATTTCCGATGAGACATTATCTCTAATTTCTCAGTTTGCCAATGGTGATGCCCGCATTGCACTAAATACCCTCGAAATGGCAGTGCTAAATGCGGATCATAAGGATAACACTGTGACTATTACCGATTCTAACCTAAATCAATTTATCAATACCAAGTCGCTTCGCTATGATAAACATGGCGAAGAACACTACAACATTATTTCAGCTTTGCACAAGTCCATGCGCAATAGTGACGTCAATGCAGCTATTTATTGGTTATCACGGATGTTAGACGGCGGAGAAGATCCACTTTACATTGCCCGCAGGTTAGTCCGTTTTGCCAGTGAAGATATTGGCGTAGCTGACACAAGAGCGTTGGAACTCACCATTAATGTTTTCCAGGCTTGCCAGTTCTTAGGAATGCCTGAATGTGATGTCCATTTAACCGAAGCGGTCATTTACTTATCCTTGGCACCAAAATCCAACTCGGTTTATAAAGCCCGTTTAAATGCCAAAAAAGATGTGAAGAAAACGGGAAATGAACCAGTGCCACTTCAAATTAGAAATGCTCCCACCAAACTAATGGGCGATCTAGGCTATGGCAAGGATTATCAATATGCACATTCAGAAAAAGACAAGCTAACTAATATGAAAACTATGCCACCCGATTTAGAAGACCATGAATATTATGTACCTACTGAAGAAGGTAATGAAAAACGTTTTAAACAACGGCTTGAATACATCAAAAATTGGCATGCTAAACATGATAACGAATAGAAAAAAGCACGAACAAAATTAAATTTGTTCGTGCTTTATTGTTAGAATTTAGTATTTCATTAATGAAAGCATGTCATAATCTTTAATCTTGTCGCGACCATGCATATCCTTTAACTCAATGATAAAAGCCGTTCCGACCACAATGCCGCCTAGCTCTTCAACTAAATCAATGGTGGCTGAAATTGTACCCCCGGTCGCAAGCAAATCATCAGTCACTAAAACTCTTTGTCCTGGCTTAACGGCATCCTTATGCAGATAAAGTGAAGAAGTGCCGTATTCCAAGTCATAAGTGGCCTTGATCGTTGGACGAGGCAATTTACCCTTTTTACGAGCTGGCGCAAAACCAACGCCCAATTCATAAGCAACTGGACAGCCAACGATAAATCCGCGGGCTTCTGGTCCCACAATCATTTCAACACCCTTATCGCGCGCATAATTAACAATTTCATTTGTAGCTTGTTTATAAGCAGCTCCATCACCCATTAAAGGGGAAATATCACGAAAAATAACGCCCTTTTCAGGATAATCAGGAATACTTGCAACATAATCATGTAAATCTAGTGCCATTAATCAGCAACTCCTTCGTTTTTATCTGCCAACTGTTCTTGAATCCAAGTTTTCAGAGTAGCAGATTTGCTGTACAACAATTTTTCTTGTGTTTTAATTTGTTCTTCTCTTAATTTATAGGCCGGCGCTTCGGTTAACTTTTGGGGCGTTGGATTCTGAATGTATGAAACACGACCGTTTTCTATTTTAACAAATTTCAACTCAGAAAACACCTGAATTAAGAAAACTAATACACTTTGAGTTATACGCAAATGCTTAATCACATCTGGTAATTGCGTTTTTAAATCAATTACCGGATGATTAACAAAGAATTTAAACACTTTTCCACTCTGTTCACGGTTCGGCATCCCATCCAAGTAAGCATTATTCTTCTGATAAAAATAAACTGTTAGACTATCCGGCTCTTGATCGCTCAACCAATTTGTAAATTTAGAAATTGAATCGGGACAATCAACTAACGTAAGATTTCCAGTTAAGGAAGTATCATTTTGCATATTGCCATCCAAAACCACTGTTTTAACATCAGCGGCCAAGTATGGTTTGACCCGCTTATAAGTAATCTTATGAAAAAACACATAGGTCGCTGGTTCTGAAAATAACTGAAGACTAAGATGCGTTGTTCGTTTATCAATCACTGGAATGGCATCAATCAGTAAGTCTTTAACCATCACTTGCGGCTTCGTTTGATTTCGCCAAGTATTGGATTCTAGCGTTCCAACCACTTTAACGTGATCTGGAACGGCCTGTATAAATGGCAACAAGGCTCCTTGCTGAAATGCAATTGTATCAATTTGCTGTTTTTTCCCGGCCAATTGAAATTTCAAATGGCTTTTATCGGCACCAATTTGTTTGGCATTTACTACTTGTTCAGGATCAATCTCAAATTCAGGAATGGGATTATCCGTTCCAAAAGGTCCTAGACGTTGTAAATCCTGAATCACTTGCAAACTAATCTGATCAACTTTCAAAGTTTCGTCAATCGCCAATGGTGCTATTTGATTTGGATTCAACTGAGCTCCATCAGCTGATTTTTCGAGCAGTTGTCGTAAAGCTTCAACGTTTGTTTTCGCAATCGTTAACCCAACTGCCATGTGGTGGCCACCAAAGTTTACATACAAATCACGTTGACTGTTTAAAGCCTCAAATAAATTTAACGCTTCAACGCTTCGTCCAGATCCTTTGAAATTGGGTTCTGTTTCCGCAGCGCTTAAGACGATCGTTGGTTTTCCAGTTGCCTCGACCAAACGACTAGCCACAATTCCTAAAACGCCTTGATGCCAATCAGTTCCTGTGATTACTAATGTTTTTCGAGCCACATTCTCAGGTGTTTGCGCCTGAACAACTGCCTCATCATAGATATCCGAAACCAATTGTTTACGTTGTTCATTTACGGAATCAATGTGTTTAGCAATCTGGTCCGCCTTTTCATCATCAAACGTCGTTAATAACTCAACTGCTTCGCCAGCATTGCCAATTCGGCCAACGGCATTTAACCGTGGGGCAATTGTAAAACCAATATCCTGCTCATTAATTTCTTGGCCTTCTAAACCACAGACTTTTAGTAAAGCGTTGAGACCCACACGCTGGCCTTCACTCATTACCTTTAAACCACTAGTCACCAAAAAGCGGTTTTCATCCGTTAAGGAAACCAAATCTCCAATGGTTCCAATCGCAACCAAATCTAAAAACTCTTCTGGCACCTCATCTAGTAATACTGAAGCAACCTTAAAAGCAACTCCAACTCCGGAAAGATCAGAAAATGGATAGTGGCTACCAGGATAACGCGGATGGACAATGGCGGTCGCATTTGGAAGCTCTTTTGGCATTTCATGATGGTCCGTAACAATGACATCCATGCCATGTGTCACCGCATAATTGATGGGTTCGTTACCTGCTACACCGTTATCAACGGTAATCATTAACTGCACACCATTCTCAATGAATTGTTGATATTCAGCCATGTTCGGCCCATAACCATCTTTAAAACGATCCGGAACAAAGTAATCAACATCTGCTCCCAATTCATTTAGGGTTTCAAACATAATAGTTGTGCTTGTAACCCCATCAGCATCGTAATCACCATAAACCACGATTTTTTCATTTGCCACAATCGCAGCTTGAATGCGATCAACAGCTTTTTGCATATCATGAAGCAAGAATGGATCATGAATCATTTCCGGATCTAGTTTTAGAAATTGGGTAGCCTTCTCCACCGTATCATAGCCCCGCCCAATTAAAACAGTCGCGGCAACTTCACTTAAGTCACAAGCTTGGGCAATTTCTGTTACTTTTTTGGAATCGATTTGTTTTTTTGGCATTTGCCAATTATATTTTGATTTCAGCACTACTTCACTTTCTAATTCATAAAAAACAAAATGAACGAAAGCCGTTACTCAAATGAGATTTTCGATCTTTCGCTCAATTCTTAATCATTTTAGTTTCTTGCCAAGTTAGTTGTTATCCAACCAATTATAGCTCTTCAATTTTTTGATCATTTTTGCTACTAACATTATTTATACGCCGCTTTAAAGACTTGTTTTCTTCGCGGAGGTCATCAATTTCTTTGCTTGCCACGTCAATCTCATGACGATGCTCTCGTTTTTGTTTCATACTCGTTCCCATTGAAACCAGAAACGTAATTAACGCCCCAGCAACCACAGATACTAGGATCACTAAAACTAGTGGCCAGTGAACCGTCGTGAACAGAAGACTTATTGGTACTTCACTCACATTGACTACTGCAAAAGCCGCTACCAATAATACCAAAACTAAAATCATAATCACTCGCCATTGATTTTTCATGTCTCAAATGCCTTACTTTCGGTTAAATAATGAACTACTTGCCAAACGATCCCCAAGTTTGGGGAATAACTCGTATCCTCGGTGAATTGCTTCCATATAAGCAGGAGCATTAATTTCACGACGTGGATAGCCCATCGCATTTGTAATCTGATGGGCAACTTTTTCAGGTGACAGTGCCAAGAATTTGACACTCTCAAAATACTTACTGCTTGTTTCTGAACGTTTAAAGAAATTAGTATCCATTGGACCGGGATTCACCGTGGTAACCTGAATTCCAAGTGGCCGTAATTCTAATCTTAAAGCATTAGAAAAGCCAATAACCGCAAACTTAGTTGCCGAATAAATTGTTGATTTAGGAGTAGCAATCTTTCCAGCCACCGATGCAATATTAAAAATCTGTCCCCTACCGGAATCAATCATTTGTTGAGCTATTTTTTGAGTTACATACATAAGCCCCAAAACATTTACTCGGAACATATTTTCTGCCTTATCCATATCAAACTTTTGAAATGATTCAAAAATTCCAAAACCAGCACTATTCACTAAAATATCTACCGAACCAATATCCTGCAAAACATGAGTTAACTGTCGATCAATTGCGTCTGGATCAGATACATCTAATTCGACCACATAAGCATCAGTTTGTGAAATCTCTTTGCACTTATCTGCTACTTTACGCAAAGCCTTTAAATTACGCGCACATAAAACAACGTTTGCGCCCCGTGCAGCCACCTCATATGCCACTAACTTACCTAAACCACTTGAAGCACCTGTAATTAAAACCAATTTACCATTTAAATCACGTAGTTCTCGCAATCTTGTTAGCATTTGATCACTCCTCATCTATTTGAGCGGAATATGAATTACATCAAAATCATGAACAACTTTTGTGGCTTTAAACACTGATTGAGCCTGCTTTTGCAGGTCGTTTGCCATTTTACCAGTATAACGTGCCGAAATATGCGTCAAAATTAGCCGCTTCACATTGGCTTCTTTAGCAATCCCGGCTGCTTGAACATTAGTTGAATGGTAATAATTCCGAGCGAGCTTACTTTCATTTTTTGCGAAGGTACTTTCATGAACTAATACATCCGCATTCTGAGCCAAAATCGGACTGTTTTTAGTCTTCCGGGTATCCCCTAAAATCGCAACAATTCGTCCAGGCTGTGGTTTCCCTAAGTAATCCTTACCATCTATTTTACGTCCATCATCTAATGTAACCGTCTCACCTTTTTTTAAGCGTCCATATAACGGTCCAGATGGCACATGTAATTCTTTTAATTTATCAACTTGCAGTTGCCCTTGATGATCTTTTTCGACAATCCGATAACCAACACTCTCAATCCGATGATCCAATCGCATAAACGAAACTTTGAATTTGTCATCTTCAAAAATAACACCCTCATCACCTAGTTCAACAAAGCGAATTGGATAAGACAGATGTGAATCAGAAATTCGCATTGCCGTTTGAACAAATTGGCGAATTCCTTTAGGCCCGTAAATAACCAACTCTGATTCACCGCCCTGAAATGAACGACTGCTCAACAACCCAGGAAGCCCAAACAGATGATCACCATGCAAATGGGTGATGAAAATTTTGTCAATTTTACGAGGCTTAATGGTGGTTCGTAAGATTTGTTGCTGTGTGCCTTCACCGACATCGAACAACCAAATTGAGTTCCGCTCATCTAAAAGCTTCAATGCAATACTTGTCACATTTCTAAATTTACCGGGAACTCCTGCTCCGGTTCCTAAAAATTCTAAATCCATAACGATCGTTCCCCATTTACTCTTGTTTTTTAAAACACTACCCTAAATACCATACCACATTTTTCACCTAATTTGCTATGCAATGTCTCATAGTTTACACTTCAAATGGGTTCTGTAATCAATTATAATTGATAATGTAATCTACAAACCAAATTCACGGGATATAATGGAGAAGGTCACATGCGTTTAATTGATTTTAATCTTTCTGTTGCAGCACTAGATCCACAACTGAAGCTTTACTTTAAGCCTGCAGATCAGGCTGCCCTACCGGTTTCATCATTGCAACTACTTAATCAATGGTTAATTGTTGTCCCCGGATCATCACCGCTAACACTTGATCAATTTGAAGCCCGTGTTCAGGCAATCAGTGGGTCTCGTCAACTCGCTTACTCAGAAACTAGTCAAATCAAACTTTTTGGCTATCATCTGCGCGATCAAAAAATAATTTTAGGATAAGAGTGGTAAAAAAATATGAAAAAATTTATGGCATTCGTTTTACTTGGAACATTATTTTTGGGTGGGTGTACCTCCCAAAATGCAGATTCTCATTACCAAAATAAGGGTAAAGAAACTTTTACAAATCAAAACAAAAACGCCCATAAAAAAGCTAGTTCATCCAGCTCAAAAGAAAGTTCTGCAAGCTCGGATTCAGCTTCAACTAATAGCGCCGATAACACCAAAAAATCAAGTAGCTACAGTGTTCCAACAAAAATTAAAAAAAGTACTAATTACGTTCCCCATGGTGATCTAACTAACAAGAAACAATTTTCTTATGATAATTTTGGAACTAAATTAACTTTAGATAAATATAAGAAAACGGACCAAGTTATTATTAACAGGCCATTGCGATATCAAATTAGTCAAACACGGTTATTAAAAAATGAAGCCAAAACGGCTAAGGCAAAAAAAGTGGTAGCTGATGCTTTTAATAACACCGATATTAGTAGCACCTATTACACGTTGCAATTAAAGTACACTGTCCAAAACGAAAGTAACCAGATGGTCATCATTGGTGGCTTAAACTACATAAAGCTTTCAAATGATTATGCCGGAACGCCAATTAGCAATATGGTTGATAGTGTCGCTGGTAAGAAACTTGCGGCTGGTAAGAAATTAAATACCAACGTTGTCGTTTTGGTCCCAGCATCTCTCGTCCACACACTTAATAGTTGTACAATTCAATTTTCAAGTGCTTATAGTTTATCTGGCAAGACCCTTTCAAAAGATTCTTTAGATTCAAAAATCACTTTTTAAATAAACAAAAAGTCCAATTTACTTGCTTCTCTTCCGAGATAGTTTGTAAATTGGACTTTTTATTTAATCTGTACTGCCATACTTCACAATTGCTTTAGTAATCAAAGCAGTATACGCCTTGCTACCTTCAATATTAGGATGGACATGATCTTGATAGAACCAATCAGAATTTTTCTGACTAACCCCATACCAATCAACGACATGCACATTCTTATATTTTTGGGCCGCATCTGCTATTTCTTTATTAACTTGAGATTGCCAATTTTGGGTAGGCACATGTACATTTACCCAGAATATCTGTCTTTTAGTCCCAATGATTGAAACAATGGATTTTAACTGTTCACTAGTAAATGGACCGTTAGTCCCTAAATTAAGCAAAACATTACTACTCAAATTACCTTGTGAGTCCATTTCTCGTAACAAACTCGCTGCTTGCCAAACTTGACGTCCTACCTTAGCTGAAATGTAAGCAGTTGGAAAGACTTCCTGCAAATCATCTGAGGTATCTGCCATAATCGAATCACCAACTCCAGTAACTGACATCTTTTGGGCAATTTTTACTTCTGAAGGTTGCAGATCATACTTCGTTTTAATTGTTTTTTCTTTAGAAGTTAATTTAATTGCTTTTTCTTTTTTTATTTTTGCAACTTCTTCAGCATGCTGTTTCTTCTTTGCTGCGGCTTCTTTTTGCGCCTTTAAAGCTTTATCATTTTGTTTTTCAGATTTCTTCTTATTTTGTGTAATATTAATTTGCAGAGCACTATGGTGATTGCCATTATTATTTGAACCATTAACAATACCAACTAATGCGATTACTAGGACAACAACAATTGGAATAATCCAGTAACGTCCCTTTTTATGCTGTCTGAATAAAGTATTGAGAGCTTGAATTGGGTGCGCGTAATTAAAGTGAGTTAACGGGGTTTCAATAAAGCGATACGAAAGATCACTGATTACCACAATAATAGCTGCTTCTACCAACGCATTCCATAATGGATGAGCGGCAATATTTACAACTGCCCTTTCATAAAAGATCATCACAGGAAACTGATACAAATAAATCCCATAACTCCGTTTTCCAATCCACGCGAAAACCGGATTGCTAAACCACTTGTTAAAGCTTGCTCCAGGATGTGCGATCACAGCAATCAAGATTACCGAAAAGATGGAGAAAATCAGCATTCCTCCACGATAAGCAAAACTACCAGTTCCACTCAGATCAAACGCCATCCAAACAATAAAGATTAGCGAGATTAGTCCCAATATATTTAGGAACCATCGCGCATTTTTCTTTAAATGAGGATTAAGATGCGTCGAAGGCCAGAAGAATGCTAGTGCGGCACCCAACAAATACGGAGTCATCCGCGTGTCCGAACCGTAATAAACCCGGTTCGTATTACTTGGATCATAAAGAATTAGCATCAACAAAGCAGACACAATCGCTAAACCACTTAAGACACCCAAAATATGACTACGATTTTTAAAGGTAAACAACAGCGCAATCATCACAACTGGCCAGATAAAGTAATACTGGCCAAGCACAGATAAATACCATAGATGGGTAAAAGGTGATTCGCCATTATAGCGATCAAAATAGGACTGACCGTTACCTATTTGCCACCAATTATAAACAAATAAAAGGTTTGTCCATAAAACACTTTTGATGTGGGTAAGAAGATTTTGAGCAAATAACGTCATGTAAGCTGTACTTGCTAGCAACACAACCACCAAAGTTGGATAAAGCCTTTTCAAACGGCGCCCATAAAAGGACCATATTTTGATCGATCCATTTTGATCCCATTCTTGAACAAACAAGTCAGTAATTAAATATCCCGAAATTGCAAAGAAAATGGGAACTCCCAAATAACCACCTTTTAAGTCATAAGGAAGAAGATGATACAAAATAACGCCCAACAACGCTAGCGTTCTAAGTCCATCGAACCCAGATATGTATCGGCTATGTTTCAGCCGTTTTGTATGTGTTTTTCCCGAAGTATTTTCGTTTTTACTTCCTTGCTTACTGGATTTCCCCACAGAAGTTGTTTTTTCTAAATCCATATGCATCCCTCTATAACCGTTTAGTCAACGAATTCAAATGTAAAATCTAAGATTCGAACTGAATCTCCGTTCTTAATGCCTGCCTTACGCAAAGCATCATCCACACCCATCCCGCGCATTTGACGAGCAAATCGAATCATACTGTCATCATGTTCTGTATTAGTCATCTTAAATAATCTTTCGAGCTTTTCGCCCGTCAATACCCAAACACCATCTTCATCTTGAGTAATTGAAAATGGTTGTTTTGGTTCATAGGCATAGGTGACTGAATCATCCGAAACAACTGGTGCCGGAATTGGATCAGGTGTATTTTCAAGCACATCTGCTGTATGTTGCATTAAAGGTTCTAATCCTTTATGGGTAACAGCTGAGATTGGAAAGATATCCGGCGTTTCAGTATTTTTGGTTGATTCTTGAATTTTCTTTTCAAACTCTTTTAAATTATCTTCTGAATTTGGCATATCCATCTTGGTTGGCACAATGATCTGACGTCGTTTAATTAAGTCTGGATCATATTTGCCTAACTCTTGATTAATCTTTTGATAACTATCAAACGGGTCAACTTCTTCGACAACACTCATATCAACAAGATGTAATAAAACTTTTGTCCGTTCCACATGACGGAGAAATTCAAATCCTAGTCCAACCCCTTGTGAAGCGCCTTCGATTAATCCAGGAATATCTGCAATTACAAAATCCCGCCCATCATCCAAACGTACCATCCCCAAGTTAGGAACCAACGTTGTGAAATGATATTCAGCAATTTTAGGCTTAGCACTTGTAACAACTGATAATAAAGTAGATTTTCCTACGGATGGGAAACCAAGTAATCCAACATCAGCTAATAGGCGAAGTTCTAACTGAATACTTCGCTCTCGTCCCGGTTCACCATTTTCGGCAATCTCTGGAGCAGGATTTTTGGGACTAGCAAAGTGAATATTGCCCCGACCGCCACGGCCACCTTTGGCAACCACCAGGGTCTCATCGTTATCCACTAAATCACCAATAACCTCGCCAGTTTCTGTGTCTTTCACAATTGTTCCACCAGGGACATTAATCACAAAATCTTGAGCACTCCGCCCAGTCATTTGTTTATTCATGCCATTACTACCAGATGGCGCTTTAAACTTACGTTGATAACGAAAATCCATTAGCGTTCTCATCCCAGAGTCCACTTTCAAAACGACATCGCCACCACGGCCGCCATCACCACCGGCTGGACCACCATTAGGAACAAACTTTTCGCGTCGAAAAGCCACGATGCCGTTGCCGCCATTACCGGCCTTTATATTAATTTTAACTTGATCAACAAACATATTTTTCTCCAATGCTATTTCAACTTGACTTGTTGTGACTAATACTCTCATTTTAGCAGAGAATCGCCTTAATTTATACCATTTATTAAATTTGCTTTTTTCAGAATTCAAACTTGTATCAGTACTTAATGGTTATTTGGTTTTCAGCATGCCATTTAAAGAAATTTTAATTGTTTTTGCCACATTTTCAGAGATTCCCAATTTTTGCAGATCTGCAATTGGCGCCTCTGAAATATGCTTCATGGATCCAAATTTGCGCAATAACTTATTTCTGGTCTTGGGCCCAACCCCAGCAATATCATCTAATCGTGAGCTCAAGGAGTGCTTTGTATGCACTTGTCGATGGAAAGTAATTGCAAATCGGTGAACTTCATCTTGAATACGTTGAACCAAGTAAAATCCCTGACTTTTTGGATCCAAAGCTACGTGGCGATCATCTGGCCCAAATAATAGATCAGCCGTCTTATGCTTATCGTTTTTCACCATCCCAGCCACTGGGATTTGCAAGTTTAATTCGTTTACCAAAACATCTTTTACAGCATTTAATTGAATTTCGCCACCATCCATTAAAATCAGATCTGGCATTGGCTTATGCTCTTTTAATAACCTCGTATATCTGCGGCGAATGACTTCCCGTGTACTAGCTGCTTCATCAGCATGATCCACTGTAACCAGCTTATACTTACGATACATTTTCTTATCTGGCTTACCATCCGTAAAGACCACCATTGCCGAGACCAAGTCTGTTCCCTGAATATGAGAATGATCAAATGCTTCAATTCGGTGGCCAGCAGGAATTCCTAAGGCGTCTGTAATTTCTTTCATGGCGCCCACAGTTTTAGAATCGTCCAATTCCAGCAACCGAAACTTCTCTTCCAATGTAATTTGTGCGTTTTCTTTCGCAAGGTTCATCAAATCACGCTTTTGTCCTCGTTGTGGCGTGCGAACCGGAATCTGCAGGATATCACTCAGCACTTGATTATCCAGACCCTTTGGTACCAGAATTTCATTCGGTAATAAATTATTTTTTTGATTATAAAATTGTAAAATAAATGAAGTTAATTCTTCTGTTGCTGTACTTACAACGGGAAAAAGTCGTTTTTCTCGTTTCATTAATCGTGCTTGCCGGATGAAAAATACCTGGATTGACAACCACCCTTTATCAATATAAAAGTTAAATAAGTCTCGCGGTGTATTATCGTTAGAAATAATTTTCTGTTTTTCAACCGTGACTTCGATATAGTGAATTTGATCACGGATATCAGCCGCTCGTTCAAACTCCAAGTTTTTAGCCGCATCATCCATTTTTGTAACTAGCTGTTTCTTAACCGTTTTTACGTTACCATTTAGAAATGATTTAATTCGCGTAATCTGCTTATCATAGGCCTCTTTTGGCACCGTTTTAAAGCAGGCCCCGAGACACTGGCCCATATGATAGTACAAACATGGCCGATGTTGAAATCCTGTACACCGCCGTAATGGATAAACCTTTTGCAAAAAATGCAAAGTTTCTTCAGCTGCATAGACATTCGGATACGGACCAAAATAATAGGCCCCGTCCTTTTTTAAATCCCCAGAAATGATCATTTGAGGATCGCGCTCATTGGTAATTTTTATATATGGGTAACCCGTTCCTCGTTTTAACTTGATATTAAAATAAGGTTGATACTTTTGAATTAAAGTAATTTCAAGCAGAAAAGCTTCCTTATCACTAGAAGTCACAATGTAATCAAAATCAGCAATTTCTGAAACCAGTCGCGCAGTCTTTCCATCATGGGAACTCTTAAAATACGAACGCACCCGATTTTTTAAATTTTTAGCCTTCCCGACATAAATAATTTGGCTATTGATGTTTTTCATTTGATAACAACCGGGCAAATCCGGTAATAAAGCTAACTTATGTTCAATGTGTTCCGACGCCAACTGGCTTCACCTCCTAGTGTAAACAGCTTGTAACATTATACCGCCTTTCAATATTAGTCGCAACCAAAAAGCAAACGTACATTCGCTCATCTATCTGTATATTAAGATATCAAAAAAACATCCGTCAAATTTTAGATTTCACGCATGCTTTCCAAATTTATTAAGTTATTGCATCAGAATCTTAGAAAGAAAAACTTGAGCCCGCTGTGTTTTGGGATGGTCAAAGAAATCTCCAGGAGTACCCTTTTCTTGAATATACCCGCCGTCCATAAACCAAACCTGATCAGCGACGGAACGCGCAAATCCCATTTCGTGAGTCACAACGACCATCGTCATTCCGGCTTTAGCCAAGTCTTTCATAACCTTCAAAACATCCCCAACCATTTCTGGATCTAGCGCTGAAGTAGGTTCATCAAACAACATAACTTCAGGTTCCATCGCTAAGGCCCGTGCAATGGCCACACGTTGCTGCTGACCACCTGATAAGCTGCTAGGGTATTCAGACCCCTTATCGGCCAATCCGACCTGTAGCAAGAGTTCTTTCGCCTTTTTGGTCGCTTGCTCATCAGTTAATTTTTTAACTTTCATAGGTGCCAATTTAAGGTTATCTAAAACCGTCATATTTGGGAATAGATTAAAACTTTGAAAAACCATTCCCATTTTTTCGCGTAACTCGTCAAGTTGTTTTTCATTTAAAGTAGTTAAATCAGTACCCTCAAACAAAATGTGACCATCAGTGGGCTGTTCCAACAAGGTTAAACAACGAAGGAAAGTACTTTTTCCGGCCCCTGATGGACCAATTACACAAATAACTTGGCCTTTTTCAACGGTTTCAGAAATATCCTTCAAGACTTCAGTATCATGATACTTTTTCTTTAAATTTTTAATATCTAAAATGTTAGTTGGCATGTTTCATTCTCCCCTCAAAGTAAGATAGAACTTTTGAAAGACTAAAGGTAACGACAAAATAGAGTAACATCGCAACAACGATCGGCGCTACACCACGATAGGTATCGGACTGAACAATTTTCAATTGATAAATCAGATCTGTCACACCAATGATTGAAACGATTGAACTTTCCTTAATTAAGGAAATAAATTCATTACCCAGTGCGGGCCAAATATTTTTAATTGCTTGCGGCAAAACCACATAACGCATCGTATAGTTCTTTGAAAGTCCCAGACTTCGCGCTGCTTCCGTCTGGCCCTTATCAATTGAATTAATCCCTCCTCGAATAACCTCGGCCACATAAGCACCACTATTTAACGAAACCGCAATAATTCCGGAAGTTAGAGCCGGTATATTCACAACTAGGCCAATTCCAAAGTAGACAAACATGATCTGGACCATTAAAGGCGTTCCCCGAATAAATTCGATATAAGCTGTAGAAACTGCCTTAAATAATTTGTTACGACTCAATCGCATAAATGCAAGAATTGTTCCTAAAATGAAACCAAAGAATACTGAGAAAGCCGAAATTAGCAAAGTATAACCAATTCCTTTGGCAAAATATTTCCAATAATGCCACATTGAAGTATCAACTGTATTTGTTTTCATGTGACTACCAGCATCTTTTAAATACTCTTTATTAATTAGATCCTTCTTTTTAATTTTAGCAAGACTCTTGTTTACTGCTGCTGCAAGGGTGTTTGAACCTTTTTGAAATGCAATCGCAGAGCTACTTTCATCTTTACTTAAATTAAAATTACCATTAATCAAACTAAGCTGTGAGTTGTTTTTTACATAAGCTTCAGCACTTGGTTTTTCCATAACAATTCCATCAATCTTATTGGTTTGTAACGCAAGAATTAAATCCGCACCCTTATCAAAACCTTTAACCTTCACATTTGGAATCTGTTTTTTTGCCATATTATATTGCATTGTTCCGGTTTGAGCACCAACCGTTTTATTAACAAATGAATCTTTGTTTTTGTAAATTTTGTTATCTTTCTTATTAATAACAATATCTTGTCCACCTTGATAGTAGATATTAGAAAAAGTTACACTTTTACGACGAGCTGGTGTGGGATTCATCCCAGCCATAACCATATCAACTTTTCCCGTCTGTAAAGCAACAAGTAAAGAATCAAAATCCATATTTTTGATCTCAAGTTTGACGCCTAAATCTTTGGCAATTTGTTTAGCGATACTAATATCCATCCCAACATCAACACTTTTACCATTCTTAGTGGTTTGGAATTCGTATGGCGCGTAATCAGGACTAGTCCCCATTACTAAAACACCCTTTTTCTGAATCTTGGCAAGTGATTGATCATTTGAACTGGTATTAGCACCGGCTGCATGAACATTGCCAAACGGAATCATTGTAACTAGCAATCCAATAATTGCGATAATCTCAATAAATTTTTTCTTCATAACTGCAACTCCCTACATTCAATAGAATATATGAAGTATAAACGCTTTTGATTTTTTATGCAAGCTTATTTACAAATTAATTGTTTTTATTCATCTTTACCACATATATTCATCTATTAGTGTATATTAAAACGTTTTCAAAATGTTTACATTTACATTTTTAAAAATTGCGATCATCATTTCTTAGTTTCTATGATGTTTCAAAATAACTGACAGATAATATAAAATCTGGTATGATAGCCTCATGAAGAATGTAATTATTAGAAATCGGCACTAAAATTGAAGGAGTAATGATTAATGGGTTTAAAAGTAAAACAAGAAATTAATTTAGAAAAAATGTTAGATAAGTTTGTCGCCCCAGTAGAGGATAAAAAAACAGCTGACAAAAAGAACAAATTTTTAAAACGCAGCAATAACAATGAAAAACAAAAATCATCAAAAAAATGAGTGAAACGACGTCTTAGCCGTTTCACTCATTTTTTATTCGTTACTTGCAGGATAGCGTTGATTTAAAGTCTCAATATTTTCCTGTGCGATTTGCTCAAAGGGAATATCTGCCCACTCGGCAATTTGTGATAAATACCACAACACATCGCCCATCTCTTTGGTTAATTCCTCGTGGTTAAGATCCTTACCGTGAAAAGTGTAGTTCTTAACAAGATCTACAACCTGACCACTTTCACTTGCCAATCCCAATGCGCAATTTGTTAAAACTTGCTCATTTCCAAACAAGGTCCGATTAGCTTTTTTTTGATAATCATTAAATTCCATGTTCTAGTCCTCCCCAATCCGTTTCTCAATCCAATTCCAAACCTCATCCTTACCCATCTTAGTTTGAGCTGAGAATAATTGAAACTCATCAGGATCACTAATTTGAAGCGTTTTTCTGATTAAGCTCTCGCTCTTATTCCATTTACCACGCACAACTTTATCACTCTTAGTTGCAACCACTAATATGGGAATTCTGTAATAATGCAACCAATTATACATCATCACATCGTCTTCGCTAGGCGCATGACGAGCATCTACCAGTGAAATAACCCCTTTTAATTGAGGACGGCTGGTTAGATATGTTTCAATCATCGTTCCCCATTTTTCTCGTTCGGAACGAGAAACTTTCGCGTACCCATAACCAGGGACATCGACAAAATATAATTGATCTTCAACATTATAAAAGTTCAAAGTTTGCGTCTTGCCGGGCTGTGATGAAGTCCGCGCATAGCTTTTTCGATTAATTAAAACATTTGTCAGGGAAGACTTTCCTACGTTTGAGCGTCCCACTAAAGCTATTTCAGGATAACCAGTTGTAGGATATTGCGCTGGAGCTACCGCGCTCATGACAAGCTCCACATTATGAACTTCCATTTCTTGAACCACCTTTTTAATCTGATTTAATTTTAACACACAAAAGTTAAAAAAAAGATGGTTTCTATTTTCTAGAAACCATCTTTTAAATTCGAACCTAGTTTAAGAAGCTTTTTTATCTTTTAAAATTAATTCTGGTTCCACATGATCAACCACTGTTCGTTTAGTTACTGTAACTTGTTCGACATCATCACGAGATGGAATGTCAAACATAATATCACGCATAACTTCTTCAATAATGGAACGTAACCCACGTGCACCTGTGTTACGAGTAATGGCCTCTTCAGCAATTGCTCGTAAAGCTTGCGGTGTAAAGTGTAATTTGACATCATCTAATGATAATAATGTCTGATACTGCTTAACTAATGCATTTTTGGGCTCAGTCAAAATTCGAACTAAGTCATCAGTTGTAAGTTTCTCAAGGGCCGTCAAAATTGGTAATCGACCAATGAACTCGGGGATTAGACCAAAGCGTAATAAATCTTCGGGAATAACTTGTTGCATCAAACTCTTAGATTTATCAACTGTTTTTGTAGAATCAGTTCCGAACCCAATTACCTTATCACCTAAGCGACTTTTGACAATGTCTTCAATCCCATCAAACGCACCACCAACAATAAACAAAATGTTAGTTGTATCGATTTGAATAAACTCTTGTTGTGGATGCTTCCGTCCGCCTTGCGGTGGTACATTTGCAATTGTGCCTTCTAGAATTTTCAAAAGAGCCTGCTGGACTCCTTCTCCAGAAACATCACGCGTAATTGAAACATTCTCACTCTTTTTAGCAATCTTATCGATTTCATCGATGTAGATAATGCCCTTTTCAGCTTTTTCAACATCATAGTCAGCATTTTGCAAAAGTTTTAAAAGAATATTTTCAACATCTTCACCAACATAGCCGGCCTCAGTCAAAGTCGTTGCATCTGCAATGGCAAAGGGCACGTTTAGAATCCGTGCTAAGGTTTGGGCCAAAAATGTTTTTCCAGATCCAGTTGGTCCAATGATGCTAATATTACTTTTTTGTAATTCAGCATCTCCTTCGTCAGCATTTTCCATCTGGTTAATTCGTTTGTAGTGGTTATACACAGCTACCGACAAAGTTCGTTTAGCCTCTGTCTGACCAATGACATAGTCATCAAGTTTAGAGACAATTTCTGCTGGAGTTGGCACATCGGAAAACTCTTCAGCTCTCTCTCTAGAAACTTCTTCATCAATAATTTCCTTACATAAATCGATACATTCATTACAGATGTAGACACCAGGACCGGCGACAATTTTCTTTACCTGATCTTGAGTCTTTCCACAAAATGAACATGTGATCGTTCCTGTGGTATCGGTATTATCTAACAACCAACTCACCTCTCTATTATTTATACGTTTATCATACCAAAATCCACCATATTAAGCTAACAACTCGGTTTAAAAAAGAATCCATCAAATAAAACGAATGGATTCTTTCTTTAGTCAAACTTAATTTGCTTTATTTAGTTTCAGCATCGCTAGCTTTGTCTGCTTTTTTTGCAGCCTTAGC
The DNA here is from genome assembly GCF_001611155.1 of Pediococcus damnosus. Lineage (NCBI taxonomy): Bacteria > Bacillati > Bacillota > Bacilli > Lactobacillales > Lactobacillaceae > Pediococcus > Pediococcus damnosus. The sequence continues at coordinate 95,439 of NZ_CP012294.1, forward strand.
TTTGCTTTCTTCTACAGCAGAATCAGTAATAACAGAAACAGCCTTCTTAACTGCGATATCATGCTTCAACATGTCTTCAGAAAGTGCCTTTTTAATTGCACTCTCTTCCATACCATATTGAGAAGCTAAATCTTTAACTTCTGCAGCAACTTCATCTTCAGTTGGAACAATCTTTTCAGCATCAACAATGGCTTCCAAAACTAAGTTCGTTTTAACTCGGTTTTCAGCACCATCTGCTAATTGTTTCTTAAGATCGTCTTCAGATGTACCTGTAATCTTATAGTAAGTCTTAGGGTCAATTCCTTGTTGTTGCATATTTGCAAGATATTGATCAAGTTGACGTTGCACATCTTCATCCATCATTGATTGAGGGACTTCTTTAATCTCTGCATTATCAACGGCTTTTTGAATAGCTTCGTCTTCTTTAGCTTGACTAGCTGCTTCATCATTTTTAGCTTTTAATTCATCATGGGTCTTTGCTTTTAATTCTTCCAAAGAATCAACTTCTTCGTCAACATCTTTAGCAAATTCATCATCTAAATCAGGAAGCTCTTTAGTCTTGATTTCGTGGATAGTAACAGCAAAATCAGCTGCCTTACCCTGAAGATCTTTGGCATTATAATCATCTGGGAAGGTTACTTTAACGTCCACTTTTTCGTCAGATTTATGACCAACTAATTGTTCTTCAAAGCCAGGAATAAATGAATTTGAACCAAGCTCCAAGTCATAGTTATCTGCTTTGCCACCATCAAATGGTTTGCCATCAACGGAACCTTCAAAATCGATGGTAACAGTATCACCCTTTTCAGCAGGCTTGTCTTCTTTTAAAACAAGTTCAGCTTGTTGTTCACGTTTCTTTTCAATATCAGCGTCAACTTCTTTTGAAGTTACCCGATGACCTTGTTTTGCAACGGTTAAACCTTTGTAGTCACCAAGCTTAACATCAGGTTTAACGGTCACAACAGCCTTTAAGACCCATGGTTTGCCTTTTTCCATGCTATCAACATCGATTTTTGGTTGATCTACTGGTTCAATCTTTGCTTCTGCAATTGCAGCTTCATAAGCATCTGGTAAAACGATATTTAAAGCGTCCTCATATAATGCTTCTTCACCATACATTTGATTAAAAATCTGGCGTGGGACACGTCCTTTACGGAATCCAGGTACACTTAATTTTTTTCGTGTTTTTTGGAAAGCTTTATCTAAGCCTTCATGAATTTTATCAGTACTAATTTCGAAAGTTAATTTGCCATCATTAGCACCCTTTTTTTCCCATTTTGCAGTCATTATTTTCCCTCCGACAATTAAAAAGTAGTTTTACAATTACTATTGCATACGTGTACTAGTTTACCGTATACGCTGTTAATTGTAAATGATTGTTACCAATATCGCTGCTAAAAACGCAATAAAACGCCAGTTTAACCAAATTTTGGATACAAAAAAAGACTCGGAACGAATTCCAAATCTTTTTTCTGTGTTGTTTTTAAAATTAATTAGTCATCAATTTGTGAAACGACACCAGCACCAACAGTATGTCCACCTTCACGAACAGTGAACTTAGTACCTTTTTCAATAGCAACTGGTTCGATAAGTTCTACAGTAAATGTAACGTTATCGCCAGGCATTACCATTTCAACGTTTTCAGGTAATTCAATTACACCTGTAACATCAGTTGTATGGAAGTAGAATTGAGGACGATAGTTTGAGAAGAATGGCGTATGACGGCCACCTTCTTCTTTTGTTAAGATATAGACCTCAGACTTGAACTTCTTGTACGTCTGGATTGAACCAGGTGCAGCAACAACTTGTCCACGGACAACTTGATCACGGTTAACACCACGAAGTAAGACACCAACGTTATCGCCGGCCTCACCTAAATCAAGTGTCTTACGGAACATTTCAAGACCAGTAACAGTTGACTTCAATGGTTGATCATTCAAACCAACGATTTCAACTTCATCGCCAACCTTGATTTCGCCACGGTCAATACGACCAGAAGCAACAGTTCCACGACCAGTAATTGTGAAGACATCTTCAACAGGCATTAAGAAAGGCTTGTCGTTATCACGTTTTGGTGTTGGGATATATTCATCAACAACATCCATTAAGTGAAGGATAACCTTTTCTTGTTCTGGATCGCCTTGGAGAGCCTTCAAAGCTGAACCACGGATGACAGGAACATCATCACCAGGATAATCATATTCTGATAATAGTTCACGGACTTCCATTTCAACTAAGTCAATTAATTCGTCATCATCAACTAAATCAGTCTTGTTTAAGAAGACAACGATATAGTCAACACCAACTTGGTGAGCAAGTAAAATATGTTCACGAGTTTGTGGCATAGGGCCATCAGTTGCAGCAACAACTAAGATAGCACCATCCATTTGTGCAGCACCAGTGATCATGTTCTTGATGTAATCAGCATGTCCTGGGGCATCAATATGTGCGTAATGACGTTTTTCAGTCTCGTATTCAACGTGGGCAGTGTTGATTGTGATACCACGTTCACGTTCCTCTGGAGCTGCATCAATATCAGCATAATCTTCAGCCTTAGCTAAACCTTTTGCAGCTAAAACCTTTGTAATTGCTGCTGTTAAAGTAGTTTTTCCATGATCAATATGGCCAATTGTACCAATATTTACATGGGGTTTTGTTCTTTCGTAATGTTCTTTTGCCATTAATACGAACCTCCTGTATTTTTCGTAAGAATTACTCAGCCCTTGGCGTGGCTGGATTCTTTAAAAACTATTATACTACATCCTCATGAAAAGGCCAAGTCTCACCTACGAGAATCCTTAAACATTATATAAAGAACATCGATGTTTGTAAACCGATTTGGCCAAAAAAGTTTAATTATTTATATCTTTTTACTTATTTATCTCGGAATCTTCTATAAGTTGTTGTGTAAAATTATGAAATTTTGTTTGCCATTTTTCTATAGATTGCGTTGCCTTTGTAACTTGGTGTGCACGGCCGTAATACTCATCCAGCCAGTAATTCACCCAATCCAAAGGTTTCAAAAAAATCTGTTTTGCAAACGGGTAAACATAACTTAAATACAAGTCCTTTTCTTTTAAGAGTCCTGATAGCATAATCGGATCTTGATCAGCTAACTTATTTTGCAACGCATTCGTTAAATCTTGATTAACAGAATTATCAAGAATTCCTTTTAGATTACTTAAGTTAACGTCATGGTTCTGATTATCTAGCCAATAATAACTGACCGTCTTCTGTTGACCCATCAACACAACATTTTCCAAAACTGTCGCACGGATTAGCGGATGCACAAATGGATCCACAAAAATAAATTGAGCTGCTTGAAAATATTCTGCTGCAGGCAATTGTTTAGCCACTTCCAGTTCTTTATTGGCCTCTGCAATTGATAAATCCCCTAGGTGATAAAACTTTTTTAGTCTTTGATTCAAAGTTTGGCTTTGTTCACGAGTTTCGTTTTCTTTTTTCATTAAATCAGCTTCAAATTGATCCAAATCGTTAAAATGATGCTTCCGCAAAACTTCCAAAAAACGATGAGCATCTAAAAAATCTTGACACGCCAGCATTAAAGAAAAATATAATTTTCTTTTCTGGGCATTTTGCAAATAAAAATCTGCCGCATCATTGGCATATTTTAAGCCTTCCACGTAATGTTTTGTCCGAAATAAACTGAGAACAAAAAAATAATTTAACTGTGCATCAATTTGAATTTTCTCTACATTAGGCTCAATTAAATTAAGAACCGTTTGCCAGTGCTCTTCTGCAACTGCCTGTTTAATTTTTTTCATCTGATCAGATTCAGCCATTTTTTCATCTCCCTAAACGTCCGATAACCAAGAAACTGGTAATGCCATATGTCCGGCATTACCAGTTTAGTTGATCTCTTAAGCTTTTTTTTCAGGTGCTTTCTTCACTACTTTATGATGGTGCTGATTAACTTCCATGATCACTGGAAGAATAACAGGATGACGTTTAGTTTGTTCAAACAAGTAACGACTAATCTTCTCACGAATATCCTGCTTCAAATGACCCCAATCAAATTCCTTGTTATCAAGGTTATCCTGGACGACTTCCGTAACAATGCTGCTGCTTTCTTTCAATAAATCATGGTCATTATTCACATAAACAAAGCCACGTGATGTTACTTTGGGCTCGCCAATAATTATTTTCTTCTTTCGATCAATAGTTACAACTGCAATAAAGATCCCATCATCGGAAAGAGTTTTACGGTCCCGTAAGACAATATTACCGATATCACCAACACCGATTCCATCAATCATGGTGTCGCCAACTTCAATTCCTTCACCCAAGTGCATTTCATTATTTTTATACTCTAAAACATCGCCCTTTTGGGTTAAGAAAATGTGATCTTTATCCATCCCTGCTTCTTGTGCTAATTGAACATGGGTCTTCAAAAGGCGGTACTCTCCTTGAACTGGAATTAAGTACTTAGGCTTTAAAAGATTGATCATCAATTGTAAATCATTTTTGCTAGCGTGACCAGATGCATTCAGATCATCTGAAATCGCCTTTACTTCTCCACCAGCACGGTAAATCATATTCTTCGTTTTAGCTACAGTAGTTTCCATAGCATGCGATGGCGTGGTTGCAATGAATACTAAATCGCCATGTCCAATTTGAACCCCTTTACCGGGATCGTTGGACATCTTTTGAAGAGCCTTAATTGGTTCTCCCATTTTTCCAGTCTCCAAAACAACGGTCCGCTCTTTATCCAAACTATCTAATTTGTTGAACGGTACAATAATATCTTCAGTAGGTAAATGTAATTTTTTTAATCTGAGTGCCGTATTTACAATTTTTTCTAAATCATGACCGGTTAACACAACTTTTCGATCTGATTGAGCCGCAGCATCCAGAACTTGTTGAATTCGTAAAATATTAGAAGCCACAGAAGCGACAATGATCCGCCCTTTATGATATTTGAAAGCTTCTAAAATATAATTAGCAATATCACGTTCATTAGTTGAAGGTTTGGGATTTTCATCATTAGCCGATTCACTCAATAATGCTAAAACGCCATCTGCACCAATTTGACCCAAACGTCCAAAATCAGTTGCGTATTCTGGAGCAGCTGTCTGGTCAAACTTAAAGTCACCAGTATAAACGATCTGGCCTTCTTCAGTCTTCAATACAATTCCTAATGATTCAGGAATAGAATGGGTCGTCTTGAAGAACCCAACTGTTACATCGCCAAAATCGATTTCCATTTTTTCATTTACAATGTGAAAATCACTAAACTGCTTCAATTTAGGATCTTTTTCAACGTTTAATTTGGCCAGTGCAATTGTCATTTCTGAACCAAATACAGGAACTGGGAACTTATCTAAAAAGTAAGGCAAGGCGCCAATTGCGTCTGCATGCCCATGGGTAAGAAAAACACCCACAATTTTATCACTATGTTTTTCTAAATAAGAAAAATCAGGAATGACAACATCAATTCCTAAAAGCTCATTTTCTGGGTACTTTAATCCACAATCTAGAATGTAAATGGAATCATTTACTTCAACGGCATACATATTCTTGCCATTCTCACGAACCCCACTAAATGGGATTATTCTAATACTATTACTCATTATTCCACCTCAAAATTTTTTTAAATACTTTCATTAATTGTTTATCTATCAAAATACTCTGATGCATTAATGGACTATGAAATTTGTAAAATCTCATAGTCTGGTTAGAACGCTAGAGTGCCATTTTAGATGAATTTTCAGTTACAAAGTATAAATTTAATCTCTTATTTATAACTTGTTTGAACTTATAAATTCAATCTACTTAACGAAACACACGATTATTGTGTTTTTTAAAATTCATTCTGTCTCGACGTATAAACTGGTTTAAGTTTACCACATTTTATAGTGAGAGTTGCGTTCTAAGTATTTAAACATAAGGTAAATAAATGATTTTAGTCTATTTTCTTCATTTTCATATCAACAATTCCAAATTTTGGGTACAAAAAAAGTGAAAGCCGAAGCTCCCACTCTTTGTGATTAACGACGTAAGCCTAATGATTGGATTAAGTCACGATATCGTTGAATATCTTTACCGCGTAAGTATGCTAACAAGTTACGACGATGACCAATTTTCTTCATCAAACCACGTTGTGAATGAAAATCTTTTTTATGGACACTTAAATGTTCGTTAATTTCATTAATATCAGCTGTTAAAACTGCGACCTGGACCTCTGTAGAACCAGTATCACCGTCTTTACGTGCATATTTCTTAATGATTTCAGTTTTCTTTTCCTTTGAAATTGCCATTTTTTTCACCCCTTTATATATATTGCCCGAAACTGAGTAATCGTTGGTGATTCGAAAAACTAAGTATGGGTTTGTGCTTAAGCACAGTTTATATCGTACCTAATTTAAGACTAAATTACAAGTCCAAACTTAATTCAGGACCAAAAATCACCAATAAAAATTCACAGATTTAGCTATCAAGTAATATTACTTGACGATTTGTTATTGCATTAAATTGATGTCTTCTGTATAATAACACTTGTTGTAGTATTAATTTCAGATTAGTGGAGGTGAATCAAATGCCAGTTATTAAATCCGCAATGAAGCGTGTAAAGACTAACGAAAAAGCAGCTTTACGTAACCAGGGCCAAGTAAGTAATTTACGATCAGCTGTTAAGAAGTTTGAAGCAGCTGCTGTAAATGGCTCTGATAATAAACAAGATTTATACCTGTCAGCAATTAGCAAAATTGACCAAGCCAAAACAAAAGGTTTAATCAAAACTAACAAAGCTGCACGTACAAAATCACGTTTAACAAAACAACTTGCTAAATAATTTATGAAATTTATAAAAGCCCAGAGATAAAATATCTCTGGGCTTTTATAATACCTATTTTTTATGCGATTTTTTGATCAATAAACTGAAGTAAAAACAGTTCAAAAAGTAATTCTGGATCTTTTTGAGTAGACTTTAACTGCAAATCAAGATCCACTAGTCCCGTGTACCCCATCGTTAAGTCCTTCATTGAAAAGCGACGGCTAGTTTGCATAGCCAACTTAACTCGATATGGATGAACTTTCAACGTTCCAGCAATATCCCCTTGTGAAGATCCCTGGTTTTGTAAAATTTTAACCTGTAACAATAGTCGAAATTGGCTAACTAAAACTGCATTAATTCGTAAAGGCTGCTCTTGCTGCGTAATTAAGCTCTGATAAATATCAATCGCTTGTTTTGAATTCTTTTGTAAAACTGCATTACTCAAATCGAAAACATTTTGATCTAAGCTCTTCGAAACTAGCGCATTAACTGATTCGACCGTAATTTTACGTTCCTTTACATTATATAACATCAATTTAGGCAACTCATTCATCATTGTACTCAAATCGGAATCCGTTCGAAATAACAATTGATTCATGGCTTCCGAAGAAATTGTGTATTGCTTTTCTGCCAGACGTGTCGTAATTAACTGACTAACTTGACCTTGATTTAAATTACCAATTTGAGTGGTCAAAGCTTGCTTATTTAGCGTTTTTACAATTTTCTTTCGCCCATCCAGCTTTTCATAATTCGCAAGGAAAACTAAAACAGAAGTTTCCACTGGATGATCTAAATAAGTTTGTAAGCCATCGATATCATGATTTGGTCCACCTTTATGACGTTCTCCTGTTAAAAAATAAGGATTTCTAACAAAAATAACCCGTCGTTCTCCAAAAAAAGGGGCAGATGTGGCATCATTCAAAACAGCCCCTAGCGGAGTCACTTCCATATCATAATTACCAATATTCATCTCACGCTCTTCTTCAGGGACAAGCATCTGAAAGGCTTCTTGAATTTGCTGTTCCAAATAACTCTCCTTACCAAGGATGAGATAGATCGGATCAATCTTGTGTGCCGCTAATCTTTTTAAAAGTTCATTGTATTGGATCTTTTTCATAATTCCTCCGTACAAAACGCCAATTTGTAAACCCATGGGTCGTGAATCGATAAGTGATCATTCCCGCTTCAATCGTTGACAAAGATTGAATGTTCAATTTTTTCAAAGTTGTCAAAGTCTCCGGATTAGGATGACCATAATGATTATTTTTGCCCGCTGAGATAACTCCAATTTTAACATGAATTTGCTTCAAATAGTCTTCTGCAGAGGCAGTTTTACTTCCGTGATGCCCTAATTTAGCAATTGTTGCCTGTAAATTAGGATAAGTAGCGATAATGTCTTTTTCACCAGCTTGATCTAAATCACCACTAAAAATAAAAGTATCCGAACCAAGTTTTCCATATAAGGTTAGAGAATCATGGTTTTCACCTTTCCCAGGTAAAAATGGATGCACAATTTCTAAGGGTAAATCATTAATTTTTTGTCCGGCTAAAACTGGATACAACTTAGCGTTTTTCAAAAATGCCTGAACTTTTGATTGAAATCCGCGCGAATTTTCCATTCCGTTTGGGATTACCACTTGCCTAACTTTCATTTTTGAAAGTAACACACCAGCATCCCCGATATGATCAGCGTCCTGGTGAGACAAACAAAGCGTATCAACTTTGGCTATCCCCAAACTATGTAAATAATTCAAAACTGGTGGAATATGTTTTTTTGGTGATCGTTGTGCCCAATTTGGCTTTAAGAACCCAACCTTTCCGCCAGTATCAATGACCGTAACTGATCGATTAAACGGCGTTCGAATCAAAATACTATCACCTTGACCAACGTCCACAAACGTAACCTCGCCATGTAAGGGAAAATGAATCCAGATAAATCCTCCCAGATAGCAACTCGCTAAAGCAAAAACAAAACACTTTTTAAACCGCGGAAAAGCAATCCATCCTAATGAAACAAGTAATAAAATGGCCGTAAACTCCAGAGAAAGTTTTCCAAAAATTATTTGACCAGGTATCTGACTTAGCAAGGTAACAAAAGAATGAAATAGTTTTAACAATGGATTAAGAAAATCAGTCAACTGGGGCATGATCCAGTACGTTGCCGAACTTAAAATTACAAGTGGCATGACAAAATTTGAAAAGATTGGAATAATTAGAAAATTGGCAAATGAAGTTAATACATGCCATTGATACGTATGAAATAAAATAATGGGCAAACTGACAATGTTTAAACCCCAGGCTCGTTTAAAAGCTGAATAATTGCCAATAAAAATAAGTAAAAACGATAAAAGATAACTCAGCTGTCCACCCATACTTAAGATTACATACGGATCAAAGATAAGATTAATTAACAGCGTCACACTCCATACATTCAGCTGAATGCGTTGTCTGCCAAGCTTGGTGCCAAGCATCCCCAATTCTGCCATCATAATTGAACGAAACAAACTACCTGATCCACCACCAATAATTAGAAATGCCGGTAACAGGATCAGCAGCAAGAGATTCGTCGTTTCTTTTGTCACCCGAAGACGTAAGAAAAAACTTTTTAATAGCCAACAAAAATAAAATACATGGAGACCTGATAAACTAAACAAGTGCAGAAGTCCGAGGGTTGTGACTCCCTCCATTTCTTCTGAAAACTCGTCATCCTTAAAACCAATTAAGAGACTTAACGCATAGGTTTGCATTAATTTAGGTAGCCGTTGGCAGTACTTACGCATATTATTACGCCAAATATGCAACCAACTTACTAGCCAATTTAATGGATTAGAGCTCTTCACCCGTTGTCGGCTCAAAATGGTCGTTTTACCTAATAAATTAGTGATTCCTTTTGAAAAACAGTAGCTTCGGTAATTAAATTGATTCAAATTTCCTGGCTGATCAATTGTTTGTAGTTGCCCATGAACGGTCAATTGGACAGGACGATCAATTCTTTCAAGTTGATTTTTTTCTTCTTTTGATTTTAAATATCCAGAAACCTGTAAACGATGCTTATTCATGTCAACGCCAGTAAATTGGAAATAATCACCCTGACACTTGATTTCATCCGGCTGAACGACAACGATTCCTTGCCAGTCGGCTTGTTCAGACAAAGCTTGTCTAGTTAAATTTCGACTATGATTAATAAATAATAGCCCCATGACAATTCCCGCAAAACTAGCATAAATCATGATTTTTTTGCTGTGTAAACAAAAAATTCGGAAAAACCAATAACTTAGAAATATTAAAAAGAACCATAGATGAATCGTAATTATGGCATCGAGAAAGATTGCTAAAACAGCAATAAAAATCCATGGAAATGGTTCTTGATCAGTCTTGATTTAGAACCTTTTCCATTGAAATTGCGGCAATTTCTTCATCAGTAAATTTAACGTGTTGAACTTCAATGTGCATACGTTTTAAAAGGCTCATGGCATAGGGATCATTATGGTAATTACGTAAATAATGGATTTTCTTAATTCCTGCTTGCAAAATCATTTTTGTACACTGTAGACAAGGAAAATCAGTGACATAAATTTCGGCACCTTCAGTGGCTGCTCCAAATTTTGCACACTGCAAAATGGCATTCATTTCGGCATGGATGGTTCGAACACAATGACCATCAACCAAATAGCAGCCTTCATCAATGCAATGCGTATCACCAGCAACCGAACCATTGTAACCTCCAGCAATGATACGTTTATCCCGCACAATCGTTGCCCCTACAGAAAGCCGATTACAGGTACTTCTTAACGACAACAAAGCAGCCTGGGTCATAAAATATTGATCCCATGGAATTCTTTTATCACTCATAATGATTTTCTCCCTTTTTAAGCTAAAGTATCAAACAATCCCCATTATACCCTACACACTCAATTGCGACTTTAACGTCTCAAATATTTTATCACCAATGCCTTGCACTTCTTTTAATTCTTCAACACCTTTAAATTTACCGTGTGCTTCTCGATACTGAATAATTTGTTCTGCTTTCTTTTCACCAATTCCCGTTAACGATTGTAACTGTTCCTTAGTGGCACTGTTCAAGTTAACTGTGCCACCGCCAGATTCATTGCCGCTCCCAGAAGTTGATGCACTAGCGGCACTACTTCCACCATTTGTAGCACCACTAGTCGAATCACTGGGACTTTCTGTCTCAACTTCTGCATCAATCGTGCCAGTTGGTGCACCTTTAATTTCACCACGAATGGGCACATAGATTACCTGCTGATCGGTCAATCGTTGGGCTAAATTAATGTGTTTTCGATCCGCTGTTCTCTCCATTCCCCCAGCCAGATTAATGGCATCATCCACACGCATCGATGTTTTTACTTTAAAAATTCCCGGATGCTTAACTGCCCCCTTTACATCCACATATATCACTTGACTACCAGAGGGACTACTAGTTGTGCTGCTCACCGCCGTTGTTGTTCCAGTTTCTGAACTGCTACTAGCATTCGAAAAGATGCTCTGATCACTAACAGATCCTTGACTGCCACTAACTGCCATTGCATTCGAACTAGCTGGTGCTGATCTTTTCCCCAACAAAATAAATGCACCGATTGCAATCACGAAAACGCCCGCACCAATAATGATATATTTTTTATAATTTTCCCAAATTTCTTCAATCATGGTAACCATCCCTCCTCTTTAGAAAGATACGACAAAAAAAGAGATATTTTTTAATTCATTATCGTTTTATTGATAATTTTTAAAAATATCTCTTAGTAACCTTATTTAGTTATGTGTTTGCAAATACTTAACAGCATCTGAGAAATTCTGAACCGGCACCACTTTTAAATTTGGTGCCACTCTTTTGGCAGTTTTCTTCGCTAATTGATAATTGGTCAGATGATCTGGCTCATATTTTTCAATCAGTTTTGTTGGTTTGATATAAGGAGCAAAGAAAATCGTTGCTCCGGCCTTTTTTGCAGCCACAATCTTTTTATCAATGCCACCAATTTCGCCAACCATTCCATCTGTAGCAATTGTCCCGGTACCAGCAATGTTGCGGCCCTTACGCAAATTTTCTTGCGTTAGTTGACTATAGATTTGCAGGGTAAACATTAGACCAGCAGATGGACCTTCAACGCCATGTGAGTTAATAGAAACGGGAATTTTTGTTGTGACCTTGTTATTATCAGTCAGCCCAATCCCGATTCCCGGTTTACCAGTTGATAGCCTAATCAACTTTCCAGAAGTTGTCTTAGTTTTTCCATTATGCTGGTAAGTGATTGTTAACTTGCTTCCAACCTTTTGGCTACTAATTTTCTTCATGGCATCTTCAGCGCTAATCAAACGTTGACCATTTACTTTTGTGATCGTGTCACCGACTTTTAACGCTTTTTTAAACTGAGAATTTTTTTCAACCTCAAGCACATAAATCCCTTTAAAATGCACTTTAACCGCTTTATTTGCTTTTTTATAAGCCACATAAATTGCCTGGTTAACCGCACTCTTCATATAAAACGTCTGCACTTTATTGTATGTCGCATTATCTTGATTTCCCGTTACTTCACTAGCAGAGTCTACTTCATAATCAGGCATCAGTTTCGCATAAACATAGAGCGCTGGCGTTCCTTGTGCCATTGAAACAGTCGTCATCCGAAAGCTGCCTTTTTTAGTATCTTTTTGATGATTGACTCGCACATAAGGACTTAATTGATCGGCCGTTCCCGGTCCTTCAACATAGAAAGGCAAGGGTAAAAACAAAAGGATCAATAAAACGACGATTCCAACTAGGAAAGGCCAAGCTTTTTTAAAAAATTTGCGTATTTTCTGCAAATGACATCATCCCTACTTGAATTTAGCCTTTAATGGCTCACTCACATTTTTAGGCACAAACTGCGAAATATCGCCGCCCATTTTGGCAATCTCTTTAATGATACTTGAAGCCACATACGTATCTTGAGGCCGGGCCATCAAGAAAATCGTTTCTACTTGAGAATCTAGCTGATGATTCATTTCAGCAATTTGGCGTTCATAACGATAATCGGCTTCATCGCGTAATCCCCGAATAAGCGTCGTGGCGCCTAATTTTTTAAACAAATCAACCGTCAGTCCTTGCGTCGTGACCACCCGCACATTTTTTAACGGTGAAACTGCTTCTTCAATCAAATGAACTTTTTCTTCGGTACTGAACAAAGCAGTCTTCGTCGTATTAACACCCACAGCTACTACTAGTTCATCAAACAGATAACTGCCACGTTTGATGATGTCAAGATGACCATTTGTTAGAGGATCAAAACTCCCAGGAAAAACTGCAATTCTCATTTAATCACCTGTTTCATCGAATTGATAAATACTAATCTCCGTAATGCCATAGTCTTGACGCTTCCACAGGGTAAAGTTAGGAAGTGTCTCTGGCAATTTTGCAAATTGATCTGTTTCACAAACAATAATGGCCCCGGCATTTAACAAGTTTAAATTCACCATTTTCGCCATGTTTTGCGTGATTTTTTGTAACTTATAAGGCGGATCTAAAAATACTAGGTCAAACCGTTTTCCCTGATCTGCCAAGATATTTAGGGCAATTTTGGCATCTTGCCGGATAATTTTAAATTGATTTTCAGCCTTCGTCACCATCACACTTTGCTCAATTGTTTGAATGGCCTGCCGTTGCTTATCAACTAACACCGCTTGATTAATTCCCCGAGAAACGGCTTCAATACTCAAACCACCACTCCCCGCAAAAAGATCCAAAGAGGCCCCACCATCAAAATAAGGACCAATCATGTTAAAAATGGATTCCTTAACTTTATCCGTAGTCGGACGGGTTTTTACTCCTGGGACTGCCTTTAACCGCCGCCCCCCAAAATCTCCAGATACAACTCGCATTTATCTCACCTAATCTTCATTCGTTCTTTTATAATCGGTACTTTCATCATCATCATAATTCGTTCTTAATTCTGCCCGTGGTGAAATTTCCGCTTGTTTTACACTGGAAAGCTTGCCAATCGCTGTGCACGCTTGTTCAGCTTTATCCTTGTCTGTGTATAACACGGCATACTTCATGCTTTTTGATACATAATATACAATTCCAAATTTCTTTAACTGTTTTACTTGGCGCATATTGCCTAAGTTCACGATAATGCTTTCTCGTGGTTGAAGTTTGAATTCCATCAAATGGCCTCCTAAGCTACAATTTTTGTGGGGCAATCTCAATTAATAAGTCATTGGTATCGACAACGTCTCCAGCAGCCACATAGACATGCTTGATAACACAGTCAAACGGTGCTTGAATCGTCGTCTCCATTTTCATAGCCTCAGTAACCAATAAATTGGTACCCTTACTAATTTTATCACCAGCCGCCACACTTACATTCAAGACTGATCCACTCATTGTCGCACCAATCTCATTTGCGTTTGTGGGTTCGGCTTTGCGTTTACTCATTACCGGATCATGCACGCTCAAATCACGAACAATAATATCTTGTTTGCGTCCATTTACTTCAAAATACAAGGTTCGGCGTCCCTGTTCATCAACCTCACCAAGCTGATCCAATTTAATAATTAAATGAACCCCGTGGCGAATTTCCACATCAACTGTCTCACCACGACGAATGCCTTGGAAAAAGGTTGCCGTATCCAATTTAGTTACCGGTCCTGAGGTTTTTTCGAATTTATCGAAGTCCTCGAACACCTTAGGGTAAAGAATGGCACTAATTACTTCTTCTGGAGCAGTATCACGTTTTAATTTTTTATCTAGATCTTTCTTAAAGGCATCGAAATCAACTGGTTTAGCCAAACTGCCCGGCCGAACGGTAATTGCAGGATGATTCTTCAAAACCAATTTTTGCAATTGCTTGGGAAAGCCATTTACTGGTTGCCCAAGGTTGCCCGCAAAGAAATCAACTACAGATTGAGGAAAATCAAGATGATCCCCTTGCTTCAAAACTGCATCTGGAGTCAACTTATTTTCAACCATGAACAAAGCCATGTCGCCAACCACTTTGGAACTTGGTGTCACTTTGATGATGTCGCCAAATAGTTGGTTAACTTGCCGGTAAGCGTGTTTGACATCTTCAAAACGACCCTTTAGGCCAAGAGCTTGAGCCTGTTGCTGGAGATTAGAGTATTGGCCTCCTGGCATTTGGGTTTGATAAATATCCGTTTGGGATCCCGTCATGCCATTTTCAAAATCTTGGTAAAATGGTCGGATGCCTTTCCAGTAACGATTAATTTCTTCTACATTTTTGCTGTTGATTGTGGGTTGGCGTTTTGTCCCAGCCATCGCGTAATACAAACTACTCATGCTAGGTTGACTGGTTGTTCCTGACATACTGCTTGCAGCCACGTCCACAATATCGACTCCTGCTTTAGCAGCACTTAAATAAGTGGCGATCCCGTTGCCGGTTGTATCGTGAGTATGCAAATGAATTGGAATCATGAGCTTTTCTTTTAATGTACTGATTAATTGATAAGCCGCTTCAGGTTTTAAAACTCCTGCCATATCTTTGATGGCAAGAATTTGAGCACCAGCCTGCTCTAATTCCTTTGCTAAATCGGTATAGTACTTCAAAGTGTACGTTTTTTGATGGCTGTCTAAAATATCACCGGTATAACACATGGTGGCCTCAGCTACTTTGCCAGTGTCACGCACAGCTTGAATACTGGTTTCCAACTGAGGAACCCAATTTAAACTGTCAAAAATCCGAAAAACATCAATCCCATTTTTAGCTGCTAACTTAATAAATTCCTGAATAACGTTATCCGGATAATTCTGATACCCTACGGCGTTACTGCCCCGAAAGAGCATCTGCAACATAGTGTGAGGCATCCGTTTTCTTAATTCACGAAGCCGCACCCACGGATCTTCATGTAAAAATCTGTAGGCCACGTCAAACGTCGCCCCACCCCATGCTTCAGCAGAAAACAATTGGGGAATTCCACGGTCAATCTGATTAGCAATTGGTAACATATCATGGGTTCGCATGCGGGTTGCAAACAAACTTTGATGTGCATCACGGAGCGTCGTATCTGTGAGCAACAACTGATCTTGCTTGGCAATCCAAGTTTGTAAGCCACTCACGCCCTGAGCATCCAAAATGTCTTTGCTAGTTTCCACTTTCTGAGGTTCTAACTGAAGTTTTTCTATGGCTTCTGGATAATACTTCTTTTCATGTTGTGGGATCCCGTCCGTTCCATTCACCGTTATATTACTGATGTATGTAAGTAATTTATTGGTCGGATTTGCATCACTAGGCACATCAAAAAGTGATGGATTTTCGTCAATAAAGGTGGTTGTTGCCTCACCTGACTGAAAAACAGGATGAGCAATAACATTTTTCAAGAAACCAATGTTGGTGTGAACACCGCTAATCATAAACTCGTTCAACACCCGCAACATTTTTTGGGCTGTATTTTTAAAATTACTATCATGGACACAAACTTTTACCAATAAGGAATCAAAAAATGGCGTAATCACCGCGCCACTATAGGCGTTTCCAACATCTAGCCGTACCCCGTTTCCACCTGGAGAACGATAAGTTTCAATTGTTCCCGTATCAGGCATAAATTTTTTGGTCGGATCTTCAGTTGTGATTCGACATTGAATGGCCGCCCCTTGATAGGTTAAATCCTTTTGTTGTGGAAAATGAAGATCGGTAAACAGATTTTTACCCTGGGCAATCAAAATTTGGGACTGCACAATGTCTCGATCGGTAATCAATTCCGTAACGGTATGTTCTACTTGAACCCGCGGATTGACCTCCACAAAGTAAAACTGATCCTTTTCTACTAAAAATTCAACCGTCGCCGCATTCACGTAATGAACTGATTGCATCAAACGAACCGCAGCATCACAAATGCGTTTACGTAAAGCTAACGGGAGTGTCACACTAGGTGCAATTTCCACGACCTTTTGGTTCCGACGTTGCACGGAACAGTCTCGTTCAAACAAATGTAAAACGTTGCCGAATTGATCAGCTAAGATCTGTACTTCAATGTGTTTTGGTGATTGTAAATACTTCTCTAAATACATTTCATCGCTACCAAATGACTGCATGGCTTCACTTTTAGCCCGTTCATAGCTTTCTTTAAGCTCGGAAGCCTTGTGCACAATTCGCATGCCCCGACCGCCACCACCTAATGCGGCTTTCAGCATAATAGGATAGCCATGTTTGTCAGCAAAAGCCTTTACCTGCGCAAAACTTGTTACAGGATCTTTTGTTCCCGGAATCGTGGTGATTCCAGCTTTTTCAGCAACTGCTTTTGCCTCTAATTTATCGCCAAACATATGTAAATGAGCCACTTTTGGCCCAATGAAAGTTAATCCTTCTTCTTCACAGCGACGCGCAAATTCTTCATTCTCTGACAAGAATCCATAGCCAGGATGAATGGCGTCCACATTGTTTTCTTTAGCAATTCGAATAATATCTTCAATATCTAAATAAGCTTCAACAGGCTTTTTACCTGCACCGACAAGGTAGGCTTCATCTGCTTTAAATCGATGGACAGAAAGCTCATCTTCCTTAGCAAAAATTGCGACCGTCTTCAGTGACAATTCCTTACAAGCTCGAAAAATTCGGGTGGCAATTTCACCCCGGTTAGCTACTAAAACTTTTTTCATGAATACCCCTCCAAATTAATTGTCTTTAATTAATTGTAAAGTTGCTGCCCGTTCTTTTTGGACATTAGCACTAACATTTAAGATAATGCCCATCGCCACCGACAGTACTAACATACTTGAACCACCATAACTGATGAACGGAAATGTAACTCCGGTAATTGGCAGAATTCCAGTAACACCACCAATATTAAAGAATGTCTGAACGGTTAAATAGGTCGCAATTCCATAACAAACAAGTGTTTCATACATCTTTTGTGCATGAATACCTAACCAAATTGTCCGACCAACAATCACTAGTAATAGGATTAAGATCAAACTTACCGTAACCAACCCCAGCTCTTCGGACACAACTGCCATAATAAAATCAGTATTAGCTTCTGGTAGATATCCTTTTTTTTGAATACTGTTACCAAGGCCAACGCCAAAAACACCACCGTTACCGATCGCATAGTACGAATTGACCAGTTGATTTCCGGCCCCTTTAGCTAGTTCAAAAGGATGGGCAAATCCAACAATCCGTTGAAGCATATAGTTTTTGGTATTCACATTAATTCGTGACAACAACGGTAAAATCAC
The DNA here is from genome assembly GCF_001611155.1 of Pediococcus damnosus. Taxonomy (NCBI): domain Bacteria; kingdom Bacillati; phylum Bacillota; class Bacilli; order Lactobacillales; family Lactobacillaceae; genus Pediococcus; species Pediococcus damnosus. The sequence continues at coordinate 113,414 of NZ_CP012294.1, forward strand.
AAACATGAACCCGGAAACCCCGATCAAAATTGCACCAATTCCCTTCCGATAATCAATCCCACTCGCAAAGAAAATAATTAAGGCAATCGCAAAGTTAATCGTTGCGCCACCCAAATCGTGTTGCATGAAAATGGCCCCAACAAAAATTAGAACCATAAGCAAAGGTGCTCGGTAATATTTTTTTGGATCTTCGGTTAGCCGGTCATTATGTTTAGACAGCATATCGGCCAAATATAACGTTAAAAATAGCTTTGAAACTTCGGCCGGTTGGATGTTAATCGGCCCAAACTCAATCCAACCTTTGGCACCATTGATCTCGGTCCCAAAAAAGATCAAATATATAAACGAAAAGATCATGACTCCCGCAAATATCTTAAGAAACGTCGAACTTCGTAACTTACTTAGTTTTAGGCTAAACACAATTCCAGCTATTAACAGGCCCACCATGACATAAGCCATCTGGCGAAATAAATAACTTGTCGCTCGAATACCATTAATAATATAGTAATCAGCACTTGAAGAGTACACCATGATAATTCCAAATACGCATAAGATGATGTACGGAACTAAAATAAAATAATCTAAATTTTTAAACTTCTTCATTAAAGAGAACCCACCTTGATTGTAAAAAAATGACAGTGCTAACTCTGCATATTATAGCATACGTAACCGCTGGCAAAAATTAAGAAAATGTACTGATTGCCATAAATTAATGCTCTGTTTTAAAAAAATCTCTACCGCAAGTAATTGCTAAATGGCAAAAAAATAGATGCTGTCATTTCTGACCGCACCTACAAAAATTTATTTTACAATTTTTTATTCATCATCATGTTTCCGACGTTTAATTCCAAATAATGCCATGGATCCGCCTAAGAGTACCATTCCAATTAATGAAGCCACATTTTCATGTTGTTCATCAGTTTGTGGCAACGTTCCAGCTTTATTCGCTGTAACGTTCTTCTTTGCCTCACCTTTAACATTCGAATTCTGCAAAGCTTCTAGTTTTACCTTTGAACCTGTAGAATTCTTAACATTGTTTTGAACTGTTTCGTTTCCAGAACCGTTTGAATTGCCAGTACCAGAATTAGAACCTGTTCCAGGTGTGATTCCACTATTACCCGGATTAGATGGTTTATGGTTATTACCACCATTACCTGGGTTAGAAGGATTACCAGGATTATTATTTCCACCGTTTCCAGGGTTCGATGGGTTACCTGGGTTGTTTCCACCATTTCCTGGATTAGAAGGATTACCCCCTTCACCGGTCTTCTTGTATTGAACAACTACTAAGCTATTCTCTGGCTTACTCATTGTCGCCGTTGGAATCAGCTCTGACACATCACCACTGTTGGTATAACCAGTCAAAGTTGGTGTGCTAACCGCGTCATAAACTCCTTGTGGTGTATATGAAACCTCACCAGTTGTCTTATTTGTAACTACTTTATAAACAACCTTCTCCACAACATCCTTTGGCGTTTGACTTCCAGCACCTTCATAATGAACCGTTCGGGTAATAGTAATTTCACTGTACGCAATATCATTAATCGGTGTGTAAGTAACTGTCACAGTTGAGTCAATTGGCTTGGTAGTTGAAGTTACAGGTGTGACACCACTAACATTACCACTGTTTGTAAAACCAGCAATTGTTGGTGTCTTAACAGCTGCATAAGATCCTTGTGGTGTGTAAACAGACTCGCCAGTTGCTTTGCTGGTAGCTACATCATAGGTAATTGTCTGGATTATATTGCCAGGCGTTCTCTTGCCAGCACCAGTATAATGTACTGTTCGGTTCACAGTAACTTCACTATGAGTCACAACATCGTTGATTGTGTAAGTTCCGCTTATAAAGCTGTCGTCATTAAATTTGTAATTTGGATTAGCCGCAGCAACTTTAGCTTTACCACTGTCGTTCAAACTAATTTGATAGTCACCAACATCTGATGGAACACCTTTGACTACTTCACCAGTTGCTTTATTGATAAAGACAAAGTCATTATTAGTCGAATTACCAGGGTTCTTGAGATCTGAACCAACCGTAATATTAAACTTAGGTGCACTGTCTCCATAAGATGAAGAAGCATCATTAACCTTAACTGTGGTATCAGCATCACCAGGGGTAGTGTCTTTCGCTGAAATAGTATAAGTTCCAGCAATAAAGTCATCTGCACTGAAGATATAACCTGGATTAGCATTCTTGATCTTTTGTTGCCCTGCCGCATTAATGCTAATGACATAGTCACCAACATTCGTTGGAATACCAGTAATTGCCTTACCATTTTGGTCTGTAAAGCTAAAGTCTGAATTTGTTAGACCAGCGTCTTTAACTTTGTTTCCATATTTAGCAGTAAAGAATCCTTCTGCAATTTGATCACCATAGTTGCTATTAGCATCATTAGCAGTAACCTTCGTATTTGCATCTGCTGGATCAGTTGGTGCCTGTGTAATCATGAAGCGACCGGCAGTTGGCACAATCACATAGTTGGCGTTGTTGCCCACCGTAATCGTTTCAAAGTAACTACCAACATCTTCACCGGCCTGACGGCCAACCGTGTAATCCAAGTCAGTATCAGTTCCGACCAATTGCGTCTTGTCATAACTGGATCTTAACGTTGGATCCTTGGTCCCATAGACCTTGCTATCACTGCCTGCGGTTACGTCAATTTGCTTTGGCTTAACCGTAATGGTTCCAGCTGTGACTGAATCAATCTTGTAGTTACCATTAACGTTATTCAGTTTATCAATACCCGATTGATTTAGAACGACCGCGTAATTGCCAGCGGCTAAATACTTGCCATCGTTGGTGTATTTCGGATTCGTAATGGTGTAGTCGTCATTAGTTAAACCGGCACCATCCGTAGTCAGATCCTTACCAACCGTGATACTGAACGTTGGTTCATCATCACCATAGGTGATCGTCTTGCTATCCGTCGTAACGGATGCATTTTCATTACCCGTGGTGGATGCTGGCGTAATCGTGAAGCGACCGGCAGTTGGCACAATCACATAGTTGGCGTTGTTGCCCACCGTAATCGTTTCAAAGTAACTACCAACATCTTCGCCAGTCTGACGACTGACTGTGTAATCTAAGTCAGTATCAGTTCCGACTAATTGGGTCTTGTCATAACTTGAACTTAACGTTGGATCCTTAGTCCCATAGACCTTGCTATCACTGCCTGCGGTTACGTCAATTTGCTTTGGCTTAACCGTAATGGTTCCAGCTGTGACTGAATCAATCTTGTAGTTACCATTAACGTTATTCAGTTTATCAATACCCGATTGATTTAGAACGACCGCGTAATTGCCAGCGGCTAAATACTTGCCATCGTTGGTGTATTTCGGATTCGTAATGGTGTAGTCGTCATTAGTTAAACCGGCACCATCCGTAGTCAGATCCTTACCAACCGTGATACTGAACGTTGGTTCATCATCACCATAGGTGATCGTCTTGCTATCCGTCGTAACGGATGCATCTTCATTGCCCGTGGTGGATGCTGGCGTAATGGTTAATTGAGCGGTATCAGTCGCCGTAATATTGTAATTGGCATTCACCGCATCACCTGCAGTCAACGCAATCCCGACTGTCTGTGATCCAGCTTCAGTTCTACTATTATTCGTCAGACTATAACCTAATTGTTCATCGCCGACGGCGCCAGTAATGTTGACTTTACCGTCTGGAATAGAATGACTTGCGCCATCATAATCAAAGGCATCATCATCTACCGTAATTGTCGCGTTGGCTTTATCAATTGTAACCGACCCACTTGTCACATTGTCATTTGTCAACGTATAATTTTTAACAGCATTTTGAACAGTAGCTAAACCAGCAGCAGTTAAACTATAATCATAAGTTGCTGCATCCATACCATCCGTAGCAAACGTGACATCATTGCTGGTCAATGCAACCATAACTGTTGAACCACCGTCATCTCCAGTTCCAGCTGTAACTGAAACAGTAGCAAATAAACCAGTTTCAGCACTCGCGTTAGTACCATCGTAAGCGAAACTTGGTGTGCTTAACGTCGCCGTTGCGTTGGCCGCCGCAATTGTGTAGGTGCCTAAATACACGGGCGTAATTGCAAAATTTTTGGCAGCTGCCAACTTAGCTAAACCTGCATCACTAAATTCAATTTTGTAAATTCCCACATCTGTAGGATTAGCAACTGTTTTCCCATTCAGTGAATATGTGAAATCAGCGGATGTCCAAGCGGGTATCTGATCAAGTAGATTGGTACCTTCATTAGGTGTTAACGTGCCGCCGTCAGTTCGTGCAAAAACAACGCTCGGTACGTAGTCGGAAATAGCCGTGCCATCATAAACTTTTGTCGCTGTACCGCCTGACGTAACGGTTGCGGTGACTGGTGCGGCAGTAATTGTGTAATCACCTGAGTTAACGCTCAAAAAATCATACTGCGGGTTCGCCGCCTTAAAAAGTGCCAGGTTTTTCCCTGTAACATTAACAACACCAGGGTACTTCCCAACATCAGCCGATTTATAATAGATAGCATCGTTTTCTATGTCAGACGCATCTATATTGCTAACCAATACATTACCCTTTGAATCAGTAAGTACAAACGTTAAATTTTTATAATCATCCTGTTCACTAGTAGCACCATTATCTTGACCATCAAGACCATCATAAACCCGGGTACCCGAAACACTTGCCGTTACATTAGTTTTGTAGGTTAGCGTAATCGAAGTAACTGGATTACCACTGGCATCCGTTGCGATGACGTTACCATCTGCATCAAGTATAAATGAAACTTTTGTCGCAGGAACATTGACTGCATCAGTGGCGCCCAACGTGTAACCGTCAATGGCGACAGCAGTAGTTGCATTTGTCGTCAAATTATCTACATCACCATAATTGCCTGTAAACGTAGTGGTACCTGTTTTAATTGGGTTACCAAAATAATCTACGTAATTAACCGTGATTGATGCCTGATTAGCAACGTAGGTCACAACATCTGTTTCATCAGCTGCACCAGCTGCTACTGCCGGAATTGTTGTCATTGCAGCCGCAGTTGCCCCGTTTATGCTGACCATTGATGTATAGCCAGGTATCTGAGTAACATTTACTGCGTCATACCCTTTAGCAGTTTCTTTGGTTGCATCAATAGTTGATGCTTCTGTGGCCTGCTGGGTTTGAGTTGAAAAATTGCCAGTTGCACCAGTAGGTACATTATCATAGCTAACCGTTTGAGTCCCAGCGTTTTTTAAATAAGTAACCGTAATCTCATTAGTAGCGCTCGTATCAATATTGGTATTAACAACCGTCACAGGATCAGTAGCCGCACCAAATGTATAACCATCTATTGCCTTTGCCTGATAAATACCAGAAGTAGCTGTATTACTATCTAAAGTATTAGCACCTGCTCCAAAAGTAGAACCAACGTTAACGGTAATGGTATTGTCAGTTGAAATTGGAGCACCACTTTGATCTACGTAATGAACCACAACCGGCATTGTCACACGAGTTCCTGTAAATGCCGTAACTGTAGCCGTTTGTGTGCCTGCTGTACCACCAGTTGCACCAAATGCAGCCAATGACACTGCCCGACTTAACGTAGTAACAACGTTTCCAGTAGATTGAACACTTGTTGTATGAGCTGCATCCAAATAAGATGTGTAGTTCAACGTTCCCGTCACAGTACCCGTTGTTTCATCAACACTTGTAGGTGTCCAAGTCAATACATAATATTCGCCCTTCGTCACAGCAGCCGTCTGATTTGCACCCGGTGTAACATTAGCTAGCGGTGTCAATACCATATTTCCATTGGCGTCCGTTTGGCGAATTGTAAGATGATTCCAAGTCGTATCATTTTTGGAACTATCAACATAGAAATCACGACCAACAAAAGTTGTGCTCTTTAGTCCATCAATTCCTACATCAGCTGTCGTATTCGAGTTATTACCAGCATTTTGCGGGTCAACCGGCTGAATAATGATGCCTAATCCACCACCAGTGCCATTATAAGCAGTACTTGAATAACTACCAGTAAGCGTAAACTTTTGCGAGGTATCCACTTGGTTATCAAAAACATAAGAACCATTTTGTTCTTTGCCATTCGTCAGTGTAATTGTACCAGGAGTACTCGTTATAGCGGCTGCACCAGTAGTCTCAAATGAATCTGGAATATCATCTGCAGTCAGATTACTAGTAGCTGCATTCGCACCAGCGGGATTTGTGCCATCTAGACTACCTGTATTAACTGGATCAACCGCTTTTTCAGTTGCTGAGGGTGCTACTGCATCCGTAACCATTAACTGACGCAGTTCTATATGATGGAACAGCTTCTTTTGTAACAACATCGCTTGCCTTTGAACTTGTTGTTTCTGCTGAACTATTCTTACTTGAGGTGGCAACTGAACTGGTTACATTCGACGATTTGTTCTGATCGGATACAACACTAGAACTAGCAGCACTTGATCCATTTGAAGAAGTTGCTGAGCTTGTTGCAGAGGAACCTGTTTTCTGTGCTGTACTGCTTGACGCTAAAGCAGTTCTATCTGTTGAAGTAGCTGCCGAGCTTGCATTAGAACTCGACTTATCATTTGAACTACTTGTTACTGCATCAGTCTCACTACTCTTTGTTCCATCACTTGCAGCAGACTCACTCCCAGAACTTTCGGACGAAGAACTGCTGCTTGCAACTTCCGTTATCGGTGTTTTCGAGCTAGTATCTGCCTCAGTGGCAGCATATGCTGTCGGATGGCCAAAGAAAACGCCCGTTCCGAAAAACAAAACAGTTATGCCGGCAAACAGCCAACTTTTTCGCACTTTATACATCTTAAAATGTTCCTTAGCCTGTCCCGTATCCTGTAATAATTTCAAACGTTTCAATTTTCTTTGACGATTATTCATAACACACATCTCCCTATTTGTAAGGAATACTAAAATATCCCAAATGTAACTAATCTCATTATATCACCATTAAAATCAAAGTAGTCTAAAACGTTCTAAAGATTTTTTGTAAATATTCATATTTTAACCAAAAACCTAATCAAAACCGATTTATTACTCGTCAAAGAACTTTTTTATTTGAATTGAATGTCTATTTTTATCAGCAAGCGTTTCAAAAGATACTTATAAATACAAAAAACAGCTTATTATATAAAACAGTACTTTTTCTTATATGCTAGCTTGTTTAAATTGTAATCTTTCCAGCTACAGTATCAGTATTTAATACCATTTGGGAAAATTCTAAGTAAGAACAGATAAACTTTTGATAAAAGATTACCTGATTGCATGTCTCTAATTAAATTCTTTTCTATTTTGTTTGGCTGTCCCTATCTGCTCAATCAACAATTACCCCCAATTTTGACTCTTGAAATACAAAAAAGGAAACTCGAAATTCGAGTTTCCTTCATTTAAACTATTTCTTTTTTGCAGAAGTCTTACGACGTTTTGCATCTTTTTCACGTTCATTCGTACTTAAAATCTGTTTACGTAAACGAACATGCTTTGGTGTGATTTCGCAGTACTCATCTTCATTGATGAATTCCAATGATTCTTCAAGTGTCAAATGAGTTGGTGTTTTAATCTTAGCCATATCATCTGATCCAGCAGCACGGACATTGGTCAAGTTCTTACCACGGGTGATGTTGACAGAAATATCATTTTCACGACTATTTTGGCCAACGATCATACCTTCATAAACATCCAAGCCTGGGTCAACGAAAACTGTGCCTCGGTGTTCAACACCCATGATAGCGTATGTCGTTACTTTGCCAGAATTGATAGAAACCAAGGTTCCATTACGACGACCTGGATTCCACTTCTTGATAACTGGTAAATACTTAGAAAATGTATGGTTCATAATTCCGTAACCACGAGTCATTGATAAGAAATCAGTTGAATAACCAATCAAACCACGTGATGGTGCAAGGAATGTCAAACGAGTTTGACCATTATCAGTAGTTTCCATGTTCTGCATCTCAGCTTTACGTTGTGACAAGCTATCAATGATTGAGCCTGTGTATTCATCAGGGGTATCAATTTGAACTGATTCAAATGGTTCACAAAGCTTACCATCAACTTCTTTGTAAATAACTTCTGGACGAGAAGCTTGTAATTCATAACCTTCACGACGCAAAGTTTCAATCAAGATTGACAAATGTAACTCGCCACGACCTGATACAACCCAAGCACCAGGATCGTCGGTATCATCAACTCGCAATGAAACATCTGTATGCAATTCTGCCTTCAAACGTTGTTCCAATTGACGTGAAGTTACAAACTTACCTTCACGACCAGCGAAAGGTGAATCATTGGTTCTGAAAGTCATCTGTAAGGTTGGTTCATCAATTCGGAGTAAAGGTAATGCTTCTTGATGAGCAGGATCAGTTACAGTCTCACCAACGAAAATATCTTCCATTCCGGAAACAGCAATCAAATCGCCAGCTTTGGCTTCATTAATTTCCAAACGTTTCAAACCAAAGAATCCAAATAACTTCGTAACTCGGAAGTTCTTCGTAGATCCGTCAAGTTTCATAACTGTAACGTTATCGCCAACTTTAATTTTGCCTCGGAAAATTCGACCAATTCCCACACGACCAACAAAGTCGTTGTAATCTAACAAGGCAACTTGGAACTGAAGTGGTTCTTCACTATTATCAACTGGAGCTGGAATCGTTTTAACAATTGTGTCAAACAAAGGCTTCATTGTGTGTTTTTGATCGGCAGGATCTGCTGAATAACTAGAAGTCCCATTAAGGGCACTTGTATAAACAATTGGAAAATCAAGTTGATCTTCGTCAGCGCCTAAAGCAATGAATAGATCCAAAACTTCATCAACTACTTCGCTAGGCCGTGCACCTGGGCGATCAATCTTGTTGATAACAACAATTGGTGTCAAATGTTGTTCAAGGGCTTTTTTAAGCACAAAACGTGTTTGTGGCATAGTTCCTTCAAATGCATCAACAACTAATAGCACACCATCAACCATGCGCATGATTCGTTCAACTTCACCACCGAAATCGGCATGCCCTGGGGTGTCCAAAATATTAATCTGTCTGTCGCCATACTTAACGGCTGTATTCTTAGAAAGAATCGTAATACCTCGCTCACGTTCGATCGCATTGGTATCCATTGCACGATCCTCAATGTGGGTATGTTCATCCAATGTATCTGATTGTTTCAGCATTTCGTTCACCAAAGTTGTCTTACCGTGGTCAACATGGGCAATAATTGCGATGTTTCGAATATCATCTTGTCGTTTCAAAAGTGTTTCTCCTTTTCCTGGGTATCTCCATAAAAAAACTGCAACTAGTTTGTCACAGTCAGACTACCTAATCATATTTAGTATATCTTTTTGTGTATTTCTGGTCGACACTAATACATCATTTGATGATAGCATATCAACCGGTGTTCCGTCAACCTTTGTTACTAAAAGTTCAAGTGTTTCGCTCAAGATCTTCCCTGCTGCAAAATCCCATGGCATCAAATGGGAAATGTAACCGTTTTGCTTTCCAGTTAGCACCTGAATAAATTCCATTCCGGCGCTTCCAAGAATTCGAACGCCAGAACTCGCTTCATCGATTGCTTGCAAATTGTAGCAATCGTGAACCAACATTGGCCCACTCACACCTAGCAATCCTTCTCGTAAAGTAAGATTGGCCGGAGCTTTAAGTTCATGAGACTGGGTAAACACCCCAATCTCAGGACCACCTCCATAAATAATATCAGAGGTAACATCCATAATATAGCCCAGCACGCCCTTGCCGTCAATGTACAAGGCAATCATAATGGCAAAATTATCACGTTGTTTCACAAAGTTCAAAGTACCATCCAACGGATCAATAATCCATACGTGGCCATGCATGTCCTTGACATCGTCGCCTGATCCCTCCTCACCCAAAATTTGAGCTTGTGGATCAAACTTACGAATAAAACTTACTATTTTTTTCTCGTTGCTTTTATCAATGTTAGTTACCAAATCTTTACGACTAGTTTTTTCCGAAACAGCCAGTGGATCACGCATTTCACGTAACACATCCATTCGGAGTTCTTCAAGCCAGCCGCGAATGATTTGATCAGTTTGCTGTAAATTATTCATTTTAATCACCTATTTGTTTAATGGACCGATGCGTTTTGCATTAGAAGTTTGGGCAGCTTTAACAGCTACATATATATCAAAACCGGAAGATTGCAGAAACTTTTTCGTTAGTTGTTTTTCTTCAGCCTTGCTTTTGACTATTTGCTTAAATTCATGATACTGCTGCAAGAAAAGTTGCCGATCAATCCCGTTTAAGTATGCCGTCTCAACGGCAGTATACAAAGCCACGACGGTCGTGATCTCTTCAATTTTCCATTCTGGTTCTAACGGATACGCATAATTTTCGCTCAATACCGGATCTCCCTCTCATAAAACTGAATATTTTTATTCTACCGCAAAATAGACCAATTTAAAAACATTCTCCCCCTTTTAAAGCTAATCAAGTATGGTAAAATTATTTTGAAGAACTATTTGGAGGTTTTGACAGTGATTAAAATGAATGACATTACCCGCGATGGGGATCCCGTTTTACGCAAACGGGCTAAAAAAGCTACTTTTCCACTCTCTGCGGAGCAAAAAGAGCTGGGCAACAAAATGATGGAATATTTGATTAATAGTCAAAATCCTGAAATTGCCGAAAAATATAAACTACGTGCCGGTGTCGGACTGGCAGCACCACAGGCAGGCATTTCCTTGCAAATGGCCGCAGTTCTCGTCCCTGGTGACAAGGATCAACCGCCTCTGTTTAAAGAAGTGCTTGTGAATCCTGTAATTATCAGTGAATCTGTTCAAGTTGCCGCTCTTGAGGAAGGTGAAGGCTGCCTCTCCGTTGACAAAGAAATTCCCGGATATGTGCCAAGACATGACCGCATTACCATTAAATACCAAACCGTTGATGGTGAAGATAAAAAGATCCGTTTGAAAAACTATCCCGCAATTGTTTGCCAGCACGAAATTGATCATCTAAAAGGAACCCTTTTCTATGATCATATCAATAAAGAAGAACCTTTAAAGATCGATGATGACGCCATTTTAATTGGCTAATTAAAAAATCAGCGTTTAACAGGATTAATTCCTATTAAACGCTGATTTTTTTATTCTACACGATGTAAGTCTTCAATATATTCTCTCGTCGGATCATTAATCACATTTGCGACATCAACATGCAGATTTTCTTGATATAACCAAATATCCGTTACATAAAAAACTGGGAACTCATAGTCACTATGAATATGATGCTCGGCAGCATATTCTTCAATTGACTGATTAATTTGATGGCGCAGTTCTTCAAGTTGACTCTTTTTTAAATCGGTTTTCCCAAACGAAAATTCGAAGGCCAGCACACCGCGTCCCCAAATATCCGCCACCAATTTAGGTATTGCTTTAGGCTGTCCAGATTGGATAATATTTTTTTTCACTAGTGTGGCTGCCACTTTGGTCATGGCTAACCCCACATTCTTTTTACTGGTAGTTTGCAGCATCACTAGAGCTCGTTTTCGCTTAGAGCGTCGAACTGCTACCCAAATTATCAAACTAATCACAACGACAGCAAGTAAAACAACTAATATGATCATATTTAAGCTCCTTAATTTGCTACCTCCATTTTAGCATATTTCTTACTTAAACAACGACTTACCGCCCACCGATTCTATACTTATGAAGGCCAATATGCTAAAATAGTCTTGATAGTTATTAGTGACACCTGCATTCAAATAACAGGCCAACGAAATATTAAACTTTTTCAAAGGAGCTCACAATATGGTTTTTAAAGTGTTATTTCAGACAGCAGCAGAATCCACCCCAAAACGTGAAGCAACTAAAGCGATTTATCTTGAGGTACCTACTAAGGAAGATGCAATTCAATTGGTTGAAACCCACACCGATTATCACATTGAGTTTGTGGAACCACTTGAAGGTAAATTTTTGGAGTATGAACAAAAGAACCCCGATTACAAAATAACCACATTTTAAATTGTTATCAAAAAGATTCACGAGTAGTTTTCCTACTTGTGAATCTTTTTTTATCCATTAAAAAAGGTTCTGACAATATTGTCAGAACCTTCATTTTTTATTTATTTTACGGTACCAGCAAAACTTGGTGCAAAGTAGCTACTGATTGTTTCAATATCTACATTTTGACCAGGTTGTGGTGCAGCTACATATTGGTTGTTACCAATGTAAATAGCTACATGGTACGTTGCACCTTCTGAACCCCAGAATAAGAGGTCACCAGGTTGAGCTGCCGAAACAGACTTTTGAGTTACTTGGCTTTCAAGAGAAACTGTATAATGTGCTAAGTTAATCCCTTCGGCATGTGCATAGACATATGAAACTAATCCTGAACAATCCATACCACTTAAGCTAGAACCACCCCATACATATGGAATGTTGGCATTGGCTAATTTCACTGCCAAACTAACCACTGATCCAGATGTTAATGCTGAATTAGAAGTTTTGTTTGTGGTAGTTGAAGCGCTGCTTGCGACAGGTTTGTTACTTGTTGCAGCTGATGAAGCAACTGGCTTTGCAACTGCAGAAGAAGCTGGTGTTGCAACTGAAGCTGTACTTACAGGCTTAGCAGCTGTTGTGCTTGATGCTACACTACTTGGTGCAGCACTAGAACTTGCTTGTGAAGCAACGGATGGTGCTGGAGCACTCGATACAGCACTACTTGGTGTGGCATTAGAACTTGCTTGTGAAGTAGTAGATGTTGTTGAAGCACTTGATACAGCACTGCTTGGTGCGGCACTAGAACTTGCTTGTGAAACTGAGTTAGAACTTTGTGAAGCAACACTAGGAACTGCAGAAGATGGAGCTACACTACTGCTTGCAGAACTAACAGCTGTTGTGCTACTTGCAGAAGTTGAAGCTTGTGAACTACCCTGTGTGGATACTTCATTATTCGTTGAAACAGTATCACTAGCAGCTGAGCTCGTTGAACTTGAAGCAACAGTTGCTGAGGTACTTGTTGCAGCTGTCTCAGCTTTACTTGAACTAGCAACTGAAGCTGATGATGGTGTACTCTCCACAGAATTTTCTGCAGAAGTACTTGTTGATGATGTAGCAGCACTATATTGAACAGTAGCTGCAGAACTAGAAGCCTTTGCAGCTGTACTACCAGCAACAGGAACTTTTAATGATTGACCAACTAAAATCAAGTTATTGTTTAAGTTGTTTGCATTTTTAATTGAAGCAACCGAAACACCATTGTCTTGAGCAATTTGCCAGAGACTATCACCGGATTTAACGGTGATATTTATGTATTGTGAACTTGCTTTAGGTTGTGCCTGATCATTAGTTCCTGGAATCTCAACATTTTGACCAATCAGAATAATATGTGAATTCTGATCAATCTTGTTTAATGTCTCAATACTTTTAATTGAAACATTATACTTTTGTGAAATACCCCAAACTGTATCGTTTTGAGCGACCTTAACAGAATCGGCATTAACACTTTGTGTAGCTCCAGCAACGAACAAACCAGCCGCTCCAGCAACACCTGCGAGAACTATTTTTGTTTTTGTAGAATTACCATGTGATTTAACCATAAACACAACTCCTTCGAATTAGTTTCTAAACTATTAAATAATCACTTTTCATACATTTAGAATAAACTTATTAAATTAACTAGGTGTATTGTAGCATGATATTTCTTAAAAAAATAGCCCTCTTATGCGCATATTTTTTAGGTAATCTTGGAAACAATACATGAAAGCTTACTACGAAAGTTGTTAAGGTATCCGATTTCCTTTAAAAAAATTTAATCTTTTTAATCACCGAATCTCAAACAGAACGCCTGTTTTGTCTAGTGTTACAAACGTGTTACATAAATTTGCTTATATTACAGCATCCTGTAACATTACCATAACGGGCTTCAATTTTGAATTGAACTTTAAGTGCATAAATATTAGTAATCTAGCGAACTAATGTTTATATATTCATTACACTATAATCAAAACTACAAGCTTATTATGTAAATAGTTTCACTATTTATTCATTCCAACTAGCTTGAACCCGTTTGAATGCCGCCAATTTATTTGAAGCTTGGGTAATTGAACGCCCGACGACAATATAGTCAGAACCAAATATATGAGCTTTCTTTGGGGAAACAACTCGTTGTTGATCTTGATGACTCTGTCCAGGTAATCGAATTCCCGGAGTCACACACAAAAAGTCTTTTACGATGTTTTTGTGAATCATTGGTGCTTCTGGTGCCGCACAGATAACACCATCTGCGCCGTTACTTACGGCCAACCTGGCCAAGCTAAGAACTGACTCTTGTAACGTCAATCCAATATGTAATTCCTCGTGCAAAACTTTCTCAGAGGTTGATGTGAGTTGGGTGACTGCTAAAAGCTTAGGTATTTTTTTAGTACCCGCTCCTGAAACCAAACCGTCATGGGCAGCCTGAATCATTTTTGACCCACCAGCTGCATGGATCGTTACCATATCCACCCCAAGTTGACTTAAAATCTTAGCGGATTGAAAGACGGTATTGGGAATGTCATGCAATTTTAAGTCTAAAAAAATTTTATAGCCTCGGACTTTCAGCTGCGTCAGAATTTGATTGTCTTCCCGATAAAAAAGTTCCATCCCTACTTTTACAAATAAAGATTGCGATGTGGGAAACTGATCGATAAAGGCTAATGCCTCTTGACCAGTTTGAAAATCTAAAGCAATAATAATTGGATTCATCTGATAAAACTCCTTTCAAAAAAGTTCCTGGTTAACAGACAGTCAACAGGAATCCTTACGATCTCCTTTTGCCTCTCTGGGCCAAATTAAGAATCAGTTATATTTGATTTTTATTAAGCCTATCTATTTATTTAATGTCTGTCAACTGCTTAAATATAGAGTTTTTGAAACCCCTTGTAATTTATTTTAAAGACGTGCATAATCAATAATTGAAAAAATAAAGATTGGCAGCGATCAATCATTTTGGAGGAATTATTATGGAATCAACACTTGTACACCAAAGAACCACAACTTATCAAAAACACGTGATTGCTTCAACAGCTTCAGGCTTTGTCCTTGAAAACATGGATATCATGTTTTTATCATTCACCCTATCCTCCATCATCAGTGAACTACATATTTCTAGTGCTGCAGCTGGTTGGATTGGGACGATCACTAACTTTGGCATGTTAGTTGGTGGCGTTATATTTGGAATCTTAGCAGATCGTATCGGGAGAATTAAAACTTTCTCTCATACGATCTTTATTTTTGCTTTGGCCACTGGAGCTATGTATTTTGCCAATAATCTCGTCCTAATCTACATCTGTCGCTTTCTCGCCGGTGTCGGGGCCGGTGGTGAATACGGAATCGGCATGGCCATTATTGCTGAAAGCTTTCCTCGTCATCAAGTTGGCAAAATCACTTCCGTTGCTTCAATTGGTGGCCAAGTTGGCGCACTAGTTGCCGCGTTCTTGGCTGCTTGGATTCTTCCGAGCTTTGGCTGGCATACACTCTTTCTTTTCGGAATTGTGCCCGTCATCTTAACCTACTTTGTTAGACGGCACTTGAAAGAAAGTCCCAGTTTTCTTAACGCCCAACCTACTAAAAAAACCGACCATAACGGCCTTGGAAATGCCCTAAAAATATTATTCAAATCTCCACAAGCCACTCATCAAACGTTGAGCTTAATGGTTATGACTATTGTCCAAATTGCTGGCTATTTCGGCCTTATGACTTGGCTTCCTTCAATTATGCAAGCCCGTTTGCATTTAGGAGTTGGTAGTTCGTCGCTATGGATGATTTCAACCATTATTGGCATGAGTTTAGGCATGGCAGTATTCGGTCTCTTACTGGATAAATTTGGCCCTCGGTTAACCTTCGGGATCTTCTTGCTAATGGCGGCCGCATCGGTTTATCTGCTGCTTGCAGCCCAGAATATGCAAACCTTAGTCCTGTTCGGAACGGTCGTTGGGTTCTTCTCAAATGGAATGTTTGGTGGATATGGCGCGGTCATTAGCCAGCTGTATCCAACCGAAATTCGGGCTACGGCAAACAACATCATTATGAACGTTGGCCGCTGCATTGGCGGATTTTCATCAGTTTTGATTGGCGTCCTCCTTGATCACTTTTCCATTACCATTGTCATTTTAATGTTATCTATCCTGTATATCATTAGTTTTATCAGTATGCTATCCATCAAAAACTTACGGGTCTGCACTTTCTGGTATTGGTGAATAACTAATACCGGTTTTTTGTCTGTTTTGAAAATCAGAAAAATAAAAAAGGACATCTGTCCTCTTTGTGCTACGATTTAATCGCCAAAACAAATCGAAAAGAGGAAATTCAGATGTCCCTAACTAATTCTATCTTATGCTTATTCGAAATAACAGACCCAAACTTAATTGTCACTGGTATTTCTAAAGAACGGTGTTCCACAAACCAACGTATTCATGTCGTCCATGCAACTTTGTCTTATCAACTTTTAAAGTGCCCACATTGTGGCCATAAAAGCTTAATTAAAAACGGAACTCACATGAGTCACCTGCGTTTAGGAACCTTATCCGGTGGTCGTTACGAAATGCATTTAAAACGTCAAAGATACCAATGTAAAGATTGTTCAAAAACCTGTGGTGCTAAAACTAAGTTGGTTAATCGTAACGAAACTTTCACACATAATATCAAACATCAAGTGATCGTTTTGGCACGCGATATGTTGACGAGTAAAGAAATTGCTAAACTTTGTGGAATTTCGCCAAGCAGTGTTCAACGAATCCTAAATGCCAATATTCACTTAGCCTATCGTGTTAAACATCTCCCAGAGAATCTTTGCTTTGATGAATTTCGTTCCTGTAATCACTGGATGTCCTTTAATTGTTGCGATGCCGTTAGTCATCGCCGAATTGTTACTTTAAAAGATCGGCTAAGTAAAGATATCATTGACTACTTTGAAGCTCGTTTTTCGGTTCAAGAACGTGCCCAAGTTCAATCAGTGACGATTGACATGAATGCTGAATATGGCAGCTTCATTCATCGCTTATTTCCTAATGCGGCCACGATTATCGATCGTTTCCATATTATTCAACTGGCTGGGCGTGCCTTAGATAATGAACGCACGCAGACCATTCGTACTATCCAAGATAAGCATTCACGAATTTATCATATTTTAAAATCTCAATGGCGTTTATTTCATCTTGATGAAATAAAAGTTAATGATTCTAAGGCTGTTTATTTACGCGGAATTAACGAGTATATGACGCAACAAAACGCCATTGATTTAGCTCTAGACGCTTTTCCCAGATTTAGATCTGTGTATCAAACCTATCAAGGTATCTTAAGTGCCATACACCAAAAGGATGCTAATGCGTTCCAATCCTTACTTACTAACTACCAACCCACTAGTAATCAAATGGACATAACGATCAACACGTTTATCAAAAATGGTTCAGCCCTTCTAAACAGTTGTCGTTATCCATTTTCCAACGGTCCAATTGAAGGACTTAATCGTAAAATCAAGGCATTAAAACGTAACTGTTTTGGTTTTCGAAATATTGACAACTTCTTTATCCGGATTAGTTTAATTCATGAGTAAACAAAAAGCACATTCACCGAAGTGAATGTGCCGTTCAAAATCTCCACCAATACGATTTGACAGAGACCCAAACTTACGAACCCTTAAATAAACAGCAAATACAAAAATATGGTATTAGGATTAAATTCCTAGTACCATATTTTTTGTGTAAATTATGCTTTTTCTGTTTGTTTCTTGGCTGGTCGCCAAATTCCTAGAATCACACCAGCGACAACCGCACCAATCACAACTGCCAGAATGTAGAAGTACCAATGTGAAGCCAGTGGTGTCACCCATAGACCACCATGGGGAGCTGGAACACTAACATGCCAGAACTGTGTTAAACCACCACCGATTGCGGCACCAATGACACTAGAAACAATCACATGCAGTGGATCAGCTGTGGCAAATGGAATTGCTCCTTCAGTAATAAACGAAATTCCAAGCACCCAGTTGGAAATACCGGCCTGTCGCTCTTGTTCCGTAAACTTCTTTGGCCAAAAAGTTGTGGCAATGGCGGTTGCTAATGGTGGAACCATTCCGCCAACCATGACAGCTGCCATTAATTTTCCACTTCCAGTTGACGTATATGCCGCAATGGCAAAGGTATAAGCAGCCTTGTTGAAAGGACCTCCCATATCAATTGCCATCATGCCGCCAACAATCGTCCCTAGCAATACCTCATTTCCGGTTCCCATCCCGTTCAGAACATGGGTAATCCAAGCATTAACAGCTGCAAAAATAGGATTAATGATGAAGAACATTGCCACACCAACAATGAGCAAACTCAAAATTGGATAAAGTAACATGGGTTTCAGTCCTTCCAGACTCTTAGGCATGTTTTTGAAGACTTTTTTAAGCCAATTGACCACAATTCCGGCTAAGAAGCCGGCCAATAAACCACCAATAAATCCAGAAACACTTGTCGTTTTTACAATATTAGCAGCCGCCGTGTTGGCCATAAATCCACCAACAACTCCGGGCATTAGAGCTGGTAAATCTCCAATCGATTCAGCAATATAACCAGCTAACATGGGTACCAAGAATGCAAAAGCATAGTTTCCTAACTGATTAAAGAAAGTGAAGTAGATGCTGCCAGAACCCACAAAGCGTTCCAAAATAAACGAGAACGCCATGATGATTCCGCCACCCACAACGAAAGGTAACATGTGAGAAACGCCATTCATCAAATCTTTATAAATCTCGTTCCAAAGCCCACCTTTTTGACCATCATCGTCAGAAGTTGGCTCATCCCCGGCTGCCGCATGATAAACGGAAGCATTACCAGCCGTAATCTTGTCCAATAAGTCATCCGATTTATTAATACCATCAATCACGGGCCGATTTAAAAGCTTTTTACCATTGAAACGGCCCATGTCAACTTTCTTGTCAGCCGTGATGACGACCCCATCAGCGCGCGCGATATCCGCTGAGGTTAACCGATGTTTGACACCTTCAGAACCGTTCGTTTCAACTTTAATTTCAATATTTTTCTCTTTGGCTGATTTGATCAACGCAGCCTCGGCCATATACGTATGGGCAATTCCATTAGGACAAGCCGAAACAGCTACAATATATGGACGTTTCTCCGCTGTTTGAACATCAGTGGCTTTTTTAGCGGCCTCAGCCTTTTCATCAGCCGCATCCTGAGCCTCTTTAGCAGACTGCGCATCGCCAAATAATTGCTGTACTTCATCTGGGGTTTTTGTCTGTTTCAACTTAGCTACCAAATCTGGATTAATCAACAAACTCGACAAAGCTGCTAAAGCTTGTAAATGAGTATTATTAGCACCTTCTGGAGCTGCAATCATGAAGAATAACTGAACCGGTTTGCCATCGAGAGCATCAAAATCAAGTCCCTGTTCACTTTTAGCGAACAAAACGGTTGCCCGCTTGACCGCCTTGTCTTTGGCATGGGGCATCGCGATCCCATCACCAATTCCGGTCGTTGATTCTTGTTCTCTTTTTAAAATATCTGCTTTGTAAAGCGATTCATCATCAATCACACCCTGCTCAAAATACTTATGTACCATTTCATCAATGGCGTCATTTTTATTTTTCGCTTTTAAATCCATGATCATGACGTCTTTAAGTAGCAGTTCACGAATGTCCATGCTAGTACTTCCCTTCTAAAACTTCTCTATTTTTATCTGTGGCAGAATTTCATCAATTTTTTCTTTCGTGGCAATGTCGGCCGAAAATGCCGTCGCACTCCCCGACGCTAACCCGTACCGGAAACTTTTCACTGGATCATGAGTGGCATCAAATGTTCCTGTAAATCCAGCTAACATTGAATCACCTGCTCCAACTGAATTTTGGACGGTACCTTTGGGAGCTGCACTTCGATAACAATCATCTTGCGTCACTAACATGCCCCCGTCACCAGCCATCGAAATCATCACATTTTGGGCACCCATTTTGATAAGCTCCCGTCCGTAATGTTTAATCTCTTCCAAACTGGTTAACTCAACGCCAAACAAGTCGGCCAATTCATGATTGTTAGGTTTGACAACAACTGGATGCGTTGCCAAAGTCTTTTTGAGTGCTTCACCCGTTGTATCCACAGCATACTCTGCCTTTTGGGCCTTCACTTTTTGAATCAAGTCAAAGTAAAAGGTTTCTGGTAAACTACTTGGCACACTCCCTGAAAAAATCACCATATCTCCGGCTTTTAGCTCATCAAATTGAGCCACAAACGTTTGTTTTTCAGTCTCTGTGATTTTTGGACCTGGCGCATTTAGTTCAGTTTCTTGGTCTGCTTTTAGCTTAACGTTAATTCGTGTAGCATCCCCAATTTCCGTAAAATGGGCATCCAAGCCTAACTCTTGTAAACTTTGGCTTACAAATTTGCCTGTAAAACCGCCCAAAAATCCCCAGGCCTGATTGGCATACCCTAATTCACGTAAGATTCGTGAGACATTAATTCCCTTGCCACCAGGAAACTTATATGTTGTTTTTAAGCGATTAACTTCACCTAATGTCAATTGTGGAAGTTGAACCACATAATCAATCGAAGGATTCAAGGTCACTGTATAAATCATTTTTCAGCCTCCATAATTTGTTTTACCTGATCAAAATCCTGTAAAATAGTTTGATCAGTTTCATCTGTTAAAAGAACGCCATTTTCTAAATCAGCTATCTTAGCAAACGAAACCTCGTTTAGTTTGCTGGTATCTGCTAAAAAGTACCCAACTTCACTTTGTGCTAAAACTGCGCGTTTAACGGCCGCCTCATTTGGATCTGGAGTGGTAAATTCAAACTTGGGATGAACACCATTTACACCCATAAAAACACGGTTAAACCTGAAGTTCTTAATTGTTTCAACCACATCAGCACCCACAATGGCTTTCGTTGTGTTTTTCAACTCACCACCAACTAAATACGTTTTCACATTGATATCTGCCAATTCAGAAGCAAGTTGGACCCCGTTAGTCACAACCAAAACCGAATCTAGATTGTCCATAAACGGAATCATTGCTTCTGTAGACGTTCCGGCATCCAAGTACACAACCTCATTTACTTGGATCTGCTGAACCGCCAATTTCGCAATTTGCCGTTTTGCATGAACGTTTTTGGTTGATTTTTCTATGATGCCGGGTTCGGATTGCAGTGTGGTAATTTCTTTGGCCCCACCATGCACTCGCACTAGTTTACCCTGATCTTCTAATTCTTGTAGATCACGTCTAACTGTTGAGGTAGAGCTGTCTAATTCCTGGACTAAATCCTGTAGTTTCACAACCCCGTTTTTGGCTAACTGCGCTAATATAATTGTTTGTCTCTCTTCTGTAAGCACTTTCATCACTCCACCTTTGATAGAATACCACCAAAATCATTCAAGCTCAACCATAAAAGCTCATTTTTTTAAATTATTGTTCGATTTCCGAATCAATACTCTGTTTCAGATTCTTAGGCCGCTGTTTGCGGACGTTTACCCCAAGTAATTCAATAAAGAATGCCACAATCGGAATCCCGACAATTAATCCCCAGGTTCCAAACAACTCGCCACTCACAATTAAGGTCACAAAAGTCACAAAAATTGGTAGAGCTGTTGCGTTTGCCATCAGTTTTGGATGTAAGAAATAAGACTCAAATATGTGCACAATTACTACCAAAATAAGAACCTCAAAAACAGTCACAAAACCGTTTACTGAAAAGCCAATGACTGATAATGGAATTAGCGAAATTAAAACACCAGCTACTGGAATCAAACCGAGTACAAACACCATCAACTCCAAAACCAGAAGACTTGGCATTCCAATAATCCATAGGCCGATGGTCATTAAGATTGTGTTAATTGAACAAATGATTAATTGCGTTTCAATTACTGTGCCAAAAATATGAACAAACATTGCTGCTAATTTATAGATATTATTAAATAAATGTTTGTGGCGACTATTTAAAAAGGCCTGCCCAAAATGACACAAATGATTATAGGTCAAATTAAAAATAAAACTCAAAAAGACACCCATAATGACATGTTCAATTCCGCGTCCGACGTGCCCTAGTTTAATCAATCCAGTGAGGGCAAGATCTGAACTATGTTTCAAAACTGAAGAATTATGAATGGCTTTTTGAGCCCAAGTATACATTTGCTGATCAAAAACTGGATGCCGATCAATTGTTTTCTCAATTAATTTTGGCAATCCACTAAATTGATCTGCCAATACTGGTGCAGCCACTCCTACAATTGTCACAAACAAACCAATTACCAACACATAAAGTAAAATTGTTGCAATCGGTTGATTAATTGGCAATAGTTTTCGTAAATTTTTGGTCCCCACGTGCCCAAGAAATGAAAAAATGATCACAAATAAAATTAAAGAAAGAAACGGTTTTAACAAAAAAAGGACAATGATCACACCTACCAAAGTACTGTATAACTCAACATCCTCACTTTTAAAAAATTTAATAATGTGTTCCAAATATAATCCCTCCAACCACTGTTTGCTATTAACATATCATTAAATTACATAGAATAAAACCATAGTTCGTATGACTTAACAATAAAAAAAGGTCATACAAAAAGCATCTCAGCTGCAACTTACCCACGTAACCATACACGAGTTGCAAAAGAGATGCTTAAAATTTATATATATTTCCAGTCACTAGTTATTTTTTAATGGAGCTTCTAAATAATGGCTCTAAAGGCTCGTTATTAAAGATCATCTTAATAGCATTCCCCACTAATGGGCCCACTGACATTTCGACTAATTTATCAAATTGCTTTTCTTTGCCGATTCGAATTGTATCGGTCACAACAACTTTTTCTAATTGAGAGCTTTGCAAAATTTTAGGCGCTTGTTTGGAGAAAATGGCGTGGGTTGCACATCCATACACTTTTGTAGCTCCCGCATTTTTCAAAGCTTCGGCAGAAATGGTGATCCGTGTTCCCGTATCAATCATATCATCGACAACCACACAAGTCTTGCCCGCTACTTTACCAATAATTTCAGTTGGAATTTCATCTAATGATTCACTTGATTCAACGTTACGATTATCAATAATGGCAATCGGCGCCCCAAGTAAATCTGCCATTGTGCGTGCTCGGGAAACCCCGGCATGATCAGGTGAGACAACCACAAGATTCTCTGTAATTTTATGATCTGTAAAATAACTTGCCAGTAACGGGGCTGCTACCAAATGGTCAACCGGCACATCAAAGAATCCTTGAATTTGAGCGGCATGAAGATCAATTGTAAGTACCCGGGTAATCTTATCCATTTCCAACAAGTCTGCAATTAGTTTTGCAGTAATGGGCTCTCGCGAACGGGCCTTCCGATCTTGACGTGAATATCCATAATAAGGAATGACCACGTTAATTTCACTGGCACTCGCACGCCGGAGTGCATCCACCATAATCATTAATTCCATCAACATGTCATTTACAGGTTCTGAAATTGACTGAATGACGTATACCTTGGCGCCACGAATACTTTCATCAATATTCACCTGAATTTCACCGTCGCTAAAATGGTTAACGGTTGCCTTGCCTAAAGGAACGCCTACTTCGTGCGCAATTTTTTCGGCTAAAGGGCGGTTCGAATTTAACGCAAAAATCTTCATTCGTTGCTTAGCAGTTTCTGCTGTCATGACATCCTCCATTAAAAACTATCAAATTTATCTCATTCCTATTATTGCAGTCCTCGTTTAAAAGCGCAATACCTTAAGCCTTCATAAAACTTTGTGGAGTAATTCCATTCATCCCAATCATGGGGTCCACTTCTTGGCTTTGGGCCTTGGCTAACGTCAAAACTGTTTCTGATTCAGAAGCTTTTTTCTTAGGCTTTGTTACTCCTTTTTGGTCAGAATCGGCTGTTATCGGATTTGTTTCTGCAACTGGCTTTTCTCCAGCTTGTTTACCCTCGAAAACAGTGATTAACCGTTTTTTTAACGTTGTTTGCCGATTTACGGCCAAGTTTTGAACACATCTTTCAAAAGCTCTTTCATCCCCCAAAAGAATTAAAAGTGATTCTGCCCGCGAAACTGCGGTATATAACAAGTTTCGTTGCAGCATCCGTGAATACTGCTGAACCATTGGTAAAATCACCATTTTAAACTCACTACCCTGTGATTTATGGATTGATGTACAGTAAGCCAATGTGATTTGGATCCAATCCTTGCGCCCATAAGTAACTTCCGTTTCATCAAAATCAATTACAAGTTTATCTTGCTTATCAGTATTACCCTTATCCTTTGCAAGAATAATTCCTTTGATAATCCCCATATCACCATTAAAAACGTTATTCTCAGGGACGTTCACTAATTGCAAAACCTTGTCGCCAATGCGGAAAAGTTGCCCGCGAAATTCAACTTCCTTGGTCCGTTCGTTTTTCTTCGGATTTAAAATCTGCTGTAAAGAACTATTTAGCCGGTCAATTCCCGCAATTCCCCGATATATGGGTGCTAGAACCTGGATATCTTGGGCGGTAAATCCTTTTTGTTCAGCTTTTTTCACTACTTGCGTAATCACACTATCAACTTGGTTGGTCGGACATGGAATAAAGGAACGATCCTTTTGATTTTGACTGAAGTCAGCTGGTAAATGACCCTCTTTGATGGCATGAGCCAGCGGAATAATTGAGGATTGATCATCTTGACGATAGATCTTAGACAATTCAATTTTTGGAATCTCCTGACTTTGCAATAAATCATTAAAAATTTGACCGGCCCCAACGGATGGTAACTGATCTTTATCACCTACCAAAATCACTTTCATACTATTCGGAATTGCACGGACAAGGGTTCTAAACAAACTCGTATCTACCATGGACATTTCGTCCACAATCAAAAGGCCACCTTCCAGGTCCTTGGTCTCCTTATCCGGATCATCTTCGCGTCCCGTTAATCCCAACAAACGATGAATGGTGCTAGCAGGCAATCCGGTTACTTCACTCATCCGTTTAGCAGCTCGGCCAGTTGGTGCCGCCAATAAAACCGGAAATGGGGTATCATGATACTCATTAACATCTAACGAAACTTCATTCAACGTGGCATACGTCTTGACGATCCCATTGATAATGGTTGTTTTTCCTGTTCCAGGTCCACCGGTCAGCAAAAACATCTTCGCTTGCATGGCCTCTCTTAAAGCCTGACGCTGTGAGTCATCATACGTAATCTTAAATTGCTTCTGAGCTAAATCGATGACACCATCAATTTCTGAAGTTTCAAAATGATGGTTTTCCTTTGCATCCTGCAGCCGTTTAAGATGCTCAGCAATTTGCCATTCAGCTTCATATAAAGTCCGCAAGTATATGCGATTTTCATCCCCCACAATTTTGTTGTCTTTCGCCAGACTTAACAGCTCATCAGCAACTTTTTGCGGATCAACTGCCTGATTACGACTGTGTTCCAACAGCGACAAGGAAGCTTTTAGCAATGATTGGGCATCAGTATATGTATCTCCATTAGAATTACTCAGGTCACTTAAAGAAGTTAAAACAGCCCCATCAATCCTTGCTGGCGCATCAAACTCGATACCAGTTGCCTCCGCAATTTGATCGGCCTTTTTAAACCCAATGCCATCGATATCTTCAATGAGTTGATAAGGATTTTTATGAATAATGTCTAACGTTTGTTCCCGATAACGATTGTAAATACTAGCTGCTAGTTGACTTCCAAATCCATAGCCATTAAGGCCAATAATGATTTGTTCCATGCCATTATTTTCATTAAGCTTATTTACTAATTCAGTTTGCAATGTGTCTTTTAGTTTGAGTGGCGCCAGCACTTTCGGGTCACGGATGATTTTATTAATCGCATCCGTTCCAAGCAGCGCCACAATTCGTTCGGCGGTCTTTTTCCCTACGCCTTTAAAATCAGAACCAGATAAATAGGCCACCAGTCCCTCTTTCGTAGTTGGTGTAGCATTTTCATAATTAGTTGCCTGAAACTGCATACCGTATTTAGGATGGGTCACCGATTTTCCAACAAACCGATAGGCCTGCTCTTCTTTGATATCTCCAAAACTACCAGTAACCACAATTTCATCTTCATGCCAGTCAATATTTGTTTCACTAATTTTAATTAAAACAACTTTGTAAAAACTGTCTGGGCTCTCAAAAAAAATTGCGGAGACTTTCCCCACAACAAATTGTTCTGTTGGTTTCCCTGTAGCCTTGGAATCTTCATCAAATAAGTTGAGTGACTCATTTTGCATTACTTCTCATCCTTTGACTCATCACGAGTTTTAATGTATTTCTCGATATCCACTAATCGTTTCTGACCTTTTTCAAAATAGGCAGGATCTAATTTTTTTGCCTGTTTAAAATATTCGGTTTCTTCCTCATCCAAAACGAGGGCAATAATTCCCCGCTCAAACTGATATTGACCATTTTTAGGATCAGCCTTTAAGGCATCGTCATAATAAGTCGCTGCATGGGTAAAATCACCCATCGCCAAAAATATTTCACCAATTAGTCCGTTAATTGTCGGATCTTGCTTATGTTTATCCTGCGCCGTGATCGCGAATACCAGCGCATTTTTATAATCATCCTGAGCCATATAAGTCTGGGCAATCATCAAATAAGCCGAACTTTTTAATTCTGAATCTTGAACAACTTTAAATTGAGCAAAGGCTTTTTGAAACTCACCCGCTTCATAATACGTATTTCCTAATCCATAGTGTAATAAGCTTTCAGCTTTATCATCTTTCTGAAAAAGACCTAATGACTTCATATACAGCTCTTCAGCCTGCTCAAAACTCTTGGAAGTTGTTAAGAAAACGCCAAGATTATAATACTGATGATAATCGTCAGAGTTATCATCAATGGCTTTTACCAAGGCAGAGGCTGTTTTTTGCGCATCTTGTTTTGCTTGTTCTTGTTTTGAATCCTCATTTTCAGTCATGTTTTCCCTCAAATCATATCTGTGGCATCTGGTTTACGTTTAATATAACTCGTATCATTCCATTTTATTAATGAAAAAGTCTTTCCAGCATCTTTGGTTTCTAAAATTGTTGTACTTGTATTAGACAACCCACCGCGTTTCCGCAAGTCATGCAGATTAGCTCCCAAAAGCGTATTAACTAGCGCATTCAAAGCAGCTCCGTGGCTCACGATTAAGATATTGTCAGTTGACTTTTGATAAATATCGGTAATGCGTTTTATGGTAGGCGTCATCCGCTGAATTAGCTGTGGAAAAGATTCTCCCTGAATTGGTTGCGGATCATACTGATCAGGATGATTTCTAAAGTCATCAAATTCGCGTGGATATCGTTTTTGAACATCCGTAAACTTCATGCCTTCCATTTTTCCTAAATTAAACTCTCGCAATCGACTCGCAATGGTTAATGGTGTGGAATGCCCTTGAAGTTCATCTAAATCGTGCTGCAAAGTACTTCCAGTCACTCTTGCTCGGCGAACGGGACTCACATATAGATGTTGAAACGTGGTGGGACTCAGGTGATGAGCCAACGCATCAATTTCCACATAACTTTCTTTAAGTAATGGCGAATCGCCTCTTGCGCCTTGATAACGTCCTTCTAGATTCCACTGTGTTTTTCCATGGCGAATAAAATATAATTTGGTCACGTTTATCTTCCTTCTCATCTCTATAGCTAAAACTATTATGCCAGTGTCTGGAGAAAAATTCAAAAAATAGTGAGCAATTAGTGAGCGGATTAAGACGTTTAAGCTCTAAAAAATAAGAGCATTGGAAGCGGGATCGCATCCCGCCAGAAATGTTCTTATTTTTTGAGTTTGTCTTAAGAAACTGTCCTAAAAACAGTGAGTGCAATGAGACGATTAAGCTTTAAAATATAAGGATGGTGGAGCCGGGATCGCAATCCCGGTGGAAACATTCTTATATTTTAAAGGTTGTCTCATGAAGCTGTCCTCAAAATAGTGAGTGCAATGAGACGGGTAAGCTTTAAAATATAAGGATGGTGGGACCGGGATCGCAATCGCGGTGGAAACATTCCTATATTTTAAAGATTGTCTCATGAAGCTGTCCTCAAAAGTTGCATCCAAGGGGAAAATCATCTTAACCAGCTACCCTAAAATCAACAAAAATAAAAAGGCATCAGTCACCCAAAAAGCACTTGGATAACTAACGCCCATTAAAATTCAATTTTAGATATATTGTAACTCGCGGTCCTTACTGTAAGCAGCATCAATAATTCCGCCGCCTAAGCACTCCTCACCGTCATACAAAACAACGGCTTGGCCTGGTGTGATTGCGCGAGCGGGATCATCAAAATCAACGGTCATTTGTGTTCGATCCGCATTGAAGTGAACTGTAACATCTACATCCATCGCACGGTAACGGAACTTAGCTGTGCAACGGAATGAATCACCACGATCAGAAATATCATTTACGAAATGCAAATCAGATGCAACTAAACGGTCCGCATATAAATGCTCGTTATGGTAACCCTGGCCAACGTATAAAATGTTTTTCTTCAAATCCTTACCAATGACAAACCAAGGATCATTATTCTGACTGCCACCGCCAATTCCGAGACCTCGGCGTTGTCCAATGGTGTAATACATTAAACCGGCATGATCGCCCTTAACTTCACCATCGATCGTCATCATTTTACCAGCCTTTGCAGGTAAGTAGTTGCCAAGAAACTCTTTGAAGTTCTTCTCGCCAATAAAACAGATCCCAACAGAATCTTTCTTATTTGCAACGGCTAACCCAGCCTTTTCAGCAATCTTACGAACCTTAGCTTTTACCATGCCACCTAATGGGAACATGACATGATCTAATTGCTTATGAGTCAATTGGTTCAAGAAGTATGTTTGGTCCTTGTTCATATCCTCTGAACGCAATAAATGCTGATTGCCTTGTGCGTCACGCTCTAATTTTGCGTAATGACCAGTGGCAACATAATCGGCACCTAAACTAATCGCATAATCTAAAAAGGCCTTAAATTTAATTTCATTATTGCAAATTACATCTGGATTGGGTGTCCGACCTTTTTTATATTCATCCAAAAAGTACGTAAATACACGATCCCAGTACTCTTTTTCAAAATTAACTGAATAATAAGGAATTCCAATTTTTGAAGCGACTTTCGCCACATCCTTATAATCCTCAGTTGCCGTACAAAAACCATTTTCGTCAGTGTCATCCCAGTTCTTCATGAACACACCAACGACATCGTAGCCCTGTTGCTTGAGCAAATAAGCTACTACTGATGAATCAACACCACCACTCATGCCAACAACGACACGAGTCTTGCTATTGTCTGTCATCAAAAATCACCATCATTTCTATCAGATTCTGGAGAATCTACGATTGAAGGTCGCAACATCCAGTAACGCTTATTATAACAAAGTAAGCAAATTGAGCAAGCATTTAGCCAGCGGGTCAATTTTTTTATTTCTGAAAATATAAAAAAGCAGTAATTCAACTTGTGAACTACTGCCCCTATTGATTCAATATTAAGCCTTAATAAAAATTTCGCGTTTAACCATATCGTCTAAAATATAATGATATTGTTCTACTAGTGGCTTGTCATTTTCCTTTGTGAAAATATTAACCCGTTTTAATCCGTTAGCTGTTGTAACTGACATTTTAAAACCACTTAGATCTTTAGCAAAAACCACTCTTAACTTATTACCTTGTTTGTATGGTGAAGTTGGATCTAACGTCCGTTCATACACAAAGTTCCCGCCATTTGATACCGTAAACCCAACGTCACGTAACGTGTACTTCTTCACCTGAGGGCTCATTTGATAAGTATCTTTATCACCGTCAACTTTTACTTTTGTTAAAAATGCCATTATTTTACAGTCTCCTTTGATTTTAAACGCTGAATAATCTGAACTAAGTTACTAACCAAATAATCAACGTCATCACTCGTATTATATTTTCCAAAACTAATTCGAATGGATTCCGAGATTCGGGGTGAGTCTTTGCCAAACATCGCAATCAAAACATGGGAAGGTTCCAAACTCCCTGCTGTACAAGCAGAACCACCCGAAATCGCAATCCCATTTAGATCCAGATTGGTCTGCATAACATAGGTAGAAACACCCTTAATCCAAAGATTGAAAACATGCTGTAAATTATTAGGATCAAGCGACCCGTTGATTTCAAAATCAATGTCAGCATCGTTTAGACCTTTAATAATTTGCTGTTTAAAACCCATGTACTTCTTCTGCATACCTGTTTTAACTTCTGGCGTTAATAACGAAACAGCCTTCGCAAATCCAGCAATTCCTGGCACATTTTCGGTTCCGGCACGCCGTTTATCTTCCTGCTCGCCGCCCCTCAGAAAACTTGGAAAATTCACGCCATCGCGTTTATACAAGAAGCCAAGAAACTTGGGTCCATTCAGCTTGTGGGCAGAGGTTGATAACATATCAATATGATCACGTTTAACATCGATATCCAACAAACCATAAGTTTGCACAGCATCTGTATGAAACCAAGCCTGATGGTCCTTTAAAATCTCGCCAATCTCATGAATGGGCATATGACTACCAACTTCATTGTTCCCCATCATAATGGTTACTAAAATGGTGTCATCCCGCAAAGCAGCCTTAAACTCATCTAAATCAATTAATCCATTTTTATCAACTGGTAAATAAGTCACTTCATACCCAAGTGTTTCTAAATAAGCCAGTGTTTTTAAAACGGCCGGATGTTCAATCGCGGTTGTAATAATATGCTTGCCAAGTTTTTTTCGGGCAATTGCGGTTTGCATAATTGCGGTATTATCACTTTCTGTACCGCCACTGGTAAAAATAATTTCATCTTCATTGGCATTGATACTATCGGCAATAATTTGTCGACTTTGATCTAACGTCATCCGCGCCTTGCGTCCAAATGAATGCGTACTTGAGGCATTGCCAAAGTTATGACTCATTTCTTCAGTCATTTTTTCAACCACTTCGGGAGCCATTGGCGTCGTTGCGGCATTATCAAAATAAACTTGCTTCATGGTAATCCTACTCTCCTTTAAGACGCGCCTACTCATTGGTCGCGCCAGTCACTCTTATTTATTGAACAAGGCTAGTAACATCTTTGCAGATCGCTTACCAGCATCGATAATAAAATCATCGAATGAAACCCCTGCATTTTCATCGCCAACATCAGACATCGCTCGAATCACTACAAACGGCACCTTAAACTGATGTGCTACCTGGCCAATTGCGCTGCCTTCCATTTCACAACAGAGAGCATCCGGAAAATTCTTCAAAATTTCTTGAATTTTTTCGGAACTACTGATGAATTGATCACCTGTAACAATAAGCCCTTTTTTGATATTCAAACCAGTTTTTTCACCGGCTACTGCAACTTCATTAATCAAGTCTTTATCTGCATCGAAACGTGCAGGTTGGCCTGGTAATTGCCCTAACACATAACCAAACGCTCTTGCGTCCACATCATGGTAAAGGGTTTGTGTAGAGATAACAACATCCCCTACAGATAGGCCACTTCCAATTCCACCAGCTGAACCAGAATGAATTAAAGCATCTACTTTAAAATTAGTAACTAATAAAGCGGCTGTAATCCCAGCTTCAACCTTACCAATTCCGGAACGCACTAAAACGACTTCAGTGTCTTGGATAGTTCCCTCGTAAAAAGTAATGCCATTAATTTCTGTTTCTTTTTTGATATCTAAAGCACTGTGCAAGCTCTTAATTTCTTCTTCCATTGCACAAATTACACCATACTTCATGTTTCATCCTCATTTCACGAAAAATAATATTAAATAGACGATCACAATTGCCACGATTAATCCTAAAATAACCCAATTTAAACGTTTTCCAAGGTTACGACTCTTTCGTTCCGCCGTACTGCGAATATTTGGTTCTTCGGTTGAATCTGGCTGTAAATATTCATCATGCGTTCGCGCATAATCTTTTTCAACCTGCACCCGTTTTCGGTCCCGTTGGGTAAACTGATCCGCCTCAGCCTGCTTTATTCGTTGATAATCCTCACGAGTGAGATTATCTTGTTGCTTGTCATCCTTCACAGATTTCACCTACTTATTTAAACTTTGCCAGTAATAAATGGCCAAAACTGTTTTTGCGTCTTCAATAGAACCATCAGCAATGCCCGCCAGAGCCTCACTTAATGAAAGTTCAAACAGCTGTAAATGTTCATCTTTATCTTGGGGTAACTCGGTTGCTACCGGATGCAAATCAGTTGCCATGTAAAGAGTCATATATTCATTTGCAAATCCGGGAGTTGAATAAAACCCAGAAATACGTTTAAGCTCTCCGGCTTGGTAACGGGTTTCTTCATTTAATTCCCGAACCGCGGTCGTTTCTGCCGTTTCTCCATCCTCTACCTTACCAGCTGGAATTTCGATTGTAACCTTTTTAATTGGTGCTCGCCACTGTTTTTCAAAAATAGCTTTAT
This sequence comes from Pediococcus damnosus, assembly GCF_001611155.1. Lineage (NCBI taxonomy): Bacteria > Bacillati > Bacillota > Bacilli > Lactobacillales > Lactobacillaceae > Pediococcus > Pediococcus damnosus. Next base: position 145,748 of record NZ_CP012294.1, read on the forward strand.
TATCCTTTGTAATTGCCAAAACCGCAATCGCATTTTGATGTAAAACCACGTCTCGATTTGCTAAATCACCGTTTGGCAGTTTAACTGTTTGTTGATAAACATCAATAATTGCACCCTTATACCGCGACTCGTTTTTGACAACTTTCTCTTCAAAATTCATAAAATATCTTCTCTTTCGCTTAATTAGGCTTCTGGTTCACTATCATCAGGCAACACGCTAACTTTAACCGCCTGTAATCCCTTGGCACCCTGGACAACTAACAAGCTAACTTCATCGCCTTCATGCAAGTAACGGAACCCTTCACCTTCAATGGCTGAATAGTGCACAAAAACTTCTGTTCCATCATCTAAATTAATGAACCCGAATCCTTTGTCTTTATCGAAACTTTTGACTGTGCCGTGTTCCATACCAGAACCCCCTATTAGTCTAGGCTACGTTCTACTTCTTCTATCATCATACTGATTATTTTTAAAAAAGTAAATTAATTACCGTACAAATTTACTAAAACTGAACAAAAAATCCGATCCCAAATTTTGTCAGAATAACGCTTAAACAAAATTTCGATCGGATTTTGAAAATTTAAGGTTCTAAACCAGTTTCAACACTTTCAGGATAATTTTCTCGAACAATCTTAGCACAGCGTGCACAAAGTGCTGGATAAGCATCATCAGACCCAACATCGGTCTTTGTCATTCGGCATCGTGAACAAACAGAACCTTGCGCAACAAGTACCTTAACTGCCATTCCTTTGAATTGTTCAGCATCATCAGGAGCATCTTTTAAATCGTGAATTTCCAATTTTGACACGATCAGAATCAAACGAACATTCGTATTCAAATCGTTCAAAAGTTGCTTGGTATCACTATCGACGTACAGGTTAACCTGAGCTTCCATTGATTTACCAATCATCTTGCTATCACGGGCTTCTTCTAACGCCTTTAGCACATTAGAACGAATATCCTTGAATTGTTCCCAATTTTCAAAGATGTGATCTTGATTATCAAATTTCTGAACAGCAGGCATCTCTGATAATTGAACAAATTCTTCAGGCTCTTTCAAGTACTCCCAAATCTCTTCCATAGTGTGAGGCAGAATTGGGGTTAAGAGTTTCGTTAAACCAACTAGAATTTCATAAAAGACAGTCTGCACTGAGCGTCTGGTCTGACTCTTTTCAGGATCAATATATACAACATCCTTAGCAAAATCAAGATAGAACGCAGACAGATCGGTAATCACAAAATTCATCACGCGTTTGTAAATATTTAAAGAATCATATGCTTCATAATCATCAAGCAAAGTTTGAACCAATTTATTATACTTAATTAACATATATTGATCAGCTGATTCCAAATCTGCAAAGGCTACTTTATCCGTCTTTGGATCATAGTCAGTCGTATTAGCAATTAAGTAACGTAACGTGTTTCGCAACTTCTTGTAACTATCGGAAGTCTTAGTAAAATTATCCATTGAGACGCGCACATCTGATGAAGAATCTACAGATGCAACCCACCAACGAACAATCTCTGCACCCATTCGTTTAATAACTTCACTTGGCACGATTGTATTACCAAGTGATTTGCTCATCTTATGACCTTGGCCATCAAGAGTAAATCCTTGTGAAACCACTTGTTTATAAGGCGCATGCCCTGAAACAGCCACACTAGTAATCAAACTAGAATTAAACCAACCACGATACTGATCAGAACCTTCCAAATACAGATCTGCCGGATAAGTCAGGTAGTCACGCTCTTCCAGTACGCCTTGATGGGAAGACCCAGAATCAAACCAAACATCCATAATATCAGTTTCTTTAGTAAACTTGCCGTTTGGTGAATGTTCACTAGTGAAACCATCTGGAAGTAAGTCTTTAGCATCCCATTCAAACCAGATGTCAGAGCCATGTTTTTCAAACAGATCAGCAACATGACCAATGCTTTCCTTCGTCATAATTGCTTCACCATCTTCGCCATAGAAAATTGGCAATGGAACACCCCAAACCCGCTGACGTGAAATGACCCAATCGCCACGATCACGAATCATGTTGTAGAGACGTTTTTTACCCCAATCTGGTGAAAATTTCACATCATCAATCGCACTTAAAATCTGATCGCAAATTTTATCTACTGATGCAAACCACTGTGGTGTTGCACGGAAAATAACTGGCTTTTTTGTCCGCCAATCAAATGGATAACTATGTTTGTACGGCATGTAATCTAGTAAAAGGTTTGCATCCTTAAGTTTATCCAATGCAATTTTATTAGCATCTTCATAGAAAACACCTTCGAAATCTTTTCCGGCCTCTTCAGTCATGTAACCTTGATCGTTTACCGGCACTAAAATATCTAATCCATATTGCTTACCAACTCGGAAATCATCTTCCCCGAACCCAGGTGCCGTATGCACTAATCCAGTACCAGTATCTAACGTTACAAAATCCCCTAACATGACCACTAATTTACGATCAGGATAAAAAGGATGTTGCGTGAGCACTCGATCTAAATCTTTACCCTTAACCGTTTTAAGAATTTTAACGTTTTCCCAGCCAAACTTTTCAGAAACATTATCAACTAGTTCAGCCGCAATCACGAATTTACGTTTTTCACCGTCTGGTTGAACAACCGCATAATCAAAAGTAGCATCAATCGTTACACCTTCAGAAGCTGGAATTGTCCATGGGGTTGTCGTCCACACGACCAAATACGTATCGGTATCCAAAACTCCCTTGCCATCAACTACCTGTTCTGCAAAGAAAGCTGATGGTGACGTAACGTCATGATACTCAACTTCTGCCTCGGCCATTGCTGATTCGGAAGACCATGACCAAAATACGGGTTTCTTACCTTTAAAGATCAGACCCTTTTCAGCCATTTTTCCAAAGGTTCGAATTTCTTGGGCTTCAAATTCTGGATCTAACGTCAAATAAGGATTATTCCATTCGGCGGCCACACCTAAACGTTTAAAGTCTTCTCTTTGCATATTAACTTGCTTTAGGGCATATTCACGACAGAGCTTACGAAATTCACTCGTTGTTAATTTTTTCCGGTCATAGCCAGCCTTTTTTAATTGTTGTTCAATGGGTAGACCATGGGTATCCCAACCAGGTACATAAGGTGCTCGATATCCTGACATTGACTTGTAACGAACAATGATATCCTTAGAAATCTTATTCATGGCATGGCCCATATGAATATTTCCATTTGCATATGGAGGCCCATCATGTAAAACAAATGATGGTTTGCCTTCATTTAATTTCTGACGCTTTTCATAAACCTTATTTTCTTCCCAAACTTGTTCGCGTTTAGCTTCATTAACAGGTAAATTGCCCCGCATTTTAAACTTGGTTTTTCCCAAATTAAGGGTTTCTTTTATACGCATAACTTGTCACTCCTCTATTTTTTTGAATATAAAAAGACCTCGTCACAAGGGACGAAGTCTTCGTGGTACCACCCAATTTTAAAAACTTTAACAGTTTTTCTTAATTCAATAACGGCCTTTTAGCCGATCAAATCTACTAAAAATCGATTTGATGCCTCAGAGATGATATCATAAAATGTTTTCTGATTAGCCTCTCACCAATTTGCTAACTCGCTGCCAGTTGTCCATTTTAGACGTATTCTCTTCAAAGAAAAATTATTTATTTTTTGCGTTGACATGTAATCCTGAATCCTGATGAGAAGTTGTAACCTTATCATCAGGGAAAACCACCATAGTTTCTTGTTGAGTAGTATCCTTAACATCCGGTCTCTCATCAGGTTCAACAGATACTTCCTTTTCATGAGGTTCGATAATTTCTGCTCCATCCCCACCAGCAGGTCTACTTTCGCTAGTTGGGTCTATGGCAGGCGTAATATCTCCCGCATCTTCCTCATTGCTTGAGTTTACACTTGGAGCTTTAATCTTGTCAAGGGTTCCTGTATGCAACATTGCTTCTTTCAGGTCGCTAACTTGCACATCTTGGTCTTCCTTTAGAATACTATCCCACTCACTACCATTGATCATCTGCAGTTGTGAATCAACTAGTACTTGGACTCTTTGTCGATATAAACGTGCATTCTTTCTTAATTCATTAGTTGCTAAAATTAATTTTTTCGCTTTTTCGGCCTGCTCATCAATAACAGCCTCAGCGCTAACCTTCGCCTTTTGGACAACCCCATCCGCTTTCTTTTGGGATTCTTCCATGGTTAATTCGGCTTCACGCTTCGAACTACTTTTAACTTTATCGGCAGCATCTTGAGCTACTAAAATTGATTTGTTAAGTGCTTCTTTCATATCATCAAAATACTCAAGCTTAGTTTGGGCATTTTCAACTTCTTTTTCTAAAGCCGAAATTTTGTCTAAAGCCTGGCGATATTCAATGGCAACTTGTTGGATGAAGCTATCCACTTCGGTGGGATTATATCCGCGCATTTTATTCGAAAATTGTTTATTCTGAATATCAACCGGATCTAAAGACATACTAGTTCCTCCATTATTTTTTCTTTTTACTTCTTATAACTGAAAGTAAGACTCGAATTTTACTCTTTTTTGTTTTACCTTCAATACTGTCAAGTCGAATTCGACCATAGCCACGAACCGATAATAAATCATTTGCAACTAATTCAAAATCAGGACGTTGATGTGGTTTCCAATTTAACGTAACTTTTCGTTCTTCAATAAGCTCTTTGGCATGATTTCGTGAAATATGAAAGCCTTCTGCAACCACCGCATCTACTCGAACCGATGCAACCGTTGTACTGCCAGATTCCCAATCATTTTCCGGTTTGATGACCTCATCCAATGTTTTCTCAACCAATCGAACTTTAATATTTCCGATCTTACCAACTTCAGATAGAAAAAAGTCACTCATTTCTGATTTTACAAAGAATTGCCAATCTTCACCATTAGAAATAATATCCCCGAATGTATTCCTTTCGACACCCATATTGGCAAGTGTCCCAAGCACATTGCGATGGTGAATCACCGCAAACTTGGTTGGATACTGAATCTCCAATAGGGTCACATTGAAGTCCTGTAATTTGGGAACAAAATAATCCGGAAAAATGAGTGATCGACTCATTTCTGCACCCGGATATCCGCCATAACTTTGAACTTTTATTTCATCCAACCGATTTACTAAAGTGGTCAAAATAAATTGTTCTCTCGGATTAAGAAAATTGGTTAGGATGGACCGATACTGATCGCGAACTTCTTGGATCCATCCTGCGGCCTCTTCCACAAATGGGGCTTCCTCAGGACGAAAATGTTGCATAATATTGTCCATTTTTACTTACCTCTTGAAAGCATTCAATACCTATTAAACATCTTTATCTTTTAGGTAATAAATGTTCAGTCCTAAAAGAATCTGCTAAGTGCAACAAGGCCGTATTGAGCCATTTCCAGCACCAATATTGCCACAACTGGTGAAAAATCCAACCCCAAAAATGTGGGAATAAACTGGAATAACTTTAAATATGGCAAACACATTTTTGCCAGCCATTGCCCTAGTTTTGTTTGATAGGCTCCTGGGAACCATGACATTAAAACGAAGACAAAAATTAACAGCATATATAACTGAATAAGTTTACTTAGAATCGAAAGTATAAATATAAAGATCAAATGTTTTACTCCTTATTTAGATCATTGTTGCTTAGATCTCCATTTTGAATGTTTGAATACAGACTACCATTTATTTCAAAACTATTTGGGGTACATAAAAATATCTGTGTACCCACCTCTTCGATTGAGCCATCGATGGCAAATAATGTACCCGAAAGAAAATCAACAATTCGTTTCGTTTGATTATCATCAATCCGTTCAAAATTTAGAATTACGGCTTGCCCCGAAATTAATTGCTTAGCTGCCTCCTTGGCATCACTAAAAATACGCGGTTCAAATAACGCAATTTGACTTTTAGAACCCGAAATATCGTCCATGGTATTCACCCTATTATCTGTCGTTGTATCCGCATTACTTATAGAATCATGATCCGATGCTGTCTGATCAGTTTCATCATCTATGCCGAACAACTTGTTGAATCGATCGCTTAATGCCATACAGAACGCCTCCTAATTGACGCTGTATCAAATAACTGGGACAAAACGGTAGTCTTGTTCCCAGTTTTAAATTGCTATTTAATTATTTACGACGACGCTTAAAGAATGGTGGTGTATCTACGCCCTTGTCGGAATCATTGTCAGAATCATTAAAAACCTTGAAATCTTTCTTTTCAATATCTTTAAATTCATCATCGTCTTCAACTGATGTTGGACGAACACCATTTGTATTATTCTGACGTAATTGCCAGTCACCAAACGGATCATCTTTTTTTGTTGCTTTTTTCTCTTGTTTTGGTGCCTCACTATTAGCAGATGGTTCACTAAATGATGGTTTTGATGTTACAGACGAATTTGTGTTTGAAGGTGCATCAAAACTTGTTCTTGCTGTTGCTCGATGAAGAGAATGGTCATTCTTCTTTTTATCAATTCCAGTTGCAATAATCGTAACTCGAACTTCATCTTTCATATTCTCATCAATAGACGTACCAAAGATGATATTAACATCATCTGTAGCAGCTTTTGCAACAATCTCTGAAGCAGCTTGTGCTTCAAAAAGTGAAAGATCAGGGCCACCGGTAATATTTAACAGAACTTGTTCTGCACCATCAATTGAAACTTCTAATAATGGTGATGAAATTGCTTTTTTAGTTGCTTCCTCAGTACGATTTTCACCGTTTGCAGAACCAATTCCCATAAGTGCTGAGCCTTGGTTAGACATCACTGTTTTAACATCAGCAAAATCAAGGTTGACATAGCCTGGAGAAGTAATTAAATCAGAAATACCTTGAACGCCTTGACGGAGCACATTATCAGCTTCGCCAAATGCTTCCATCATTGGTGTCTTTTTATCGACCATTTCTAATAAGCGATTATTAGCAATGATGATTAAAGTATCCACTTGCTCTTTCATCTGTGCAACACCTTCAGCAGCAAAACGAGCTCGCTTAGGTCCTTCAAAACTAAATGGTCGTGTCACAACACCAACCGTTAAAGCACCTGTTGCTTTAGCTAGCTTAGAAACCAAAGGAGCAGCACCAGTACCTGTACCGCCACCCATTCCGGCAGTTACAAACACCATATCTGCGCCTTCAAGTGCAGAAGAAATAGTTTGTTCACTTTCTTGAGCCGCTTTGCTCCCGACTTCAGGAGTTGAACCAGCACCCAAACCTTTAGTCAATTTCGGTCCTAATTGAATTTTTGTTTCTGCTTTAGATTGTTTCAAAGCTTGTACATCAGTGTTAGCGACGATAAATTCAACGCCCTTTACACCTTCAGCAATCATGCGATTAACGGCATTACTACCACCGCCACCAACACCAATTACTTTGATATTTGCACCAGCATTTTGTTTATCATCCATTGTAAATTCCATCCCTTTTTCCTCCAGTATTTTTAAAAGTTAATCAAAGAATTCGCTGAACCAGCGTTTTATACTAGCAACCATTCCACTAAAAGAAAATGATGATTCTTTTTGAGGTTTGGTTTTTTTAGCTCGTCTAGGAGTCGTTTGTGTATTGGGTTCTGTCTCTGTTTCTTCATCAGTATCCGTTGAATCATCAAATGTCTGCTGTTCAGGAACAGATTTTGTACCCGCGACCATTGCACTTTTTGCTAAGAAATCAACCTCACTCAACGAAGCTTCATAATTTAGTAAAGCAAACGCTTGTGCGAAGGCTGGATGTCTCAAGCCCATTGGTTCAGGAACATATATCTTCACATTCGTGTTAAAGATATCAGCTGCTAAGCTCTGGATTCCAGGAATGGCAGCTGCACCACCGGTAATGACAACTCCACCCGGCATATTCAAGGCATCAATGTTCTCAAGATGATTATAAGCGTTGTTTAAGATTTGTTCTAGTCTAGCCTCGATAATCTCGGCTAAATATTTCTCTGTAACCTGACTAGGTGCTGACTGTCCCACAACTTCCACAGGAAAGGCATCATCACTGGCTCCTTCAGCAAACGCGTAACCATACTCACGCTTTAACTTTTCAGCATTACTTAATGATGTATTTAAAACAACTGAAATATCTTTTGTAACAAACTGACCGCCTTCTTGATCAACGTATGTATACTTCAAATGATGATCATGAATGATTGACGTTGTTGTTTGTCCAGCCCCCATGTCAATTAAGATCGTTCCAAAATCCTGCTCACCATCGTTTAAGACAGTTCTTCCTAAAGCTAATGGATTTAAAACAAGGTCTGTTAAGTGTAATCCGGCCTGCTGAATTGCCCGTTTTGTATTATGAATAATAGTCTTGGGTCCTGTTAAAACGGTTCCGTTCATCTCTAAACGAACACCAACCATTCCACGAGGATCTTTAATGCCATCAAAGCCATCAACCACAAATTCATCGGGTAATACATCAATCACTTCTTGTTCTGGAGGTAAACTGTGCACAGAAGCCGCGTTCGCCACATTAACCACATCTTCATTCGTGATTTCTCTGGACGTCTCTGCAATCGCAATCATACCACGACAAGGCTCAATTTTTAATAAATTTGCTGGAATTCCAGCTACTACTTCGTGAATCTTTAAATTTGCTTTATTTTCTGCAACTGATATTGCTCTCTTAATAGCTGCTGACACCTTGTCAATATCGACAATCACGCCACGGTTCATTCCATCAGAGCGTTCGCTTCCCACTCCAATAACACTCATTTGCCCATTTACGTATTCAGCAACAATGACTTTTATTGAGGTGGTTCCTATATCAAGTCCAACATAAATCCCTGAATTATCCATAATAAAGGAACCTCCTAAACATACCTATTTTAGACTTTTGTATATACTCTCAAGTTTACCATAACTTCAATGCATTTAAATAGTGTATCCTTTTAAAAAAATGAGAAAATAAGCTAAAAAGTGACTTAAATTCAATTATTTATTCATTTTTCTCAATTTGTTGCTTGTACCGTACTCGTCGAACTGCTGGAAGTATTTCCAGAACTAGAACTATTTGATGTTTCATAACCACTATTGGACGAGCTAGAACCGCTCGTTGAAGAACTTCCATTTACGGTTGAAACAGAATTTTTACTTGTGCTACTGTTATTGTAAGAATTTTTAACTGTTTCATCTGATTTATTCTTAAATGGATAAGAATAAGCGCCTACCTCTAAATCAATAACTCCACTTTGTTTCATGTCCGCTGCCATTTGAGGATAATACTTCATTTTAGCTGCAAAGGTGGGTAAGATTGCATAAACTTCATTTCCATCATTCATATATAAATGAAGTCGGTTGGGATTATCCTTACTCGGCGCATAATCGATTTCTGAAATTCCACTGCGGACAACCGGTGGTAACTGTTTAAATTGCGTTAATAAGGCATTTAGGACACTCGTTTTGTGAAAATTCTTAAAAACTGGATAATCACCAGACGGTTGCGTTGTTGACTTCTTTATAACTTTGCCGTTATCCAAAATTGTGTAGTACTTCTGATTTCTAAACACCAATCCGGCCACCATGTTTTCTTTAACCGTAATTTTTAAAGTGTTAAAACCATGACGGTGGACCTGATAACTTAATAATTTAGGCTGTTTTTTGTACACTTGTTTAGATTTATCACGATTACCCATTAAATATGGAAAAATCCAATCGTTTTTATGAATATTTCCAATTTCTTTTATCTGCGCAGTTGAAAAATGTGTATTTCCAGACACCTTAATTGTCTCTACCTTGCTTAATGGAGAAACTAAATAGCCACCGACAATTAAGACAATCAGCGTTCCCCCAAAAACAAAAATTCGTTTCTTACGTGAATTTAAGAATTTAAAGGAATGGTGTTGAGCCTTTTCAGTCTTTTTTTGGTTTTGATTTCCAGAATTTTTTTGAACACGTTGGGCCTTCTCCCATGGTGTTAACTTACGTTCGGTTTGAGGAGTTTTCGTTTTCTTTTTTCCAAACACGATTGCCACCTCATTTTCTACTTTTTAATCACAGATTCGAGCACATTCAGAAGATCATCTGCTGCATGTGGCCGTCCCATTTTCTTAGCAGCAGTACCCATTTTAATTCTAAGATTTTCATCAGTCATCAAAGCATCTGCAGCTTTCAATAAACTTTCACCGTTCAATTTTGACTCTGGTAACAGTTCTGCCGCGCCATTCTTAACCAAACTATTGGCATTTTTTGTTTGATGATCATTTGTCACATATGGGCTTGGCACCAGGATTGAAGGAATCCCCAGAGCTGTAATTTCTGCCAAACTTGTTGCACCTGCACGCCCCAGGATTGCCTCTAAGTCTGGTAAAAGTTGAGGCATTTCTGCAATATAAGAGCGTACGACACAATTTTTGCCGAGTGCGTTAGGATCAATCTGTGCCATGATTTTTTTATAGTGGACACTTCCTGTTACAAATAAAACTTGATAATTTCTTTGCTTAAGTTGTGGTAAAGCTTCAACCGTGGCTGAATTAATTTTTTCTGCACCACGACTTCCACCAAAAATTAATAACGTTGGTACATCACTTTGCAATCCATATTCTGTAAGGGCGTCATTAGGCTTTATACGGGAAACTTGGGTTGCCCTTGGATTACCTGTAAAAACAACTTTTTTAGCCGGAAAATCTTTTCGCGCATCCTCAAATGAAATCCCAATTTTTGTCACAAAATGGCTTGAAAATTTATTAGTAACACCCACGACACTATTTTGTTCGTGAATAACGGTTGGAATATGCTGGAGGCTAGCTGCAAACACCACTGCACCACTTACATAACCACCCGTTCCCACAACAACATCCGGATGAAATTCTTTGATCATTTTATGAGCATCACCAACACTTTTTAAAAAAAGGCCAATGGTTTTGACATTTTCTAAAGAAAGCGACCGTTTAAATCCTTGAATCTTAATTGTCTTAAACGGAATGTTTTGTTCAGGGACAATCCGGCTTTCCAGCCCTTTTTCCGTTCCAACATACAAGATTTCCGAATCAGGCTCACGTTTTCTTAAAGCTTCAATGAGTGCTAAAGCTGGATAAATATGGCCACCTGTACCGCCACCTGAAATCATTAAACGCATGCCTAATTCCTCTTTTCGTTTTGAAGATCGTTAACAGCAGTAATAAATTCATCGCCGCGAATTTCGAAATTCTTGTATTGATCCCAGCTTGCATTGGCCGGAGATAGTAACACAATGTCATTTGGCTCACTTAACCGATAAGCAAGCGGTACTGCGTCGGCAACTTTATCCGCAAATTTAATTACTGGAACACCCGCTTTTTTGGCTGCATCTGCCAATAAATGACTGGTTTCACCAATAAGGACAATCGCTTTTACATGATTTTTAAAATCTGGCACTAATTTTTCAAATGTGTAACCTCTGTCTAATCCACCAGCAATCAAAACGATTGGTTGCTTAAAAGATCGTAAAGCTACTTGAGTTGCTTCAATATCTGTTGCTTTTGAATCATTATAAAAAATTCTCTTTTTAAAGGTCGTAACATATTGTACACGATGTTTAACACCTGAGAAAGTTTTCAGCACGTCGACAATTGCTTCGGTAGAACAGCCACTTAACTTGGCAACTGCGATGGCCGCTAAAGCATTTTCAATATTTTGTACACCTGGTACTTTGATATCGTCAGCAGCCATAATTTTTTCATTACGGAAGTAAAGAAACTCACCGCGTTGATAGGCACCATTTTCACTCAAATCTTTTCGTGAAAATGGTACAACTTGTGCCTTCGTTTGTTGACTTAATTGTTGCCATTCAGGATTATCCCAATTAATGACAAAATAGTCCTCTGCCGTTTGATTTTTAGTAATATGCATTTTATCGCGAACATAGTTGGCTCGAGTACCATGCCAATCTAAATGGTTAGAAAAAATATTTGTAATTACGGCAATATGAGGCTTTAGGGTGGTGACACTTGCCAACATAAAACTAGATAACTCAGTTACCATTGTGTCTTCTTTATGAAGTTTTTGAACAACTGTCGTAGCTGGAATGCCAATGTTGCCGGCCAGATAAGCATGTCCTGCTTTGCGATCTCGATCCAACATCAATTGAATCAAGGTTGTGGTTGTGGTTTTTCCATTACTGCCAGTAATTCCAATCATTTCACCATCCAAGACCTGATAAGCTAATTCTGGTTCTGAAATAATTGGAATATTCTTTTCGAGTGCGCCCTTCACAATTGGATTAGAATAAGGAATTCCAGGATTTTTTACAATTAATTCAAAGCCTTCATCTAAGAGTGTCAATGGATGACCACCCGTAACAACTTTGATACCATTTTCTAATAATTCCTGGGCATCTGGATTCTCATCAAATGGTTTCGCGTCATTAACTGTTACCAGTGCCCCTAACTTTTGTAACAATTTTGCGGCGCTTACACCACTTTTTGCTAAACCAAGTACTAATACCTTTTTATCCTGATAATCCTTAATATCCTTCATGATTTTTCCTTTCACCTTAAATTTAATTAACCTAAAATACCAATCAAAGCAATTACTGCTCCGATTAAGCCAACAATCCAAAACACAATATCAACTTTCCATTCACTCCATCCCAACATTTCAAAATGGTGATGAATTGGACTCATTTTAAAGATTCGATGACCAGTTAGTTTAAATGATAAAACTTGCAAAATAACACTCGCAGTTTCACAGACAAACACAATTCCAATTAACAATAATGCGATCTCATGATGCACTAAAATTGAAACAGCAGCTAGTGCACCACCCAAAGCCAAGGAACCCATGTCACCCATAAAAATTTTAGCAGGCTTATGGTTAAAAATAAAGAATCCAACTAAAGCTCCAATAATTGCTAAGCAAAAGATCAAAACATCAAATTGGTGCTGAACGCCAGCAATGATGGCATACGCACCGAATGCAATGATTGCCAATCCACTTACCAAACCATCTAATCCGTCAGACAAATTAACGGCATTGGAAAAACCAACTAACCAAAAAGCTACAAAAACAACGAACCAAGCACCCATGTGCCAAGAACCGAAGAACGGCACATTTAATGATTGAGAGAATCCCTCATTGTGATAAACAAAAAAGAAAATAACTGCTCCGACAACTTGTCCAAGAAATTTTTGCCAAGCTTTCAATCCTTCATTCTGCTTTTTCATGAGCTTAATGCTATCATCCCAAAAGCCCAGCAGCCCATACATGATTAGAATAAAAACTAGAATTAAGCCGGTCGCATTCATCTGATGAGTAATTAAATCAAATAAAAGGCTGCTTAAACTAATTGCAATGATAAAAATCAAGCCACCCATCGTTGGTGTACCCGATTTTTTTTCATGCCATTTTGGACCCTCTTCACGAATCATTTGCCCTTCATTACGATTCCGAAAATAACTAATAAATGACGGCATGGCAACTACAGTAATTAAAAAACTGACAACTGGCGTTCCAATCTGCGCTATCCAATTCATAATAAACTCCATTCTTTTTTACTTTTGTTTTAATTTAACTGTGAGTGTTTGCCTATTTTGAACAATTGTCCCACTCTTGATTGATTGAGATTTCACAAAACCAGTCCCTGAGAATTTAGCTTCCAAACCAACTAAATCAGTTAGTTTAAGTACGTCATTACGCGACCACCCAGACAAATTAGGCATTTTCATTTGTCCACTCGTCAAAAGAATCACGCGTTGCCCCGCTAACATTTCCGTACCTGTCACAGGCGACTGTTGTGTGACTGTACTACCTGTACCCATCACCGTTGCGGCAATATTTTGCTTGCCCAAATCTTTAACAGCTGTATCAGACGCTTCACCAACCATATTGGCAATTTTTACTTTCCCAGAAACTTGATTCTTGGCAGTTGAATTATTTTCACCAAGTGCTTGTTTCATAACTGGACTAAAAATTTCATTTAAAAGTTGAGTTGCTGTCTTTGTTGCAGGCAGCGTTGGTTGTTTCATCGTGATATACATAATATATTTTGGATTTGATGCTGGTACCATTCCGACAACCGAGTAAAGGTAACTATCATTGCCATTTAAGTAAGTCCCACCAGAGCCAACCACTTGTGCGGTCCCAGTTTTAGCAGCTACTTTATACCCTGGAATTTTAAAATCTTGACCAATTCCATAACTCTTATAAACAACATCCTCCATCAGCTTTCGCACTTTTTTAGCCGTTGAGCTTTTGACTGGTTTGCCAAGGTTCTCTGTTTTCATCTCGTCGGTTACTTTACCTGTATCGGTATCTACAACTTTTTTAATATATTGCGGTTTGACCATTTTGCCATTATTAGCAATTGCCGTAAAACCCTGCAGCATCTGCATATCCGTTACATCAATTCCTTGACCAAATGCCGTATCGGCCTGGTCAATTGGGTATGTAAATTGCATACTTCCACTGGCTTCTCCAGCAAGGCCCGAATCTGTACTCTTTAAAAAGTTAAATCGATTGATATATTTTTTCCACGTTTTGGCACCCATTTTGCGCTCCAAATGAGCCATTGACACGTTACTAGAACGCGCAAATCCTTCTTCGTAGGTAATTAACCCCCAACCGGAAGTTTGCCAGTCAGGCACCACTTGATTACCAATGGTATAAGTCCCTGACTTGTATTTTTCCTTCGCATTAAAGTGGCCACTATCGATTGCTGCAGCAGCTGTAAATACCTTCATGGTGGAGCCGGGTTCAAAAGTATCTTGAACTAAAGAATTACTCCAAGCCTTATTAATGCCACTCTTGGTGGTGGGATTAAATGTTGGTCGCTGTGAGGTCGCCAAAATGGCACCCGTTTTGGCATTCATAAGTGTGGCAGTCATCGACTTTGCATGCACCTGGTCTTGAACCTTTGTCATTTCCGATTCCAGCAAAGTTTGAAGACGGGTATCTAACGTGGTATAGATATTTTGCCCATTAACCGCTGATTTTTCTTCTTGAGACGATGGCAGTTGATAGCCGAATTTATCTTTTTGAATGGAACGTTGTCCATCTGTTCCAGTTAGCTTATTATTAAATGCGCTCTCAATTCCCATCACACCCTTTAGTTGTGTGATGTCAGAATCTTTTTTTGTAGCCTGTGATGTAATGCCAATTAGATTAGATGCAAAAGTTCCATTTGGATATAAACGAGCTTCTGACTGGATAAAATTAATTCCGGTTAGCTTATAGGATTCAATTTTTTCTTTGGTGGCAACAGAAATGTTTTTTCCTGCTGTTCCAAATTCGACTTGAAACGTATTTTCATTAGTTGGATTTAAGGCTGCAAGCGCCTTTTTTTCACTAATTGGTAAATACTTTGCCAGTACTTTGGCCGTCTTTTTTTTGTCAGTTACATAAAGTGGCTTTTTATTTGCGCCAACCTGATTTTTGTTCAAAACTGCATAAACAGAATACGTACTTGTATCTTCCGCAATTGGTTGACCCGAAGCATCCAAAATAGATCCTCGCTGAGCCTTTAAAACTTTATTATCCGTATACAAACGACGGGCCTGTGAACTCAAATTGATGTGTTCTACAGTCCCGCCAATTGCGATATAGGAAAAACGTAGAATTAAAATTACGAACAATGCAATCGCTATGAAAAAAAGCCATTGACCGAACGATCTTCGATTTTGGCTTGATTTGTTATGGTTGTTCTTTTTTAAACGTTTTTCTTTGTTGTTCATTTATCAACATTCCTTATATTCTGAGTTGTTAGGCTTAAACCATATTGCTTTGCAATTTTATTCAAGCGTGAACGACTAGAAAGCTGATTCACTTCCTGTTTCAAATTACTATTATTAGAAGTTACTTTGGTTACCTGTTCTTGCGAACTAGATAACTCGTGTTCAGCACCTGATAATGATATTTTACCAGAAATCACAAAAATCATTAAGCCTGTCAAAATTATACCGCAGAATGTCATTAAAATTTTCTCAAATTTTGAAAATGGTAAAGATTTCGGAATAACGACCGCTTTTGCCTTATGTAAAGTGCCCTCTTTTAAGTCCGGTACGTGCCGTTTTATCGGCTTATGAGCCGGAAATGCTTCTGCTAAATTATTTTGTGCCATTATAAATCAGTCCCTATTTTATTTTTTCAATAACTCGAAGTCTCGCACTATGAGCACGATGATTTTGTTCTAATTCGTCTTTACTAGGTAAAATGGGTTTTCGGGTCGCCAATTTAAAATGTGGTTCAAGTTCTTTAGGAATAACGGGTAATCCTTGAGGAAGATCTGGTAAATTTGCATTTTCCTTAAAAATATTTTTAACTAAGCGGTCTTCTAACGATTGAAATGTAATTACGCTAATTCGCCCACCGACTTTTAATAAATCTAGCGCCTGTTCTAAAGAAGTTTCTAGAACGCCTAATTCATTATTGACGGCAATTCGAACCGCTTGAAAAACCCGTTTAGCAGGATGACCACCAGTCCGTCGAGCAGCTGCTGGAATTGCTTTTTTGATAATATCAACTAATTGACCAGTTGTTTGGATAGGTGCCACAGCCCGTTCACGTTCAATTTCACGAGCAACTTGCTTTGAATAGCGCTCTTCTCCATAACGGAAGAAGATTTTTACTAAGGCCTCATATGACCATTCGTTAACAACCGTTTTGGCTGTGAGCTCCGCAGACTGATCCATTCGCATATCTAATGGTGCATCATGCTGATAACTGAATCCCCGTTTAGCATCATCCAATTGCGGTGAAGAAACTCCCAAATCGTAAACAATGCCATCAACTTTTTGAACCCCAAATTCTGCTAAATCTTTTGTTATATTTTTAAAATTATCCTCAATGAAAGTAACTTGCTTGCTGTCTAAATACTTTTTTAAATGAGTTTGATTATATTCAATAGCTGCAATATCTTGATCAAACGCATATAAATGACCCTTTTGACTCAACTGACTCAAAATTAACTGACTATGGCCACCGCCGCCAAGCGTGCAATCGACATAAATGCCATCTGGATTAAGATTTAATTCAGCAACCGCCTGGTTCAGTAAAACAGTTGTGTGTTGAAATTCACTCATTTTTCCACTCCTATAGGCCAAAATCAATTAAATTTTCGGCAATATCATCAAAGTTTTCTTCAGTATCTGCCGTAACTGCATTCCATTGTGCTTCATCCCAAATTTCAAATCGGTTTGATACCCCAACTAACACACATTTCTTAGTAAGTTTTGCATGTTCACGCAATTGTTTCGGAATATTAATTCGCCCTTGTTTATCAAAATTACATTGTGTCGCATCTGCAAACAAAAATCGGACAAATGCTCGATTATTTCGTTTATTTAGCGGTAATGCTTTTAATTTATCTTGAATCCTTTGCCATTCTTCAAGTGGATAGCCAAACAGACAGCCATCTAATCCACGAGTAATCACAAAATCAGATCCTAAATCTTCTCTAAACTTAGCCGGAACAATTAGTCGTCCCTTGGTATCAAGTGAATGTTGATATTCGCCCATGAACATACTAATTGCCCCTTTCTTTTCCTTCTCAATCACAAATTCAGTTTACCACTTTGTACCACTACCTACCACCAATTTACAAAACATTTTTAAAATGCTTACAAATTATTATAAAAGTGATAATTTGATCCTTTTTTATTTAGACTAAAGTTGTTTACAAATCCTATTATAGCAGCAATCACGTCCATTTATACTAAAATGTGGTGGCTGGTGGGGAATAATTATCTAGTTTTGGGCATTTAAGCAAAAAAATAAACAATTTTAAGAGTTAATCAAAAAAATTTGAATTGTTAAAAATTACACGTTAGAATGGTTAATAACATTTTAGAAAGTGGTGTCGTATGAAAAAGAAGAAAAGTACATTCCAAAAAGTCACAATGGTTGTTGTTTGGGTCATGATTATTACAATGGTTGGTTCAGTAGTTTTAACAGCTTTATCATCATTAAACCTATTGGGTTAAAAAAAGAAACTCCAATTTTAAGTGGCGTTTCTTTTTTTGTGATTAATTATGGCTTATATGTCTATCGCAGCATCTTATTCCCTGATATCACTACAAAGATTTCAAAGAATCTGACAAAAAAATAGCTATGATTTTTGTGAAAATACATTTCACTTTCATCATAGCTATTTTTATTTTTATTTCATTCATCTTTTTTTGTAAATACTTGCCGCGGTTTGCTTCCTTCTTGAGGACCAACCACACCATTTGCTTCTAATTGATCCACAATCCTAGCTGCTCGATTGTAACCAATTCTAAATCGACGCTGTAACATTGACGTGCTCGCTTTTTGCATATCTGTCACTAAAGCTACTGCCTGATCATATAATTCATCTTTTTCATCATGCTTAGCTTGATCCTCGGATGCTGCTTCTTCGTCAGTCACAATCAAAGATTCGTCATACGAAACTTTCTGCTGGCCTTTTACATATTCAACAATAGTTTTTACATCCTTATCCGAGATAAAAGCTCCTTGAACTCTTTCCGGTTTGCTTTTCCCCATTGGATAATACAGCATATCGCCGCGTCCCAAAAGTTTCTCGGCTCCATTTGAATCAATAATGGTCCGTGAATCCGTACCACTTGCCACAGCAAACGCAATTCGTGAAGGAACATTGGCTTTAATTAGACCAGTAACCACATCTACAGACGGCCGTTGCGTGGCAATGATCATATGAATTCCGGCCGCTCGGGCTAACTGAGCAAGCCTGATAATTGCATCCTCCACCGCATTTTGAGCAACCATCATTAAGTCGGCCAATTCATCGACCACCACAACAATATAAGGCAGATGAGGTCGGTTCTTCCCATCTTTTTTATTTTCTTCACTAATGTATTCATTGTAGGTTTTAATATTTCGTTGATTAGTTTCAGCAAACAAGTCATAACGATGCTGCATTTCTGCAACAACTTTATGCAACGCCCGTGCTGCTTTTTTGGGCTCTGTCACAACCGGTGTTAAAAGATGAGGAATATCCTTATAAACTCCTAATTCCACTTTTTTCGGATCAATTAGAATAAATTTCACTTGATCTGGTCTAGCGTTCATTAGCAAACTCGTAATGATCACGTTAATCATCACGGACTTACCACTACCAGTTGCCCCCGCAATCAGTAAATGTTGCATCTTAACTAAATCTGCTAAAACCAAGTTTCCAGAAACATCCCTTCCAATCGGAACTTGCAGAATTGAATCTGGATGTGGAGGTTGAGATTCGACCACATCCCGAAATGATACTGTGGAGACCTCCGTATTGGGAACTTCAATTCCAATCAGTGATTTTCCAGGAATTGGCGCCTCAATTCGAATATCCTTGGCTGCCAAAGCTAAGGCAATATCATCAGAAAGGCCCACAATTTTGCTTACTTTCACACCAATATCTGGATGCAATTCGTATTCAGTTACTGATGGTCCCAAATTCACACTTTTAACCGTAGCTTTAACGCCAAAACTGGTCAATGTTTGCTGGAGAATTTTAGTGTTTTTTTGAATCGTTTTATATTCTTGGCTTTGATCTGTTTTGGGAATCGTTGTTAAAAGATCTGTGGATGGTAACTGATAATTAGGATTCTCTAACTCTTCTGTATTTTGGAAAGCCGATTCCGGTTTTGTATCTTTTTCAATCTGTTTTTTAGTCTGCGGTTGTTCATGTTCTGAAGCGATTCTAATTGCCGGTTGCCCATTTGCTGGGGTTGTTTTTTTAGTCTGCTCATCCATTAAGTCCTTACCGGAAACTAATGGCGTATCGTGCTTCTTTTCCGACTGTTGTGGCTTTGCTGTTCGAGTATTTTTTACACTTTGTTGGCTCCTTATTTTAATTGCCTGTACCAGGTTCTGTGTCAACGTTTTGCCTGAAATAATTAGCCTTCTAAACGTTACCGCTATCGTTTGAAGTACCTTATCCATAGGAATTCCAAAGAAAATTGCAACGCCCAACGCAACTACTAACCAACCTAAAATAAGACTACCAATTTCAGAAAAACAAAATTCAGTGGCTGTATACAAAATACTGCCAATCATTCCCCCACCAACTGGTTCTCCAATCGAAGCATACTTAAATGCATCCGAAAGTGAATGCCATGTCGTCGAAATAAAATGATTATGTTGATTCATTTGTTCAAAAAATCGAGTGGTAATTATTAGAATTGCGCCAATATAAACTAACGCAATTCCAAACACAAATCGAAAACGCCCCTTTAGCTTTGGCTCTTGGCCGGTAAATAATAAAACAGCCCCATACAATCCGAACAACAAAATCAAAACTTGAAAGGCATCACCAACAAATAAACGAAAAACATTCGCAAAAAGAACTCCAATATAACCTAACGAAAAATAACCTAATAATGCCAATAAAACGAAAATTCCGCCTAAAAAATGTTTAGATTGGAGAAATTGTTGCCAATTGCTCTTTCTTGAACGCTTTCGTTTTCGCTTCGTCGTTGTTCTTTTCCTTTTAGCCGCCAATATTTGCCCTCCTTTCGCCAAGTTTGCAATTTTGAAATAGCTTATTTTAACTTGTCATTCTCATAGTGGTGAACTCTTTGAAGACCTGGAAATGCTTGTTGACGCAGCGCTTCGTAGATAACAATCGCCACACTATTAGACAAATTCAAGGCCCGAATATGATCATCATCTTGAGGAATTCGAATCGCTTTTTCAGGATATTGCCGCATAAATGGTTCCGGCAATCCCGTCGTTTCTTTGCCAAACAAGAAGTAATGATCTTTATCATCAGCAGTATAGTCCACATCAGTATAATCATGGTCCGCAAATTTAGAAACTAAGTATAAATAATTTAGATCTGGTACAGAATCAATAAACTCGGGTAGATTTTCATGGTAAACAAGATCAACATCTTTCCAGTAATCTAATCCGGCCCGTTTAAGATGTTTATCATCAACAGAAAATCCAAGTGGTTTAATTAAATGAAGGACCGTGTCAGTTCCAGCACATGTTCGGGCAATGTTCCCCGTGTTGGCTGGCATCAAGGGTTCAAAAAGCACAATATGGTTTGTCATTTTTATTCTCTCTCTCATAATTAATAGTTATCTAAAGGCTATCATACTGCTATAAATTTCTTCCAACAACAAAAAAAGCGTAGACACTCGGTGTAGGCACGGCGAGCTTCTACGTTAAATGAAGTACAACTTGCTAATCGCCAACGATTTCCCGATGTCAATTAACAACCGATTTCTTAACTAAATCCTAACACCATAATTCAAGATGTGCAACCTTCTCAGACCCAGTGTTTAAGCGATCGTTCCCTTTAATAAAGTCACATCCACAGTAATATGATTCAATTGCGAAGCTTGCGCATTTTGAATCATTTCGGGGGTTGCTCCCCAATGTAAGGGGGTCATTTGAATCAAGTCGGACAATAAGTCATCCTCAAATTTAAACGTATAAGTAAGCTGCTTGGTTTGGGCATGCGGAAAATGTTTTTCAAAAAGGCTCACAACCTGATCATTTTGGTAATCAGCATGTTGACTATCCTTTTCATACAACAACTGACGCAATTCACCTAAATAATTTGAATTAGGCACAATTTTCAAAACTTGCCCACCTGGCTTTAGGACTCGTTGAAATTCTGCATATGCTGAAGGTGAGAATAAATCCAGAATAGTTGTAAATTTATCATTGGTGAAAGGCAAATTAGCTAAATCTGCAATACAGAAAAATGCACTCGAATTTAATTGAGTCGCCAAGTTAATTCCCGCCGTTGAGATATCAAAACCAACTGCTGTTGCTCCCTCAGTCATTGAAAGAGTTTTCTTTAGGGGTGTGCCTTCACCAGAGCCTACATCCAAAATAACTTCATCTTTATCTATGTTTTTCGCAAACTCCTGGCAAATCGGATCAAACAAACCGGCTGTTAATATCCTTCGTCTGGAGGCCAGCATCGCATCATCATATTCACTAGTAACGGCGTGATTTAAAAAGTAGAGAGTTCCCTTTTTTGAAATATCGATGGCGTGCTGATTTGGGCAGATAATGCTACCAGATTCAACACGATCATAAGTATCGTGACACACGGGGCAACGAAACAGCGATAAATTGTTTTGAATAAATTGAATACCCTTTTCTCTTTTTTTCATTTTCTGTTCATCCTCATTTTAATTAAAATTATCAAATAACTAACCTTTTAAGCATAACATGGACACGTTTACTGAAGTATTTGAAAAACAAAAAATCCTAAATTTACTAAAGAAAAACGTTAGTAAATTTAGGATAGAATATTTTATTATCAATCAGGTGTCTCATAACCACCATTTTGTTTTTTATACCAATGAAATAGATGCGTTAAAAGCACTTTAGAAACAGCATAGACCGGGATCCCAAAGATAACGCCCAATACTCCAAACATCCGTCCTGACGCCAACAAGACAATCAGAATTGTAACTGGATGAATGGCTAAATTCGTTCCAAGAATTAATGGTGAAAGGATTCGGCCTTCAATAGTCTGTTCAATTGCGAATACAATCAAAACCTTAACTACCATCCATGGCGATATGAAAGCCGCTAATACAAGCGAAGGAACCATCGCCAAGAAGGACCCCAGATAGGGAATCAAATTTAGAATACCAGCTGCAATTCCCAAGGTTAAAGCAAATTTCAGCCCAATGATTAAATACCCAACAAAGAACATAATTGCTACACAAAAGGCAACAATTAATTGACCTCGAATATAGCCACTCACCTTTCCGTTAACTTCATCAAGAATTGACACAAACCCTGCACGTTTCTTAGTTGGTAAGAAATGCGCCAAATATTTAGGTAATTGATGACCATCTTTTAATAAATAAAAAAGGATAAACGGCATTGTAATCAAGCCCACCACAATTTTTGTAACTGAACTAATTACGCCTCCTACTGATGTAAAGGTATGATTAGCTGCATTGCTTACCCAACTAGAAAGTGAGCTCGTAGCAGAATCACTAACCTTTTGAAATTCCTTTTGGAACTGACCAAACCGCGGATCATTCAACCAGGTATCCAACTGATTAGTCAAATGATTCCAATAATCAGGCCAATTCTTCAAAAAGTCGGTCGCCTGACTTCGGATGACCGGAATTAAAGACACGACGCCCAAAACTAAAAGTGCAATCACAACTACAAATAGTCCAATAATTGTCCATACTCTCTTAACATGAAACTTGTTCTCTAACCAATCAACAACTGGATTAAATAAGTAAAATAATACGCCAGCAAGGATAACAGGAAATCCCACAATATCAACAAAGTCATTAATTGGTTTAAAAAACCAGGTGACTTTTGAAAATACAAAGATTATTAGTAAACATAATAAAACAATCATTAAATTGACGATAATTCGATTATTTAAAACGAGCTTTGTAAACCATGAACGCCAAGTATCTTTTTCCGTTTTCAAAGAATCACCACACAATCATTAAAATATATAGGTTATTTTATCATCAACCGAAAACTTAGGGAACTTTTCCGGAGAAAGATAAATTGCACTTTCCAGAGGTGTTTCTGGAATTGGTGTAAAGCACAGCGTTACGTGACCTACTCCTTGCAAGTTTGCATTCACTAATTCACCACAAAAAGTAATTGTGTAAGTTGTGTCATGAATCTTAATTTGCGATCCCCGTTTTAAATTAAATTTAGGATGATCGTCTTCAAAGTCTTGAATAACTGCCACACTTTTAAGGTTACTAGTCGCTTCTGGGCCAAATAAAATCGCAATTGGATCACTTTCTACAATGGCATTAGGACCTATTTCTATAATTTTGGACGTAATCGTCATAAAATACCCTCTTCTCAAATAAATTCTTATTTTTATTGTAGCATAGTCATCTTCATCAAATAAAGAAAATGGAAGCGTGCCCAGCAATTCTTAATTTTGTGCTATACTTTTGTATTAGAGAATACAAGGAGGTTTTTATTTTGAAAGAATCATTTTTTGTTGGTACGTATACAAAAAAAACTAGCCAAGGCGTTTATAAACTAACCTTAGACACTGAAACAAACACACTGAGCAAGGCCGAATTAGTGGCAAAAATTGGTAATCCTACTTATGTCGCCAAATCCAAGCGTAATTTTCTTTACACCGTTGATCAAAAGGGTGCTGATGGTGGCGTGGCAGTCGTTGATCTCAATACGACCCCTGCTAAAATTATCCAACATGCTGTAACTCCTGGTAATTCACCTGCTTATGTTGCAGTTGATGAACAACGTCAACTTCTTTATAGTTCTAATTATCATTTAGCAACCGTAACTGTTTACAAAATTGGCGAAGATGGCCGTCTTAGTCAAACAGATGTTGTTGCACATTCTGGAAAAGGTCCTAAACCTGAACAAGCAGATGGTGCTCATGTCCATTTTAGCGATTTGACACCAGACAATCGTTTGGTTGTTTGTGATTTAGGAACCGATGAAGTTTATACCTATGATGTTTCAGATGACGGAAAGCTCACAGAAGTGACCCGTTATAAAACCAAGGCCGGTTTCGGGCCCCGTCACATTGTATTTACAAAAAATGGTTCAACAGCTTACTTAGCTGGTGAACTTGGTAGTGCAGTAGAAGTTTTAAATTATGATGAACAAAATGGTGAGTTTACCCATTTGCAGACAATTAGTACAATTCCTTCAACTTGGCATGCACATAACGGAGCAGCTGCGATTAAACTGAGTCAGGATGATAAATTCCTTTACGTTTCTAATCGTGGATATAATTCTTTAGCTGTTTTTGCAACCAGTTCCGATGGTTCCTTAAAACTAATTCAAAATATTTCTGTAGAAGGAGATTTCCCTCGTGATTTTGCCTTAGACCCCACGGAAAGTTTCATTGTGTGTGCCAATCAAAATACAGATAACTTAACGTTATTCTCTCGTTCAAAGGAAAACGGAAAACTTACTTTATTAGAAAAGGACATTCCATTACCTGAAGGCGTTTGTGTTTTGTTTGAATAACTAGAATTTAATAACGGACAGGAGCCACAAATGATAATTAAAGAAGTAGCTTTAGAAAATTTTACAAATGTGCCGAAAGCCATTCGTGCTGGTGCCAACCGAATTGAGCTCTGTGACAATCTTGCCGTTGGCGGAACAACTGTCAGCAAAGGGGTTATGGCAGAAACTCAAAAGTATGCCAATGACCACCATATCCCCGTCATGGCCATGATCCGACCACGCGGTGGCAACTTTGTTTATACAGATACTGAATTAAAAATTATGGAAGCTGATGTTTTTCAAGCACAAGAACTTGGCATAGACGGGGTTGTTTTTGGTGCTTTACACAAAAACGGTACTTTGGATACGGATGCTCTTGAAATGTTAATTGCGGCTGCAGGCGGAATGCAAATCACTTTCCATATGGCATTTGACGCGATTCCAAAAGCAAAACAGTCTGAATCAATCGATTGGCTTGCTGAAGCTGGAATTGACCGTATTTTGACACATGGCGGTGATTTAGATACTCCAATTACAACTCATTATGCCGATCTCAAACAAATAATTAAGGATGCTCACCAACGATTAATCATATTACCAGGTGGTGGCATCACTTCGCGTAATTTAGCCGAAGTTACTGATGAGTTAGGAGTTTCCGAAGCTCATGGTACTCGCATTGTTGGACAACTTTAAAAAACACCAAAATAGCGGAATAGCTTGCAACCAATTGGTTGAGCTATTCCGCTATTTAATTTATTTCATAAATAATTGTAAAAAATATTGAGCAATATTGAAATAGATCAGAACACTAGTTAGATCACTGAGGGTCGAAATAAACGGTCCACTTGCTACCGCTGGATCAACCCCTATTTTTTCCATTCCAATTGGAATTAAACTTCCGGCTAAGTTGGCCACAAAAATTGCGCCAGCCATCGCAGTCCCAACAACTGCCCCAAGAAGAAAGTTTTGTTTCCATACACCAACCATAACAAACACACACAGTCCGGTTACAATACCAATAATAATTCCTGTAGCCACCTCGTTTAAAATCAAACGGGCAATTTTTAAATGACTGTTGGTAGCCAAACGACGAACCGCGACGGCTAAGCTCTGAGTCCCTGCATTCCCGGCAGTTCCTGTAATTAAGGAAATAAAAATGGCAAGCACACTTACTTGGGAAAGTAATCCCTCAAAATGGTTAATCAGCGTTGCAGTTAGCATCCCTAGAAATAACAAGGTAATTAACCACGGCAACCGTTTTAAAGCAGTTTGAAAGGGGTTGTGCGAAATGGTTTCAGTATCCACACCAGCTAAATGAGAGTAATCTTCAGCAGACTCTTCATCAATAACATCAATAATATCATCAACTGTGATAATCCCAACAATTTTTTCAGTTTCATCCACAACTGGGATCGCAACAAAATTATAATCACGGACCTGTTCAGCAATGGCCTCTTGATCCTCATTAACATCTACAGCTAACACACGGGTAGCCATAATATCAGTTACTTTCACATCATCCGGATGCGTAATCAAATCTCGAACAGACAATACGCCTACTAATTTGTTTACGTCATCTGTGACGTAAATGTAGGCAATAATCTCCGCATACTGAGCCTCTCGCTTCACGTGTTGCATAGCCGTTCCTATGGTTTGATCTTCATTAACCGCGATAAACTCGGTAGTCATTAAGGAACCGGCCGTTTCATCTTCATAATGAATCAATTTCCGAACCTGATTAGCTTCATCAGTATGCAACAAGCCCAAATACTTTTTGCGCTTAATTGGACGAATATTTGTGAAAATGTCTACCACATTATCCGTATACATCTCAGTTAATAACCGCGACACATATGAATCAGACATTTCATCCAGATACTTGCCCATTTCTCCGGGATCCTCTTCAGTATCATCAAAAACATTGGCAAGCTCTTCAGGAGATATAAACGTGTAAACCAATTTCCTTTGTTCAAAATCAAACGCAGAAAACAATTGGCTTTGTTCATACCCATGAAGGCCTAGAAAAATTTTGCGAAAACCTTTTCGATTTTTTTTATTTAACGTTCCAGATAACTGCTTTTTTAGTTCTTCTAATTCTTCTGCCATAACTAGCTCTCCTCAGCATCATAGCTTTCGGGATTCTTGTTCCAAATATGCCGCCATATCTTTTGGCAAAGGTGCCATTACTTCAATTTGTTGATCTTTAAATGGATTAAAAAAAGAAATTGAAGAACAGTGCAAAGCTTGGCGTTGCATATAGCCACTGCAACTTCCTCCATATAACACATCACCAACTAATGGATGATCAAGGGTTGAAAAATGAACCCGAATCTGGTGAGTTCTGCCAGTATGTAATTGCACTCGTAGTAAAGTGGCATCACGTAAGGACTTAATTACCCAATACTCTGTAATTGACCGCCGCCCCTTTGAATCAGCCGGAACCTCGCGTCGAATAAAGGATCCTGGTTCACGCACAATTGGTAAATCAATTAGGCCATGCTTTTGTTGAAGATGTCCCATCACAACTGCCGTGTAAAGTTTTTTAATTTTATGTTCTTTCAATTCTCTGTCTAACACCGAATGAGCAAAATGATGTTTGGCAAAGATAACTAAACCAGAAGTATCGCGATCGAGTCTTGTTACAACATGCGTAACCTGACTCTCATAGCCTTGCCGCTGATAATACCCCTTCACGCGATTTACAAGGGTATCATTCGAATACACGCGTGATGGCACGGTTGCCATGTATGCCGGTTTATTAACGACTAAAAAATGTTCATCTTCATAACAAATTTCGATTGGTTCATTTGAAACAGCAACATTATCGTTCGCAATCTCAGGTGGCAGCGTAATCGTTAATTCATCACCAGTCACAACCTCTTCTGATGCCCGAACCGAATTGCGATTAAGATCAATGTTACCACCGTGAAATTTAATATCTTTCAATAAAGTTCTTGAAACCCCTTTTTGATACAAAAAAGTTCGGATCTTCTCCGGACTTTCGACTTCAACTCGCCAACTAATCTTCATTTCCGTCACCGATAAATGCATTATGAACACGATTCCAGAATCCAATATGACGATATTTAGCAAAATTGATTTTTTGTTTACCAATTCGATACTCGATTTGTTCAATGGGCGAATTCACGACATCGACTTGATCAGCGGTAAAATTAAAATTGCCTCCATGAGCCGGTCGAATGGTCACCCACTCATCTGGGGCCATAATAACGGATGCTCCCAAAGTTCGAAATACCCGATTGTTAATAGAAGCAATTTCAGCCATTTGAAGAACTTCAAGATGCGGATGAATAACAGCCCCACCAATGGACCGATTGTAAGCCGTTGATCCTGTTGGCGTTGAGATACAAAGTCCATCCCCACGAAAACGTTCAAATAATTGATCCTTAATATAAACATCGGCAACCAACGTTGAGGAAATTTTTTTAATTGTAGATTCATTGACAGCTTGATAACGAATCGGCTTTTTTTCTCCAACTAGCGTGACATCGATATCTAAAATTGGATATCCCACCGATTCACCAGTGTCTGCTTGGATCGCCTTAACGAGATCATCTAGCTCATAATCCTGCCAATCAGTATAAAACCCCAGGTGACCCGTATGAACTCCAATAAAACGCACATGAGCCAATTGGGTTCTATAATGTTGAAAAGCAGACAAGAGCGTACCATCGCCGCCAACTGTGACCACAATGTCTGGTTGCTCATTGTCGACAGTAATTTGCGCTTCTTTTAATTTACTAACTAATTGCTTGCCAACATTTTCGGCATTATTTGCTTGCGTGCTATAAACCGCTACTTTCATTTACTATCAGTCCTTATGTGAGCCATAAATATTATGATCCGAACGATCTCTGGAAAATAATTTTTGGGCTTCTTGAATTTCTTCTCGAATTTCTGACATCTCTTCATCCAGTGAAAAAGCCGCTTCTGCCGCTCTTTGAAGCCGATCACTTAATTCTTTTGGAAATTCACCTTGGTACTTGTAATTCAAAGAATGCTCAATTGTAGCCCAAAAATTCATCGCCAAGGTCCGAATTTGAATTTCTGCCAAGATCTTTTTTTCTCCAGAAATTAACTGAACTGGATACTCCACCACAATGTGATAAGAACGATAGCCACTTGGCTTTTCATTATTAATGTAATCGCGTTCTTCAATAATTGTTAAGTCGGTTCGCTTTCGAAGAAGGTCAACAACTTGATAAATATCTTCGACAAACTGGCACATAACACGCACACCAGCAATATCTTGCATATCTTGCTCAAGTCGATCTTCACGAACTTGGCGGCGAACCATTTTTTCTTTAATACTAGAGACAGGCTTAACCCGGCCTGTTACAAATTCAATTGGACTTTGTTGATCATCATTTTGAAATTGTTTTCGAATCCCTCGTAATTTTATTTTTAATTCATCAACGGTTTGTTTGTATGGTAATAAAAATTGTTCCCAATTGTCAATCACGTAATTTGCCTCACTTTTTTAAAACACTACCGTCAATTTTAGCATAAAACCGGCGTTTAATCTTCTCAAATGCTATTCTGGTTATTCGATCCCATTTTTGATTCGCTTTTCTTTACCTTAAACAATCAAATGAGCTAAGATACAGCTGAACTTGAAATTAATAAAACAATTTATTTGATATTTTTTGAAAATTTGGTAAAGTTTATACTGTTGTCTTATTAAGGGTAACTTAAAAATAAAATTAATTTTTGCAATTTTAATGGAGGAGAGTTTAATGCTTGATGTCTATTTATTCGTGACACCATGGGATGAGCAATGCATCCAATCTGAAAAAGTCATGATAGATTTTGTCCAGAATGTGGATCAAAAAGTGAGTTTTCAAATCATTCCCATGCTAAACATGCAAATCATTCAGAGCTATTTGCATAACACTAAAAACAAGTCTTATGACTCTTATAATCGTCTATCAGAAGATATGTACAATATGATTTTAGATTACAAGGCGGCCCTTTTTCAATGTAAACGTCACGGCCGCAATTTCTTAAAATTAATTCAACAAGAAATTAACAGTAATCACTTACCGTATTCTAAACAACTCGGCTCTGAAATTGCCGAAAGAGCAAAACTAGACCTAGAAATGTTTGAAAATGATCGACGTTCAAAATTAGCAAGAGACGCATTCAAAGCTGATCAAAGAACCGCTTCTGAAATGAACGTTGCCATTTCCCCAGCAGCAGTCATCTTTAACGATGATGGTGACGATTGTGGTATTCTTGTAGAGGATTTTGATGACAAAACATTACAGCAAATTTGCCAAGATGATGCATGTCCGCTCTCTTCTGCTATTAGTTTTTCACACCCATCAGTTTCATTTCCACATGTGTTATAATTTTATTCGCAATACTAAATAAAGAGCTTCTTAACAATCGCGATACTTATCGTTCTTGCTAAGAAACTCTTTATTTTTTACAATAAATTTTCAAATTCGTTTAAACGCTGTTCAAATACATCAAAAGCATCCTCTAAATATTGCTTCTGTGACATATCGACTCCTGCCCTCTTCATCACATCTAAGGGAAAATCTGAGCTTCCTGATTTCAAATACGTCAAATAGTTATCTTTTGCATGTGGTTGATGAGTTGTAATGCCCTTAGCCAAGGCCGAAGCCGCTGCAAAACCTGTTGCGTATTGATACACATAAAAATTGTAATAAAAATGAGGAATCCTAGTCCATTCTGACTTTATTTGGGAATCATTAACAACATCGTCACCGTAATATCGATGGTTTAATTTTCCGTAGTAGTCGGACATCATTTCTGCAGTCAAGGCTTCCCCACGGGCGTCTGCTTCATGAATAAATTGTTCAAATTCAGCGAATTGTGTTTGTCGATAAACGGTCCCCTTGAAATCATCCAAATAATGATTCAAAACAAACAGTTTAATTTGAGGATCATCATATTTATCCAATAAATATTGAGTTAAAATATTTTCATTAGTTGTCGATGCAATTTCAGCAACAAAAATTGGATAATCACCATATTGATAGGGTTGATTATGCGTCGTGTAATAGCTGTGCATACTATGCCCCATTTCATGAACCAATGTGAATAAATTGTCCAAATCATCTTGCCAATTCAACAACATAAATGGATTTGTTCCATAGACACCAGAAGAATACGCCCCACTTCGTTTCCCTTGGTTTTCAACAACGTCGATCCAGCGATTCTTGAAAGCTTCATCAACATGACTTACATAATCATCACCCATGATTTGAAGGGCAGCCTTTGCTTCTTCTTGAGCTTCCAAATATGTGTAATTGAGGGGCGATTTTCCAGTAATTGGTGTATATAAATCATACATATGTAATTCTTTTAAATTAAGAATTTTCTTTCTCAATCCAACATAGCGATGCAGCAAATCTAAATGCTGATTTACCTCAGTTACCAAATTCGTATAAACTGTTTCAGGAATCGCGCTTTCGCTCATTGCCGCCTGACGTGCACTCTCATAACCTCTGATTTGCGCATTAAAATTATGAACCTTAACCTCTCCAGCTAATGTCGTTGCGAAAGTATTTTTAAATTGTTCATACACCGCATAGAGCTGTTTGAAAGCTTGTTTACGCACAGATTGATGAGTAGATTGTAAAAGTGTGGAATACATTCCCTGAGACAGCTGAACGGTTTCTCCAGCTGTATTTTTCACAAATGGAAATTTAAGATCTGAATTGTCCAAAATTCCAAATACATTCTCAGATGTCTCGAAAATGGAACTCGCACCAGCCAAAATTGCTTCCTCTTTGGTAGAAAGAACGTGCTTTCTTTTTAAATTAAGAACGTCGAAATAATGCTTATAGGGCTTAAAATCAGCATTATTATTTTGAAAATTTGCCAATGTAGCCTTAGGAATCGCTAAAATTTCAGGTTCTAACCACGCTAGCTTTGCAGATACCTTGGCCACTAAATCATTTACTTGATCTTTAAGCGCCTGATTCTGATTATTTGACGTGTCTTGATCATTCTTTAACTCCGCATAAACATAAATACGTTCCAATTGATTTTCAATTTTAAGCTCACTTTGTATTGCTGTTAACAAAGTCGCTCCGTTGTTTGCTAAATTTCCAGACGATTCCAGTAAAGCATCGACTTGTGGAGACAATTGTGCGATCGCTTTTTTTAGCGCTGATTCATCTTTGAAAATTGTTGAAAGATCCCATGTCAATGCAACTGGAACTTCGCTACGTTTAGGTAATTGCTTGATCTCTGCCATTTATTTTTCCTCCATGCTGTTAAATTAGTTTTACTGTAACATAACTAGGCCGGAAAAAAATTAAGTTTTTGAGTTAGATCTCTGTACCAACAAGGTAACTTGTTTATTCGGTAACACTCATGATCAAGTTGAACAACCTCATTTGAAAGTAACTCTGCTAAAAATTGCTGGAAATTCATTTCCACATTAATTTTCTGACGAGCAACATTTGGGAACTTTAGCATTGAACTGCCACTTATATATTCAAACCAGGCAAAGAATTCTTGATACGAAAATGACCGTTTTGAACTAACTTGTGTGAGTTTAACTAAAAAACGAACTTTGATTTCCAAAGGTGTCGTCACTCCTGTCGGAAACTCAAACAACCGTCCATGTATCAACCACGGGCAACCAGCCAAATTTAAATGATGTAAGTAACAAAAATTTTGTACTTTACGCAAACGTGGATCCGTATACCTGCCCAACAACCGCCTTTGCAACTCAAGAGCCTCTCGATATGCATGATAACTTTTCAAGACATCATATTGATTATCTTGGCGAAATAGCTCATTAAACGCTTTTTTATCGGGGACAAAATTATAATCTACCCACCTTATTTTTCCAAATAAATCTTGTGTAAGGTGATGTTTTACTAAAAATTGATCATTTGTGGGATTATAAAAAGAAATAAATAGATTAAGTGATTTTTGAAAATACGAGAATTTAGAGAGCTTTTCTAGCGTTAATTTTCTAGCCAAATAAGTTGGCCCCAGAATCCACCAAACCTTATATCCGTGTTCATAATACCCACGTGTCCTTTCAGAAAGCTTTTCTAACGATATGGGACTACATTGAAACTCAATTGCAGTCCAATGATGATGCCAATTCACTAAGATATCCGGTCGCTGATGTAACTCTGGCAAATACGCCTCTAGTTTTACGGCTAAATGATTTTTCCGGCACCAATTGAAAATCCTCGTTTTTCCAGTCAAATGAGCTTGTGTTTCGCCTTCACTAAAAACTTCACAATCGGCACCCGCATGATGTGCAAAATGAGATAACCGCGTTTGACCGTGTCTCAAAATGACAAACTGACCACATCCAGGACAAGTATATTTGCTCTCACGGGTAGCGTCTATTGCCAAAACACTATGATCATCTTTGTTTGCAACAAACATCGTACCATCTCCCTCCATAATTAAAAATACGCAGAAAGATAGTTGTTTTTCCAAAGAATAAAAAATGATCTTAGCTAAAAAGCCAAAACCATTTTGTAAATGTTCTATTTAAAATAGTGTCTCGTTAATTCAAGAGCGCTTTGGCTCATAATCTCTTTTCCATGTTCATGCAAAACATCAGCAGTTACATCCGATGCATCCGCATATTCATAAGCAACTGCAAGTTCATTTTTGACTGTCTCCGGACTAGACTCATCAACGAAGAAGATTAAATCTAAATAGTAATTGTCTCGATATTTGAATAGGTTAGACGCTGCACTTTCAAGATGTAAAACCCGAGCAATCTCCGGCATACTCTCAAAATTTGGTAATTTCAGGACAAACTCTTGAGTATTTGTGTCCGGATCATTAAGATAAGGATCTAAATCAGCTGGACTAGCATCTTTCTTTGGCTCCTGCTTCTTCTTTTTACCATCATCATCATGCTGGACCAACTGGTGTTTGATAAATTCAGAAACATCATCTTCATTATTCATGTTAAAAGTATTATTATCCGCATTCACTTTTGAATTACCCTTCATATCAGAATTTTTACTAATAAAAAGTTCTAATCCATTTTGGTTAGGTAATACCTGGAAAGTAACGGCATCATTTTCCTGAAATTGATGATCCGTATCAACCTCTTGTAAAATACTATAGAAAAAATCTTCTATTTGTTTATGACTTCCTAACAAATCAAGGACAGTAATGCCACGTTCACTTAAATCATCATTACCGATCACAACTCGAATTGTATCATCATTTATTCGTTCCATTTCCATGGGTCGCACCCCCAACCTCTCGTTACTTTTATCTGCTGTGAGTCACAACAGATTCTAACTAAAAAAATAGATTCATGGATATTATCCCACAAATCTAGCTTTTTGCAATTAACCTGCCTTTTATTCTAAAGATCAGCCAAACGTTGTGCCTCCCGAAGTTCATAAGCACGAACATCGCGTGGTAAGAATCGACGAATTTCATCTTCATTGTACCCAACCTGGAGACGCTTTTCATCCAGAATAATCGGTCTTCTAAGCAAGCCAGGATTCTTTTGAATTAATTCGAAAAGTTTTTGTAATGGTAATTCATCAAGATTTACGTTTAGTTTTTGATATACTTTAGAACGTTTTGAAATAATTTCTTCCGTTCCATTTTCTGTCATTCTTAGAATGGATTTAATTTCATCCATTGTTAATGGTTCGGAAAAAATGTTACGTTCCTTAAAAGGAATATTATTTTCTTTGAGCCATGCACGCGCTTTTCTACAAGATGTACAACTCGGTGAAGTATATAAAGTAACCATATTTTTCCTCCTTAACAAATCAAACCAAATTAAGCTTTTAATAAGCAAGTTCGATCTCTTTACAATGACTATTATAACCCGTAACGCTTGTTAAAGCCATAGTTTTTGCAAATTTTTTCCTTACTTTTTGTAAATATTTATAATACACTATTTTATTTTGTGTCTAATATATCGTCAAAACATAACATTTCGCTATATAACGTCAATTTATTCAATAAGTCTTCTTAATTAAATACTTATTAAAGACAATAATTATACATAATAACGATTAAGCAATAAAATCAGATATTTATTCTAAAATTCAAGCTATACCAATTCAAGCTTCTATGCATTAAACTTGATATTCTCGGAGTTTGTGTGCACGTTCCACTTGAACGCCTGTTCCCGCACTATCCTGTGCCTCCTGCTTTAATTGCTCCAAATTACCTGTTTGGGGAAGATGTGTTAATAATAACCGTTTAGCATGCGCTTGGTTCGCTAATTTGCCAGATTCTGTTGATGTCATATGCCATTTTTTCCCAGTTTTATTCGCATAAAAATTCGTATCCGTCATCAAAAAATCAGCATTATGCGCAAATTTAGCCAGCTCGGAAAAATATGCCGTATCAGATGTAAATACCAAAACTTTTTGTGAGCTTCTTTCAACAATTCTAACTGCAAACGCAGGAACTGGATGATGAGTCTTCATAAAAGTGAGTTGCAAAGGCCCTAAGTTTAATGTTTGATCGTCAGTGTATGCTTTACCGACTGTTGACTCCGGCCAAGTCAAAGCTCCAAAATTTAACGGATCCTGAGTGTGCCCATAAATTGGCAAAACTGGTTCCCTCTTATTGCCATCTCTTAATTGCCAAAAATATTGAAGCACACCAACATCTGCCGTATGATCATGATGATAGTGAGACAATAAGACTGCATCCAGTTGCAATGGATCTAAAACCTCTTCTAGTGTAAGTAATGCTTCACTTCCACAATCCAAGAGTAAATTATAATCACCTGACTGAATCAGATAAGCACTTGTACCAACATCATTCCATGGATATCCTCCATAATAACCTAAAACTGTTAATTTCAATTTATCTTCTCCTCTCGTACCTTTATTTCCAGATTATGCTTTCTATCATATATTCGCAAGAAAATCGTCGTTCCCTACGTTTAATTTAACATATTATCCCTAAAAAAAGAAAACCTTTTCATAATTTTTAACGAACAAGGTATAATGAAAGAGTAAGAAGAACAGAGTACTTGAAAATATTCTTTTATAGATACAAAATAAATGTAGCAAACGAGGGAGAGATTAAAATGCTTAATAAAATTTCATCCACTTTTGGAAGTTGGCCAATTATTAATCAAATTAAAAAAAATAACCCAGAACATGAATTCGTCACACTTTCTAGTTCATCTATAAAGAATGACTTTCAATTGTTGGATATTTCAGATAAATCATCTGTTTTTGCTAATCCACTAATTTATAACGTTACATTTCATGAAGGTAGCTCAAAGTGGAATGGTTTTTATCGATTTGCATTTATGACCCTTTCAAAAGAAGAAATTAAGGTCCTTAATGCCAAAATCATGCGTTTTATTGCAGCAGGTCATCTGCCCTTAGGATTGAACGATATTTTTCTTTTACAACCTGACAAAAAACCTAATGAGCGAGTTTTACTCACTATTTGGCAACTAGACTCCGACTATTCATTCTGGCGGCGTTCTGAAAGTTACCAGCCTTTCAAAATCTATAGTGACAGTGGAGCTTATAACTATCACGATACAAATTATAGGGCCTATCAATTGCACAGCCTGCAATCATAGTTATTTTCAAACCAATTTTTACAAAGAAAATGCTAAGTAAATTTTAGGCAATTGTCTAAAGTTACTTAGCATTTCTTTGTTTTATTTAACTTTCAATGTCATTGCATTAATAGCCACGATAATGGTGCTTAGTGACATTATAACAGCTCCTACCATTGGATCCAACATGAAACCAATCGGTGCTAATACACCGGCGGCCAGTGGCAGAGCAATTAAATTATAGCCCGCTCCCCACCATAAATTCTCCATCATCTTTCTATGTGTATTTTTAGCTAATTTAATGAAGCTAACAATATCCATAGGATCACTCTTGACTAAGATAATATCAGCTGACTCAATAGCAACATCTGTCCCAGAGCCAATAGCAATTCCAATGTTAGCTTTGGCTAAACTTGGAGCATCGTTGACACCGTCCCCGACCATCATCACTTGGTCTCCTCGATTTTGATACTCACCAATGATTCGTTGTTTGTCTTCTGGGTGTAATTGAGAGCGGTACGTTGTAATACCAAGCTTATCTGCTACAACTTTGGCAGTCTCATTGTTATCACCAGTTATCATGACCGGTTCAATATTCATATCTTTAAACATTTGAATTGCTTTTTTAGAACTAGATTTAATTTGATCTCCCTCAGCAACCATACCTATAACTTTCTCACCTGTAACTAAATAGGCAATCGAGTTTCCTTCACTAGCCCATTTTTTAAATGAATCAGCATCGTAAGTTATTTTTTGTTCTTTTAAATAAGTTGCAGACACAAGTTTGTAGACTTTACCCTCAATGGTTCCTTGCAAACCTGCTCCAGTAATTTGTTCAATATCTTTAGCTTGAGATACTGTTATTTTTTGTTGCTTAGCCTCGTTTAAAATTCCAACTGCCATGGGATGGCTTGAACCATTCTCCAATGTTGCCATCAATTTAAGGACCTGGACATCACTCAAATTGTTTTGGTAACTTTCGTAATGACGAACTTTAAATAAGCCTTCCGTTAAAGTTCCAGTTTTATCCATCAAAACATATTTAATTTTGTTAATTGACTCCATCGCATCCCGATTACGAATTAATAACCCATGATTGGCCGCTAGAGCCGTGCTACGGGCTGTAACTAATGGAACTGCTAATCCAAGCGCATGAGGACAAGCAATGATCAGAACGGTAACTGTGATGGATAACCCTACTGATAGTCCTCTAAGTGATGTCCATGTGATAAAAGCAATTATACCGATAATTAAGGCTGCATAGAATAGCCAGCCTGCAACTCGATCTGCAGTATTTTCGATTTTTGATTTATTTTGTTGTGCATCAGAAACCAATTTTTGGACCTGAGCAAGATAACTAGTTTCGCCTGTCCCCGTTACTTTAAATTCAAAAGTTCCGTCACCGTTAATTGATCCACCAATAACCTGGCCTTTGACGTCTTTTTCAACTTGCTTTGCTTCACCTGTAACCATTGCTTCGTTAACTGTTGATTTTCCCGAAACTATAATCCCATCTGCCGGAATCTTTTCTCCAGCACGTACTTGTAAAATTTGTTTATTTTGGATATCAGTACTTTTAATGTCTTGCACTTTCTCGTTCTCAACCAGATGAGCCTTATCCGGCAATAACTTTCCCAATGCATCTACAGCACTCCCCGCATGACTAATGGTATTCATTTCAACCCAGTGCCCTAAAAGCATAATGACAATTAAAGTTGATAATTCCCAGAAAAAGCTTTCTTTTTGTGGTTGAATATTTAAAATATCGTTGGCAATAAATGCATACATACTATAAATATATGAAACTGAAATCCCCAAAGCAATTAACATCATCATTGCCGGTTTATGTTCTTGCATTTCTCCTTTTGCACCGCTGAAAAATGGTTTTCCGCCGTAGAAGAATAAAATCGTAGCCAAAATTGCAACAATCCAATTAGAACCAGTAAAACTAAACTGAAAAGGCAGTTTCATTCCCATCATTGGACTCATCAAAATAATTGGAATTGTTAATACTAATGAGACCCAAAATTTTTGTTTCAAATTTCCCATATGCATCATATGACCACCATGATTCATCATGTCATGATCCATACTCATTGTGTCATTTTTTGAATGATTCATTCTGTTGTCTCCTCCTTTGGAATACAATTACATGCGACTTGATCTGGCGCTGTTTGTTCTTTAGCAGTGAGCGCATCTTGAAGTTTCTGTATATCACTTTTACTCAACTGAATTTCTTGGATAAGCTCCGCTAAAACTTTCCCATTTTTCATTGCACACATATTTTTAAAGAGCCTTGTCGCTTCTTCCTGCATAGCAGTCCGCTCGGCAATCGCACATTGGTAAGTATTTGTGTGTCCTTCTTTTGTCGCTGTTAGCATTCCCTTTTGCACTAACCGACCAATCAAGGTTTTAACTGTTGAAGCTTTCCAGGTTCGTTTTTTTACTAGTAAATTTATAATCTCACTACTAGTTGCCTTTTCCAGTGTCCATACTATTCGCATCACTTCCCATTCAGAAGTGGTGATAGGTAAATCATTAGCCATTATAAGTCCTCCGTTTACAAATGTAATCTACAATTAACAGACTACATTTGTAAACGATAATTGTCAAGGAAGAAGTTCATTTGTTTTAGCTTTTTGTGATATGATTAAAACATTAACTTGTGAAAAGAAAGGTTCATTATGAAGATTAAAATTAACCGCACAATCCTTATAAACATCATTCTCGATTTATTATTTGGCATTTTTTTCCTTTACTACCTAAACAGCAGTGCAGGAAATGTTTCTTCTGGTTACCGTTGGTTAATCACAGCCTTTGCCGCTTATGATTTTACAAATGTGATTATGAGTATCAGAAAGATTGTTCTCGAAAACAAAAAAAAATAATTATAGAGACAAAAAAGGAGAATTCATTTTGAATTCTCCTTTTGCATTTAATAAATAAGAACCAAGCCAAACAAAAAGACAGTATTAGAAGTTGCTTAACTTCTAATACTGTCTCTGGCGGTTCATCAACAGGATTTGACAAAGAGACTTAATAAATAAGTATTTTGTATTTTAAGATGCTTAATCTTTAATGCTGTCTTGGACGGTTCATCAACAGTCTTGGCAAAAAGCCTTGAGTATTAAAAAAAAAAAACGATCAATTTCTCTTTTTGAATGAGAAACAATCGCTTATACAGTATGCTCTAAACCAAGGCGGTAACCGGATTTGAACCGGTGATGAAGGTTTTGCAGACCTCTGCCTTACCACTTGGCTATACCGCCATTTGAACCAAATAAAAAAGCTCACACTGAGCTTATATGCCGCCGGTGGGGGTCGAACCCACACTCCCGGTAAAGGGAACTGGATTTTGAGTCCAGCGCGTCTGCCAATTCCGCCACAGCGGCATCTCTTAATATTATCCGGTTAAATTAAGTTCAAAGTAAGAACTTCTAACCTCAAGGATAACTAAAAATCATCCTTAGGGCGGTAGGTGGGAATCGAACCCACGCGTGCCGGATCCACAAACCGGTGCGTTAACCACTTCGCCACTACCGCCAACAATGGCAGGGATAGTAGGAGTTGAACCCACATCGACGGTTTTGGAGACCGCAGTTCTACCATTAAACTATATCCCTATTATAAAAATGGAAGGGAGTGGATTCGAACCACCGAACCCGAAGGAGCGGATTTACAGTCCGCCGCGTTTAGCCAGACTTCGCTACCCTTCCATAATATGGCGCGAGACAGAGTCGAACTGCCGACACACGGAGCTTCAATCCGTTGCTCTACCAACTGAGCTATCGCGCCAAAAAATGACATATTTAATATTCATTTCAAACGGTTCCAACGAGACTCGAACTCGTGATCTCCTGCGTGACAGGCAGGCGTCCTAAACCAACTAGACCATGGAACCAATAATTTAAATGGAGAGTACAGGGCTCGAACCTGTGACCCTCTGCTTGTAAGGCAGACGCTCTCCCAACTGAGCTAACTCTCCATAAAAATGACCCGTACGGGATTCGAACCCATGTTACTGCCGTGAAAGGGCAGTGTCTTAAACCACTTGACCAACGGGTCATAACATAATTAAAACGGAGAGTAAGGGATTCGAACCCTTGAGACGGATAAATCCGTCTACATGATTTCCAGTCATGCTCCTTCGGCCAGCTCGGACAACTCTCCATATCCAAAACCAAACTCCGGCAGGCGGGCTCGAACCGTCGACAACCTGATTAACAGTCAGGTGCTCTACCAACTGAGCTATGCCGGAATATTCGCATGGCAACGTCCTACCCTCGCAGGGAGCGATCCCCCAACTACTCTCGGCGTTAAGAAGCTTAACTTCTGTGTTCGACATGGGAACAGGTGTATCCTTCTCACTATCGTCACCACACTTCTCCGATCCACTTACGCGGCTCGTGTGAAAGAAATTTATTCTCTCAAAACTAAATAATATCGAATCCTTCTCTTGAGAACACCACTTTGTGGTTAAGTCCTCGACCGATTAGTATTGGTCCGCTCCATGTATCACTACACTTCCACTCCCAACCTATCTACCTGATCATCTCTCAGGGGTCTTACTTCCATAAATGGAATGGGAAATCTCATCTCGAGGTGAGTTTCACACTTAGATGCTTTCAGCGTTTATCTCATCCATACGTAGCTACCCAGCGATGCTCCTGGCGGAACAACTGGTACACCAGCGGTATGTCCATCCCGGTCCTCTCGTACTAAGGACAGATCCTCTCAAATTTCCTACGCCCGCGACGGATAGGGACCGAACTGTCTCACGACGTTCTGAACCCAGCTCGCGTACCGCTTTAATGGGCGAACAGCCCAACCCTTGGGACCGACTACAGCCCCAGGATGCGATGAGCCGACATCGAGGTGCCAAACCTCCCCGTCGATGTGAACTCTTGGGGGAGATAAGCCTGTTATCCCCAGGGTAGCTTTTATCCGTTGAGCGATGGCCCTTCCATACGGTACCACCGGATCACTAAGCCCGACTTTCGTCCCTGCTCGACCTGTCTGTCTCGCAGTCAAGCTCCCTTGTGCCTTTACACTCTGCGAATGATTTCCAACCATTCTGAGGGAACCTTTGGGCGCCTCCGTTACTCTTTAGGAGGCGACCGCCCCAGTCAAACTGCCTACCTGACACTGTCTCCCGCCACGCTTAGTGGCGCGGGTTAGAGGGTTCATACAACGAGGGTAGTATCCCACCAACGCCTCCATCGAAACTAGCGTTCCGATATCTACGGCTCCTACCTATCCTGTACAAGTTGTACAAACACTCAATATCAAGCTACAGTAAAGCTCCATGGGGTCTTTCCGTCCTGTCGCGGGTAACCCGCATCTTCACGGGTATTATAATTTCACCGAGTCTCTCGTTGAGACAGTGCCCAGATCGTTACACCTTTCGTGCGGGTCGGAACTTACCCGACAAGGAATTTCGCTACCTTAGGACCGTTATAGTTACGGCCGCCGTTTACTGGGGCT
Source organism: Pediococcus damnosus (assembly GCF_001611155.1). Classification (NCBI taxonomy): domain Bacteria; kingdom Bacillati; phylum Bacillota; class Bacilli; order Lactobacillales; family Lactobacillaceae; genus Pediococcus; species Pediococcus damnosus. The sequence goes on from NZ_CP012294.1 coordinate 187,606, forward strand.
TCATTTCAAAGCTTCGCCGAAGCTAACTCATTCACTTAACCTTCCAGCACCGGGCAGGTGTCAGCCCCTATACGTCATCTTACGATTTTGCAGAAACCTGTGTTTTTGATAAACAGTCGCCTGGGCCTATTCACTGCGGCTGATCTTGCGATCAGCACCCCTTCTTCCGAAGTTACGGGGTCATTTTGCCGAGTTCCTTAACGAGAGTTCTCTCGCTCACCTGAGGATACTCTCCTCGACTACCTGTGTCGGTTTGCGGTACGGGTAGTTAAACTCTAACTAGAAGCTTTTCTCGGCAGTGTGACATCAGAAACTTCGCTACTTAAATTTCGCTCCCCATCACAACTTGTCCTGAAAAGATAAAGCATTTAACTCTACCTAAGACTTGTTGCTTGGGCACACTTATCCAACTGTGTGCTTTTCTTAGCCTCCTGCGTCCCTCCATTGTTCAAACAAGTTTAACTAGTACAGGAATCTCAACCTGTTATCCATCGTCTACGCCTCTCGGCCTCGACTTAGGTCCCGACTAACCCTGGGTGGACGAGCCTTCCCCAGGAAACCTTAGTCATTCGGTGGACAGGATTCTCACCTGTCTTTCGCTACTCATACCGGCATTCTCACTTCTAAGCGCTCCAACAGTCCTCACGGTCTGCCTTCATCGCCCTTAGAACGCTCTCCTATCACGCCACCTTACGGTGGCATCCACAGTCTCGGTAATATGTTTAAGCCCCGGTACATTTTCGGCGCAGAATCACTCGACTAGTGAGCTATTACGCACTCTTTAAATGATGGCTGCTTCTGAGCCAACATCCTAGTTGTCTATGCAACTCCACATCCTTTTCCACTTAACATATATTTAGGGACCTTAACTGGTGGTCTGGGCTGTTCCCCTTTCGACGATGGATCTTATCACTCACCGTCTGACTCCCGGACATAAATCAATGGCATTCGGAGTTTATCTGAATTCAGTAACCCTAGATGGGCCCCTAGTCCAAACAGTGGCTCTACCTCCATGATCCTAAGTCCGAGGCTAGCCCTAAAGCTATTTCGGAGAGAACCAGCTATCTCCAAGTTCGTTTGGAATTTCACCGCTACCCACACCTCATCTCAGCACTTTTCAACGTACACGAGTTCGGTCCTCCAGTGCGTTTTACCGCACCTTCAACCTGGACATGGGTAGGTCACTTGGTTTCGGGTCTACATCTGCATACTCAGTCGCCCTATTCAGACTCGCTTTCGCTACGGCTCCGTTTCTTCAACTTAACCTGGCATGCAAACGTAACTCGCCGGTTCATTCTACAAAAGGCACGCCATCACCCATTAACGGGCTCTGACTTCTTGTAGGCACATGGTTTCAAGAACTGTTTCACTCCCCTTTCGGGGTGCTTTTCACCTTTCCCTCACGGTACTGGTTCACTATCGGTCACTAGGGAGTATTTAGCCTTGGGAGATGGTCCTCCCGGATTCCGACGGAGTTACACGTGTTCCGCCGTACTCAGGATCCTGAACTGAGGGATTTTCATTTTGCCTACGGGGCTGTCACCCGCTCTGGCCAGTCTTCCCAGACTGTTCGGCTATGAAAATCTTTGGTAACTCAAATGTTCGGTCCTACAACCCCAGGAAGCAAGCTTCCTGGTTTGGGCTGTTCCCCTTTCGCTCGCCGCTACTCAGGGAATCGATTTTTCTTTCTATTCCTGTGGGTACTGAGATGTTTCAGTTCCCCACGTCTACCTCCAACCACGTTATGTATTCACGTGGCGGTAACAACGGATTAATGTTGTTGGGTTTCCCCATTCGGAAATCTCCGGATCAAAGCTTACTTACAGCTCCCCGAAGCATATCGGTGTTAGTCCCGTCCTTCATCGGCTCCTAGTACCAAGGCATTCACCATGCGCCCTTTATAACTTAACCTAACTTTATCAAAGATAAAGTGGTTTTGAGTTTAGCGATTATTTTTGAACTAATCTTGTTTTAAAACTCTATAAAACGCAATGTTCTCGGTTTAATTATCTGATAATTAAAATTAGAAAATTTTTCGATATTATTTAGTTTTCAAAGAACAAATTCGACGGCTAAGCCGTCAATGGAGAATAGCGGGATCGAACCGCTGACCTCCTGCGTGCAAGGCAGGCGCTCTCCCAGCTGAGCTAATTCCCCAAAAATGTACCTATGGGCCTAAATGGACTTGAACCATCGACCTCACGCTTATCAGGCGTGCGCTCTAAACCAGCTGAGCTATAGGCCCGTTCGCGCTTATACATTTGAGAGTAGACCTCTCAAAACTAAACAAAGTTTCGACATATGTGTAGGTTTCCGTTTCTAAATATCCTTAGAAAGGAGGTGATCCAGCCGCAGGTTCTCCTACGGCTACCTTGTTACGACTTCACCCCAATCATCTGTCCCACCTTAGACGGCTAGCTCCCGAAGGTTACTCCACCGGCTTTGGGTGTTACAAACTCTCATGGTGTGACGGGCGGTGTGTACAAGGCCCGGGAACGTATTCACCGCGGCATGCTGATCCGCGATTACTAGCGATTCCAACTTCGTGCAGGCGAGTTGCAGCCTGCAGTCCGAACTGAGAACGGTTTTAAGAGATTAGCTTAACCTCGCGGTCTCGCAACTCGTTGTACCGTCCATTGTAGCACGTGTGTAGCCCAGGTCATAAGGGGCATGATGATTTGACGTCGTCCCCACCTTCCTCCGGTTTGTCACCGGCAGTCTCACTAGAGTGCCCAACTTAATGCTGGCAACTAATAATAGGGGTTGCGCTCGTTGCGGGACTTAACCCAACATCTCACGACACGAGCTGACGACAACCATGCACCACCTGTCATTCTGTCCCCGAAGGGAACGCCTAATCTCTTAGGTTAGCAGAAGATGTCAAGACCTGGTAAGGTTCTTCGCGTAGCTTCGAATTAAACCACATGCTCCACCGCTTGTGCGGGCCCCCGTCAATTCTTTTGAGTTTCAACCTTGCGGTCGTACTCCCCAGGCGGAATGCTTAATGCGTTAGCTGCAGCACTGAAGGGCGGAAACCCTCCAACACTTAGCATTCATCGTTTACGGCATGGACTACCAGGGTATCTAATCCTGTTCGCTACCCATGCTTTCGAGCCTCAGCGTCAGTTACAGACCAGACAGCCGCCTTCGCCACTGGTGTTCTTCCATATATCTACGCATTTCACCGCTACACATGGAGTTCCACTGTCCTCTTCTGCACTCAAGTTTCCCAGTTTCCAATGCACTTCTTCGGTTAAGCCGAAGGCTTTCACATTAGACTTAAAAAACCGCCTGCGCTCGCTTTACGCCCAATAAATCCGGATAACGCTTGCCACCTACGTATTACCGCGGCTGCTGGCACGTAGTTAGCCGTGGCTTTCTGGTTGGATACCGTCACTGCATGAGCAGTTACTCTCACACACGTTCTTCTCCAACAACAGAGTTTTACGACCCTAAAGCCTTCATCACTCACGCGGCGTTGCTCCATCAGACTTTCGTCCATTGTGGAAGATTCCCTACTGCTGCCTCCCGTAGGAGTCTGGGCCGTGTCTCAGTCCCAATGTGGCCGATTACCCTCTCAGGTCGGCTACGTATCACAGCCTTGGTGAGCCTTTATCTCACCAACTAGCTAATACGCCGCGGGTCCATCCAGAAGTGATAGCCGAAGCCATCTTTTAAAAATAAACCATGCGGTTCATTTTATTATGCGGTATTAGCATCTGTTTCCAGGTGTTATCCCCCACTTCTGGGCAGGTTACCCACGTGTTACTCACCCGTTCGCCACTCACTTTATAGTTGAAATCATCTTCGATGCAAGCATCTCTAATTCAATCAACGAAAGTGCGTCCGACTTGCATGTATTAGGCACGCCGCCAGCGTTCATCCTGAGCCAAGATCAAACTCTCATATTATACTTGAGTTTTTACAAGCTCATTTGTTGTTTCATTGTTTAAAACGAATTGACTTCGCAAATGTTTGCTTCAAAATTTTCATTTGAAGACCCTACACATTTTACTTTGTCGAAACTTTGTTCAGTTTTCAAAGGTCTACTATGTCGCGATTGGAAGCGTTAAACGCCTCAACACAATTATTTAACTTTATCATCAGTTTTCTCAAAAGTCAACAACCAAATTCAACTTTTTTATAAAACGTTTGAATGTCGTTTTCAAATCTTTCCCTCAAAAAACGACCTTTAATAGCATATCAGGATTTCTGTTTCTGGTCAAGCCCAAACCTTTAAATTTTATTGAACTGATTCGTTCAACCGCCGTCACATAACGTATCCATCAAAAAAACTTTTTTTAATAAAGAAAAAAGCAACAACTCATTAGAGTCATTGCTTTCAAATTTGCTTAGCTTAATTGTTTTGTTCAATTTTCCGCTTTAGTTTATCCGGTTTTGCAACCAGTGCAAACATACCTGCAAATATTCCAAAGTAATATGTTAATAGCCGCCAGAGCAGCATTGCCAATACCAACTTACTGTTACTGTGGATAAAACTAGAAAACAGAACATCAAAACTATATTCAGCACCACCTGATCCTCCTGGAATCGGGAATATTGAAATCACCATCACAATCAAAATATGTAGTGACGTAACCATCACAACATTGATTCCGGAATATCCTAGAGAAAGCATAATATAGTATGGAACAAGATAATAAAATAGCAATTGGAAAAATGTCATAACGAATACTTTAGCTAACAACTTCCACTGTGTCTTTATTCGAACACTCTCTTTATAAAAAGTATCAACTTTCTCATCAATTGTTACTTGCCATCGTTCAAAACGCTCTTTTTTTACAAACCAACCTATAGGAATCATGATCCAACTAATAAGCTTTTTTGTAAATCCATGCCAATACATAACCAATAATAGGCCAATAATAACCGTAAGATGAATTAAGAATCCAAATACAACGAATAGCGATAAATAACTCATTTTTTCTGCAAGAAAATGGAATCCAATTAATAAACTAACCATAAAGTTAATTACAATCATCGCTTGAAAAACGACAAACTTCATCAAAAGAACCGAGCTTGCTCTTCCTGCCTTGACACCACTTTGCATCAAAGCGATTAATTGAGCGGGCTGTCCACCCGAAGAAAATGGCGTTATCCCATTAAAAAGTTGTTCGATTAGAGGAATCCTAATGGCATCCCTAAAAGAGAATCGGTCTCCATTACTAGTTACAAACATCTTCGTAATGAGGGCTTCAATCCCAAAATATAGTAGCATGCAGATCACTGCAACAACTAACCATTGCCAATGAATATGAACAATATCATGCATTAAATTATGCATATTCACATTACGTAACGAGAACGCAAAAATTGCAATTCCCAAAGCAAGCATAATAGCAAGAGCAATTTTATTTCGTTTTGACATTGTCCTAGCCCTCTCTTACCTGACTCAAATAAAATCCGTGCCAAATGTTGGCTAAATGATCTTCTGAATACTGTTCGGAAGCCTGATTAGATTTTGCATGTAATTTCTGTAATGCCTCTGGATGAGTTGTAAGATAACTAATCTGTGTTTGCATATCCTCAACATTTTTTGCCGATACATAGTATCCGTCAATAATCGCTTTATAAAGATCAAGATCTCTCAATAAAACAGGAGTCCCACAACTAAAGGCCTCCAGCACTGACATTGGAAACAGCTCATTGTATGAAGGTAATAGAAATAAATCGGCCACATTATAGTAATTAACTAACGCAGCACGATCAATGATTCCGGTAAATTTCAGGTTTGCAGGTGGATTATCAACTACTTTTTTAAGCTCCGCATAACCATCTGTCATTCGCCCAAATGAAAATCCACCTGCCCAAATAAACTGAATTTGAGGATTTTGCTTAGCAAGTTCAATAAAATCCTTAACACCTTTACGTTCTTGAACTTGGCCAATGCCTAAAATGACGAACTTGTCCTCATCAATTTTCATTTGCTGACGTAAAAATTGCTTTTTGTCTGCATCCATTTCATAAAATTCGCTCTTATGCACAAAATTAGGAATATAGCTAATCTTCTCTTCAGGAATTCCGTAAGCCGTTAATTTAGGAATAAAAGTCGGATTGACCACCACTATATGGTCCATCCGCTTATAAAACGCAATAATATATTTATAAAAAATTCCCCGAAATGGTTGTGGAATTTTTAAACTACCATCAATCGTTTCCGGAAGAAAATGTACATAGCCAATTTTTCTTCCCCTGCCCGGCATGAAAGTCGATAAATAGAATTGCGGATCAATCGTATGATAATGGCTAATTTCTGAACGACTGTACTTATTAATTCGCACTTGAAAGTCATTTGGAAAATGAGTTTTTAGTAATGAAATTAATTCTTCATAGGCACTGCCAACCCCTTGGCCTTTGACTTTTGTTGCTGAAGAAAACATATTAATTCGAATTTGCAAATTTATTCCTCCTTAGTCCGAGAAATTTGAAGATTCTTCCCGATCTGCATACAGCACTAATGCATCTTTATAAAACTCAACAACCCGTTTACCAAACTGATCTGCAGAAATATCGTATAATTTTCTTTCCCGCGGCTCTGGGTCTTCAAAGCTTGCTGGATGATTCAAATAATTTTCAGCAAAATGAACAAATTGTTTTTCTGTTTCAAATGTGACTCCAAGCGACGGATCGTCTAATAAACTGTCTGTATATGGACTAGACTTTACCACCACTTTTAAGCCTGCAGCTATTGCTTCAATATAAGTCAATCCCTGCGACTCAGAGTCGGACGCGGAAACAAATAAATCTGCCATCTGATAAAAACGATAAACAACGTCATTATCAATCTCACCCGTAAACTGAATATGATCTGCAACACCAGTTTCTTGTGCTTGTTGTTCAAGCTTCTCACGTGCTGGTCCATCCCCTACAATTAAAAGCAAGCTGTTTGGAACAGCTTTTAAAATTTTAGGGAAATTTTTTATAACTTCTTGAATGTTTTTTTCATATGCTAAACGACTTAAAGAAAGAATAATTTTCTTATCTTCCGAAAATCCGTATTTTTTTCTCCAGTCAATGTCTTCATGTTGTGCATAGTGGTTCACGTTCACTCCGGTAGGAATTACGCGGATTGGTGCTTTCACACCATACCCATTAAGAGATTTTATCACTCGTTCACTTGGTGCAATCACGCCCATTAGATGGTAACAGAATGCACGCATGGCCATTTTAACGTGATATGGTCGCAGTAAATGCCCATTTGCCACATAATGCAAATAGTCCTCATACATTGTATGGTAAGTGTGGACACATGGAATATCTAAGCTTTTAGCGACAGCCTTCCCAATCCACCCCAAAGAAAACTCAGTTTGAGTATGAACAATGTCTAAATTTAACTCTTTGGCGATTTGAGAAGCCTTAAGTAACCCACTTACAGCTATTCTACGGTCAGTAAACGAAATAAAAGGAACACTCGCAAATCGAAAAATGTTTCTTTCATACACCTTTTTATTAGCCTTAGGATCTGTTGTCGTGAAAATGTATACCTGATGACCTTGTTTTTCTAGTTGCTCACGTAATGTTTTAATAGAAGTAGCTACTCCGCTTACCTGCGGGTAATATGTATCCGTAAAAATTCCGATATTCACAAGTATCCTCCTTAAAAACGCAAACTTATTTAAGTTTAATTATATTGGTTTCATACGTGTTATGCAAATAACACTAGTATATAATCCCGTTAGCTATTCAAAGGCCACTCTCCGACATTTATGTTTCAATCCTCGCGTGCCCATCAAACGCTTCCAGTATACCAAAAAATCTCTCAGGATCTGATTCATCCTAAGAGATTTTAAATAAATTTAAATTCAATTATTTAATGGCATCATTAACCATTTTAATAACATCGTCGTTAGTTTCAGCTTCAGTAACAGCCTTATTAGCTAACTTCTTCATTTCTCTGGTATCTAAGCGTTTCATTAATGAACGAGTCTTCAAGATTGAAGATGAGCTCATTGAGAATTCATCCAAACCAAGACCCATCAAAATTGGAACAGCGGTTTGATCTCCAGCCATTTCACCACACATACCAGTCCATTTACCTTCTGCGTGAGAAGCATCAATTGTCCGTTTGATTAAACGTAACAATGATGGATTATATGGTTGATAGAGATAAGCTACTTTTTCGTTACCACGGTCAGCAGCAAATGAGTATTGGATCAAATCATTAGTACCAATACTAAAGAAATCCACATACTTAGCTAACTTGTCTGCAATAACTGCAGCAGCAGGAATTTCCATCATCATACCAACTTGAATGTTTTCACCGATCTTAGTACCAGCCTTTACCATCTTTTGTTTTTCATCTTCAAAAATAGCTTTAGCTTTCTTAAACTCAGCAACAGTTGCAATCATTGGGAACATGATGGCCAATTTTCCGTATGCAGATGCACGTAATAATGCGCGCAACTGGGTTCGGAATAAATCGGTTCGATCAAGACTGATTCGAATAGCACGATAGCCTAAGAATGGGTTCATTTCTTTTGGAAGTGGCAAGTATGGTAACTGCTTGTCTCCACCAATATCCATTGTCCGGACAACAACTTGTTTGCCCTTCATACCTTCTACAACGGCCTTGTATGCTTTAAACTGGTCATCTTCACTTGGAAGCTCACTAGCATCCATATACAAGAACTCAGAACGAAATAGGCCAACTGCTTCAGCGCCATTATCAACAACACCCTTAATATCATCTGGTGTTCCAATATTAGCTGCTAAGTCAAAGTGAACGCCATCTTTGGACAAAGTTTTTTCGTCACGAAGTTTATCCCACTCAAGTTTTTGAGCCACAAAATCTTTTTGCATCTTGTTATATTTAGTAATTTGATCAGCATCAGGATCAACAATTGCTGATCCATGAATACCATCAATAATAACAGTATCGCCAGATTTAATTTCTGTCGTCGCCTTTTCACTTCCAACAACCGCTGGAATTTCAAGTGTTCGAGACATGATAGCTGAATGTGAAGTTCTTCCTCCAATATCAGTAATAAATCCTTTAACATACTTACGATCAAGCTGAGCAGTATCGCTTGGTGTTAAATCATGCGCCACGATAACAACTTCAGAATCAATCAAAGCTGGATTAGGTAACTTAACACCTAATAGATGACTCATTACACGCTTTGTGACGTCTCGGATATCTCCGGCACGTTCTTGCATGTACTGGTTATCAGTCATAGCTTCAAATGTTTCGATAAAGCCATCTGTTACATCCTTCAATGCTTGTTCTGCATTAACAGAATCGTTCTTGATCTTGTCTTCAATATTCCCAATCAATTCAGGGTCGGAGAGAATCGTAATGTGTGCTTCAAATACCTCGGCTTCATCCTCTCCAAGATTTTCAGCAGCTTTACTTTTGATTAACTCTAATTCTGATTTAGATGCGTCTAAAGCATCATGAAGACGCTTAATTTCGGCATCTGGATCATCAATTGTTTTCTTATCAAATGACAGATCAGGGTCGACAAGCATGTATGCTTTCGCAATTGCAACGCCATCACTGGCAGCAATTCCCTTCAATTCTTTTGTCATTAGTCAGAAAGTCCTTCCTTTTTCATTGTGTCTGCGAGTGCTTCAATTGCTTCTTTTGCATCATCGCCGTCAGCAGAAACTGTTACATCAGCATTCTGACCAACACCCAATGACATTACACCCATAATAGACTTCAAATTAACTGCCTTGTCTTTGTATGTTAATTTGACATCAGCATTAAATTTGCTAGCTGCCTGTACTAATAAAGTAGCTGGACGAGCATGAATACCTGTTTCTGCAATAATATGAAAGTCACGTGTTTCCATTATAATCGATCTCCTTTAAAATATATAAGATTTGGTAAGGGCTTTCTTTTCATAGAAAAAATAAATAACCATTTATTCTTTAACAAATAATTAGCCTTTCCCATTGATAATAGCAATTTCTGGAAATTATTACAAGCCCTTTCACGAATTTTAAATAAAATTAAGATTTACCGTTTTCATCACCTTCAAAATGGTAGACCACTTTTCCGTTTTTTTGAGCTTTACCAATAATTCTTTTCCGTTGCTCATACTTCATATAAATAGGTTGAAAAGCTGGAAATTCATCAGCTTCAACTGTTAATTCCTTTATACTACCCTGCCGAAGCTGCTCTAACAGGTTCGAAAAGTCTCGTGCCATTTAACCACCTACCTTTTTTAATAAATCTAGTTTAGCCGATATCCTTCAAAAGTTCAAACATTGGCACTCATGTCATTAAAGTGCTAATATAATTTTGTGGGCAGTAAAGTGCCTGGTAATGCAATTCTATCAGGCATAGTTTTTTAAAACAAATTGCTTGCACAAATCATGAAGCGAGTTATAATGTGTTCATGGTCAAAGTTGGTCAAACTTTTTAAAGCTTTGACTTTGCGAAAGGAGATCGCAAGATGTTATGTCAAAATTGTCGTAAAAATGAAGCAACGATCCACCTGCACGTTAATGTTAACGGTCAGCAGCGTCAGATCGATCTTTGTCAAAATTGCTATCAACTTCTAAAACAACAAGAAGGTAATAATTTTGGAAATGGAGGTGCTATGAATATGGCACAAGACCCATTCGGATTTGGAAATCTAGATGACATTTTCCGTGCTATGCAAAATGGTAACGTTGAAAATGCTCAGAACTTTAACCAACAAGTTCCCCCTACCCAACCAAGTGGTCCCACTGATAATAATAATGGTGGTACCCGCCAAAATGGCCAGGGTGGCTTGCTAGCTCAGTATGGTTTGAACCTAACTGATTTAGCAAAACAAGGAAAAATCGACCCAGTAATCGGCCGTGATTCAGAAATCTCAAGGGTTATTGAAATATTGAATCGACGGACGAAAAACAATCCAGTTTTAATTGGTGAAGCAGGTGTTGGTAAAACAGCAGTTGTGGAAGGCCTAGCTGAAAAGATTGTGGCAGGCGATGTTCCTCAAAAATTAATTAATAAGAAAATTATTCGTTTAGACGTTGTATCACTCGTTCAAGGAACTGGGATTAGAGGTCAGTTTGAACAACGAATGCAACAACTTATGAAAGAAGTTGAAAAAAATAAGGATGTTATCGTCTTTATTGATGAAATTCATGAAATTGTTGGTGCTGGTAATGCAGAAGGTGGTATGGACGCCGGCAACGTTTTGAAGCCTGCTTTGGCTCGTGGCGATTTCCAACTTGTTGGAGCTACAACTTCAACCGAATATCGAGACATTGAAAAAGATGCCGCCCTTGCTCGTCGTTTACAACCCGTTCAGGTTGATGAACCAAGCGTTGAAGCATCTATTAAGATTTTAAAGGGAATTCAAAAGAAATACGAAGATTATCACCATGTTCATTACACAGATAAAGCTATCGAAGCAGCCGCAAAGCTGTCCAAGCGATACATTCAAGATCGGTTCTTACCGGATAAGGCAATTGACTTACTCGATGAAACTGGTTCTAAAAAGAATTTAACAATTAATACTGTTGATCCCAACACAATCCAGCAAAAGATTGATAATGCTGAAAAGTATAAACAGGATGCAACAAAAGCAGAAGATTACGAAAAGGCTGCTTACTATCGTGATCAAGTTGCCAAGTTAGAGAAATCAAAATCTGGCGCATCGAAAAAAGATGAAATTCCAACTGTTACAGAAAAAGATATGGAACAAATCATTGAAGAACAAACTAACATCCCAGTTGGTGAACTTCAAAAACGTGAACAAGAACAACTCCAGAATCTTAGTGGCGATTTAAGTTCAAAGGTAATTGGACAAGATGAAGCTGTCAACAAGATTGCCCGGGCCATCCGTCGAAACCGAATTGGTTTAAATGGGACTGGTCGTCCAATTGGTTCCTTCCTATTCGTCGGCCCTACCGGAGTTGGTAAAACAGAATTAGCTAAACAATTAGCTAAGGAACTCTTTGGATCTGAGGATTCCATGATTCGGTTTGACATGAGTGAGTACATGGAACCACATTCAATTTCTAAATTAATTGGTTCACCCCCTGGCTATGTTGGCTACGAAGAAGCCGGCCAATTAACTGAACAAGTTCGTCGTCATCCCTATAGCTTGATCCTCCTTGATGAAATTGAAAAGGCTCATCCGGATGTTATGCACATGTTTCTGCAGATTCTTGACGATGGCCGTTTGACTGATTCACAAGGTCGAACAGTAAGCTTTAAAGATACAATCATTATCATGACTTCGAATGCTGGAAGTGGCGATGCGGAAGCTGATGTTGGTTTCGGTGCTGCTGCCAAGGGCAAAACTCATTCCGTTTTAGACAAGTTAGGTAATTACTTCAAGCCAGAATTCCTAAATCGGTTTGATGATATTGTAGAATTCAATTCACTCACAAAGGAAAATCTAATGAAGATTGTTGACTTGATGGTTGGCGATGTCAATAAAATGTTAGCCGTTCAAGGCTTACACGTTCATGTGACAGAACCAGTTGAAGAGAAATTAGTCGAATTAGGTTATAATCCAAAAATGGGTGCCCGACCATTACGTCGTGTCATCCAAGAGCAAATTGAAGATCGAATTGCTGATTATTATCTTGATCATGCGGATGCAAAGAACCTGGTTGCAAAAATTACAGACGGCGAGATTACGTTGACAACAGAAGATAACACTCCTGCTAAAACAACTGAAGATTCAAAAGCCTAATAAATCAAATTCAAAGAACCAAGTCAACTTATGACTTGGTTCTTTTTTATAGCTAAAAAAAGGAGACCGGAATTTTTATTTCCGGTCTCCTTTGGTTTATTTAGATGAAGAAGATGATGAGCTCGAACTACCACTATCATCACTACTACTGCTACTAGAACTTTCACCCTTTAATTCAGGTGCATCAGTCTTATAGAGATCCTCTGTTGACTTTCCCTTGTTTTCTTTTAATAGACTTGTTGGTTTCTTATTTTGCGCTTCACTTAATTCCTTCAGTGCAGCAGACTTTTTATAATTATAATCCGATTTATCTACGGTCTTAAACCAGCTTTGTTTAGAGAACCGAAGTAAATCACCATTAATCACCGAATCAGATAACGACAGTTCTTTATTGACGTAATCCTGAATCTTATCAACTTCTTTTTTCTCAGTTTCCGTCTTATCGGTAATCTGTTGCCCAGTCTTAGTAAAGTACAGGTCATTCCCATACTTGGTATACTTCGGTGAAACAAAGTCCCCATCTCGGAAGGAAACGATTTGATTACGATCCTTTGAAAGTAGGTCTTGTCCAAACTGAATGGCACCAGGATCATTAATTCCCATCAGATTCATTAGTGTTGGCATGACATCAATCTCACCACCATACGTGTGATTAATACCGCCTTTTAAACCAGGCATGTGAATCATAAATGGCACTTTTTGGAACATGGCTAAATTGTAATTATCAATTTGTTTCAGATTCAAGATTTTAGCAATCGCCGCTTTGTGGTTATTCGAAATTCCGTAATGATCCCCATAAAGGACTAACATACTATTCTTTTCCAAACCGGATTTTTTCAGATAATTCATTAATTCACCAATTGATTGATCTAAATAATGAGCTGTTTGTACATAAGGATCAACCGTTGGATCACCAGTATCCCATTCTTTAATCGATGCATCCTTCTTCGAAATTAAATAAGGATAATGGTTCGAAACCGTAATTAGTTTGGCATAGAAAGGCTGCGGTAGCTGTTCAACATACTTAACTGTATCTTTCAAAAAGAGCTTATCCTTCATCCCGTAGCCACTCACATAGCCTGGTTTGATATCGTAATACTCCTTACTGAAGAAATACTGATAACCAAAGGACTTATACGCGTTATCTCGATTCCAGAAACTAGGAACATCCCCATGGAATGAAGCAGTTGAATAACCATTCTGATCTAAAATGGCAGGCATACTCTGGAATGTATTGGTAGTTCCATCCATAACCATTGCTGAACCCTCTGCTAATCCAAATAAGGAGTTTTCAAGCATCATTTCTGCATCAGATGTTTTTCCTTGTCCGACTTGATTAAAGAAGTTATCAAAGCTTAGCGTATCATTCTCGTGATACAACTTATTGAGGTTTGGCGTTATTTCTTGACCATCCCATTTTTTATCAATTACAAATTGTTGCAAGCTTTCCAAATGAATAACGAAAACATTTTTGCCCTTTGCAACCCCTTTGTATTGAATGTTAGATGAAATATGATTATCTTTTAAGAATTTTTGAACCGGTTTTAATTGATTGTTAGACGCTTTTGATTTCTGCTCACTATTTTGATACGTTTTAATCGCATCATACGCAGTATAGGTTTGAAGCCCCAAATATTTAACAATGTAATTATTATCAAAGGTTCTTGTTAAAAGTCCTGAACGATTACTGTACGCCATCCCCAAGTTTACGCCAAACACACCAACTGATAAAATTGTTGTGGCCACGGCATAACGTATCTTAAAGGGCGTCGTATCAATTTTAATAAATCGAATTGCCAGTAATAGAATTAAGAAGATCACATCCACGAACACTAAAAAGTCAGTTCCGCGCATGATTCCCATTAAACTCTTGCCAAGGTTGTCTGAAGTAGCCCCAGATCCTTTAATCAAATTAAACGTAATAAAATCTGAGAACTCTCGATAATACAAAATATTAGCAAACAACCAAGATGATAAAATTGCATCAACTAAAATCATCCAACAATAAGCCCATTTCCCCCGAAAATATAACCCAATTCCAAACAGTAATAATGCTGTAGCAATTGGTGAAATGGCTAAAATTAATTCTTGCATACTTCCCTTGACGCCCAAACTAAATTTAGTCTGGTAAGCCATATAGGATTTAATACAAAATAAAATAACGGCGAACAAGAAAAATCCAAACCGGGTATTTAGTCCCCGGCGAATTTTATGCCACGCTTGACTCATAGTTGACCCTCCATTGCAAATTCACAAATTAAATTTAAACGTTAAATAACACTCATAAACTAAATAAGTATAACTAAAAAATAGCTTTTTTAATAGTCCCATCCCATGCATTCCAAGAGATTTTAATGAACTTTTAAGTTCCTAGACCATCTGAAAAGACTAATTGCGCGTTTTGTTTGAGCAAAAAAGGCAAATTCAATAATAAAATTGAGTTTGCCTTTAGTTATTTAACCTTATAGCTTAGCCGTTAGTTTTACATCTGGATACTTTCCTGTAAACCAACGCTCTGCAAATTCATTTTCAAATAAGAATAACGGGTTACCTGCCCGATCCTTTACTAACAAATTACGTGAAGACGACATTTTCTCGTCTAATTGCTCAGGATCAATCCAACGCGCAATCTTTTTACCCATTGGCTCCATTACAACTTCTGAATGATACTCATTTAACATCCGGAATTGGAAAACTTCAAACTGAAGTTGGCCAACGGCACCCAGAATATAATCGTTTGTATTATAGCTTGTGTACAGTTGCACAGCTCCCTCTTGAACTAACTGTTGAATTCCCTTATGAAATGACTTTTGTTTCATCACATTTTTAGCTGTAACTCGTACAAATAGCTCTGGCGTAAACTGTGGTAATTTTTCAAATTGGACTTCATGTTTACCCGCGTAAATTGTGTCACCAATTTGGAAATTTCCTGTATCATACAATCCCACAATATCTCCGGCCACAGCCTTTTCAACTGTATGCCGAGCATCCGCCATAAATTGTGTGGAATTTGATAATCGAATCACTTTTCCAGTTCGCTGCAAAGTGACATCCATCCCGCGATCAAACTCGCCAGAACAAATTCTGACAAAAGCAATTCGATCACGATGATTTGGATTCATGTTAGCTTGAATTTTAAAAATGAAGCCAGAAAATTGTGAATCATCTGGTTTAATAATTTCATCAGCCCGGTCCTTGTGTGGTGCTGGAGCTGGTGCATATTTCAAATAAATATCTAAAAAGGTTTTAACCCCAAAATTAGCTAGGGCAGATCCAAAGAAGACTGGCGTTAATTTTCCAGAAGCAACTTGGTCCTCGTCAAACTTATTTCCAGCTTCACCCAGTAATTCCATATCGCCGACAGCATCTCGGTAAGTACTATCTTCAGTCAAAGGATGATCACTTGATAGATGACCTTCCTCATCCAACGGCAAATAGCGATTGCCATCTGCATCTTTTCGGTATAAAACAATCCGCTTATTATAGCGATCATATAGACCTTGCAGGCCCTTACCCATGCCAATTGGCCAATTCATTGGGTAAGCATCAATTCCTAAAACTTCTTCAAGTTCATTAACCAAATCCAATGGCTCACGACCATCACGATCCAGTTTATTCATAAAAGTAAAAATTGGGATTCCCCGCATCTTACAAATTTGAAATAACTTTTTAGTTTGGGGTTCAATTCCTTTTGCAGAATCGATAACCATGACAGCCGAATCCACCGCCATCAATGTTCGATACGTATCTTCAGAGAAATCTTCATGTCCAGGGGTATCCAAAATATTGATCCGTTTATCACCGTAATCAAATTGCATCACGGAACTCGTGACTGAAATCCCCCGCTTTTTTTCAATTTCCATCCAATCAGACTTTGCGTAACTGCCTGACTTACGGGCTTTTACCGTTCCGGCTTCCCGAACAACTCCACCAAACAGTAATAGCTGTTCAGTAATGGTCGTTTTTCCAGCATCCGGATGGGAAATGATGGCAAAGGTCCGTCGTTTTGCGACCGCTTGATCTAATTTTGTTTCATTCATAAATAATTTCCTACTTCCTAATTGCATTCACAATATAATTTACTACTTTTCGGGATGCGTCACCACTATTAATCGCACAGAAACGTTTATAGAATTCTTGAAAACGTCGATTATTTGTCATATCTGGATTTTTTAAAGCCTCGTTCATTTCACTAAACAGATCGGTCTCATTATGCACAATTTTACCTGGTAATTCGTGTTCGTAATCCAAATAGAACCCCCGCAGCTCATTTTTATACATCTCATAATCATAAGGATAAAACAAAATTGGGCGTTTTAAATACGCAAAATCAAAAAACACCGATGAATAGTCCGTGACCAGCAAATCTGAAACTAAATACAGGTCACTAATATTTGGATAGTCAGAAAGATTTAATACACAATCCTTAAATTCCAAAGTATCGATCTGATTGGCAATTAAATAGTGCATCCGTAAAATTAAAATTGTTTCTTTCCCATAACGTTCCTGAAAATCTTTTAAACTAAAAGGTAATTTAAAGGTATATTTACCAGTTGATATATAGGAGTTATCTCGATAGGTCGGTGCATATAACACAACTTTTTTATTCGCAGGAATTCCCATTGATTGTTTCAACTGGGTAATTTGCTCTGGTGTTGCTTGAAGCAACTCATCATTACGCGGATAACCTAGCTTAAGAACTTGATTTTTATATCCAAAGGCAGAACGAAAAATGTTAGTTGAATAATCGTTTGGGCTAATTAAGGCATCCCATCGATTCGCCTCACGGGTGAAATTACGATGATAAGAAGCTGTATCAGTTCCAGGCATGGTAACCTGCTTAATATCCAAACCTAATTTTTTTAAAGGCGTTCCATGTCACGTTTGTAAATAAAAAGTAAATTTCGACTTTTTTACCCATGAAGGATACCGCGCATTACTAACCCAGCATTGTGCACGACGCATCAAATTTACCCACTTCGCACTATTACGAACAACATATCGGATTCCATGTTCCCGACAAAAGGCCTTTAATTCAGGATAAATTGCCCAAACGAGATTATAACTTGGATAAAACTCTTTAAAAACTCGATAAATAGCCAACGGACTGTCTGAAACCTGACGACCACCAAAGCTTTCAAAAACAATTGTCGGCTTAACAAATGGGGATCGACTCCGCTTAAATAGTCGCTTAATCCATAATAACTTAAGCTTCGTAGCAAGTACACCGCTAGCGCTTAATAAGCGTTGAGTTTTATTTACCAAACTTTGGGTGATTGTCGAAAATTTTGAACTTTTTTCCAATCGCGTCAAACTGATTACATTATCGTACGATTTCTCCAAGAAAACTGTTTGCCCATTTGCGTCAGTTGCGAAATCTTTACTAAGATCAAATTCACTGATCAAGCCTACTTGTTGATGAATATGGCTCCCCTCAAAATCATACGCAATTTTCAATATATATTTTTGATTCACTTTCAAATCAGTCAATAAAAGTTCAAACACAAACAAATCTGAATAAGTGCTAATGTTGTTCGTTAATCGAAAACTATTGTTCTGATTATCAGTATTCCCAACGGTAATCACAATATTTTTCATCACTTGATCACCAATTTTTGGGGCACCAACTAATCGAATTCGATCGCTTAATCGTTGGACATTGTGAAGTTCAAACACAGCATCCTGATTTTTTTCAGTGAGTTCAATATTTGTGAATCCAGAAAAATCGCCTGAAATTTTTTGAAAAGTCGTCAGATCAATTTGCTTGGTTTCTATATATTCATTTTCAATTTGCACAGTTTCAAAATGATCTGCAACCTGCCATTGTAAATACACTTCCCAAACAAATCTAGTTTGACCAGGAAAATGACCTTTTAACTGATGAAAAGTTAGGGGAAACTCTAAGATATTTTCTTGCAAATTTATTTGGTCAATTGTAAAACTTTCCAATGATTCTTGTTCAATAAAAATAACGCGTAAATTTTTAGCCTGTTGGGTAAGCCCAATCAATTCAACTTCAAATTGCTGCATTTCTTGCTGTGCTTGAACATCGGATAAAATTGCTCGCATATTTGGTTTTCCCCTTCCTAATAGTTAAAAGTTGTGAATGTTTGTAAATAGCCTGACATCAATTCATTACTCTTTAGATCAATAAATATGCCCGTATGTTGTGAGTCATCTACTAATTTACGAATTTGCTCACTATAAAACTCAAAAATATTGGTATAGGGCCGCCATTCAACGTAATCATGGACACTATATTGCGGGTTCTCCACTTCAATTTGCACAACGTTCCGGCGTTTGCTACCTTCAATTTGTTCTTCTAGAATTCTTCCTCGGTTAGCAAATACACTATCACTTGCAACTGTATAAGTTCGCATTTGAGCTGGTTTAACCGAACAATGATATAGTTGTTGGTCAGTTGTATTTAACACGGTGTAATTAATTGGTTTGCTTTCCAAAAATCCAACAATCTCCCGATTACGGGCCTGCTCGTCAAAGCTAAATTGATACTGCAATTTTCCCTGATTAAATTGTTTGATTGTCCTCAACTTTGAATTTTGATAATGTTTTTCATACTCTAAAAAATGATGATCAAAATAGCGTTCAACAGTTTTTTGATTAGCCAGTTGAAATACTTTTTTTGTGAAGGCATCTTCTGATCGATTGGTAAATGGTTTTAATTCACTGTCAATTCCAGATTGATTTTCTACCAGGTCAAACCAATTAACAATTTTTAATTTTTCTTGTGTTCCCAACAAAACTTTATTTAGATTTTCAATTGTCTTTACCGCCGTTTGAAAATTTAAAACCATCACTAAAACTGTCACCTGAATTTGATTACTTAATAATTTTTGAATTGTCTGAAGCAAGTGTGGATTTTCAGCTGATAAGTCATCTGAAACTAGAATTAATGCATTTTTCATAAGCAGCCCTCTCGTATTATATATTTTGAAACTTTGTTTCTTACTATTCACTACTTAGATGCTGCGTGATATTCTCTAATTGTTCATTGGATTTAGGTCCAACTGGTATAGGCTTTCTCCCCTTGTAGTTTATCTACGTTTTAAGCGTGCCGCCCAGACAATTCGAAACACCGCAAACCACAAGCTGTAGCGATTAGAGTGATTCGTGTTCACTCGCGTGACACGCAGCTGAATCACTTAATCTAGTCTACTTATATTGCGAGGATGCCCGTTAGAATTGGAATTAGGGAACATCACGCAGCACCTAAGCTTATCCAATTAATTCACAATGAAAGGAGGTCCTTATCCTATGAATTTATATTTAGGTATTGATGTTGGTAAAAATAAATTAGACTTTTGTGCTTTAGATTCGGATCAACGTTGTTGTTTTCAAGGTGAAACTACTAATGATCTCAATGGCGCCATTAAGATCAAACAGACGGTCCTAACCGAAACTCAAACGCATCATTATGAAAAAATCACAGCTGGTATGGAAGCTACTTCTGTTTATAACTTTCATCCAATGACTTTTTTGGCCGAAGATAGCGAGTTACAAGCCTTAGGCTTATCGGTAATTACCATTAATCCCTACACATCACATCACTTTAGTCAGCTCTTTAATGACGGTAAAACTGATGCAATTGATGCCAAGCAATTAGCCGATTTATTGCGTGTAGAACCACTTGGAACCCCTGTTGCTCGCCAAGAAAATTATGTTGCGCTGCAACGTTTAACCCGTGAACGCTATCACTTGGTTAAACAAATGACCGATTCAAAAAATCATTTTTTGAACAACCTCTATTATCGTTGTAATACTTTAGAACGAGAGTTACCCACCTCAGTTTTTGGCTCAGCTATGATGACCCTAATTACTGATGAAGAGTTAACCTTGGACGAGGCAGCGGCGCTACCTCTTGATGAATTAGTGACACATCTTCAACAGTTAGCCCACGGTAAATTTGGTGATGCCGAAGCCGTTGCTAAAGCCATTAAGAAAGCAACTCGTTCTTCTTATCGTCTATCAAAAGTCGTAACAGATTCTGTTGATGAAATCTTAGCGGTCTATGCTAATGAAATTCGGATGTTAAAAAAACAAATCCAAGTTTTGGATAAAACAATTACACAGATATCTACTCAAAACACAGATATCAATTGTTTAACTAGTGTTCCCGGTATTGGTCCAGTTTATGCGGCCGGTATTGTGGCAGAAATTGGTCAAATTGAACGTTTTCCGGATGAAAGCCATATTGCCAAGTATGCAGGTCTGGCTTGGTTACCACATGAATCAGGTACGAGTGTTCGTCAAGCTACGCCACGAACTCGTAAGGGTAATCAATATCTTCGTTATTATCTAGTTGAAGCTGTCAATTCGATAAGACGTTATGATATTACTTACCAACGCTATTACCACAAAAAATATGAAGAGGTACCCAAGTATCGTCATCGTCGAGCTATTGTCTTGACGGCACGAAAGCTTGTGAGATTGGTGGAAGTCTTGCTTAGAAACCATCAATTTTATATACCACCCAAAGTGGTATAGCCTTCGAGTTTACGATACTGAGTCCCTTCTTAACCCGCTAAATTAACTGTTTTAGTGGGCTGGGGAAGGTATACTCTCAAGAACTAATTAATAATAAAAACAAAGTTTTTTACATACTTGACTTATCACCACAAGGCTTATTTACTTTTTCATATTTGGAATGGATTAAAGCGCCTTTGAGGTAATAAAAAAAACTGGGGTCTTTCCCCCAGTTTTTCTGTCTTTATTTTTGTGACTCGTTTTTACTACCAAGACCCAAATCACGTTTGATCTTAGTGGTTGAAATTCCCTCCGTACGAGGAAGATATATAACCTTACAGTAGTCCTTCAAAAAGTCGAACTTACCTTTCCAGTCATCACCCATAACAAAAGTATCAATATGACGTTCTTCAACATCTTTGATCTTTTGATCCCAACCTTTTTCCGGAATCACTTCGTCCACATAACGGATAGCTTCCAAAATATACTTGCGATCTTCATAACTGGTATAAGCTTTCTTGCCCTTTAAAGCATTGAATTCATCCGTTGACACACAAACCGTCAAATGATCACCCAGTGTTCTGGCTCGTTTTAGCAAACGAATATGTCCCTTATGAATTAAATCAAAAGTGCCATAAGTAATTACCTTTTTCAATGTTCATTCTCCTAATATTTTAATATTAAATCCTTCATCATATTACCACATATAAGTTAATCCATTCCAGTAAAACCAGCATATCAAGACAATGTTAAATCAAAATAAATTAATCATCATTATTCAAAATCCAAATATGATAAACAAATCCAACAATCACCTTGACTACCGCATAGGTTGGAATTGCGAGGATCATTCCCGGAATTCCTGCGATTTTTCCAGCCGCAAGTAAAAGAATAATAATAGTTAACGGGTGGACCTGTAAGCTTCGTCCAATAATATTGGGATAAATTAGGTTTCCATCCACCTGTTGCACGATTAAAACAACTACCACTACCCAAACAACTTGCATCGGATCCTTTGTCAAGGCTACTAGCAACGCTGGAAAGATTCCAATATACGGTCCAATATAGGGCACAATGTTGGCAATCCCGGCGACCACGCCCAATAATAACGCATATGGTTGGCCAATAATCATGTAACCAATTGCCGTAAATGTCCCGACAAAAAGGCATTCCAAGACTTGTCCAGAGATATAAGAAGACAAGGTATCGCTCATTTTATCGAAAAGTTCCATAATGGTATCTGCATTTTTAGCTGGTAATAACCGTTTGATGGTTGGCATCAACTTCCAACCATCTTTTAGCATGTAAAACAACATAACTGGAACCGTAATTATAACGATTGTAACCGAAGTAACGGCCGAAATCAGGGCTCCAATACTACTTGTCATTGTCGTTAAAATTGATTCTGCGTAAGTACCGATTGAATTATTCATCTTTTGAATGTAAGGATCCAAATCAACGTTTTTGGTCCAATCTGAATGCTCAATCAGATGTTGCAAACTCTTCTGAACATTGCTGGCAATGGTTGGAAGCCCTGCAATTAATTGTCCAACTTGATTAATTAATCTAGGAAGCATCCATCCCAATGCACTACCAATAACAGCAATTAGGAGCAAAAAAACGATCACAACCGCCCAAGTATGGCTGATACGAAATTTTTTATACCTGACTTTTTCAATCAATTTAACTAATGGATTAAGTAAATAAAATAGGAACCCTGATAAAATAATTGGGACAAACACCGTTGAAATAAACATACCAATGGGCGCAAATAAAAAATTGATTTTTGTACATACATAAACTAAGGTAGCCACAATTAATAACTCCAGTGACCAAAACAAAAGCGGAGATTTTTTAATCTTATCAAACATAGCATGACTTCCTTCTTTTGAAATGAAATATAATAGCTAAGCCTATATTATGACGACTATTTTATAACTCTTTCATCACGATGCATTTCATTTTTATCGTTCACAATAAGCCCATTATAAGCTATTCGCTTTAATTTAACTTCTAATCTGTAAGGATTTCTGTAAAATACTCTCTTCACGCGTCCCTTTTATAACCCTCCTGATACGTAAACTGGCAATATTCGAGAAACTCAAACATTGCCAGTTAGCTTTATATACAGAATTAAAATCTTTGACCGATCTAATTCGTTATTACGACCAAAATTAACGCCGGTTATTATGATTAACAAGTTCCAGATAACGGTTGTACCAAATGTTAATAAATTCATCAGAAAATGGTCCGGTCCCTTGATCGATCCAATCCGTTAGCGTTAAAACACTAGATTGAATAATCTGTTTGGTATCTTCAGAATAGTGCCATCGCTGACTAAAACGCTCATATTCATCGACATCCAATAATTTTCGATCCCCATTTGGATAAACTTTTACATCCAAATCATAATCAATATATTTTAAAGCTTCCTCATCTAACACATATGGAGAAGCCAAATTGCAGTAGTTTGATACGCCGCCTTTACGAATCATGGTAACCACATTAAACCAATAATCTTTGCGAAAATAAACAATGGCCGGCTCACGCGTTACCCAGCGTCTCCCATCATCTTCAATTACAAGTGTGTGATCATTGCATCCAATAAACTCGTCCTCATTGTTTTTTAACACCATTGTATCTCGCCATGTACGGTGTAAACTACCATCGTGTTTATAGCTTTTGATCGCAATATAGTCCCCCGCTCTGGGTTTCTTAGACTTGCGATTCATTTATGACACAGCTTTCTAATTCCGAAGGTTTTAAAACTTAGAATTCCATTTACCATTATATCAAAAAAGCTACCTTAACAAAAGAACGAGTCCTAAAGTATGTGTCAAGTTTTCCTAGGTGCCTTATAATCAACCAAATATTTATACACAATAATTAGTTTGAAAATATTTTTGCCATTGCTCCGATAGGGCTACTTGTTGGGGCATCAACTGGTATTTTACCTGAAAGAACTCCAATATGCTTAGAATGGTGCTTGTTGCTCAGCTGAGCTGAACTCAACGTCTTCAATGATTCCGTAGCGATCTCAATCGTTAGCTCTTGTAACTTTCTTAAACCACCACGTAAGTATTTATCTAGCTTACCGTTTACCCGAGCTTCAATTAATTTCAACATAGCCTCAAGGCCCTTTTCGGACCATACTTTGCCTTGCTTTTTCATTCGATACGTGTACGCTCTGTGTGAGCTTTCAACGGATCCCAATTTGCCGACCCTCATGAAGCCACGATCGTGTGGAGACTTTATAAACTGCCAATTTCTTGCCAAATATTGTCTTAGGACCCTTAGGCTCTCAAGTTCCTTATCAGTTTTAATTTGCGACTCAAATGTATCTAAAATAACGTTTAACTGATTCTGATCATACAGGCTAACGCTCTTAACGGCCTTATCAACCAATGGATTAAATAAACCAAAGGTTTGTTTAATCTTTTTGACAAAGTGATACCGATCGATAGTAAATTCAACTCTTTGAGCACTCGGAACTATTTCTCGCATACTTTTCGGGTTATACCCTGGGCCACCATCACTTGCTGTAAACACGGTCATTTCACTGATTTTATAATACTTCTCAATGTAGTCAGTTACTCGTTTTTGAACCTTTTTTTGATTGATACCAACAAACTCAACTTTGTTTGATCTTGTTCCATCTAATCCTGATTCAAAAACAATGTAATGGTGGACGTCTTGTCTTCGTCGATTAATTTTGTGTATCTCAAAGGCATCGCCTTCAACCACTAAGTTTTCAACTTTTCGTTTCTTAACTAGTTTCTCTTCGGACGATTTTTCTTCTGTCTTCACGGTATCTGCCATGTCTCTGATAATTCGGTCTACTGACCAGGCACTAATATCCGTCTGACTTGCCAGATTGATCATTGCGGCCGTATTTCTCATCGTTGTCGTTTGCCCAATTTTGGCAACGACACTTTTAAAATAAGGTGAAATTCTTTTTCTTTCTTCCAACTGAAGTTGTTCATCCAACGGGAAGTAATAACTTCCATTGGGTCGAAGATAACATCTTCTTTCAAAATTCACGGCGCCAAACATAAACTCAATTGTTCTGGCCTGTCGATTAATGAATGTATTTTCTGCCGGAATTGATGGAACGAGTGTTTCATCTAATTGCCTCAGATATTCAGCTACAACCAGCTGGAATGACTTCCTAAGATGAAGAATTACCTGCTCCTCTAAATCAAATAAACTGTCTAAATTTCCCAATGATTCAATAAAATCTGCTAAAATATACATGAAAGACCTGTATCCCTTCCTTTAATCTTCGTCGATTAAAAGGCTACAGGTCTTTTTCTATATATTCAACTCAAAATGAATATTCCTAGAATTTTATTGACCATCTAGGAAAACCTTACACTAACAGTCCTAAATGAACCGTAAGTTTGAAAAGATAACTTTTAATTTACATAAATAGGGATTGTTAATAAGCCCCTTGCATTAAGTTTTGATAAATTTGAGCGCATTGCCGTGGTAACGCCGTTTTTTTGACGTGATAGTTGCTTAACATCACCACGGCATTTTTACCATCACGACTAATCATCACACCACTTTCTTCGCCATATCCCACACCGTGACTCCAATAACTAGTTAGATTCTTTGTATAAAGGCCGCCGCCATAATTTCTAGCACCTACCCCTTCATGCAGAATTGCCGTACTCTCCGCAGTTAAAAATCGCGCTCGCAGAATTGCTCGTAAGACTTTATAAAAGTTTCCGGTACTCATATAAACATTCCCAGTACCCAATTCATTATGCTGACTCGCGACTGATTCATGGTCCACCTTTTGATAATTAATCGAATTATCTGAGAACGGTACATTATGATAGGGTGTTGATAACTGGTTGGCTTGATTGGCCTGCATCACAAAACCCGTATGCTGTAATTTCAATGGCGCAATAATATGACGTCTAAACAACTGATAATAGGGTTGTCGCGTAACTTGCTGTAGAATTCCCGCTAACAAGGTGTAGTTTACTGGCTGATACGACCATTTATTATTTTCATCAGCGACAAATTGAACGTGCTTGGCTGAATAATCGGCCACTTGCTGACTAGATAATACTTGTTTGGATAACTTATGAATTCGCAGTCCAGTCTGCATATCCAACATCGATCGAATCGTAATCTGCGAAGCTCCTGGAATCTCTGGATAAAATTTATCTAAGTGGTCTGCAAACTGCAAATTGCCTGCTTGTATTTGTTGCATAATTAACATCGCGGTCATCGATTTTTGCATTGATAGAATTTGGTATTCCGAATTAGCCGTATTTAACGCCTTTTTGGAAATGTTTGCATAACCGTACCCTTGATTATATATTTGATGCCCATTTTTAATAATTAAAACCGTACCCACAAATCGTTTTTCGCCCACAATTGGCTTTAACAATTGTTTGAGTTTTTTCGTTCGATGATTCAAACGGGGCTGCTTCACCACAACTTTCCGTGGGATAAATGTTTTAGTAACTGATTTGTGCGCAGATTCCTGTTTAGCGGAACGAAAGTAGCTTACTGGATATCCTTCTTGTGCCATCCGATAACTATAGTATGCAAAACCGGCTCCACCAAGAATCACTCCTAAAAAAAAAGTAATTAAAATAGCCTGCCAAAAATGTTTTTTCATGTTTCTTTACTCCCCCATAGCCGTTAACTCTGTTCCGAATCGGTTTGTTGTTCAATTAAACCGTTAATTGCATCGATTTTGAAACCTTTTCCGTACAAGGTTCTTTTAGTCCGTAACTTACGTTGTGAAAAATTATAACGGCGATTTCGACGCCAAACTTTAGCAAATTCCATATTTAGCTTTTCGTTCTCTAGCTCTGGATCAGCCTCAAAATGAGTTTGATCAAGAATTTGCGTAATGATATCTCCGGAGAATCCTTTTGTCATCAGACCTTGGTAAATTTTTTGTCTCATTTTGGATAGTGGTTCCCGCTGATAATGATGCGCCAACTTTTTAGCAATTTCAACACCATTCGTTACCTGATCCTCATCTGAGTATTCAGCTAGTCCGCGTTCAATATCATTTTCTAAAACCCCTTTTTGGCGCAAATTTCGTTTAATCACAATGGGCCCTTTATCAGAAGTGCGGGCCATCGTCCGAACATAACTTTCTGCATACTGCTCATCATTTACTAAATTTAAGTCTCTTAATTTAGCTAAAGTGGCTTGAATTGTAGGTTCAGGAATTTCTTTTTCTCGTAATTTTTTTTGAACTTCTTGCTCCGTTCGCAAATGACCTGACAAATAGGCTAAGGCCCGTGAGTACGCTTTTGACACATCGTCAGCAGCTAAAATTTCTTCGCGTAATTTTTTATCGACTTCCATTCCTTTAAAAATTCGGAATTTAATCATCACATCTTCACTAATTGGGAACGCATAGTGATCATCAATAAAAACGTTATAACGTTCTTTCCGTTTTTGGGTGGTAATTTTTGTAATTTTGGGAAGTGCCTCTTTTTCAGCCATTTTGAACCTCCTTGTCTATGGAAACCATTCACTAAATTTCATTTCTCTGCTATAATTCTCTAGGACTTATTAGGTTGTGTCCTTGGCCTGATTTGGAATATTTTTACTAATTAACGCAAACGTGTTTAAAAGAGCAGCGGTCTCCGCTTAGCTACGATAGTCAAACGATTCCTAACCCGAATCATTTAACTATCTAGGCTATGCTCAACCGCTAACCGCTCTTTGAAACACTCTACACGAGAGTGAGGCCCACACCATGCCAACTGCAAAAGTTGTTTTTGCAACCATTACCGGTAACAATGAAGATTGTGCCGACATTATCACCGAAGCTTTAGAAGATTTAGGCGTTGAAGTCGATGAATCCGAAATTTCACAAACTGACGCCGACGAATTCAAGAACTTCGACATTTGTGTCGTCGTCCCCTATACCTATGATGAAGGTGAATTACCAGAAGAAGGAATGGACTTCTATGAAGAACTTCCCGAATTGGATCTATCCGGCAAAATCTTCGGTGTCGCCGGATCCGGCGATGTTTTCTATGAAGAATTTTACTGTGTTGCCGTCGATAAATTTGCCCAAGCCTTTCAAAAATCCAGGGCAACTCAAGGCGCCAAACCTGTAAAAATCAACTTAGCACCTGAATCTGAAGAAGACTTAGATCACCTAGATGCCTTTGCCAAGGAATTGGTAGATAACTACACCGCAAGCCAAAAGTAGAAAAAGATTGAAACCTATCTAACAGACGTTTCAATCTTTTTTTGTACCTTGCTTTCGAAAAATAATCCATTTACTAAATACATAATTAACGATTACGACAACAATATTATCTACCAACTTCATCAAAATTGCGTTCTCACGCAGCAATGAAACTCCTACCCACATGATCACAACTTCCATAAAATAGGTTAACAACCGAAAGAAGAAAAAAGATCCCAACTCCCGCCAAAATGCGCGCCACGTTGAATAGTTCGAACTAAAAACCCAAACTTTATTGGTAAAAAACGCAACCAAAACAGATGCAATCCAGGCAATTGCCGTCCCGACTTGATAGTTCCAATGCATATACAAGTCTAAAAAGGTAAAGACCCCAATATTAACAGCTGTAGTTAGTGCGCCAAACACCAAATACAAAATAATCGATTTATATTTTTCAATGAATGCTTTCACGACAAATTAACTCCGATTATCATTTAATTTTTTGGTTAAGAAATCCAAAATACGTTTTGCCGCATGGCCATCACCGTATGGATTCTTGGCAGTTGCCATTTTTTGATAGGCTGCTGAATCATCCAAAAGTGCCTCCATGGCGTTTTTTACCGTTTCAGGATCAGTTCCCACCAACTTTAAGGTTCCAGCTGTAACTCCTTCTGGACGTTCCGTTTCATCCCGTAATACCAAAACTGGTTTGCCAAGCGATGGTGCCTCTTCTTGAACACCACCGGAATCAGTCATAATAAAGTAACTGTGAGCAGATAAATTATGGAAATCGACAACATCTAATGGATCGATTAAATGAATCCGGTCGTCATTACCTAAGATTGCTTTCGCAACTTGTTGAACCGCGGGACTTAAATGGACGGGATAAATCACTTCTACATCAGGATGCGAATCCACAACCTGTTTAATCGCTTTGAAAACGCGTTTCATCGGTTCACCCTGGTTCTCACGGCGATGCATTGTTAACAAAATTAACCGGTGATCAGGCGCTACTAAATCGAGAACTTCATGATGATAGTCATCACGAACGGTTTCTTTTAACGCATCAATTGCCGTATTCCCAGTTACCACGATGTGATCGGCTTGATGATTTTCTTTCAATAAATTTTGCTGACTTAACGTTGTTGGTGCAAAGTAAAAATCTGCCAAAACGTCAGTTAGTTGCCGATTCATTTCTTCTGGAAATGGCGAATACTTGTCCCACGTTCGGAGCCCAGCTTCTACGTGTCCCAAAGGAACTTGATTGTAAAAGGCACTAATACTTGCCGCAAACGTAGTGGTTGTATCGCCATGCACCAAAATCACATCTGGTTTTGCTTCTTGAATAATGGTATCTAATTTATTCAAGACACGTCCGGTAATCTCACTCAGCGTTTGGTTTGGTTTCATGATATTTAAATCATAATCTGGTTTAATCTTAAAAATATCGAGAACTTGATCAAGCATTTCTCGATGTTGCGCAGTCACCACCGTAATTGGTTCAAACTCGCTACTTCGTTTATTCATTTCTAAAATAATTGGAGCCATTTTGATTGCCTCAGGACGGGTTCCAAAAATGGACATGACGCGTAATTTTTTCAAGATAAGCCTCCGTGTTTTTTCATTCTATATAAATTAGTATAACGCGTCAAACCCGAATATTTAAGTGTATGTGTCAAGTTTTAGTAGGTTGTACTTCTAATTAGATTTTATTTAAGCTTTTACCTGCTTTTTGTTCCGTTCCGGCGCTGATGTGGGGCCGTGTGGGTCGCTTGCGAGCTAACTTCTGTCCCTCATCAGGCCAGAAGTGGATCTCTCCAGTCTTCCCATGTCTCTAAGCGATAAATCGCCAAGTGACATCGACACACTCTTTCATCAACGCCTCCACTACACCTATTATTCAGGTTTTACGAAATAATCTTCACCAAATTACCCATAGCACTACTGGTTGCTGCATCTAGGTGAAGACTACCATGCTTGATTCCTTGATGTTGCGTAAAGGGTTGCTTAAGAAAATGACTTGCAGATATGTTAACTGGTTTGACGTTTATTGGTGAGGCGGCGGGGACATTTAACATTGCCGCTTCCAGTTGACCATTAATTTCACTCGTAATCACATTGACCATTGCTTTTAAGCCAGGTATACTCCAAGAACGACCTTGATGCTTTAATCGGTACGTAAAACGACGATGGTTACTTTCACAACCACCCAAGCACACATTTTCAGCCGTTAAGCTGCGCTCAACAGCTGGTTTTAAGTAATTCCAATTACGCTTCAAATAACGCCGTAAAAGTTGAATTGACTCAAGACTATCTGTATCGCTAGCTATTGATTCACAAGTATCAAGAATAACCTGAATTTGGTCACTATCCCAATTATGAACAGCCTGAAATAACATATTTTGTAGTTTCTTAGGCATCATGCTTAATCGCTTACGAATTTTTCGATTCAAGTGATAACAATCTAAAAAATGTTCATGTTTTTTTGCCCCAATTGCTAATTCATCAAAGCAGGATGGTTCATAACCACTGCCATTATCGCTACCGGTGATCACCGTAGTGTGTTGTAAATCATAGTTTTGACTTAAATAATCTTGTGCTTGCTTAAAAACTACTCGGCGGTTTAATCCTGTAAACACATGCCGGTTTAGCGTCTGTCGGCGCTGGCCATTTTGGGTAATGCCTTCCGTTAATTGAAGTCGGTGCACGAAGATATTCTTATGGTGGTGTTTAGCCTTTATGGCGACACAAAAGGCATCACCTTCTAGATATAAATAAGGAACTTGACGTTTCTTTGCTACAGTTACTAACGTGGTTTCTTCACGCTGCTTTTCACATTGCGTACCTGCTGTTTGATAAAGTTGACCAACTTTCTGATGACTGATAGAAAGTGGGGTTAAAAGGTTAACAGCCAAAGCTGTTGTCCGTAAAACACTATGTGAAGCTAGCTTGGCAACCTTTTCGACCATTAAGGGTGAAAATCTACTTCGTGGAATTAACTGCAAATAACGATCTAAAGGAAATACATATTTTTTATCAGTTAGTTTCACTAACCGGCGTTTGAAAGTCACGGCCCCACACATAAAATTCAAAGTTCTTTCGCGCTTGCCCACAATTTCTTGGTATTCTGTTTCGCCAATTAGAAGATCATCAAGATCTTCTAACGCCTGGCCTAAGGCAGTGGCAATCAACGTCTGACACTGCATCATTAAATTTTGTTCCGCATCAAATAAATTATTACTATCCTTTAAAACTGTCATGATTTCTGTTAATATTTGAGACATGAAGACCGTTACCTCCTAATTTTTGGCTGCTATACCTAATTAGAAGATTAACGGTCTTCTCTTGTTTTGAAAAGACTTTTTTTCACTTTCCTACTAAAACTTTACACTAACTATTTAAGTCCCAAACGATTTTTGATAGCAAACTGCAAAACTTCAAGCACCCCATAAATAGAAAATTCGCAAATTATCAAATTCTATTTTTTAGAATTTGAAATTTGCGAATCTTTTATTTAACTTCTGTTTTTGGTTTTCCTTGTAATTTAAATAGTGAATTTAAAACAACCGCCACAATACTTGTCACCACAACCCCATTACCAAGAATTAAATACAATTCGGAAGGTAAGGCTTGAAAAATACTTGGAACACTGGAAACACCCAAGCCAGCGCCAATGGAAACTGCAGCAACAATTAAATTACGACTATCGTCAAAATCAACATTTTTTAAAATCCGAACACCCTGTAAACCAACCGTGCCGAACATCACTAACATGGCTCCACCTAAAACTGGTGTGGGCACAACCGTTGCCAAGGCACCAACTTTTGGTAACAAGCCCAAAATTAATAAAAATACTCCAGCAAAGTAAATTGGTTTTCGCGTTTTAACACCAGAAAACTGCACAACCCCCACGTTTTCTGAGAAAGTTGAATAAGGAAATGTGTTGAAAATTCCACCCAAGATCTGCGCAATTCCTTCTGCACGATAGCCTCGTTTTAAGTCATCCCCGGTCAAATGCCGATTGGTCATGTCTCCTAATGCAAAGAACACACCGGTCGATTCAATCATGGTAGTCAACGCAATCAAAATCATGGTTAACGATGATGACCATTCAAAGTGTGGCACGCCAAACATAAAAGGTTGGGGAATTCGGAACCAGCTACTTTGGGAAACACTGCTCAATTGAATCATCCCAAGGGCACCAGCCAAAGCCGTCCCAGCTACCAGGCCAATTAAAATGGCAATTGATTTAACAAAGCCACGCCCCCAAACGTTAAACGCAATGATCACTGCCAGCGTGAAACCACCAACAAGCAAATTCTTCGGTGAACCAAAATCACGAGCACCAACTGTCCCGCCACCTAAATCAGTGATGGCAACTGGCATCAACGTAAACCCAATCACCACAATTAACGAACCGGTGACAACTGGTGGAAAGAGTTTTCGCATTTTGGAAAAAACCCCACTCATTAATAAGACAAATACTCCGGAGGCGATGATCGCACCATACATTGTGGTGATCCCGAGCGTTTTTCCGATGGTCCCCAACGGCGTGATGACTTGAACCGCACAGCCCAAAACTACTGGTAATCCGATTCCAACCAAACGCGTCCTGTGCACTTGTAATAACGTGGCCACACCACACATGAATAAATCCATCGAAATTAATAGTGCCATTTGCGTCGCTGAAAAATGCACGATTGCACCAATTAGGAGTGGCACCATCACATCCCCAGAATACATGGTCAGTAAATGTTGCAACCCTAAAATTGCGGCGTGTCCGTTCGAGGTATCGTCCTCTTGGGGAACTCCCTTTTCTGCGTCAAAATCAATCTGTTCTTGTGCCCATTCTTCCTTTGAAACCAACACGTTACCTCCTGTTGAATCCATATATAACCACTATCACGGCAAAACAAAAACGATGTCCGCAAATAGAAGACATCGTTTGATGAGTTTATTGCGTATAGTCCAGAATTTACGGTTCTGGGTAGAAACTTGCCGACCATATTACGGCATTTATATATGCATTTCGTTTTTAATTACTAAAGTACTATAACACTGAATTTTTATTGCTTCAACGTTTGTTAACAGATATAAAAACGGTGTCATCCCAAATAGTAATCGGATCACACCGTTCAAAAAATTATTTAGCTGGTTCCTTTACTTTAACACTTTTGACTTCGTAACCTAACTTGGTAACGACCTCTGCCAAAGCATCTGCATTGTTGATCGTTTCGTCAAAATCGATCTTAGCTTTACCAGCATTAAAGAGAACTTTCACTTTTTCAACACCTGGTTGTTTTTCCAAAGCCCCTTGAATCTTTTGTAAACATGATGGGCAAGTTAATGCACCTAATTGTAAAATTGCTCTTGTCATAATTAATTTCCTCCTATTTCCTTTGATTAACTTTATGAATTCATTCTAAAGCCATTTTGCTACTTTAAAATTGATTCTCATCAAGTTTTTGAAACTTTTTTTAATTTATTTTGTTCGAGCTGGTTGATACCGAATTAAACGCATCGCATTAAAGATGACAACTAAAATACTGGCTTCATGCACGAACATCCCACTGGCCATGTAAATATAACCAAAGATTAACCCAATCAGCAGGAACACAACCGTGCCAATCGCAATCACAATGTTTTGCCGCGTATTAGCAACCGTCTTTTTTGCCAAGCCATAAGCGTGAACTAACTCTTGGAAACTAGATTGCATCAGGACAATATCAGATGTTTCAATCGCGACATCCGTGCCGCCACCCATTGCAATTCCGATGTCAGCAGTCGCAATCGAAGGACTATCGTTAATTCCATCACCCACAAATGCCACTTTACGGCCTTCTGCTTTCAGCTGTTTCACAAACGTCACTTTATTTTCCGGCAATAAATTGGCATGAACTTCATCAATGCCAAGTTTCTTGGCCACATAGTTTGCGGTGATTTCATTATCACCAGTTAACATGACGAGCTTCTTGATTCCCAACCGTTTTAATGCTGCTAAGTTCTCCTTAACGTTATCACGAATGACATCCGAAACACCAATAATTTGTTGAACTTGCTGATCGACCGCCACAATCACCGTCGAACTTCCTGTTTCTTGCAACTCTTTTAAATCAGTTGCTTGGTTTGGGGTTAATTGAACGTGATTAGCAGCCATCAATTTAAGATTCCCCACCAAAACTTGGTGCTGCTCAATTTCAGCCTCAATTCCCTGACCTTTAACGGTATTATTTGAAGCAATCGTTAGGTTTTGATAGTCAACATTATTCTGAGTCGCATAGGTCGTAATCGCCTTGCCTAAGGGATGATCGGATTGACTTTCTAGTTTGGCAGCCAAGGCTAATCCCTGAGTTTGATCAGCTGCATAATTTTTAATTGCAGAAACTTCTGTGTTGCCTTTAGTTAAAGTTCCGGTTTTATCAAACACTAAAGTATCGACTTTAGCAAAGGTGTCAACAACTTCACCACCTTTGATCAGTACGCCATTTTTAGCACCGTTCCCGATTCCGGCCACGTTGGAAACTGGTGCTCCAATGACCAAGGCTCCAGGGCAACCAAGCACCAGCACAGTAATTGCCAGCTTGAAATCACGTGAGATAAGTCCTACCAGGACAGCTAAAACTAACACTGCTGGCGTATAATACTTCGCAAATTGATCAATAAATTTTTCGGCATGTGATTTGGTATCTTGCGCATCCTCAACCAGTTCAACAATCTTCGCAAAGGTGGTATCATCCCCCACTTTGGTAGCCTTGATCTTCAAAGTTCCGTTATCTAAAATTGTTCCGGAAAAAACACCATCGTCAACTTGTTTCGTAACTAATTTAGACTCGCCAGTAACACTCGCTTCGTTTAAATAGCCAGAGCCTTCCACAATGTCGCCGTCAATTGGCACCTGACCACCGGTCTTCACAAGAACAACGTCACCTTCATCAACATCATCAACGTCCGTTGCAATAACTGAGCCATCATCTTGAACCACCTCAGCGGTAGTTGGTGCCATTTCTGTCAATGTTTTAATAGATTCACGAGTTTTCGCTAACGTTTTGGCTTCCAAAAAACTACCAAACAAAAACAAGAAAGTCACGATGGCAGATTCATTAAACTCTTGAATCACAAATGCCCCGATTACTGCAATACTTACCAATAACTCAATCCCAATGACCCGTACTTTTAAAGCTTCAACCGCCCGGATGATAATCGGTGTTGCCGCGATGATCGAGGCAATTACAAGGGCTGCCGTAGACAATCCTTGTGAACCCATCATTTCTCCCAGAAAACCAATAACGATTAACGCTGCTGAAGTCCATGTAATTGGATTGATATTTTTTTGGACGACCTGCTCAAATTTCATCATATTTTTTATCCCCTTGTCTTATTGAATAAGTTTAATATACCTGGAAAACGAGGCTTTGAAATTGACTGGGATCAAGTTCCCCAATTTTTATGAAATTTAAGTTTCTTTCAGTTGACGGCCACTTGCTTATACACTGGTTTTATGGCAAAATACGAAAGGTAACTTGTCTCCGTGGCTCAACTGGATAGAGCAATCGCCTCCTAAGCGATAGGTTGCGAGTTCGATTCTCGCCGGGGACATTTTTTATTGTTTAACACAGACAAATTTCTATTAAAATAAGCAAGGGCATCATCGATTTAATGCGATGATGCCCTTGCTTTATCCATTTTTTCTAATGCTATTTGTGATAAAAAATCGCCTCAGCTCCAGTTTCCAGGCTGCCACCCCAGAAGACTAACCCTTCAGTGATATCTCATATTTAGTTATTTTTATCGACTAATTCACTTTTTTTAATTCCGGTGACAGCTTCCATTCCTTCACGGGTAACAATCAGTTGTTTACCAAACTTACGAATGGTGCCTTCAGGAAAACGTTTTGGATATTTATTATAAATCGTCCGCACGTAATCTTTTTGTTTACCCCACATTACACTGGCTTCATGACTACCCATGTAGTCTTCGTCATTTAAATCAAGTTTCAGCTTCTTCATTTCTCTCTTCCTCTCTTACACTTGCTGTATTTCTTTAATCCATAAAATTGCAAACACGCCGGATCCCAAATGGGCACCAACCACTGGACCGATCTGTCCCGTTTCAACAGCGGCGACATTTGCCAATTTAGATTGAATGCTTTGTTGCCACTTCTCAATTTCTGGTTCGTTATTTGTCCCACATAAAAACACCCGAACCTGATAAGGTAGATTTTTTGTTTCATTAATAAAACGACTGACAATGTTGGCCCGAGAATAAAACGACTGACAATGTTGGCCCGAGCTCGCTTCATAGAGCGGACTTTATCAACAGCCTCAATATTAAACTTCTCTTTGTTAAGCGCCAAAATCGGTTTAACTTTTAGTAAGGAACCAACAAAAGCAGAACTATTTCCTAAACGACCACTGTGAGCCAAATTCTTTAGATCATCTACGATAAAGTACTCCCCGATTGTTGCCCTCAACTCTGTCACTTTGGCCATAATATCTTGGGTTGATTTCCCCTCGGCCGCCATTTTAGCCGCTTGAATTACTAAATAGCCTAATGGCTGGACAGCAATCTGGGCATCAACCACATGGACCTTTATTTCTGTAACGCTCGCCGCGAACGCGCGTAAATTATTGGTAAATCCACTGATCCCGCTAGATAAATGAATGCTGACCACTTCTTCGTAGCCAGCCTCTGCCAAATTATGATAAAGTTCTTCCATAACTCCCATAGATGGTGGTGCCGTTGTCGGAAAAGTTTTCTCTGTTTTCAAACGTTTATAAAATTCTGCGTCACTAATATCGATTCGCTCACGATATTGTTGGTCACCAAAAGCCACCGAAATTGGTGCCACGGTGATATGCAATCTATCGCAAATGTTTTGGGCAAGATAAGCAGTACTGTCAGTTACAATTGCAATTTTAGTCAAATTCTTCACTTCCATATTTTGAGAGTGCCTCAAAAAATAACTAGCGAAAAACTAGTATTTTTTAGGCACGTTAGTTAGTGATCAAAGTATACCCTGTAACTCCACTAAATAACCTTCATATGTTCAACTTAATCTCGCAAATACTTGTACATCGGACTTATCGCTGCACTTTTTCCGTGACAAGCAAAATCGAATTGTCACAATTACTAAAACGTTATCATTAATTACTTCACATCATTGACTACCCTCCATAGAGACTACTAGCTCCCACTCCGAAAGTCAAAAATTCAAGCTTAACCTTACCCAGATTTTAGACACAAAAAACAGAATCACCATAGATCAGCGATTCTGAATTTAAACTTATTTATTTGGAAACGTACATACCCTTCCAGTTCCAAGGAACACCGGCTGTATTGTAAACATACCCTTTGACTTTAGTATTGATCAATTGGGGAACAACGCCATTGTATAATGGGGCATTTCCTTGATCGTTCATCAAAATCTTTTTGGCCTTAACCATGTCTTCCCAACGTTTTTGCGTGTTATTGGCATCAGCATTATTAGCCTTATCGATCAACTTATCGTACTCTTTGTTGCTCCACTTACCATTATTGAAGCTGTTCGTTGATGTAAACAAGCCCAAGTCAGAAATTGGATCCGAGAAGTCAGCTCCCCAGTTTGTAATAACCAACTGGAATTGTCCCTTTGCGGAACGTGCTAAACGAGTCTTATAAGGGATTGTCTGCACATTAATCTTCAATCCAGGCAATTTTTCTAACTCTGTTTGTAAAAATTCTGCAGTCTTTTTAGAAGATTCCGTATCGTCAGCCATCAACGTATACGTCATGCTCTTCTTGCCTTCTTCTTTCAAAGCTTTAGCCCATAGCTTTTTGGCTTGCGTCAGATCGTAGTTGGTTCCATTCCCAGTTGAAGCTTCTTTTGCGAAATCTTCACCCGTCTTAGGATTCTTAGCTAATCCATCCGTCACAAACCCTTTTGGTGCCGTTGAGCCATCAGCCAACACATTATTTACTAATTGTTTCCGATTAATTGCTAAAGACATTGCCTTTCGAACATCTACGTTCCGGAAAGCCTTAATATTCTTGTAATTATACTCGAGATAAGAGTTTCGAGCTTCACGGCCTAAGAAGAAAGCCTTGTTACTCTTCATATTAGCTACTTGGGTTCCAGTTAAAACCGTTTGATCCACTTGTTTACCCTGGAAAAGGTTCAACCCAGTTTGGCTGTCCTTAACCACTTGATCATTAATCTTGGATAGGTAAACGTGTTTCTTATCCCAGTAACTCTTATTTTTAACTAACGTCCACTTGTTGTTCGTTCCGGTCCAACCTTGAAGCGTGAACGGCCCATTGTATACCTGATACTTACTTTGGGTTGCGTATTTATCACCATACTTTTCGACCACTTTTTGATCTTGTGGGAAGAAACTTGGGAATCCCATTAACAACTTAAAGTAAGGGATGGCCTTTTCAAGGGTAACGGTTAATTTGTAATCTCCATCAGCCTTGATTCCTAAACTGTTAACCGGCTTTTTGCCAGCCTGAATCTTGTCCGCATTTTTAATTCCACTGTATAGGTATGCGTATTGTGAACCAGTCTTCGGATTATTGATGCGTCGCCATGAGTACACGAAATCTTTTGCGGTAACCTTATCGCCGTTACTCCATTTAGCATTCTTGCGAAGTGTAAACGTATAGGTTTTTCCATCTTTAGATTCTTTAGTCTTCGTTGCAACTCCAGGAAGAATTTTATTATCCTTACCTAAACGATACAAACCTTCACCAACGTTATTCATGGCGTCAAAACTAATTTGGTCAGTGGCAATGGAAGGATCAATCGAAGGTAACTCCGAAGTTTCCGTCCAATTAACAACCTGTTTATCAGCAAGATTGCCTTTGTTTACTCCATTACTGCTTGAAGAATTACTATTCCCACAAGCTGCCAATAATAATAATGGCAAAGCCACTAAAAATGTGACTGAGCTTTTCTTTAATTTCATAAATCATCCAACTCCCTATGTTTTAAATCAAATTATGAGAAACAATCTAATTTGAATTTAATGTTAAATATAGCTCATTGTCGGGAGCCTGTCAACATGAAAATTAAATAAAGATTAAAATAATTAGTTTAACTGTGATTATTATGAGAAAAATTAAATTTAGGCAAAAATAAAAAGCAACAATATATTTAAATATCGCTGCTTCACTATTTTAAAAATTATGCTTCAATCTTCTTTGCTTCTGCAAAACGAACAATCACGCGACCATGAAGATCATGTAGTTCTTCACTACGAGAATCATCAACACTATCAGCGTCAATATCAATCAAAATTGAGTTTTCATAAACTTTGCCGACCTGACCATCGAAATCAGTTGGGAGTAGAGCAGTTTTCTTAACGTGAACCTTGTCGCCAACATCAAATGGCTTTGGTTCCTCCTCTTCCTCTTTTTTATCGGCTCTATTATTGCCTCTTTTATTTACTTTTTTATCAACTTTTTTATCTGCAGGTTTTTCAACTTTTTTATCTACTTCTTTTTCTGCCATGACCAGCATCCTTTCCTAGGGCGTATCTTTTCATTATAAAGCCTTTCGCCTAATTGGTAAAGTCAGACGTTAGAAACTTCGTTGACCATTCATTAATTTAATCGTTTTTCGCCAAGTTAAGCTGTGACGTTCGTTCTTATTTAGTTTCTTGTAATAAAGTTGTGCTTCAGGGCCTTGGCCCCACATTGCAAGTGCTTTGTAATTCCGACCATTCTTACCTTTGACATTGACTAACTTGAAGAAGAAGCCAAATCCCCAACGTTTGTCAGATAAAGAATAGCTACCTTTATAGTAATATTTGAAGACCATATTTTTACCATATGTTCTCTCCATTACGGTGTGATGCAAGCCAACCATCGAAGTCTTTTTAATATTTAAACCTGTTTTTTTAGTTAGATACCAATTACCACGCATTGCATATGGGACAGGAACTCGGGAAGCGGCCTGAGTTTCCGTATTATTAGCTAATAGAAACACACCCATCGCCATACTTACTATTAATAAAAATCGAATTACTTTTTTCATCAAAACCGCCTCCAAATTTGTTACATTAATATTACAGCTTCTTTACAAGCTCATCATAGAACATTCCTGATTCGATTGCAATCTTTTTTTAAATTACTTTAAGAAACTGCGAAACCCTTAAGGAAAAGTTAACGAAAAACCGCGTTCTGACGGGTTTTATTCCATTATAAATTGCGATACAATTAAAGCATTGATCAAATTAGGGAAGTGGTTCAATGACAATATTTAAGTATGTACCGTTTGTAATACTTTCGGCAATTGTTGCAATTTATAACATTCAAAAATTACATCAGAAACCGTCTCTAACTTCTGCAATTGTGCGGCTTAGTTTCATTGCTTATGCAGTTAGCGTGTTCTACCTGATCTTCACACCTGGCACTTATTCGTTTGGTTCCGATGCCGTCTTTCAGGCTATCGCGATTGGTTATGCTAAAGTTGTCGTGGTTCCTTACCGCGATTATGGGATGCAAGCTATGTTAAACATCATCATGACAATTCCAATGGGGATTTACCTATATATCTTTGGTCATAAAGATCGTCCCCTTTTAAATGAAGTGTTGTTTATCGCTGTGGGAATTGCTTTATTTAACGAAGGTGGCCAGTTTGTTTTAGACCAGCTTATTCATATCAACCGAACTGTTGATATTATGGATGTCATTCATAATGCCCTCGGTGTAGTCATTGGCTTCTACTTGATGACACCGTTCAATTTCATTTTAAAGAACGAAAAAAAAGGCCTTCAGAAGAAGAAATCCTGAAAGTCATTTTATTATCCACATCATTTTATAACTTTAATCTATCTCAAAGGCAGTAATCCAAATTGATAAAATATCTTCCGTTCATAGTAATGTCACTTGTTGTAGTTCTCATCACTATTAAAAAAGTAGTTAGCGCACCATCCAATTTTTCCAAATTAGTATGGCTAAGCCTCATTGTTTACGTGATAAGTGTCTTCTGGCTAATTTTAATACCCAAGGATACGACATTAGAATCTATGTTACCCTATGGTGCCAAACTCATCGGCCACGCAATAGTAATCGCTAAACCTTATTCTGGCTTGGCTGATTCATCAAGAGAAAATGTCATTATGACCATTCCCGCCGGAATTTATTTATACCTATTTACTCGTCATCATCACTTAAACATACTTGAAGTGATCTTAATTGCTTTAGGAACAGGAATATTCAATGAAAGTATCCAGTTCATTTTAGATCAAACATTTCGAATCAATCGAGTCGTCGAAACTATGGACGTTTTAGACAATTCACTCGGTGTATTTTTAGGGTATTACTGGTTACGAATTAGCTTCATTGTTCAAGCTCACACAAAAATCTAACCATTGAAAGATCACCGAAAATATTTTAGTTTTAATGTACTTCAAAACTACTCCAAGAATGCAAGATGGCTTTTAAAGAAATGCATCTCCAGGCGAGAGTTGATAAAGAGCAAAATTAACTCAAATAGACTAGATTGGTTAATCTGTATTTGATACAATTTCAAGACAATTTTTAAGAACACTAGGATTATCTATAATAATTAAGCACAATTGTTTACGAGCCCTTGTCATATTTTCAAATAATGTTTTTATTGCAGAATAGTATGTTTTAGGACCAGTCAAACGACCATTCTCGTAACTAAAATCTGGCCCCACAAATACAGCCACTTTATCAAATTCTTGTCCAATCACTTCATGCGAGTTGGCATATTTTAATTTCATAAACTTATCATTATATTCGGGATCATATTTTGAGGTTGTAGAAGTAATTAATTTCCAACCATTTGCTGCTAACACATTACTGTATAAAATAGCGTCATTTATAAGTTTGAAGTATTGTAAAAACACATTGTCAATATAAACATCATTTTTATTCCTATATTTTTTCCGATCAAAAAATTGTAATATAAAAGAAGCCACTTCTTTATTCGTACGAATCTTTTCGGATAATTTACAATAATTATTTTTAGATATAGAATGTGTATTACTTAAAAGCTCAAAATTCTCCTTTCCTCCCTCCATAGCTTGTAAATATTGTTCCGGATCCCCACAAAAAATCAACTTACCTTTATAATTAGAAAATTTAGTCAACAATCCACTGAGATAATTCCGTCTAACACGTTGAACTTCATCAATAATAATCAAATTGTATCGTGCAATTAGCGTATTTATATCTTTCGATTGAAACGATTTTATAGAAATAATATTCCAGCCCTTACTATTTAAAATTAATTGTCCATCATTCAAATTCCCACAATGAACGATTAATACCTTTTGGCCTTCACACATTTCAGTTCTTGCAATATCATATGCTAACAATGTCTTTCCCGTTCCAGCCTTACCTTCTACAACAAAAGTTCCCCCTAAACTTCGAACAATATATTTTTTTACATTTGTTTGTTGTTGAGTAAGAAAATATGCTTTATTTAAAAATTCTTGCGGTGAATTAAACGGCGATGTCAAATACGCACTTGGATTAAATAATTCATCTAAATTACTTATTCGTCTACTATTTGCTTCAATATACTCAACTATTTGGGATGTGTCACTATCTATAAGTTTGCCTGAATCTGCCAATCTATAAATCTTTTTATCCGAAGACACATACGTAAAAAGGTCAATTTTCTTGTAATTAGGAATAGCGGATAAATAATATTTATTTTTAATTAATTGTTTACCTATTTTTTCTTTACCAATATTTTCACTTTTTAATTCAATATTTAGAATATCACCATTTTTACAAAAACGTAATAAATCAAATTCTTTATTTATTTGTGGTATTTTATATCCAATATAAAAATTACTTAAGTTCAAGTTCTTAGGCAAATCACTTACTAAAGAAGATATATCATTAATCTCTCTTCCCCGGAACTTAATTCCCAGATAGTGTTGATATTCCTCAAA
The DNA here is from genome assembly GCF_001611155.1 of Pediococcus damnosus. NCBI lineage: Bacteria > Bacillati > Bacillota > Bacilli > Lactobacillales > Lactobacillaceae > Pediococcus > Pediococcus damnosus. The sequence continues at coordinate 230,847 of NZ_CP012294.1, forward strand.
AATTTCATCATTTAACCCTTGCACACCAATAGATTTTAAATCAACCGGTCTTAACATATCAATATCTCCTCGTAGTATTCTAAAAAATATTTAGTTTAATCATTTAATAGTGTTCTAAACATAAAACTTAAAAACCCATGATGATAAGCAAAAAAGATCAAATTAACAATAAAATTTGATCTCCACGTTAAATTAGTTTCCCGCATTCACATTAGCATTCTGCACACTACTGTTAGAACTGGAACTAGTAGCAGATGTACCTAACGCAATGTTTCCGGTTGTTGCATGATCTAAACCAAGGTTCTTCCGGTTCAGGTTCGTTACACGCTGTAACTCACTCTTAGCCATTAATTCCATACTCTGCCCATTCACAGTACCACCAGTTCCTTGTAGATGGGTCTGTGAAACTGTCTTTCTAGCACCACGATAATTTTGTGCAATCGCAGTTAAATCGCTAAACGTTAAATCGGTCTTCATCTGTGCTGAAATTGAATCCAAGAAATTCTTATTGAGTAAAGATGATATTGAACCCGCCTTGCCCATAATCGCCATAATCACTTCGCGTTGCCGCGTTTGACGGCCATAATCGCCATTGGGATCATCGTAACGCATTCGTGAATAAGCCAAAGCCTTCTTACCATTCATATGTGTAGATTCACCCTTTGTAAAGGTATACCCGTCATACTTAAAGCTTAAAGTAGGTGTCATTGTGACCCCACCAACTGCATTAACCACTTTTTCCATACCGCCCATATTCATAACCGCATAGAAATCAATTGGCACATTTAACATTTCTTGTACCGTTTTAATTGCAGTTCCAGAGCTTCCAAACGAATAAGCCGCATTAATCTTCGATGGTGATTCACTTTCATACCCTGGAATCGTTACACCCGTATCACGGGGAATACTTGTAATGGTCGTCTTATCCGTCTTAGGATTCATCGTAATCAGCATCATCGTATCTGTCCGTCCTTTGTAAGAACGTCCCAATGCACCTGTATCAGTTCCCATTAACAAAATTGAAATGGGACGCTTGCTTTGAATCTCAGAACTAGCATTCCGATCCTTCTTAATTCCAGCACTTTGATACGTATTATCAACCGCATGTTTGATATTATAATATTTCCTTGCAGCATACGCTCCCACCGAAACCAGCAGAATCAAAATAACTGTCAAAATAACGTTTCTTACTGTATGGTTCTTTTGCTTAGACTCATGTTCATGTCTCATGCCACGCCTCCTGAAAATTAACTATTATTATTGTATGCCTATGCTTCACGAAATTCACTAAAAATTCACAATCTTAACTTTTACATATATGTACAACTAGTAATTACTTATTACTAGTCTATACTAAACAACTATTTATCAATAATCACCATCATTTGTTGCAAAGCCTCTTGCCACGTTGGAATCTTAAAACCAGTTGCTTTAGTTTTTTCTAAAGACAATACTGAATGAGCTGGCCGCGTTGCTTTTTGTGAATACTCTGCAGAAGTTACAGGTTTCACTTGTGTAGTTGTATTTTTCAAAATTTCTGTAGCAAATTCAAACCAACTAGCCTGATTATCATTACTCAAGTTGTAAACACCATAAGGAACCTTGTTTTCAACTGCATACAGCATAAACTCTGCTAACGTTCTCGTCCAGGTTGGACGGCCGACTTGATCATCTACAACCGTAATCACATCATGTGTTTTCGCTAAATTCAACATAGTATAAACAAAGTTCTTACCATATTTTCCGAATACCCATGAAGTTCTGATGATATAGTATTTACTCATCGTTTCACGAATTGCTTTTTCACCTAAGTTCTTAGTACGACCATATTCACTTTGGGGATTCTGTTGATCCATTTCTTTGTACATTCCTGTATTTTGACCATCAAAAACATAATCCGTACTAATATAAACAACCGTTGTTTCCACTGATTCGGCGGCTGTCGCAACATTTTGTGTGCCTGCCACATTAACCATTTCATCAGCTGACTTACCGGGTTCTTCTTCAGCAGCATCAACTGCCGTATAGGCAGCACAATGAAAAACTAAATCGGGTTTATGCAGTCCAAAATAATCACTTACCATTTTAGCATCAGTGATATCAAGCTCTTTAGAACCTGTAGCCGTATAAATAATCCCCTTTTCATCCAATAAAGTTCTTAGTTCCATACCAAGCTGGCCATTAGCACCTGTAATTAAAATATTATTCATTCTGAATTACTCCTCTTTAAACTTTTCTTTCTATCAAAAAAGCGGGTTACGCACCCGCTAAAACTTATTGACCATTCTTAGCATACTTATTCTCAACATCCTGCTTTTCATCTTTCCACCAATCTTCGTGATCAGTGTACCATTGAATTGTTGCTTGCAAGCCTTCTTCGAAATCGGTAAATTCAGGCTTCCAACCAAGTTCAGTACATAACTTGCTTGAATCAATGGCATAACGCATATCATGCCCAGGACGGTCTTTAACATGGTCATAAGCATCAGCCGGTTGGCCCATACCTTTGAGAATCATTTCAAGAACTGTCTTGTTGTCCTTCTCACCGTCAGCACCAATTAAGTAGGTTTCGCCAAGTTTTCCCTCATTGAGGATCAACCAAACTGCGCGTGAATGGTCATTTGTATGAATCCAATCTCGCACATTTTTACCTGATCCATAGAGTTTTGGCCGAATGCCACTCAAGATATTAGTGATTTGGCGTGGAATAAACTTTTCGATATGTTGATATGGGCCATAGTTATTCGAGCAATTTGAAATTGTCGCCTTTAGTCCAAAGGACCTTACCCAAGCCCGCACTAATAAATCCGAACTAGCCTTAGATGAAGAATATGGACTGCTTGGCTTGTATGGTGAATCAGGTGTAAACTTCTCACCAACGCCTTCACCATGGCCTGGTAAATCTTCACGTAAAGGTAGGTCTCCAAATACTTCATCAGTTGAAATATGATGATAACGCACACCGTACTTACGACAAGCTTCAATCAATGTATAGGTACCAATAATATTGGTCTGAATAAATGGACTAGGATCGATCAACGAATTATCATTGTGACTTTCCGCTGCATAATGAACAACTGCATCCGTATTTTTAACCAGCTTATCAACTAATTCAGCATCAGCAACATCACCGACAACTAACTTAACGCGATCTTTAGGGAGTCCGGCTAGATTAGCACGATTTCCAGCATAGGTAAGCTTGTCTAGAACCGTAATTTTAACATCAGGATGGTTATTCACCACATAATGCACAAAATTAGATCCAATAAACCCGGCACCACCGGTAACAATAATATTTTTCAAATTAGGCATTTTCCTAAATCTCCCCATAAACAAACGGATTATTTTTTTCGAATTCAGTAAATGTTGGTTGGTTGGCATCCTTTTCTGAAGTGATAGCCTGATCAAAATCAATTGGCCATTTGATTCCTAATTCGGATGTTTTAAACGAGAAACCACCATCAGCCTCCGCATTGTAATAATTATCACATTTGTACAAGAAATTAACATCATTAGTTAAGGTCACAAAACCATGGGCAAAGCCTTTGGGAACCAGTAATTGACGATGGTTACTTGCGGATATGATGTATCCTTCCCATTGTTTATATGTAGGTGATCCCTTACGCACATCAACAATCAAGTCCAAAACGGCACCGGTAACGACACGAATTAATTTTGTTTGGGCAGCTTTACCGCGTTGAAAATGCAAGCCGCGTAAAACACCAGCTTGAGAAGACAAAGATTGATTATCCTGAATAAAGTCGAAATTAATGCCCGCCTCTTTAAAATCACGATCAGAATATGTTTCTGTAAAGAAACCGCGCTGATCACCAAAAACAGCTGGTTCGATAATTTTGACATCTTGTAACTTTGTTGTGGTAACTTTCAATTTTCCCATTAGTTGTCCTCCTGAATTAATCGTAACAAATACTGACCATAATCATTCTTCTTTAATGGCTGTGCCAACTTATAAACTTGCTTCTTATCAATATAACCCATCCGATAAGCAACCTCCTCTAAGCAAGCCACTTTCAAATTTTGCCGTTTTTCAACTGTTTCAATAAAGCCCGATGCTTCATGTAAAGAATCATGCGTACCAGTATCAAGCCAAGCATAACCTCGTCCTAATAATTCGACATCAAGCTGCCCACGTTTGAGATACTCTTTATTAACATCTGTAATCTCTAATTCGCCACGTGGTGATGGTTTTAAGTTTTTAGCAATATCCACAACTTGATTATCGTAAAAATACATGCCAGTAACTGCGTAGTTGCTTGCGGGATGCGCTGGTTTTTCTTCAATTGATTTTACGTGATGATTCTCATCAAATTCAACGACTCCAAAACGTTCTGGATCATTTACTTGATACCCAAATACTGTTGCTCCAGAGGCCTTCTGTGCAGCTCGTTGAACTAATTCAGATAAGCCACTACCATAGTAAATATTATCACCTAAAATTAAGCAAACTGAATCATCACCAATAAAATCTGTTCCCAAAACAAACGCTTGAGCTAAACCATTAGGCTCTTCCTGCACTTTATAAGATATATTAATTCCAAATTGCGAACCATCTCCCAGTAACTCAACAAAACGAGGTGTATCACGTGGTGTTGAAATGAGCAAAACATCCTTAATACCCGCCAGCATCATTGTTGATAATGGATAATAAATCATTGGTTTATCATAAATTGGAATCAATTGTTTTGAAACTGCTTCCGTGATTGGATACAATCGTGTCCCAGAACCACCCGCTAAAATTATTCCTTTCATTTCGATATTTCTCCTCTTGTTTATTATTTTCAATATAAAAATACAGCTCAAACAACTTTTTATTAATCGCGATTATTGCTAAAAATGTCATCTAAAAATTTACAATTTTTCACATACCAATAGTTTTATTAACAACAAATTTAACTACCCAGATTTTTTAACTTTACTAATAACTGTTTCATATAACTTTCCCAGCTATATGATTTTACTTCTTTATGTGCTTGAATACACAGAACTTTGTACGACTCAAAACTTTCTGAAAAAATCGCAGTAATTGCTTCTTCAATTTTCTTGGAATTATTATCACAATACTCGCCAAAAGCTAGTTCTGTACCAAATGTTTCACGGAAACTACGGTAATTAGAAGTAATAACCGGGGTATAATTATACATCACGTCCAAGGCCGCTGAAAATGCTGCCCAATGTGGAGTCGTATTAATAAATATGGTCGCACTCGAAACAATTCTATAGTATAGCTCATTATCATCTTTGTTAGATTTGTTCAAATATCCTCTAAAGTGAACACCTGACAGATTTAATTTACTAATACTTCCTTTAATTTGATGCTCAGACACACCAATTACGTCCAATTCTAATTTGGGATACTTTTCTTTTAAATTAGATACAGCCTGAATTAGTGGGATCAGTCCAGGAAGGTATTTTTTTGATCCAATGAAAACTATTTTTTTTCCTTGAAATTTTCTTTTCAGATTTTTCAAATTTAATGTAACATTCTCTGAATTAATTACATTACCCAAGTAAAAAATATTTTTATTTATATACTTTTTTTGCATATATCTCGCAACATCTGGAAACAACACAAAAACACCATTTGCGGAGTTTATAATCTTATATTGTTTGTTTATCTCTTGTCTTTCAAAAATATCAGGATTCCGGTGTTCAAAGTATTTAATCAAATATTCATACGTCCAGTCACAAAAAAGAAACACCGGTTTGGATGTATATTTTTTGGGATGATAGCTAAAACTTAAAGAAATAAAGGCATCAGTTTTGGGAAATCTTTTTATTGATTTTTTCATTTTATAATTAACAAATTGTTGAAAAAATGGTGTGCGTTCAAAAGTATACGTTGACTGATGGAAAAAGATCCTAATAAATTTAAGCAAAATTCGATTCCATAAACCTCTTATAACTCTATTAGGTTCGACATTAACTCTATTAACCTTAATATTATTTTTTTCTAAAGTGCGAGTAAAGTAGTAAGGTACATTTGACCATGTTTCTAAAGAATTTGCATCTCCATATGTATACACAGTAATCTCTTTGAACATCTTCAGGCCACTCCCAAAATTTATTTTTTTAAAACAAAAAATGCATATAAGAATCCAAATCATAGGCTTTCCAAACAACTAATAACAAAAAAAGTCGTGTGTATAAGTTAAAATAACATTAGTGCTCCGTCATCTGGAACACAAATATAGTAAGATCAACTAAACACAAAAACAAGTAAAAAGTCTCTAAAAGTTCAACTCAAATCTTAGATTTTTATGTCTTGCCTTTATTATTTATTTAAAGCATCTATTATCAAACAAATATCACTTTCCGAGTTTTCAAGATCATCATAGGCCAACGATCGATATTTTTTAAATAACTTTGCATCTATAAATGAATAATCGATTTTCAATAATTTATCAATTATATTTTTTTTGAACCGAAACTTAATAAATGAGAGCGTCAAGAAGTTTGTGTAAATAACAAGAAGACTTCTTCGTATCATTTTGTCTAGCTTAAAACATTGATTCTAAAGTATCTTGGCACTGCTTAAAGCCATTATGAGCTCTGCCGAAGTATTTCTCGTTGTACTCTAAGATAATTGTCGCAAGGAAACGGTCAAGTGCTGATTCATTTGGAAATTGTTCTTTGACTTTTGTCTTGCGCTTCAGCTTTTTATTGAATGATTCAATAATGTTCGTTGAGTAAATTGTTCTGCGAATACTCGGAGGAAATTCTAAGAAGGTTAGTAAATTAGACGTACTGGCTAAATTTCTAACCATTCGAGGATACTTTGACTCCCAATGATCGATAAAACGATTTAAAATTAGCTGGGCTTCATCACGTGTTTTTGCTCTGTGGAGTTCTTTGAACTCATTAACGACCTCTGCACGGTCGTTTACGCGAACTTTCTGCATGATATTCCGTGACATATGGATCAGACAGCGTTGAAATTTAGCTTGAGGATAATTGTGGTTAAGCGCTGAATCCAAGCCAACTAAGCCATCTGCGATGACTAACTGGACGTGTTTAATACCACGACTGACTAAACCAGTTAGTAATTCGGACCAAACTTCTGAATTTTCCGTTGGTGCAATACAGTAATCTAAAATTTCTTTATGACCATCTGCTTTAATACCTAAAGCGACATAAACCGACTCTTTTTGAACCGTATCACGACGTAAGGGCACATAAGTTGCATCAAGGAAAAGACAGACGTAGTCTGTCGAACTAAACCGCCGCTGATGATAAGCAGTCACTTGATCCTCAACAATGGCTGTAATGTTGGAAATCGTAGTGGGTGAATAATGAGTTCCATACATCTTTTCGATTAAGTCAGCTATTTCTCGAGTTGTAATTCCTTTTTCGTATAACTGTATAATCGTCGTTTCCAGTGCATCTACTCTTCGAGAATAAGGTGGGATTAAGTTAGCCTTAAACTCGCCCTTGCGATCACGTGGGACACAGATACTCAGCTTTCCATACTCTGAATCAATTTGACGAAAATATTGGCCATTTCGAGAGTTACCAGAGTTGAAACCTTGACGATCATAAGGATCGTAGCCTAGAACAGAAGTTAACTCGGCTTGAAGTAACGTATTTAATGTATCCTGCAGTTGTTTTCTAAAAACTTCTTTTAAATCACCATGAGATAGTAGTACATTTGCCAATTCTTTGTTAAACTGATTCATAGGGGAAGACCTCCGTTGATTTGGTTTAGACGCTTATAATCATACGGGGAAGGTCTTCCTTTTTTCAATACTCATTTACACAAAATATTTTACACTCTCTAATAAATTTTGCTGGATTTCCTGCGACAATAGAAAACGGAGGTACATCCTTAGTAACAACGCTGCCTGCTCCAATTACTGAACCCTTTCCAAGGGTAACGCCTGACAATACCATTACATGAGAACCAATCCAAACATCATCTTGTACTATAATTTTTCCTTTTGTTTCTGCTTCTCTTGAAGCCCCTAAAAATTTAACTTTTATAGGAAAAGTCAAAAAATGCCTATAATTATGATTTCCTCCTAGAATAAAATCTACATGATCTGCAATTGAACACAGACATCCAATCTGTAATGCTTCTTCCGGGTCTCCCCAATAATGAATGTTTAATTTTCCATAAGTATAATTACCAACTTTTACTACATTCTTTGGAAAAATGTTTCCAGCAATTGTTTGATTTAATCTATTTTCATTTCGCCATATTTTTTTAAAAAAATATAATCTAAACAAATATATTAATTTATTTTTCACATTAATTCTCCTTTGCTATTCGTCGCAAATTTTTTATGGATTTTTGTAAGCCATTTTTATTGGTCCATAAGTAAATTACAAATGCTATTGCATAGCTAATCAACGATACTTGTAATGTCTGATTCCAGGTTACTCCCACAAATAGGGCCACCATCAAATTTTCGCCTAATATAGATCGAATAAATGGCACATTCAATTTGTGTGAAACAAGTCCTTCGCCTAGTGAACTTCTAAAAGCCAAAACAATAATTATAGAAAAAACCATAAAATTCAAGCTATGAAAAGCAGAAATATCTAGTAAAATAAAAAACAAACTTAAAGCCACTGAAATACAATTTATCATCAATAACTTACTTTCTAATCTCAAAGATTTCATAAAGGTATTTGTAAGCAACTCAAATTTTCCTTCATAAAAGCATATGGGAAATAGCACTGAAAGATAAGTTAAACTTTGTGCATATTTTGGTAACCAAAGTGGTAGTATAACGGAAATTGGATAATATAAAAACAAAAACAAAAACAAAAATACAAGCGTAATCGTTCGTAAATTTATATAGGTGTTTTTAAAATGTTTTTTATTTGATCGTTTCAATAGTGGAAAGAGGACCAGACTAACAGCTGAAATAAATGTCATTGCAAGATTCGAAATACTCAACGTTAATGAGACCTTTCCAAACGCCACGACACCCCAGAACTTTTCGATTGCAAACCGAATAGAACCAACGTATGTGTCAAGTTTTCCTAGGTGCCTTATAATCAACCAAATATTTATACACAATAATTAGTTTGAAAATATTTTTGCCATTGCTCCGATAGGGCTACTTGTTGGGGCATCAACTGGTATTTTACCTGAAAGAACTCCAATATGCTTAGAATGGTGCTTGTTGCTCAGCTGAGCTGAACTCAACGTCTTCAATGATTCCGTAGCGATCTCAATCGTTAGCTCTTGTAACTTTCTTAAACCACCACGTAAGTATTTATCTAGCTTACCGTTTACCCGAGCTTCAATTAATTTCAACATAGCCTCAAGGCCCTTTTCGGACCATACTTTGCCTTGCTTTTTCATTCGATACGTGTACGCTCTGTGTGAGCTTTCAACGGATCCCAATTTGCCGACCCTCATGAAGCCACGATCGTGTGGAGACTTTATAAACTGCCAATTTCTTGCCAAATATTGTCTTAGGACCCTTAGGCTCTCAAGTTCCTTATCAGTTTTAATTTGCGACTCAAATGTATCTAAAATAACGTTTAACTGATTCTGATCATACAGGCTAACGCTCTTAACGGCCTTATCAACCAATGGATTAAATAAACCAAAGGTTTGTTTAATCTTTTTGACAAAGTGATACCGATCGATAGTAAATTCAACTCTTTGAGCACTCGGAACTATTTCTCGCATACTTTTCGGGTTATACCCTGGGCCACCATCACTTGCTGTAAACACGGTCATTTCACTGATTTTATAATACTTCTCAATGTAGTCAGTTACTCGTTTTTGAACCTTTTTTTGATTGATACCAACAAACTCAACTTTGTTTGATCTTGTTCCATCTAATCCTGATTCAAAAACAATGTAATGGTGGACGTCTTGTCTTCGTCGATTAATTTTGTGTATCTCAAAGGCATCGCCTTCAACCACTAAGTTTTCAACTTTTCGTTTCTTAACTAGTTTCTCTTCGGACGATTTTTCTTCTGTCTTCACGGTATCTGCCATGTCTCTGATAATTCGGTCTACTGACCAGGCACTAATATCCGTCTGACTTGCCAGATTGATCATTGCGGCCGTATTTCTCATCGTTGTCGTTTGCCCAATTTTGGCAACGACACTTTTAAAATAAGGTGAAATTCTTTTTCTTTCTTCCAACTGAAGTTGTTCATCCAACGGGAAGTAATAACTTCCATTGGGTCGAAGATAACATCTTCTTTCAAAATTCACGGCGCCAAACATAAACTCAATTGTTCTGGCCTGTCGATTAATGAATGTATTTTCTGCCGGAATTGATGGAACGAGTGTTTCATCTAATTGCCTCAGATATTCAGCTACAACCAGCTGGAATGACTTCCTAAGATGAAGAATTACCTGCTCCTCTAAATCAAATAAACTGTCTAAATTTCCCAATGATTCAATAAAATCTGCTAAAATATACATGAAAGACCTGTATCCTTTCCTTTAATCTTCGTCGATTAAAAGGCTACAGGTCTTTTTCTATATATTCAACTCAAAATGAATATTCCTAGAATTTTATTGACCATCTAGGAAAACCTTACACTAACAATCGGTACATTTTTAATAATAAAAAAAGAAAACGTCTCCAGACTTATAGAGATGTTTTCTTGTACGATTTTTTAAAAAATTTAAAAAAATTAGGGAAATTTTAAATCAATTTACCCACTTTTTCCATCCGATAAGCTGGGTGAAATACAGGTCCTAAAAACTTATTTAAGTCAAAACCATTTTGAATGGCAGCTGTATCAAATTTCTTTGCTAAATGAACTGCATCGCTCACGCTTAGACCATTTGCTAAGCCACCGGTAACGGCAGCCGCAAACGTGCATCCCGCTCCGGCATTCCGATCAGTGGTTTGTTTCTTGGCACTAAGGGTTTCAAAAGTCTTGCCATCATAAAAGACATCCGCAGCGTCATCACTTTTAAGCCCCTTGCCGCCTTTAACAACCACGTTTTTAGCGCCTAACTCCTGAATCTTCTTGGCAGCTTGTTTCATCTCATCCAAATTGTGCAAAGTGCCCATCCCAGATAAAACGCCAGCTTCAAATAAATTAGGCGTTGCTACATCAGCCAGTGGCATTAATAAATCACGAATCGCGTTAGCCGCATCTGGATTCAACACATCCGTTTCACCCTTACAAATCATTACGGGGTCGATCACCACATTTTTTAGATGATGATCTTTAATCGCATGATACGCAATTTCAACAGTCTCTTGATCACCAAGCATCCCCGTTTTCATTGCATCTGGATTGCCACCGCTAAATACGGTTGCCAATTGATCTTTAATAAGCTGCGGTGCCACTTGATTCACATGGTGACTCCAGTCAGCTGGATCCATCGTCACAATACAGGTTAAAGCAACCATCCCGTAAGTGCCGAATTCTTCAAAAGTTTTTAAATCTGCTTGCATACCACCAGCAGCACTTGTGTCACTGCCAGCAATAGTTAATGTTTTTAAAGGTGTTGTCATTTTTATTTCTTCCTATCATTTCGTTCAATATTCTTATGCCGCATTCCCTTTTTCTTAGAATGCTTATTATGTTTCGCATGCTTTTTTGGTTTGCCGCCAATATAAGCTGGTTTGGTATTCTTAGGTTTAGCCGGATACTTTTTAGTTACTTTTTTAGGTGTAACTGCGGGCATCATCACAACGGTCGCGTTTGGATCAACTTCCGATTTTGACTCATCACTTTTTGCTTCATTCGTTGCTTCAGCTGGGCGCTCTGGCTCAACTTCTTCAAGCTCATCCGTCAGTTTACCATGCATGAGATACAGGGGCTTGAAAGTTGTTTCTGGAAGCAATTTACGCAAATTACGTAAATCATGATCATTTCCCATATTGACAATCATTCCGGTATTTCCCATTCGTCCCGTTCGTCCGGTTCGATGGGTATACGCAATGGCATCTTGTGGTAAATCAAAATTAATCACGGCTGGCAAGTTGGCAATGTCCAGTCCGCGAGCTGCCATTTCGGTCGTCAACATCAATTTTGCTTCACCTTTTCGGAACTTTCGCATGGCGGTTGCCCGCTCCGTTTGGACTTGATGACCAGCCAATTTCACACTCGACACATGTTCATGTTTCAACTCAGCAGCCACATGTTCTAAGGTCGACACATGATTAGAGAAAACTAATCCCTGAAAATGCTTGAGTTTTGCCAAACGCCGTAAATAAACGACTTTCTTATTATCAGCAACCCGAACCAACCCATGAATTACTTCACCTTGTGTCTTATCTGTCTGGCGCACATCAAACTCTTCAATGTCCACGCCAAAGATTGTTTCAAGTTCCTTAGGGGTATGCGTTTGAGTTGCCGAGAAAAAGCCTAACTGCACATCCGTTGGGGAAGCCATCACAATTTCACGAACTTCATCTAACGTATCGCCAGTTAACAGTTCATCCGCTTCATCCACAATAATCGTTTGAATATCTTTCAACTTCAACCGACTTTCATGAATTAGTGACAACATTCGACCTGGAGTTCCCACAACAACCTCTGGATGCTTTTTCAAGCGTTCAATCTGACGTTGCATGTTCGCACCACCAGTTAGAGAAGTCGCCTTGATTTTGTTAACAGCTCCCCACTGACGAAAAACGTCGGTAGTCTGCACAGCCAGTTCTTGTGAAGGTGACAATACCAAAATCTGAGTGCCATCGCCAGGAACAGTCTTCTCTAATAACGGGATTGTGAAAGCCAATGTCTTACCAGAACCAGTGGGCGCTAAACCAATCACCGAACGATCCTGTTTCAGGGACTCATAAACTGCCATTTGAATTTCGGTAGCCGTTTTAAAACCTTGTTGCTGAAAAAATTGTTCAAATTCCTTATCCATTTTCAATTCCTATCTGTCTATTTGAGCATCATCCGGAAAAACAATTTTGCCGGATTGACGTAAATTGTATAGTAACTTGGTAACATTTTGGCTTAAATCAAGCCATGTCCAATAATCATGATCATTTTTCTCATTCTGGGGATCATTAATCACCCGGGCAAAATCTTCAGCTTCTGGAATCATGGGATTGTCTGCAGGCTTCGTACCAATTGACGTTTCCTTGCCCGTCTCATCTCGTAAGCTCACTTTTTCTAATTCAGCGGGACTATCCATCACGATCGTATCTTTTAACCCATAAATTTCTGAACTCAAATATGAATTGCTAGTCTTACCAATATTTAAAGTGACGTCAAACTCTGGATAACGCAGAATTGCGACTCCCTTACCGTCAACTCGTGTTGAGATCAGCGTTGGGTAATAAGCAACGTCATCAGGCATCCCAAACCAACCAACCGCATCATAGGCCACATACACGCCGAGATCTTGCAAAGCGCCACCCGCAAACTTCAGTGTAAAGACGTTCGGTGTTTCGCCAGCTAGAACAGCATCATAACGACTTGAATACTTCATGTAAGTTAAGGTTGCCCCCTGAACGCGGTCAAGCATCGCAACTTGCCCCTTAACAACTGTAAAGTTTTGTTGATGAACCTGTCGGGCTGCTTCAAACAACCGTGCTTGCGGATGCTTTTCAAGTGTCTCTCGTAAAACTTCCATTTGTTTGATGTTTGAAACAATCGGTTTTTCAACGATCACATACTTATCATTTTCAATTCCCATCTTAGCTTGTTCAAAGTGCAAGCTATTCGGCGAAGCAATGTAGATCGTGTCAATTGCGTCGCTTTCGAAAAAGGCGTTTAAATTATCAAAAAAGACAGTTGCCCCATTCTTTTCACCAAATTTTTTTGCTTTTTCAGTCGTTCGCGAATAAACCGCTGTTAATTGATATTTTCCGGTCGCATGGGCCGCTTCTACAAATTGCTGTGTAATCCAATTGGTGCCAATGATTCCCAGTTTAATCATGATTTGCCCTCCAATTTTGTTTACTTCCTATTCCATTTTATCAGTGTTAACAAAGTAAGTATATTTAAAAGCCGCCACTTTCTAAAAATCGGTAAAATTTAATTAATTTTACGTGTGTTTAACAAGTACAAATGCTATTATTTAAGTGTAAGCAGTCATTTGAAAGGATGCGATGAAAATGAAGCCTAAGAGTATTGCCCTAGTGGTTGCTTCATTTCTAACTGGTATATTAACTTCCAAAAAGCTACACAAACAAGACCTTCCGGATCCAGACAATCCGTTATTTTTTGTCGGTTCTTGGAATTATCGGACAAATAGTTCCAATCGCATCCACACTGTTGAAATTCGTCCCAATTTTGACCTTCTTATCGATAAGCATCCGGTAAAAGTTAAAGTCGAAAGCTGGGATAAATATTCCATCACCTTTCTAGATAATTATGGTTACCATATTCGCATTCGGGCTAACGAAGAACGCCCTGTTTCAATTTATGACGAAACTGAAAATGAAACCTACCCAATCCTATTCAGTAACTATAAAATTACCAAAAATCCTTAAACAAGTAAAAGCCAGCATCTGTAATCAGATGCTGGCTACTTTTTTAATTAATTTCCTGCCAAGTTTGTCGTTTACCAGTAAATACAGAAGTCGCAAAACTAGATTTTTGACCATCCACCTTTAAATCAGCACCATCACTATATTGCACAAATTCAGTTTGCGCATTGAGTTTTTGTTTTCGCAAGGCAGCTAAATTTTTCACAACAAGCCATTGGCGACTGTCTGAAAGGTACGGCGTGATCATTTGTTTAGAAATTGTCGGCGTTGTCCAAATCACACAAGGCGTTGCATAATAATTAGCTAGATTACGAGTCAACTCCTGCAACTTTCTTCCCTGTTTAGCTTTGTTAGGGGGATTATTTGCGTAGTCACCATAGTACGCCACTTGAATTGCAATCGGTAAATTACCAACTTTGTAGCCAACTTTTTCTTCAAAATATTTAGCTTGATCCTTAGCCGACTTGCTAAAACTAAACATTAGGTAAACACCGATCTTCAAATCAGCTCCTTGAATCCGATCATAATTTGCGGAGAAATTGTCATCAAAATAAGTCGTGCCACTAGTCGTTCGCAAATAAGCAAACGACATGCCGGCCTTTTTGACACCCTCAAAATCCACAAACCCATCTTGTTGAGAAACGCTAATTCCTCGAATCGGATATTGTCGTAAAGTTTGAGCTTGATGCACGTGCCACAAATGCCATCCGGTAATTCCAGAGCCAATCACGACAATAATCAGAAGAATCCAGAGCCATTTTTTCCAGTTAATCTTTCGTTTGTGTTTATAGGTATTACTATAAATCGGTTTGATATTTTTGCGAGCCAAATCAATTCATCCCTAACCGTTGCTTTTTATTCATTGTACACCAAATCAATTTAAGCTGAATTAGGGTCCTCTCTTCAACCCACGGTTAGTGTAAGGTTTTCCTAGATGGTCAATAAAATTCTAGGAATATTCATTTTGAGTTGAATATATAGAAAAAGACCTGTAGCCTTTTAATCGACGAAGATTAAAGGAAGGGATACAGGTCTTTCATGTATATTTTAGCAGATTTTATTGAATCATTGGGAAATTTAGACAGTTTATTTGATTTAGAGGAGCAGGTAATTCTTCATCTTAGGAAGTCATTCCAGCTGGTTGTAGCTGAATATCTGAGGCAATTAGATGAAACACTCGTTCCATCAATTCCGGCAGAAAATACATTCATTAATCGACAGGCCAGAACAATTGAGTTTATGTTTGGCGCCGTGAATTTTGAAAGAAGATGTTATCTTCGACCCAATGGAAGTTATTACTTCCCGTTGGATGAACAACTTCAGTTGGAAGAAAGAAAAAGAATTTCACCTTATTTTAAAAGTGTCGTTGCCAAAATTGGGCAAACGACAACGATGAGAAATACGGCCGCAATGATCAATCTGGCAAGTCAGACGGATATTAGTGCCTGGTCAGTAGACCGAATTATCAGAGACATGGCAGATACCGTGAAGACAGAAGAAAAATCGTCCGAAGAGAAACTAGTTAAGAAACGAAAAGTTGAAAACTTAGTGGTTGAAGGCGATGCCTTTGAGATACACAAAATTAATCGACGAAGACAAGACGTCCACCATTACATTGTTTTTGAATCAGGATTAGATGGAACAAGATCAAACAAAGTTGAGTTTGTTGGTATCAATCAAAAAAAGGTTCAAAAACGAGTAACTGACTACATTGAGAAGTATTATAAAATCAGTGAAATGACCGTGTTTACAGCAAGTGATGGTGGCCCAGGGTATAACCCGAAAAGTATGCGAGAAATAGTTCCGAGTGCTCAAAGAGTTGAATTTACTATCGATCGGTATCACTTTGTCAAAAAGATTAAACAAACCTTTGGTTTATTTAATCCATTGGTTGATAAGGCCGTTAAGAGCGTTAGCCTGTATGATCAGAATCAGTTAAACGTTATTTTAGATACATTTGAGTCGCAAATTAAAACTGATAAGGAACTTGAGAGCCTAAGGGTCCTAAGACAATATTTGGCAAGAAATTGGCAGTTTATAAAGTCTCCACACGATCGTGGCTTCATGAGGGTCGGCAAATTGGGATCCGTTGAAAGCTCACACAGAGCGTACACGTATCGAATGAAAAAGCAAGGCAAAGTATGGTCCGAAAAGGGCCTTGAGGCTATGTTGAAATTAATTGAAGCTCGGGTAAACGGTAAGCTAGATAAATACTTACGTGGTGGTTTAAGAAAGTTACAAGAGCTAACGATTGAGATCGCTACGGAATCATTGAAGACGTTGAGTTCAGCTCAGCTGAGCAACAAGCACCATTCTAAGCATATTGGAGTTCTTTCAGGTAAAATACCAGTTGATGCCCCAACAAGTAGCCCTATCGGAGCAATGGCAAAAATATTTTCAAACTAATTATTGTGTATAAATATTTGGTTGATTATAAGGCACCTAGGAAAACTTGACACATACAACCCACGCAAAGTTTTTATATCCACGTGGGTTTCTGCTATAATGATACGGCTACTACAAAAAGAGGAGACCATGATCATGCAACCAGAAAACGATGGTTTAAAAAAAGAAGTTGGCACCTTTGCGGCCTTAGCAACCGTCATGGGAACGGTCATTGGCGGTGGCGTCTTCTTTAAAGTGGCAAGTGTCGTTAGTGCCACACAATCAGCGGGGCTCACCATACTGGCCTGGATAGTCGGCGGCCTTTTGACCATCTGTGCCGGACTGACCAGTGCTGAATTAGCGGCCGCCATCCCACTAACTGGTGGTGCCGTTAAATATCTCGAATATACCTATGGAAAATTACCTGCCTATCTATTTGGCTGGGCACAGAGCTTAATCTATTTTCCGGCCAACATCGCGGCCCTTTCGATTGTGTTTGGTACCCAAGTCGTGGACCTTTTCCATTTGAGCTCACAAACTAGTTTGCCAATCGCACTGATCGCCGGATTATCCATTACCTTGATCAACTTTCTTGGTGCCAAGGCTGCGAGTCGGTTACAGTCCTGGACATTGATCATCAAGCTTATTCCGATTGTCGTGATTGTGATTGTGGGACTATTAACGCCAGGTACCGTAGCCCTTCATTTCATCCCAACCCACCTCACTTCCCATTCCGGTTTAGCGGGCGCCTTTAGTAGTGGCCTGTTAGCAACCATGTTTGCTTACGACGGCTGGCTCGGTGTGGGTGCCATTGCTGGTGAAATGAAGAATCCAAAAAAGGATTTGCCGCGCGCCATTGGTTGGGGCCTGGCTCTGATCACAATTATTTATACACTCATTAATTTAGTTTTCTTAAGAACGCTTCCGATTTCAGATATTGCTGGAAATTTAAATGCTGCCTCTGAATCTGCCATTCATCTGTTTGGCACAATGGGTGGCAAACTAGTCACAATTGGCATTTTAATTTCAGTTTACGGAGCAATCAATGGCTACACCATGACTGGTATGCGGGTACCGTTAGCCATGGCCGAAGAAAAGACGCTACCTTTTAGCAAGTTTATTCGTAAGGTTGGTCGGAATTCGGGCTCTCCATACGGAGCTGGAATCCTTCAATTTGCGATCGCAGCGTTCATGATGTTGTTAGGAAGCTTTGACTTATTAACTGATATGCTGGTATTTGTCATGTGGATTTTCAGTCTTCTGCTTTTTATTGCCGTGTTCATCCTTCGCAAACGCGAACCGAATTTAGAACGCCCTTATAAGGTACCCGGATATCCGGTGGTCCCTGCGATTGCCATTATTGGTGGGATTTTCATCTTAGTCACTACAATCGTGACAGAATTTTGGTTAGCAGTTGTGGGAATTTTGATTACATTGCTGGGAATCCCCGTTTACTATCTGACTACTCGGTATTATCGAGGAAAATAAAAACAGATTAGTTTTATAGAAGCTTGACCCTTGTTGGCCAGCTGCCTTTGTAAATTAATCTGTTTTTTAATCATTCATTTACAACTAATTCGTTTAATTCTTCAATAATTTGTTGGACCTCGCCTAAATCATTAGCAGTAGCACCACTAGAGAGTGGGTGATCACCGCCATGATGCTTTTTGGCAATATCAATGATAACTGTTCCTTTAGAACGCAAATTAACATGATATTTACCATCTGATTTTTCTCTAAATATCGCCCAAATTTGGATAGTAGATATTCTCCCTATCACTGGAATAACAGCATCTAGCTCGCCTGAGGATAGTCCAAATTTTTGGATGATATCACGCTTTAAAATGATATGACCAACCCCACTATCTTCAATTTCTAAGTTTTGTAAGGCATAGGCCACCATTTTTGCTACATTAGGAGAAATATCATCCTCATGTCGATTAACAGTCGGTGCATCAAAACCGAATTTCAGTAATTCAGATGCAACCTGCAGAGTATATGAACTTGTATCATCATACAAAAAACGCCCTGTATCACCAACGATTCCAGCATATAAACAACGTGCTCCATCTTGCGTAAGATGTAAATTACCCTTGGATTGGTAAATTAAACAATAAATCATTTCCGAAGCACTTGAGAAAGATTCATCCGACCAGTTAATATCCGCAAAAGCATCCACATTAACATGGTGATCAATTTTGATCGTTTGTGCGCCTCGGTCCCAACGCATATCTGAAATACGATCGCGGCTGCCTGTATCTACAATAATCACTAAAGTATCCTGATATATTTGATCAGCAACATCTTGCATCGGCCCAATCCAGTCAAAAAGTGGTTCATCTTTACCAACTGTATAAATATTCTTTTGAGGATAAGAGACTCTTAGCGCTTGAGCCAACCCAATTTGACTGCCAATCGCATCAGGATCTGCATCCTTGTGACGATGAATGATGATCGTTTGATACTTTTCAATGGTCTTTAAAATTTCATGAATGACAGCTTCATTATCTTTTTTCAATTAAGGCAGCTCCTCGTTTGGACACTTAATTTTTCACTACATAAATGTAACTAATATAACTGCTATAATACGACCACCTTCAATATTTAGCAAAAAAATAAATCAAACCCATTTAACGCCAAGTCCAATTGGCTTTCATAGGATTGATTTATTTTGAATTAATTTTGTGTTATTCCTCAACATTTCGAGCAAAAGTTTCAGCAATTAACGTTGGATTAATAACTCCTTGACCCGTTAATGACCAAGGAGAACCTGCTTGATGTGTTATTCGACTTAATCCCGCAGCAGTTTTCTCGCCATAATCATCCAGAATTTCGGAAAGCAATCCGGATATTTCAGAGTTTGCTTGAATTTCACTAAAATCATCAAACGCGGTATCATCCAGACCGTTCGCAACAATTCCTCTTTGACCATTAAACTTTTTATGAACTTCTTCTACCACTGGTCCATAGGGCATTGCCAATATCCGCGATGTAAACAACTTACCGTGCGTTCTTACAGCATATCTTCCAAAAGCAAAATACAATAACTTAACAACTTTCATTTGAGTCAATTCTTCGACATTTAGATCTTCTTGAGCCTGAAAATAATTAGTCACACGATACCAATTTGTTAATTGAATCGCGGTAAATTTAGGCTTTGGTGCAACTGCCATAATAACTTCATCACTTGCTGTATTCAAATAATCTTTCACTTTTTGAACGACAACTTCTGGTAATGTGTCATCATCAACAATTAATGTATTTAAAAAATGATCATCGTTCATCAAAGCTTTTAATATTTTGTTATTAGATTTAGAAGGAAATGCACCAGTTTCATATAAGGCAACGGTATTAGGACTCCAACCAAGCAGTTTTGCAAACTCGCGCTGTGACAATCCAATCTTAGCTCGATATTTTTTGATCTCCTCAGGTGAAACCAATCCCTTGTCATCACGATACATTTGATTAGCAATCTCAACGGCTTGATCGTCCAACTTAGTATCGTCAATCAATTCGTTAGTTTCACTATCAAAACGGGCAGGTGCGGTAACTTCATACTCATGACCATGTATCATAAATGTATTTGTATAATCCTTAATATACGTATTCGTCATATCATCTTACCTCCTGAGTTAATTTGATATATGAAAACTAATGAATTTTACCATGTTGTTATCATTAATAAATTTAAACTTAATATAATAAACTTCTCCGTATTCTGCTTTATAAACCCAAACAAATTCGTTTAGTCGGTCACGATCTTCCTCATGTTTTTGAAAATCGGTAATGGACAATTGATTAACAATTACTTTAGCCAAAGAAGATGTAACAGCTTGAGTGTGACTTGCACGACGATTTACAAGAATAAATTGATTTTTAGAGATTAAATATTTCAATCTTGCTAGAGCTTCGCTTGTGTTCAAACCATTAACTCCCTCTCTCACTCATGTATAGTATATCTTAAAATCAGTAATCTTGCTACTAAAAAGTAGCGCATCTATAAACAACTAGTAATAAAATAGTTTTCAAAAAAAATAAATCAATCCCACTTATTGCCAACTAAAAAACTGGTTTTGTAGAATTGATTTATTTTTATTTATTAGTCTTTTACTAACACTGTGACACTTTCCACATGGGGCGTTTGTGGGAATTGATCAACTGGAACAACTGGTTGATCTACGTGGTACCCATTATCCATAAAGATTTGTACATCCCGGACTAAGGTTGATGGATTACAACTGACGTACACAAACCGTTTTGGCTGCATTGCAGTAGCTGCGGTAATGAACTCAGGTGCCAAACCCTTTCGAGGCGGATCAACCACGATAACATCTGGTTCTAAGCCATCATGTTGCCATTGGTCCATCTGGTCTTCAGCCTTACCTGTAAAGAATTTCACATTATGAATCTTGTTTAATTTGGCATTAATCTTAGCATCTTGGATTGCTTTGTCCACGACTTCAACACCATAAACAGTTTTCGCATGCTGAGCCATCGCTAACGAAATGGTTCCAATTCCACAGTACGCATCAATGACAGTTTCTTTCCCTGTCAAACCAGCCTTTTTAATGGCAAGGTCATAAAGCTTTTCGGTTTGCACTGGGTTTACCTGATAGAATGAATCAGCGGAAATGGCAAAGGTTAGCCCCAGCAATGTATCATGAATAACACCGCTGCCCCAGAGAAGTTTTTCTTCTTTACCCATTAAGACGTTAGTTTGTGCCGCATTAATATTTTGAACGATACTCTTAACTTCTGGTAATTGTTTGCGAATTTCTTCCACAATCTCGAAGTTCATTGGAATTTTCTTTGCCCGGGTGATCAACACAATCATCATTTCGTGTGAATAATGACCACGACGAACCATAATTGTTTTGATAACGCCGGTATGATTGGTTTCATTATATGGTTCAGTATGATATTTACGTAAAATATCTCTGACCACAATAATTGCCTTATCAATTTCAGGGTCCTGAATATAGAAGTTTTCAATCGGAACTAACTCATGGCTATTCCGACGATAAAAACCGGTTGTCAATTGACCGTTAACTCGGCAAACAGGAATCTGCGCCTTATTCCGATATCCATAAGGTTTATCCATTCCAACTGTTGGACTCACTTCAATCGAATTAAGATGGACTTTATAGAATAATTCCTGAATTTGATGTTGCTTGAATTCCAATTGTGCTGGGTAAGCTAAATGTTGTAAAGGTGCAATTCCTGTCTGCGTATACTGGGCATCCTTAATTTCAACCCGATTAGGGCTCTTGGATTTCCATTCTTCAACCCGTCCAAACGCATATGTTTTGGCAACTTTTGTAACTTTCATCACAATTTCTTCACCAGGTAAACTGTTAGCAACAAAAATTGGAAAACTATCAATTTTTGCGACTCCCATTCCTTGATAAGTTAAATCCATAATCGTGACGTCATACGTTTCATTTTTTGAAACTGGTGCTCTAAATTTCATATTTTTCCTCATTTTTCTTTTGTAAGTAAAATCCACAAAACCGTCCCTTTAAAACATGGTGCTAGTGACACGTCATCACTAATCTTCTCATCACGCCCAAGGACGGTTTTTTAATTATTTTTATTCTGGTTCTGTCTCTTTAGGCTCACCATCTTCTGGAAGTTTTTTAACTTGCTTAATAAAGTTCTCTTCAGCTTTTGAAACCTTTGGCTCAGTTAAATTGTATGCATCATCCGGAATCTTATCCAAATTTGCAAACATTTCAATATGCTTATGCAAATTTTTAAAGTCCATCGGTGCATCTCCACCATACTCACCATCAATATTGACCATAACACGATCGTTCACCGGATTAACCCGAACTTTTTTAGGCTTCCGATAAATAATGCGGGGATCATTGATATGATTACCGTTCAACGCTTTAACCATTAAATGTAAAAGTGAAACCAAGTTCGAAGCCTTAACGATGATCAGGGTAAACCGGCCATCATCTAACGAAGCATCCGGCACAATTTGTTCAAATCCACCAATTGAATTGGTTAACGCTAAGAAAAACATGGAAGCTTTTCCGCGAAAATGTTCGCCATCATATTCGATATCCATATCAACTGGTTTAACTTGTGGCAGCAACTCGGCACCTTTAACCAAATAAGCTAAATATCCAAAAATACTCTTCATATTTGAAGGCACATCATAAGTGAGTTCTGTTAATAAACCACCCGCAGCAATATTAATAAAGTAGTTTTCACCGGCTTTACCAATATCCATTTTGATACGCTGATTTTTCAAAATTACTTTAGCAGCAGCCACAGGATCTTCCCGAGGAATTTTTAAAGCCCGAGCATAATCATTGGTGGTCCCAGCTGGAATGATAGCCATCATTGGGCGGAAATGCAAGTCTGCAATCCCGTTAACAACTTCATTGATGGTGCCATCCCCACCAGCCGCGACGATTAAATCAAAGCCATTTTTGGCAGCGCGCCGGGCTTCATTTTGGGCAGAATTGGGTTTGGGGGTTGTTGCATAGGCACTAGCCTCAAAACCAGCCTGCTCTAAAATATTTAAGATATCGATCATGCTCTGTTTTAAAACTTCTCGTCCTGAAGTTGGGTTATAGATGACCCGAGCTCTTTTTTGCATGGTGTTGTTCCTCCGAGAGTGTTCCAAAAGGTGTTTAGGCTCCGAGTATAGCCTAGGTAATCGAATGATTCGCACTTGGAATCGTTTGATTACCGTAGCTAAACGGAGGGGGCTGCCTTTTGGGACACGTTTAAACTAATTTAATTACTAACGCCTTTACCGACTCTTCAATTCAGCCATCAAGATCTGATTGACAACTTTAGGGTTGGCTTGACCATGAGTTTGTTTCATAACTTGACCAACTAAGTACCCAACGGCCCGATCTTTTCCGTTTTTAAAGTCATCAACAGATTGCTGATTATCATCAACAACACCCTTGATAATTGGTGTTAATTGAGCAGGATCAGAAAGCTGAATCAATCCCTTGCTCTTAACCCAAGCAACTGGTTCTTCACCCTGAGTAATGGCTTTGAAAACTTTTTTAGCAATTTTTGTAGAAATTGTGCCATCGCTAATCATTTTGATCATGCCAGCCAAATTATTAGGCGTTAACTTTGTATCCTGCAAATCTACTTGTTGATCGTTAAGATAAGCATTCACATCACCCATTAAATAGTTGGCCGTCATTTTAGGATCGGCCCCATTTTTAACAGTTGTATCAAAAAAGTCTGACATTTCCTTTGTCTGCGTCAAGACCATAGCATCATAATCTTTTAATCCAAGTTCTTTAACGTAACGTTCACGACGTTTTCCTGGCATTTCTGGCATGCTTTCGCCAATTGATTTAATCCAGTCATCGCTAATCGCTAAGGCAGGCAAATCTGGTTCTGGGAAGTACCGATAATCATCAGCCCCCTCTTTAACCCGCATCAAAATTGTTTGACCAGATGCTTCGTCAAAACGACGGGTTTCTTGTTGAATAGTTCCACCAGACATCAAAACCTGTTGTTGGCGTTTTTCTTCATAAGAAAGACCTTTACGCACATAATTAAACGAGTTCAGGTTTTTAATTTCAGTTTTGGTTCCGAATTTGTCAGATCCATAAGGACGAATTGAAATGTTGACATCAACTCGCATAGACCCTTCTTCCATCTTCACATCAGACACACCGGTAAACTGAACCCGTTGACGTAAAGCTTCCAGATACGCATAAGCCTCATCAGGTGAGGCAATATCTGGCTTAGAAACGATTTCGATCAAAGGAGTTCCCTGCCGGTTTAAATCGACAAAAGAATAGCCATTGGGATTATGGGTATTTTTACCCGCATCCTCTTCAATATGCATTTCAGCAATTCCGACTTTTTTCTTCTCACCATCAACTTCGATTTCAATCCAACCATCATGAGCAATTGGTTTATCAGATTGTGTAATTTGATAAGCTTTTGGATTATCAGGATAGAAGTAATTCTTCCGATCAAAATGATTATGCTGTTCAATTTTGGCATGCAAAGCAAGCGCAGCCTTAATTCCAGACTCCACGACTCCTTTGTTTGTCGTTGGCAAAACCCCAGGATAACCCCAATCGATAACGTTGGTATTGGCATTCGGATCATCACCAAAAGCTACAGGAGAAGGACTAAAAATTTTAGAGTTCGTCTTTAATTCAACATGGACTTCAAGTCCAATTGTCGTTTGAAAATTCATTATTTGTCTCCCCCAATCTCTGGAGTTGCTTTGTGAAAGTCAGTTGCTTGTTCAAATGCATAACCGGCCCGATATAAAGTTTGTTCATCAAATGGTTTTGCGATAATCTGCAAACCAACTGGTAAGTCGTTACTAAATCCAGCTGGTAATGACATCCCAGGTAATCCAGCCATGTTGACAGGCACCGTCAAAACATCATTCATATACATTTTTTTCGGATCATTTGAATCTTCACCAATACCAAATGCTGGTGTTGGTGCAGTGGGTCCAATGATAAAGTCATGATCTTCAAATACTTTCTTGAAGTCATTGATCATTAACGTCCGCACTTCAGCAGCCTTACGGAAGTATGCATCATAAAAACCAGCTGACAAAGAATAAGTTCCTAACATAATTCGGCGTTTTACTTCATTGCCAAAACCTTCAGAACGGGAACGTACATAAACGTCTTCCAAGTTCTTCACATCTTTTGCACGATAGCCATAACGAATCCCGTCAAAACGTTGTAAGTTTGAAGAAGCTTCTGAAGAACTGATGATATAATATGCAGCAATTCCGTATTTACTATGTGGTAAAGAGACCTCATCAACTGTTGCACCAAGTGATTTGAAAGTACTAGCAGCATCTAAAACAGCTTTTTTGACGTTTTCATCCACGCCTTCACCTAAATATTCTTTAGGCAATGCCACGCGCATTCCTTTGACAGAGCCATCTAAGCCAGCAGTAAAATCTGGTACCGCCTTGTCAGAACTAGTCATATCATGGTCATCATGACCAGCAATGATGTTTAATAAAGCGGCATTGTCTTTAACTGTTCGCGTAAAGGGACCGACTTGATCCAAACTAGAACCAAACGCAATAATTCCCCAACGTGAAACTCGACCATAGGTAGGTTTTACACCAACAACGCCAGTAAATGAAGCGGGTTGACGAATTGAACCACCAGTGTCAGTTCCTAAGGCTGCTAAAACACCTCCAGCTGAAACAGTTGTTGCGGAACCACCTGAAGATCCACCAGGAACTTTACTCAAATTCCAAGGATTATGGGTGGTCTTGAAATAAGACGTTTCAGTTGAACCGCCCATTGCAAACTCATCCATGTTTGTTTTACCAATAATCACGACATCATTGGCTCGGAGTTTTTCAATCACGGTTGCATCATAAATGGGATTGAAATCTGCCAACATTTTTGAAGCTGCCGTTGTTTTTAAACCCTTTGTAACAATATTATCTTTGATGGCAATCGGAATTCCAGCCCAGAGATTATCTGCGTTGATTCCTTTTTCATCAACCGCTTTTGCAGTAGCTAAAGCAGCGTCTTCATCAATAGTAATATATGCATTTAATTTTTCGTTATCTGCTTTAATTGTGGCAAGGGTCTCTTTTGTTAATTGTTCTGAGGTGATTTCTTTGTTGACTAACTTCGTATGTAAAGTTGTCAAATCTGTGTCAAAATAATTCATCTAGTTTGCCCCTTCGCTTTCATCAATAATTGCGGGAACTCGAATGTAACCATCCTGAGTATCGGGCGCGTTTTTCAACAAGGCATCTTTCTGATGACTGTTAACTGCGACATCTTCACGCATCGTGTTAAATTGGTCTGTCACACTAAACGTTGGTTCTACGCCGTCTGTATCTACTTCACTAAGCGTATTGAACAGATCCATGATCTCGCCTAACTGCGTTGTGAACTTGCCTAAATCAGCATCATCGAACTCTAACTTAGCCAAACTGGCAACATGTTTTACTTGCGATTTATCAATCTTATTTTCGTTTGCCATGTGTTATCCTTCTTTCAAATCCATCAATTATTTTAACATATATTTACCTGGCTTATTTTGAACATCTTGTGCGAGACTGTTATTGCTGAACTCCGGCCTATCCGAAACGTGTCTAAAAGAACAGATTTTTCCGCTTGCCATGTTTCTTGCGGCTGTACTTCAGCCACAAGAATGGCTAACGTCCGAAGCATAAAAGATTTTCGGAACGAAAATCATCCACAATGCGGAGTAGTAGCTACGGTAATCAAACGATTCCTAAACCGAATCATTCGACTACCAGGCTATGCTCGAGAGCTAAACGCCTTTTTAAGACACTCTTTTTTTAATAACTTCCAAATACGTGCGTTGAGAAACTCTTTGCCGTACTTGAACGACTCAAGAAACTCTGCACACCATCTGTCGTTGAACTTACCGTAATGTCAATTTTAACACCACTTGGCAAATACTTTTCCGCCTGATCCGCTAAGAATTGCGTAAAACTATTGATCTCCGTTTCACTATAAAACTGTGTCGTGACCGCCACATTCATCCCTTGCAATGACCCATTTTTATATTGAGCCTGTGCCGTAATGCCACTTAAATTAGGGAAGAAGTTTTCAACCTCAGTCTTAAAGTTAGAAAACGCATTTGAATCATTACTATTAGGTGCCGTTTCATTAGTTTTCAGTGGGAAGACCACATTTTCAATATCAAGTGCCTTCCATTTATCAACTGAATCGCCGTTGTTCACAGAATAGCTCACAAATTTTCCACCAATCAAACTATCATTAGAGGCTTGTTTATAGATTGCAATGATAATTGGAACATCTTTGAGAGCTTTTTTCTTACGCAACCGTGCCAAAACCTCTTTAGCCATGGCTTTGCCTTCTTTTTCCAACGTCGCGTCACTAATATTTGTTTGATATTGAGATCCATAAGTGGTCTTTCGGTAATAATCGACTGAATTCATTGCCAAACCAATGGTAACGCCACTAAGCTTCATCTTGTTACCACTTTTTTGAATGTAATCCTGTTCTTCCAAGCTCTGCAAATAAATCGGATTACGACCAGTTGGCGTTGTGGATTTATTACTAGCCGGATTTAAACCATCTGGATTTGATTTAGACTTTCGATCCAACCAATTCTGTACAGTATTGCTATTCAAATATTGACCCTCTTGAAAAACATACTTTGAAGGCGAAAATTCGTTTTTCGAAATATCTTGCAAACCACCCTCAAAACTCTTCAGATTCATTAAGTTATCAGAATCTTCACTAGCCGTTATGCCCCGTGCTTTACTCGTTAAATACTTTCCGTTTTTAATCACACCAGCATATTGACTACTGTTAGTTTGCCCAGTTACCTGGTAACTTCCACTTTTGGAACTACTTGTACTATTTGACTTACTATTTGAGTTAGAACCCGTTTGACTACTGTTACCACACGACGCTAGCATCACCGTACTACATAATAAAGCGATTGCTATCAAACTTTTCCTTAGATTCACCGTGTATTTCCTCCGTTTCAATCATAATTCACTGTTGAATTATGAGGACTAGATCCAAAAACTGTCAAGGCTTTTCCTGTGTAAATACTATTTATTTCTTTAAAATTAAGATTTTTATTAATCCAACTTACTAATTGGGGCAAATGCTGCCAGTAATCGTTTAACCCCTTTATCTGGAAAAGCAATATCCAATTCTGCATCTTCACCTTTACCAGTTACTTTAACAACGGTTCCGGTTCCCCAAGCTTTATGCTGAACTTTATCTCCAGCTGCCCATCTCACTTTGTCAGCACCAGTTCCATCATATTTTTGGGGCTTAGCCTGTGGCCGCTGATAGGTCGTAGCCGTTGCCCGTTCCATCTTATGATCAAACGGATATGATTTTTGTTGATTGCTGTAACCACTTGGAGTTGCCCCCGCCGTTTGATTAGCAGATTTCAACACATCGGGATCGATTTCATCGATAAACCTAGAAGCTGGGTTGTTCTGAATACGGCCGTATAACATTCGCGAATAGGCATTTGAAATGTAGAGTTTCTTTTGGGCCCGTGTAATTCCCACGTACGCTAACCGGCGCTCTTCTTCCAACTGATCTTCATCCATTGCTGCTCGCGATAATGGGAAGATACCCTCTTCCATCCCAATTAGGAATACAACTGGGAATTCAAGTCCTTTGGCTGCATGCAAGGTCATGAGCGTAACTGCTGAAGGTTCTTCTTCCATACTATCCTGATCAGAAACTAACGCTAAATCAGCCAAAAAATCAGCTAAGCGCGTTTCGGCAGTTGTTTCTTCATCGTCTTGATGACTATCATCAAACTGCTTAGTAACTGTCAAAAATTCATCAATATTTTCAAGCCGAGTTTCAGCTTCTAGTGAACGTGATTTCTTCAGCTCAGCCCGGTAACCCGTTTTGTCCAAAACTTGCTCGGTCAAATCTGTAATCGGTACAAATTCAGCCATTTTCTTGAGATCTGTCATGATTGTAGCAAATGAATCAATCGCATTCTTAGCTCGTCCCCCAAGATCATTAGCAACTTCAACATTTTGGGCGGCCTCGAATAAGGACCAATGATTATAATTAGCAAAAGCGGTCAGTTTTTCAATTGAACTTGTTCCAATGCCACGTTTGGGCTCATTAATGATCCGCTCAAAACTCATGGAATCATCTGGATTGGCCAGCAACGTTAAGTAAGCCAAAACATCCCGAATTTCTTTTCGGTCGTAGAACTTATGCCCACCAACCATTGTATAAGGAATGCTTGATTTCAGAAATGTGTCTTCAACTGCCCGCGATTGTGCATT
Source organism: Pediococcus damnosus (assembly GCF_001611155.1). NCBI lineage: Bacteria > Bacillati > Bacillota > Bacilli > Lactobacillales > Lactobacillaceae > Pediococcus > Pediococcus damnosus. Next base: position 260,400 of record NZ_CP012294.1, read on the forward strand.
CGTTCGGTACAAAACCGCAAAGTCGCCAAATTGATAATTATTATCTTCCATTTGCTGTTTAATTTGTTGAACAATGAAATGTACTTCATCATTTTCACTCTGGCCCCGATAATAGGTAATATCCTCGCCATCGTCATTGTCCGTCCACAGCTTTTTAGGACGTCTCGTTGTGTTGTGTTTGATAACCGAGTTAGCAGCATCCAAAATTTTCTTTGTCGATCGATAATTCTGCTCCAGTAAAATTACCTGAGCATTTTTATAGTCTTTCTCAAAGTTCAAAATATTTTGCATGTCGGCACCACGCCAACCGTAAATACTCTGGTCGGCATCCCCAACCACACAAATATTTTGAAATCGTTTTGCGAGCATATTAACCAGGGTGTACTGGGCCTGATTCGTATCCTGATATTCATCCACGTGAATATAGTGGAACTTATTTTGATAAAAGCTCAGCGTATCAGGATCTTTTTGAAACAACGTAATTGTTTGCATAATCAAATCATCAAAGTCCAATGCCTGATTAATTTTCAAACGCCGTTGATATTCTTCATAAGCGGCTGCCACGACAACTTCAAACGGAGTTTTAGCATTAGCCTTATAATCGGCTGGTGTTAACAACTCATTTTTAGCGTTCGAAATGGCTCCCAATAATGATTTAGGATCAAACTTCTTGGGATCATAATTTAAATCAGCCACAATATGTTTCATTAAAGTTTTTTGTTCACTTGTATCTGCAATCGAAAACGCTCGGTTGTACCCAATTTTATCAATATTAGCGCGTAAAATCCGTACACACAAAGCATGAAATGTGGATACCCAAATATCTGATCCCGTTGCTCCCAACAGTTTAATTACCCGTTCACGCATTTCCTTAGCAGCTTTATTGGTAAAAGTAATTGCTAAAATATTCCAAGGATTAATGGCCTTCTCTTCAATAAGATACGCCACGCGATGCGTCAAAACCCGTGTTTTACCACTACCGGCACCTGCCATAATTAATAAAGGCCCTTCAGTTGCTTGGACAGCCTCTTGTTGCTTGTCATTTAGACCTTTTAATAACCTATTTTCGGGCAAAAGTTTCAATCCTCTCTATCCTAAATCATTTTCTCTTCTGAAAAATTCAATCAGTTCTAATTATACCAAAAACTGGCCAATACTTGACCGTCAAGACCAAAATAACTGCTACTTCTTAAAAATCACAAAAAAAGAATCAAGACGCTGACTCTCTATCTTGATTCTGAATCATTCAATTTATTGTTCTGCTTTACTAAAATCAATCACAGTTTTACGCCAAATCTCTGTGTCGTCAATTTGTTCTTGCGCTTGTTGTACCGAATTAGCTTCAACTAACACATATCCTGCGCGTGTCGCTTTTTCAGTTGTTTTGTTTTGCGCATAGACATGAAAATACCAATTATTCTTAATATTCCACTGAGTACGAATAGCTTCCATTTGATCTTTATCAAAATTAACCATAATTGTTGGTACAAAAAGCTTAATATCACTTAATGGCATTCCGGCAATTGCCCGCAAATGTTGATCAAACACGCTCACATTCGTTGCCCGATTAAACACGTAGCCAGGTCGGTGAATAGATGGCACAATCCGTTTGACATAAATGTCTTCACTATTAGTAATCGCAAATGAAATCTCAAAAACACCTACATAAGCAAGTGAATCAGCAATTTGATTGGTAATTCGTAATAACTCATTTTGAACGGCATCTGAAGTTGTGGCCGGCATAATAGTCTCAACTAAATGTTCTTCAGCATATACATTCTCAGCAATCGGAAAAATCTTCCGTTCACCATTCATCCCTTGGGCAACTGTTATTACCAATTCTTGTTTGGCATCCACTGTGGATTCCAAAATATAAGTTCGTTCGTTCAAAAGGTCGGCTGCTTGAGGAATATCTGTCTGGGTATTGATCCGCAACTCCGCATCACTTGTTAAACTTTTCTGAATTGGCTTCAAAATACTTGGATACCCAATTGAATTAATTGATTCATAAATATCACTTAAACTAATGATGGTGGCATATGGGGTTGAATTTAAATTAAGTTGATCAAAAAATGCGCGTTCAATTAAACGATCTTGTGTGACCTCTAATCCATTCGTCCCTTGCGGAATTTTGGTATATTGTTCAAGATACTTAATCGTTTGAGCATCTACATGTTCAGATTCATAAATCACAGAATCACATTTTTCGCCAAATTCCTGAAGCTTATCGCCGTCGTTCATTGCACCAACGATATGGACATCAGCTAATTGCATAGTTTCACTCACTTCATTAGGTCCGTACGCAATAACTCGTAGCCCTAACCGACGAGCGGCTGTAATTAATTGTGACCCATTAGAACTGTCCCCAATAATTCCCAATGTATTCCCAGGATATAGCGTTGCATTATTCGAAACTGTCATTTAACCCACCCATTCTCGTGCACCGTTCAACGTGCAGTTTTCTTTTAATTATTTCATTTCAATGATTGTCTTCACTTTTTATAGTACTGTTGTCAAGCGCGCTTGGCAAGTGCTTTTGTCGTTTTTAAACCGATTTTACAAATTGAACTTGTCCGTTTTCCAAACTAGCAATTTGTGCTAACGCTACCAATGGAATTTTTCGCTTTGTAATTAAAGCACGGCCCTTCTGGAATGTTTTCTCAATCACAATGCCAATTCCTTGAACTTTAATGTTTGCATCGTCAATAATCGTTAATAATCCCTCAACCGCTTGGCCATTAGCAAGGAAATCATCAATAATCAACACTGAATCATCCGGTTTGATAAAACGTTTGGCAATTGAGATCTTATTGGTTGTTTGTTTTGTGTAAGAAAAAACGTCTGCTGTATACAGATCATCTGTCAACGTCAGACTTTTATGTTTTCGTGCAAAGACTACGGGAACATGCATCGCTAACCCAGTCATCACAGCGGGCGCAATCCCAGAAGATTCAACCGTTAAAATTTTGGTAACTGGTTTATCCGCAAATTGTTTCGCAAATTCCTTACCGACTTCAAACATTAGTTCAGGATCTACCTGATGATTCAAAAAACTGTCCACCTTCAAAACATTGTGTGGCAGAACAATTCCTTCTTTACGAATGCGATCTTCTAATAACTTCACAACAATACCTCCGAATAATTTTTATTATTGATCATACTTTTCTAACTGGTAACTTTGGATTATTTCAATTAATTTGTTTGGGTACCCTGGATCAGTTGCATAACCAGCTGTATAAAGCGCCTGGGCAGCCGTTTTATAGTTTTTTGCAGTCAATACGTTCTTATACTGATTACGATTCCAGTTCGTCCCGTTTACAAATAACATGGTGTGGTCCTTCACAGAATCTTTCCAACTATTATACACCCGAAAACGAGCGGTTACGGTAATCCATTTACCATTTACAAATTCTTCCGTTTTCATTTCTTTGGTAGTCTGATAAATGGTCCCTTTCATCCCAAAATAATTATTATATCGTTCAGAAAGTTGACTAGTTCCCCAGTCGGACTCCAAAATAGCTTGAGCAATCGTAATGCTGGGTAAAACGCCGTAACTTTGATGCATCTCTTTTGCGTATGGCGCGATTGTTTGAATAAATTGTTGATGACTTTTTGTACTTAAATTAGTCGATTGTTGATTATTTGTAAACGAAATTCGTGGTACCAGTTGGACGGCCAAAACGACCACCAAACCAAAGATCAAAATCAGCGAAATAACTCCTGATAACTGAAGTTTGCCCCGTTTAAATAAAAAATTAGTCTTTTTTCGCTTTCTTTTTGCCAAATTTATTTATCCATCTTTCTACTTAACTTCTGAAATGCGTTTAAATCGTTCTTTCCCTAGTTTTGTGTATTTAAGCAATGGTGTTGAGATTAGGGGGACTAAAAATGCGGCTGCAATTGCCTCGGGAATCCCGTTAGTGCCTGCCACAAACAAAATATACGGCGTTAGAGCTTGAAAGTTAATGGCATGTAATACAGTTGCACCATTACCAAAAAATAAGGCAATACCGCCTAAAACTAAAATGGTATTCGTCAAAGAGCCGGCAATTCCACTAACAACCAGTGGTGCGGTAAGCTTAGACTTATCACGAACCAGACTTGAAAATAGCCATCCCGCAACCAACCCAATTAAAATTCGTGGTAATACTGAGATCAACGGATTCACCATCACGATATTTCCAAGAGCACTCGATGTTACTGTCAAAGCCCGAATCCAATCGACAATTCCCCATACACCGCCAATCAAAGCCCCATCGCCTGGTCCAAGCACAACCGCGGCAATAATGACGGTGATATGAATTGTGGTGATATTCAATGGTCCGACCGGTATATAGCCAATCATCGGAACATAATTTTGCAGAATAATAATTGCTGCAAACAAACCCAAAATACTGATTCGGGCTGCTGAACTGTTTTTCCCCATTTTTAGTCCCTCACAAGAATTCACAAGTGTTTTAATTTCTTAATTGTTAAAAATCATTATATCATGAATGTAGCGGAAAAATTAATCCTAACAACTTTACAAAGGAGTCATCAAATATTGGAAAATCTTTTAATTTTACCTCACAATTCAGAATTAGATGTAACTACATATGAAAAATTAGGTGTTAAAATCTTTACACCTGAGACTATTACCCCGAACGACTACGCAAAAATAACCATTATGCTTGGTTGGCAATTGCCGTTATCTGAAAAAATTCTAGCTGCCCCACACAGTGACCTGAAATGGATTCAAACGGTCAGCGCCGGCATTGATTATTTGCCCTTAACTGAACTGAAGGGAAAAAAGATTCTTGTAACCAACATGAGTGGCGTTCATGCGACCCCTATTTCTGAAACCGTGCTGCTGTACGCTTTATACTTTGCCCGTGATTTTCCAACCGTTCTAGCCAATGATAACAAGCATCAATGGGCCCAACACTCAGAGTTTGCTAATATCAAAACCTTAAATCAATTAACCTGGACTATTTTTGGAACTGGTCATATTGGTGCTGAGTTAGCTAGATTGTTGAAAGCTTTTCATGCCAAAACAATCGGCGTAAATCGAACCGGCCACACTGTTCCGTCATTTGATAAAACCTACGCTCAATCCGATTGGCAACAGGCTGTGGCCCATACGGATGTAATCGTAAATATAATGCCTCTAACTAACGAAACTACTCACTTTTTTAATGATCAGTTTTTCCAATCTCTTAATAACACTTATTTATTTGTCAATGTGGGACGTGGAAAGTCCGTTCAGACTTCTGCATTAATTCAAGCTCTCAAAGATCACAAACTTCAGCATGCTGCATTAGATGTTTTTGAGGAAGAACCACTTCCAAGTACGAGTCCTCTATGGAAACTGTCAAATGTTCTCATCACGCCACATTATTCAGCCGAAATGGCAGACCTTGGTAACGCCTGGCAGGCAATTTTCCTACCCAACTTAAAGGCCTTCGTGAAAACAGGTAACGTTATAGAAAATCAAGTTAACTTGTCCAATGGTTATTAAAGTTTTAAAAAAGGATTCCCGAGAATTGATAAACGTTGCAGTTTGTCAGTAACTCAGGAATCCTTTTTTTAGTTTTCTTCGTTTTGACGCGCATGACTATGTGAATATCCATAACTAAAGTAAACAACTAATCCGATAATTAACCAGATGCCAAACATCATCCAGGTGAATGAGGCCAACTGGAGCATCAGATAAACACAGGCTAGAAAAGAAACAATTGGGATAAACGGATAAAGTGGCACTTCAAACGATTTTGGTAAATCGCGGAACCGGCGATCCTTTCGCAAAAAGACGACTCCCAGCGAAACCATCGCGAAGGCAAACAAGGTCCCAATGTTGACTAACTCTGCAATTTTAGCTAACGGAATAACTCCAGCAAACACACTGGCAATAAAGCCTAATACCCACGTATTAATGGTTGGCACATGTGTTTTAGGATTTAGTTTGTGAAGGGCACTCGGCAATAACCCATCTCGGCTAATTGCAAAAATTAATCGCGTTCCACCATACAACATCACAATCAAAACGGTTGTCATCCCCACAACGGCACCCAAAGATACAATTCCGGCAACCCAGTCTTGGTGGATAAAATGCAACGCAAATGCCACTGGATCAGAGACATTTAGTTTGGTATAGTGCACAACCCCAACAAGCACTACGGAAAGTAAAATGTACAAGACAGATGCCACAACTAGTGACGACACAATCCCAATGGGCATGTCCCGCTTGGGATTTTTAACTTCTTCCGAGGCTGTGGAAACCGCATCGAAGCCTATATAGGCGTAGAAAGCCACTGCAGCGCCGCGTACTACCCCTTTCACTCCGAAAGGTAACATTGGACTGTAATTAGCTGGACGAATGTAGAACGCCGCGACAACGATAAATAAGATAATAACTGATATTTTCAAAATAACCATAACGGCATTAACTCGGGCTGACTCGCGTACCCCTTGAACCAACAGATAGGCAATAATCATGGTAATTAAGAATGCCGGTAAATCAAAAAGTGCGTGCGGACTTCCAGCAGTTCCGTACGCGGCTCGAAATATCTCAGGTAAGTGAATGTTAAAGCCCGCCAGTATATTTTGAAAATACGCTGACCAACTTACCGCCACGGAAGAAACGGCAAACAAATATTCTGAAATTAAGGCCCAACCTAGGATCCAAGCAATGAGTTCGCCAAATACCGCATAGATATATGTATAGGCACTTCCTGCCAGTGGGATAGTAGACGAAAATTCAGAGTAACATAAGGCAGCTAACGAACAAACAACCGCTGCAACTAAGTAGGATAGCCACACTCCCGGACCACTATACGATGCGGCAATAATTCCTGGTGTAATAAATATTCCTGCTCCTACAATGGCGCCTACTCCCATTGTGGTTAAACTAAAGGCTGTTAGTGTTTTATCAAGCCCCGTTTTATTAAACATATCCGTATTAACTTCTTTTCGGACAAACAGATCGGCAAATTTTCTTGTTTTAGGCATGTTTTAACTCCAATCGTAGTGGACTTTATTAAATATAATGTTTAATTCTAATCAATATCTAAGAAAATGTCAATTTTGCTTCTTAAATTTTAAATCAGTTTTAACATTTCTGTAAGCCAGTTGCTGTACCCCTGCTCACGATCAATCGCATGTCGTAAAACTAGAGAATGACCAAAATTTTGATCGATCTTCTTTTGCGTGGAAAACTTTTGTTTAAATTGAGTATTTAGCTGCTGTAATTTTTCTTCATGATACTTTTGTTGAGTTATAATCATCGGTTTTAACAAAGGTGATTGCGCATCATCAATAAAAAATAGTTTCAAAATAAACTCATCATACGTATTATCCAGATCTGATGGGCTTTTTAACCATGCATAAAAAATCTTTTGCCCTTTATTTGTAATAAAATATTGTTTTTTTTGAAGTTTCTGACCAACTGTTACATCCTCATGACCAATCAGTTTGTCTTCTTCCATTCGCTTCAATAATGGATAAATTTGACTGTGATTAGCATTCCAAAATTCCCCGATATCTGAATCAAAGGACTTCGCCAAATCATATCCGGTCTGCTTTTTAGTTTTAAGTAATCCCAATAATACATATTTAAGTCGGTTCTTTTGGGCCATAAAATATTCCTCCTTGACGTTTCAATAAAAAGATTGTAACATAATCAAGTTAACTAAAACATGTAATTAATTACATGATAGGAGGAAGCATTATAATGGATAAAACATTTAACACATTAGACGATTTTTTAGGTACCCACTTTATCTATACGTATGATAATGGCTGGGAGTACGAATGGTATGCTAAAAATGATCATACCGTTGACTACCGAATTCATGGTGGTATGTTTGCCGGACGTTGGGTAAAGGACCAAGAAGCAAATATTGTCATGTTGGTTCCCGGAATCTATAAGGTTGCATGGACTGAACCTACTGGCACAGATGTGGCTCTCGATTTTGTTCCTAACGAAAAGAAGCTGAACGGGACAATTTTCTTTCCAAAATGGGTTCAGAAACATCCAGAAATCACAGTAACGTTCCAAAATGAACACATTGACGTGATGAAGGCAGCTCGGGAAAAGTATGAAACTTATCCTAAGCTAGTTGTTCCGGAGTTTGCTCATATTACTTATATCGGCAGTGCTGGTCAAAACAATGAAGACGTCATTAGTGAAGCTCCTTATAAAGAATTACCAAATGACATTCGTGCTGGAAAATATTTTGACAAAAGTTATAAACGACTCAACAAATAGTTTGAATAAAAAAGCAAGGTAGAAATTAAATCCAAAAGTTTTAACTTATCACTGTTAAAACAATAACCGGATTAATTTCTACCTTGCTTTTTAAATACAAAAAAACACCTCTCCGCCAGAAGAAGTGTTTGAAACATTGAAAAAATAATCTTAACGTTTTGAGAACTGACCTGCTTTACGAGCCTTTTTAAGACCGTATTTCTTACGTTCCTTCATACGAGGGTCACGAGTTAAGAGACCAGCACGTTTCAAAGGTGTACGGAAGTCAGGGTCTACACCGAGCAATGCCCGTGCAATTCCATGACGAATAGCACCTGATTGTCCAGAGAAACCACCACCATTAACATTTACAAGTACGTCATAATTACCAGTTGTTTCTGTAACTTCAAATGGTTGGATAACAACTTGACGTAAGTTAGCAAATGGAATGTAATCTTCAATTGCTTTATCATTTACAGTAATTTTACCTGTTCCGGGTACAAGACGTACACGTGCAACAGAGTTTTTACGGCGACCAGTGCCGCGATATTGTGCTTCTGCCAAAATTCGTTTCCTCCTTAAATTAAGTTTGTGATATCAAGCTTTTCAGGTTGTTGAGCTTGGTGATCATGTTCTGAGCCAGCATAGACATGTAATTTGAGTCCCATTTTATGACCAAGTGAGTTATGAGGAAGCATCCCCTTAACTGACATCTCAATTAATCTTTCAGGAGTCTTATCACGAACTTCACCAGCAGTCTTAGTTTTTAAACCACCTGGGTGATTAGAATGGTGATAATAGAATTTACGTGTTGCCTTACGACCTGTTAATTTGATGTTTGCAGCATTCACAACGATGACATAGTCACCTGTATCAACGTTAGGTGTGAATGTTGGTTTGTTTTTACCGCGTAAAATAGATGCAACTGTACTTGCTAGACGTCCCAAAGGAATATCTGTAGCATCTACTACGTACCATTTGCGATCTACCTCGCCTGGTTTTGCTAAATATGTTGTACGCACTTGTAATTCCTCCAATTTCTGTTTTGTTTAACTCAACTTTATAATAAGTTTCCGGGGCCTATTTGTGGAGGTAAACAATACCAAATTTAATTTTACTAATTTACCCCACTAAAGTCAATAATCATTTGCTAAATTTCTCTGGATAATACACTTTTTTTAAATAAAGACCACTTGCTGGTGCTGTTCCACGTGCTTGATTGCGATCTTTTACCTTAAACAAACGCAAAATATCATGTTCCGGACGTTTACCACTGCCAATTTCAGTTAAGACGGCCACCATGATGCGCACCATATTATAAAGAAAGCCACTCCCATAAAATTCAAAAATAATCTCATTTTGAATTTTATCATAAACCGCCGTTGCTTCATAAATTTCACGAATGTTTGTTTTAGTATGACCACCAGCCGCACAGAAGCTTGTAAAATCGTGTTCTCCAATCAAATCAGGTAAAGCTGCCTGAATAGCCTTCAAATCCAACGAAAGCTTCCAGTGGCCCGTATAATTACGTTTAAAAGGATCGATAAACTCGCCTAAAGCAAGCCGATAGCGATACCGTTTTCCTTGGGTACTATATTGCGCATGAAATTCAGACGATATCTGCCGGGCATTCAAGACTTCAATATCTAATGGCAAAAGACTATTTAAAGCATGCAACATAGCATTATCTGATAGGGAAAAAGGAATATCAAAGTGAACTACCTGTCCTAGCGCATGGACACCGGCATCTGTACGTCCTGATCCATACACCTTAATTAATTTGGCTGGCTTTTTGGCAATTTTATTCACAGCTCGCTCTAAAGTTTCTTGAATAGTACGCTGCTTGGGTTGTTTTTGAAAACCTGCAAAATTAGTTCCATCGTAGGCAATTGTAATTTTATAACGGTACATAGAAATCTCCTTAAAGTAGTCGAAGCGCAAATACACCAATGGCCATTAATGAATAAACCAGAGTTGCCAATGTATCCCGAGTTTCCCATTTTAATAAGCGGTACTTAGTTCTCCCTGCTCCTCCTCGATATCCTCGTGCTTCCATTGCTGTCGCAAGGTCCTCAGCACGATTAAACGCACTCACGAATAAAGGAATCAGGATTGGAATTATTTTTTTTAACCGTTGAATAATATTTCCAGTTCCAAAATCAACACCGCGAGCTCGTTGCGCATTCATAATTGTTTCCGTTTCATCCATCAAGGTTGGCACAAACCGTAAGGCAATTGAAAGCATTAACGCAACTTCATAGACAGGAAAATGAATTTTTCTAAGCGGCATTAATAAAGATTCTAAGGCATCAGAAATCTGAATTGGTGACGTTGATAAGGTTAACAAGGTCGAGATTAAAATAATAAGTGTAAACCGCACAAAAATGTACGCTGCGTTTAAAATTCCCACACTCGTGATTGAAAAAATTCCCCAATGCCAATAGGTTTGACCACCAGTTCCAAACAGGATTTGAATCACCATGGTAAAGGCAATGATCCAAAGCAACGGCATGACACCATCCACAAATAATTTAAAATTAATTTTAGAAGCCAAAATACTTACAAACGCCACAACTGCCATTAATAGATAGATCCACCAGTTGTTTGCAAAGAAAATCACGATTACATATAAAAAGCTTAAAATTAATTTTGACCTTGGATCCATACGATGCACAAAAGAATCTAACGGAATATAGCGACCAAATAAAATTTTATTCATGAGTTTGGCCTCGTTTCTTAAAAAAGTCAGCAATATCATCAGCCAACTCAGATTCTGTTAACGGTAGTCGCGTAAATTGGAATCCTCGTTTTTGCATTTCAAAGGCAAATTCTGTGCTTGCGGGAACGTCCAATTGCTTTTCATGTAACCATTCAACGTTCGCAAAAACAGCACGGGGACTACCTTCTTTGACAATTTTGCCATGTTCCATCACGATCACGTGGTCTGCATAATTAGCAACATCTTCCATTTGATGAGTAACTAAAACGATTGTAAATTTCTGTTTTTTTTGTAGATCACCAAAAAGTTGCATGATTTCACGCCGACCACCTGGGTCTAACCCAGCTGTTGGCTCATCCAGAACCAAAACCTCCGGATGCATCGCTAGCACTCCTGCAATCGCCACTCGCCGCATCTGCCCACCAGATAACTCAAATGGAGAGCGGGAAAGAACCGATTCCGGTAAACCAACTAGGGTAATCATTTCTTTGGCAATCTTACTAGCTTCTTCAGCCGTGCTACCAAAATTTTCTGGCCCAAATGCAATGTCTTTTTCTACCGTTTCCGCAAATAATTGATTCTCAGGAAATTGGAAAACAATTCCTACTTTTTTGCGCAAGGGCTTCAAGTTCTTATTACTGGTTTCAGAAGTGATCGTGGTATTGCCAATCATGACAGTACCACCCGTAGGCTTTAATAAGGCATTTAAATGTTGCAGAAAGGTCGATTTTCCACTACCAGTGTGACCAATCACAGCGGTAACGGAATTGTCCTCAATTTTGGTCGAAATATTTTTTAAAGCTTGAAACTCAAATGGTGTCCCCGGTGAATAGGTGTAAGTTACTTCTTTAAAAGTGATTGCCATAACCAGTCCACCATTCCTTCCTCATCAAAATAAGTTTCGGGGGTCTTTATGTGACGTTGGGTTAATTCACGTTTTAGTCGTTGTGAATAAGGAACATCAAGTCCTAATTTCAATAGTAGACCACTATGACTATAAATTGTTTCCGGTGCCCCAGTGCTAACGATTTTGCCATCATTCAACACAATAATTTTATCAGCATCAGTAGTTTCATCAATTTCATGAGTAATGGACAACACCGTTATTCCTAACCGTTTTTTTAATTTTCGAATCACACCAAGAATTTCACGTCGTCCAACCGGATCCAGCATACTAGTTGCTTCATCCAAAATAATAATCTTAGGCTGCATCGCAATAACTCCAGCAAGTGCTACTCGTTGTTTCTGACCGCCAGACAATTGCTCCGGCTGTTTGCGGCGAAACTCACTCATATGCACTTCTGATAATGCTTCATCAACACGCGCTTGCATTTCATCATGCGGAACAGCCATGTTTTCTAGCCCAAATGCCACATCATCTTCAACGGTTGCTCCGACAAACTGATTATCGGGATTTTGAAAAATCATACCGATATTACTTCGAACCGTCCACACACTTTGCTCTGTTAATTTAGTTCCATCAACCCAGATATTCCCAAGTTTAAAATCAATCAAACCATCAAGAGCTTGTGCTAATGTACTTTTACCACTCCCATTGTGCCCTACAATTGCTACCCAGTCACCACTGGAAATTGTAAAAGACACATCATCCAAAGCAGGCTGGCTATTTTGAGTATATGCATAAGTTAAATGTGAAACCTTAATCATTTCATTCATTTGAGAACATTCCCTTGATAGTTATTTTTTCTATTTTAACATACCAAAACCTGCTACCTAGTATACTTTTACTTACTTATGTAGATACAAAAAAATCACTGAAAAGAAGTGATAGTTAATACTAGGTATTAACCGTGGGCTAGACTCGGAATAAATTCCAACATCATTGCACCCTACCACAACTTTTAGTGATAAATTTGTTAATTTAAAAATTTAAACATTCTTCTGAATATTTAGTCAACAAATTCCAAGATAACCATTGGTGCAGCGTCTCCGCGGCGAGGCATAGTCTTAAGAATTCGTGTATACCCACCTTTACGGTCAGCATAACGAGTAGCTAAATCATCAAACAATTTTTGAAGTGCAGAAGTAACTTTAACCTCATCAGCCTCTTCAGAAACGTCAGCAACTACATTACGAAGAAAAGCGGCAGCTTGACGACGTGCGTTTAAATCCCCACGTTTGCCTAATGTAATCATTTTATCGGTAGTTGACCGAACTTCTTTAGCGCGTGCTTCAGTCGTAACAATTTTTTCATTAACAATTAAGTTAGTGGTCAAGTCACGAAGCAAAGCCTTGCGTTGTGAACTATTACGACCTAATTTACGATAGCCCATGAATGGAAACCCTCCTTATAATTAGTCTTCATTGCGTAACGAAAGTCCAAGGTCAGTTAATTTAACTTTAACCTCTTCCAGGGATTTACGCCCGAGATTTCTAACTTTCATCATTTGTGCTTCAGTTTTGTCAGTTAGTTCCTGAACAGTATTGATTCCAGCACGTTTCAAACAATTGTATGAACGAACGGATAAATCAAGCTCCTCAATAGACATCTCTAACATTTTTTCTTTATGTGTTTCTTCCTTTTCGACCATGATTTCAGCATCTTTAGCTTCATCAGTTAAATTAACAAATAAAGCCAAATGTTCTGTTAGAATTTTTGCTGAAAGACTAGTAGCCTCACTAGGAGTAATTGAACCGTCAGTCCAAACATCCAAGGTAAGCTTATCATAGTCATCCCGTTGACCAACACGTGTGTTTTCAACTTGATAATTGACACGCTCGATTGGGGTATAAATGGAATCGATTGGAAGCACACCAATTGGCATATCATCCTTGCGAGCCTTGTTTTCATCAGCTGAAACATAACCACGACCTGTATCAGCTGTCAATATGGCATGAAAAGTCACACCATCGGCAACGGTACAAATATACTGATCTGGATTAAGAATCTCAACATCGCTGTCACCTTGAATGTCACCAGCAGTGACGGTAGCAGGACCCTTAACATCAATCTCTAAAGATTTTTCGTCATCACTTTCGATCTTTAAAGAAACCTTTTTAATGTTTAAGATGATTTGTGTGACATCTTCAACTACGCCTTCAATTGATGAAAACTCATGAAGAACGCCATCAATTTGAATGCTTGTAACCGCTGCACCCGGTAATGATGACAACAAAATACGACGCAATGAATTGCCTAAAGTTGTTCCATACCCACGTTCGAGCGGTTCAACGACAAACTTGCCGTAATTGACATTCTCATCAATTTTATGAATGTTTGGTTTTTCAAATTCGATCATTCTTATCTTTACCCCTTTCAAAACGCGTTGTGCATATTAATTCTGAATGCATCATGAAGTTATCCCTCAAAAAATTGACGCACTATACACGACGACGCTTTGGAGGACGAGAACCATTATGAGGAACTGGTGTGACATCGCGAATTGCAGATACTTCTAATCCAGTGGATTGAAGTGCCCGAATAGCAGATTCACGGCCAGAACCAGGGCCCTTAACAGCAACTTCAACGGTTTTCATACCGTGTTCCATTGCTGCTTTAGCTGCAGATTCAGCAGCTAATTGAGCAGCAAATGGAGTCGATTTACGACTACCTTTAAATCCAAGTGAACCTGCTGATGACCATGCAACAGCATTTCCTTGAGGATCTGTAATCATAACTAATGTATTGTTAAAAGTTGAGTGAATATGTGCCACTCCAGCTTCAATATTCTTTCTTACTCGACGCTTACGAGAAGTCTTTCTGGTTGCCAATATGCTAGCCTCCTTTATTTATTATTTCTTTCTTCCGGCAATTGAAACTTTTTTGCCTTTACGAGTACGTGCATTATTCTTCGTGTTTTGACCACGAACTGGAAGTCCACGACGATGACGCATGCCACGATATGAACCAATCTCTTGGAGACGCTTGATATCAAGACTTACAGACCGACGAAGATCTCCTTCAACACGATACTTATCAACTTCTGCACGAACTTTATCTTCGTCATCAGCAGCAAGATCACGAACACGAACGTCTTCAGAGACGCCAGCATCCTTTAAGATCTTTTGAGCAGTCGTATTTCCGATACCAAAAATATATGTTAAAGCAATCACGATTCGTTTATCACGTGGTAAATCAACACCTGCAATACGAGCCATTAAATTTCACCTCCAGCTTATTATTTTCCTTGACGTTGTTTATGTTTGGGATTTGCTGAGCAAATAACCATAACGCGTCCTTTACGTTTAATTACTTTACAATGTTCACACATTGGTTTTACTGATGGACGTACTTTCATGAATATTCCTCCTAAAAAACGTTAAACTTATCTGAAACGATAGGTAATACGACCCTTTGAAAGATCATATGGCGACATTTCCACAGTTACTTTGTCTCCAGGTAAAATTCGAATATAATGCATCCGAATTTTTCCAGAAACGTGTGCTAATATCTCATGACCATTTTCGAGTTCAACCTTAAACATCGCATTAGGTAAGCTTTCTTTAACCTTACCTTCAATTTCAATGACATTATCTTTTGCCACTAAATGTGCCTCCCATTTTTTACTGATTTTTTTACAAATTCATTTCGTTCAAGCGCTTATTGTCCTTTAAAAGTACTATAAGCTAAACCTGAACAAGTTTACCATAAGGTAATTTCATTTGCAAACAAACAAAATTGACCAATAATAACGAACAGGCAAGCATTAGATAGCTCGTAATACCTTTTGAATTTCTTGGTATACATCATTGATATCTTGATCACCATTAACTGTATATAATAACTTCTTCTCATTATAAAAATCAATGAGTGGTGTATTCAATTTTGTATTAACCTCGATACGATTTTTTACGGTCTCAGGTTTATCATCTTCACGTTGGTAAAATTCATGGTGACCACAAACATCACAAGTTCCTTCTACCTTTGGCTTATTGTACAACTTATGATAAGTTGCACCACAGTTCTTACAGATGAATCGACCTGACAGACGTTCAACTAGCACATTTGCATCAACATGAATATTGATAACCGCACTAATTGGTTTATTTAGTTTAGCCGTCATCGAATCTAATGCCTGAGCTTGTTCAAGATTTCTTGGGTATCCGTCAAGCATAAAACCAACATTTGTGTCATCCTCTGCCAAGCAATCTGCCACAATTCCATCTGTCACAGAATCAGGAACTAAATTACCTTGATCAATAAATTTTTTTGCCTCAATTCCCATCTCAGTTTCATTCTTCATTGCTGCTCGAAAAATGTCACCAGTAGAAATGTGAGGAATTTTAAATTCTTCAACTATTTTTTGTGCTTGAGTTCCTTTTCCAGCACCAGGTAATCCCATTAAAACAAGATTAAGTGTAGTCATCTTATGTTTGTCCTCCGTTTTTAATCGGTCTGTTTTGGTGTTCTAATGAATCCAACGTATTCACGTTTCATCATTAAGCCATCAATTTGACTGATAATTTCAATTGCAACACCAACAACAATTAGTAAGCTGGTTCCACCTAATCCAATTGATTCATCCAAATTCCAGAGGTCTTGCGCAATTAATGGAATCAATGAAACCAATCCCAAAAATAACGAACCAACAACTGATAAGCGAATCAACAAATGAGAGATATAACTCTGCGTTTCATGACCAGGCCAAACCCCAGGAATATAACTTCCCTGTTTCTGCAAATTCTCTGCCAATTTCTCAGGATTAACCTGAACAAAAGCATAGAAGAAAGTGAAAACAACAATCAGGAAGGTATATAGAATTGCACCATCTGTTGTCTGCATATTGAACACGTTTGACAAAACTTTGTACCAGGTATCTTGCGCATGATTATTCGCAAACGCCATCAAAATTGTTTGTGGCGTCGCGATAAACGAACTTGCAAAAATAACTGGAATAACACCAGCAACATTTACCTTTAATGGTAAATAACTACTGTCTGGAGCTGCAGCAGCACGGCGTGTGTACTGAATTGGTACATGCCGACTAGCCTGTTGAACCCAAGTAACAAATATAACAATGGCCAGAACTGCAATAATCAGAACTCCAACAAATATGAAACTACTCCACCATTCACTCCTTGGCGTGTCGACAAATTGTTCTTGATAGATTTGGTATAAACTCGTTGGTGTCCGAGCAATAATCCCGGCAAAAATTAGAATTGAAACCCCATTTCCAAGGCCTCGATCGGTAATCATATCACCCATCCAAGTTGCTAACATTGTTCCACCAGTTAAAATTAATCCAATTGTCATATAAGTTTGGACACCAGGATTTTGAACTAGGTTTAAACTACTTAAAGCATTAAACCCAGCCGTAATTCCGACTGATTGAACAAATGCCAAAACAATTGTTAAATATCTTGTAGCTTGATTAAGTTTACGACGACCAACTTCACCTTGCTTACTCCACTCAACAAACCTGGGCACAATGTCCATTTGTAAAAGCTGAATAACAATTTGAGCCGTGATGTATGGGGAAACTCCCATCGCAAAAATAGAATAATTGGATAAGCCACCACCACTAAAGGTATTTAAGATCCCGACCAATCCAGAGGAAGCAACACTTTGTAATGCTTTGGCGTTAATCCCAGGAACTGTGATATACGAGCCTAAACGATAAACAATCAAAACACCCAGTGTAAACAGAATTTTATTTCTAATATCCTTTACTTTAAAAGCGTTTTTGATAGTCGATAGCATTAAATCACCTCAGTTTTGCCGCCTGCTGCTTCAATTGCTTTTACTGCACTTTCTGAGAACTTGTTAGCTTTAACTGTAAGTTTCTTTGATAATTCACCATTACCAAGAACCTTGACACCAGTAAGTTCTTTCTTAAC
This sequence comes from Pediococcus damnosus, assembly GCF_001611155.1. NCBI lineage: Bacteria > Bacillati > Bacillota > Bacilli > Lactobacillales > Lactobacillaceae > Pediococcus > Pediococcus damnosus. The sequence continues at coordinate 278,141 of NZ_CP012294.1, forward strand.
AACTCCTGCTTTGAAAAGTGCTTCTGGTGTAACTTCAGCACCCTCATCAAATGCATTTAAGTCATCAAGGTTAACGATCGCATATTCCTTACGATTAATATTAGTAAATCCACGTTTGGGAATACGACGATAAAGTGGCATTTGGCCACCTTCAAAGCCCAAACGAACCTTGCTACGTGCCTTTTGTCCCTTTTGACCACGTCCAGATGTTTTACCATTACCAGATGATGTTCCACGGCCAAGACGGTTGCGTTCGCGACGAGAACCTTCGCTAGGTTTTAATTCATTTAACTTCATAAGTTTCAGCACCTCCTAACTTATCTAATTATTTAACTTCTTCAACTTCGATTAAATGGGCAATAAGGAAAATTGCACCACGAGTCGCCTCATTATTAGGTAAGACAACTGAGCTATTAACCCGTCCCAAACCTAATTCTTTAACAATCTTGCGTTGCTTTGGGAGGCGATGTACCGCACTTTTAATAAGTGTAATTTTTAATTGAGCCATCATTGTTCCTCCTTATTCAGCCAAGTGCTCTGCCGAAACGCCACGTAAAGCAGCAATTTCATCAGCACTACGTAAACCCTTCAAGCCTTCAAATGTTGCACGAATTACGTTAACAGGTGTATTTGAACCTAAACGCTTACTTGTAACATCATCAACTCCTGCAAGTTCCATAACGGCACGAACAGCACCACCGGATGCAACACCAGAACCTTCTTCAGCAGGCTTCAATAGAATGCGTCCACCACCAAACTCACCGATGATTTCGTGAGGGATGGTTGTGCCAATAATTGGTACTTGGACCAAACTCTTTGTGGCATTATCAACAGCCTTACGAATAGCTTCTGGAACTTCTTGAGCTTTACCAGTACCAAAACCAACGTGACCATTTTTATCGCCAACAACAACTAAAGCAGCAAAACGAAGACGACGTCCACCTTTAACAACCTTTGTTACACGGTTGATAGAAACAACACGGTCTTCCAAGTCTAACTTTTCTGGATCGATATAATTCGACATGTACGGTATTCCCTCCTTATCTTAGAATTTAAGTCCGTTTTCACGAGCAGCTTCAGCTAATGCTTCAACTCGGCCGTGGTATAAATAACCGCCACGATCAAAAACGACCTTTTCGATTTTCTTTGCTGTTGCTCGTTTTGCAACTAAAGCACCAACAGAACTTGCTTGTTCAGTCTTTGAATCTCCACTAACTTCACTGTCCAATGTTGAGGCACTTGCTAGCGTTACACCCGCTACGTCGTCAATCACTTGAGCGTAGATGTTTTTATTTGAACGATATACATTTAAGCGTGGGCACTCTGCAGTCCCAGAAATCTTGTTACGAACACGCAAATGACGTCTTTGTCGTGTTTTATTTTTATCTGGTTTTGAAATCACAATTTTCACCTCTAGAATTTTTCTAACGATTAGCCTTAGGCAGCATTACTTACCAGTTTTACCTTCTTTAAGACGAACATATTCACCAACATAGCGAACACCTTTACCTTTATAAGGTTCTGGAGAACGAACAGCACGAATTTCTGCAGCAAAATCACCAACATGCTGTTTGCTAATTCCACTGATATTAATATGTGTATTGTCAGGGACCTCTAACTGAATATCAGCAGGGGTTTCCAATTCAACTGGGTTAGAATAACCTAAATTCAAAACTAATGTTTTTCCTTTAAGTTGTGCACGATATCCAACACCAACTAATTGTAGTTCTTTTTTGTAACCCTTAGTAACACCTTCAACCATATTATTGAAGTTGGCACGAGTTGCACCATGTAGGGCACGCATTTTATTATCATTACTTGGACGGTCAAATGTAACCACGTTGTCTTTAACAGTCATTGTGATTTCCATGCTAACAGTACGTGTTAACGTACCCTTAGGACCTTTGACAGTTACTTGATCACCATCGGTTTTAACTTCTACACCTGATGGGATTTCTACAGCTTTATAACCAATACGACTCAATTTAATGGCACCTCCTTACTTTTTAAAATTTTACCAAACGTAAGCTAATACTTCGCCACCGACTTTTTTAGCGCGGGCTTCTTTATCAGTGATTACACCTTCAGATGTTGAAATGATTGCAATACCTAAGCCATTCAAAACCTTAGGTACATCATCAGCTTTAACATATGAACGTAAACCTGGTTTGGAAATACGTTTTAAGCCAGTAATAACTCGTTCTTTATTCTTACCATATTTAAGGAACACGCGAATGATACCTTGTTTGTCATCATCGACATATTCGATGTTCTTGATAAAGCCTTCATTCTTAAGAATTTCAGCAATATCACGTTTGATTTTTGATGCAGGAACTTCTAATGATTCATGACGCACCATGTTGGCGTTACGAATACGTGTTAAGAAATCTGCAATAGGATCAGTCATAGACATTAATGTTTACCCTCCTTTTACTCCGATATAATTTTACCAGCTTGCTTTTTTCATGCCAGGAATTTGGCCTTCATGAGCTAATTCGCGAAGGCAAATACGGCAAAGATGAAATTTACGATATACAGAGTGTGGACGGCCACAACGTTCACAACGTGTGTAGTTCTGTGTCGAATACTTTGCAGGACGTTGACTCTTAATAACTAATGATTTTTTTGCCAAGTTAATTGCTCCCTTCGTTTACTTTTCGAATGGCATTCCCATTTGTGCCAACAATTCACGAGATTCTTCATCTGACTCTGCAGTTGTTACGATAACGATATCTAAACCACGAACATGGTTAACATTATCATAATCAATTTCAGGGAAGATTAATTGTTCACGAACCCCAAGTGTATAGTTACCACGGCCATCGAATGCTTTTGCACTGATACCATGGAAATCACGAACACGTGGTAATGAAACGTTGATTAACTTATCTAAGAAGTCATACATACGTTCACCACGGAGCGTAACTTTTGCACCAATAGACATACCTTCACGTAAACGGAAGCCAGCAATTGATTTTTTAGCTTTTGTAACCAATGGCTTTTGACCAGAGATTAAAGTTAATTCCTCAACAGCTTCATCAAGGTTCTTAGCATTTGTTGTTGCATCACCAACACCCATGTTCAAAACGATCTTATCAACCTTAGGTGCCTGCATAACTGAAGTATAATCAAACTTCTTCATGAGTTCTGGGGTAACTTCTTTAACATATTTTTCTTTTAAACGGTTAGACATGAAAAATTTTTCCTCCTTTCATGAATTATTTATCAATGGTTTCGCCAGATTTTTTAGCAAAACGTACTTTTTTACCATCTACTACTTTGTAGCCTACACGAGTAGGTTCATTTGTAGATGGATCAATTAACATCACGTTAGAAGCATCAATTGCAGCTTCTACATCAATAATGCCACCTTGTGGATTAGAGTTGTTTGCTTTTTGATGTTTTTTAACTTTATTTACGTCTTTAACAACAACGCGATTTTTATCAGCAAGGATTTTTGTAATTGTACCTTCCTTGCCTTTTTCTTTGCCGCTGATTACGCGAACTTTGTCACCATTTTTTACGAACATGTCGTGTTGCACCTCCTTCGATCCAATCCTTAATTACAATACTTCAGGGGCCAAAGAAACAATCTTCATGAAATCCTTGTCACGCAATTCACGTGCAACTGGGCCAAAGATACGTGTTCCTTGTGGGCTCTTATCATCTTTAATTAGGACTGCAGCATTTTCATCAAATTTGATGTATGAACCATCAGCACGATGTGCACCGTCTTTTGTACGAACGACAACAGCCTTGACAACGTCACCCTTTTTGACAACGCCACCTGGTGTTGCTTGTTTGACAGTAGCAACAATTGTATCACCAATATAACCAAATTTAACACGAGAACCACCTAAAACTTTAATTACTAAAATTTCACGTGCTCCAGAATTATCAGCAACTTTTAAACGACTTTCTTGTTGGATCACAGTTAGTGTCCTCCCTTCCATCTTTTGTATCAGAATACGAAATTAAATAACAAAATTAGAGAATAACTGCTTTCTCAACAATATCAATCAATCGAAAACGTTTTGTTGCGGACAACGGACGTGTTTCCATAATTTTTACGATATCGCCAACTTTAGCTTCGTTATTTTCATCATGTGCCTTATATTTCTTTGAATACTTAACACGTTTACCATAAACGGGATGCATCTTAGTAGTACTAACTTCAACGGTGATTGTTTTTTCCATTTTATCGGAAATAACTCGTCCCTGATATACTTTGCGAGAGTTACGTTCTTCACTCATCTGTTATATTCCTCCCTTCGTATTCTTCTACTTACTTAACTCTTTTTGACGTAAAACAGTTTTAATTCGAGCAATATTCTTACGAACTTGCTTCAAACGAGCTGTATTTTCTAATTGGCCAGTAGCTAATTGAAAACGTAAATTAAAAAGCTCGTCTTTATAATCTTGTTCCTTTTTAAGCATCTCATCAGTGGTTAATTCATTAATTTCTTTAGCCTTCATCTGATTCGCCACCTACTTCCTCGCGTTTGATGATCTTAGTTCTTACTGGTAGTTTCATTGAGGCAAGACGTAAAGCTTCACGTGCAGTTGCTTCATCAACGCCACCAATTTCGAACATCACTTTTTCACGTTTTACTGGTGCTACCCATCCTTCAGGAGTACCTTTACCATTACCCATACGAACACCTACACCTTTAGAAGTGTAAGACTTATGAGGGAAAATTTTAATCCAAACCTTACCACCACGTTTCATGTGACGGTTCATAGCAACACGGGCAGCTTCAATTTGACGGTTTGAGATCCAATGTGAATCCAAAGCCTGCAAACCATAATCGCCGAAAGTAACAGTCTTACCGCCCTTTGCGGCACCACGCATCTTACCACGATGTACACGACGGAACTTAACTCGTTTTGGTACTAGCATGACTATTTCCCTCCTTGTTCTTTAGAATTTCCTTTAGAACTTTTTACTTCTGGCAAGATTTCACCACGGTAGATCCAAGTTTTAACACCTAAACGACCGTATGTTGTACTTGCTTCGACCCAAGCATAATCAACGTCAGCACGTAATGTATGCAAAGGTACAGTTCCTTCAGAGTAATGCTCTACACGGGACATATCAGCTCCGTTTAGACGTCCTGAAACTTGAGTTTTAATACCTTTAGCACCGGCACGCATTGTCCGTTGCATAGATTGTTTCATTGCACGACGGAAAGCTACACGACCTTCAAGTTGAGCAGCAATGTTTTCGCCAACTAATTTAGCATCTAAATCAGGCTTCTTAATTTCAATAATATTAATATGAACTCGTTTACCTGTAAGTTCATTTAATTGTTTACGTAAGCTTTCTACTTCGGATCCGCCTTTTCCAATGACCATACCAGGTTTTGCGGTATGGATAGAAACGTTAACACGATTTGCAGCGCGTTCGATTTCTACATTGGAAACAGATGCGTCGGCAAGCTTAGTTGAGATGAATTTACGGATTTGTAAATCTTCACGTAAGTAGTTAGCAAAATCTTTTTCAGCATACCATTTTGCTTCCCAGTCACGGATGATTCCAACACGAAATCCATTTGGATTTACTTTTTGACCCACGCGTGTTCCCTCCTATTTCTCAGATACGACTACTGTAATATGACTTGTTCGCTTGTTGATTGGTGAAGCAGAACCTTTTGCTCGAGGACGGAAACGTTTTAACGTTGGTCCTTCATTAACATAAGCTTCACTTACAACCAAATCTTCACGATCTAAATCAAAGTTATTTTCAGCATTTGCGATAGCAGACATTAAAACTTTTTCTACTATTGGTGATGCGCCTCTTGGTGTAAATTTAAGAGTTGCAATTGCTTCTGCGACGCTCTTCCCTCTAATAAGATCGACTACTAAACGAACCTTACGAGCGGCAACGCGAACAGTCTTTGCAGTTGCATGTGCAGATGTTACTTGTTCAGCCATGATTCATCCTCCTTATTTAGCAACTGTCGTCTTCTTATCATCGGTACCATTACCATGACCATGGAATGTACGAGTAGGCACAAACTCACCAAGCTTATGACCAACCATGTCATCCTGGATATAAACAGGGACATGTTTTCTACCATCATAAACAGCAATTGTATATCCAATAAAGCTTGGAAAAATTGTAGAACGACGTGACCATGTTTTAATTACAGACTTTTTATCTTGACCCTTTTGTGCATCAATCTTTTTCAAAAGATGCTCATCTGCAAATGGTCCTTTTTTTAAACTACGACCCATTATGAAACCTCCTTTAGGGAAATTTGACTAAATATTACCTAAGCGACCGCGCTTACGACCACGAACGATAAATTTATTCGATTTGCTACGTTTGTTACGTGTTTTCTTACCAATTGTCTTCTTACCCCAAGGTGAAAGAGGAGATGGAAGACCAATAGGTGCCTTACCTTCACCACCACCATGTGGATGGTCGTTAGGGTTCATTACAGATCCACGGACATGTGGACGTTGACCAGCATAACGCGTACGTCCTGCTTTACCAACGTTAACAAGTTCATGTTCCTCATTACCAACGGCTCCAATAGTTGCACGGCCAGCAGATAGAATCATACGAACTTCTGAAGAAGCTAAACGTACAAGTACATATTTGCCTTCCTTGCCAAGCAACTGAGCTGAGGCACCAGCAGAACGAGCTAATTGACCGCCCTTGCCAGGTTTTAATTCAATATTATGAATAATAGTACCAACGGGAATCTCTGATAAAGGTAATGTATTTCCAACCTTAATATCAGCATTAACTCCAGATTGAACCTTGTCTCCAACCTTCAATCCTTTTGGTGCAATGATATATGCTTTAGTACCATCATCGTAACCAATTAAGGCGATATTAGCAGTTCGATTTGGATCATATTCGATAGCTTTAACTGTTGCAGCAACATCGTCCTTGATTCGTTTGAAATCAATAACACGGTAATGACGCTTGTTACCACCGCCACGATGACGAACTGTCATCCGACCAGAGTTATTACGTCCAGCCGTGTGTTTTTGAGATTCGAGTAACGATTTTTCAGGAGTCGTCTTGGTGATTTCGCTATAATCAAGCTGTGTCATGCCACGACGAGCATTTGTCGTTGGTTTAAATTTCTTAATCCCCACGTGTTTTTCCTCCTATAATTTTTTTATTATTCTTCGTCGAATAATTTGATTTCTTTTGAGTCAGCAGACAAAGTAACAATTGCCTTACGACGTTTCTTGGTATAACCAGAATAACGTCCCTGACGCTTCAACTTTCCTTTAACATTCATAATGTTAACTTTAACAACCGTAACGTCAAAAACGTCTGCGACAGCCTTTTTAACTTCTGTCTTGGTTGCATGAGTATCAACATCAAATGTGTAGCGCTTGTTGTCCATTTCAGCCATTGATGCTTCAGTGACTACTGGACGTAAAATTACATCACGAGATTCCATTATGCGAGAGCCTCCTCTACTTGAGAAAGAGCCTTTTTAGTGATAACTAGCTTGTCGTTATTGATAACATCTAATACATTAACACCACTTGGTGAAACGATTTTGATGTTTTCAAGATTACGAGCTGCACGAGCAGTTGCTTCATTATCTTCTTCAAGGACTAATAATGCTTTCGTCGAAACTTTTAAGCTGTTGAGTGATTGAGCAAAAGCTTTTGTTTTTGGTTGGTCAAAGCTATAGTCATCAACAACTAACAAACTGTCATCCAATACCTTTTGTGAAAGTACTGACTTCAGTGCTAAACGACGCATTTTCTTTGGCAATTTGTAAGCATATGAACGAGGTGTGGGACCGAATACGATACCACCGCCGCGCCATTGTGGCGAACGGATTGAACCTTGTCGTGCTCGACCGGTTCCCTTCTGACGCCATGGCTTTCTTCCACCACCACGAACAGCACTACGATTTTTAACAGCATGTGTGCCTTGGCGCATTGATGCACGTTGCATAATCACAGCTTCAAAAATCACATTGTCGTTTGGTGTGATACCAAAGATGTCAGAATTTAATTCAACTTCGCCATTCTTTGTACCATCTTGTTTATATAAAGATACGCTTGTCATTTAATTTAGTCCTCCTTTCTACTTTTTGTGTGGCTTAACTGCATTCTTAACAACTAAGAATGAGCTCTTTGATCCAGGGACATTTCCCTTAATCAGCAATACGTTATTTTCTGTATCTGCCTTTACGATTTCAAGGTTTTGAATTGTTCGTGTATTGTTACCCATTCGTCCTGGTAACTTCTTTCCAGGGAAAACACGGTTAATAATTGCACCGAGAGAACCTGGACGACGATGATAACGGGAGCCATGTGCCATCGGACCAATATGTTGTCCATCTTTTTTGATATTACCTTGGAAACCATGTCCCTTAGTAGTACCTGTGACGTCAACAATATCGCCTGCTGCGAATAAGTCAGCACTAATTGTATCTCCGACTTTTAAATCGTCCAGCGCAACATCTCTGACTTCATGGATGAACCGCTTAGGATTCGTATTTGCTTTTGCAACATGTCCTTGTTCAGGTTTGTTGCTTAGCACTTTGCGTTTGTCATCGAACCCTAATTGCACTGCGTTATAACCATCACTTTCAACGGTTTTAACTTGTAATACAACGTTTGGCGTTGTATCAACAACGGTAACGGGAACTAATTCACCGTTATCTGTAAAGACTTGGGTCATACCAATCTTTTTTCCTAAGATTCCTTTTTTGGTCATGAGTACACCTCCAATATATTTATCTTACTAAAATGTAAATCTAAAAATTAAAGCTTAATTTCAATATCAACACCACTTGGCAAGTCTAACTTCATTAATGAGTCGACTGTCTTTGGCGTTGGGTTAACGATATCGATCAAACGCTTATGTGTGCGCATTTCAAATTGTTCACGTGCCTTTTTGAATTTATGCGGTGAACTCAAAACCGTGTAGATTGTACGTTCAGTTGGTAATGGAATTGGACCAGAAATTGTGGCACCAGTTCTTTTTGCCGTCTCAACGATCTTGTCTGCGGATTGATCTAAAATGCGATGTTCGTATGCCTTTAAACGGATACGAATTTTTTGTTTTGCCATTGTGTTACCTCCTTCGTCTATTTTAAAAATGAGACTTGCTCCGTGAAAATTACCGCCACACCTCATGGCAAAGCGGCCGGGTGTGCCGCAACCTTTCACATCAAAGCTCCTTGTTTTCCTTGAATTAGCGGACAGAATTATCCCCTTAAAACTCAAGTACTTGTCCATACTACTCGATATAGCAGGCTTTTACAAGCACTTTTCGCTAAATACTTGTTAGTTCTACAAACTGTAATAAATTTGTAACATTGTATAAAGATGTTTTTCTCGTTTAAGAACCTTTATAATGGAAAATAAATTGGAGGAATTCTTAATGAAAACACCACAAGCTTTACTTATTATAGACTATACAAATGATTTTGTTGCGGACCAAGGTTCCCTAACAACTGGACAATCAGGTCAACTCATTGAACCTGAAATTATCAAACTAGCAAATAAATTTAAGCAAAACGATGATTATGTGATTTTTCCAACCGATTTACACGAAAAAAATGACGTTTTTCATCCCGAAACCAAACTTTTTCCACCTCACAATCTTGAAAATACATGGGGTCATGAACTTTATGGTCAAGTGCAAGGTTGGTATAACGAAAATAAAAGAAGTTCAAAAGTTTATTATTTCGACAAAAATCGATACAGTGCGTTTGTAAATACAAATTTAGATAATTTTTTACGCAGTCGACATATTGAAAAATTAACTTTAGTTGGTGTTTGTACCGATATCTGTATTCTTCACACAGCTATCTCTGCGTATAATCTTGATTATCAACTTAGAATTCCTGAAAATGGCGTCGCAAGTTTTGATCCTGTTGGCCACAAATGGGCAATGAATCATTTCAAAACATGTTTAGGCGCAGAAATTGTTTAACAAAAAAGAACCCTCCAAACAGTTTTGACTGTTTGGAGGGTTCTATTTATCTATCAAGCTTAATGATTAGTCCTTACTTGATGAACCACCATTTTTCTTGATAATATCTTCTTGAATTGACTTAGGAACTGCTTCGTAATGATCAAATGTCATTGTGAATGTTCCACGGCCCTGTGAAGCTGAACGCAATGTTGTGGCATAACCAAACATTTCTGAAAGTGGTACGAATGAATGAATTTCTTCAGCACCCGAAATAGCTTCCATACCTTCAACACGGCCACGACGAGCAGTAATTTGGCCCATGATATCGCCCATGTACTCTTCAGGGACACGAACTTCAACCTTCATAACGGGTTCCAAAATTACTGGAGCAGCTTTCTTAGCAGCATTATGAAGAGACATTGATGCAGCTACCTTAAATGCAGCTTCACTAGAATCGACTTCATGATAACTACCATCGTATAACTTAGCTTTCAAATCAACCAATGGATATCCGGCAAGAACACCGTTACCCAAAGCTTCACGTAAGCCTTGTTCTACAGCTGGGATAAATTCACGAGGAACAACACCACCAACGATGGCATCTTCGAATTCAAATCCTTTTCCTTCTTCGTTAGGCTCAAATTCAATCCAAACATCACCATACTGACCTTTACCACCGGACTGACGCACAAACTTACCTTGTGCAGAAGCTTTCTTTGTAAAGGCTTCACGATAAGCAACTTGTGGTGCACCAACCGTTGCTTCAACGTTAAATTCACGTTTCATACGGTCAATGATGATATCCAAATGTAATTCACCCATTCCGGCAATTAATGTTTCGCCGGTTTCAGGATCTGTTTCAGCCTTGAATGAAGGATCTTCTTCAGCAAGCTTTTGTAAAGCAACATCCATCTTGTCTTGATCAGCCTTAGATTTTGGTTCAACGGCAACCTGGATAACTGGATCAGGGAATGTCATTGATTCCAAATGTAATGGATGATCAGGATCAGTCAAAGAATCACCGGTTGTGGTATTCTTCAAACCAATTGCAGCTGCAATATCACCTGAGAAAACTTCTGGAATTTCTTGACGGTGATTAGAATGCATTTGTAGTAAACGACCAACTCGTTCACGTTTGTCCTTTGTAGAGTTCAAAACATAAGAACCAGATTCCAATGTTCCTGTATAAACTCGGATATAAGTCAAACGACCAACGAAAGGATCCGTAGCTACCTTAAATGCCAAAGCAGAAAATGGCTTGTCGTCTCCGGCAATCAATTCAACTGGTTTGTCTGTTTCTGGATCTATCGCATTGTATGGTTTAACATCCAATGGTGATGGTAAGTAGTCAACAACAGCGTCCAACATCATTTGGACACCTTTGTTCTTGAAAGCTGAACCAGCTAATACTGGGAAGAGTTCAAGGTTTAAAGTACCTTTACGGATAGCAGCCTTGATTTCATCCTTACTGATTTCTTCACCATCAAGATACTTTTCCATGATGTCGTCATCAATATCAGCTAATTGTTCGATCATTGCAGTCCGACGCTTTTCAGCTTCTTCTTTGTAATCATCTGGAACATCAACTGTATCCCATTCAGTACCTAACTTATCTTCATCGTAAAGATCAGCTTTCATTTCAACAAGGTCAATGACCCCTTCAAAGCTATCCTCAGCACCGATTGGCATTTGAATTGGTAAAGCATTAGCTTGTAAACGATCTCTAAGTGATTGAACAGAGAAATCGAAGTCAGCCCCAACTTTATCCATCTTATTTGCAAAAACAATCCGAGGAACACTGTAATCAGATGCTTGACGCCAAACTGTTTCAGTTTGAGGTTCCACACCTGCTTGAGCATCAAGGACCGTAACGGCACCATCTAACACACGTAATGAACGTTCAACTTCAATAGTGAAATCAACATGTCCTGGTGTATCAATGATGTTAATTCGGTGATCTTTCCAAGCAGCAGTCGTTGCAGCAGACGTGATTGTAATTCCACGTTCCTGTTCCTGTGCCATCCAATCCATTTGTGAAGCCCCATCATGAGTTTCACCAATTTTATGAATCTTACCTGTGTAATACAAAATCCGCTCTGTAGTTGTCGTTTTACCAGCATCAATATGTGCCATGATTCCGATATTACGAGTCTTTTCAAGTGGAAATTCTCTTTTGTTAGCCATATTAAAAAATGTTTCTCCCTTCAAGTGGATGGTTAAAGAGTCAAATTAGAAAAAATGACTACTATATGGGCTCCATATAATAGCCATTCGTTGTTGCTCCCAAACTAAATTGGCTAAGCAACAAGTGAAAAATTACCAACGATAATGAGCAAATGCTCGGTTGGCTTCAGCCATTTTATGTGTATCTTCACGCTTTTTAACTGAAGCACCTGTATTATTTGCAGCGTCCATGATTTCACGAGCAAGACGTTCTGTCATTGTGTGTTCACCACGAAGGCGTGAATAATTCACGAGCCAACGAAGACCTAAAGTTGATCGACGGTCTGGACGAACTTCAATAGGTACTTGGTAGTTAGAACCACCAACACGACGAGCCTTAACTTCAAGAACTGGCATAATGTTCTTCATTGCTTCATCAAATACCTCGGTTGGTTCGTTACCAGTCTCGGATTTGATAAGATCAAATGCATTATAGAGAATTTTTGAAGCTGTACCACGTTTACCATCTAACATTAAATGGTTAATTAAACGAGTTACTAATTTTGAGTTGTAAATTGGATCAGGTAATACTTCACGTTTTGATGCTGGGCCTTTTCTTGGCATTTAAACTACCTCCTTACTTCTTAGGTTTCTTTGTACCGTATTTAGAACGGCTTTGTTTACGATCTGTAACACCGGCTGTATCAAGAGCACCACGGATAACGTGATAACGAACACCAGGTAAATCCTTAACACGGCCCCCACGGATAAGCACAACACTATGTTCCTGAAGGTTATGGCCAATTCCTGGGATATATGCAGTAACTTCAATCAAGTTAGAAAGACGTACACGAGCATATTTACGTAAAGCAGAGTTAGGTTTCTTAGGTGTCATTGTTCCGACACGAGTTGCAACTCCACGTTTTTGTGGAGCTGGGTTAGCAACTGCTTTTTTCTTCATGCTATTGTAGCCATAATTCAAAGCAGGAGCCTTCGATTTAGAACCGTGTGAATGACGGCCCTTACGAACCAATTGGTTAATTGTAGGCATTGATTTGTTTCCCCTTCCAAATTTAAAATCTTTTTAGTTTAAGCACACACATCCAGGTGGTCCTTTTTTGATTATAAAAAAACGCGCCTAAACATCGCTTTGTACCACTTTTTCCAGTCAGCATGTCTGTCTAATACAGAACCTGTCCACAAAAGCACCTTTTTTAGATTATCATCATCCGCATAACTTGTCAATGATTTTTCAATAATGTATGTGTCAAGTTTTCCTAGGTGCCTTATAATCAACCAAATATTTATACACAATAATTAGTTTGAAAATATTTTTGCCATTGCTCCGATAGGGCTACTTGTTGGGGCATCAACTGGTATTTTACCTGAAAGAACTCCAATATGCTTAGAATGGTGCTTGTTGCTCAGCTGAGCTGGACTCAACGTCTTCAATGATTCCGTAGCGATCTCAATCGTTAGCTCTTGTAACTTTCTTAAACCACCACGTAAGTATTTATCTAGCTTACCGTTTACCCGAGCTTCAATTAATTTCAACATAGCCTCAAGGCCCTTTTCGGACCATACTTTGCCTTGCTTTTTCATTCGATACGTGTACGCTCTGTGTGAGCTTTCAACGGATCCCAATTTGCCGACCCTCATGAAGCCACGATCGTGTGGAGACTTTATAAACTGCCAATTTCTTGCCAAATATTGTCTTAGGACCCTTAGGCTCTCAAGTTCCTTATCAGTTTTAATTTGCGACTCAAATGTATCTAAAATAACGTTTAACTGATTCTGATCATACAGGCTAACGCTCTTAACGGCCTTATCAACCAATGGATTAAATAAACCAAAGGTTTGTTTAATCTTTTTGACAAAGTGATACCGATCGATAGTAAATTCAACTCTTTGAGCACTCGGAACTATTTCTCGCATACTTTTCGGGTTATACCCTGGGCCACCATCACTTGCTGTAAACACGGTCATTTCACTGATTTTATAATACTTCTCAATGTAGTCAGTTACTCGTTTTTGAACCTTTTTTTGATTGATACCAACAAACTCAACTTTGTTTGATCTTGTTCCATCTAATCCTGATTCAAAAACAATGTAATGGTGGACGTCTTGTCTTCGTCGATTAATTTTGTGTATCTCAAAGGCATCGCCTTCAACCACTAAGTTTTCAACTTTTCGTTTCTTAACTAGTTTCTCTTCGGACGATTTTTCTTCTGTCTTCACGGTATCTGCCATGTCTCTGATAATTCGGTCTACTGACCAGGCACTAATATCCGTCTGACTTGCCAGATTGATCATTGCGGCCGTATTTCTCATCGTTGTCGTTTGCCCAATTTTGGCAACGACACTTTTAAAATAAGGTGAAATTCTTTTTCTTTCTTCCAACTGAAGTTGTTCATCCAACGGGAAGTAATAACTTCCATTGGGTCGAAGATAACATCTTCTTTCAAAATTCACGGCGCCAAACATAAACTCAATTGTTCTGGCCTGTCGATTAATGAATGTATTTTCTGCCGGAATTGATGGAACGAGTGTTTCATCTAATTGCCTCAGATATTCAGCTACAACCAGCTGGAATGACTTCCTAAGATGAAGAATTACCTGCTCCTCTAAATCAAATAAACTGTCTAAATTTCCCAATGATTCAATAAAATCTGCTAAAATATACATGAAAGACCTGTATCCTTTCCTTTAATCTTCGTCGATTAAAAGGCTACAGGTCTTTTTCTATATATTCAACTCAAAATGAATATTCCTAGAATTTTATTGACCATCTAGGAAAACCTTACACTAACTCAATAATCGTTCTTGAACATCGCCTGCTATGACACCATTTAGTGGAATAACAAGTAAATTTAAAACGATCCCAAATCAACCGATTATAATTTAATGCACAAAAATGCTTTCAAACTTCGTATTTATAATTAACGGAGGTAATACTATGCTTATTCAAATTTATTTTTTTATAATCGGTTCAATCGTTGGCTCCTTTTTAACGCTCTGCACTGATCGACTAGCTATTCATCAATCAATCATTTCACCACGGTCGCATTGTTTTAACTGTCAGCATTTATTAGGAATTTATGATCTCATCCCCATTCTCAGTTACTGTTTACTTAATGGTAAATGTCGTTATTGCAAACAGGCATTTCCACCCAATTCATGTTTTACTGAACTCGCTTTGGGGTTACTTTACATAAAACTTAGCACTTTTATACATCAGCCGCTCACACTAATTTTCAATCTTATTATCACCACTATTTTAATTTATTTAAGTATAGACGATTTAAAACACACTTATGTGAATGGTTACTTAATTGGCATTTTAGGACTTCTCGGTCTTCTATATCATCCGACTAACATAACCCTCATCTTATTTTTATTGCTTTTAATAAGTGTTTTTTCTTCTTTTCAGTATTCAACCATTTTTAAAGGGCTTGGTGAAGCTGACTTTGAGCTTTTTATCGTTTTTACCATCCTTCTCGATCTACGAACCCTACCGCTTATTCTTCTTTGCTCGTCTTTAACATGTTTAATTTTTACCCTTGGTTTGCAAAAAATAACTCCTCGTCAAATTCCTTTCATTCCCTACTTAGTATTTGGCTATTTTTTGGCCACTGCGTAATTTTATGTACTCAAAAAGGCAGCCTTGATATGAAATCAAGGACTGCCTTTTTAATTCAACAGATCTAAACACCAATTATTTAGATGTTTCTGTATCCATTTCTTTTTGAACATCACTAAGTGACTTTGGTTCTGCCACTTTTCCACCAACAGCCTTAGGAATAATCTTACGATAATCAGGCATCCCTGTTCCAGCAGGAATGATCTTACCAATAATGACATTTTCCTTCAAACCAACAAGTGGATCATTCTTACCACGAATTGCAGCATCAGTTAGTACTCGCGTTGTTTCCTGGAATGAAGCAGCTGACAAGAAACTATTTGTTTCCAAAGCAGCTTTAGTAATTCCAAGTAAAACAGGACGAGCAGTTGCTGGAATGCCACCGGCAATCAAAGTCTTGTAGTTAGCATCTTTGAAATCATTGATGTCTAACAATGTACCAGGAAGCATATCAGTATCGCCGGGATCCATAACTCGAATCTTACGAAGCATCTGACGAACCATGATTTCCACATGCTTATCCAAGATTTCAACACCTTGCATACGATAAACACGTTGAATTTCACTCAACAAGTATGTTTCAGTTGAGAGAACATCACGAACTTTCAACATTTCCTTAGGATCAATTGAACCTTCATTCAATGCTGAACCACGATGAACAAAGTCACCTTCTGCAAGCTTCATACGAGCTGTAATTGGTAAAGTATAGGTCCGTGTATCAGTTTCACCCTTGATCGTAATATCTTTAGTACGCTCAGCAGGATTTTCTTCAATTGATTCAACGGTTCCTGTAACTTCAGTAATTTCAGCACGACCTTTAGGATTACGTGCTTCCACAATTTCTTGAATACGTGGAAGTCCTTGGGTAATATCTTCGTTACCAGCAACACCACCAGTATGGAAGTTACGCATAGTAAGCTGGGTTCCGGGTTCACCAATTGATTGAGCAGCAACAGTTCCGACTGCTTCACCAACTTCGACACGGTCACCGGTTGACATATTACGACCATAACAACGTTCACACACACCATGACTTGTGTTACATGTAAATGCTGAACGAATTGTAACTTTATCAACACCGGCATCAATAATCTTTTGGGCAGCATCTTCTTCGATCATTTCATTCTTACCAATGATCTTTTCACCTGTATCAGGATTATAAACTGACTTCTGCGTGTAACGACCTAAGATCCGGTCATACAAGGATTCAATCACTTCATTACCATCAACAATTGATGAAATTGTTAACCCACGATCGGTTCCACAATCTTTTTCACGGACAATAACGTCTTGAACCACATCAACCAAACGACGAGTTAAGTAACCTGAGTTAGCCGTCTTAAGAGCCGTATCAGTCATACCTTTACGAGCACCATGAGTTGAAATGAACATTTCCAAAACAGAAAGTCCCTCACGGAAGTTTGAAATGATAGGCAATTCCATGATTTTACCGTTAGGAGCAGCCATCAATCCACGCATACCAGCTAACTGAGTAAAGTTAGAAATGTTACCACGAGCACCAGAATCACTCATCATATAAATTGGGTTTTGAGGATCAAAACTCTCCATCAATTTTTGTTGAATGGCATCTTTAGCATCGTTCCAAATTCCCACAACTCGTTCGTAACGTTCATCATCAGTAATTAAACCACGACGGAACTGTTTCGTAACTGTTGCTACTTGTTTATGAGCAGCATCAACAATTTCTGGTTTTTCCTTCAAGTCAGTAATATCAGCAATTCCGACTGTTAAACCAGATTTCGTTGAAACATCATATCCAAGATCCTTCATACGATCCAAAAGCAAAGAAGTCTCTGTAACCTTATATTGCTTGTAAACTTGTGCAATAATGTCACTCAAAAATCCTTTTTTGAATGGTGAAATCAAAGGTTGATCCTTAATGAAGGCGTGAATATCTTCACCGGACTTCAAGAAGTACTTATCTGGGATTCCATCTACTAAGTTTTCGTCTGTAGGTTCATTCAAGTAAATTAAACCAGCTGGCAAGATATCGTTGAAAATTGCCTTTCCAACCGTTGTTACCAAGATTTGATGACGTTGTTCATCCGTAAATGGCTTTTTAGGCATGGAGCTTACCTGCAAACCAATTCGGGTATGCTCAGAAACATAACCATTTTGCATAGCTAAACGAATTTCATTAAGGTCTTTGAAGATCATGCCTTCGCCGTTGCTATTTTTACGTTCCATTGTTAACCAGTAGTTACCAATAACCATATCCTGAGATGGGGTTACAACTGGTTTACCATTTGCAGGTGCCAAAATATGATGAGCAGCCAACATAAGCAAACGAGCTTCAGCTTGTGCTTCATCTGATAATGGCAAATGAATAGCCATCTGATCACCATCAAAATCGGCATTGTAAGCTTCACAAACTAATGGATGCAAACGCATCGCTTTCCCACTAACCAAAACTGGTTCAAAGGCTTGAATTCCAAGTCTATGCAAAGTAGGTGCACGGTTTAAAAGAACTGGATGTTCTTTAATAACATCTTCCAAAACATCATAAACATCATCATCTTTGCGGTCAATCTTGCGTTTTGCATTTTTAATGTTTGAAGCCAAACCGCGGGAAACCAATTCCTTCATAATATATGGTTTGAATAATTCCAAAGCCATTGGAACTGGTAAGCCCATTTGGTTCATCTTCAATGAAGGACCCACATCAATAACGGAACGGCCAGAATAATCAACTCGTTTACCAAGTAAGTTCTGACGGAATCGTCCTTGCTTTCCTTTCAACATGTGTGAAAGAGATTTCAATGGACGATTACCTGGTCCAGCAACAGGACGACCACGACGCCCATTATCAATCAAGGCATCAACAGCCTCTTGCAACATCCGTTTTTCATTTTGAACAATGATTCCAGGAGCATTAAGATCTAACAAACGTTTCAAACGGTTGTTACGGTTAATTACCCGGCGATATAAATCATTCAAATCAGATGTAGCAAAACGACCACCATCTAATTGCACCATTGGTCGTAAATCCGGTGGAATAACCGGAATGGCATCCATTACCATCCAGTCAGGTTCATTTCCAGATTTGATAAAGGCTTCAATGATATCTAAACGACGGACGGCACGAGTCCGTTTTTGGCCAGAGACATCCTTTAATTCTTCTTTTAATGTTTTGGCTTCTTTATTAAGATCAACATCTTGAAGAAGTTCTTTGATTGCTTCGCCACCAATTTTGGCATTGAATTTATTTCCAAATTCACTTAATTTTTCTCGGTATTCACGTTCAGTTAGTAATTGTTTCTTTTCTAAAGGTGTTTTACCAGGATCAATTACGACGTATGAAGCAAAATAGATAATTTCTTCAAGAGCCCGAGGACTCATGTCTAAGACAAGGCCCATTCGGCTTGGGATTCCTTTAAAGTACCAGATATGTGTGACAGGAGCAGCTAATTCAATATGACCCATTCGTTCACGACGAACTTTTGATTTAGTAACTTCCACACCACAACGGTCACAGACGATTCCTTTATAACGAATTTGCTTGTATTTCCCGCAGGCACATTCATAATCTTTGGTTGGTCCGAAAATTCGCTCATCGAACAAACCATCTTTTTCAGGTTTTAATGTTCGATAGTTAATCGTTTCTGGCTTTTTGACTTCGCCGTATGACCAACTTCTGATCTTGTCAGGGGATGCGAGCCCAATTTGCATGCTTTCAAACTTATTGACATCGATCAAAGGATCGACCTCCTTCTTGATTTATGGAGTGCCTCAAAAGACGGGTAGTTTCTGTGCCTATCATCGTTTGTCTCTAAAACTCTGACTACTCACGTAATCAGTTCTACAGACATTCTAGATAGGTGGAGAAGTCGTCTTTTTAAACACGTTTATGCTAAACAATTAAATAATCACAACTTTAAATTTATTCAAGAACACTGATTATTTTTGATTTTTCTCTGTTTCAGCTTTAGTTTTGCTTGCAGAAGTTGTGTCTTCAGAGGCTGCAGCTTTTTTAGCTGCCTCTTTCGATTTATCTTTCTGTTCTTCAGCATACTTACTAAGGGCATCTACGTTAACAACATCATCATCGTCATCGTCCATGTCACGCAACTCAATTTCCTCATGATTCTTATCAAGAACCTTCATATCAAGACCAAGGGCTTGTAATTCTTTAACAAGAACTCGGAATGACTCAGGAACTCCTGGACGAGGAATTGGATCACCCTTCACAATTGCTTCATAAGTCTTCACACGACCAACCACATCATCTGATTTGTATGTCAAGATTTCTTGTAAAGTATATGCAGCACCATAAGCTTCAAGGGCCCAAACTTCCATTTCACCAAAACGCTGACCACCAAATTGTGCTTTACCACCTAATGGTTGTTGCGTAACTAATGAGTAAGGTCCGATTGAACGCGCATGAATTTTATCATCAACCATGTGGGCTAACTTCATATAGTGCATAACCCCAACGGCAATTCGTTGCTCAAATGGTTCACCTGTACGACCATCGTATAAGATTGTCTTAGCATCTGTTTGCATGCCAGCTTCTTTAACAGCATCCGCAATATCTTTATCGTTTGCGCCATCAAAAACAGGGGTTGCAACATGGATAC
Source organism: Pediococcus damnosus (assembly GCF_001611155.1). NCBI lineage: Bacteria > Bacillati > Bacillota > Bacilli > Lactobacillales > Lactobacillaceae > Pediococcus > Pediococcus damnosus. The sequence goes on from NZ_CP012294.1 coordinate 298,452, forward strand.
CCAAATTACGAGCAGCCATTCCTAAATGTAATTCCAATACTTGACCAATGTTCATACGAGAAGGAACACCCATGGGACTCAACATAATGTCGATTGGTGTGCCATCTGGCATGTATGGCATATCTTCTTGAGGAATAACCACGGAAACAGTTCCTTTATTACCATGACGCCCAGCCATTTTGTCTCCAACTTGTAACTTACGTTTTTGAGCAATATAAACTCGAACCATCATGTTAACACCAGGTGAAAGCTCATCCCCGTTTTCACGAGTAAAGATCTTAACATCCTGGATAATACCACCGCCACCATGTGGAACCTTCAACGAGGTATCTCGAACTTCACGAGCCTTTTCACCAAAGATTGCATGCAGCAAACGTTCCTCAGCAGATAATTCAGTTACTCCTTTAGGGGTGACCTTACCAACTAAAATATCGCCATCTGCAACTTCAGCACCGATCCGCACAATTCCATCTTCGTCAAGATCTTTAAGTGCATCTTCACCAACGTTAGGAATTTCACGAGTCATTTCTTCAGGCCCAAGTTTAGTATCACGAGCTTCTGACTCATATTCTTCAATATGAATTGAAGTATAAACATCATCACGAACCAAACGTTCATTGATCGCAATGGCATCTTCGAAGTTATAACCTTGCCAAGTCATGAAAGCAACTAATGGGTTTTGACCAAGTGCTAATTCTCCACCTTCCATAGCAGGGCCATCAGCTAGAACTTCATCATTATCCACATGATCATTAACTTTTACAATTGGACGTTGGTTATAGTTTTTACCACCATTAGAACGGCGGAATTTCATTAATTTATAAGTGTCTAAAGCACCATCATCACGGCGAACTCGGATTTCACGTGCATCCACATATTCAACCGTTCCATCATGTTTACAAATCAAGGCAACTCCAGAATCATGAGCGGCTTTGTATTCAATCCCAGTACCAACTAATGGGGCATGAGGATCTAACAAAGGTACCGCCTGACGCTGCATATTAGCACCCATCAAAGCACGGTTAGAATCATCATTTTCCAAGAAAGGAATGCAGGCAGTTGCGACTGCAACTACTTGTTTTGGTGAAACATCCATGTAATCAACACTATCAATGTTGATTTCGATATTATCACTTTCATGACGAGCCATAACCACATTATCCACAAACGAACCATCATCATTTAATGGTGAGTTAGCCTGAGCAATAACAAATTGATCTTCTTCATCAGCAGTCAAGTAATCAATTTTATTGGTAACCGCATGGGTCGTCCATGAAACACGACGATAAGGGGTTTCAATAAAACCATACTTGTTAATCTTCGCGTAACTAGCCAAACTATTGATCAATCCAATATTTGGACCTTCAGGGGTTTCAATTGGACACATCCGACCATAATGCGTGTAATGCACATCACGAACTTCATATCCAGCACGATCACGAGTTAAACCACCAGGACCAAGGGCAGAAAGACGACGCTTATGCGTAAGTTCACCCAATGGATTAGTTTGATCCATGAATTGTGATAATTGAGATGACCCAAAGAATTCCTTAATGGAAGCCACAACTGGACGAATATTAATCAATTGTTGTGGTGTAACCGTATTGGCATCTTGAATTGACATCCGTTCACGAACAACTCGTTCCATTCGTGAAAGACCAATTCTGAATTGGTTTTGAAGAAGTTCACCAACTGAACGAATTCGACGATTACCCAAATGGTCAATATCATCTGTAGAACCAACACCCTCTTGTAATAAGAAGAAGTAGTTAATTGTTGAAATGATATCTGCAGGAGTAATGTGTTTGAGTTTAAGATCAATGTTGTCATTACCAATCATCGTCAACTCACGTTCTGGATCATTAGGATTGACAATCTTAATCGATTGGACGGTCATTGGATCTGTCACAACTGCTTCCGTAGAAGGTGTATATGTGACAGCCTTAAAGTCTTTTTTATCTAAATAAGGAGCTAAATCCTTCATAACATCTTTAGTTACAACGGTTCCCTTTTGAGCAATAACTTCTCCAGTATCTGGATCTGCTAAAGTTTCAGCCAAAGTCTGGCCAATCAAACGGGTCTTCAAACTTAACTTCTTGTTAACCTTGTAACGACCAACAGGAGCCATATCATAACGCTTTGGATCAAAGAAACGAGCTGTTAAAAGGCTACGTGAACTATCAGCAGTCTTAGGCTCACCTGGACGTAAACGTTCATAAACATCCTTTAAGGCTTCTTCAACACGAGAATCCTCAGCATTTTTATGCACATCTTTGTCTAAAGTATTGTCAAGACCATCAGTCTCGCCCAACATATCCACAATTTCTTCATCTGAACCAAAACCAAGTGCTCGGACCAACTCAGTCATTGGAATTTTACGAGTTCGATCAATTCGAACATATGCAATTTTTTTTGCATCTGTTTCGTACTCTAACCAAGCACCTCGATTAGGAATAACCGTGGTTCCATATACATCCCGACCATTTTTATCAGCAGTCTTAGTGTAATAAACACCAGGAGAACGAACTAACTGAGAAACAATAACCCGTTCTGCACCATTAATAATGAAAGTACCTTGCTCTGTCATTAATGGTAAGTCACCAAAGAAAACATCTTGAGATTTGATTTCGCCAGTTTCGTGGTTAGTTAAACGTAAAGTTACATGCAAAGGCGCTGAATAATTTGCCTCATGTTCACGTGCTTCGGTCTCTGTATACTTTGGTTCTAGTAATTGATAATCCACATATTCCAAAGAAAGATTTCCAGCAAAGTCATCGATGGGCATAATGTCATCGAACATATCCTTTAATCCTTCATCAAGAAACCATTGGTATGAATTACTCTGAATCTCAATCAGGTTAGGAAGCTCTAGCACTTCTTTAATTCGTGCGTAACTTCTACGAGTCCGGTGTTTACCGTATTTTACCAAATGTCCTGCCAAGTTATTCACCTCTCTAAAATATTCCGCAAACGGCCAATTCATATTACAATTTGATTACATTTAGCAAATTGTACTGTTTTTTGGCAAAAAAAAACCAAAAATAGCTCATTTTTCTGATAGCTATTTTTGCTTCTTTATAAGAAATACCACGGACAATAGATCGCAGCACTTCATTTCATTCACAGTTACAAACAAAGTTAATCATACCTATTTTGCTTAAGAATGTCAACTATTTAACTGCGTCTGTTTATTCAATTATGCAGTTGGTTGCTTCGAATCCACCTTAGGATTTTTCACAACAACTTGAATTTTACCCTGACGCGCACCAACCGTGATATTATCACCAATCTTAGCCTGTCCAGAAAGCATCAATTCACTTAACTTATCTTCGACTTGTGTTTGGAAAGCTCGTCGGATTGGACGGGCACCGTATTCTGGATCAAATCCAGCTTTCGCAACGACATCAATCGCAGCCGGTGTAATCTTAACGGTCATCCCCTGGTCCGCAACTCGTTTAAGAATTTGTCGCGACATCAATTTTACAATGCGATGGAGTTGAGGGCGAGTCAATGAATGGAAAATAATTGTTTCGTCAATTCGATTTAAAAATTCTGGACGGAAACTTTGCTTGAGAACTTCTCGAATTTTAGATGACATTGCAGCATAGTCTTGACTTGCATCTTTCGCACCAAAACCAACCGATTTCTCATCTCTGAGCGCAGTTGCTCCCAAATTTGACGTCATAATCAGAATTGTATTTCGAAAATCAACTTTGTGTCCTTTAGAATCAGTCAAATAGCCATCATCTAATACCTGTAAAAGAATGTTGAACACATCTGGATGAGCCTTTTCAACTTCATCAAATAGAACTACGGAATACGGCTTTTGACGAACTCGTTCAGTCAGCTGACCACCTTCATCGTACCCAACATAACCAGGTGCGGATCCGATCAAACGACTCGTACTATAACGTTCCATATATTCCGACATATCAATTCGAATCATGTTGTCTTCAGAACCAAACATCGCCTCAGCCAATGCTTTGGCCAGTTCGGTCTTTCCAACCCCAGTTGGTCCTAAAAACATGAAAGAACCAATGGGACGACCCGGATCTTTTAGGCCACTTCGAGCCCGTCTAATTGCTCTTGAAACCGCCGAAACTGCTTCGTCTTGTCCAATGACTCGTTTATGCAGAATAGATTCCAGATTAACTAATCGGTCACTTTCAGTCTTTTGCAATTGCGTCAACGGTACTCCCGTCCACTCTGAAACAACTTGCGCAATGTCTTCAGCTGTTTCCTTTAATTGATACTTAGGCTTTTTGTCATCTGTTTGGTCGGCTGCCTGAGCCTTTTCGATCTTGCTACGCAGCTTTTCTTCTTTAATTCTGATTTGCTGAGCTTTTTCAAAGTCTTGAACCTCAATGGCAGCTTCTTTTTCATTTGTCAAATCCTGTAACTTAGTTTCTGAACTTGATTTCTGACTTTTTCCCATGTGATCAATTCTAACTTTTGCGGCAGCTTCGTCCATTAAATCGATTGCTTTGTCAGGTAAAAAGCGATCACTAATATATCGATTTGACAATGAAACAGCTTGTTTAATTGCCTCATCCGTAATCTCTACGTGATGATGCTCTTCATATTTAGGTCGTAACCCGCGCAAAATCTGAACTGATTCTTCTGCAGTAGGCTCATCAACCTCAACTTTAGCAAACCGTCGTTCTAAAGCGGCATCGGTCTCAATATATTTTTGATATTCATTAAGGGTTGTTGCCCCAATTGTTTGCAACTCACCACGTGCTAACGCAGGTTTCAAAATATTAGAAGCATCAATTGCGCCTTCAGCCCCACCGGCTCCGATCAACGTGTGCAATTCATCAATAAACAAGACAACGTGCCCATCTTCATGAATTTCGTCAATTACTTTTTTCAGCCGATCTTCAAACTCACCACGATATTTTGTGCCTGCCACAAGTGAACCCATGTCAAGCGCCATTAATCGCTTACTAGCAAGATCTTCAGGGACATCACCATCAATCATTCGTTGCGCAAGCCCCTCTGCAATTGCGGTCTTCCCCACTCCGGGTTCGCCAATTAACACAGGATTATTCTTTGTACGCCGACTTAAAATCTGAATGACCCGTTTAACCTCTTTATCACGGCCAACCACGGGATCAATTTTACCTTCTTGAGCCATTTGTGTCATATTACGGGCAACGGAATCAAGGGTTGGTGTCCCTTGTGGCTTACTAGCGCCGCGCCGTGTTTGAGCCTGGTTTTGCCGTAATTGCGCTGAAGCACTAACACCAAGTTTGCGTAAAATAACCTTGCGCGTTTGAGCAAGATCCATATCTAGACTAATTAAGATTCTTGATGATAAAATATTTTCATCACTCAAAAGTGCCAGCAATAAATGCTCAGTACCAATTTTAGCAGCGCCTAATCGTTTAGCCTCATCACCAGCCAGCGCCAAAACTTCTTTGGCCTTTGGTGAATAAGGTAAATAATCATTAGCGCCCATATTTTTTAATGTCCCATATCCAGTAAAACGTTCAATTTCTTCCACAATATCTGTTTCGGTAACTGAAAACTGTTGAAAGACTTTATAAGCAATCCCATTTTTTTCTATCGCTAGGGCCAACAATAAATGTTCCGTTCCTACTGCTTGATGTTTAAAACGTTTAGCTTGTTCCTGAGAAATAGCCAATACGTTTTTTGCACTTGGTGTAAATAAGTTATCCACGCTAACACCCTACTTTCTTTTTAGCTTTCATACCGTAAACGATTTAAAACTGCAATCAAAATTCTTGCTCGTAACTGATCTTCTTCATCACGATCGCTCATCGCTAACGTTTTCTTATCAATCGCTGCCAAAACCAAATTGCCTTCCCGTTTATCAATTACGTCGTCTTCATATAAACTTTTTACAATCGAAATTGCATCACGCTGATTGATGGAGTCACCAATGACTTGAATAAGTGTATCTAAAACATCCAAATCATCAAGTAATTTGACTTTTTCAATCCGAATATAGCCACCGCCACCGCGCTTGCTTTCTACTACATAACCATTTTGAATCGTAAAACGAGTTTTAATTACGTAATTAATCTGTGAGGGTACAACATCAAACAAGTCAGCGATTTCCGAGCGCCGAATCTCAATTTCCTCTGAATCAGCTAAAATTTGTTTTAAATATTTTTCAATGATATCGGAAATATTTTGACTCATCTCGCACACCCTTTCTTACATCTCTGACTAATGTTGACTTTCATTATACGAAACTCTCATAAAAAAGCAAAGTTTTTTAACTTTCTCGCGGGATTGGGTCTCTTTAACTGTAAATTTTGATTGCAATCTAATTCAGTCTGCCCCTAAAAACTTTTTAAATCCAAAAAATGGATAATAAAAAATCGCGAAATCAAATGATCTCACGACTTTCTTATTATCCATTATCGGGAAAACAGGATTTGAACCTGCGACCCCCACGTCCCGAACGTGGTGCTCTACCAAGCTGAGCTACTTCCCGTTTTGGTAAATAACTTTAAGTGGTTAGTTTTAACGTCAGGGCACCTTTTCCACCGTTCAAGTGCTTAATCGGGAAGACAGGATTCGAACCTGCGACCCCCTGGTCCCAAACCAGGTGCTCTACCAAGCTGAGCTACTTCCCGCTCATATTATCAATCTAATTAAAATGCCAACATGTAAAAGTTACAGTTGGCATTTTAAACTTATTCAGTCTACTGATTCTAAACCAGCAAGCTTCCATAATATTGATGCACCCAGTAGGAGTCGAACCTACAACCTTCTGATTCGTAGTCAGACACTCTATCCAATTGCGCTATGGGTGCTTATTAATGCCGAGGACCGGGATCGAACCGGTACGGTCATCACTGACCGCAGGATTTTAAGTCCTGTGCGTCTGCCAATTCCGCCACCCCGGCAATGCTTGTAGTTAAACCTACAAAGCGGAAGACGAGATTCGAACTCGCGACCCCCACCATGGCAAGGTGATGTTCTACCACTGAACTACTTCCGCAAAGCTATTAAATTGGTGAATGCCGACTAGAGGATTCGAACCTCCGACCCCCTGTTTACAAAACAGATGCTCTGCCAACTGAGCTAAGTCGGCTAATCAATAATTAATAAAAGTTATTAATTAGAAGTGCGGGCGAAGGGACTCGAACCCTTACATCTTTCGATACAAGAACCTAAATCTTGCGCGTCTGCCAATTCCGCCACGCCCGCAATGCTTATATATTTGTAAATGAGCCGTGACAGTCTCGAACTGTCGACCCTCTGATTAAAAGTCAGATGCTCTACCAACTGAGCTAACGGCTCAATGGAGGATACAGGGCTCGAACCTGTGACCCTCTGCTTGTAAGGCAGACGCTCTCCCAACTGAGCTAATCCTCCATCACACGACAACTACATAATATTATCATTGACGCCCACTAATTGTCAATAACATTTTATAGTTGTCGCAAAAAAATTATTAATCAATTAAACGATCCCTAGGTTTTACTTAGTGATTTTTGTTAAACCACCCATATATGGAATTAGGACTTCAGGAATCGTCACTGAGCCATCCTCATTTTGATAATTTTCTAAAATAGCTGCTACGGTACGGCCAACTGCTAAACCAGAACCATTCAGCGTGTGCACGTACTGTAATTTACCATCATCATCCCGATATCTAATTTTGGCACGACGGGCTTGGAAATCTGTACAGTTTGAGCAACTTGAAATTTCCCGATACATATTTTGAGCAGGAATCCAAACTTCTAAGTCATGCGTCATTGCAGCCGTAAAACTCATATCACTGGTTGTTAAAGTAATCACATGATATGGCAATTTCAAAAGCTTCAATAAACTTTCGGCCTGATTCGTTAATTTTTCGAGCTCATCCCATGAATCTTCAGGTTTAGTGAATTTTACCATTTCTACTTTATTAAACTGATGCATCCGGATTAACCCTCGGGTATCTCGACCCGCACTTCCCGCTTCTGAACGGAAGGCTGGTGATAAGGCCGTTTCATTAATTGGCAGCGCATCGGCATCTAAAATTTCGTTACGGTGAAAGTTAACTAGTGGAACTTCTGCAGTAGGAATTAAGGTTAAATCACTGTCTTGAATTTCATATCCTGCATGAGTTTCCTTAAACTTAGGAAATTGACCAGTGCCAAACATAGATTCTTCATTAACCATGTATGGTGTGATCATTTCGGTATAACCCGCTTTAACATTTTGATCTAAGAAAAAGTTATACACAGCCCGTTCAAGTCTTGCACCCAGCCCAACGTAATAAACAAATCGGCTCCCCGAAACTTTAGCTGCTCGTTCAAAATCTAAAATGCCCAGCTTCTCACCAATTTCCCAGTGAGCCTTAGGTGTAAAGGCAAATTTGCGTGGAGTTCCCACTTTACGAAGTTCAACACTACCTTCTTCTGTCAAACTAATTGGAACTGATTTGTTAGGAATATTTGGCAAATGAGCGGCTGCATTCTGAACTTCTTCAGTTAAGGCCTGCAAACGCTGGTCCAGTTCTTTAATCTCACCACCGACTTTACGCATTTCCATAATTTTATCGTTGGCGTCTTCTTTATTACGTTTCAATTGAGAAATTTGATCTGAAACTTCATTTCTCGTTTTCTTCAAGTTTTCACTTTCAACAATTAAATTGCGCCGTTGTTGATCCATTTTTAAAAGCTTATCAATATCTTTTGGATCAATTCCTCTTGTTCCTAAACGTTCCTTAACATAATCTGTATTATTTCGAATTTCTTTTAAATCTAACATGACTAAAACCTCCCTAGTTTTAATTGCATAATAAAAAGCCTTCTCATCCCATCAATTGGGACGAAAAGACTTTATTTCGCGGTACCACCCAAGTTTGCTGTTACCAGCACCCTCAATTATGGTTAACGACCGCAGCCGTGTGAAATTGCTCACCCGTTTGAGCCTATCGGAGTTTCGATTGATAGCTTTCACTAATTCTATCTCGCTTTAAATCTACTTAAAAAAGGCTTTACGTTTATTATTTAATCCCATCATACCCGAAAATAGGTCAACAAACAACTAAATCTCGGCAATTTTTTTATCCACAATTTGAATGACTTTGTCGCGAGCCTTAGGATCCTCAACAAAATCAAACTGATCCCCATCGATCTGAATCTTGGGACTTTCATTATAATTGTCATACCACTCAACATAGCGTTGGTTCAAATCTTGATAATACTCATACAAACTTGGGTCATTATCAATTTGTTCATAGGAACGACCGCGTTTTTTAATCCGTGTCAACATCGTGTCAAACGAAATATTAATATCAATCAATAAATCGGGATTCTTTTTGTAATGAGTTTCTGGTAATTCTTCCATCATATTGGTTAACAAAGAATCATAAATTTGTACTTCTGTCTTGGTTGCGCGGCCTAAATCGGCATTTAAATGAAAAAGAAGTGAATCTTCATAAATTGAACGATCCATCACACTATTTTTAGTTTGAAAAGCTTCTTTGATTCCATCTAAACGACGATTCAAAAAGTAAATTTGCAGCAAAAACGCATAGCGCTTGGGATCTTTATAAAAAAGCGGCAAGATTTGGTTGTCATCAACTGATTCATAATAACCTTTTGTACCTAAATGTCGTGATAAAATTTCCGTTAACGTTGTTTTCCCTGCTCCAATTGGACCTGACAATGCAATCATTCGAAATACCCCTTTATTCATCTTTTAATACTATATATTGTAGCATGAACAGATTCAAAAACAATATATAGTTTAAAAATTCCCCGATTAGCCTAGTTTATTTTTATTACAGCATCTTGAATTATACACTTATTTCTTAGCTTTTCGAGCCTTTAAAATAAAATCAGGTTGCGTTAAATCAACTTCGTCCAAAGGAATCACATGAGTATGGTATTTAACTTTATAAAATACATACAACACAATAAAGATTGGCACACTGATGTAGCTAATCCCAATTGCTTTCCAGTTAAATGTCGCAAATGAGTGAAGATCCTGCCCAGCAATAACTAAGATACAGATTATAAAGGCAAAAATTGGGCCAAACGGGAACCATTTTGCATGATACCGCAGCTCTTCCACCTTATGTCCCTGTTTAATAAACGCGCGACGGAAACGGAAATGCGAGATGGCAATTCCTAACCAGGCGATAAATCCAGTTAAACCACTAGCAGCAACTAACCACATATAAATATGTGGACCCGCAATGCTAGAAATAAAGGTAAGTGCACCAACAACGGTAGTCCCAAGTAACGCCATCAATGGAATTCCTCGGTTAGTGGTTAAACTAAATGTTTTTGGCGCATACCCTTCCAGTGCCAGTGAGTAGAGCATTCTAGTCGACGCATACATCCCCGAGTTTGCCGATGAAATCACCGATGTTAAAATAACAGCGTTCATAACACTGGCCGCCCCAGCCAAACCAGCGCGTTGAAAGACCAAGGTAAAGGGACTAATCTTAACGTCACTTGCTGAAGATCCCAATAAATCAGGACTGGTATACGGAATAATACAGGCAATCACAAAAATTGCCAAAATATAGAACAAGATAATTCGCCAGAACACTTGGTTAATGGCCTTAGGAACACTTTCTTCTGGTGTTTCTGATTCTCCAGCTGTAATTCCAATTAATTCAGTCCCTTGAAATGAGAACCCAGCGACAACAAATACACTAAGAATCATAGGGATCCCACCGACAAACGGTGCTTTTTTATACGTGAAATTATTTAAATAGGTTGCGTGGCCGCCCATGATTCCAAAAATAACTGCCACCCCAACAATCAGGAAAATAATAACGGTAATAACTTTAATTAAGGCCATCCAATATTCAGTTTCACCAAAGGCTTTTACCGTGAGGGCGTTTACTGAAAAGATTAGTACTAACGCTACTACACTCCAGATCCACCCCGGAACATTTGGTAGCCAAAACTTCATAACAATTGAAACGGTACTGATATCCACGGCCAATGTAATGGCCCAGTTAAACCAATAATTCCACCCCATCGCAAATCCCAATGCGGGATCCACGTATTTCGTTGAATACGTTGCAAATGATCCTGAAACGGGCATATACGTGGCCATTTCACCTAAACTGGTCATCAAGAAATAGACCATAATTCCCATTGCGACATATGCCAATAAGGCCCCACCAGGACCTGCTTGTGAAATTGCTGATCCACTTGCCACAAACAATCCGGTTCCAATACTCCCACCGAGTGCAATCATTGAAATATGTCGTGTTTTCAATGAGCGATCGATGCTGTGATTCTCTTTTGCTGCCATAAACCTGTTTCCCCCTTGATTCTCGAATTAGAAAAGGTCTCGGCCAATCTTATTTTTAACCAACAAAAAAAGCCCTTTTGTATAACAAATCGCCATACAAAAAGACTTCCGATAAATTTCTCAGTCAAATCGTAGATAGCGCCCCGTAATGTTCTACAAACATTACGACAGTCCCTGACTTGTTAAACCAGGGCCCAACCCAAAGGTGAAAAAGTACCATCAAATTTCGGCCAACTCCCCTTTCACAACTCTTCATAGATGCTTTATCATCTTTGAGTTGTTACTTATGAATTTGGCAACCTCTTCTTTCGATATGATTTAATTATATACAAGCATACTTACTCTGACAACACCTAATCATCATTTAGATTGGATTCGGCATTTTCGATTTTTTTATTTAGTTCCAAAAAATTTGCTTGTAACTCTGCGTCTGACCCATTCCAATCAATTCCGGGAACAGTTGGTTCACCCATAATTTGGACCAGAATATCACTTAAACTTTGTTGTTTAAGATAGTTTCGCCACAAATTATCCGCATTTTGAAACGTTTTGTTCAAAACATTCTTGCCTCGTTTGGCAATTGGTCGGGCATCTGAAAAAATATTTTCAATGAATCCCATATCTGGATATGTTTTAATGGTCCCTTCACTAGCTTCCACAATATCTAATAATGAGATTTCGCTGGGATCTTTAGCCAGCCGAAAACCACCGTTATTTCCTGGAATTGAAGTAACCAATCCTGCCAACACAAGCTTCCGCATTATCTTTCGGAGATACGTTTCCGAACCTGTTAACCGTTTATGAATAACTGCCGTCGTTAATGGAATTCTCCGGTCCTGCGTGCACAATAACGCAATGATACATGCTGCCTGTTCAAACCCTTTAGTGAGTTGCATAATTACCGCCTTCTTTAAATCTTCGTTCTGTCAATTCATAATAAGTTTCTTGTTTCGGTGCAGGGTTCAAAACGCTCACTGGCAAGGTATGTTGCCCTGTCTGCTTAAACCCAAGGTGTTCTAAAAGAAGTTTTGAACGTTTATTTTCCGTGTAAGTACTCGCCAAGACAACATAGTCCCCATTCGTTTGAAAAACTTGTTGTAAAAGGTAACTAACTGCTTCCTTCATATAACCCTGACCCCAAAAGTCCTGATTCATCATATAGCCAATTTCAAATTTTTGAAAATCACGTTCCTGATGCTCATTACTAACTGAATACAATCCAATGCTCCCAATAACGGCTGCGCTTTGTTTTAAAGTGATGGCCCAAATATTTGTCCGCATAAGTTGCTGCAAAAAAAAATCGGTCTCAAACGAACTGCTAGAAACGCGAAACCCTGCCTGATCAGCAATTTCTTTGTTTTCAACAATTTCTTGAAGTTTAAACAAATCTCCCGACACAAAAGGTCGTAAATTCAGTCTCGGCGTTTTAATTTTTTTATCCACAGGTCTCTCCACCATCCGATCCAACGAATGCTTATCTAATTAAAGGATAACAGATTTCTTGCTTAGATAGGCAATTTTAATCAAAACTAATCGTGTCAAACAACTTTAATTTTGTTTGCGTTTTCGTAATGCCCTATAAATGTGATATAATTTTGATGTTTAAAAAAAGATTAAATCAAGATAAAATCCAATTTAATGGCTACTTAATCGGTTATGCTAAAGTAGATATCGACTTTTATTTTATATTGCTTCAGGAGGCAAATCAATGAATGAGGACCAAACACCCAAAAGATCCGAGCTGCACAACCACTTTAACGTTCCGCCAACCCGAACCGAAATGCATAAAGAATCGGAGAATGGTAACCAGAACAAACGGCCTAACCGTCCACGCCGTTCTCGGCGAAGACGTCTCATTTTTACAATCATTTGTCTTATTGTGGTAGCACTCGGCGTCTTTGCAGCCTACAAATGGTATGCTGCAAAAAAAGCCGCGAATTCCGTTTTCAACAGTGCGGATATTCAAAAAGCACGCGATGTTTCGGATGTCATTAAACAAAATAAACCCGTTTCAATTCTGCTCTTAGGCACTGATACTGGTGCCCTGGGTCGTAATTTTAGGGGTCGAACGGATACCATCATTATTGCCACTTTGAATCCTAAAAAGAAAAGTATGACTTTGACTAGTGTGCCACGAGATACGGCCATTTCCATTCCAGGATACACACAGTACGCACCCTCAAAGCTTAACTCGGCCTATTCATTTGGCGGCGCCGGAACCAGTATCAAATCAATTCAGCAATTATTAGATGTCCCCATTGATTTCTATGGCCTTGTTAATATGGGTGGCTTAGAAAAAATTGTCAATGGCGTTGGTGGTGTTACCATCACTCCTACCCTTAGTTTTAAATATGGGGCAGCTGATGTCACTAAGGGCAAGAAGATTCACTTAGGTGGAAAAGCAGCTTTAGATTATTCACGAATGCGTGATGAAGATCCAAAGGGTGATTACGGACGTCAGGTTCGCCAACGGCAAGTGCTAATGGCCATTGTTCGTAAGAGTGATTCTATAACCACTTTGCTCAGTCAAAGTTTCATGGATTCTCTAAAAAAACAAACTCAAACTGATTTAAGTTTTCACGAGATTGTGGCGCTATCCGCTAAATATCGGGTATCTACGCATCATCTTAAATCTACGCACCTGCAAGGCACCACGCAATTGATTAACGGGCAGGATTATGAAGTCGCTGATCAAACTGAAATGCAACGGGTAACAAACTTTATTCGTAACGGCTTAGACCTTAGTCATAAATCAACTGGAACGACAAATTTAGATAGCGTAACCACCGGAACTAGTGCCGATACCAATAGCTACACAAATGATAATACCCAATCCTCACAACAATCCGGAACAGGCACCCCTGGATATTAAGGTAACTATCAAAATGAACATCAACAAAAAATGGCTCAACCACGTAATTTATTCACGTGGTTGAGCCATTTTCATTATTCTAAATTATTATTTTCATTTAATTCAAAGCACTGCCAAAGATCCAACCAATCTCTTTACCATTGTAGTAACAACGGTAACATGGTGTTTTGTAATCTGTCCGATAGGCAACATTATCTACGGTAACTTGCTTCCCAGCATAATCTTTACTGTAATTCAGTCGTTTTACCGTATATTTACTTCCAGTCACATGATTCAAGAAGTCATGCGGTCCTGGCGCAGCTTTGACTGTCATGGTTTGTTTGGTATTAATGGATTTATACGTCACATGAACTGCCAAACCACCACCATATATCCAACCAATTCGTTTACCTTGGTAATAGCAACGATAGTATGGCGTCTTGGTCCCATCTCGATAAGCCACATTATCAATGGTAACGGTCTTACCTGCATACGTTTTTCCATAATGCAAACGTTTATTAGTATACATGCTGCTTGTGACGTGGTTATAAAAGTCGTTAGACGCTGCAACTTTCACATCCATAGTTTGATTAGTTGCGGAATAACTAACATGTTTGGCTAAACCACCGCCATATATCCAGCCAATTTCTTTACCGTTATAGTAACAACGATAGTAAAGTGTCCCGGTACCATCACGTTTACCAGTACAATCGATCTGAATAGTCTTTCCGGCGTAAGTTTTTCCATAGTGAAGCCGTTTTACCGTATATTTACTTTCAGGGACATGGTTATAAAAATCATGGCCTGGTGCCGATTTAACATCCATTGTTAACTTAGCGTTTGTATACTTCACATTCTTAAAATGGATTTCTTCATAGTACTTTTTAGTTAACTGATAAAATTCAGCCATTGTGTAGCCCTGGCCAAAATACTTTCTCCCGTTATTTATATAATACCCATAAGGATCCGTATGGCTTGAGCCACCAAAATGCTGAGCAACCTCTTTATGTGACCACACGGTGCCCTTACCATCGTAACAAGCATCATTAGGAGTTAAATTATATTTATTCAATAAGTATGCTGTATACCAAGCTGCATTGGAAATTTCATGAGCAAAAGCACTTTTAGAATGGACTTCAATCTGCTCAAATTGAACAAACTTTCCATTTCCAGGATACCCAACTCCCCAAGCCAAATAATTGGTATTCGCAATATTGATGATGTGATCGGCATCAACAAAACTATGCACAAAGGCATTATTATAATTAGCCTTCATATAAGCAATTTCGTTATAGATTGTGGAACTTGCGTTAGCCGTTTCGTGGACCACAACGCCTTCTGGTCTACCGTAACCCCAATCATATTTATACTTTGGAAAACCATTCCAAACTGAGGTCGTAATTCCGGCCGGCTTAATCTTCTTGGCACTAATGTAACTATTAACAGCCTCCGCTTTCACCGTTGGCGTTTTAACAATCAGTAAGCTCACAAATAAAGTTAGCGTTACTAAAAAAATGGTCATAATTCTTTGCTTCTGAATCTCTATCTCTTTCAAACTAATTCCTCCAATGTTATCTCCCCATATGCACAATTAACTAAATATGTATACTTTTATACTAACATGTATGTGTCAAGTTTTCCTAGGTGCCTTATAATCAACCAAATATTTATACACAATAATTAGTTTGAAAATATTTTTGCCATTGCTCCGATAGGGCTACTTGTTGGGGCATCAACTGGTATTTTACCTGAAAGAACTCCAATATGCTTAGAATGGTGCTTGTTGCTCAGCTGAGCTGGACTCAACGTCTTCAATGATTCCGTAGCGATCTCAATCGTTAGCTCTTGTAACTTTCTTAAACCACCACGTAAGTATTTATCTAGCTTACCGTTTACCCGAGCTTCAATTAATTTCAACATAGCCTCAAGGCCCTTTTCGGACCATACTTTGCCTTGCTTTTTCATTCGATACGTGTACGCTCTGTGTGAGCTTTCAACGGATCCCAATTTGCCGACCCTCATGAAGCCACGATCGTGTGGAGACTTTATAAACTGCCAATTTCTTGCCAAATATTGTCTTAGGACCCTTAGGCTCTCAAGTTCCTTATCAGTTTTAATTTGCGACTCAAATGTATCTAAAATAACGTTTAACTGATTCTGATCATACAGGCTAACGCTCTTAACGGCCTTATCAACCAATGGATTAAATAAACCAAAGGTTTGTTTAATCTTTTTGACAAAGTGATACCGATCGATAGTAAATTCAACTCTTTGAGCACTCGGAACTATTTCTCGCATACTTTTCGGGTTATACCCTTGGCCACCATCACTTGCTGTAAACACGGTCATTTCACTGATTTTATAATACTTCTCAATGTAGTCAGTTACTCGTTTTTGAACCTTTTTTTGATTGATACCAACAAACTCAACTTTGTTTGATCTTGTTCCATCTAATCCTGATTCAAAAACAATGTAATGGTGGACGTCTTGTCTTCGTCGATTAATTTTGTGTATCTCAAAGGCATCGCCTTCAACCACTAAGTTTTCAACTTTTCGTTTCTTAACTAGTTTCTCTTCGGACGATTTTTCTTCTGTCTTCACGGTATCTGCCATGTCTCTGATAATTCGGTCTACTGACCAGGCACTAATATCCGTCTGACTTGCCAGATTGATCATTGCGGCCGTATTTCTCATCGTTGTCGTTTGCCCAATTTTGGCAACGACACTTTTAAAATAAGGTGAAATTCTTTTTCTTTCTTCCAACTGAAGTTGTTCATCCAACGGGAAGTAATAACTTCCATTGGGTCGAAGATAACATCTTCTTTCAAAATTCACGGCGCCAAACATAAACTCAATTGTTCTGGCCTGTCGATTAATGAATGTATTTTCTGCCGGAATTGATGGAACGAGTGTTTCATCTAATTGCCTCAGATATTCAGCTACAACCAGCTGGAATGACTTCCTAAGATGAAGAATTACCTGCTCCTCTAAATCAAATAAACTGTCTAAATTTCCCAATGATTCAATAAAATCTGCTAAAATATACATGAAAGACCTGTATCCTTTCCTTTAATCTTCGTCGATTAAAAGGCTACAGGTCTTTTTCTATATATTCAACTCAAAATGAATATTCCTAGAATTTTATTGACCATCTAGGAAAACCTTACACTAACACTAACATCTTGACGAATCAGTGTGATATCGATATTTTTACAATTCTGTAACATTCAGTTCACAGTTCTTTGAACTTTAAGGTTTTTCCACAATTTATTTAATAGTTCGGCAATCAAAAATCCAATCGCGATTGAACCCGTAATTTCGATCACCTGTGTTAAGAAATGCACCCCTTGCGCAGTTTCGCCCAATGCCAGCGTCCGGATCATTTGATAGGCCTGCCCTTCTGGGACTAAAGGAACCAAACTAGGAATATTAAAAATTAACATAGGCATTTTCATTTTTCTTGCAGACACATCACTTAAGATGCCAATTGCCACAGCCGCCACTAAATTGCTTAAAGCTAACCCCAGGTCCAAACTGAATAATCCCCAATAAATCAACCAGGCAACTACTCCGATCAAACCTGCAACCACTAACGCGCGATGAGGAATATTGATGATAATGCCAAACCCGATTGTGGCGATAAAAGCAAAAAATATTTTAATAATCATAATCATTTGAATTCCCACCTTAAAAGAATCGAAAGACGAACGCAATCCCAAATCCAATTGCAGCAGCAGTCAATAACGCTTCGATTCCGCGCGCCGGTCCACTTACAAAATGGCCATTCAAAATGTCACGAACGGCATTGGTTAGCGGAACTCCGGGAACTAAAGGCATCACTGAGCCAATAATAATATCATCCACAGAATGTCCCATTCCAAGTCGCACCGTCAGTACCGCTAAAATGCCAATTAGAAGGGATGCAAAAAACTCACTAATAAATTTAATATTCAGATATTTGTTGATTATGTAGTAAATCGCAAATCCAATTGCACCAATCACTGACGTTAAACCAATGTCATAAAAATTGTTACAGAAGATCGCCATTAATGGGCCACTGACAAGTGCAGCTCCGATCACTTGTAACCAAAATGGAAAATAAGGCACAGCATTATCAAGCGTTTGAAGCTGCCCAAAAAATTCTTCCAATGTGATTTTGTGATCCGCGTAGTTCCGTGATAACCGGTTTACCCAACTCACTTTTTCCAAATCGATGTTTCGCCGACTCACACTGGTAACCTGGGCATTCTTTTTATCTGGAATCGACATAATAATTCCGGTAACCGTTGAAAAAACTTGTGCGTTCGGGAACCCTGAATTTGTTGCAATCCGCATGATTGTATCTTCCGCACGGGCCATTTCTGAACCACTCTCAATCATAATTCGTCCCGCTAACAAGCAGGTATCCACTACCAAGTCCGCTTTATCCACAACTATCACCCCATTAATTAATCAAGATCTATTATGCCATAGCACTGCAGACAAAACGACTATTAATTTGAGATCAACTCTCATTGGCCCCTCCAAGTTAAATTTGGACACAAAAAAAGCCAGGGACAAAATCCCTGACTTGATAAATTCTAATTTTAAATTAGTCTTTGTTTACGTTAACTGCTTGTGGTCCACGGTCGCTTTCTTCTACATCGAAAGTAACTGCTTGGCCTTCTTCAAGAGTTTTAAAGCCGTCGCCTTGGATAGCTGAGAAATGTACGAATACATCGCTACCGTTTTCGCGAGTAATAAAACCAAAACCTTTGTCTGCGTTAAACCATTTAACTGTACCATGTTCCATAATAGAAAATCCTCCTGAGTGCTTTTTGCACTAAATATTTTAATACTTGATCCGGTGCAAATTGGGGATATTTCTTTATGAAACAATCTTACCAAAATTACCTAACCAAAATACAAACTAATTGTAGCATATATTTTTTAAAAAAGCTAGTAAATTTAAAATTAAAACTTAAATTTTTAATTACCGATTCAAAAATGATTAAATAAACTTAATCTTCTTGAACAAAAACATAGTGAGCAGCCTTATAACTAATTTGCCGTTCATCTGTGGGCGATTCATTATCCAACAACTTAACTGTTGTTGGTCCCTCAAATGGGGCATGATGCACAACGTGAATGCGATCACCAATATCTAAATCAATCTCATCTAAATAATTTAACAGTTCGTGGTTATCAATAAATCGATCCACTTTAACCGTTGCTCCCTCTTTGACATCAGCTAAGAGCGTATGACTATCTTCTTGATAGTTTCCTTCTTTATCTGGAATCACGCCACCATGGGGACAATGCGTTGGATAACCAAGAAACTTATCAAGCGAATCTAATAAGTGGTCACTGGTTACATGCTCCAAAACTTCCGCGTCACTATCCACTTCGGATAACTTGTAGTTTAGTTTTTCAACTAAGAAAGTTTCCCACATTCGATGTTTACGAACCATGATTTCCGCAATTTGAATTCCTTCTTCAGTAAGCGAGATTCCCGCATACGGGGTATGTTTCGCAAGCCCCTCTTCTACTAGCTTGGTTACCATTTCAGTAACTGATCCGGCTGCAATGTTTAATCCCATTGCAATTTGTTTATTTGATATTTTCTTAGATTTTCCACCTAACTCAAAAATGATCTTGAGATAGTCTTCCTTCATCGGGGTCACTTCATTCACCTCATTATTATTAATACTACTTTTATAACTCATCTTGCTCGGAATTGCAATTAAGGTATCCCGAACTTTTATTTTACACTTTTTATGATAAAGGTCTATACTTAATTTGTAAACAATTATCTAAGGAAGGTCTATTATGAGTAATTCAGTATCAATCACAGAACTAACTGCACCAAATCAACTCAAAGCCGTTACCACGTTTGCAAAGTTCTATATCAAACTTTACAAGTCAGAAAACCTTGAGATTATTTCTTCATATGTTCCCGCTGGTTATTTGAGTGACATCAACGCCTTCATTGCGCGGAATCGTTACCTAACCAAAGAGGAACTGCTATCCATCAGTATTGAAGCTTCCCGGGCAGATTACATTCAAGTAATCGCGCACCTTGGCCAAAGCTTCACTCCTAATGGTGCTCCAGAAATATCATGGAATGACTGGGAAATTTCTCATCACAAACATCTTGTGGTAGAAAGCTAGTCAGCAACATCCATTAAATATCATGCCGGTCGCGCGTAAATAGCTCATTACTTTTTCCACGAAAAACTTCAGCCTGTAAAGTCACGTGATCCACGTGATATTTTTTTTGCAATAAATTCTCTAAATCACGGTAAACAGGCTCCACATCACTTAATAATTGATCGTTTAAATTAATATGTGCAGAAAACATAATCCGATTTTCATCAATTTGCCAAGCGTGAATATGATGGACATTGACCACTCCAGGCTCTTTTAACATATCACGTTTCATTGCCTCAAAATCAAGATTTGGAGCCGCCTGCATCAGAATATTAATTGATTCTTTTAACACAGGCCATGTTTCCCATAAAATATAAAGCGAAACTAAAATCGTCACAATTGGATCTACAAGGTCAATCTTCCAAATTTGAATGATAATGGCACCAATGATAATTTCAAAAGACGACAACGCATCACTCAGAATATGAAGATACGTCGCTTTTATGTTTAGATTATCCTTTGCCCCTTTGCTTAACAACAAAGCCGACCCAAAATTTGCAATTGTCCCAATGATGGCCACAATCAGCATAATGCCACCATTCACTGCCTCTGGGTGAAACAGACGGCGGACACTTTCCCCCATTAAAACTACGGATACTAAAATTAAAAATATTGAATTGATAAATGCTGAAATGATTTCGGCTCTTCGATATCCAAATGTTTTTGAATCATTTGAATTCTTGAGCCCGATTCGACTCGCTACATACGCCAAAACAACTGATGCAGAATCGCCGAGATTATGAAAGGCATCAGAAAGAAGTGCTAAACTACCAGAAAGCATCCCTCCTATTAACTCAACCACTGTGATCAAAGCATTCAAAATTGTAACAAGTAGGAATCGTATCCCGCTCATATTTGAATTATCATGCATCGTAAAACTCCCCTTCAGCCATAATTATCAACCAAAATAGGTGAGTAAGCAAGTCCCGTTCATTATACAAAAATAAGGCCTCCGAATTTTGG
This sequence comes from Pediococcus damnosus, assembly GCF_001611155.1. Lineage (NCBI taxonomy): Bacteria > Bacillati > Bacillota > Bacilli > Lactobacillales > Lactobacillaceae > Pediococcus > Pediococcus damnosus. The sequence goes on from NZ_CP012294.1 coordinate 319,702, forward strand.
GTCTGCACTTTCTGGTATTGGTGAATAACTAATACCGGTTTTTTGTCTGTTTTGAAAATCAGAAAAATAAAAAAGGACATCTGTCCTCTTTGTGCTACGATTTAATCGCCAAAACAAATCGAAAAGAGGAAATTCAGATGTCCCTAACTAATTCTATCTTATGCTTATTCGAAATAACAGACCCAAACTTAATTGTCACTGGTATTTCTAAAGAACGGTGTTCCACAAACCAACGTATTCATGTCGTCCATGCAACTTTGTCTTATCAACTTTTAAAGTGCCCACATTGTGGCCATAAAAGCTTAATTAAAAACGGAACTCACATGAGTCACCTGCGTTTAGGAACCTTATCCGGTGGTCGTTACGAAATGCATTTAAAACGTCAAAGATACCAATGTAAAGATTGTTCAAAAACCTGTGGTGCTAAAACTAAGTTGGTTAATCGTAACGAAACTTTCACACATAATATCAAACATCAAGTGATCGTTTTGGCACGCGATATGTTGACGAGTAAAGAAATTGCTAAACTTTGTGGAATTTCGCCAAGCAGTGTTCAACGAATCCTAAATGCCAATATTCACTTAGCCTATCGTGTTAAACATCTCCCAGAGAATCTTTGCTTTGATGAATTTCGTTCCTGTAATCACTGGATGTCCTTTAATTGTTGCGATGCCGTTAGTCATCGCCGAATTGTTACTTTAAAAGATCGGCTAAGTAAAGATATCATTGACTACTTTGAAGCTCGTTTTTCGGTTCAAGAACGTGCCCAAGTTCAATCAGTGACGATTGACATGAATGCTGAATATGGCAGCTTCATTCATCGCTTATTTCCTAATGCGGCCACGATTATCGATCGTTTCCATATTATTCAACTGGCTGGGCGTGCCTTAGATAATGAACGCACGCAGACCATTCGTACTATCCAAGATAAGCATTCACGAATTTATCATATTTTAAAATCTCAATGGCGTTTATTTCATCTTGATGAAATAAAAGTTAATGATTCTAAGGCTGTTTATTTACGCGGAATTAACGAGTATATGACGCAACAAAACGCCATTGATTTAGCTCTAGACGCTTTTCCCAGATTTAGATCTGTGTATCAAACCTATCAAGGTATCTTAAGTGTCATACACCAAAAGGATGCTAATGCGTTCCAATCCTTACTTACTAACTACCAACCCACTAGTAATCAAATGGACATAACGATCAACACGTTTATCAAAAATGGTTCAGCCCTTCTAAACAGTTGTCGTTATCCATTTTCCAACGGTCCAATTGAAGGACTTAATCGTAAAATCAAGGCATTAAAACGTAACTGTTTTGGTTTTCGAAATATTGACAACTTCTTTATCCGGATTAGTTTAATTCATGAGTAAACAAAAAGCACATTCACCGAAGTGAATGTGCCGTTCAAAATCTCCACCAATACGATTTGACAGAGACCCCGAATTTTAATCGTTGGTCTTATTTTATAACCTTAAAATTATTATTAACGGTAGCTTCAATGATCGGATGCTGCTGAAGATAATCGGCAATTAATTCTGACATGGCTTCCGTATTTTCGCGAATAATTTTTGACTCGGAAAACATAGGATAATGACCACCACCAACAGCCCGATACTTATTCAAAACAATTTCAAATGGGTCATTGGCTTCAATGGTATGCCCCTTACAGCTTAATTGGGTAACCCGTTTACCAATTGGTTTGGAGATATCTAATGTGTAGTCAATGCCTTCATACATATCATAATTATAATGACGTTTTTTGGGCGATAGATACTTTGGATTTACCATCAATTGATTATGGCCATCCAACGTGAAATACTTGGCGCTCACTTCCAATGCCGCCCGCAGATCTGCTCCGGAAACTCGCAGCACTGCTAGTGAGTTAGGATAAATATAATTTGTAACCACTTCACGCATCGTAATTTGGCTACCAAATCCGGTTGCCTCATCATTGAACAAGGCCGTCGCCGAAATGGAAGTTCCTGTAGCTGCCATTTGAACTTTTTGAATAAACTCAATAAATGCCGACTCTTCAACGCGCGCCCGAAAGGGATTGTTAATTCTCATATCTCCATGAACTTGACCCAGTGGTTGATCCAACCAAGTCTGCGTGTCAGTTTCAACATCTGACATAATGGCCCTTAACTTTTTATGTACTGGTGCTTTTGCAGCCGAACATAATTCAGCCGTAGCATCCACCACCATGTGGGGACGACTTGGATCAATTTTTAAAACGATTTTGCCAACCGCTGCTCCGCGATGACCGGCTTGCACAATCGGCACACCAAATAATTTAGTTGCAATTAATCGATGTTGATGGGCAGAAATTAAAGCATCAATGCCTTTCACCGTTTTCAGAAGTTCATAGCCAACGTTCTCGCCACGAAGCGATTCGGTTTCTATCCCCGATTTCAAATCGCGTTCAAAACCGCCATGATAAACAACAATCACAACATCGGCACGTTTTCTTAGCCACGGAACATAACGTTTAGCAGTATCAAGTACCCTGTTGAATTTAAGTCCCTTAATATGTACTGGATCTTCCCAGAAAGGAATGTAAGCCGTTGTTAACCCCAAAATGGCGATCCGAACTCCATGAATTTTTAAAATTCGATAAGCGCCATCACCAATTGGTTCATCATTGTCATTTAAAATATTGGCTGATAGCATCGGATAATCTGTACTTCGAATAGCAGCGTTTAGATAACTCATTCCATAATTGAACTCGTGATTACCTAATACCCCAATATCATACCCAATCGCATTGTACGCTTTAAGCAGGCGTTGCGGTGCGGACGGATTACTAAATTTAGCCAAATATTCGGTTAACGGTGACCCTTCTAAAACATCTCCCGCATCAATAGTTAAAACGGGATCTGTTGTTTTTTTGCGTTCATTTTCAATAATACTCGCCGCTTTTAAAAGACCAAACGGCAAATTGGAATGGCGTTTCACAAAATTAGTTGGGTACACGAAGCCGTGAACACCACTTGTTGAAAGTAACGTTAAATTAAATGCCAAAATCTCGCCTCCTGCAAAACTTTTGATAACTTAAATTCTACCACAAACTGATCTCATCGCGTTGGTTTTTTAAGATGAAACGAACTATAACAATGTTTTTTACATAAAAATCCCCTATTTTGTAATTTATCATCCACTATTAATTGACCCCAACCCGCTGAAATTCTATACTTACGATATTACAAATACGAAACGAGGAATTTTTAAATGACCTATCAAGTCGATTTCAAAACTGTTTCAACAGTGGGACTCGAAAGCTCACCAGTTGCAAAAGCTCTGGCTGGCTTACGCGCAAACGAAGCTCGCTATTACTGGAACAAATATAAACATATTTTTACCACCGTTCCTGCCGACGGGGATCCCGAAACCGTTGCCTGGATAGAAAAAATTCTTTTAGAAAAAGACATGAAGTTTGCGGATAAACCATTGGAAACCACAACTTTTGAAGTCGATAACATCAAAATGGCCTATATTTTTTACGAAAACGGTCTTGCGGTCAATGTGATGTATAGTTTAGATCCAGCTGGTAAGCGCGCCGTTGGGTTTAAACTCTCGGACGGAATGGCTATTCCTAAAGAATTTGAAGACAAATTTAAATTTGCCCATCAAAAATCGCGTTTAGCTGGAACGATTCGCGGATCCTACTTTGTAATCAAAGGTACTTATTAGTATTAAAAAGGCTTCAAACGAAGAAAATCGTTTGAAGCCTTTTTTAGTCTTAAATTATTTTAATGGCGACTATGCCGACCTTGCGCGTCAGTCTCTACATATCTTGCGACCAAATCGTAAAACTTATTATACAACCAACGGGCGATTGCCAACCATGCAACGGCTAAGAAGAACGCCGCAAAGACATCGGAAGGATAATGGGCACCAAGGTAAACTCTGGAGTACATAACTAACACAACCCAAATGATCAATACAATCTGACAAACCTTTTGCACCGTTTGTGAATTGATTTGGCTCACAAAGAACCAAACCAAGAAAAAGACGATTAGCACAGCGCCAAATGTATGCCCACTTGGAAAACTAAATCCCGTTTCAGAAATTACTTGATTCCATCTTGGCCGGGGCCGTTGGGCAATTTCTTTGAAGATATAAGCCACCACATCGCCACCACCCAGGGTAGCTAACGTCCAGATTGCATCAACCCGCAGCCGCATGAACCATAAGACGGCAGCAATAATAACGGCATAGACAATTGCAAATTTTGGTTCCGCAATCGTCGTAACGGCCTTCATGATGTCAGTTACGAACGTAGGCATGCTGTTTTGAACAATACTAATGATTCCTGTATCGAATCGCAAAAGCAAAGCAGAGTTGGCTTTTACAGCCGCTAGTAATAAAGCAAAAAGAAAGCCCGAAGTCCAGGCATATTTAGCAGAAATTGAGTTTTGATTTTTTAACATGAGTCGCTCCAATTATTTATTTTGATTCCATTCAGCTTTAAATTCTTGTAGAAAATCTTCTAATACCGCTGTTCGATGTTGCGCAGCTTGTTTAGCAGCGCTGGTATTCATTAAATCTGCAAGCTTTAAAAGCTTTTCATAAAAGTGGTTAATCACCGTTTCATTCTGACGATATTCATCGTGAGTCATTTTTTGCCGGGGAGCAATCTTCGGATCATACATGATATGGCCATGGGCCCCGCCATAATAAAAAGCCCGGCCAATCCCAATTGCACCAATCGCATCCAGACGATCCGCATCCTGAACAATCTGCCCTTCAAGGGTTAATTGGTAATGATGTTCAAGATTCTTCGAAAATGACATGTGTGTAATGATTGCAAAGATTGCGTCAATATCAGCTTGGAAAACCTGATGGGCTTCTAAAAATGACCTGACTTCGTTTTCTGCCTTGGTTTGATCTGCTACAATTTTTTCATCAATTACATCATGCAACTCCGCACTTACCAGAACGACAAAAAGACGCCCTTGTGCACTGCCTTGAGCCAAGCGCTGGGCCATTTTTACAACCCGTTGAATGTGAGCATAGTCATGTCCCGTTTTGTCATCACTTAGCTTTGAATACACAAACTTATCGACTGTCTTAAGAATCTCTTGTTCTTTTTCAGTTATTTTTTCCATGTTTACCCCGCGTACTCAACCACTTGTAATTTACGAACAACTGTCACCTTCACCTGACCAGGGTAGGTAACTTCTTGCTCAATTTGATCTTTAACATTGCCAGCCAGCTTCTCAATACTCTTATCGGAAGTTTGGTTAGGCTTAACAATTACTCGAAGTTCACGGCCCGCCTGAATGGCGTAGCTTTCCTGAACTCCAGGATATTGGTTGGCAATTCCCTCTAAACTAGAAATTCTTTGTAGATAGTCTGCAGCAGATTCACTACGAGCACCCTGGCGCGCACCAGAAATGGCATCGGCAGCAGCCACTAGATCAGAAATAACATATTTAGCTTCTACATCCCCATGATGAGAAGCAATTGCATTAATCACAACCGGATCTTCATGGTATTTAGTTGCAAGCTCTACACCTAATTCCACATGGGTAGCCTCAACATCACGGTCAATTGCTTTTCCAATATCATGCAAGAGCCCCGCCCGTTTCGCTAGGTTTACATCCTCGCCAAGTTCAGCCGCAAACACACCTGCTAGATTGGCTGCTTCGATCGAGTGATCCAAAATATTCTGGCCATAACTGGTCCGAAAATGCATTCTCCCAATCAACTTGATTAAATCGGGATGCATATTTTTAATATTCAACTCATTAATTGCTTGCTCACCGAACCCACGAATGAGTTCATCCACTGATTTCACAGTTTGATTTACAATTTGTTCAACAATGTCCGGATTAATCCGATTTACTTGAACAATCTGCGTCATTGCGCGTTTGGCAATTTCACGACGCATGGGATCATACCCATTCAAGGTAATCATCCGTTTTTGATCATCAATATTAATATCAATCCCTGTCAAAGCCTCTAAGGCCCGGACATTTTGACCAGAATTCCCGATAATTTTACCAAGCGCCTCATTGTTAGGCACTTCCATGGTTCGGTTAGATGAATAAACATGGGACCGAATCCCACTGTGCTCAATGGCGTGAGAAATTAGATTTTTGGCTTCCTTTTCGCTACTGCTCTTATATTCAGTTTCTGTGTTTCGAACAACTCGTTTTTCTTCTTCTTTTAAGTCCCGAGAAGTTTGATCTAAAACGTAATCTTTTGCCTTAGCTTTGCTCATTTCGGCCGTTTCTTCTAAGGTTTCTTCCCGTTTGCCGATTAAGCCTTCTGCCTGTTGTTTTATTTCTTTTAGTGCTGACTTATCATCTTTTAAAGCGTCTTGTTTGCTCTTAAAGTTATCAGAACGCCGGTTTAAAAGATCCTCTTTTTCTTTCAAAACTTGATCACGTTGATCCAACCAGGTTGCCTTACGCTCATTATCTTTCACATCAGTTGTGATCTCTTGATCAATTGACTCTTGGTAAGCTAAAGTTTCAGCACGTCCTTTTTTATGTTCTTTTTGGGCGGCAGCTTTCCCTTCTGCCTCAGCCTTGGCAAGCGTCTGTTGTGCTTGTTCATGGGCTATTTTCAACTGTCGCTGATGTTCAATTTTACGAATTTCAAACCCAATTGCAACAGCAATCAGAAGGATAATAATACTCACAACAAACATCTTGGTTGCCTCCCATTTTAGAATTTAATCGTTAATTTCATATCTTTCATTATATCACACTGTCACAAATTGCTTCTCGCTTTTCCAGACACCCGATTGCCTAATAAAAGGCATCAAAAAAGCACCTTTCAAGAACCTGCTCAACTTGAAAAGTGCCTGGGGGATAGATCTAAGTACCAATCTAAAACATAAAGTTTCAAGGTACATATTGTTTCAATTACGATTCCTTACCTTTCCTAGGATTCAGTAGGAAGAGTAGTCAAGCGTATTTGTACGCATCTAATTAAAAAATCTTTCACAAAACTTTCTTCTTAAAAACGTTGCAACATGATAAGCATCGGTCCATCCAAAAAATCGGCCGATATTTGCAGGTATTACTTGGTACGAAGATCGAACCCTACCCCAAACAAAGAGTAGCATCTTTGAAACTAAGTCACAAGCAAAAAGACATAAAATATCAACTATCTTAATCTTCTGCATACCAGCTGTGATACAAATCTTCAATAATCTTGGTTGTTTGCAGTGTAATAGCCGGTTTCATAATCGGACTTAATTGTTTACCGTTTAAAATTTGTTCAGAAACATGATTAAATTCATACACAAATTCACTCGCCTGGGGGTGCGCAAACTTCTGCGTTTTATCGCCAACTGTCAATTCATAATGATCTGTTTTCCAATAATTGGGAACCTTTAATGATCCAGTTGTGCCCCAAAATGTCATTTGACTAGGCACTTGATCAGTCGTTGTCGTTATATAAACGCTCGCCAGAACTCCCGAACTCAATCTAAAGTTTACTTGGACTTGGTCATCCGCCTGCGACCCAACTTTACTAATTTGACCCTGATAAGCTGTAATATCGCTTTCCAAAACCAGTTGAAGGTACTCTGCAGAATATGAAGCACTGCCATAAAAAGCACCACCACCTACAGACACATCATGGAACCAGGGAATTTTTTCAATGCCTGGATGTGATTCTTGAATCGTGACCCCTTGAATATCTCCAATCGCATGTTTAGTTACGAGCTGCTGTCGAACCTGATCGGTAATTGGTAAAAAGGCCGCCTTTTGAGCTTCCATGATGAAACAATGTTGCTTTTTAGCCAATGCAAATAGCTCTTGTGCTTGCGCGAGTTTTAAAGTAAATGGCTTTTCCAAAAGAACATTTTTATGATTGTTCAAGGCCAGTTTGGCGCCATCATAGTGACCGGCATTCCAAAGTGGAATGTAAATCACGTCAATATCAGGATCCTTACAAAGTTCTTGATAACTCCCATAGGCTTTTGAAATGTTAAACTGACTTGCAACCACTTCGGCCTTTTCTAGTTTACGTGCTGCAATTGCCACCACTTCACTATTAAAAGACTCACGAATTCCTGCAATAATTCGGGGAACAATGGAGGCGGCCCCCATAATGCCATATCGAATAATTTTTTGTGTCATGTTATTGCCTCAAACTTAGTCCTTCTTTGGCTCCTCGTCTGAATCTGGATCGTTAATCATGCGCCACTCACCTTCGCCAGCTTTGGAAATATCATTCACAAAGCCAGTTACCATTTGTGCGCGTTCCATATCTTTTTCAGATAAAACGTTCAAACCTTTTCCAGTCGTCATTGGAATTCCAAGTTCGAACTGCTCTTTACCCATTTTTCCTTCTGTAAAGGCAACGACCCAATCCTTGGTATCAATTTGTGTATATAAGAAGAACAGTGAAAAACCGTCTGCCAAATATGCAGGTACAGCCCAAACATTTTCGCCAACTTCTTGCATTTCATTACCGTTGAAATTGTATTGACTGGCATTATCTTTTGTAATTCCGTGATTTAAAACCAACAGCATTTGTTCAAACTTTTTATCACCTAATGATAATTCTACATCTTGGAAATCTTCATCCTCATTACTCATTTTAATTACCCCATTACTTTCTATTTTTCTTGATTACATTGATTTTATAATAAAACAAAGGTAAAAGATACCGCAACGATTAGAAAAAAGCCGAATCCAGACATTCATCTGAATTCGACTCCTATTTTTTATATTTAAGAACCTAAGCGTAAACTGGTTCGGTTGTTACAATTGGTTTTTGCATATGATCATACATATGATCGCCAATCTTTTTGGTGCCCACTTTTTTAAATCCATGACGCGCATACAGACGCTCGGCAGCGGGGTTTGCAAGATCCACGTTCAAGCCAATAATGGTATCGCCATCCTGACGAACAAAATCAGGCAATGCTTTTAGCAATCTTCCGCCAATGCCTTGGCCTTGATACTCAGGGTCAACAGCAATGGAATCAAGATACCATTCATCTTTAAATGCTTCTAAATCAGGATCCAAAACATCCCCATCAAAAATATTTGCTTTAAGCGTGATTCGATCAATAATTGCATCCAAATCTTCTTCATACTGGTCTGGGTAACCAAACGCTACCCCAACCACTTTGCCTGTGGTCGTTTCTTCTGCCACAATCGTTGTGGCCTTTTCACCAGTGTAAGCATCCGTTTGGTAAGCTCGTTGTAACACGCGCATCCAAACAGGGTCAGGAACATCATCCAATTCATCAAGCTCCATCTCATCATAAATAATATTAATTAATGGCGCTATCTGACCGGCATCATCTTTATCAGCTTCACGTATAATTATCACAAAAATCCTCCTTTAATCTATTTACTAGATTACGGTATGCCGATAAAAAAGTAAAGCTGTCTGTTCCAATGCAAGTATAAGTTTACAAAAAGATAAGTATCTAAAGTTTGAAAGTATAAAAATTCATCTAATTAACTGGTAAAAAAGATTAACAGTTTAAATTCCGTCTTCCAGCAAATTTGGGCTGGAACGTAGTGGGCACGACTTAGAGCTGAAATTCACATCTCTAAGCTCGGCCTTTATCTAAGCAAAAATCGCTAAGATAAATAACACTACTGAGCCCATTTGCTTCCAGACTGATTCATACGCTGTCGATTCTTGTAGCAAAAATAGCCGCAAAAATTCGCACCTCGTTCCAGGCCAAGTAAGCCGGAGAACGGCAAGTAATCTAATTTCGGTGGGCTAAAATGTTTAATAACAGTTACTAGAACTACTTCTATATTTTCAATCTTTAGTAAATATTCTAAACTGGTTGCATGCCACTATTTACCAAACATCTCATAATAACCTACCGCAGCAATTGCCTGTGCTGAACGAATTCGGCCCTGCTTGATCAACCGTTTTAAATGATCATAACGAATCAGTTGGCTATTCACAAACTCATCCGCATCAAAATGTTGCGCAATCTTTTTAGCTGGATCAATCTGAGCCACAATTAATACAACCTTCTCTGTTGAAAAACCTTCTGAAGCCGTAATTGTCGTCAGCTCTCGCACTTGGGTTGCTTGATAGCCCGTTTCTTCTAATAATTCCCGTTTAGCTGCATCTTCCGCCGTTTCGTTTGGATTAATTAATCCTGCTGGTAAAGACAAGCTTTCTGCATTAATTCCTACACGATATTCTGTATTTAACAAAACATGCTGATCCGGTGTAAATGCCAAAATCGTAACTGCCGGTTGATGCACAATCACATCTCTGTTTACCACCAAACCATCTGGCGTTTCAATTTTTTGTTTATCTAATTGAAAAATTGGCCCCTCATATACTTGTTTTTGAGCTACGATCTTTCCTGATTTACCTTCATTTTTAAACATGTTTTAATTGCTCCATATCTTCCGGAAGTTTCACTTTAAACGTCTGTTCTCGATCAGTTAACGGATCCGTAAATGTCAGAGATTCAGCATGCAGAGCCTGGCGAGTGATGCCCATATCTAGCGGACCCCCGTATAGTTTGTCACCTAACAGTGGATGACCCAAAATGGTAAAATGAACACGAATTTGATGCGTTCGGCCAGTTAACAGCTCTGCTTCTACTTCAGCAAAGTTTTCATACTGATGAATCACCTGAAAACGCGTTTGCGCTTGTTGCCCATCTTCCGAAATTTCGCGATGAATCCCGTCAGCCGTTTTAGCAATTGGTTTATCAATCAGCCCTTGTTTTTCAGTCAATCTTCCCGAAACAAACGCCCGATACTTTTTTTGAATCGTGTGCTGCTCGATTTGTGGCGATAAAACGCTAGCTGCCAACCGATTTTTCGCAATTAGCATCACGCCACTTGTGAACCGATCCAACCGTGTAATCACATGGGGAACCAAATCTTGACTCCCTTGATTTTTCAAATGGCCCTTCACCCGATTAACGACCGTGTCATCCCGGTTACTGGGACCGGGCACCGACGGCAGACCAGCGGGTTTATCAATCACCAGCCAATTAGCATCTTCGAAAACTACGGTCAAAGGTTCAAAACTAAACGGCACATTGGGATCTGATTTTTCTTTAGGCAATCGCAAATTCAAAATGTCACCAGATTCAATAAAATCTGCCGTTGTCTTCTTCTGCCCATCAATCCTCAACATTCCTGATTTCTTAATGGAACTAATCAGTCGATGACTAAACCCCTTGGAAACCAAAAAGGCCTTAATTTTCAATCGCTCTGAAGTTGCGTTTTGCATTGTCATAATCATAATAAACTCTCCATTATTTTGAAGCCTTGAGAACATGGCGCATCGACTTGCTTAGACGTAAGTACGCCACAAAATGATACACGATTCCTGCCAGTAATAAAAATGTTCCTAGCCAAATCGAAAAAAAGGTTGCCAGAATTGCCAGGCCGTATATTGAAACACTTCTAATCGGATCAAACTTAATTGCTTGATAAAAATGTTGTTGATCTTGTTTCATTTTGGTAAGTTCTGAATGATGCCGAACATAGGTATACAGCCAGGCAAACGTCAATGAGATAAATAACGCCACCAAGTCATAGTAGATAAACGCCACCCGCATATCGGCCACGTTGCCCACAGTTAGAGAGTGAGCAACTAACGCCGTTGGATAATCAATCAAGGTCACAGAAAAGAGCATCACTAAATTAATGACATTCAAACTCGTATTTGTCAGTTTTAACGTCTGAAAAAAATCATGATGAAACAGCCAAACTGTGCCAATGTACAAAAATGAAACGATATAAGCAAACATCGTGGGCCACTGTTTAACTAATGCAGCTAACAAATGACCGGCACGGTATTCTGGAACGTTAAAGTCCAACACCAAAATTGTGATTAAAATTGCATAAACCCCATCACTAAAAGCCTGCATGCGATCAACTTTCATACGCCAAACCTCCCCACTTTTAACCGTTACTAAGATTCTTTAATTATATACTAGTTTATCAGGGACAGGAATGGAACTAGTTGAAACAAAAAAAGGATCCTACTATTATGTAGAAATCCTCTTAACATTCATTTTCACAATTAAATATAAAAATTAGTTAGTTCATTTTTGCGCAGATACTGGACTCCCCATTTTGAGACTGGCTGCTGCGTAGTTGGTTTAAATTGCCAATTCAACAAGATTGTAATCAATTCATCATTGCTAAGCTGGGCAGCCATTCTTGCAACTCGCACGGTCTGTCGATCCCAAGAGCAGGCCTGCTCATTGGTTTGATCATAAATGACATCCGTTAAGAAACCAAGGTTGCTCACTAAATTTCCTTGATTGTTTAAATCTCGATCTTTAAACCAGCGTAAAACTTGAATGCCATCACCAGAAAGTTCCACTGTCTGGTGATCTAATTTGGAAATTTCATCTAAAAACTTAGCATTGGACATTTGCATTAAGGCGCGAGCGACTCTAATTTCTTCTTCGTTGTAATTACTTAGCGCTCCTTTGTCATCCTCAATTGAATTCATGATACGATTTAAATGCCCGAACGTTGTAAAAAAGTTTACAGGTTTGGGTTGCTTTCCTTTGAGCTGCTTTTCAATCCAACTAATAAAGTATTCATGTTTTTTCATAACAAGTCGCCCTCCTTTTCAATTCTGGCTTTTTCAACTTGTATTTATCTTACCCAAAAAATGTGTCAGCAACATTACCAAGTGTTGAAACTGAGATTAATAAAAGCTTACATCGCTGTATTAGTTTATTTTTATTTAAAATATATTTGCATTTTAGGGTGGTTTAAGATTACAATGATAATAACTTATTTTTTAGGAGGAACATCATGCGATCACCATATAACTCATTTGCAAAACGCCGTCCAGTTGCTGGTAAGCGTGAACGTCGCCGTCGTCAAGCACGAATCGTTGCTATCCAACGTTTCGCTAAAGGCAAGACTGAAAAAATTGCTGATACATCTAAAGTTAAATAATAGGCTTTTTGCCATTTTTAAAAACAACTGCCATTTGGCGGTTATTTTTTTTACAATTTATTTCAATTAATTTTCAATTTAGACTTGACGAAAGTTCGTCGACGGAGTAGATTAAAAGCATATTATAAATAAATGAGAAAAGCTATGAAAAGAAAAGTAAGAGAAATCGCCATTGTTTAGCGAGCGTCGTTTGGTGCAAGGACGTCAATGAATTTCTCAAGCTATCATCTTTGAGCGATGCTTACGAAGTTTGAGTAGGCACTGGGGGCTCCCATTATAGAGCTAGGGTATCGATCTGCAGGTCCGTACTCGAAAAGGCAGAATCAGTGATGATCCTGTAAACAAAGGTGGTAACGCGTTTAAGACGTCCTTGTTGGAATTTATATTCCAGCAGGGACTTTTTTTATGGACTTTTCTAATGGTTAACTCATTTTAAATTTTAAATAAATTGAGGAGTGGTTATATGTTAGAAGAGAGAAAGTTAACTAAAAAGGATTACGTTGTGGTAAGTTCGATGTTATTTGCATTATTTTTTGGAGCCGGAAATTTAATTTTTCCCCTTCACCTGGGACAATTAGCAGGATCACATTGGGTACCTGCCGCTTTGGGTTTTCTGGTAACCGGTGTCCTTTTGCCGCTATTATCCGTTTTGGCAATCAGCATTACCCGTTCGGAAGGCGTTTATGATATCGGAAAACCACTTGGAGCTGGGTTTGCTTTAATCTTCATGATCCTAATCCATGGGACGATTGGCCCACTGTTTGGCACACCCCGGACTGCCACCGTTTCTTACACAGTTGGGGTAGCTCCACTCATTCCTGCCCACTTTCAAACTTTAGGACTCGTCATTTTTTCGGCAGTGTTCTTTGGACTCGCCTTCTTCTTATCGGTAGAACAAAGCAAAATTGTCTCTAATGTTGGTAAACTACTGAATCCGATTTTTCTACTTTTATTAGCCTTTGTTTTCTTCCTTGGCTTCAGTAATCCCATGGGAAGCCCTGCTACGCAATCCGTTACCGCTGCTTATAAAACCGGCGCGTTCACAAATGGATTTTTACAAGGTTACAATACTATGGATGCCTTGGCCGGTCTCGCATTTGGTGTCACCGTTGTTACGGCTATTAAATATATGGGCAAGAAAAACGCGAACGGTATCGCGATGGTCACTGCCAGAGCTGGCTTGTTCTCAATGGGCTTTGAAGCGATCATCTATGTTGCCTTAATTTTATTAGGAGCAATGTCACTTGGAAAATTCAAGCTCAGCGCAAATGGGGGCGTGGCTTTTGATCAAATTGTTAATCATTACTTAGGCGTTGTTGGTCAATCAATTTTGGCCGCTTTGATCACCCTAACTTGTTTGACAACTGCCATTGGTTTGGTTGCTGCTTTCGCTCAAGACTTTCATAAACACTTTCCCAAAATCAGTTACAAAACTTGGTTAGCATTCACGAGTGGTGCGTCATTTTTAACCGCTAACCTCGGCTTAAATCAAATCATCTCATGGTCAACACCAGTTTTAATGTTTCTATATCCTTTAGCAATGGCCTTGATTTTGTTGTCCGTCTTATCACCACTGTTCCATCGCGACCCAATTGTCTATAAATTTGTCGTTACGTTCACAGTAATCCCTGCTCTCTTTGACATGATGGCTGCTTTCCCACCTGTAGTAAGTCAAAGTGCCTTGGGTAAGCTCATGGGAAATTTCCAACAGAGTTACCTGCCACTTGCCCAATATGGCTTAGATTGGCTCTTACCAGCTTTACTCGGCATGGTAATCGGCGTTGCTTGTCATCTTTATAAGCAACATGCAAACGCCAAAGTTCAAGTACCTCAAGAAAACGAAAACTAATCAAAAAAAGCACTTCATACATCAACCTAAGCCGATGTATGAAGTGTTTTTGAGGACAATTCTACAAAGCAAACCACAAAATGTAAGTGCGCCTCTGGCGGGATTACGATCCCTCCGCCGTCACACTTACATTTTGAGGTTTAAACGCTTTGTTTCACTCACTGTTTTTGAGGACAGCTCGGCAAGTCAAAAGGCAGAAAATAAGTACGCTTCCCGCGGGATTGCGATCCCGCCTCCGTCACACTTCACCTGCCTTTTTCCACTAAGCTTGAGGACAGCTCCACAAAACAAGTCCAATGACATAAGTGAACCTCACAACGGGATGCGATCCCGCCTCCGGTCCCCTTATGTCATTGGGCTTTAACGTTTTGTTGCACTCACTTAACTACCAACTAGCCTTCCGCACACCTGGAATTTGACCCTTATGTGCTAAATCACGGAAGTTTAGTCGTGATAAACCAAACTTACGCATATAAGCATGTGGTCGACCATCGAGATGATCACGACGATGAATCCGTGTTGGTGAAGCATTTCTTGGTAACCGACTCAAACCTGCGTAATCGTGATTCTTGCGAAGCTCTTCACGAAGTGGCGCATAGTGCGCAACAGTTGCTTCAATTTTTTGTTCCTTAATAATTTTTGATTTCTTTGCCATTTATTTATGCAATCCCCTTTCTTTGTTTTTTAGCAGCTTTAATCACACGTAAAGCAGCTTTTCTTGTCTTCAAACTTGGACTCTTTAAGCGTCGATAAGCACTTGCTGTATCCATTGCTTTTCTCATAATCTCAACTTCCTCTTTCCGTTAATCGTAATGGTTACTATTTAAACACATTTTAGTGACTTTTCCAAACATTTAGTTTCAAAAAGAGATTCAACCACTTTATTTAGTTGGTTGAATCTCCTTTATTTTTCGGCAGTGTTCGAGAGGACACCCTCATCTGCTTGGATCACATCAATAAATTGTTGACCATATTTTTCTAGCTTTTGACTACCGACACCTTTAACCTCTGCCATTTCACTCAACGTCTTCGGTAACAATTCACACATCGCCCGCAACGTTTTATCTGAGAAGATCACGAATGGTGGTACCCCCTGGCTCTCGGCTAAATTGCGTCGTAACATCCGAAGTTTGGTAAACAGTTCACTGTCCTCAAGGATATTAGTTTTGACGGGAACCGCCATTTTGCGAAAGACCTTCTCTTCGCCCTGCAAAACCCGCACCCCAGCAAGAGTTAATGACAGCACCGGATATTGACCGTTAGACGCCTGCAAATAGCCAGCGGCCGCCAAGAAATCAATGAGTTCGGTTAATTGCTTTTGTGACTTATTCTTCAACAAGCCATACGTACTTAATTGATCAAAATTAAATTGTTTAATCCGTTGATTCCTAGATCCCGCTAAGACCTGGGCAATCAATACTTTTCCAAAATTTTCATGCATCCGTTTTACACAAGAAAGAACCTTTTGCGCTTCAACCGTAATATCTTGGGAATCCCGTTCGTCCAAACAATTACTGCATTTTCCACAAACTGGTCCGTCTTCCCCAAAATAATTCAAAATGTATTGTTGCAAACATTCTTGGGTATTGGCGTACTGAGTCATATCTTGAAGTTTTTGATACTCACGCCGTTTATTATCATCATCCATTTCAGATTGATCAATAAAGAAGTGTTGGATTTGCACATCATGCAATTTAAATAACAAAATGACATCACTTGGTAGACCGTCACGTCCTGCACGGCCAGCTTCTTGATAATAAGCTTCTAAACTTCCCGGAACCTGCGCATGAATGACAAAGCGGACATTACTCTTATCAATTCCCATTCCAAACGCATTGGTCGCAATCATCACCCGATCCCGATCATAAAGAAAGTCTTCTTGATTCTGGCGCCGATCATCTTCAGACATGCCACCATGGTACATCGTGACGCTCACCTTATGCTTTTTAAGCAGTTTGGTAAGCCGTTCCACTTCTTTACGCGTACTTGCATAGATAATGCCAGCTTCGGTTTTGTTGGCTTTCAAGTAATCCAGCAAAAACTGATCGCTATTCTGATCTTTAATAACCTGAAAAGAAAGGTTCTCTCTGGTGAAATCCGTCTTCACTTCTTGATCTGCTGGAATATGCAAGCGTTCTTTGATATCCTCAGCCACTTTAGGAGTCGCTGTGGCCGTTAATGCTACGACAGTGGGATTCATCGGTAATTGAGCCAAAGTATCCGTCAACCGTAAGTAACTGGGGCGAAAATCATGACCCCACTGGGAAATACAGTGAGCTTCATCCACTGCCACCAAGGAAATCTCCAAATCCTGGAGCTGATATAAAAAACTACTGGAATCCAAGCGCTCAGGCGAAATATACAAGAGTTTCACTTGGCCACTCGCTGCTTGTTGGAATCGTTGTCTCATTTCATTTGCGCCGATACTACTATTAATAAACGTTGCAGGAATTCCGTTTTCATTTAATGCGTCAACTTGATCCTTCATTAACGCAATTAATGGTGAAATGACCAATGTAATTCCGCTAAAAAGCATTGCTGGAATCTGATAACAGAGGGATTTCCCACCACCAGTTGGCATGATTGCGAGAACACTTTGCTTATTCAAAATTTTTGTAATTACTTGTTTTTGACCATTGCGAAAGGAACTATAGCCAAACTTTTCTTTTAGAATTGTTTCTGGTGTCATACATTGCCATTCTTTCTGTAAGATCTTTATATCTATCTTAACGGAAATTCACTCAAATTGATAATAAAATTCTGAGTATGTGTTATATAAGTTAATACGCAAACGTGACGGAAAGGCTTTATTGAGTTATGATATTGTTACTTAATCTAATTATTTGAAAAGAGGTTGATCCCATGTCCGAAACAAACAACTCTCCCAAAGTTGACGAACTGACCAAGAAAAAAGAAGCCCTTGAAACTGAAGTGATTAAAAACCAGCAACTTATTAATAATTTATATAGTCGCTTCGAAGTTTTAAATCGTCAAGAAACTGATTTAAACAATAAAATCAGCAACGAGACTGATGAACTTAAGCAGTTGGATGCTGATTTAGAAGCTAAAAAATTAGTGCTTCAAAATAAGAATCTTGATCCTACCCAATATACCGATCTCCAACAACAAGTTGCCGATTTAAATGTTGATAAACAGAATCTTCTCAAAGATTATCAAGAACTAAGAGATCGGCCTCTTACAAAACGCATAAGCAATAAACTTCCAGAACGTCACTACCTTCCAAAAGAGTAGGTCGTTCTTTTTTATTCCTCAACTTTCACCTTTTAAAATTTTGGACACAAAAAAAGACGATCATTACGATCGCCTTTTTGATTTAGGATAAATTATTTAATTAGATTTCGCGACGACGACGGATACCTGCTAAACCGAATAATGCAGAAACAGCACCGAGTAAACCAACTACGGCTACTGAGCTATTTGCTTCATCAGTTTGTGGTAATGTCGTTGAAGATGCAGCCTTTGTAGCTGCTTTGCCAGCAGATACGGATGAAGAAACCACTCCGCCTTTAACGCTAGCAACAGGAGCAGCAACACCACTCTTGCTTCCACCATTAACACCAGCAGCAACGCCTGACTTGCTTCCGTTAACGCCTGTAGCACCAGGGCCAGCAACGCCAGTCTTGTTACCGTCAACGTTACCAGAACCATTACCGTTGCCATTAACATTAGAGCCTTTATTAGCATCAGCCTTAGCAACTCATGTTACCTCCGCTATACTGCTAAATAAATTAATTATATCAGTTATGTATCCATAATAAACCCATTTTCTAATTTATTTACCTGATATCGTAATTTCAACTAATAATGTCCGTCAGTATGTGTCAAGTTTTCCTAGGTGCCTTATAATCAACCAAATATTTATACACAATAATTAGTTTGAAAATATTTTTGCCATTGCTCCGATAGGGCTACTTGTTGGGGCATCAACTGGTATTTTACCTGAAAGAACTCCAATATGCTTAGAATGGTGCTTGTTGCTCAGCTGAGCTGAACTCAACGTCTTCAATGATTCCGTAGCGATCTCAATCGTTAGCTCTTGTAACTTTCTTAAACCACCACGTAAGTATTTATCTAGCTTACCGTTTACCCGAGCTTCAATTAATTTCAACATAGCCTCAAGGCCCTTTTCGGACCATACTTTGCCTTGCTTTTTCATTCGATACGTGTACGCTCTGTGTGAGCTTTCAACGGATCCCAATTTGCCGACCCTCATGAAGCCACGATCGTGTGGAGACTTTATAAACTGCCAATTTCTTGCCAAATATTGTCTTAGGACCCTTAGGCTCTCAAGTTCCTTATCAGTTTTAATTTGCGACTCAAATGTATCTAAAATAACGTTTAACTGATTCTGATCATACAGGCTAACGCTCTTAACGGCCTTATCAACCAATGGATTAAATAAACCAAAGGTTTGTTTAATCTTTTTGACAAAGTGATACCGATCGATAGTAAATTCAACTCTTTGAGCACTCGGAACTATTTCTCGCATACTTTTCGGGTTATACCCTGGGCCACCATCACTTGCTGTAAACACGGTCATTTCACTGATTTTATAATACTTCTCAATGTAGTCAGTTACTCGTTTTTGAACCTTTTTTTGATTGATACCAACAAACTCAACTTTGTTTGATCTTGTTCCATCTAATCCTGATTCAAAAACAATGTAATGGTGGACGTCTTGTCTTCGTCGATTAATTTTGTGTATCTCAAAGGCATCGCCTTCAACCACTAAGTTTTCAACTTTTCGTTTCTTAACTAGTTTCTCTTCGGACGATTTTTCTTCTGTCTTCACGGTATCTGCCATGTCTCTGATAATTCGGTCTACTGACCAGGCACTAATATCCGTCTGACTTGCCAGATTGATCATTGCGGCCGTATTTCTCATCGTTGTCGTTTGCCCAATTTTGGCAACGACACTTTTAAAATAAGGTGAAATTCTTTTTCTTTCTTCCAACTGAAGTTGTTCATCCAACGGGAAGTAATAACTTCCATTGGGTCGAAGATAACATCTTCTTTCAAAATTCACGGCGCCAAACATAAACTCAATTGTTCTGGCCTGTCGATTAATGAATGTATTTTCTGCCGGAATTGATGGAACGAGTGTTTCATCTAATTGCCTCAGATATTCAGCTACAACCAGCTGGAATGACTTCCTAAGATGAAGAATTACCTGCTCCTCTAAATCAAATAAACTGTCTAAATTTCCCAATGATTCAATAAAATCTGCTAAAATATACATGAAAGACCTGTATCCTTTCCTTTAATCTTCGTCGATTAAAAGGCTACAGGTCTTTTTCTATATATTCAACTCAAAATGAATATTCCTAGAATTTTATTGACCATCTAGGAAAACCTTACACTAACTGTCCGTCACCGAATCTTTTTAGTTCTTCGTTTTAACGTTTAATAAAAAAAGCGTAATGACCACATTTACTGAGTGATCATCACGCTCTATTATCATTTAGCAATTAATTCAAATGGGCTTCTCTAGAACTCAAGAAATCATTTAAGGCTTGCTCTAAATCAATCTGGTTTTCGTTTGCCAAGCTGCTTAGCCACCAAATGCTTTCTGCAATTTTATAATTCAAGGTCGGCTCGTCACTAGAATCAGGCCAACTTCCTTGTTTATCCATAACTAATCTACCAACTAAGCCAGCATCCGTTAAAAAAGCCAAGGCATCCTGTTCTGTAGACCATGGTTTGCCATCTTGTTTACTTTCCAATTTATGATAAGCTGTGCGGATTTTTCCTGAACGATCAGACAATTCCTTAATATCCATAATGATTTCTCCTCGTATTTTAAAAAATACAAGGATCACAAAAATGTGTAATCCTTGCATCCCTATCTAATTCTTATTTCTGCGCATCTTCAATCACTACGGTTTTAATTGTGATATCTTCATTGGGTTTATCTTGATAGTCGCGCGCGGCGTTGCTGATCTTTTCAACAACATCTAATCCGCTGATTGTTTGGCCAAAGACCGTATGATGATGATCCAACCATGGTGTGCCGCCTTGCTTATAAGCTTCAATAATCTCACTCGGATAGCCAGCTTGTTTCATATCGGCTAACATGTCGGCTTGCACGTTTTCATTAGAGACAATGAAGAATTGGCTGCCATTCGTGTTTGGCCCCGCATTTGCCATGGACAAGGCGCCCTTTAAGTTAAACACCTCGTTAGAAAATTCGTCTTCGAATTCTTTACCGAAACTACTTTGACCACCAGCACCGGTACCAGTAGGATCGCCGCCTTGAATCATAAAATCAGGAATAACTCGATGAAAAATAATCCCGTCGTAGTAGCCCTGGTTAGCAAGTGCAACAAAGTTTTCTACCGCCTTTGGGGCTTGAGCAGGGAAAAGTTGAATCTTAATGTCCCCGAGGTTTGTTTGAATCGTTGCTTTAGGACCAGCAACATTTTCTAAATCAAGTTGTGGATATGTCATGTTGAATCTCCTTTTAAGTTTAGTGATTAATTTTAATTTTGTTTAACGAACAACCTATTTTCGCAGCTAAGCTAACCGCTGTCAAATTTAACTAATTCATGACTATTTTTTGGGCTTGTTGGTTTTATTGGGATTGTTGAGCTTGTCAGGCTTTTTATTTTGATCTGTTTGTCTTTCATACGGCTGCCTTGAAAAAGGCTGTCTTGAAAAGCCCGCTCCCATTGTTGACTGGTCAAAACCACCGTCTTTAAAGAGGTCGCGCATTTCTTTTGCCATATCCTCCTGCCAGTTCGGATTGGTCTGTCTTTGCTTCATATATTTATGGCTAATCTGACGCTGTTTTTTCCGATATTCTCGTAAATCTGTGTTTGAAAAATTTAAATATTTGTTCTGATCTGCCTGTGGCAAACTGGGAACTTCTTTTAAGTCCGTTTGATCATCTCTATTGAAGATGAAGGAAATTACAGGCAGGGCTAAATAACACCAAACAGCCCAAGTTGGTTTGAAATAAGCCAGAATCAAAACAACCACATTGATTATCCCAAGAAAATTACTGTGATTTTGATAAACTTTCCTGAAAATTCTCTGCACATCACTTTTTTCACTATACTCTTGGTGAACGACTTCAAAACTGACCAGCATGGATAATCCGCTCACAATAAACGTTAAAATTCCGTAAGCCATGACCGTATGTCGATTCGTATCCACTGTAATCAGTTTGGTAAAAATGGGAATCAGCGATAAAAACGCTAGAAACACGAACTCAGAGACGAACACCTTATTGTTGATTGTCTTTGCATCACTATATAAAACCGAGTGTTGATACCAAATGTTGGCAATATAACAAAAGCTAATGAAGAAGATCCCAATTGCTTTTCCAAACTGCAAGTATTCACTTAGCGAGTCATGTTGTGGCATTGGTAACTCCAATACCATAATGGTGATAATGATCGCAATCACCGCATCACTGAACGCATCTAGTCGTTCCTTTAGTTTTTCCATCATAATTATTCCTTCTATATAATCATTTATTCATTGGTTCCGACATCCTGAACTGCCAACTGATTTTCAACATACTCGCGATACAGCGGTAAAGTATCAATTAACTCTTGATGAGTCCCATGACCACTAACCTCTCCATGTTGAATAAAGTAGATTTGATCCGCATCCACAATCGTACTCAATCGATGGGCAATCACAAGTGTTGTCCGGTTAGCCATTAATTTTTCAAGCGCTTTTTGAACCATCATTTCTGATTCGGAATCCAAACTAGCGGTGGCCTCATCAAGCATCAAAATCTTGGGATCCCGCAAAAACGCGCGGGCAATGGCGATTCGTTGGCGTTGACCTCCGGAAAGCTTAGTCCCCCGTTCACCAACTTGTGTATCTAATCCGTGCTCCATTTGGGTCACAAAACCTTTAGCATAGGCCAAATCAAGCATCCGCCAAAGTTGATCATCAGAATATTCACCTTGTAAACCATACGTCAGGTTGTAGCGAATTGTTCCGCTCATCACCGCCGCATCTTGACTAACTAACCCAATTTGGTTACGCCATTCAGTCAAATTAATATCTTTAATCTCGGTATCACCAATCTTTATTTTACCGCTAGTAGGTTCATAAAAACGTTCTAGCAAACTAAAAATTGTTGTTTTTCCACCCCCGGAAGGCCCGGCAAACGCAATTACGGTATCAGGTTTCGCTGAAAATGAAATATCTTTTAAAACATCTTTTTTATCACTATACGAAAAATTAACGTGTTCAACAGACAGAGTCTTTCCCTGAGCGCTGGCTGGTTTCCCTGGTTTTTGCACCTCTTCCGTCACTTGAAGCAGCTCATGAATACGGGCCGTCGAGCCACTAGCCTTGGCCATGTTAGTGAAGAACTGACTCAAAATTGCAAACGGACCAATCATCTGCGTGAGGTACAGTAAGAAAGAAATGATGGTACCAAACGACATTGTGCCAGCTGTCACCCGACTAACACCATAAACTAGCGTACACACAATTAAAGCCATCATGGCCATTTGTGTGATGGGCTGGGTCACAGAATCATAAATGGCTTCTCTAAGGCCAATTTTATATAGTTTATTGATTTTCTTATATCCAGAAGACCGCTCCGCATTTTCAGCGGTAGAAGCTTTCACCAATTCTACAGTCCCTAGGGTTTCACTGACCCCACCATTAAATTCAGCCAACGCATCTTGTCTTGCGAGCGCAATTTTATGCGATCGTGAAATAACAGGCATAATACACAAAATAACCAATGGTACGCCCACAAACATGATTAACGTCATTTTCCAATCCATTATAACCATAAACACTAAGGCCCCAACTAACTGCAAAATGGAAGTAATCATGTTTGGTAAAGAATTGGCAATTAAATCTTTCACTTGCGAGGTATCATTGACCAATCTGGAAGTAATTTCACCAGATTTAGTTTCATCAAAATAGCCAACTGGTAAGGATAAAATCTTATTCCATAAAAACCGGCGTAATTTGCGAACTACATCTTCGCCAAAGAATCCTAACACGGCTCCTGAAACGGCGCTAATGACCGCTCCCAAAATACACAACACAATGATAATTATCACTAGTTTGGTATTAATCGAATGATGCAATTGATTAACCAGTTTTTGGGCAATTTTGGGCACGATCAATTGCGAGCCTGTGGCAATGATGCCTAAAAGCACACCAACAATTAATTGCCAGAAATGCGGTTTAATTTGTTTAACCAGACTTGCGAAATCTTTAAAATTAAATTTTGTTTGTTGCGTTTTTGCAGACTTATCTGTATTTTGCATCGCTTTATCTCCATTATGTCGCGTTGATTTAGTTTAAAAGTGGCGGTTACCCCAGTTTTTGGGATTAAACCCTTCTGGTGATTTGAAAAATTCCGTCCAGTTTTGGCGATTATCCCACTTTGATGAATTATCATTCAAATTCTTCAATAACTTTTGTAATAACACAACAAACTGTTGCTGTTCTTCATCAGATAAATTTTCAAAAAAAGAATCAGATAATTCATTTTTTAGCTTTCGGGAGTTAGCTAATGATTCACGTCCCTCATCAGTTAGCGAAATAAACGTTACTCGTTTGTCCTTAGGTGAAGCAGCTTTCTTAACCAAGCCACTTTCTTCCAGCTTACTAACAAGCACACTTGCCGAGCTAGGACGAATATCTAATTCTTCCACAATTTGGGAATTCGTTAAGGGCTCTTTGGCCAATAGCAATCGTAAAACTCGTAATTGTCCACGCTGATTAGCCTGCGGGGTATTGTCTTCCTGGCTACTACGCACAGCAGCTGCGACGAAAAATCTTTCTTGAAATAAATTGCCAAACAGACTAAGCAATTCTTGCGACATTTCTTGCATACTTGTTCCTCTTTTTTTAGTTAGTTTAAAATTTCTTTAACAGACGAAATCCATTGTACTTACTTAGTTAGAGCACGTCAACACCAAACTAACTACGCATAGTCACTTCATTTGCAAAATTATGGTCACCCTCTTACTATTTAGGAAAAGAATCCTAATCTCAAGAAGGTGGTTTTCATTGCTAAACTTTTTAAACAATTCAACGATTTCCCTTAATGGAAGAAAGTCACACCATCATTCTGCAAAAAACGCAATCTCATTTCACGATTACCTACCTATTAATGGCATTCAACAATGGGTCAGTATCGACGGCCAGCAAAAAACTAATCCCATCCTGTTTATTATTCACGGAGGACCAGCGTCTACCTATTCAATGTTTACAAAAGCCACTCAACTTTTCTCCACCCACTTTACTGTGGTGCATTGGGATCAGCGCGGTGCTGGAAAAACTTACTTGAAACAACCAGTTGTACCTAAAAATTTACAAACACTCGTTGATGACGGGCTCGCCCTTACCAAACAACTAAAGCATGCGTTTCCTAAGGCACCGATTGTGTTGCTCGGGAGTTCAATTGGGAGCATTATTGCCAATCTGATGTTGCAACAAGGTGAAAATCTTTATGCCGCCTATATCGCGACTGAACAAATGACCAGCCGTTCCCACCAAGTTGCGTTTAACCACCTTTTATCTGAATCCAAAGATCATCTTCTTAAAAAATCGTGGTTAAATAAGCTCCCTTATGATGCTGGTACCTGGTCCGCTAAACAAATTGCCCAATTCAATGTTTTCTCAGCTCTGCAGCAAACTGATGTGCCGAACATGGTAACCGATCTATTTATTAAAAATTTGCTGCACACCTATGGACTGAATGTACGAGATTGGTCTGCATTTTGTCGTGGCCTTTTGGCAAGCCGGCAGGCCATTCAACCGGAGTTAGACAGTTTTGACTATCGCCGCCTTTTATCAAAAACTGACGTCCCATTTTTTGTTTTCCAAGGTAGCCATGACCCAATCACGCCAGCAGCGGCTACGCGAACCTATTTCAATCAGGTTCAGGCCCCAGATAAACAAATGATCATTGTTCCCAACAGCGGTCATCTTTGTTTTTTTGCCAATCCGCAATTTTTCTTGGATAAGCTTGTTAACGTTGTTTTACCTGTTCTTGATTAAAAATTGAAAACGAAGAGTTTCACCTTTAGTCCTCAAAAAAACTGCTCTTAATAACGTTTCTACGTTATTAAAAGCAGTTTCTTTTATTGTTTAGTTGTGACTCCAGCAATCTTGGAAACTTTTACATCCTTATCTAGTAATCCCGCGGAATAAAAAGTATCGGCGATTTTTTGTTGTTGTTTCACAATCTTGGTTGTCATGGATCCCATTGAATAAGAGCGGCGATCAACCATCTTAGTCACAACCGCTTTAGACAGATTTAGGGATTTCATCATCATCGTAATTAGTTTTGTCTTGTGCGTATTAGCCCAATTCATATCTTCAGACATATACTCAGTTAAGTACCCCGACGCATCGGTATTATTCTTGGCAAAGCTTGCCATCGCCACAATAAAGTCGCGATTATAGCTAATTCCACCTTCTCCAGTGGTTAATAACTTGGCATTTTGTTGCACCTGCGCTTGTGAGGTGTACGGATCCCAGGTTGCCCAGGCATCGACCTTTCCTTTTGAAAAGGCCACATTCGCCGCTGATTGGTCCATATTGACCCAGGTAATGTCACTCGCCGACATCCCCGCTTTTTTCAAGGCTGATAAGAGTAAATATTGCGAACTAGTTCCTTTAGTGTAAGCAACGCGTTTTCCTTTCAGTTCTTTCACTGATTTAATATTTGAAGTAGCCGGAATCAAAATTCCCGTTCCTTTTTCCTTAGAGGCTCCAGCAGCAATGTACGTTAGTTTTACGCCTGAAGTTTGAGCAGTGATGGGCGGTGTATCACCTAAACGCGCATAATTGATACTGCCACTCTTTAAAGCTGTCATCAAAGCCGAACCATCTTGAAATTCTTTAAAAACAACTTGATAACCCTTGGCCTTCATTTTCTTTACTAAAACGCCTCGAGTTCTAGAAATATCGGCCGGATCGCCTTTTTGATACCCAACCACAATTTTTTTTCAAACTAGTATCACTACCGCTTACCTGTTGATGCCCGTAGTAAGCCACACCAATCCCAATTAGGACTACAAACAGTAAAATAAATCTTTTCCACTTCTTCTTCATTGATTTCCTCCAACCATGGTTGCCAGCAACTCATCTCGAAGTTTTGGCCGAACAACTTTACCGGTTGTGTTCCGCGGAAATTTGTCTACAAAAAGGATTTTAGTTGGCCGTTCAAATTTGGCTAATTTATGTTCGGTATAAT
The DNA here is from genome assembly GCF_001611155.1 of Pediococcus damnosus. Taxonomy (NCBI): domain Bacteria; kingdom Bacillati; phylum Bacillota; class Bacilli; order Lactobacillales; family Lactobacillaceae; genus Pediococcus; species Pediococcus damnosus. The sequence continues at coordinate 346,664 of NZ_CP012294.1, forward strand.
TTAAGACCTCTTCTTTTACTAACCGTTTGCTACTTTTGGGCTCCTTCAAAACAATAACCGCGGTAACTTCTTCACCATACAAGTCATCTGGCAAGCCAATCACAGCCACTTGTTCAACAAATGGTAATTCATTTAAAACATTTTCAACCTTCGCCGGTGCCACCTTTTCACCACCACGACTAATCATTTCTTTTCGACGGCCCTTTACAAATAAATACCCGTCTTCATCAAGATAGCCTAAATCACCAGTTAAAAACCAACCATTAGTGAAGGAATCTGCATGAGGTTCTAAATAGTCTGCGATGACATGATCACCACGAACGGCAATTTCACCGACCACATTAGCTTCATCCGTCAATTTACCGTCCGCCACCAGTTTTAGTTCAGTAGCAAATGGTTTCCCCGCCGACCCAATTTTAGGCGCTTCAATTGGATTGATCGTACATTGGCTCGCCGTTTCTATCATCCCATAGCCTTCCAATATTTGCGTATTAAATTGCTTCTCAAAATCCGTCAACTTTTTTAAAGGGAGCGCAAAAGATGAACTCCGTAAAAAACGTAGATGAATTTGACTTTTGTATTCTTGATACTGAGCAATCGCATTTTCGTTCAAAAGCAAGATTGAAATAATTGTTGGCACAACTGATACCCAAGTGACCCTACCAATTGCCACTTGCTGCCAAAAATGACTGGCACTAAATTTCTTGGCAATCACCACTTTACCGCCGGACAACCGCATCTGAAACAAGGTCATCACTTGCGCATTAACATGAAACATTGGCATTAGAATCAAGGCAGTATCATTAGCAGTCATCTGATGACTATCACGATCGTGAATGGCGCCATTATAGAGTAATTCTTGGGTAAGTCCGACACTCTTAGGTTTACCCGTTGTTCCTGAAGTATGCAAAATCATGGCTAAATCAGTTTCCTTTATCGGCACTTGAATTGCCTGATTTCGTACTTGCAGTAACTGATCGTTTACCAAGAATGTAATTTCCTCGATCGTATTTAAAGCAATATACTCTTTTTTTATTTCCAAGTCCTGACTTAAATCACTCACAAACTTATTTTGGACAAAAATCGCTGAATATTGATTTGTGGCAATTTGCCTTCTTAGTTCATCTCCAGGGGTCGTATCGGCAATCGGCATGGCAATGGCTCCCAATTCCCAGATAGTTTGCATCAAAGCTGGATAAAAAATCGAATTTTCTAGGGCAATCAACACCCGATCGCCATTACCAATCTTGTTTTCAATCAATCGTTGTTTCAAACGTGCGACGTCTTCTTCCACTTGACCACGGGTCACCCAGTCACCAGTTTCTGCGTCTTGAAAAATCGGTTTAATCTGATCTTGCATCAACTCACTTTTAAGTGCTGAAATTAATTTTGTCATCCGATCGCTTCCTTTTCTTATTTTGTTTCGTTTAAGTTAATTACCTTTTCAGATTGCCGCTTGACTTTGCTAACAGTTTTAGAAACTGGTTTGCGACACCAATTCGGTCGTCCTATTAAAAATCCAAACGGTGGTACTTTGTAACAAAAATACGCAATTAGAAATGAGCACCCAACTACAAAAATGTAACCGAGGGGCAAAGCCAATAACATTGCCCAAGTTGGAATAAATGAAAGTTTTGCCAACCAATTATCTAAAATTAAAATTGGAATTGTTTGTGATAAGTAGATTCCGAAAGATACCTTAGATCCTGTGGCAACAAATTTTTCGATCAAAGGATTCAATCCGTGCGTACGTTTATAGGCGTAACGTTTCCCTAGATAGAAAACAAATGCCACCATTACCAGCGCGTAAATCATGATGTAAGGCTGGTGCACAATTTGAATGCTTGAATAAGGTAATTTCAAAAGGTAAGTATTGCCATAATACAAGCCGACGGTCCCCAACGCTAAGATCCCAGCACTAATTCCGATAGCTTTGGCATGCGTCATAATAAAACTTGTAACTTTTTGATAATGAATTGCCGCATAGGCTCCGGCCATGAAATAAACTTGGTACACAAGAATATTCATCCCGTATGACCGAAAGATGTACCACCAGGAATCCGTATTAACATGGGGCAACCAATATTTGATGGCAATTAGCAACATCAATTGCGCCAAAATACTAACTAGCATCATAAACTCGTGATTCTTGGGAAATCGTTTAAACAGCGCTACGATCAACGGAAAGATAAGATACAATTGAAAAATCACAAATACATAGTATAAATAAAAATTACTCCCGTGGGTCACACCATAAACAAAATCTGACCAGAATTTCTGTCCATTTAGTGCCGTCCCGGTAATCAAGCTGGTCGCCACTAACAAAATTGCGTTCCATGCCAAGTAAGGAATTCCAGTACTCTTGTATCGCTTTTTCCAGAAGGTTCCCCAATGATGTTCCCGATTATAGTAGTTTAAAAATAAAACAAGTCCCGTCATGAACATAAAACCCATTCGGGTAAAATGCAGTGACAAGTGAGTTGCGTGTAAGAAATTTTTGCTTACACTGTCTGCCATTGCCATTGAAAATGCTGTCGTTGTATGATTTAAAAGCACTCCAAAGATAAATATTACGCGCATCAGGTCAACCTCAAATAAGTAAGGCCTCCCGTGCCTCGTTTTCTTATTTTCAGCCATTAATTGTCTCCTCATCCATAATGTCATGTAATACTCTTTCAGCAGCTACAGCCACCTTAGTCGGATCGTCTTTACTAACACCGGCTTCTTCGTAACGATTAGTTCCATTTCGAATGACCACCACCCGATCAGCCATGCGCACCGCCTCATTTACGTCATGGGTAACTAAAACAGTTGTCAATTTCTGTTCCTGACAGATTTTTAAAATTAAATCCTGCATTTGGCGTCGGGTCAAAGCATCCAAAGCGCCTAAAGGTTCGTCTAACAAAAGAAGTTGTGGATGAGCCATTAATGCTCGGGCTAAGGCGACCCGTTGCTTTTGTCCACCAGACAGTTGCCTAGGATATTGACTAGCCAACGTTTCTAGACCAACTAGTTCTAACATTTTAGCAGCTTCTGTTTGTTGCTCTTTTTGATTACTTTGAAAAGATACATTTTCTAAAACAGTCATCCAAGGTAACAGGCGATCATTTTGAAACATGACTCGGATCACAGGGTTGTCATTGGCAAATTTAATTTCCCCAGCACTAGGCTGTTCTAACCCAGCAATTAAACGAAGTAACGTACTTTTTCCACCACCACTCATTCCTACTAAAGCGAGGAACTCCTGATCAGCAATCGTTAAATCAATATCATGTAAAATTTGTTTAGAACCATAGCTTTTTTGAACATCAGTAATTTCAACAAACTGTTTAGTCATTCATTTCTCTTCCTTTAGCATTGCGCCAATCCAGCATGTAGCTTTCCAAACCTTTGGCAATCAAATCTGATAGTTTTCCTAACAAAGCATAAATAAAAATGCATAATAGGATCGTTTTCATATCCATAAACTCTTCGGCGTTAGTTGACATGTATCCAATTCCTGAATCCGATGCAATCGTTTCAGCCACAATTAAAGTTGTCCACATAACACCAAGTGCATATCGAACACCCATTAAAATGGTGGGCATTGCACCAGGCAAGATGATTTTTTTGAGTAATTGGAAGCGAGATAATCCATACGATTTTCCCATCTCAATTAGTTCAGGATCAACTGATCGAATGCCATGCAATGTATTAATATAAATCGGGAACATAACTCCGATAGCAACTAATGAGATTTTTGCTGACTCACCAATGCCAATCACAATAATCACCAACGGAATCAAGGACAGATGCGGAATATTTCGTAACATTTGAACCGTCGTGTCCGTTAAACTTCGAGAAATTTTTGACACACCATTAATAAATCCTAAGAGAAATCCTGCTGTACCACCAATTGCAAAGCCCACTATGGCTCGATACAAACTAATGCTGATATTTTTTTGTAGTTCTCCCGTTTGGCTAAGCGCAATGCCATCTTGAATGACGGCAACAGGAGATGGCAAGGTATCACTTGATAGCCAACCTATCGAACTAGCTAATTGCCAAATTCCAATTAAACCAACAGGAATCAACCATGGCAAAAATTGTTGCCAAGGAAATTTTCTTTTCTTTTTCTCTATTAGTAATGGTTGCGTTTTTGAAATACTTTCCATGTGCACATCAGCTTCTTTCTTTTTTGTGTTCTTATGCAATGAATTAAGCTTACTGACTATTTATGCATTTTTTGGGGTGATAAAAGTTGTCATTTTGTGAAACTTTTATCACCAATAATCAAGCAAATCTTAAGATTCATAGACAAAAAAAGAAGCAAATCATGCTTTGCAACAGGGTTTCTGGCCTTATTTCAAAGTAAAGATTTGCTTCACAATCTGTTCAAACACATAAAATGAAAATTAAATTTTTTGAATATATTAACTAATTCGCGATATTAACTAATTACATTTATTTAAAACTATCTAATCGTTTTACATTATCTTGATTATTCTTCTGTCCAGCGTTTTGCCAGCTCATGATCTTCTAGCGATCTTTGTTGCCGTTTAAGAAAATCGGCCGCAATTTGTTTTTCTTCGTCAGTCTCTGGAACAACTTCTGGTAAACGATAATCCTTTTTCAACACAATATAGGTAAAAAATGCATAAGCAATCAGCTCATGGCTTGAATTGTAGGCTCTGCCAAACACTTCAGCGACCCGCTCATCGGTTCCGGAAACGGTCGACACAATCGTAATCGTATCGCCTAGTTTCCCAGGTCGCAGAAATCTAACCTTATCCACACTGCCAGTTACGGCATTTTCATTCGTTAACTTCCGGATTGCATTGGCAAAGTTCAGATCCATTTCTGCAACCGTCTTGCCACCAAATAAAATTCCTAAATAGTTTAAGTCTTTTTTAGTTACCAAAAATTTATTTTCATACCGTGTTTCACTAGTTTTCATCAAGTTTACCACCTTGTTTAAGTCTGAATCTCATTGTAAAGCAATGGATAGTAGCTTGTCCAACACACTTATTGGCAAAATAAAAAGATTGATTCAAGCAGGATTTTTAGTCATGACTAAAAATCGAACTCGTTTCAATCCTTTAAAATACTAGTCTTTAAATCGGTTAATTAAATCAACAAAGGTGTCCATCGCGCTTTGCAAAAACTTAATTGTGCCTTCATTTGTAATCTTCAAGTTATCATCAAGAATATTTGTGACATTTCCTAAATAAACCTCTGGTTGTTGAACAACTGGCATATTCAAGAATACTAATGATTGCCGCAAGTGATGGTTCGCACCAAAGCCACTGATGGCACCAGGGGAAACACTCAAAATAATAGCTGGTTTTTTATCCCAAACACTGGCACCATAAGGTCGTGAGCCAACATCGATGGCGTTTTTCAAAACACCGGGAACGGAACGGTTGTACTCTGGTGTTGCAAAAATCACAGCATCAACCGTCTGCATTTCTTCACGGAATTTCTTCCAGCTTTCGGGTACACGGTTTTCATCATCAAAATCTTGGTTATAAAGATCAAGATCCCCAATATTAATTTGTTTTACGACATAATCCTTTGGTAACAATGCCGCCGTTTGCTCGGCAACTGCTCTGGTGTATGACCCTTTTCTTAAACTTCCAACAATTAATCCAACTGTAGTTGACATATATAAATACCTCACTTTTCATTTACTATTAGTAAGTATACAATCATCAGATTTAAAACGCCACTATTTATACTCTGCCTATTTCAAAAAATGCCTTCATTTAAAAAAACTAGCTTTTGTTAGTCCTTTCCTTTGCACAATTATAACGGTCGTGCTAGCTTTAAGGTAAATTTCTTATCTATAAAATAAATCATTTAAGGAGCTGGTATCTATGTTCGATGTTTTATTTATTGGTAGTGGTCAAGGAGCCTGGAACGGCGCCATTCCTATGAGTCAGGCCGGTTTAAAAGTTGCCGTAATTGAAGAAGGCTTGTTTGGCGGAGTTTGTACCAATCGTGGTTGTAATGCAAAAATCGCATTGGATAAGCCCGTTGAGTTGGTTCAGACCATTGAACAGTTACAAGGACGCGGATTTGACAGTGTTCCGAAGATTAACTGGCCAGATTTAATGGCCCATAAACATGAAGTGATTGGCAAACTAGCCGAAAGTAATAAACAAAAATTAATTGATGGTGGCGTAAAAGTCATTGTGGGCCACGGCACCTTAGTGGATGCCAATACGGTTCAAGTTGGCGAGTCGACCTACCAATCCAAAAAGATTGTGTTAGTTTTAGGCCAGCATTCCCACCGGTTGGATATCCCTGGCAAAGAATATTTACATGACAGCACCGATTTCTTGTCGATTCCTCAGATGCCAAACCGGCTCACTATTATTGGCGCTGGTTACGTCGGAATGGAATTTGCTTCGATTGCCAACGCAGTGGGAGCTTCGGTAAACGTCATCTTAAACAGTCATACACCGTTGCGCAGTTTCTACCAGCCGTATGTCCAGCGTCTTGTGAAAAGTCTTAGAGCGCGCGGCGTTAAGTTCTTTTATGACCAAGAAATTACTAAGGTGGTCAAAACAGAAACCGGTTTGCGTTTACAAGGACCTGATCAGTTCGAACTAACCAGTGATTACATTGTGGATGCAAGCGGTCGAATTCCAAGCTTGACAAATAGTGGTTTGGAAAAATTAGGCATTGCTACAAATAAAAATGGTATTGAAGTCGATGATCACTTACAAACCAACATTCCCGGAATTTATGCAACGGGTGATGTGGTAGACAAAACGCAACCGAAAATCACCCCAACAGCCATTTTTGAATCCCAGTATTTAGCGCAATTATTTACTGGTAAAAGCACTGCTGCCATTAGCTATCCCACCATTGCAACCACGGTCTTCTCTACGCCCCGAATTTCACAAGCTGGTGTTAATCCTGATGTGGCGGCTAAATCGCCTGATAAGTACACCATCGAACATTTTGAGTACGCCGATGATTGGTTCAAACAAGTACAAAATGAAATTGACGGTGGGCTGACCTTAGTGTTTGATCAAGAACACATTCTGGTGGGTGCCGTTGAATATAGTAATGAAGCGGTTGATGCAATTAATGGCTTGTTAGATATTATTGAATTGCGGCTGACTCATGAACAGGTCCAACGATTCATTTACACATTTCCAAGTATTCAGCATAGTTATTTCCGGAAAATTTAATTTGAAACTAAAATGCGTCACAAGCCTAAATCTAGCTTGTGACGCATTTTTATTCTATAGATCTACAGGTTTAAAGTACAAAGTCTCACCTAATTACCTGGTACAAAGGGATTAACAACAATGCTATTAGTTTAGATGACGTCTTCCAGCAAATTCGGACCGGAACGTAGTGCGACTTCTTGCGGCTATCCTTGCCACAAGAACTCGCACCCCGTTCCAGGCCAATTAAGCCGGAGAACGGCAATTAATCTGATTTTGGTAGAGTAAACTGCTTTATAACAGTAACTGAAATCATTTTTGTACTTTCAACCTTTAGCTATAGATCTAACTCCAAAACTGCATTAAATACTTCTTGCGGTAAATCACTAGTATTTTTAGCAGATTTACGTTTGTTAACTCCCTGACGGTGAAGCAATGCCTGTTTCTTAGCAGCGCCCTTTTTCCCACCAGAAGTGGCACCTTTTCTTAGCGGTGGAATGTCAACTCTGGCAACGGCCTTACCTTCCACCACCGCCTGCACAGGGGTAGGATAAAGGCGTCGTGGTACCGCAACCTTTAATTTCTTAACCAATTCCTGAGTTAGTTTATCAGCGTCCTGACGGTGAACTACAAAAGATAAAGCATCAACGGTCGCATAGTTAATATCAACTTCAACTTTGACCAGATCAGCAACCTCATAGTCGAGCGCCGTCGTATCCAAAGTGGCATACCCGTGTGACACGGATTTTAACTGATTGAAAAACTCATAAGCCACTTCCGAAGTCGGCATTTTATACGTTAAGACAATCAAATCTGCCTGATTATCCATGTCTAATAACGTACTTTTGTGCTTTTCCGCCAGTTTCATAACTTCGCTCAATAAGTCATTCGGCGTGGTGATCTCCGCCTTAACAAATGGTTCTTCGACATAGGAAATTTTTGAGAATTCTGGAAAATTAATTGGATTGTTCACAATCATCGGTTCTGTTTTCCCGTTTAAATACACATGATAGGTAACGTTTGGTGCAGTCGTGAGAACCTCCAAACCATATTCATCCTGCAAACGTTCACGAATAATCTGCAAATGCAGCATCCCTAGAAAGCCACAGCGAAATCCAGCCCCAAGTGCTTCCGAGTTTTCAAGTGTGTAGTGAAACGAAGAATCATTTAAAGATAACTTTTCAATTGCTAATTTCAATTCATTATAATTATTGTCTTTCGGATAGAAACCGGCAAATACCATCGATTTAGCCGGTTCATAGCCAGCCAGTGGTTGTTTAGTTGTATTGGTAACCGAAGTCATGGTATCTCCAACTCGGACTAATTGTGGATCTTTCAAACCCGTGACCACGTAACCAACATCCCCCGCGTTTAACTCATCAATAGGTGTCATATTTGGCGCAAAGTAGCCCAGTGAATTAGCAGAAACCTTTGTTTGTTTGGCCATTAATAACAAGTCGTCATCTGCTTTTATCGAGCCATCAATCAACCGGACATACGCGATAATCCCCTTAAAAGCATCATACATATAGTCGAATACCAGCGCTTTTAGCGGTGCATGCTTGTCTCCGGTTGGTGCCGGGATCGTGGTTCGAATGGCCTCTAAAACTTCGTGAACGCCCATCCCCGTCTTAGCAGAGATTTTCAGCATGTCTAAATTTTCAAAACTGGAATCCAATTTTTGAATTTGAGCTTCCGTTCTTGGCACATCTGCAGCGTCACTATCAACCTTGTTAATCACTGGAATAATCACTAAATGATTCTGTTTGGCAAGTCGTAAATTGGCTACCGTTTGCGCCTGGACACCCTGAGTGGCATCAACCAACAGAATGGCACCATCACTCGCTGCTAAGCTTTTGGAAACTTCATAAGAAAAATCCACATGTCCGGGGGTATCAATAAAGTTATATTCATACGTTTGCCCATCATCAGCTTCATAATGATTCCGCACTGTTCTCGATTTGACGGTAATTCCATGAGCCTGTTCAACTTCCATGTCATCCAATAACTGGGCCTTTGTGTCCCGCTCACTAACGGTATGGGTTTGTTCCATGATGCGATCGGCCAAGGTCGACTTACCGTGATCAATATGGGCAATGATTGAGAAGTTCCGAATGTTTGCTTGCTTCATTTTTTATTTATCTACTTTCTTTTTTAATTGCTGATCGGTATAAACTGATTTGTCGTCTGCTTAATTATTTACATTTTACTAGCTTGTTTTTCTTCTTTAACATACTGTCTCGCTTGATTAATCGTTTCAACGGCCTCCGGAGATTGATAGATATTTAATTTGTAATCAATTTCCTTTAAATTTTCGGTTAATTGTTGCTGCTTGGCCAAAACTTTCGCTCGTTGCGCCGAAAGTAATTTGATCCTTTTCCCAATTGTCGCCGATCCGGCCATCACGTAATCCACATACTGACGAATATCACTAATTTTCATATCCGTATTTTTAAGGCAACAAATCGTATGAATGATGCTCAGATCGGATTCCGTAAACGTTCGATAACCCGCCTCGTTTCGCATCACAAAGGGCAACAAGCCTTGTTTATCATAAAAACGGAGTGTGTAAATCGACAAGCCTGTCTTTTGGGCAACCTCTTTAATCGTATAAGTCATATTTTATCTCTTTTCGTAAATTAAGTCTTGCCCTAGAGTTATGTCGAGGGTTTATGGTTATCATCATAAACAATAACTAACAAACATTCAACTACATGGAGGTAATTATGAAAAAAACTGTTTTAGTAACTGGTGGTAATGGCTTTTTGAGCATGCAACTGATTTTGGAGCTTTTAAAACAAGGATACACGGTCCGAACTACTTTACGATTGCTTCAAAAAAAATCTGGTGTCTTGGCGACCCTCAAGGCCAATCATGCAGTCAATCTTGGAAACTTAAATTTCGTCGTCGCTGATTTAACCAGTGATACTGGTTGGCAAGATGCCATGCAGGGAATGACCTACGTTTTAAGTGTCGCTGCACCCATGTTTTCAACCGATAAAGCTCATATAAATGATGCCAAGGATGGTATTTTACGCATTCTTAAACAGGCCCAATTAGCTCAGGTAAAACGCGTGGTGATGACCGCCAATTTTGGCGCCATCGGTTTTAGTAATAAGGATAAACATTCGGTAACGACCGAAACAGACTGGACTAATTTTGATGAAAAAGGTTTCTCTTTATATGAAAAATCAAAAGCAATCGCCGAAAAAGCTGCCTGGCAATTTATGGATAAATCATCCAGCAATTTAGAATTTACCACTATTAATCCAGTGGCAATTCTTGGGACCTCCCTCAACGAACATGTTTCTGGGAGCTTTGGGTTAATCAAAAGTTTGATTGACGGCTCGCTCAAAATGATTCCTAATATTCCCTTAAACGTGGTCGATGTGCGTGACGTCGTTGATTTACACATTCGGGCCATGACAAATCCAAAGGCGAATGGCGAGCGTTTCATTGCCAGTGAGGATGGTCAAATTTCACTGCCAGAAATTGCTGCCTTAATCAGGAAAGCTCGTCCTCAGCTTAGTGATCAAATTCCGACAAAAATTATGCCAAACTGGATAATGCGAGTTGGTGCTCCGTTTAGTAAGCAAGCTCAAGAAGGTAAGTTACTCTTGGATATCAACCGCAACGTTAGCAATCAAAAGGCTAAACAGGTGTTGGGATGGCAACCGCTGAGTAACAATGAAGAAACTGTTCTGGGTGCCGTTGATTCTTTGGTTAAATATGATCTGCTGAAAAAATAAGCATAAGGAGTCAATCTACTGCACACGTAGATTGACTTTTTTGTTTTATTTTTTTGGATTAATCCTTATGTTGATCAAAGAATCCCGAAGCTAATGAAATTAAAAATTGATCAACTATTTATGCGTATTTAAAATTAGAGAAATTAATAAGCAGTTTTTTATAAGTATGATGTGTATAGATTGAAAATACACAAGTATGTATTATATAATTTAAGGAGTGCTTTAGATTGCCCATAAAAACTAGAAAATTTGAGAATATCTTACGCAAAAATGGCTTTGAAGCTATTCGTCAAACAGGTTCTCATCGAACTTATTACAACCCTGATACGCACAAGCAACTGGTCGTTCCAATTCATGCCCGAGAAATACCAAAAGGACTCTTGAATAAAATGATGAAACAGGCCGGTCTAAAATAAAAATTTGTCGGTTTAGTCCACAGCCAACCACTAGAAAGGAACTATTATGAAAAAAGCCAACATCGTGACATATCCAGCATTAATCACACCAGATGAACACAACACTTATGATATTGAATTCGTGGATATTCCAGAAGCCTTGTCATTTGGAAATTCGATTAACGATGCCGTCATTCATGGTCAAGAAGCACTTGGCCTAGCTTTATACAGTCGCAAGCCATTACCTGCGGCAACTGCCATTGAGAATATTAACAAAGAAGATAACCAGATGATTGTCATTGTCTCCGTTGATTTGAACATTATTAAATCACAGGTTAAAGAACCAACTATCCATAAAAATGTAACTGTACCCGCAGATCTAGCAGAGCAAGCCCAACAACAGGGCATTAATTTTTCGGCAACTTTGTCAGATGCACTTAGAGAAAAACTTGATATTTAACTTCAATATTTAGAAAGGATCGATATTTATGTCTGTTAAAAATAGAGAATATATTTATCCAGTAATTATTACACCAGAATCATCCGAACCACATACATTTACAGTTGAAATTCCGGATATTGATGGCATGACAGAAGGAAACAGTGTGAGCGACGCATTAGATATGGCGGTTGATTATGTTGGCGCGTACAGTCTAGATAATGAATTACCACCATCGAATACTAATTTACCCAAACAACATGGAAATCAAATTATTTCGCTCATTCAAGTTCACCCTGATGAATATCGGCGGAAACATGACAACAAAGTTATCAAAAAAACATTATCCATTCCAAACTATCTAAACGAACTAGGGAAAGAACAAAACATCAATTTTTCAGAAGTCCTCACTGAATCACTCAAAGAAAGACTTAAAATCTAAATAACTGTTTTGTTTCCTTCAACTTTCAGATAATCCAACAGTAAAATGCATTTCAAACTATCAAAACAGTTTGAAATGCATTTTTGATTTAATCCTAATTCAGTTCTTTACTTTCTTTGCAAATGCAATTCCGCCAATTGGTCATAATGGTTTACTCCTATCAATTTCAACCGTGTAGCGTAGTCCCCGTCAGGAAAAAGACGAATCCCTCTCCCTAATAAAACAGGGGCAATTTGAATCCACCACTCATCAATCAAATCTTCGGCCACCAAATCGGTAACAATCTGACCACCACCCACGATCCAAATATTACCGCCAGGCTGTTTCAGTAGTTGTTGAACCAAATTTACAGGTGCAACGGATTTATAAATGGCATCCTCTTCTTTCCCCTGTCGAGTTCTTGAAAGAACATAATTAGTTTTATCCGGAAAAAGTGGCTCATCATGCATTGCCTTTTTCGTTACTTCATAAGTCTTCCGTCCCATAATCGTGGTATCAACTTGGTTTAAAAATTGATCGGTATTAGCTTTGTCGCCACCAGCAGTATCAAACAACCATTGCAAATCATGTTGTGGGGTTGCTAAATAACCATCTAAAGATATGGCACCATAAAATTGAACTTTTCGCATTAACGCATTACTCCTTTTTTACTAATTCCATGTTTCCAATTTTAAAAGATCTCATAGTCACTTTCATCTTTATTGTTTAAAATTTTATGAACGAAAAGATTACTTACATTTTCCTGATGAACAAATCTTTTTATTTAGCACGTGCTAAATACGTGTTAATATAATATTATGCAAGTATGTTTTAAAAAGTAGAAACCACTAGATAATATTTGGAAACAAGCAGGTCTCAAATAAGGCCAGAGTTATATTGAAGGGAGTAATGTTTATTATGAAATATCTGTATTTTGCCGTACTCAGCGCTACTGAAGACAAAACCAAAATGGAAGTCTCTTTTCCTGACTTAAGACCCCACGCAGCAACATTTGGTAACGATTTACCTGACGCTTTGCATATGGCACATGATGCTCTGGAAGGATATTTACTCACTGCAGAGGATTTTAAAGAAAAATTACCTACCCCGACTTCCTATGAAAATTTATCTATTAGCAAAGGGGAGTTACTGGTTCCTATTGAAGTAGATACAACACTGGCTCGTGAACGTGAACAAAACCAAATAGTAAAAAAGACATTGACGATTCCCAAATACCTAAATGACTTAGGAAATGCAAATAAAATCAATTTTTCAGCTACATTAACTAATGCATTAAAAGAAAAACTTGATGTTTAAAATTTAAATTCACTCATCAATAGACATTCGAGCTGGAATTGCTTGTGCAAAACTATTAGTCCATAAAAAAATCGCTCATTCGTTTTGAATGGGTGATTTTATGTTTCCTAAACCATTTAGTTTTTAACCTGCAAATTGATTTTCCACATATTCATGATAGATTGGTAATTTATCAATCAATTCATGATGCGTCCCATGACCACTCACTTTACCATCTTCAATAAAGTAAATTTGGTTGGCATTTACAATTGTGCTCAAACGATGGGCACTGACCAAGGTGGTCCGATTGTGCATCAATTTTTCCAATGCTTTTTGAACCATCTTTTCTGATTCTGAATCCAAACTTGCAGTTGCTTCATCAAGAATTAAAATCTTCGGATCACGGAGAAATGCGCGTGCAATGGCAATTCTTTGCCGTTGACCACCAGATAATTTCACACCTCGTTCGCCAACCGTTGTATCAAGTCCATCATCCATTTTTTCGACAAATTCCTTTGCATAAGCCATTTCCAGCACATGCCAAAGCTGTTCATCAGAATACTCTTTCTTCAAACCATAGGTCAAGTTGTAACGAATTGTGCCACTCATTACAGCGGCTTCTTGCCCAACAATACCAATCTGTTGACGCCAATTCGTTAAGTTCAAGTCTTCAATGTTGGTATTGCCAATCGTAATTTTACCACTAGTTGGTTTGTAGTAACGTTCTAACAAACTAAAGATAGTTGTTTTCCCACCGCCGGAAGGGCCAGCAAATGCGATCACTGTATTTGGCTTTGCAGTAAAGGAAACATCCTGCAAAATTGGTTTGCCATCTTCATACGAAAAGTCAACATGTTTAACTGCCAAGGTTTGTCCTTGCGCAACAACTGTTTTCCCTTGATCCTGAACTTCTTCATCGACAGAAAGGAGTTCTTGAATCCGAGCGGTTGAGCCACTCGCTTTTGCCATTGCTGTGAAGAACTGACCCAGCATAGTGAATGGCCCAATCATTTGAACAAGATACATCAAAAATGAAATCAATGTTCCAAAGGTCATTGACCCATTAGCTACTCGACTTGCGCCATAAATTAACATCCCGATCATCATCCCCATCATGACCATCTGCATAACGGGTCCGGCAACAGAATCATAAACTGCTTCTTTAAGGCCAATTTGATAAAGTTTGTTAATGTCTTCATGACCAGATTTGCGTTCCGCATCCTCGGCAGTAGAAGATTTCACTAACCGGATTTCACCTAATGTTTCGCTGGCTTCACCATTAAATTTTGCCAAGGCGTCTTGACGCGTATGCGCAATTTTACGTGATAATGAAGTGATGGGGATAATACATAAGGTAACTAATGGCACACTGATAAACATCAACAAGGTCATTTTCCAATCCATCGACAACATAAATGCCAGTGCTCCAACCAACTGAAGAATTGAAGTTACCATTGAAGGCATTGAATTGGCAAGTAAATCTTTCACTTGCGAAGTATCGTTAACCAGTCGCGAAGTGATTTCACCAGATTTAGTATCATCAAAATAACTAACTGGTAACCGCAAAATTTTATCCCAAAGGAATTTACGCAACTTACTGACCACATCTTCACCAAAAAATCCCAATGCAGATCCTGATGCTGCATTAACTATGGCGCCAACAACAAATAGCCCAATAACCAAAACCACAAGCTTAACATCGACAGTATGACCCAACTGGTTGACCAACTTTTGAGCAACCTTGGGCACAATTAAGTTGGCACCAGTGGCAATTAACCCTAACAACAGCCCCACAGTAAGCAACCAAAAATGAGGCTTTACTTTTCCGATTAACCGAGCAAAATCTTTAAAACTAAATTTTTGTTGCTTAAATTGTGGAGCCTGTTGCCCACTTTGTACTTCTTGTCTATTTTGCATGTTTCTTTATCTCCAATTATTTATAATTATGTTATTTACGAAAATTGAAACCGTTGGGAACCCCACCGAAATTTGGAGAATTAAATCTCCCATCAGCAGAATTGCCTTTCCAACCTCGTGGTCCATCCCATTTTGGTGATTTTTTTTCTAAATCTGCATTGAGTTTCGTTAGGATTTCAGTAAGTTGCTTTTGTTCCTCATCGGATAAAGCATCGAACATTGAATCCGATAAATCATCGTTAAACTGACGGGCTTTGGTGATTGCCTGACGTCCTTGTTCAGTCAAAGAGATGAATGTGACCCGTTTATCATCAGGGGACTCCGTTTTTTTAACTAAACCGTTATCCTCAAGTTTTCCAACCAAAACACTGGCGGAGCTTGGCCGAATATCTAACTCTTCAACAATTTGTGAATTCGTCAATGAGTCTTTATCAAATAACAAACGGAGGACACGTTGCTGGCCACGCTCATTACCACGCACATCATTTTCACTTTGCGTGCTTTTGATTGCTGCAAAAACAAATGCTTTCTGTTGAAATAACTTGCCGAATTGATTCATAGGTTCTTTAATATCATTTGTCATAATTGAATTCCTCTTTTTTTCTTTTTTTAGTTAGTTAGTTTCTAAATACTTTAACTAACAAAAATGATTATAAAACGTTAGTTAGTTAAAGTCAACGTAAAACTAACTATTTTTTAAATAAAAAAAAGAGTTTCTAAAATTGAACCAAAAGTTCAACCTTAAAAACTCGCTTACTGTTTATTTTTTTATTTAATAACCTTAGCTACTGCCTCATTGACACTAGCCTTTTGTGCTTCAATCAAGTCGACGCGACCTTCAATCACTTTGGTATCCATTGTGATTTCCCGTGTTAGGCCTGGTGTATTCAGCTTAGGTTCAAAGAATGCTTTGAACTCTGCCAGTCGTTCTGGGGTTCGGAAAATTCCTGCGATTACGGTGATATATGTGGTAAATTCCATATCACCACCAACCGTATCTTCTAACCATTGCCAATCATTACGAATCCAGTCCCAAGCTGCTTGTTGGCCCTTTTCGTTAGCCAACACACCGCGGAACCAAGCCCGTAAATCTTGTGGTTTAATCGTATCTGTGTCTTCAAATTTCTCGATCAACCGGGCAATTAGATCAGCATCCGGCGTACTCGTCAATGCGGAGCAAATGTCTTCTTTGTAATTGCCATCAGCTGTTTGATGATGAGCAGCAAATAATTTATCAAATAGTGCGGTACTACCGAAATTTTTAACTTCATTTCTTAAAATAAATACCCGTGTATCAGCTGGTAAAGTCTCTAATTTGTCTGCATTAGCTGTGAAGATCTTATGAGCTGCTGCAATTGCATCAGCATTTTTTGCGTACAAAGCTGCACTCAAGACATATGGCCGCGTCAATTGATCATCATTTGATTCCCCTGCTTTTGGCGTCCATCCCAAACGAGCAACTTGCGCTTTACTTAACTGGTTATATAAAGTTTGTAATTGCGCTTCTTCATCAGAATTTGGTGTGACAAATTTCTTCAGATTATTGGCGACAACATATAAAGCTGCATTGACAACGTTTGAAGTGCTATCCGCAAAGTCCTTCAACAATGGCACAACTTCAGCATAAGAGATTTGGCGACCCTCCGCCAACAAGCGCAAGTCCTGTAAAACTTGTAATTGGGAAATAGAGTCCAATGACTTCACATTATCCAAAATGTCTTTTAATAATTCACGATCATATTTAACGATGAAATGTGAGTCATTGCCCACATTCAAACGGAACGGTTTGCCATTAGCTTTCCGTAATTTAGCATAGTCACCCAGCGTGATGCTCCTTTCAGACATAATAGTTGGGGCAACGTCGTAATTACTATTCAAAGGAATCTGCCATTGACGGCCAACTTCTTTACCTTTACCACTAAAGAATTGTTTTTGTGACAAAGTAAGTTTGCCATCAACTACTGCCGCAGTTACCACTGGATATCCAGGTTGTTCCAACCATGAATTCATGATTGCGCCAATATCGAGATCGGAAGCAGTTCCTAAAGCAGCCCATAAATCTGCACCGGTAGCATTGCCATACTTATGGGTAGCAAAGTACTTCTTTAAACCAGCCCGTAAGGCGTCATCGCCAAGTAACGCGCGGACCATGACTAACATCCGTGAACCCTTAGCATAAACGATAGCACCATCGAACAACGAGTCAATTTCTGCTGGATTTTCCACCTGCACATGAACAGACTGCACACCATCAATAGCATCCCGTTGTAAGGCTGATGGCGCTTCTGAAGTTTGGAACATTTCCCAAATATGCCAGTCAGGTTCAAGCGCATCAATGGCCACATATTCCATCATATTGGCAAAACTTTCGTTTAACCAGAGATCATCCCACCACTTCATTGTGACAAGATCACCGAACCACTGGTGAGCCAACTCATGTGCAATTACGGTTGCCACAAGTTGTTTGGTTTCAAGAGCCGTGTTGTCAGGATCGAGGACTAAGTATGCTTCACGATAAGTGACAAGCCCCCAGTTTTCCATTGCGCCAGCCGAGAAATCTGGTAAGGCCAGCTGCCATGAATGTGGCAATGGATACGGTGTTTGGTAAAAGTCTTCATAGAATTCAATTGAACGTTTAGCAATGTCCAGAGGAAAATCGAGTTCGTTAGCCTTATGGGCCTTCGTTGCAAACACACCAACTTTTACACCACTCTTCGTCGTTGTCTGCTTACTTTGGAGATCACCAAATGCAAAGGCAACCAAATAAGTAGACATCCGCACGGTCGTATCAAAGTAATGCACGCCATCTTCAGTGCGCACTTCTGGCATATTACTGATAATTGTTTCCCCAGGTTGTTCATCAAACTTAATTGATAAAGCAAATGTCGCCTTTGCTTCCGGCTCATCCACACAAGGGAATGCTTGCCGAGCAAAGTTCGTTTCAAACTGAGTCCCAATAATTTGTTTTTTGACACCACCGACTTCGTAATATGAAGGATAAATTCCCATCATACTGTCAGTGAGTTTTGCCGTATAAGTAATTGCAATTGTAGTTTCGCCAGTTTTTGGTAAATCAATTTGAATCGCATCAGTATCGTTATCAGTGGTAAATGGCACGTCATTCCCATCAGCTTGCACAGAAGCCACGACCAATCCGTTTTGGTGAATGGCAATTTCTTGGGCCTTCGCCTCACCGGTAATGGTTGTTTGGCCGTTAAAACGTTTTGTTTCGCGATTGATATCTAAGTAGACATCATAGTGACTTGGTTGAAATTTCTCATAGAAACGTTTGAATTCTGTCATGAAATTCTCCTTATTTTTTTAGAATACTGCCATTATACGACTTTTAGAGGGAAAAGCCTATATTGGAATCCTCTAGATAAATGTCCTAATCACTTGTTTTGCAAACGAGCAACCAAGAAATCATGGAAACTTATTCGATCTGCTTCACTTAAATGCCCAAAAGAATTCCCTACCATCTTTGTAGGAAATTCCAAAGGTTGTGAGTTTGTGTCAATCCAGGACGGCTTTTTAAGCCCTGTTTGTTGCCAGTCTGTTATTTTAAAGTAATTTTGTCTAATTTGCTGAGATTTATTTTTAAATTGAGAAGTAATTTTAAACGCTAATACAAAATCATCCTTAATTTTGACAATTAAAATTGGTCGGCGTTTCCCCTGGTCAATATTAATATAACGAACAAATGCAGTTGCAACATCATTAATCTTCACGCAACCATTCCTCAACTTCCTTAGCATTTGTCGTCTTCTTGTGTAGCATTGCATCAGACATTTCGCCAATTTCATGATCAATTTGTTGCATATAATCTCCCTTTAACCTTTGATATTCAGCATAATCTTGGGCACTTATCACAAATAAATCCTGATTGGGTCCTTCACCTTTGTTAGGTAAAGTTACCCGAATCGGAGAATTATTGTTGGCCACCTGTTTCAATAACTTTGATTGTTGTTTCCGAAAATTTGATGGTGTGTACGTTGGTGTCAACTTATTTTTCGTATCCATGATTTCATCTCCTAGTATTTGTACATTATTATACCTAAATTTTGTACATAATACCAACAAACCAATTTAACCAATTAATTTTAAATACGCATAAAATCTAAATTTACATGATTAAATAGACTTAACTTGCATAAAACCAGTTAATAAAAGCCCTCAAAACCGAATCTTATCGAATTTGAGGACTTTTTTGAATTATCTTATAAGCGTGCATAGACATCGCGGGCTATCATCAATTCTTCGTTGGTAGGAACAACCATCGTCTTTACCCTTGCATCCGAAGCACTGATATCACGTTCTTTGTCGCCAGACTCATTTTTAGCTTGATCAATTGTCGCTCCCACATAGCTGAAAGAAGCCATAATTTGAGCTCGCATTTCAAAGCTATTCTCTCCGACACCGCCGGTAAAAATCAATGCATCAACCCCATTCATCAAAGCAATATAACTACCCACAAATTTAATCACTCGATTGGCATACATATCAAGCGCCAACTGAGCTCTTGGTTGAGTTGTTGCTAATTTTTTTAATTCTCGTTGGTCATCAGAAAGACCTGAAACACCCAATAATCCAGATTTATTATTTAAAATATTTAACATCTCATCTGAATCTTTCAGTTTTAATTTTTGGGCAAGATACAACACCAGTGACGCATCAATTTGGCCGCTACGCGTATTCATCATCACGCCATCAAGCGGTGTGAATCCCATTGATGTATCCAGCGACTTTCCATGACTAACCGCAGTGATACTCGAGCCTGCCCCTAAATGCATGACAATTAATCGTAAATCTTTTAGGGGTCGCTTCAAAAATTTGGCTGTCCGTTTAGACACATAGCGGACACTGGTTCCATGGGCGCCGTACTTACGAGCCCCATATTTTTTGTAATAGTCATAAGGAATGCCATACAAATAGTTTTCTGCAGACATAGTTTGATGAAATGCAGAATCAAAAACGGCCACCAGGGTCGTCCACGGCATCAATTGCCTAAAAAGTTCAATCCCACCCACTTCACGATGATTATGGAGGGGCGCGAAAACGCCCAAATCATCAATCTGCTGCAAAACATCTTTCGTAATCACTACAGATTCTTTGTACACTTCGCCACCGGCAACCACACGATGGCCAATTCCCACAATTTCATGCAGATGCTCAACCAATTTTAGTCTTTTCAATTCATCCATTAACACCATAATGGCATCTTTAAGACTTAATTCTTTGTCAAAACTCTTATTTCGTTGTTGATCTCCAAATTTAACCGTAATTTCAGCCTTAGAGTTATCAAAAAAATCAACTAATCCTGACGCAATCTGCTTTTCATCAGGCATTTCAAATAAACGCCATTTTAAAGTAGAGCTACCCAAATTTACCGACAAAATTTTGGCCATGTTTCCACCCCTCGTGTTAATTATTTACTTTGTATATTAAGCTAATTACAAAGAATAATCACGAAGGAGGCTCACTAAATTTTAGGTTAACAGCATTCTAAAATTTACTTAAAAAATTATTTCAATAAGTTAATCCAGTATCGTTTTAATTGATAGCCAGTTGCCTTCTCAACCAAAGTATTTTCATAAACACCGCCAGCAGATTCAATAATTTTTTGACTCGCTACATTCCAGTCTTCAGCAGTAATCAACACCTTCTCAATCTGTCGTTGCCGAAATAAGTTTAAAGCTTGCTGCATCATTTCATTGGCAATCCCTTGTTTGCGGTAATCAGGTGCCACACCATAACCAATATTGCCACCAAAATTCAACAAATAATCATTTAATTCCCAGCGACAAGAAATACCACCTTTAATAATATTATCTTCAATATAAAAATACTTGGTAGCAGGAACTCTTGGTGGCTCTGGATGACTACTGTTTATTCCGAGTTGCGTTATAAATTCTACAAAACTAGTTTTTAAAGGTTGCGAAACCGATACCTGGGTCGGTTCATTTTGCCAGGCAACAAGCCACTTTTGATAAATTTCTTCATCCTCAAGGGTTAACTCCCTTATCTTAGGCATTTTGGATACCTTCTTTCAGGCTAATCGTTTAGATCGATTAACTTATGAATATCTTTAGCATTCTTTAATTTTGCGCGGTACTGATCGTGAGTCGTTGGATCCACAAAATTAGTTCCCGGCGTAAAGTGAATTGTTTCCGTACCAGCTTCCACAGAGGTTTTGTAATACCACTTTTTGAATCTTAAGAAATCTAATTGATCCTGCATTTCTTGGACTTTTCCTTCTAAAACACTCTCTTCTTTGTCTAAATAATCATAGCGTTCTTGCAAAGTTCCATCACCTTGTAAACACAGATTAATAAATTTACTAATGTCTTTGATCGGAACGCCACTTTTTTTCAAACAATTAATAACTTTTAGAAAATTAAAATCATTATCTTTAAATTTACGTCGTCCAGCAGCATCGCGATCAACGAAAGGTAACAATCCTTTTTTATCATAATACCGTAGCGTTGAGGTATTGGTCCCCATTTTTTCTGCAACTTCACCAATTGAATAATTCATTTTATTATCTCCATTTGTTGTTTGACTTAAACCCGGGTCCAAGTCGTATGATAACAAAGAATCAAGTAAATATAAATATGAGGAGGAAATAATTCATGAAAAGATTAACCGGAAAAGTCGCCATTATTACGGGTGCTAGTTCTGGATTCGGCCGTGGAACCGCTCTTGCCTTTGCAGCTGAAGGTTGTAACTTGGTTCTCACTGCCCGTAGAAAGCAAAGATTGCGAGAAGTAGTTACCCAATGTGAAAAATTAGGAGTCGAAGCAATATATTTTGCGGACGATGCTCAAGAAGAAAACACCGCCCTTGAAACAGTCAAATTGGCTATTAAGACCTTTGGAAAAATCGATATTTTGATCAATAATGCAGGGATTGGTCGAACACTTTCCCTAACTGACACATCGATGTCTGATTATGATTTGATCATGAATACAAATGTGCGCAGCGCTTTTGCGTTTACAAAGGCTGCTGTTCCAAATATGCTTGAAAGACACGACGGACAAATTATTTTAGTTTCGTCAGTAACAGGAATTGTTGGCCATGCAAACGAAACAGCTTATACAGCCAGCAAATTTGCTTTACGTGGATTGGGTCAAGCTCTAGACAAAGAATTGCTTGATCAAGGCATTCGCACCTGTGTTTTCTGTCCACATGCAGGAGCAACTGAATTTAAAGTTGGCCATGGACGAACCACGGAAGGCGTTGCAGCATCGGGCTTCTTAACACCAAAAGATGTTGGTCAGGCTCTTTTAAGTGTCTGTGTACAGCCTAAGAATTCTCGTATCGTTGAATTACGATTGGCTTCCAATAACGTTAAGTACTAACCTAAAAAATAAGACTCAAAAAGAAGTTTCTAACATTTCTTTTTGAGTCTTATTTTTTAGATTATTGGGAAAGTTTCCTATTATGAATAGGAATTCCAACTACAAAGATTTAATTTTACGAGCAGGAACACCCCCGACCAAAGCATTATCGGCAACGTCTTTGGTTACAACTGCCCCGGCAGCGATCACCACATTATTACCAATCGTGACCCCGGGCATAATCGAGACTTTGCCACCGATCCAAACATCATTGCCAATTGTAACTGGGGATGCTTGGGCCAAATACTTTCTTCGCCCTTCTGCAGTCATCGGATGATTTACCGTATAAATATCAACGTTCGGCCCAATCATGACATGACTCCCAATGTTGACCGGTGCGATGTCTAAAATCGTTAAATTATAATTACTTAAAAAATCTTCGCCAACATGAATGTTCTTTCCATAATCACAATTAAATGTTGCTTGAACTGAAACTCGTTCACCAGTGGAACCAAATATTTCTTTGATTTTTTGCGTTTGAGCTGTCGGATCAGTCGCAGAAATTTCATTAAACTCCTGACACAATTTAGCAGCTCGTGCTTTTCGCTTCGCAACCTCTTCATCTAAAAAGTAATATTCTTCACCAGCTGTTAATTTTTCTAACTCAGTCATTCTTATCACCTCAAGGTTCAGATTACCACTTAAACTAGGGTTCAAGTCCAGAGTTTAGTGCTAGCTTTTTGATTCGTTGCTCAATTTCATCACAGACATCCCTAAAAACCTGCAAAACTTCAGCTTCTGTCCCGTGTGCTTGGGCTGGATCTGGTAACGGCCAATGTAACTTTTTTACGGTAGCAGGGGTTACCGGACAGCGATCACGGGCATCACCACACAGTGTTACCACCAAATCACTACTATTCAGATAATTTGAATCAATTAACTTTGACTTATTTTTAGAAATATCAATCCCTTTTTCTGCCATCACTTTGACAGCTTTCGCATTTAACCCATGGGATTCAATCCCCGCACTAGCTACTCGCCATTGATCACCAAGAATTTTTTTGGCAAAGCCTTCCGACATTTGGCTTCGACAGGAATTACCTGTACAAAAAAAATAAATTTGCTTCATATTTAAAACCCTCCATAGATGTTTACCATAAGAATCACAATTCTTCTACCTGCAGCAACTTCCTACCCAGTCCAAACCAGTATACAAATATTTCAGTTAATCGCAAAACAAAAATTGGTAAAAATACCAACAAAATCTTTACCTTTTCCAGTATAGTTAGTACACTAACTATATGTAAAGGAGTTTACTTATATGAACAATACTGGATACTTACTAATGAATATTTCAAAAAAGTTAAAATATAATTTGAATAGCGCATTAGCTGACTTGGATATTACTGCTCAACAATGGTCAATTATTCAACAGTTACACCATTTTAATGACGCAAAACTTCAAGTAACTGCTAACCAATTAGCCACCATTCTTGATATGGATAAACCGACAATATCCGCGATCATCAAGCGTCTTACCATTAAAAAAATTATTTACAAAAAAAAAAATAATCAAGACAGTCGTGCGTTTGATCTATCTCTAAGCCAAAAAGGTACTGAAATATACACAAAAGCCGTTATCATTAGTGACAAAGTTTTAACCCAATTTATGAAACAACTTACACAAGCTGAAAAACACGATTTAAATCAGATCCTACAGAAACTTAATCGAGAGAAATAAACATAATGGAAAAAATATTAGTCCTTGGTGGAACCGGAAATATCGGCTTTCCACTAATCAAAGAACTTTCAAAAAATAACAACGTTGAAATTATTGCCGGCGTTCATCACCCGGAAACCGAAACAAGCCAATTTGAAAATATGCAAAATGTTACGGCGGTTAAGTTTGATTTCTTGGATTCAACCACATTTGCCAATGCATTAGCAGCCGTTGATCGTGTCTTTTTTGTGCGCCCACCACAACTATCAAAACCCAAGGAGGACATGTTTCCATTCTTAGATCAGGTTAAAGCACATAAAGTTAAGCAACTCGTTTTTGTATCGTTAATTGGGGTTGAAAAAAATCCAATGACTCCTCATCACAAAATTGAGAAACGCATTCTTGAATTGAAAATTCCACACACATTTATTCGGCCAAGCTTTTTCATGCAGAATTTAAATACAACCCATTTAGCCGATATCCGTGATCATCATACATTATACATTCCAGCCGGTCATTCGAAGACTAGTTTTATCGACACACGAGATATTGCAGCGGTCGGAGCTAAATGTTTGTTATCTGATAAATATCTTAATCAGGATCTTGAAATCACCGGAGACAAGGCCTTGTCATATGATGAAATAGCTGTCATTATGTCAAAAATTCTCAAAACAACTATTACATATAGTAAACCTAGCTTATTAGCATTCCGGAAAACCATGTTAGCTCGAGGGGTAAAAAAAGACTATGTTAACGTCATGGTGATGCTTTATCTAATCACTCAGCTTGGTAATACCAACAAAACAACTTCGACCATTGAAAAAGTTCTGGGCCGAAAAGCTACCTCCTTTGAACAGTATGTTAAGGATTATCAAGATGTATTCTTAAAAATTAATCATTAAGCTACTCTAAGACCTCCAGATGCATCAAAAGAAACCAATTCAAATGTGTATTACTGCACATTTGAGTTGGTTTCTTTTTTAAACTACTTTATTTTTTTATTTGGTCCAGGGATTTCATTTACTAATCCTCTTCTGACTTAGATTCATCGCCATACTTAAAGTCCTGCAATTGCATAGCAACCGCTTTGTTTGGATAAGCATTCAAGGTAAACCAAGCCCCAGCACCTCCGGCTGTCATCATCACCGGAATTTGGCAACCATCATAATAATGATAACGCACATATTCATACGTACCATCGCCAGCTGTCTGATGTGCGCCCCGAACATCAAGCCACTTAATATTTTGAATTTTGAGATACGTAAGCTTAACGTCGCTAATCTTTGATTCTGGTTGACTATCAACTTTTTTATCAGAGGTATCATAATAATACCAAGTTCCTTGATACGCGTTTGGCCAACGTTGTGGGGAAACCTTCACAGAACTGCTAACATCCGTATTTAATGAAGCATCCGTCAATACTGCTGGCCTTGTTCCTGTAACAATTCCAGCAAATCCGGCTTGAAGATCTCCATTTTGAGTATCTTGAACTTCTAAAGTATTGCCATTAGTTGTTTGCGTCATCAAAACAACTGGTCGTTTATTGTGAATACAGAATAAATAACTGGTTGGAAAATTAGTTCCCGGTTTACCACCCGTTGCCACTGCGACAATTTGAAATTCATTTCCATTTTCTCCATTTGTAGACCAGGTTAGATTAATTTTGCGACTTCCCCATTTAACCTTGCCATCTAATTGACCATTCTTAATTACATCAGGAAATACATACCCTAAATGATTGGGTTTCTCACCATTATATGTTCCCTTATAGGTTTGGCCCATTTCTGATTGCCATGTCTGCATAAATTTGGCAAGCTTTTGTTCCTTAGTCTTATTCCAAATTGTTGTAGATACCGGTTTAGATTGTGCAACAACTTTTTTCTCACTGCTACTACTTTCACTGACCTGTGAACTCACTTTATTA
Organism: Pediococcus damnosus; assembly: GCF_001611155.1. NCBI lineage: Bacteria > Bacillati > Bacillota > Bacilli > Lactobacillales > Lactobacillaceae > Pediococcus > Pediococcus damnosus. The sequence continues at coordinate 373,022 of NZ_CP012294.1, forward strand.
GTCTTTTTCGTTACCACCGATGACCGAGACTCCTTGGAACTCGGCTTGCGTGAGTGGCTAGCTGCATTCGTTGAACAGCCACCCAATAGCAAAACGCCAATTAACATACTCCACCATATTTTTTTCATACCTTTTTGAATGAACCTGTTTTTCATTCTGCCAAATTCATTCATCCTCCTATTCTTTTGATGATTTCTTGCCTACTACTTTAATGATTCGAAACTCACGTGGTATAAAAATTATGTAATGAACTGATACCGTATAAATTATAGCATAAAAAAGCCCTTACATAGTAAGGACTCTAAGGCTTTATCTATTTGATTCAATCTTGTTGAACGTTTTTACCCCAGTGGCGAACCAGATAAATCAGAGTCGCTACAATTAAGACTGCCGCGCCCACAAATACCGAAATTCTGGTATCAGGGTTAACAAACATAAAGGCCACAATGACGGTTAACATCACCAGCGCAAAGTAATTTGAATATGGGTAAAATGGTAGTTTAAACGGATGCGTCATCATGATTTCAGAATTGTTTTTTCTAAATCGAAGTTCTGCCAAAAGAATCACGAACCAGGGCACCATTCCAGGCAAAACTGAGGAACTGAAAACAACCACAAACAGATTTGAAGTCGACTTACTGTAGATTGTGGCCACTGTATCAATAACAAACCCAATCAATATCCCGCCCGAAATGCCGAGAATGGCTATATTAGGCACAATTCGTTTCGATAACTTTCCAAAAAAACTTGGGGCATCCCCTTCATGCGCCAGTTTAAAAAGCATCCGACTAGATGAATAAATCCCAGAATTGGCTCCCGATAAAGCAGCCGTTAAGACAACAAAATTAATTACCGAGGCCGCCGAAGTGATTCCCACTTTGGCAAACGTAGAGACAAAAGGTGACCCCACTGAACTAAGCTGATTCCAAGGATAAATGGTCACAATCACGAAAATTGCCCCAACATAAAAAATTAAAATTCGCCATAACACGGATTTGACCGATTTCACAATGGCCTCTTGCGGGTTGGCAACTTCTCCCGCCGAAATTCCCAGCAATTCGATGCCTTGATAGGAACCCACAATGATTGACATGGAAAAGAAAAAGCCTTTAAATCCGCCCGTAAAAAAACCGCCATGGCTCCAAAGATTACTAAAACCAACGGGATGACCGCCGTTTCCAAAGCCAAAGAAAATGATCATAAAACCTAACAGAATCATCATAATGATTGTAATCACTTTGATCATCGCAAACCAAAACTCCAGCGACCCATATGCCTTGGCACTAGCCAGGTTGGCAAGAACCAGAAATAAGATTATGCATATTCCCGCTATAAACGGGTTAATTTTTGGCCACCAATACTTAAGATACTCAGTTGCAGCCACAACTTCTGACATTCCCACCACTATGTATTCAAAAACATTGGCCCACTTAGCGAGGTACCCCGCAATGGGATGGACATACTCAGTCGCATAATCGGCAAACGAACCCGTCCCAGGATTAACATAAACCATTTCACCAAGCGCTCGCATGACAATGTACAAAATCAAGCCTACAAACATGTAAGCTAAAAGAACTGATGGCCCGGTCCATTTAATTGTTGAGGCGGATCCCATAAACAGCCCAACACCGATCGCGCCTCCCAATGAGATCATTTCCATCTGGCCAGCCGTCATTGAACGCTGTAACTTTGGTGCTTGATTTGCTTTTTGTTTCATAATTTCCTCCAAAGTTAAAAAGTGGTTTTAGCCTATGTAAATTTAACTAATCCGCTTATTCAATAACGCTAATATTAATATAGTAAGATATAATCTAGTTTCAATCAAACTGAATTGGTCTTTTAAAATCAAAAAAAGCCCTTCAAAAAGAAGGACTTCTCATACACTCCAATTCTATTTTCAACATGCGGCCAACTTTTTATTTCTTTTCGTCAACCAATACAGTTCCTTGATCTGGATTATGATCACCCGCACCCACAATTTCGTGGGGAACGTACAACTCTTCCAAATAGTTAATATCATCTTGGGTAAGATGAATCGACAAGGCTTTAACTGCATCATCCAAATGGTTAGCCTTGGTAGAACCAACGATTGGCGCCGTAACCCCTTTTGCCCATTGCCAAGCTAAGGCAATTTGGCTCATCGAAACGCCGTACTTTTTTGCCAGTTCATCCACACGCTTAACAATTCCTAAATCTTCACTTTCAGCACGATCATATTTGCCCATCGCGACTCGGTCCGTTTGACTACGCAACGTGTTTACTTGCCATTCACGATGACTTAAGTGCCCAGCAGCTAACGGACTGTACGGCATAAGGGAAACACCCCATTGCTTACAAATCGGAATTAATTCTCGTTCATCTTCGCGATATAACAAATTATAGTGATTCTCCATTGTCTGAAATTGAGCCCAGCCATGATCTTTAGCAACTTGCTGCATGTTATGAAACTGATAACCATACATTGCCGAAGCACCAATTGCCCGTACTTTACCAGATTGAATTAAATCATTGAGTGCCGACATTGTTTCTTCAATTGGGGTGTCATAATCGAACCGATGAATAATATACAAATCTAAATAATCGGTTCCTAATCGCTTTAAAGAGCCCTCAACTTCACGATGAATGGCCTCATTAGAAAGCCGACCAGGATTGAAATAAACTTTCGAAGCCAAAACAACTTTGTCACGGGCCACTTGATTTTCTTTTAATGCCCTACCTAAATATTCTTCGCTCGTTCCTTTTGAATAAACATTAGCCGTATCAAAAAAATTGATTCCTAGGTTTAAGGCATGTTTGATAATCTTTTCACTGTCTGGATAGTCAAGACTCCAATCGTGCATGGTTCCAGGCTTGCCAAAACTCATCGCTCCGATACATATCTTGGAAACCTGAATATCCGTTTTTCCTAGTTTTGCGTACTGCATATCCGTATTCGCCATTCTAAATTCTCCAATCTAGTTTTTATCCAACTTAACCACTTTTAAATTCTGGTCAATCAATGCTAATAAAGCGTTTTCTTAGTTTCACAGTAGATTCTACTCCTTGAAGTACACTTCAAGTCAAGTAATCCACAATTATAAAAAAATTACCTCGAAAGTTTCACAGTAACTTTCGGGGTATAGGTATTTTTTTATAAAATTTTAAAAGCAGTAACTCACTTATAAATCAGCAATGAATTACCAAGGTAACTTTCCGTCTTCTTCAGTAAATGTGCCATTAAGATCATTTTTAGGATCACTCGCAAGTTCAACTGCGCGTTTGGCACCTTGCTCTACACCCTGAGCGCCATTAGCCTGGAACGCCTTTTTATTAATTAAATCAGTCGCTGTCATCCCAGGATTAATTGAATTTATCGTCACATTTGTATCCTTTAATTCTTTGCTGTACGCAATTGTCATAGAATTAACGGCTGTTTTTGAAGCTGGATAAGCAAACGCATCAAATTTGTATAACATCGAGGATGGATCCGAAGCCAGTGTGAGAGAACCCATGTCACTGGCCACGTTGATGATTTTACCAAACGGAGCCTTTTTTAATAAAGGCAGCGCAGCATTTGTCATTGCAACTGTCCCAAAAAAGTTAGTATCAAAAACTTTGTGTAAGGCGGCCGAAGTTGTTTCACTTGGCTTACTTTGAGGACCACCAAGCCCCGCATTATTAATTAAAATATTTAAATAACCGTATTTTTGATCAATCGTTTTGATTGCCAGATCAATACTTTCTTGTGAGGTGACATCACAATTAACCAAATCAGCATCAACACCCTGATCTTTTAAATCAGCGATTGCTTTTTTCCCTAATTTCATATCGTAGGCGCCAATAAAAATATGTTGCCCACGTTTGCCTAATTGCTTCGCATATTCAAATCCTAATCCACGTTCTGCACCTGTAATTAAAGTGATAATTTGTGTTTGACTACTCATAAACATTTGCCTCCAAATTTAATTTATTATTCAAAGTCCTTATTCCAACTTTATTTTAAGTGTCTGGCTATTCTTTGTTAATTTAATTGTGAAACATTTGTCTTTCCTATGTTACATAAGAATTTTAAATTAATTGTTCTTCATTTGAATCAAAAAAATGACCGCAAATTCTTTACAAGTTCACCAAAAAATTTGAGTCATTTATTAAGATTCAGGGAAAACGCCTTAATCATTGAATTTATCACCAAAAACTAATCGTAAAATTTGTGATCCTGTCACGTCTTCTCTCCGATAGCGTTTTTGAAAAATATTATTACCATTCCTCCGCGCCACTGCAAAAATCGATGCAATGTAGAGACTGGCATCGATTTTTGGTAGTACCCCAGTATCAATAGCCGTTTGAAATAACTGCACAACAGGATTTTTCGGATCATTTAACCCATCACCATCAAAATCTGGCAAAAACTTAATTTGCTCAATAATCCCCAAACTGTCTGGATTGGCCACGGCAAATTCAGTTAACACTTGGACATAATGAATTAATCGTGTTTTCACTGACAATTCAGTATCGATGACACCTGCTTCAACAATCAATTTTTCTAATTTTTGTTGTTCACGATTAAACACGGCCATTAATAAAGCCTGTTTACTGGCAAAATATGTGTACAAAGAAGATTGCCCAATCCCAACCCTTTTTGCCACTTTTGTTGTGGACACTGCGGCCGCTCCTTCGTGAGTGATGATAGCCGCTGTTTCTGCTAATATTTGTTGTCGCTTATTTTCGTTTTTAATTTTCATATGTTTAGCATACACGAAAAAAATTGCGTGTTCAATCTTGACAACCGATAAATCTATCGGTTATAATCTTCTTTGTTATAAACGATAAATCTATCGGTAAAGGAGATCTTTCATTTTGAAAATTACACTTTTAGGTTCTGTCGGAAATATTAATCAGTACACAATTCCTGTCTTAGTCAATGCAGGGCATGCTGTCACCGTTATCACGCATTCTGAGAAGCGAACAGCTGCAATTAAAGCATTAGGCGCCATTCCGGCCGTTGGTTCAATGACTGATGAAGCATTTTTAACCTCACAATTCACTGACGCAGATGCTATTTATTTAATGCTGAGTGGTGGAGCTAACAACGACGCCTTGCAGGCTGCAAAGACCCAAGGACAAATATTTTACAATGCGGTCAAGACAGCCAACGTCAAGAATATTGTTGATCTCAGTAGTATCGGTGCCGATTCGACTTATGAAAAAGTTGGCGCCCTATCTTACTACCATTTTATTGAAGATGCTTTGAATCAATTAACAGATGTCAACATTGCCTTCCTTCGTCCAGTCGGTTTTTATTCTAATTTATACAGTAATATTGCAACAATTAGACAGGATCAGCAAATTGTTTCCACAGTTCCAATTAATATCAAACGTGTTTTTGCTGCTCCAAAGGATATTGCGACCAAAATAGTCGCTTTGTTACAAGCAACACCCAAAGGTCACACCATTAATTATGTTATCAGTGATGAAATTACCGGCCAACAGATGCTATCAACATTTCGGGATGTTCTCAATATGCCCCAGCTAAAATACGTTACAATCAGTGATGAACAATTACAAGCGGGAATGATCAAACAGGGCGTCCCAAAAAATGTTGCTGAAGCACTGACAATCATGAATCGTGCCCAACGAAATCCCGAAAAATTCTATACCGATTTGCGTGCCCACCAACCTGAATTCGGACAAGTTAAATTTACAGATTTTGCAAAAGAATTTGCGGATGTTTACAACGGTACGGCACAGGGAAAATCAAATACATTGGCAGATCATTAATAGTTGTTACACACATTGCTTGTCTTCCACAGACAATCGTTTAATCTTTCATGACTTAAAACCTTTTATAAAGGAATGAAAAAATTCGTTTTCACAACTTATTTGTAATATTCTCTCCAGATAAAATAGTATTTTTAGTAATTTTAAATTTAAATTCTTAACGTAAGGAACATAAAAGTTTAAAATAAACCTGTTACTATTTTTAAATGGAGGGAAAAATTGTGTTAGAAAAAACAGTTTATAAGAAATTATTGAGTCATGCGTTTGATTTTCCAGTGACCGTAAAGTATTGGGATGGCAAATCCGAAACTTATGGTGAAGGTACGCCTCAAGCTGAAATTGACATTAACAAAGAACTTTCAATGAAGGAAGTTGCTAAACATGCAACTTTAACTTTGGGTGAAGCTTATATGAATGGTGACATTGATATTAAAGGCTCAATCCAACAGGTTGTTGCTTCAGCCTACCGCCAATCTGGCAGTTTTATGCACGATAAGAGCTTTCTGAAGTTTATCCCCAAACAAGGACATTCAGAAAAAGAAAACACAAAAGATATTCAGAGCCATTATGATATCGGTAATGATTTCTATAAATTATGGCTAGACCCAACCCTAACCTATTCATGCGCCTACTTTGAACACGACGATGATACCTTAGAGCAAGCACAGTTAAAAAAAATTAACCACATTTTGAAAAAGTTAAAACCAGAACGTGGTAAAACTTTACTTGATATTGGTTCTGGTTGGGGAACCCTCCTCTACATTGCGGCCGAAGATTATGGCCTTCATGCTACTGGTGTCACGCTTAGCGAGGAACAATATAAATATACGAAGGACCAAATCCAAAAACGCGGTCTGGAAGATTTAGTTGATGTTAAATTAGAAGACTACCGTGAAACCACCGGCCAGTTCGACTACATCACCAGTGTCGGGATGTTCGAACATGTTGGCAAAGATAACCTCCCTGGCTACTTTAAAAAAGTTAACGAGCTCTTAAAACCAGGTGCTCGTGCTCTGATTCATGGCATTACTGGCCAACATAATGGTGCCGGAGTTGATCCATGGTTAACCAAGTATATTTTCCCTGGCGGCTACATTCCCAGTGTTTCTAAAAATCTTGATTACATGATTGAAGCAAATCTTCAAATTGATGATTTGGAACCCCTTCGTCGTCATTATCAAAAGACCCTTGAAATTTGGGATCACAACTTTAACGGGGTCCGTGATCAGGTCCGTGATATGTTTGACGAACGTTTCTGCCGGATGTGGGACCTTTATCTCCAAGCTGCTGCTGCTTCATTTGAAGCTGGTAACATTGATGTGATGCAGTTCTTACTAACCAAAGCCCCAAGTGGTGAAGGTTTGCCAATGACCCGTGATTATATGTACACAGAAAAATAATTAGCTACAAAAAGAAGCAGAATAATTCTATTCTGCTTCTTTTTTCGTGGTTATCTTTTAGCTAACCTTGTTTACTAATTTCGATTAAATTTTATAGGTTTTAACACATATATCAAAAAGATTGCTAACATCAATAAAAAGCCACTTAATACTCCATCAATCCGGTCATTTCTTTCTGAAGTTTGTGGTAAAACACTAGATTTAGATACCGTCCGCGAATTATTAGTAACCACTGAACTCTGTGGTTGACTATTACTGCTGCTTACTGTTTTGATTGAATTTGCATTACTTGTATTTCGGTCATTTTCTTTAGTAGCCTGCACGTTCTTAGATTGTGCTTGCGTACCGGATATTTTACTAGTTTCCTTATATGCAGTTGTCCTTTTTGCACTAATTTCATAAGGTACAGAGGACATTTTGCTGGATCTTTGGCTGGAACTATTTTCACTTGAATTCATCGTTATATGTGGCCTGCTGGTTTCGAATGGTACAGATTGCGCTCCAGACGTTAAACTAGATTCCTCACTGGAATCAAGCTCGGCACTATTCCCATTAGCATTCGTACTAGCATTCGCAACCCCTACAGAACCACCTACTCCAATTAAACATACCAATGTGGCAAAGATTAAAGAATTTTTCTTGATTTTTCGCATAACAAACTCCCCCAAAATTTATTGGAATCAACACCAATTCAGATGGCAATTTCACCTACATGTTAACACTAATTCAATTAAGCATCCGTTCAATTTTAAATCAACTAGAGATTCATTGGATGCTCGAACTTGACATTATTCCAAAAAAGATATTTAATGGACAAGTCCACTAGTTTTGAAAACATAACTATTTAACTCAAAAAATTGGAGGAAAACTCATGGAACTATTTGAATTTAGTAAATACATTTCGTCAGTTTATCGACAATCTAAAAATGACTTCAAACAAAAAATTACCGAACTAGATGTCCGAGCCACTCAAAGCGATTTACTGATGTTTATTCATGATCATCCCGGCTTGACCCAACGTCAAATTGCCGGTGACATGACGCTTGATGCAAGCTTAGTAACTAAAGATATCAAATTACTAATCGATAAAGGTTGGGTACAAAGAAAAGTTGATGCCAACGACCGGCGAGCTCGCGTAATCACGTTGACTGAAACTGGCGCAGAATTGGCTCAACAATTACAAAAGACAATGGGCGATTGGTGGGCTGATTTATTTCAACGGAATCCAGAAATTGATAGTGACGTCTTAGGCCATCAATTGGTGTTAGTTCGGAAAGCATTGGAGGAAAAACAAAATGAATAAAGAATGGGGAATTACAGGAATCATAAAACATTTTGCCTGCTTAATATTTGGCATTGGCCTAATGTCTGCAAGTGTAGCATTATCTAAAATTGCGTTGTTGGGAACATCACCAATATCCAGTATTCCAAACGTGCTCAGTGAATTAACTTCACTGACAATTGGGCAATGGACAATCTTATTCATGATTATTTTAATCGGGCTGGAATGGGTCGCCTTACGAAAAGATTTTGGATGGCAAAACGTTATCCAGATAATTCCGTCCTTGTTTTTTGGAGTAATGATCGATTGGTTTGTAAAGTTTTTCAGTTTTATTAAACTACCAAACTACGGGGCTCAACTTATACTCACCCTCATCAGCATTTTATTGCTGGCCTTCGGTGTTTATTTCGAGGTTAATTCTCGCACACTAACAATGGCTGGTGAAGGAATCAGCGTTGCATTTGCACTTGCCAAGAAAACACCATTTACCCAGATGAAAGTTCGCGTTGATCTTACAATGGTAATTGTGGCACTTGTTCTCAGTCTTGTTTTTACTCACCAATTAATTGGTATCCGCGAAGGAACTGTGTTGTCAGCGCTTCTTGCGGGTCGAATTGTTGGTCTGATTGAGGCACATTTCCCTAAAATGACAGCCTGGGTACGCGGCACAGATGAACACCATAATCCGAAAACTGAACAAGCCTACCAAAACTAATCACTAGTAAGCAAAAAACGACCTGCAAGTTATTCTTGCGGGTCATTTTTTACATTCTACCTACTCAATGGAAATTCCTTATCCAAATTAAGCTAGACACACCATTGAACAGTATTATTAAATTTATTTGAGTCAATAACTCACATTCACAAATTCAAGTAACTTAATGATTAGTAGCCGCATTCGCAATTTTTGCGAAGCCATTTTGCAGATCCTGATTGCGTGAACTAGTAAAGTTATGAACATCACTATCAGTATCCTGTGAAACCAAAACATCCGGTTCATCATTATGAAAGACATACAGATAGGCAATCGTTTGTTCTTCACCATCTTTTTCATGGTCATAAACGGCCGCCGCCACAACTTGATATTTATCATCCGTATTCGCTTTTGACGTCCATTTTAGCGTGACTTCATTATTATCAACGGTCACTTCACTTTTGTAGCTACCATTTTTAATGTCCTCTGGGAAACTGACGCCATCATCATCCACGCTTTGGCCATCATAAGTTCCGATATAAGATTGGTTCATTGTATCTTGCCAGGAGGACATAAATGAAGACAAATCAGCTGTCTTAGCGGTTGACCAAAGAGCGGCTTTAGTTGGTGCCTCACTGGTGGCTTTACTAGTGGATTTTGTTGCCGCCTGGCTATTAGCTGTTTGACTATTAGCTTTCTTCTTGGGAGCTGCTGTAGCCGTTACATTACTCTTTTGACTTTGACGATAGAAATAATATCCCCCACCGGCCGCAATCACTACAACCGCGATCACAATGGCAATTATGATTCCGTTACGCCTTGACGATGCCGGCTTATTTGCAGTTTGTGTTGCCCGCGTGGCAGAGAATTGTTCAGATGAAATGGGACGTTGATTTGCGATTGGCGTTTTTCTAGTTGCGGTAGGCGTTACTTCTAGTCGGGTGCCACAGTTTTTACAAAATACCGCATGTTCATCATTTTTAGTTCCACAATTTGGACAAAACATAAGTTTTCCTCCAATTCTTAATCGCGTTATCCAATTTATTTGGCAACCGCATAAATTTGCTGTGCCAGCTTAGCAATTTGAGCATCACTCCAGCCATCCGTCATGATCGTTAGTGCAAACTGATGGCGACTGACAACAATCGCAGTATCATTATTAGCTGCGCCATTAATCCCAATTTTATGGGCTACTGTAACTGGCAACGTTCCAATCTTATCGTGCTTCCAATTAGTCTGTTCAAGCCACGTTGACGCCTTTTGTTTTTGCTGCCAAACCGCTATGATTACGCGATTCACTTGCATAGCGTTCATCGTTTTACTGTATGTTTTACTACCAATTGTGGACTGTAAATATTGTTTGAAATCTTGTTCATTGGCATGTGCCACATGATACAGTAATTGATTGCTGGCCTGATTATCGGACTGCTCAATAGCACGTTGCGTTAAATCCATAACCGTATATGATTTTCCTTGGTGATTTTCATTTTGAAGTGTACCCGTTCCACCGCTAATCATGGCATTCGGCAATGCGTTTGCTGCATCTGCATATGTAAATTTAGTCGTCCAACTGATTTTGCCAGTCACAATGGCATGTTGAACGTAAGCAACCACTGGCAGTTTAGCAACACTTGCGGCATAGAACATTCGATCACCGTTAATTGTAGCCGTTTTACCCGTTTTCAAATCAGTATAAACAACACCCACATTCTTCTGATTACGATATTGATTCAAAACGGACTGAACGGCTTGAGCACGATGATTTCCCGCAGTTTGCGTTGATTTAGATTTAATCGGATTCGTTTTTTTACTAGAAGTTGCTGAAGACTGCTTAGTTGTTGACTTTTTCCGGACAGTTTTTACCGCTGGCACTGCATCAGATTGGTGTCGTTGATATCCGTTATACACTCCTACCATGGCAACAAGAAAAATCACTCCAATTATTGACACTTTTTTCCAATTCATTAACTAATTACCATCCGATCAAAAATAAAATATCTGTGCTAAAACATTGATGAAAATTGACTGATTAAGCTTTGACCGAAAATTGAAATCAGGATAATTAAAGCTAACTCAAGAGCAATCATAGCGACCACAGTGAGATAAACACTATCAAACCCGATGCGCTGCTTTGGCACAATGATCGATTGCATAAAACCAATCACAAAAATGCTAGCTCCGAGCATAATCACTATCATAGATAATAACTGTACCAAACCACCCATTAAACTAAAAATCATGAAACAAAATACTAAAATTATGTTTAAATTGCATCGATGCATGAGATCAGTTGTGTATTCAAGATAACTAATTGTTTCGTGTTGAGCCCACTTACGAAACAAAAATCCAACCAGCCCAAAGGCTAACATACCAATCATTAATAGTAAGAAAAATTTAAAATAAACAATTATTGCATTAGACTGAACCGCGCTATTAACTGAATCGGTTGTACTATCATCGCCACCCAATAGGCTAGAAATAGAACTACCGGCATTTTCCACGGTACTGACACCAGCTTGGGCGGCACGGCCAACCGCAATACTTCCCATCAAAGCCCACAATGCCATCGAAATAACACCAAACCATTGGTTAAATTGTTTAGCAACAATCTGAGATGGCTTTTTCCAGGAATCAACTAAATAGTTCCAATAACCACGGCTAGATTGCTTAAATTGAGCCATCTGTTCTGCTCGAATTCGTGCTTGTACTTGCCGTTGTCGTTCCATTTCGGCCTTCATTTCTGGATCATCCTGGGGCTGAGAATCAGCTTTTGGTTGGTCCTCTGGTTGTTCTTTGGCACCAGTTAAATCTGTAGGGTCAGTAGTTTGATCCTTAAGTGGCTTTCCACATGTCGTACAGAATTTGGCACCAACGGAATTGGTTGCACCACAGTTTGGACAAGTTTGCATAATTAAGTCTCCTTCAATTGATCATTCATATGATCAATAATCATTTTTTATGGCTGTTTGTATGAGGTCAATTTTTCCATTCGGTTAACGGCCTAACTAAGTTTTATGAATCAGGATTATTCATCCCTAATCTCAGATAAAATGTAGCCTCATATCAGCATACCTAATTCTATTATAATAATTTGCATGTCATAATATGTCGTTTTTGATTATTAAATTAAAAAAGTTTTGAAAAGTTTTTTCTAAATGATCCTAAACATTTTGTTCAAATGGTTGACAGATTCTTGCTAATTATTGCGTACAAAGGTGTCAATTAACGCATACACCTTCGTTGGATTCTCAAAAAATGCAATATGTCCAGCATTCGGAATGGTTTCAAATCTTGCATTGGGAAGAGCGTCTGCCACTTTTTTTCCTTCCACGGGTTGATTTAAACCATCGTACTCACCCGTTAAGACAAGCACTGGAATTGTAACTTTATTGGCATCCGTAATCAGATCAAAGTCTTGAAGCGAGTTTGTAATGGCAGCTTGTTGCGTGCCGGTCAGCACAGCTTTTGATGCAATCTTCTTATCAAAACTAGCAATTTTTTCAGCCGTAGTTTGTGGTGCAAAAATCTTTTGCATCATTGTTTGAGCCATTTGTGCTTTAGAAAGGCCGTTTAGCTGTCCCTCTTTGGCTACTTTTTCTGTGGAAGAAGTTGTTCCGCCACCCTTGGTACCAATCAAGACGATCTTTGAAAAAAGATTCGGATACTTTTCTGCCGTCTTAAGCGCAATGTACGATCCCATCGAGAAACCAACGACAATTGGTTTTCCCAAATTATAGTTAGCAATAATTTCAGCGAGGTCGTCGACATGATCATCCAGAGTAAAAGATTTAGGTTTATCACTTTCTCCATGACCACGCGCATCATAACTGACCACATGATAAGCATCCCTATAATGTTCAAACATGGGATCCATATTTTCTTTTGAATACCCACGCCCGTGAAGAAAGATCATGGTTTGCCCACTTCCGGCTTCTTTCACAGTAATATTAATGCCATTGATTTTTTTTACTTCTTCATGTGCTTTCATTGGATTCACCTTTCACAAATCATTTAACGTAGTAACTATCTCGTTACCGCCTCATAACATATCTTATTTTAGATCATTCAAGGACTGTAAACACCAAAAAATCCCTCGATTTTATTTTGGAATGAAATAAAATTGAAGGACTTCCAGTAAAAGTATTAAGATTATTCAACTACCAAGACACTATCTTCTAACAATCAGCCAATTAATCCTGATTATAAGCCTAAAAATTACGGAAAATTGGTTGCCATTCGTTAATTGTATAGGAATCTACCAGCCCTTGTATCCAGTATGGATCTTCTTTAATCACATCCATTAAAGATTCCTCATTATCCGCTACCATAACCAGCATAGCTTCTTTTCTATCTTCTGTTCCTGTTTCAAGTGGTCCTGAGACAATCAGATCCCCCTTTTTTAGATGCGCCATTAAATATTCAGCATGTGGCATCAAAAATTTCTTCCATCCTTCAAGATCTGTATGCACATACTTAACCACGAAAAATTTCTTGCCATCTTTCGTAGCTTTTTTAGCCATTTCAGCTTGTACTTTTTGTAACTGTTCTTTTGTATATTCCATGTCGTACCTCCGTAATTTCTGAATTAATGCTAATATATTTGTACGATTTAGTTTAACGGATCGTGTAATTCATTTCACTAAAAATGAATTACACAAAAACACCCTAAAGCCAGCTCAAAACAACTAACTCTAAGATGTCTTATTTTTGTTAATTTATCAATACACTATCAATCGGATACTGCTTCTAGCTGCTTCAAAATTATTCCGGCAACCTTTTCTGGTCGATCTATCCATGGCATATGTCCTGCTCCTTGTATTTCATGCAACTTTCCCTGTGGTGAAGCTTGTGCAATTTTTTCTCCTAATGCAGGCTTCTCGAAAGTATCATTACTTCCCCATAGCAAGGTCATCGGAACCTTCATAGTAGCAAGTTGTTCAGCAGTAATTCCGTTATGCTTCTTGGGATCATTCATAGCCTGCAGTAAACTGATTGTGGATAAACTGTAGTTTGGCAACTGATCAAAAGCAAAGGTAGCTTCAGCAAATGAATGTGGCAATCTTGCGACAGCATCCGGATCCGTCCCCATCACTTTCTGATTACGTAAGGCATGGTCGGCATCTTTAGGAACAACGATTTTTCCTGCCACTTTTGATACACCTGGTAATGCCATCGCTTTCAAAAATCCTGGTGTCTTTTCCATTAAAATACGACCAGGATTACCAGTAGTAATCACTTGTGTAACCCGCTCTGGATGAGCCAACGCATACCAAGTACTCCAATGAGCGCCCATTGAGTGCGAAAGGATTGGTACTCGTTTCAAATTCAATTGGTCCAAGACACTTGTAAATAATTTAATGGCAAAATCATGCACATCCACTTGATTGTGATCAAAGCCATCACTTAGCCCACCACCTGGTCGAGCCATTATGTAAAACTTATAGCCAGGTAGTTTATCAAGGAGCGGGATCCATGGATATGGGTCGCCAGTGTTCCCAGGAACTATTAAAACTGGCTTTCCTTCACCAACCGTGAGAACCCGAACCTGAAGCCCCTGAAATGTTAACCAGTGACTTTCACCCGTCAGCCCGTAATCTTTAAGTAAATTTGTTTCTGCTGCTCCAGCTTGATTAAAAACTTTACTTTCATGATCCAGAATTGGTTGTGTCATGTTAATAACCCCCATTTATTTATTTACAAATTTCGCATAGTCTTTTCCTAATTCAAAATGAATAACCTGCTCAATTTTAAATTAGATAGTAGAAATACCTTCTACATTTGCCAAAGAATCGTAAACTATAACCTTACAGTATTATTATACATTAGAAAACTAATTTCAAATAAAAGAACCTACTCCTGTTTTCTTTGTTTTCGATGAAATTCGAAAATCACTACCACTAATCTACAATTCCCCTAATAAGTCATCCATTGATTCAACGCCACCGTAAAGATCAAAAGACTGATTGAACGCCCTAGCATCAGCAATTGACAGCACCACCATATTTGCCACGTCAGCCCGCGAAACAACATCATTATTTCCCGTTTTGTGAAATGACCCTTTGCCAGTTAGAGACCCATCAGACAAAATTGGTGGACGCACGACCGTATAGATTAATCCACTGTGCTTAAGCTCTTTTTCCGCATAATATTTAGCAATGTAATATTCAGGAATATCATAAATGTTCCACGTTGCCCGGTCCGCTGCACCAGCGGCCGAAACCATCAAGTAGCGTTTGATGCCAACTCTTTTGGCTGCATCCATCAACTTAACCGCACCATCTAAATCCAACCACTCAGCTTGCTCTGGATGAGATTGACTAGCACCTGCCGCAAAGATAACCACATCAACATTGCCCAGTTTACTAGCAATTTCAGCCACATTTTCTTTTATCAAATCAAATTTACGAACACTTACATCTAATTTGGATAACTTTATATTACCGTTTCCGCTATGGTTTCCTACGATAACGTTCTTGTTTTCGTTTACTAATTGTTTTACAATTTGAAAACCCGTTCTTCCTGTTCCACCTATTACTAAAACTGTCATAATTAGTCTCCTATTTTTCAAAAAATGTTGGCGAATCAATTTCGTCATCAATCACACTCAAGGCATCCCTCAATTGGTCCATATCAGCTAAAATTTTGTTTTTCTGTCGTAAAAGTAACTCTTGTCTTTTAATACGAGCGCTTTTGTCTTGATCTGAAATACAAACATATTGCGCTAACGTTCCTAACGTTAACCCACTAGCATGTAACTTCTTCAATTTCTTTAACCACACAACGTCTTCTTCACTAAATTCTCGTTGTTGCTGTTGATTGCGTTGCACCGAACATAGCAACCCCAAATCATCATAATATCGAATAGTAGAAATCGGTGTACCGGTTAATTTGGCAATTTCAGATATCTTCACGATAAACGCCCTCCTTGACTAAATATTTTACTACCTCAAGTATACTTGAGCACAAGTACTTTTTTAATGCCATTAGTTAGTTGTCAAATAATTATTTTTAATTTAGTTTTAAGTCGCTTGTATCACTCATTAACTCCGATATATTCCTGTTTTCATATCTATGCATTTAAACAAAAATTTTATTCACTAAATTTCGGCGACAATCTGGCACCCAATGGCAACACATTGGTGTACTTTAGGAATGATTTAAGTTATACTATATCTAGTAAGGGGGTCTATAATTATGAACACAAAATCTAAAGATACCCGCCTCAGTATTCGTATCGAACCGGAACTTAAATCTGCCGGACAAGATGTTGCAAAAGATATGGGGATGGATTTAACAACTGCTGTTAAAATGTTTATTACTGCTATGGTCAAAGAACAACGTTTACCTTTTGAACCAACCAGTCTTCCGGTAGAAACATTACAAGCTTTACGTGAATCTGAACACCATAATGATTATAAAACCTATAGTAGCGCAAAAGAAATGTGGTCCGATTTAAATGTATAAAGCAAATCCTTTACCCACATTCAGGCGGGATGTCAAACATCTGGTAAAAAAACACTATCCAATTGAAGATTTAAAACATGTTGTTGATCTACTTTTAGAAGGTACCCATCAAGATGAACTACGCCTTAAATTTGACGATCATCAGCTGGTATCTAACAGTGCATGGAAAGGTCATCGTGAGTTACACATCAATAAAAGCTACAACAATAATTGGTTACTAATTTATCGTATTGACAAAGAAGACCTAGTTCTCGAATTAGTTCGGTCAGGATCGCATAAAGATTTACTTGGTAAATAATCAGAAACTCAATATGCTAACATGCAAGTGTCACTAATAGTCGGCTCCTTTCTGAATTCTTACCATCCTCATGGCAATATTTTAACCACATTGTAAAAATATCAAATAGCCTGTTAATCAAGTTTAGTTAATGATTAACAGGCTATTTATTGTCTTATTAAGACAAATTATTTTTATCGAAAATTAAATCATTCGCAAAGATTGTTTGGAAACTGGCGCTGGAAACTCTAAGTCGATTTCTTTCATTTCTTCAGCAGACAATGTAATGCTACCAGCCTCAATGTTTTGTTTCATATGATCAATATTACTTGTTTGGGGAATCGCCAGGATATCTTTAGCTTGAATTGTCCATGCAAGTAAAATTTGCATGGCCGTTACCTGGTGATTATGGGAGATTTGTTGAATAATGGCATTCTGCGTAAGTTCTTGTCCACGGGAATCACCCTGATCAATTGGCGCATAAGCGATCAATGGCAATTGATGGTCACGTTGCCATGGTAATAAGTCATACTCAATCCCGCGATTAGCAAGATTGTACAAGTCTTCATTGGCAAAAACTTGATCACCTTGTGGCAAATTATAAAGGCCTTCCAAATCTGCCGTATCAAAATTTGAAACACCCCAATGCCGAATTTTACCTTCTTTTTGCAGTTCAATTAGCCCAGCAACTGTCTCTGATAACAGCACTGGACCTCGCCAATGAAGCAAATACAGGTCGAGATAATCTGTTTTTAGCCGTTTGAGACTACTACTTAATGCCTGTTTCATTTTCTCTTTAGTCGCATTTTGTGGATAAAATTTACTGATCAAAAAAACTTTTTGCCGATCAACTTCCTGTAAAACATCACCCACTAATTTTTCTGCATTTCCTGCACCATACATTTCGGCAGTATCAATAACTGTAGCGCCGTGGTTTAGTCCATAAAGAATGGTCGCTTTCTCCTGCGCATAAGTTTGTGGATTATCACCCATGTGCCAAGTACCAATGCCAATTGCGGGTAAATTAACACCTTTAAAATTTAATTGTTTCATATCGTATAATCCCCCTTTGACCACTTCATTTTACGCTCTCCAATCGTTCGTTCAAAACTTTTACTACCGTAACGTTTCATAAATAAAATTTGTGCCTCAAAGTTCTTCAATTTTATAATTCTAGCTCGATTGACTTCCCTAATTTCTGTAGTCTACAATGAAGTTATGAAAAAAGACGCTATCTTACGCTATGCATGCGCATGGCAAACAAAATGGAAAATCCAGTTTAATAAACTAAATTTGTTAAGCATAATTTTAAACTGGAGGATTAATAATGGGATATTTATATTTAGGAATTGCGGTAATTGGCGAACTTTTAGGCACAAACTTATTGAAGGCTTCAAATGGATTTACAAGAATTGGCTTTTCAATTGGCTCGCTACTTGCCTACGCCTTGTGCTTTTACTTCTTATCAATCGCGATGAGAACAATCAACCTCAGCATTGCTTATGCAATATGGGCAGGGGTTGGAATTGTCGCTACGACGGTTCTTTCTGTGCTGATTTGGCATGAACAAATCAATCTAACTATTATTCTAGGGATAATTTTAATCGTAGTTGGCTCAATTTTGTTAAATCTACATGTTGAGTAACACAAACTAGATTAACCCAGATAATTTCATACTAAAATCTAACCACCCACATCCTTGGGTGGTTTTTCAAATACTGACCAAACAATAACTTCTTCAAAATAGCCACAAGGCTTACCTCAGACCAGTGGATTCACCCGATACCAACCCAGTTTTATCCCCGACGTTGATAAACCAAAACTGTTAACGGCATAAATATTAAAACAGTGATACCATCTTAAGCTAGAATTTCAGAAGCTGTTTGCCAATCAGTATTTAAAACAGTTTAAAAAATAGCTATCATTCACACTTTAATTTGCAAATGATAGTTTTAAATTGAAACGGCTCTTGATATTTACTTATAAGTTATAAAACTGGCTTGTGTTCCACTTTATAAAATAATCTAATCTGATCAGCAAGATAAAAAGACACGACCGCATAACGATCAATGGCTTCGATGTTTGTTAACGAACGATTTTTAATGGTTAGCCCTTTCGTCCTTATTAGTTCTAAACTCTCTTTTCATTTTCAAACTCTTTAAGGTAGCTGCACTCCTTGGACGCCAACTTCATAGGTCCATTTTTTAATGGCACCCATATCATTTGAACGGTAATAATCCGCAATTAATTCGTTCCACTTTTCCCAATGATTGAGCGGGATATTAATAAGGCCCACCCCATTATCAATCATCAATTTATTAGCAACTAACGTGGCTGTCCTTTTATTGCCATCCCAAAAAATCTGGTTTCGCATGCTATGATACATTAGAGTCATAGCTTTGTCAGTTATACTAATAGCAGAATTAGCCAATAATTCAGTTAAAAACTTTTGCTCTTTTTTTTCGTTTACCGGATCTGGCACAAAATCTTCATCACTTCCAATTTGTACCAAACCGCCACCAGTACGTAACTCTCCCGGTGCCAATGAGTCTTGTGCCGCGACAACTGCATTAATTTTTTTCATATAATTTAATGTTAGCGCTTCTTTTTGTGGTTGCACAACCATTTCCCAGCCACGCTTCAAGTTCACAATTGTATTCATATCCTTTACACTGACACCAGAAACACCCATCCCATCCATAATTGTCTGAGTTTGAGGCAAAGTCGTACTAACCCCTTCAAATCGGGAATTGGTGTGCACTAACCTTGTGAAATTTTTTTTTGCAAATCTAATATTTTGTTCACGAGTTAAACTGTATTTATCAGCGTATTGCATAGCTTTTAGGGCTCCCATCGTTTTGTGACAACTCGAACTTGAGTTTTCTTTAACCACATTATACAACAAAGCCTATTGGACTATTGTTAAACATCTACTTTACATTGTATCTATTCACTAAAAAAATCTAAAAAAAAGACGTTTTAGCGTCTTATATTTCTTCATTTAATGTGTAACACATTGTCATGACATAATTCTAAATTGATATATCCACTTAACTGTAACCCTTAATTTGCCGTAGCCTATCAACTTATTTATCAAGACTATCATTGTAGCTACTTTCTGGCTTGATTGCATCTAGGTATGTTCGAATCTTAGCCTTTTGCGATTGCGTACTGTAATAATCATTTTTAAGTCTGGTTAACGTGACCGTTTTGGTTCTAAAATAGCCATCCGCAACTGATTTACGTGGTATCCATTCTTTATAAGTTACGATATTACCATTTGTTTTGTAGTAAATAAAGCTAGTTGGATCGCCATTAGCTGTCATATAACTATAGCCATCAACTTTACTACCATGACCGTCATAATTGGTTCCATACCACATTGTTCCATCAACGTACTCTTTAAACCACTTTGGATCTGTCATCAAGGACACAAGTACACCAATTGTTTTATCATTGATTTTTGACGTTGTAACCGAGCTATTACTTGCACTTGACTCAGTCGAACTAACTTGCGTACCACCTGCAATTTTGGCAAAGTTTGATTTAACGGCTGTATTTTGAGTTTCTCCTAAATCAGGAGTTCCATCTCTACTCTGATCTACCAACACAACGGGCTCACCATCATGAAAGGCAAAAAAGTATGTAATATGATTTGGTAGTGGCGGCTCTGTCCCATTGTAATTGTATATGGCAACCACGTTATATGAATTACTCCCTTTGCCGTTCTTACTCCAGCCAATTGAAGTTTTTGCACCATTCACGGTTACCTTGGTCAAATTATCAGGATAAACAGTTCCTACTGAAGTTTTTATCGAATGCTCACCGTCATACTTAACATAACTTTGTTTCATTGTTGGTGCCCATTTATCAATGAACGTTTTTAGTTGTGCATCTTTCGTACTATCCCATAAAGTATCTGCTTGTTTTTGGCTTGAAGAGCTAGTCACTTTACTTGAAGCTTCCTTACTGGTATTACGCTTACTACTGTTACTTTTTACCGAACTAGAAGTCGTTTTTTGACTTGCTACCTTACTTGTTTTGGCCTGCGTTCCACATCCGGTTAAGATTAACGCTCCAGCAACTAATGCCGTTGCCAATTTAATTTTGTTATTTTTCATAATATTTCTTCCTATTCCCTATTTACTGCTAATATCTTTCATGCCAGTCATTTTTATTCGTATGCCCGGAATTTATTTTCTATACTCCATGAAACAGCTTCTTCTGCACATTTAAACAATATCGAATCAAAAATGTAGAAATAAACAAAATAAACCCCCGCCAAGACTTATCCTGACAGAGGTTTATTAAAGAAAATGATGGGAAACCAGATTATTCTAATAATGAAGAAACATTATTTTATTGATGTTTCTCTTCCATAACACACTGGTTTTTATTCCCATTCTACCGTTGCCGGGGGCTTGCTCGTGATGTCATACACGATTCGATTAACATGATCAACTTCGTTTACAATGCGCACAGAAATCTTCTGAAGCACATCCCACGGAATGCGGGCAAAGTCTGCCGTCATCCCATCAACGGAATTAACCGCCCGAATTCCAACCGTATAATCATATGTCCGGCCATCACCCATGACACCAACACTCTTAATGCCAGGCAAAACAGTAAAGTACTGCCAGATATCACGATCTAAGCCAGCTTTTTTAATTTCATCACGCAAAATCCAATCACTATCGCGTACAATGTTTAATTTATCTTCAGTAATTTCACCAAGAACTCGAATTCCCAAACCAGGACCTGGGAATGGTTGTCGCCAAACTAAATCGGAAGGCATCCCTAGTTTCTCGCCTAAATCACGTGCTTCATCTTTAAATAAAGTCCGTAACGGTTCGATCAACGTAAAATGCATGTCCTTTGGTAAACCACCCACGTTATGATGAGATTTAATCGTTTGCGCTGTATCAGTTCCACTTTCAATCACATCAGTATACAAAGTGCCTTGTGCTAAGAAATCAATGCCATGTAATTTTTGAGCTTCATCATTAAATACTTGAATAAACTCATTGCCGATAATCTTGCGTTTCTTTTCAGGATCAGAAACACCGACCAATTTGTCCATGAATCGTTTTTGAGCATCCACTTTAACAACGTTCAGACCAAACTTACCTTCAAGACTGTCCATTACTTGTTTAGCTTCGCCCTTACGCAACAGACCGTGGTCAACAAAAATACTGGTTAATTGATTTCCAATGGCTTTATGCAATAAAACACCAACAACACTGGAATCCACTCCACCAGAAAGACCAAGTAAGACTTTACGATCGCCAACTTCTTCACGAATCTTTTTGATTTGCAAGTCAATGAAATCATCCATCGACCAGTTTGCACTCGCTTCACAGACATCAAATGCAAAATGTTTCAGAATCTCATTTCCATACTGGGTATTACGAACCTCAGCATGAAATTGAATTCCGTAAAATTTACGTTTTGGATCTTCAATTGAAGCAATGGGACAGTTCTTGCTGGTTGCCACAGAAGTAAAACCTTCGGGCACCTGTTTAACTAAATCACCATGACTCATCCAGACTGTTTGATGACTTGGTAAGCCTTTAAACAAAGGTGTTTGTGCATCTGTCACATCAATATCAGCATGACCGTATTCACGATTATCTGCTGATTCAACTTTTCCACCTAAGTTATAGGCCATCAACTGCATCCCATAACAGATTCCTAAAATTGGAATGCCCAACTTATAAATTTCTGGATCAACCCGAAAAGCATCCTCATCATAGACACTGTTGGGTCCACCAGAAAACACGATTCCTTTCGGATTGAGTTTTCGAATTTCATCTGCTGAAATCTTGTGTGACATCAATTCCGAATAAACGCCAAATTCGCGAATTCTTCGTGTGATTAGTTGGTTATACTGACTTCCAAAATCCAAAACAATGATTTTATCAAATTGCGATAAATCTACATTCGCCAAGCCTTTCACCTCATTAATATTAGTTTGAGTAATAAAAACATTCTGGTTTAATTCTATCTATTATAAAGCTTAAAGTAAAGCCAGTTTGAAACATGATTTGTCCCAAACTGGCTTATTTAATATAATTATCAAGTTAAACTTAGTATTTTCGTAAATACACCTTATCCATGGCGTGGTGTTCAATCTTATGCAAAATCAAATTGGCTCGGGAACGGGTTGGTAAAATAAACTCATTCAAGTTAGGCAAATCAACAGTTTTCCAAACCTTTTTGGCTTCCGCAAAGGCTTTTTCACGTGGCCATTGAGCGTATTCGTAATAGTAATCGTCTGGATTATGAAAGGCCGTATCTAGCAAAATACCAAAGCGTTCTAAAAACCACTTCTCAATCAATTCAGGATCTGCATCAACATATACAGACCAATCGAAAAAGTCACTAATGTAAATGTTTTGATTGGAAGGTAACTGTAAAACGTTAATTCCTTCAACAATCAAAATGTCAGGATTATTAACCGTTTCAAACTGATCGGGCAAAACATCATAGCTTTGATGCGAATACAGTGGTACCTGGATCTTTTTTTGACCATTTTTAACCGAACCCATAAAATCCAGAAGGCTTTCCATATCATAGCTTTCTGGAAACCCTTTGCGAGCTAAAATACCTCTTTTTTCAAGTTCCGCGTTTGAATACAAAAAGCCATCGGTTGTAATTAGTTGTGACTTTAATTTAGGAAAGAAATTTGTCAGTAGGACCTGTAGCAATCTGGCGGTCGTACTTTTACCAACTGCCACACTACCGGAAATGCCAATCACAAACGGCACCTTTTTTTCTGGCAAACTCAAAAAATTTGTTTTTGTAGCTTGCCAGTCTTGAAAACTGCAAAATTTCTTAATCAGCAGGTGAACAAGCGGGACATAGATATCCTGAACATCCTGTAAGGAAATTCGGTCATTTAAGGCCTTGATTGCCTTTAATTGTTGCCCAGATAATGGCAATTTGGCTTCTGGAGCAAGCTTTTTCCAATCATCCTTTAAAAATCGATAGTAACTACGATCTTCTTCTACCATTTCATTTCTCCACTAAAACTTAATCCAGTTTATACAAACTTGAATCAATCCGATCCAACAAGCGTGACATTTTTTCAGTCGCAACAATTGTCAACCGGTGCATGGCTCGCGAACAAATTGTATAAAGTAACTGACGTTCATCTTCATCGTGATACATAGCATCGGAAGCATCCCAGACAATCACATCATCAAATTCAAGTCCCTTGGCCAAGTATGAAGGAACAACCACAACCCCTTCGGCAAGCCGTTGGTTCTCTGTTTTAATTAACGTCACGCGTTCGCCCTGGTTACGCAGGCCCTCGGTAATCTTTTGACACTCGGCCACAGATTTACCAATGATTGCCGTAGATTCGCCATCTTTTTGATTTTGGGACATTTGCGCTTGGACGCGTTTGACAGCCAAATCAAAACTAGGTTTCACGCTGACAACTGGCAAGTCGCCTTCTCGATGAAAGGCCTCAATCGCCTCACCATTTTTCAAAATTTCTTTTGTAAAATCGGTAATTTGCTGTGTAGATCGATAAGATTTTTCAAGTTGAATAACTCGCGTCTTCTCTTTATCAAACATAGTGGATAACTCAGCCAACAACGTAGAGGTACTTTCGTTACTATAAATGGACTGATTCAAATCACCCAATAAAGTAAACTTAGCGCGTGGATAATTGTACTTTAGGTAAGCTAATTGAAAGGCTGTGTAATCTTGAATTTCATCAATAAAGACATAGCGCATATCCCGTTCGCCCTTTTTCCCAACAATTAAATCATAGAGGTACAGGTAGGCAGAAGTATTATTCAAAGAGATCGCATGGTTCTTCAAACTGGCGACAACCTCTTCCACATAGGTCTGCCAATCAGCCTGTGTTAAACCAGCCTTCTCCAAATTAATCAAATGTGGCACACTTCTTAAAAAGTGGACATACTGTGCATTGATGTTTAGGAACCGATTATGCACAATCGCGTTTCTTACAGGTTGCAGAGCTTGAATAACCAGTTTACGTGCCAAAAATTTAAATTCTTTGTCACTATCATCAAACTCTTTAGGTTCACCACCGTAAAGTTTCTCAAGATCTTCATGGTTCAACGATTGAACAGCTTGTTCGGCCCATTTAGAGCGAACTTCACTACCAATTCGTGAATTCAACGATTTTAGCAACGCTTCTTTCGTCGCATCCAACCGATTCCCCAAACGATAGTTTTCATTATAACCGTAATAGATTCCTTGAATTTTTTCCTGACTGGCAAATGGCTTGTCATGGAACATCAAATTACGGAACTTCATATCAGCCGAGCCGAGATGTTCAGCATATTTAGTCACAGCATCAAAATAAACCAAACTATTTTCTAAGGTTCGAATCTTTTTGGAAACTGAATCTGTCCGACTCTCAAAACGTTGTTGCAACGTTTCGACTTCCATATTAGGAATGCGACGTTTGGTAAATTGATAGTAGGTCATTTGAACCATGTTATGTTCGCCAAGTTCGGGTAACACTTGATCGACGTAATCATTAAAAATTTGGTTTGGCGAAAACATGATTACTTGACTAGCCGTTAAATTTCCCCGATAACGATACAAAAGATAGGCCACTCGCTGCAAAATTGCGGCCGTTTTACCAGATCCGGCAGCTCCTTGCACAAACAAAAGATCCGAATGCGTATCCCGAATAATCTTGTTTTGTTCTTTTTGAATGGTTGAAACAATACTCTTCATCTTAGTATCAGAAGAGTTTCCAAGTGCCTTAAGCAGCATTTGATCGCCAATGGTTTCATTCGTATCAAACACCGTGACGATTTTGCCGTCTTCAATGGTAAATTGACGTTTAAGCTTTACGTCAACTTCTTGTGTGCCATCGGGCGTTTCGTAGGAAACATTTCCTAATTCGCCATCATAATAAACGCTTGAAATTGGTGCCCGCCAATCATAAATCAGAAAATGATCTGGCGTATCTGAAAATGATCCGAGCCCAATATAGATAGTCTCGTCACTTTTTTCACCGGCCTCATGAAAATCAATGCGCGCAAAATAAGGCCGTTTTTCAAGTCGTTTTAAGACGTTTAATTGTTGACTTGCGTGTTGCCAACTATTTTGACGCTCTGATAGTAATTGTTGCTGCTGACGGACCGAAATCGCCGTATCCATCATTCCAGAATATGTGCTTGTATTTATACGAACTTCATTTGAAAAATTCTTATCAATAGATTTAGAGTCTGTTTCTGCTTTTTTAGCGTCTTTACTGGATTTTGCAATTGCCTCTTGAACCTTGGTGATCACACCATCGAGATGCTTTTGTTCATACTTTTGAATTGAATCTGTCATGAAACCCCTCCAAATTGCTTGTTGTGACGATAAGTGACACAAAAATCGGAAACTTCATGCGCGTAAACTTGCCGCAAAAAATTCTAATAAATTAAGTAAATATGATACCACTCTTTTGCCGACAACTCAACGATTGTCCTTCCTATACTATAAGGAGATTTCCATTCCTAATGAATTGCAGAGAAAGAATTTGAGTTCGCCGCCCCATTCATCAATTCGATACTGTCTTTATATTTAATCCTAAAACTTGAAAGTGTACAGCTCCACTTAATTATCCAGTACAAAAAGTTTAAAAAAATCAAATTAGTTAGGATGTCGTCTTCCAGAAAATTTTGGTTGTAACGTAGTAGGCACGACTGCTTTCAGACTGATTCAAAATTATATTTAACGAAAAGTTTATTATGACAACGTTCATACGAGCTATCTAAAGACAACAGCTTCCCTAGTTCGGAGGCGTTTTGGCCTCAGGGGTGAAATTTATCTTAGCGATTTTCGCTTAGATAAAGGTCGAGTTTGAAGACAAGTGATTTTCTTGGCTTCAAATCGTGCCACCCCGTTCCAGGCCAGGTGAGCCGGAGAACGGCAATTAACCTGATTTTGCTGGACTAAACCGTTTAATAATAATAATTGGAGCATTTTTCCATCTTTAGTTAATTTATTTGCAAACTTTTTCAACATTTTTAGCAAAATTACTTGTACTATTTTGATTCCCTATTTATGATGGTGCGGGAGGAACTTATTATGAATCAAGTCTCATTACTTATTATGTTATTTGCAGCGCTAATCACACCCATGTTGATGGCGCGTTTTAAAATCAACTTTTTACCAACGGCCGTTGTTGAGATTATCCTTGGTATCATTCTAGGACCAAGTTTGCTTAACATTGTCCATCCGACCGCCATTTTAAAACAACTGTCCGACATCGGTGTGATTATCCTCTTATTTTTAAGTGGGATGGAAATCAACTTCGATTTATTTAAGAAACCCCAAACAGAGCTTTCGCCACTTGCTAAAAAGAATGCGGCCCAGGATTCAAAATGGTCACCGGTTGTATTGGCCTGTCTGTCCTACCTGACCGTAATTGTTATCTCATTAGGTCTGGCTGGAATCTTTAAATGGGCCCATCTTTTTTCTGATTTTTGGTTGGCAGCTATTTTATTTGCAACTATTTCCCTTGGGATTGTGATTGCTACTTTAAAGGAAAACGAATTACTAAGTAAAGCTTTTGGACAAACAGTGCTCCTAATTGCCGTTTTAGGTGAAGTGGTGCCCATGCTAGGCTTAACTTTTTATGCTTCATTCTTTGGTAGTGGCAGTAAAAGTCTTTGGTTACTGCTTTTAATTATTGTCGTAGCCGTTTTCCTCCTTCGCCGCTTTAAATTATTCTTTAACTTCTTTGAACAAATTAATAAATCAACCACGCAACTTGATATCCGGTTGGCGTTCTTTCTAATTGTCGCAATGGTCACCGTTGCTTCTTCAGTCGGTGCAGAAAATATTTTGGGTGCCTTCATCGCCGGAATCATCCTCAAACTTTTACGACCCAGTGAAAGCACTAAGGATAAACTAGATTCCATTGGTTATGGCTTCTTCATCCCAATTTTCTTCATGATGAGTGGTATTGGTCTGAATTTGCGAACCCTATTAAGTGATCCACAGGCTGTGACTTTGATTCCTTTATTTTTTATTGCTTATATTATTGCCAAACTGGCTGTCTATCCAATCTTAAAATTACGCTTTAAAAACATGAATGCCATTGCCGGAACCAGTTTATCAACTGCCACCATTACGATGGTTGTGGCCATTTTGCAGGTTGCTAAAAACATGCATACCATCAATAGTCACCAATCTGGCGCCTTTTTACTGGCCGCCATTTTGACTTGTATCGTAGCACCTCTGATTTTTAACAAGGCCTATAAACCGGAACCGGAAGATCTCAAGAAACAAATCGTCCATTTCATTGGTACAAATATTTTCACCGTGCCTGTTGCTCAGCAGCTCACTCAAGGTTGGTATGATATTCAGATGTACACTGATAATGAAAAGAATTTTCACACCTATAATAGTGAAGTCCAAACCCACCTGGTGGCCAATCTGGACGCTGATGAGTTAATTAAACAGGGCGTGTTTGATACTGACATTTTGGTTGTGGGTCATTTCCGCGCGCAAGAAAATTATGAATTAGCAAAGGCGGCTAAAGCTTACGGAGTGCGCCGTGTCATTGTGCGTTTTGAAGATCGTAATATTCTGAGCGCCCATGAAAAAGAATTGCAAGAGCTCGGAATTGAGGTTTACAACACGCCTGCTGTAAACATTGCCATGCTCCGAGGACTGATTGAAACACCGTCAACCTTGCTTCTCTTGAATGATACTAAAAACGCAATTTTTGAAGTTCAAGTTCGTAACCGTAAATACACAGGGACTGAAATCAAAAATCTACCGTTTATTAATAAAATTACAATCAGTCAAATCTTTCGTAACCGCCACGTAATCCGACCAGCCGGTTCGACCCAACTAGAATTAAATGATCGCATTATTTTTACTGGCAACAAAGAAGATACAGAAGAAATTCGTCAAGAACTCGGTAAACTAAACTAATTTTCCAAAACAAGTAATTCGTTGGTTGATAACCGATGGATTACTTGTTTTTTGTAAGCGATATCTTTTAATTTAGATTAATTAAAACCAAAATAAGGCTACAACTACAGTCATGGCCTGTGATACAATAACTTTCGGACATTAAACGGAAAGGAGTAATTTTATGAAAACATTTGAAGTTTATTTTGTGTGTCACGGGCAAACCTTTTTCAACCGATATAATCGGATGCAAGGTTGGTCTGATTCGCCCCTAACTAAAAAGGGCTGGCACGATGCAGAAGTTGCAGGTCAACGCTTAGCAAATGTTCCGTTCACCGCTGCCTACTCTAGTGATACCACGCGCGCGTTTAATACCGCCAACACCATCGTCCATAGTAATAAATCGCCGGGACTCACTGTCAAACAATTAGCAGAGTTTCGAGAAGAATTCTATGGTTATTTTGAAGGTGCTGACTCCGCGCAAACTTGGTTCCAAGTTTTGCAGCCCATTAGTTCCGTACGCACCTTTCACGAATTTTTGATTGATCATGATATTAGTGAATCAAAAAACGCCGTTAAAGCTGCTGATCCTTTTCATGAGGCCGAAGATCATCAAGATTTTTGGCAACGGTTAGATAAGGGTTTTAATTACCTAATTGATCACAGTCAAGACCGCGATAAAATTTTGGTTGTCTCGCATGGCACCACAATTCGCAGTATTGTGGGCCGCTACGCACCGGACATGGATATTACAACCAGTCCCAGTAACGGCAGCGTTACAAAATTAACCATTCAGGATTCTCAAATTTCTGTTAATTACTTTAATCAGATAGATAAACTAATTAATTAAAATAGGAGAATTTAAAAATGAAAGACTCACCCTTAGATACCAATAAGCATTACATAAGCTGGCCCGTGGTTGCTTTAATGGATTTTGTAACTGTCATTGGTTTTGATGATTTAATCTACAATTTCCATAATCAAGGTTTAGCGAT
Source organism: Pediococcus damnosus (assembly GCF_001611155.1). Classification (NCBI taxonomy): domain Bacteria; kingdom Bacillati; phylum Bacillota; class Bacilli; order Lactobacillales; family Lactobacillaceae; genus Pediococcus; species Pediococcus damnosus. The sequence continues at coordinate 402,795 of NZ_CP012294.1, forward strand.
TGTTACCACTTGGATCATCATGTTGATCCTCTTCGTTTGGCCTTACGAAATGATGGTCGGCCAGTTAGGTTCCACTTTTCAAAACGAAGGTGGCGGTTTATCATCATGGATTCGTTCCACCAACGGCGATTTAGCTGGTTACATGGTGGCTTTCCTGTACTGGATTGCCGGTCTTCCTTACGTCGTTGATGTCGCCAATTCGGTGGTTGTGTCCATCAGTTGGTTGGTTAAAGGAAATGGTGATCTCAATAAATACATGTCGACTTTCATGTTTGCCATTTTCACGGCCATTATTTTTATCGGCTTTATCTGGTTCCAGCATTTATTCAAGAATAGATCCCTAGAAATTATGAGTACTGTCGGTGGCGCCGCCATGTTTATCATGACAATCCTGTTTGTGGTTATGACCGTGGCCGCTTTAATGCATGGCCGCCACATCGAAACGCAACCATTTAACTTACAGGCCTTTATTCCAAAAATCGATGGTCATTTCTTATCTACGTTTGGTTTGTTAATTTTTGCCATTAATGGTGCCGAATTAGCCGGCCCTTACGTTAAAGAAATGAAACATGGTAATCGCGATTTTCCTAAAGCGATGATGATGCTCTTAGTAATGACCGGTTTTCTAACCGTCTTTGGCTCATTCTCACTGGGTGCCTTCTTTAACGCTCATCATCTGCCTTATGACTTAAAAATGAATGGTTCCTACTATGCCTTTCAAGCGCTTGGCAAACAATTCGGCATGGGTAACACCTTGATGTACATCTTTGCCGTTGCCCAATTCGTTTATATGTGTGCGCAACTGGCTGTTATTTTGGATGCCAGCACCCGAATCTTTATTTCAGATGTTTCTAAAAAGTATCTGCCAAAACGCCTCACAAAATTAAACAGTGATGGTTTGCCAATTAATGGGTACTGGCTGACAACTGCCATCGTTTCGCTGGTATTGTTCTTAAGTAACTGGCTTCCAAGTATCAATGATATGTTCAACTGGTTATTAAATATCAACGGAATTGTGTCCCCATTTGTCACAAGTTTCGTGTTCTATGCCTTCATGCGGATTCGCGCAAAAAGCAAAGATTATCCGTCAGAATACAAGTTTATTAAAAGTGATCGCTTTGCTTGGTTAGTCGGACTTTGGTGTTTATTGATTACGTTGATCTTCTCAATTATGGGAATTCGACCAACTGATGCCAACCCTGGTACCGTGCTCTACACCAAAGAATTAACTTTAAACATTGTGATTCCACTTATCTTTATTGCGCTTTCTGCGGTCTTGCCTTACATGGCAAAAATTGGCCGTGAGCATCTCACCAAACAAGCTTGGCAGTCAACACCTTTAGCTTTAATCGTATTTGCAATTGCCGGCTACATGCTTACCCAACATTTGACTGGGGCTGGAATTGCCACAATGATTCTTAGCTGGGCTTTAGATGTGCTCTTGTTTATCATTATTTGTCAAATTACCTTTAAACTAATTACCCGTAATCATTCGGTGAATAACTAAAAACTCAATTTGTTTTAGGTATCACAAAAGAGACCAAGCAAACCTATAATCTTAGGTAAGCTTGATCTCTTTTTTTATTCTGGCATTAAAGCCTGCACGTCTTTAATTTTAGCTTTTAAATGTTGCATAGATTGATCTAATTGGGCTGCCTTCACCTCTGACTGACCTAGCTGTTTTTGTAAAATAGATAATCGTTCGGCCACCGTTTCATCACCCTGCTGATAAATCTCAAGAAAATGTTTTATTTGGCCGAGCGTCATGCCACATTCTTTCACACATAAAATAAAATCAATCCGTTTGAGATCGGCTGATTGAAAATTGCGAATCCCGTTTACTCGTTTTATTGGCCCTAACAAATTTTCTCGTTCATAATACCGAAGCGTTGCTGTAGAAATATGAAACTGTTTTGCTACTGCATCAATTTTCAAGATCTTCACCTCTTGACTTGAAGTATACTTCAAGGAGTAGTATTTAAATAGAGGGTAACGCTAAGAAACCTCAATTTTATTAAGCAGGTGAAACTAATGAAAACTTTATACCTTGTTCGTCATGGTGAAACACTTTTTAATGTGGAACATAAAATTCAGGGCTGGTGTGATTCACCGCTGACCCAAAATGGCATTAACCAAGCAACCCAATTAGGTGAATTCTTTAAAAAGATCCACCTTGATCACGCTTATAGTTCAACTTCAGAACGTTGTTGTGATACAACAGAATTGATCTTACAAAATTGCATGCCCTACACGCGCTTAAAAGATCTGAAAGAACAAAATTTTGGTGCCTTTGAAGGAGAAAGTGAAGATCTAAATCCTCAAACTCCAAAAGATTACGAAACATTTTTCTTGCCTTATGGTGGTGAATCATCAAATACCGTTGGAAAACGAATGCTTACGTGTCTCACCTCAATTATGACAAAACCAGATAATGGCCAAGTGTTGGCCGTTTCTCATAGTGGCGCCTGTTTTAATTTTTTACGCATGCTACAGGATCCCACAGAAGAACTGCAAAAAGGCTTTTCCAACGGAACCATTTTTGTTTATCACTTTGACCAAAATCAGTTTCAATTGGCAAAGGTAATTCGAAATTTTAAATAAATCTATCTAATTATTACAAATAATCATGCGGTAATCAACATAATTTCGTTAGGCTAAACTGCTTAATGGCAGCACCTGAAGTCATTTTTGTACTTTCAACCTTTAAAATTAAAATAAGATCATTTCACAAATGCTTTTTTGGCATCCAGAAATGATCTTATTTTTTCGTAAATAGAAATCACGAGGCAAATATTTCTATTTTAATCCAGCCACATCGCGCTGTTTACGATTTGCCTCTTGTGTTACATAATGAAGAACCGTTTTGTATTCTTTACGTGTAGCATCTTTTGAAAAAGTTCCAAAATTACGATCATACTTTTGCATGATTTTTTCAGCATTTTCTTTATCAGTCATCTAACAGTTTCTCCAATTTTGGTTCATTGTACGTCTCGGGTAAAACCAGTCGTACATTTATTACATCGTCAATACCATCTATACAATTATTAATTCCATCGCGTATCTTTGAAAAAGGTACGAATATGATTTTTTTCAGCATCCAGTAATCCAACTGATGTATAAAAAACCTTTGTTGCGTCCTCATCATCCGTAATCAAAACTGTCTGACCAACAGGGTAGGCTCGCGCTAATTTAGTTATTAAGTTGCTTCCAATCCCTTGCCGTTGATAATCAGGCAATACTAAAACATCTTGAATAAACAAAATAGTTTGCTTATCTGTTATTCCTCTTGATAAACCCACTAGCTTTTCATTCGACCATGCAGTGATAGCTACCGAATTTTGAAATGCACTTTCTAAATTTTCTTTGTTTTGTGTATATGCAACCCAACCAACGGCAGCATATAAACTAACTAATTGATCTTGATTTGGTATTTGTTTTGAGTATTTAATCATAATGATGCCTGCACTTTCTTTGATCACAATAACAAAGCAATTATTTAGTGCAGTAAAACTCACAATCCAATTTTAGCCATTTGATTTCCTCACAACTCTTTTAACTAGCCAATTTAAACATATTTTCAGTTTCTAAACAGTATGAATTTTGATTAACGTGATTTTTGATTTATTTACCCTTCGCTAATGACCAACAAGGACTTAATAGCAGTTCGTTTGTCCATTGCTTCATAAGCATCTTCAATATGATCCAAATCAAATCGTTTTGTGAATACTTTTCCAGGATTAATCTTGCCAGCCAAAACAGCATCCAATAAAATTTCTTTATCATACGTTGTCACAGCTGCAATTCCACCACGTAAACCAATATTCCGGAAGAAAAGATTATTCGTATTCATATCTGCTTTTTGAGGAATCCCCACTCGACCAACAACTGCACCGGGACGACCAACCTTTACAGCCGTATCAACGGATTGTTCCATGCCCACACACTCAAGCACAGCATCTGCACCGGTACCAGTTAATTCCATCACGTGTTTTACAGCTTCATCCCCACGTTCTGGAACAATATCGGTTGCGCCAAACTCAAGTGCCAACTTTTGCCGATCTTCGTGCCGACTCATCGCAATGATACGTTTGGCACCACGTAGTTTAGAAGCAATGACGCCGCACAAACCAACCGCACCATCACCCATCACAACTACTGTATCGCCTTTTTTAACTTCAGCAGTTGCGGCTGCATGATAGCCAGTTGCCATGACATCTGACAAGGTTAAAAGTGAATTTAATTGTGCATCAGAATAATCCTTGGGGTTGACCAGGAATCTTTACTAATCCCCAGTTAGCGTTTGTATATCGTAAATATTCAGCTTGATAGCCACCCTTAGTCCCAGATACCGGATTCAAACAATCACCATCAAAACCTGCTAAACATGCAGCACAATGACCACATCCATGGGTAAATGGTGCGACAACAAAGTCTCCGGGTTTGATATCCGTAACTTCAGACCCAACTTCTTCTACAACCCCGATTGCTTCATGACCAACTGTGACGTTCGTGTCTCGTTTTGAAATGCCACGATACCACCATAAATCAGACCCACACACGCAGGCTCTCACAATTTTAATCAGTGTATCAGTTGGTTTTTCAATTTGTGGCTTTTCTACTTCATGAACTTCCATTTTTCCTGGTCCCATAAATACTGCTGCTTTCATAAAGACATCTCCCAAATAAATTTTAAGTCCTTTACCTAACATTCTACAGTATTTATCATAAACCTTAAAGTTCACTTCACGGCAAGTACTTTTTTAGTTTTTTGATATCAAAAATGGCCATTACGTTTGCTTTTTCAATCGAAAGCACGTAATGACCATTTTAATTTTCTATAGTTTGAATAGTTTTTCTGCTGTTCCATGGGCAAACTGTTCACGTTGCTCGTCACTAAGATCAGCTTCAGTAATGAACTTCTTAACGCTATCTTTTCGTTCAATATAAGGATAATCCTCTGAATACATTAAGTGATCGGCACCCATTTCGGTAAGAACCATCTGCAATTGAGGATCCGTGAACATGCCAGATGGGGTGACATACACGTTCCGTTTATAGTAATACTCAAATGAATGAGGCAAATCAAGACCTGAGAATGGCAAAAACTCCGATAGTCGTTCCAAGAACATTGGGACAAATTCACCCCAGTGACCGGAAACTAATTTAAGGTTTGGATACTTTTCCATTAAGCCCGAAATAATTAAACGAACCATCTGAACACCTTGCTCCATGTGCCAGCCCCATGCAGCACCGCCCATAAACGTAGCCAATGCTGGTGAATAAGCCTTACTGTCATATAAAATGGCCTTCTGCTCATCTTTAATAACCCCAGGGTGCAAATACAAAGGCACATCCAACTTAGCAGCCATGGCAAAGATTGGTTCGAATTTCGGATCATCTAGGAATTGCCCATCAATCGTACCACTAATGATAGCTCCCTTTAATCCAAGCGTTTTAACCGCTCTTTCGAGTTCCTTCGCAGCCTCTTCTGGTTTGTTAACCGGTAAGGCAGCTAGACCAGCCAAGCGATCTGAACGTGCAGAAACGGCTTCTGCCAACGTATCATTCTGGGCACGACAAGCATCAACAATATATTCATCAGGTAATACTTGTGGCGAATTACCAGCATCAGAAATTACCTGCATATCGATTCCATACTTATCCATATATTCAATCCGTTTATCGAAATTAGTTAAAGTCTTCCCCAAAATTTCTTGGTGAGGATTATTGTTTTTCACTTTAGAATAGGCGTTAAACTGCTTAATGTTTGCTGGTGTATCAAAATGCTCTTCAACGGTAATAATTTTCATAATTTTTCTCCTTAATTTTCATCTGAATTATCATGGATATGACTCATTGTTCGTAAGGCATTAACAAAACTTTTTTGATCGAAATTTGAATCTTGTGCTTTGATACCTGTGATTAACTTAGCTTCTTCAGCATCAAGAATCTGCAGGATTTGTGGATAAACTGTTGTCCCCTTGTCAGTTAAAACAAGTTGATAAGCCCGTTTGTCTTGCGGATGCGGATGACGTTTTACAAAACCTTGCGTAATCAATTGTTTAACTGCTCTAGTGACATTACTTGGATCAATAAATTCAGTTTCTCCCAACTTTTTTTGGGTAAGACCAGGGTTATCATGAATTTTTAAAATATAAAAATACTGACTGGCGCTCAATCCAATTTCTGCAAGCTGCTGATCAAGACTCTGACTGACTTGCCGACTAGCAATCATTAACCATTTGTGAATCGAATTATCGCGAGACTCTGTCAAAACTATCACCTCTTGATTTCATATTATATGTCTATATAGTTGCGTACGCAACTAATTTGCCCTCAAAAAAATTGCTAAGATTCAGTTCTCTCAACAAAACCAACCTTAGCAACTTTTTTTATATTACTCATTTTTAGCGAAATATGTTTTCAAGAAATCAGCAACCCCGTCATGATTATTATCCAAAACAGTCACATGATTGGCAGTCTTTTTGGCTTCCGGTGTCCCGTTTGCCATTGACACCCCAACACCGGCACTAGCCAACATTTCCAAATCATTTTCGGCATCCCCGAACGTCATCAAATTTTCTCTCGTCCAGCCCAAATGGTCCAATAACACATCCAGAGCTGAGCCCTTATCAATTCCGGGCTTTAAGAATTCGAGAATCATTGGCTGCGAACGCACAATGTGAAACTCCTTGCTTAATTGCGCTGGCATTTCGGCCACAATTTTATCTAACGTTGCCGGTTCGGTACAGATAACTGCCTTGCTGTAGTCGACATCCGGAATTTTAGCGAAGGGCACGTGCAAAAAGTGCATATTGCCCCCCAACCGTTTTTCATAGCCCGAAAGTGGTAAGTCGTTGATTGGATAAACGCCGTTAAAATCAAGAATATCTAACGGATAGTTATGTGCCTCACAGAACTCATGTAAATGCGTAAAGTGATCCCGTTTCATTCCTTTTTCCATCAATGGTTTTTTATCCACATTATGAATTACGAGCGACCCGTTAAAATTAACAGAATAATCTTTTTCGTTCATTAGCCCTAATTGTTTAAGCCAATCCCAAATTGCATTAATCGGGCGACCTGTACATAATACAACGGCTTTACCTGCCTTATGTAGCTTTTTTAATGCCGCAGTGTTAGCTTCACTAATCTTTTTGTCCGAATTAAGTAATGTATTATCTAAATCTAGTGCTATCATTTTGATCAAAATTCAGTACCTCCACCTTTGTTGCCTTTAATTAGAATTTTTTCTTAAGTTTTCTGAAATAGTTTGAAAGATTTCTAAAGTTCTCAAATTTCATCAGAGAAAGCCTTTACATTAATTGTCAACTGTTCCATCATATACCTGTACCCAATAAATTGAAAAGAGGCAATATGAATGATTACAATTAAAAACAGTAAACTAGAAGTTGAAATTGATCAACTTGGTGCGCAAATCACTCATGTGACAGATGTTAAAGGACAGTTTGATTACATTTGGAATGGAAAAGCATGGAAACGTCATGCCCCGATTCTTTTCCCATCAATTGGGAGATCAAATGATGATCACTATGTGGTTGATGGTCAAACTTATCCAATGCCTCAACACGGTTTCGCCCGTGATTTACAATGGGAGAATGTTCGTAAAGCCGACGATCAAGTTTTGCTTCAATTAAAAGCTAGTCCGAAAACTAAGGAATATTATCCATTTGATTTCACTTTACAAGTTGATTATAAACTAGTTGGCAAACAATGACAAACAAACAATGCCATAGTATGTGTCAAGTTTTCCTAGGTGCCTTATAATCAACCAAATATTTATACACAATAATTAGTTTGAAAATATTTTTGCCATTGCTCCGATAGGGCTACTTGTTGGGGCATCAACTGGTATTTTACCTGAAAGAACTCCAATATGCTTAGAATGGTGCTTGTTGCTCAGCTGAGCTGGACTCAACGTCTTCAATGATTCCGTAGCGATCTCAATCGTTAGCTCTTGTAACTTTCTTAAACCACCACGTAAGTATTTATCTAGCTTACCGTTTACCCGAGCTTCAATTAATTTCAACATAGCCTCAAGGCCCTTTTCGGACCATACTTTGCCTTGCTTTTTCATTCGATACGTGTACGCTCTGTGTGAGCTTTCAACGGATCCCAATTTGCCGACCCTCATGAAGCCACGATCGTGTGGAGACTTTATAAACTGCCAATTTCTTGCCAAATATTGTCTTAGGACCCTTAGGCTCTCAAGTTCCTTATCAGTTTTAATTTGCGACTCAAATGTATCTAAAATAACGTTTAACTGATTCTGATCATACAGGCTAACGCTCTTAACGGCCTTATCAACCAATGGATTAAATAAACCAAAGGTTTGTTTAATCTTTTTGACAAAGTGATACCGATCGATAGTAAATTCAACTCTTTGAGCACTCGGAACTATTTCTCGCATACTTTTCGGGTTATACCCTGGGCCACCATCACTTGCTGTAAACACGGTCATTTCACTGATTTTATAATACTTCTCAATGTAGTCAGTTACTCGTTTTTGAACCTTTTTTTGATTGATACCAACAAACTCAACTTTGTTTGATCTTGTTCCATCTAATCCTGATTCAAAAACAATGTAATGGTGGACGTCTTGTCTTCGTCGATTAATTTTGTGTATCTCAAAGGCATCGCCTTCAACCACTAAGTTTTCAACTTTTCGTTTCTTAACTAGTTTCTCTTCGGACGATTTTTCTTCTGTCTTCACGGTATCTGCCATGTCTCTGATAATTCGGTCTACTGACCAGGCACTAATATCCGTCTGACTTGCCAGATTGATCATTGCGGCCGTATTTCTCATCGTTGTCGTTTGCCCAATTTTGGCAACGACACTTTTAAAATAAGGTGAAATTCTTTTTCTTTCTTCCAACTGAAGTTGTTCATCCAACGGGAAGTAATAACTTCCATTGGGTCGAAGATAACATCTTCTTTCAAAATTCACGGCGCCAAACATAAACTCAATTGTTCTGGCCTGTCGATTAATGAATGTATTTTCTGCCGGAATTGATGGAACGAGTGTTTCATCTAATTGCCTCAGATATTCAGCTACAACCAGCTGGAATGACTTCCTAAGATGAAGAATTACCTGCTCCTCTAAATCAAATAAACTGTCTAAATTTCCCAATGATTCAATAAAATCTGCTAAAATATACATGAAAGACCTGTATCCTTTCCTTTAATCTTCGTCGATTAAAAGGCTACAGGTCTTTTTCTATATATTCAACTCAAAATGAATATTCCTAGAATTTTATTGACCATCTAGGAAAACCTTACACTAACATGCCATATGCCTTGGGATCTCATCCTGGCCTTAACATCCCTATCGATGATGACGGTGTTTTTGAAGACTATCGCTTAACATTCGGTCCTCATCCAAAGGAAATTCAAAAATTAGGCATTAATCCAGCACCTTTCCGTGATGGCACAAAGGCTCCATTTGAAGCTCTTGATGGTAATGTTTTGAAATTAGATCATAGCACATTTGATGATGGTTTAATTATCCTGGATGCCAAAAAGATTGAAACAGTCACGGTTAGCTCCGATCAGACTGCCCATCAAATTAAATTAAACATCAAGCATTTCCCATACGTCACGCTTTGGACCATGGAAAATGCCACTGAACCTTATCTTTGCATTGAACCCTTTGCTGGTTTGCCAGATCAAGCTAGTGATCATCCAACTGATTGGGCTAACAAAAAGGGTAATAATTTTGCTGAACCAGGCGAAACCCAATCCTTTGAATATGGAATTGAATTTTCATAAACCGATTTTTACTAATTAAAAATGTTAAAATGAGAACAGTGCAAAATTGCACTGTTCTTTTATCTTATTAATTATCGAGAGTGTTTTTACTCTTATATGGTAAAAACGCGTTCAAAAGGCAACTTTTGAACCCTCTCAGAATGGAAGGATTCTTATCAAAAAATTTACCGTTTATCTCGTTCGTCATGGTGAAACTTATCTTAATAAATATGACCGGATGCAAGGCTGGGCCGATGCACCACTCACACCACAGGGCATTCAAGATGCTCATGATGCAGCTAAAAAATTGCAGGGAATCCACTTTACACAGGCTTTCTCTAGTGACCTCACCCGTGCAGTTGATACCGCCCACTTCATTTTAGAAGATACTAAAAACACTGATTTACCTGTAACGCAATTAACTAATTTGCGGGAAGCTTTCTTTGGTTACTTTGAAGGTGCTAATGGTCCTGAAACCTGGGATACAATCTGTCGCCCACTTGGATACGATGGTGTCGACTCCTTTTTAGAAGATCATTCTTTTTATGAAGCCCGTGATGCAATGCACAATGCCGATCCTTTTAAAGACGCTGAAGATAGTCAAACCTTTAAGAAGAGAATTCTTGCCGGGATCGACCAACTTGTCAAAAACGCCAACAATGGCGATACTTTACTCGTTGTTTCCCATAGTGATGCGATGAGAAGCCTCATTCAATTACTGGATCCAACCATCGATGTCCATTTACCAATTAAAAATGGCAGTGTTAATATTTTAGAATTTACCGATGCGACGGCTAAAGTGACAACTTATAATGAATAACTAAAGCTTGAAGGCACAAAAATAACTTCAGTTACTGTTATAAAGCATTTTAGTCCACCAAAGTTAGGTTAATTGTCGTTTTCCGGCTCACTTGGCCTGGAACGGGGTGGGTACGATTTGAAGCCAAGCAGTTCACTTGTCTTCAAAATCGACCTTTATCTAAGCGGAAAACCGCTAAGATAAATTTCACCCCTGAGGCCAAAACGCCTCCAAACTGGTAAAGCTTTGTACTTTCAACCTTTAGTGAATAAGCTTATCAGCAAGCAGTTTATTTCTGTTTTGCCTCCCAGCATGAGAAAATGAAGTAACTCAAGAAAGCAGGTGGCAAAATGAGTGATAAAAAACAAACTGACATGCCAGCATGTTTAATTGAACCTACTGGTAAAGATAAAATTACACAAGATAAGTTAAATCGAATTCACGATGAGTTGGTTAATCGTCAACTTGTCGAATTAGGAATTACCCCTCGTAAATTAGATAAAATAAAGTAATCAAAAAATGGTGCTACCTTTAATAGGTAGCACCATTTTTTATCTTCAACTATTACGCTTTGGTAATTGGAAACTCAGCAATTTGTTCTTTGATCTTTGATTGCTGTAATGTTTCTACGGTATCAATTTCATTTTTTTCTTCTGTTGATAATGTTTTCTTTTCTGTGTCAGCCATTTCGATCTACCTCTTTATTTTTGAATTGGCTTAATGTCGATTAATTTGCCTTTGACACCAGGTAAGATTCCCTGTGCAATCTTGTCAGTTCTAACGGCATGCGCCATCTGGAACTTATTTTTTTTGACAATCATTTTATTGGTTGTTTTAAAACCTGCTGGTAATGGTTGATTGGTTCCTTCCAATACCATGACAATTGCTTTAAAACCACTATTATCCACCTTGCATGGACTGTAATGTAACGTGTCACTGTACATTTCAAATACTGTGCCACGTGGTACAAAGAAGAGTCTAGCATTTTCTTCAGCATTGTACTCATAATCATGAATGTCTTGGCGTTTACCTAAGACCATTACAACATCGGTGAAAGTAATATTAACTTCACTCCCCTGATGAAATTCAATTGCTGAAAACGAAGTGCTCTGCCCCATACAAGGACCTGCTGAAATTGGCATTCCAGCATAAACATCAGTCGCAATTTGTTGAATTGTAGCATCATCTTCAATTGCCTTATCATCTGGAATATAATCGTTATGATCACTTGGAATCTTGATTTGAGAATCCATGTAATCTGTTACTTTACTTAGATCATACTGCTTATAGACTAGGCCATAATTGGCAAATGCATCACTATTAATATCATAAATAGTTTTATCTGGATTGGCCTTTTTAATTGCATCAAAATTACTCATAAATTATCTCCATTTTTAGAAAAAGAGTTGCACCAACTTGGCACAACTCTTAAGGTTAAAAGCAATTATTTTTGAACTTTGTCGAACCATGAAGTTGCTGTATCAGCTAAGACTTTGTTCAAATCTTCAATGTTCTTACGGCCTTGTGTTTGTAACCACTTATGACCGGCTTCTTCGCTTTCACCAGCAAATGGTTCAACTGAATGACGCCATGTTGCACGGCCACAAAGGACACCGTTAAATGTTGAGCCTGCTTCTTTAGCAAACTTCAATTCTGCTTGGAATAATTCAGCTGAAACACCAGCACTCAAGAAGATGAATGGTAAGTCAGTTGCATCGCTTTGTTCCTTATAGTACTTAGCAGCATCTGCTTTACTATAAACAACATCAGAACTGTCTTTAGCAAATCCTTCAACGTATGCTTGGTTAACTGGAACTTCAAGCTTCAAGACATCAACACCATATTGTGGCTTTGAAAATTCTTTAGTCATTTCAATAACCTTATGTGGCTTTACTTTAGCGAATTCCTTGCCAGTTGCATCGTCGTTGTTAGCATCATATGATACTAATTCCAAGAATAATGGCATATCTTCGCCTTTGCATTCACTGCCTAAACGTTCGATAAAGACTTGTTTGCGATGATTAATATCTCCGCCTTCATCTGGATCGTAGTAAAGCAAGAACTTGATGGCATCAGCGCCTTGTTCCTTCAAACGACGAACTGACCAGTCATCCAAAATGTCTGGGAAACGGCCAGGCTCAGTAGCGTCATAACCAGTGCGTTCGTATGCAAGCAATAAGCCAGCACCATCTGCACGAGCCTTTGAAGCTGGAAGTCCGTATTGAGGATCCAACAAAATACCTGTTGCATATTGTGTTAATTCACTTGATACAGCAACTTTAAAGTCTTCGATTTCTTTTTGTGATGCTTCTTTGCCACTTGCAGCACCAATCATTTTTTTGAGTGAGCCACGTTGGTCAATTGCTAAAGCATCAATAACGCCATCTTTATTAGATAAAGCTTTGATTCCTTTTTCCTTGCCTGGTGTTAATTTCAACATAAAATAATTACCCCTTTTTTGTTTTTTCATGATTACTTATGAATTATTTAACGGTTTCATTATAGGTCGCTTGTTACATTTTTTCAATAAGACAGCATTTCAAGTATGTGTCAAGTTTTAGTAGGTTGTACTTCTAATTAGATTTTATTTAAGCTTTTACCTGCTTTTTGTTCCGTTCCGGCGCTGATGTGGGGCCGTGTGGGTCGCTTGCGAGCTAACTTCTGTCCCTCATCAGGCCAGAAGTGGATCTCTCCAGTCTTCCCATGTCTCTAAGCGATAAATCGCCAAGTGACATCGACACACTCTTTCATCAACGCCTCCACTACACCTATTATTCAGGTTTTACGAAATAATCTTCACCAAATTACCCATAGCACTACTGGTTGCTGCATCTAGGTGAAGACTACCATGCTTGATTCCTTGATGTTGCGTAAAGGGTTGCTTAAGAAAATGACTTGCAGATATGTTAACTGGTTTGACGTTTATTGGTGAGGCGGCGGGGACATTTAACATTGCCGCTTCCAGTTGACCATTAATTTCACTCGTAATCACATTGACCATTGCTTTTAAGCCAGGTATACTCCAAGAACGACCTTGATGCTTTAATCGGTACGTAAAACGACGATGGTTACTTTCACAACCACCCAAGCACACATTTTCAGCCGTTAAGCTGCGCTCAACAGCTGGTTTTAAGTAATTCCAATTACGCTTCAAATAACGCCGTAAAAGTTGAATTGACTCAAGACTATCTGTATCGCTAGCTATTGATTCACAAGTATCAAGAATAACCTGAATTTGGTCACTATCCCAATTATGAACAGCCTGAAATAACATATTTTGTAGTTTCTTAGGCATCATGCTTAATCGCTTACGAATTTTTCGATTCAAGTGATAACAATCTAAAAAATGTTCATGTTTTTTTGCCCCAATTGCTAATTCATCAAAGCAGGATGGTTCATAACCACTGCCATTATCGCTACCGGTGATCACCGTAGTGTGTTGTAAATCATAGTTTTGACTTAAATAATCTTGTGCTTGCTTAAAAACTACTCGGCGGTTTAATCCTGTAAACACATGCCGGTTTAGCGTCTGTCGGCGCTGGCCATTTTGGGTAATGCCTTCCGTTAATTGAAGTCGGTGCACGAAGATATTCTTATGGTGGTGTTTAGCCTTTATGGCGACACAAAAGGCATCACCTTCTAGATATAAATAAGGAACTTGACGTTTCTTTGCTACAGTTACTAACGTGGTTTCTTCACGCTGCTTTTCACATTGCGTACCTGCTGTTTGATAAAGTTGACCAACTTTCTGATGACTGATAGAAAGTGGGGTTAAAAGGTTAACAGCCAAAGCTGTTGTCCGTAAAACACTATGTGAAGCTAGCTTGGCAACCTTTTCGACCATTAAGGGTGAAAATCTACTTCGTGGAATTAACTGCAAATAACGATCTAAAGGAAATACATATTTTTTATCAGTTAGTTTCACTAACCGGCGTTTGAAAGTCACGGCCCCACACATAAAATTCAAAGTTCTTTCGCGCTTGCCCACAATTTCTTGGTATTCTGTTTTGCCAATTAGAAGATCATCAAGATCTTCTAACGCCTGGCCTAAGGCAGTGGCAATCAACGTCTGACACTGCATCATTAAATTTTGTTCCGCATCAAATAAATTATTACTATCCTTTAAAACTGTCATGATTTCTGTTAATATTTGAGACATGAAGACCGTTACCTCCTAATTTTTGGCTGCTATACCTAATTAGAAGATTAACGGTCTTCTCTTGTTTTGAAAAGACTTTTTTTCACTTTCCTACTAAAACTTTACACTAACGCATTTCAAAAAAATGATTGCTCTTACTGAGACTAATGCTCAAAAGTTATTCACCTTTTGAAAGCACTCTCTAGTCGTGATAAACGCCTTCAGCCCATTTTTCATTTTCTTCATCAAAGAAGTGTGGGTTATCTTTTTGATCTGGGTTTGGTTTCGCAATATGGTCGATTTTATCGATAATCTTCTTGTTTTCTGGTGTTTCTTTATATTCAGAGTTCAAGAATACCGAAATAATATCTTCACAAAGATGTTCACCAACTGTTGCGCCACCAAAACCAATGATATTAGCATTCAATTCTTCTTTAGCATAACGTGCAGTAAGCAAGTTAGGTGTTAAAGCAGCACGGATTCCTTCGTTTTTGTTGGCTGCAGTATTGATACCAATCCCAGTACCACAAAGAACAACACCCAAATCAGCCCGGCCATCAGCAACATCTTCAGCAACTCGTTTGCCATAAATTGGGTAATGGGTCCGAGTTGTATCGTAAGTTCCTTCATCGATAACCGTGTATCCTTCGGACTTCAAGAAATTTGAAAGCTTAATTTTAACATCTGTAACAATATGGTCATTACCAATAGAAATAATCATGTGATTTTCCTCCTCAAAATTAATGTTTATTTTCGGGACGGATGTCCATCTGAACTACGCTGCTAAAGCATCTAGTTAGACTGGCTCCTCCTCGTATTTTATGTTTACTTGTTTTTAAAACGGTTTCAATTTTTGATATGACATTCTGTTCACTTTAATCTAGAACTGCTCGGTGAATAAACGTCCTTCTTCACACACTTTAGATCGGCTTCAAAGAGCATTTGCCTCCGCTGAGTTACACATAACGAACGATCCTAAAACCCGGATCATTCGCCATGCTAGACTCTGCTCAGCAAATAACCGCTCTTTTCAGCACACTTTAGATCATCTTATTCAGCATATCCAAACGAACTTGATGACGACCGCCAGCATACTCTGTATCCAAATAATATTGAACAATGTTATATGCTAACTTCTCACCAACAACGCCACTACCAAGTGAAATCGCCTTTGCACCATTATGCATCGCTGTCATATGTGCTGTATTCTCTTCAACCACATTAGCAGTAACCATTCCTTTAACCTTGTTACTTGCCATGGCAGAACCTACACCATATTCATCAAACATAACCGCTTTGTCAGCATTACCATTTAAAACTTCTTTGGTAACAGCAAGTGAAGAATCTACGAAGTCTTCTGCAGGCTTTTCACTAACATCAATTACTTCGTAGCTGTGATCCAACAAATACTTCTTAACTTGTTCCTTTAAATTAAATCCTTTTTTGTCTGAACCAATTACGACTTTCATGCAAATCTCTCCTTTTGTTTTTGTTTTAAGCAAGCTTGCAAATGTTTTTATTTGTTTGTTTGTGTTTACTAACAATCTATCATATTTTTTTTTAATAGTCAATCATAAATCAATCAAATACTATTGAATGTTCTTCATAAATTCTTATGTTTTTACTATATATAGAAACATTTCTGCAAGAAAACTCTAAATTTAGTTTTGAGTCTTCTGTTTGAATTAAACTAATAAAAGAAAATTTCAAAAATAGTCTTGATAAATGAAAGCGCTTTGCTATCATTAGCTTGTAAACAGAAACGCATCAATAAATGAATTATTTTGTTTATAAATGTTAGTTTCTTATTTTATTTTAAATCAATGGATAAGGAGGTGAACAAATATGGCCGCAGACATTTTATTAACTAGAATTGATAATCGATTGGTTCATGGACAAGTTGGAGTTACTTGGACCCGTGCCTTGAATGCAAACTTAATTTTGGTTGCCAATGACTTAGCCGCAAAAGATCCTTTACAGCAAAAGCTGATGTCCACAACAGCCGATTCATCTGGTGCCGATATTCGTTTCTTCACTCTTGAAAAAACGATTGACATCATTGATAGGGCTGCTGATCGACAAAAGATTTTCATTGTCGTTAAAACACCTGCAGACGCAAGAACTTTAGTAGAAGGAAATGTACCTATTAAAGCGATTAACGTTGGAAACATGCATTTTGCTCAGGGCAAAACGGAAATCACAAAGAAAGTTTATGTTGATGCCAAAGATAAAGAAGATCTTCTCTATCTTGCAGGTACAGGAGTCAAAATTTATATACAGGATTATCCTGGTGATAAAGAATCTGAAGTAAATGACCAGTTATTGAAGAATGTCTGATTATTGATCCTTGGATTTTTCACAGTTGTTTATATTTTATTTTGGAGGTGAAGCATAATGTCTATTACTATGGGACAAGGTATTTTAATTGCAATTTGGGCCATGATCGCCGGACTAGATTGTTGGTTACAAGCTTTCTTTATTTTTAGACCTATTATTGTTTGTACAATTACAGGACTAATCTTGGGTGACCTACAGTTAGGTGTTATTGCTGGAGGACTTACTGAACTTGCATTTGCAGGTTTAACTCTAGCCGGCGGTACACAACCACCTAACACAGTGCTTTGTGGGATTATGACAGTTGTTATTGCTAAAGCAAACGGAACTGCCCCTGCAACAGCGATTGGTCTTTCATTACCATTTGCTATGTTAATGCAATACATTTTGTTACTGTTCTACTCATCATTCTCTTTATTCATGAGTAAATTTGATAAATATGCAGCAGAAGGTAACGCTAAAGCATTTAAGCGCTTAAACTTCGTTCCGCTCACAATTGTTACATTGTCATTCGGAATTGTTGCTTTCTTAAGTGCTTATGCTGCTCAAGGTCCAATGCACACTTTGTTACATCAATGCCACAATGGCTAACGCACGGCTTTGAAATAGCCGGTAGCATTCTTCCAGCTGTTGGTTTTGCGATGTTACTTAAAGTAATGTTGAAGCCACAATATTTCCCTTATCTACTACTTGGATTTGTTATGTCAAGTATGATTCCATTCTCAAATGTTCTCCCTGTAGCTTTGGTTGGTGCAGTGTTTGCAATGATCGAGTACTTCAGAACTAGTGAGACTAATGAATTAAGAACTGAAATTAAAGGCTTAAAGGATTCATCTAATAGCGGAGGAGGTTATAACGATGGCATCTAATAATACTGTAGAAAAAAAGAATACTGGAAAAAGAAAAAGTCTTTTTACTAATCATGAAATATCGATGTTAGGTATTCGTTCTAACCTCGTTCAAGCTTCGTTTAGTTATGAACGAATGCATGCGCCAGGTTGGACATGGGCTCAATTACCCTACTGGGAGAAAATTTATAAAGGTGATAAGGATGGATTAAAACGTGTTATGACAGATAACATGGAATTCATTAATAGTTCACCACCCTTGTATCCTATCCTAATGGGCTTGCTTCTCACAATGGAAGAAGATCACGTTGATCCTACTACTATTAAAGGTTTAAAGAATGCCTTATTTGGTCCTATGGCAGGTATCGGTGATGCTATTTTCTGGTTTACCATTATGCCTATTGTTGGTGGTATTTCTGCTTCGATTGCCAAAAATGGTAATGTTTTCGGACCAATCTTGTTCTTCCTTGTTTATTTGTTCCTTTTCTGGTCAAGAATACCTTTAGCACATTTAGGCTATAACTTAGGTACAAGAGCTATCGATGTTATTGAAGACAATTCTAAGGTTATTTCACATGTTGCTTCAATTCTTGGCCTAACAGTTATTGGTGGTTTGATTGCTTCTTACGTCACCATGAAATTAACCATTACGATTGGTGCAGGTGGTAATTCTGCCATTAGTTTACAGAAAGATCTTTTTGATAAGATCTTCCCAAACATCCTCCCATTTGCCTTTGTATTCTTCCTATACTGGTTATTAAAGAAGAATATTAATCCTCTTTGGTTAATTGTAATTACTTTTGTTCTCGCAATTGGAATGTCCTTTATTGGTTGGATGTAAAAGATTATTAAGTTGGAGGTTTTTAAATGAACGACAAAATTAACGTTATTGTAAGTGGCCATGGAAAATTTGCTACAGGAATGCAAGGTGCCCTTCACCTATTGACCAAAATTCCAGATACCTTCCAGTTTGTGGATTTTGAAGAGGGTTTGTCAGATGATGACTTAAGAAAGAAATTTCAAGCTATTCTGAATGAGCATGCAGGAGAACAAATCTTGTTCTTTACTGACCTTCTGGGTGGTACACCCTACAAAGTTGCAGCAGAATTTGCAGTTAAAAGCGATAATACTGAATTAGTTGCTGGTTGTAATCTTGGTTCTTTGCTTGAAACAATTTACATGCAATTTGATTCAGCTAGTGCTTTAGCAGATGCACTTGTTACATACACAAAGAGTGGTATTGACAAGTTTAGTATGGATACTGCCACTACTAGTGACAACAACACTAATGACTTTGCAGATGGCATTTAAAAATCTTTATCCCAAATAATTTCTACAACGTGTTAAAAAATAAAAACTTCGATCATTCACAGTATGAGCTTACCGCGATGTTCGAAGTTTTTTTGTATCTCTTTTTTATAACCATTCGTAGTATCATACCTCAAAACTAAAGTTAAATACCCCTTTCTCTTTCACCACTAAATTCGCCACAAAAAATACTTGTGCGTCTTCAAAACAGCATCAGTCACTCATTTCCTGTGGTCATTTAGTTTTAATATGGACAGAGGTACATAGGATCTCAGTCAATAGCCCTTGACTACATTAATCTATTTAAAGGTTCTAGCAATCGAGTAGGAGGTAGTTGATTAATTCAACTACCGACCGCTCACACCACCGTACGTACGGATCCGTATACGGCGGTTCAGTAATTTAAGCATTCTGAATAGACTGGAGGGTCTTGGTTAGGTTCATCAAACCAAGACCCTCCAGTTTTTCATTTGTCAGGATATACAATACTGTTTTGCTATGTGCCGTACGCCAGTACCCCTTACGGGTATTAGCTGACTTAATCGCATCGCTATTGGATAGCCCTAATCGTTTCAAGTTAGTTATCTTCGTTTTGATTTTCTTCCACTGTTTCCAAATATACTGACGAATCCGAGACCTTAACCACTGGTCCAACGCGTGAGTGAAACTCGTCATTTTACCAACAGAAAAATGCTGTAACCATCCGAGCATCTTTTGACGAATTTCAACGAACATTTTGACCGTTGATACTCCTCGGCTACGCTTAGTAATATGCTTAAGTTCTTGCCTAATTCTCATCTTGGATTCTGTTGCCGGTCGCGCATAGGCGCCACCACGTCCAACTCCCAACGAGAAGCCTAAGAACTTTAGCCGTAAAGGAGAACCAACTCGCGTCTTCTTTTGGTTGACCGTTACTTTCAACCGACTTTCCAGAAAATTCGAAATACTCTTGAGGACTCGCTGTCCGGCTCGCTGGCTTTTAACGTAAATGTTACAGTCATCGGCATACCGGACGAATTTATGTCCTCGCTTCGTCAATTCTTTATCAAGCTCGTTCAAGTATTCTTCAATAAACTTAATCAGTAAATCATGGTTCACAGTATCAAAGTACGCTTTTAGGTCTAGGTCAACCACTTGGTGATATATCCTCCATTGTAAAATGAAGTAACCTGTTTAATGGCCTGCTGCGCACTCCTTCCAGGACGAAAACCAAAACTACTATTCGAGAACACTTGCTCAAACACTGGGCTCATAACTTGGGCTACCGCCTGTTGGACCATACGGTCAACAACTGTCGGAATTCCTAATTTACGGGTACCTCCGTTGGGCTTGGGAATCTCTACTCGTTTAACCGGCGCTGGTTTATAAGTGCCATTTACTAGTTGTTCAAGTAGCTCTTTCCGGTGTTCTTTCAGGTATGGCAAAAGGTCTTTAACGGTCATGCCGTCTAAACCAGCTGCTCCTTTATTCTTGGTCACCCGTTGATAGGCTAAATTCAGATTATTTCGGGCTAAAATCAAGTCTTGAAACTTAATGCCACTCATGCTTGTATTTTCACCAGAGGCAGTGCTACGCGCCCCGATATGCGCTTGGCCTTCCAGGCCTGCCATCCATCGGTGGTCAGCTATTTGTTCTGTCTTCTGCGATTTTCGCACTGCTTCCACCTCCAATATCAATTACGAGTTATTACTGTTCAGTCCTTCGTTCACTTCGTGGACTACTATGACCTCGGCTGACTCCTGCATTACTCAACATTCCATCACTGAAGTGCTTGTCTCTGTGGAACATAACGTTCCTCTTGTCGGAAACGTGTAATACAGGTCTCCCCGGGTAAGAACGCTAACTTTCGTACCATCTCACCGTTGGCTTTACCGTCATGACTTCGAGTAGTATCGGACTTCAGTTTGTTGAGCAACCTTATCCTGTCATTTCGGCCTTGTAGCCACTTCTTGTTCATCGGTGCAGTACTTTGCCTGCGGCTTCCTTCAGATTCCACTTCACAATGGACACCCTTGCCATTGGCTCATGGTTCCGACTACTACGGCCCATAGCGGACTTTCACCGCCTAGTTGTCCATGCCGGGCGTACTCAAAAAAATAGTTAACAGTCTATTAAGACTGCTAACTATTAACAACTAATTTTAATTATTTCTTTTTGCTTTTCGGATTCAAAACTGTTTTAACATTCGGTATTTTTGTACTCTTAATATGTCGCATTTCAAATTTACTGCCATCAATAATCAGATTTACCTTTCGATCTTCTAATTCTAAGTTGAAGTTTCCAACGGATAATTTATTAACATCAATTTCACCAGTTTTAGAAGCTTTATTTTGTACCATATTTTCTAAGGAGAAGAATTCAGATTCTACAGCCCTTTTGGGTGCTAAATTCAGTTTAGATTTTTTCTTTTTAAATGAGCCTTCAAGAATTCCAAATTTATATCCTTTATTTTTCTCACCTTTTAAAGGGATCATTGTATACTCATATTGAAACGTTCCATTCGCATTTAAATTGACTATATTGTTAATACCACCATTATGTTCAATCTCATTGTAAAAGCTTCCTACAAAATAATATCTGACTTTATTAATCAAAATTGAAATAATAAGTAACGCAATAATAAAAATCATAGCCCATATTATAAAATCTTTCGAGTGTTTAAATAATTATGTGTAAATGATTCATTGAAAAAGGGAAGCCTCTCCCTTATGATAGTTAGCGTCTAAACAAACATCACAGGAGGCTTCCCCATGAATCAGTTTACCAAAGAAATCGTCACAGCACTAGCGCAGCGTCAGGATCTAGATATTATTTTCAAAGATCAACTAGAAACGGCCGTTAATGAGCTATTACAAAATGAACTTTCTGCATTTTTAGGTTATGAGCCCTATGATAGGAATGGCTTCAATTCAGGAAATTCTCGTAATGGCCACTACACGAGAACCTTTAATACAAAATATGGCGAATTGAATCTTACGATTCCCCGTGATCGAAACGGAGAATTTGTTAACCACACATTACCAGCCTATCAACGACGAACAGACCAGTTAGAACAAACCATCATTCAGCTTTATCAAAAGGGAATTACCACTCATGAGATCGCCGATCTGATGGAAAAAATGTATGGTTCCTATTACACGCCACAGACAGTTTCCAATCTAACTAAGGTAGTTAACGAACAAGTTGAAGCTTTCAAGAATCGAACGTTATCAGAACGGTACGCTGTCGTTTATTTAGATGCCACATATCTTCCCTTGCGACGTGACACAGTTGCCAAAGAAGCAGTTCATATTGCGATTGGCATTCAACCTAATGGTCATAAGGAAGTGCTGTCTTACAAGATAGCTCCGACAGAATCTAGTTCTGTGTGGTCTGAAGTATTAGCTGATTTGAAGGATCGTGGCGTACAACAAACCTTACTTTTTGTGGCCGATGGATTGGTTGGCCTCGAAACTGCCGTTGGTAAATATTATCCAAACGCCGTTATTCAGCAATGCCTAGTTCATGTAAGTCGTAATATTTCGCATCATGTACGGGTTCATGACCGTAAAGCTGTGTTAAATGATTTTAAGTTAATTCATCAAGCAACCAATAAACGAATGGCTGAGCACAGCTTAGCCAACTTTGTTGACCATTGGCGCAAAAGATATCCCAAAGTTACGCAAGCTTTATTAAAGAACCAGAAATTACTGGTATTTTTTAATTTTCCACCGGCTATCCGGTCTAGTATTTATAGTACCAATCTTATCGAATCATTTAACAAAAAATTTAAGCGACAAACAAAGAAACGTGAACAATTTCCCAACGAAGAATCTTTGGAAAGAACCTTAATGACTGTAATTCTTGATTACAATGACAAATTTGGGCGACGAACACATAAAGGGTTCAACCTAGTTCAAGACACTTTAGAATCAATGTTTTAGTTCAAAAGTGAGAGGTTTTTTCATTTACACATAAAATTTGACACTCTCAATCTTTCATTATTCTTCCTCCACATATCTAATATATTGTTGTAAACGTCGCATATTGATCAAGTACTAGCTTATTAACTTTAGAATCTGTGATCAATCCATCAATCTGATTTAATGAATAAAAATCATAAAAATCAGGAGCATTTAGCTTTGAGTGATCCGCGACAATAAAACGTTGCTTTGAATGATCTAGCGCAGCCGTCTGAGTTTGCCCTTCTTCAGGGTTTGCATTCATTAATTTATCATTCATTATGCCATTTACACTTACAAATGCTTTCGACATATTCAGCCGAGCCAAAAATTCATTAGTTAGCGCCCCAACTAATGCACCGCTTCTAGGCCTGTAAGTACCACCAATAAGAGTTAAGTCATAATCTTTATTAGTGGCTAAAAATGCTTGAAATATCGGAATACTATTGGTTACCACTCTCAAATGATCAAGGGTTAAATAATTGACTATAAACTCATTTGTTGACCCAGGTCCGATAAACACCGTTTCTCCAGGTTCAATCATACTCGCAACTTTTTTAGCTATTTCTTTTTTTAAGGCCACATTCACATTACGTTTTTGCAAATAACTCAACTCGTCAGTAGAAATCTCTTTTAATCGCTGAGCTCCTCCATGAACTCTCCTAATCTTATCATTATCTGCCAATTCGTCTAAATCTCTTCTGATTGTCATACTCGATACTTTCAAGCTATCAACTAAATCGTGTACTGTCACTGATCCTCTTTGATTTATCATGTCTAATACTTTACTTAATCGTTCATTTTTTAACAATTTTATCACCTTTTTATGTTCGTTTTTGTTTGCTTATGTTCATTAAACATTAAAAAGGAAGCAAAGTCAATAGTCTAAAAAGCCTTTTACTACAGCTAATTTAACAAATTATGTATGTTCAATTTATATGAACAAACTTTATCTATTTCAATTAATAGAGCATTTATATTGTTTGTTTTGTTAACCACCATATTGCCTGCAATTAACTCTAAATAAAATTTATTTTTTTCATGCTTTTCTCCACTTAAATAAAAAAATATCAATAAATTCTTCACATTTACTATTTTTATCAGTAAAGATCTTCCTTAGTTGGCAAACCCATGTCACCAATATTCGTAAATTTAGGATGTACTTTACAGCGATATTGAAATGGCGTTGAATTTAAATATTTTTTAAACAATCGAAAAAGTGAAGTAACATTTTTATATCCAATTAATTCGCAAATATCAGAACTGGACAAATCAGTTTTAATTATTAAATTTTCTGCCACCGATAATCTTCGCCGATCGACTAGCTCTTGAAAATTTTTACCAGTAGCATGCTTCAACTTATTACTTAAATAATTCCCATTATATCCAAAATGATGACTGGCAGTAGCAAGGCTAGTAGTCGCATAATTAGCATTAACATAACGAATAATTGGTAACACCCCTTCCATATCACTATCACTAAAATTAATTTCACTTTTTACAATCGCCGTTTTAAGTTCAATTATAAGTGCTGACATCAGTAATTCCATTGATTGATTACGCTGTGGTGAGGCGTTTTTTGTAAGTCCCTTTTCAATCAACGCATCAATCAAACTAAGTGCTATATCATTTGGCAAGAGATCAAATAATATGAAATTATTATGTAGTGAATTCTTATTTGCAATATTATAAATTAAACGGGAAACAATATTGAGCGATTCAGGAATTAGATGAAATAGTGCCGAAATATCTGCATCACTTTTAATCAAAATATTAACTAAAATATCATCACGCCCAGTATAATCAATTCGTTGAACAATATCTTTATCAAGCAAAAGCAAATTACCTTGGCGAAGCACAATCTTTTCATCATTAATATATTGTATACAGCTACCAGCATACATATAGTTTAATTCCATAAAACTATGTGTATGCGCAGGAACATATGAGAAACGATTACTTTTGGTGACCGCAATACTACCTTTTTTAAAAAAGTCCCATGCTGGCATCCGAGGAATCGGATTGTTTATAAAATCAAGATCCATGTAATTATAATTTTCGCCATTAGTTAGTTGACTTTTTTCGACATTATTAAGTGCAAAGAGCGTATGATCTAGTCTAATTGTCGACATAGTAATGCCTTCTTTCAGAAATAATTAGTTTAAGTATACGATTTCTATCTGTGAATATGCAATAAAAATAGTGTGTATACGATATTGTAAGCGTTTCATTTCATTGCTACTATAAGGGCATTAAAGAAGGAGGAGTTATTTATGAAAGAAGTTTCTAGTTTTAAAAAATATCAGCCACTTGCCATTGCAGCAGGTATTGGTTCTATTCTAGGTTCAGGTATTATTGTTGGTTTATCAGCAACTATCACCGTTTGGCAACGTGGGTTAGGTCTCACTAATGGCCAAGTCGGCATCATTTCAGGGGCCTTAACATTTGCAATTGCTGCTGGATCTTTGCTATCTGGTCAAATCACGAAACGAATCGGCCTTATTCGTTCCTTTAATTGGTTAAATCTGTTTTACGCGATTGGCGCTTTGATTTGTGTATTTTCCGAAAGCTACACGTTATTGTTAGCTGGCGTTATCATCACCAGATTTGCATCAGGCGCAGATTTGCCAATCAGTCTTACAGTAATTTCACATGATTCCCCTGACAAAAATACTTCTGCACGTTTAGTTTCTTCAACACAAATTTTTTGGCAGGTTGGTGTCCTAAGTTCTTATATTGCCGCCTTTGTTGTTTCAAAAATTGCTGGTGCAACTGGTGCACGTATTGTTTTTTCAATTTTGGCAGCAGTTGCAATAATTGCTTGGCTCTGGCGAACAACTTCATCTAAATTTCGAGCTTTCCATGAAGAAGGAGAAAAACGACATCTGAACTCAGAGACAAGAAAAGAACAAGAAACCCATATTACTGTTAAAAGTGTATTCACTGGTGAAGGTGCTGGTAAATACATTGGTTTCTTTACTTGTATCATGGTGTTCTACCTTGCTTGGAACCTTCTTGCAAATACCTTTGGTCAATTTCAGACTTTTACATTAGTTCAAGCACATGCAAGCCAAAGTTTTGCTACAGGTGCGGGAATCGTACTTAATATAGTTGGACTAATCACTACAACTATTTTCGCTTCCCTATCTGGTGGTAAATTGCGTAACAAGCTTTTCGTTATTGCTCAATTAATTCAGATATTCTCAATGCTAGGATTAGCATTAAGCAGTCACGCTTTATGGCCAATTGTTATTGCAATTGGCTGCTATAACATTGGAAACAACCTTGCTGGTGAAGCAATGTACAAAGTTTGGACTCAAGAATCTTTTCCAGTCGAAATTCGTGCTTCGGTTCAAGGCTTCATTAATGGTTTTTCTCGGTTATGTTGTGGTTTGTTTGCGCTAATCACTCCTGCACTGGTTATCCCATCCGCAATTCGTACCACCATGTTTGGCTTTGCTATCTTGCTTACAATTGGATTTATTGGCGGTCTAACAATGATGGCATTACAGAAAAAGTACAACGTTCGAAAATTCGACTAAGAAAGGAATAAACATAATGGCATTTACATTTCAAATTAATAATAATGTTGAATTTACTCATGATGAAAAGTTGCTAAAAAAGGCTAAGGCGTTCAAGCCTGTCTTACAACATACCACCATTACATCTCATAAAATCGTTAAAGTCACTAAAAATGCGGATGAGTTAGGAGGCTATGGTGTAATCCCAATAGCCAAATTTAATACATCTAGTAAACCTTTAAAGAAGGGTGAATCAATTATTTTGGATTTTGGAGATCACCATGTTGGTCATTTCTCCATCCATATTGATTCCGTTGGCTCACCAATGGACGCTCCGTTAACTTTACGCATTAAGTTTGCTGAAATGCCAATTGAATTAACCCAAAACAGTACAGATTATAAAGGTTGGTTAAGCAGTTCTTGGATTCAGGAAGAATTAATTCACTTAGATGTACTACCATTTGAACTAAAGTTACCAAGACGATACAGTTTTCGTTACGTTGAATTAACTGTTGTAGATACCTCACCAAAATGGCAGGCAGTTTTCAGTGCACCAAAACTCGAAACAGAAACATCTGTTAATACAAAAAATTTAAAATCAGTAAAAATTACTGATCCTCAACTTAAAAAAATTTATAATGTCGGATTAAAAACCTTACAAGACTGCATGCAAACAGTATTTGAGGATGGTCCTAAACGTGATCGACGCCTATGGATTGGGGATTTACGTTTACAAGCTTTAGCTGACTACGCTACTTTTAAAGATACGACATTAGTTAAACGCTGCCTATATCTGTTTGGTGCAATGGCCTCAAAAGATGGTAGAATCCCAGCGAACGTTTTCACAAGGCCCGAAAATACTCCTGATGATACATTCCTGTTTGATTATAGTTTATTCTTCATTTCAATTTTGAATGATCTAATGGATTTTGAGCCAGATTACAAAGTATTAAATGATCTTTATCCCGTTGCCAAAAAGCAAATTGATTTTGCATTAACAAAAGTAAGTCCTTATGGAGAACTAAAATTAGATGATAATTATCCAGTTTTTATCGACTGGTCAAACGATTTTGACAAAACAACAGCAGGCCAAGCAATCTTGATTTACGTTTTAAAACAGTTTATTAATTTAACCAATCAAATTGGTGATGATTCCACAAAATATCAAAGTGCACTTGATGTTATCAGTGCATTTGCAAAACATGATTTATTCAATCAAGATGCAAAATTATTTATTTCTGGCCCAAAACAAGAATTTAACATTGCTAGCCAAGTTTGGATGGTACTAGCACAAGTTATGAGTGAAAAAGAAAACAAAGTCATCATGCAAACTACCGTTTCTAAACTGTTTCCAGTTAAGAATATAGCAACGCCGTATATGTACCATCACATTGTCGAAGCATTATTTGTCAGCGGCTTAAAGGACCAAGGCACCAAGTTACTGAAACAATATTGGGGAAAAATGATTTCTTTGGGAGCAGACACTTTTTGGGAATCCTTTGATCCTGATAAACCTAATTACTCTCCATACGGTAGTACCTTATTAAATAGCTATTGTCATGCCTGGAGTTGCACACCGGTATATTTAATACAACGATATTTACTAGCGGAGGAATAATATGGTAACCTCAGCAAAAAAACTAACCCGTGATAATGTACTATTAATTATAGTAGCAGGCATTGCATCCTATCTTGATGCAGCTCTTTTAGTTAGCCTTGGTGTAGCATTACCCATCTGGTTGAAGACAATGCAACTAAATAGTTGGGAAATTGGCTTTATCAGTACTTTACTTACTTTATCTGTTGCTGCAGGTTCATTTATTGGTGGCTGGTTATCAGATAAATTTGGTCGAATTACAGTTTTCAATTTTGATATATTTTTCGTAGCAGTTGGTGCATTAATTATTGCAACTGCAACTCGGTTTGCTGTTTTACTTATCGGAGTTACTATCGCAGGTTTGGCCTCTGGTGCAGATTTGCCAACCTCTTTAGCTGTAATTTCTGAACGTATGTCAAAAAAAGCGTATGGTCGTGCAATTTCCTCCACCCAAATCTTTTGGACAATGGGAATTCTCTTATCTCAATTTATCGGCTTCATCACTGCCAGTGCTAAACAAGGAAGTGTGCTTATATTATTCAGTTGGATTGCATTGGTCGCTTTTATTGATTGGTGTGTACGTGTTTTTTCTCATAAAATAAAAAACATAGAAGCAGTCACAGTTGATCCGAACCCCACTACAAAAAAAACATTGTTAAAAAAACAAAGTCTTAAATCAATGCTTGGTCAACGCACCACTCTTTTACCATTATTTCTATTAACTGTGTTTTATTTATTTTGGAACTTACCCGCCAATACCTGGGGCTCATTTGTAAATTACTTTTTAGTTACCATAGATAATCAAAGTCAAGCCTTTTCTACTGCCATTGCAATTGCTGCAAACCTCTTTTGTTTATTATTGAATGTACTTTATGTTAAAGTTGCAGACACTAAATACCGGTACAAGGTGATGTATGTTGGAATTGCAGTAGCATTTATTTCATTCGTTGTTGCTGGTACATTTAGCGCTTATTGGCAAGCATTTACGGTTGCATATATCTGTTATTCTGGCAGCACTGTGCTTTGTGGTGAGGCTCTATATAAAATCTGGAATCAATCATTTTATCCAATATCAGTTCGTGCAACAATGACAGGATTCTCGTATGGAATTGTTCGTGCATTTACTGCGCTATTTTCACTAATTACACCAACACTAATGGGCTATTCACCTAAGTTACTATTATGGCTTTTGGTAGGATGTACATTAATCTTTGGTATTACAGCAATCGTTATTGTCCACCTCTTAAAACGATTTAATATTCAAGATGCCGGATCGATAAATTAGCACTATCTATCACCCATTACATGATCAAAAAAACACATTCACTCAAAGTGAATGTGTTTTTTGTTAGTTACAGTTATCTAGAATTCTGATTCAATCTACTATGTTCATCCATCAATAAAACTAAATAAATCCTAGTTCTCGTTAAACCATTCAATTAACTGATCAAGGTTATTCATTTCCCGATACTGCAATTTATCAGCCAGTCTTAACAACTTTCTATCGAAAACAAGCTTGGTAAATTCTTCGGCATTTTTAACTTCCCACATCGTTTTTAATTGTTTATTATGTGCTTGAACAGATTTTAAGCTTTTCTCATTACTAACCCAAACATGTACCCCATATAGCACGTTTAGACTGTGTTCAGGCAGTGTTTGTGCTAATGCATCTCTTTGATAAAGAACCTTGTTAGCCTCTTTAGACGCGTAATGATACACGTAGCTGCGCTCTTTAATTTGTGTGGTTGCAATCAAATGCTTATACATAATTTCATGCCTCCAATTACTTTGCCTACCCGTTAGCCTTCAGTCATATTATGGCAGGAAGCGGTTTCTATTGTCAATAAATGCAACTTTAATTTCTCACTTAACTAAAAAAGCACGTTAATCATTGTTTCAAGCTATTGCCTGAATCTACTGATTAATGTGCCATTCATTTCCAATCTTTATGCTTGGTAGCGTGATTTGCCATCCAAGTACGTTTCTTCAAGGTCCATATCATGATCCCAAATCAGGAAATCAGCATCACGGCCAGGAAGAATGCTTCCACACTGATCACCAATGTGGCTGCTAACGGCTGCTGTCTTGCTGGCCATTTGAACTGCTTGTTCTGGAGTGGAAATATTCCAATCCACAACATTCTTAACGGCTTCTTTCAACTGAAGAATGCTGCCAGCTAAACTACCACCGTCTTTCAAACGTGCCATCCCATCAGCCACATACACTGGAAATTCACCAAGAACATGATGTCCATCACAAATCAATTCATCGATAACATTATGCATACTCATTGCTGCACCAACCATCCCTGGTTTACGGTGATTCAAACCACTCATCCCATTAAACGTATGTGTAAAGACTGTAGCACCAGTCTCCACCGCATCACGTGCTTGTTCAAACGTGGCATCACTGTGCCCTAGCGCAACACTTACGCCCATTCGACTGACTGCTTTGGTGAACTCAACCACTCCGTCACGCTCAGGAGCAATCGCAATCTTCTTTATCAGGCCTTTTGCCGATTTTTGCCATCGTTCAAAAGTTTCAACACTTGGATCACCAAAATATTTAGGATTTTGTGCACCCTTGTGTTCCACCGTAAAGAAAGGCCCTTCAAAGTAAATCCCCTGAATTTTAGCACCAGTTGCCTTCCTGTAATTAGCACCAATCGTCTGACAAACAGCATCTAATTGATCAGCCGAAGCTGTTAAAGTCGTTGGTAACCAAGAAGTTACACCGGCCTGCAACAGCCCTTCAGACATTTCCTGGATTTTATCCCAATCATTATCCATAACATCATGACCTAAAAGTCCATGAATATGGGTATCGACTAGGCCTGGTGATACGTAACGCCCAGAATAATCCACAATTTTACCAGTTGGTTTCACACTTGTATAAGTACCAAATTTACCATCGTCCGTAATTTCTAAATAACCGCCATTTTCCGTTGTATTATCAAGAAAAAATTTATCAGCATGAATATAATAGCTCATTATGATTTTCCTCCCCTAATCCAACGAATGAATCGTGACGCCTTTAACAACCCGGTTAACGGTTCCAGTAGCCGAAGGGGTGTCTGGTGTGTTTCCTACTTTGACAGAAGTCATCAAGGCCAGTGTCTGAGCAAACATAATGTCTGGAAATGCCATGTAGCCATCAGGAAGCTGATCATTACCGTTAGTAAATGTAAATCCTTGGCCATCAAAATTCTGTTTGCTTGGCACACCAATCCCAAACACAACCGGAGCAATGTGATCGCCCTGCACTTCATTCAAAATGTCCACATCGTACTGACGAGTATAGGCATCATTACTAATGAAATCGAAGACAAGTGCCTTGTCATTTACAAAAGATTTAGGTCCGTGCCGGAATCCCATTGAAGAATCAAACATGGTGGCCTTTTGACCAGCAGTTAATTCCAACACTTTTAATTGGGCTTCACGAGTGAGCCCAGTTAAACCACCTGAACCTAAATAGATAATGCGCTCAAAGTCTGTATCGACAACCTTTTTAACTTCTGCTTCACGGTCGATAACTTCAGAACCCATCTTCGTAATCTGATCTACATAAATCGCTTTTTGATGATCCGTATGTTTTGCGTCAAAAACAAACAATGAAGTTAACATCATGCAGCTAAAGCTCCCAGTCATCGCAAAGCCTTTATCGTTGGAACGAGCTGGCTGCAACAGAACCAAGTTATTGGCATCATCTTCAGCATGTTTAGCTAATTTGCCTTCCGGAGCACAAGTAATGGTTAACTGCCAGAGATGCTTAACTAATTTTTCTGCTAAATCAACGGTTGCAACACTTTCGGGACTATTACCACTCCGCGCAAAGGAAACTAATAAAGTGGGCGTATCAGCTTCTAGATAATCATGCGGAGTCGACACAATCTTAGTTGTATCAATTGCTTCAAAACGGAACTGGTGGCGATTACCATTAGCCTGCAAATAAGGAACCAATGTATCTCCAACGTATGCTGAAGACCCAGCACCAACGAAAACAACCCGAACTGCCTCTTTTGTCTGGCTAGCAATTCCATCTAAGAATTTAGAAATTTCAGTTTTACTATTCTGATAGTTATCCCAAGCTTCATGCCAAAGTTCGGGTTGTTGTTGAATCTCACGTGTCGTGATGATTGCACCCATTTTTTTTAATTCTGCATCATTTTTCGAAAACATTTTTATGAATCCCCTTTCAATTTCACCTACACCAAAAAAATTAAATTTTAGTGTTCTTATACCGAATATTGTAAACATACTGGTCACTACGCGTACTGCTTAAAGTAAATTCAATAATTTCATTTTGTTGATTAAAAGTTGTTCGTTTTAGCATGAGACCTGGTGATCCCTGCGCAACTTGTAAAACATCGGCATCCTTGTCGCTAATTCTGCCTGCCGACAACGCTTCATCCGCAATTCGAAATTCTTCGCCAAAATCTTCCGCAAATACTGCGTATAAAGAACGATGTTTAACTTCCAACTCGACTGCAGATAGGCCTTCAAATTTCGAAAAAGGCAGGTAAGTTCGATCAATCATAACTGGTACTTTATCTGCCGACCGTAAGCGCTTTAATTTAATGATCCTATCGCCCTCGTTAATGTTTAATTTGTTGGCAAAATACTTATTGGCAGGGCGAACAGAATATTCCATAATCTTTGTTTCAGGCTTTCGGCCTAAAGCAATCATCTGTTTGGTAAAACTGTGTTCATTTCCCAAAGTAGCTGGATTGTCTGTTGCATTGGCCACAAATGTGCCTTTACCATGCTGTCGATAGATAAGTCCTAAGATTTCCAACTCATTCAGAGCCTGACGAACGGTGTTACGACTCACTGAATATTTACGCATAATTTCACGTTCAGACGGCAACTTATCATCGGCCTTATAATCATTTTTAATTTTAACTTTGATGGTATCCATCAACTGCTCGTATAATGGTTCTTTTTTATCATACTTAATTGTCATATTAGTTTTTTCTCCTGTACATAATAAAAGATCTGAGTGTGAACTTATCATACCAGACCTTTCATTTTTATTAATAATTCTAACAGTAAAAATTCGAAATATACACAATATGATAAAAATATCTTATTTAATTTTTACACATGCTTATACAGCTTTTCCTAGAATACCGAGTGCTGAAAGAGCAACCGCAACAATGATTACAATGAAGATTGCACGTGTTGAAGTCATGTGTTTCTTTCCTAACATCCAGTAAATGCCACCCACAATCAATGCTGGGATAAGCTTTGGCATGATCATATCAATCTGTTCTTGGAAGTTAACTGCCATTTTACCCAAATGAGCTACATAGATAACTTGAGTGTTAACCATGGTTGCAGCTAAAGCACCAACGACGTATACACCAAGTAAAGTTGCGGCGTCTGTCAAAGCGCTTAACTGACCCTGCATAGAAGTAACCAAATTTACACCTTGTTTATAGGCAAATTTTAGTTGAATCCAACGGAACCACATAATCACAAAGTCAACTGCCATCCATAAGAAAGCACCTAAAGCATTTCCGTTAACAGCCATGTTAGCAGCAATCGCACCCATGATTGCAGGTACCAGTGCGGCAAAGAGTGAATCACCAATTGCGGCGAAAGGCCCCATTAATCCTGCCTTAATACCAGCAACGGTCTCTAGTGACTTAACACCTTCTTTTTCCTCAATTGCTAAATCAATTCCTTGAATAATGGTATTGAAAAAGTTACTTGTATTGAAAAATTGGTTTTGCATCTTCATGATGCTCTTTAATTCAGGGGTATGGTCGCCATACATTTTTCGTAGTTGTGGCATCATGATATAAAGATAGCCAGAGCCTTGCATCCGTTCGTAGTTCCAACCCCACTGGTTAAACACTAAACTTCGAAAATTAATCTGGCGAAAATCTTTCGCCGTTAATTTATACGTAATTTTATTTGTTGATTTAGATTTCGTCTCCATGAATTTCACCATCCTGTTCTTCGGAGTCTTCTGATTCACTTGATTTTTCAACAGCTACAACGGCGCTCTTTTCAGTTGAGCGTTTATATTCAAGCAAGGCAAATGCAAATCCAATTAAAGCAATTGCTAACATTGGTAAGCTTGCAAATTTTGTCGTGAATTTTGTATCAATTCCGGCAACCGTTGTTTCTAAGATCCCAATGTTTCCGTAAACAGTTGAGAACAAGGCAGTAATGATAAATCCTAAAATCAAGTATGGGAAATGTTTCTTAACTGGTAAGTAGCGAAGCAAAATTGCAAATCCAACGGCTGGTAATAAAGCTCCGGCTGTTGCTAGTCCGTTACTTAACCATGCTAAGTTTTCGTTCATATATGAAACGGCAGTTCGAACAAATGGACCGCCAAATGCAAGTGCTAAGAATACTGGAATTCCATGAGATAGTGTCCATGGTAAAACACCATAAAGATAATTTCGTTCAATTCCTTTATAATTTTCTTGATCAATCATCTTGTCAACCCGATGCTGGAAGAACGTGTTTGCAAAACGTGCAACGATATCTGTTTGAATCATCAAACTCGCAACTGGTACACCTAATGCAGCAACAGCAACTTCAGGCTTCATGCCAGCGCCAATTGCAAAAGCAGTTGCCATAACAGTCCCTGAGTTCGCGTCGATCTTAGAAGCACCACCAAAGGTACCAACTCCAAGAACAGTCAACTGTAAACTACCACCAATAATCAATCCAGTTTTGATATCGCCCATGACTAGACCAGCAATTAATCCGGCCCAGACAGGTTGACTTAAACTAGATTGAATAGTTAATTCATCCATGATTTGATACATGGAATAACAAGTCAAAACGATAACCTGCCATATAGCAATCAATCCCATAATTAAAACCTCCCCTATTTCTTCGGTTTAAACTTTTTCAAAATTTCCATAAAGTCTTGCGCATTATCGCCAGGAACCATTTGTGAAGTTACCTTAATTCCTTTTTCATGAAGACCATTAAAGGCATCAACGTCGGCTTGAACCACATTAATTGAATTCGTTAATTGCGTAGTGTCATCTGTTTGTGACATGTTACCGACATTAATCGTGTCTAATTTGACGCCGTCATTCACTAAATCAAGAAGAATGCTCGGCCGTTTGACAACAATAAATACTTTTTGAGAATCATAACCGCCACGTTTAATATGTTCGGCAGCTGTTTTTTCAGGTAACACACTCAAATCAACTCCTGTTGGTCGAGCCAACTTTAATCCCGATTTTTCAATGTCACTTGCAGCAACCTTGTCATCGATAACCATAATACGTGAGGCGCCTAATTTTGTTGTCCATAGGTTTGCAACTTGACCATGAATCAATCTTCCATCAATTCGTACTGCTATAATTGCCATTATTCACCACTCCCGTAAATTAATAAGAAAAATAATTGCAGATATTTTAACTAATCCAGGTGCGCACCCGATTAATTTTAACTGGTACCAACCACCTATAATAATAAAGCGTTTTCATAAAAAGTCAATAAAAACTTTTATTTTTTTACTAAACTTTTGCTTCTAGCAAAATGGTCTCTAATCCTTTCAGCGGATAATCAATCGTACCAATTCCATGAGTATCCCATGAGCATTGCACTGAAATGTCTTTTAAATCTGAACCAATTCTTGCGTGCAATATCCAATGCGTATATTGGTATTGATCACTAAAATGAAATTTAATTTTTGGCTGATCATCAATTGTGAAATTGGAGAAGTAGGCTTTAAATCCAATTGTTTGTTCTGTCACGAGTTTGACTCCCGGCATCTCAACCACAAATGCAACCTGAGAATGCTTTTGTAGATACCGTTTGAAGAGAATCTCTTTGATGGAATAATATTGTGACTCCCAGCCATATTTTGGATCAGAGTCCATTGGTAAAATAAAAGTATGCTCGTTCACAACCGTCATAACTGGGCCTAAACATTTATGATATTCGTTATAAGCGTTTGAAATAATCGTCACCTTAGCGTTTTGATCATAAGTTAACTGTAAATAGTTCCCAGTGTGCTGTAGCATTGTCACGCGCGGATTTTCAATACCATTCACAGTCTGCCCATCGGCCTGCTCAAATGATTGGTAGCCAGTTCTTACCTGATGCCATTTTCCGTTTGAAACACCTAGTAATGTATTCGCTAAATGCCGCTCCAAGATAATTTCAACGCTTTGGCCATCCAAAAAGACTGTATTGTCACTGATTAGCTGCGTAATTTGTGTATTTGTTAAGTTCCGCAAGAACTGACCACTAATGGCCAAGGTCTGATCATGATACTGTGTTTTATGACTATATGGCTTTGGTAAACAGGCAATTCCAAGGCTCCCAAATAAAGATAGCCAATTCGTTTCAGTTGGTAATAATTCGGCCGGATCTCTTCCTTGAGTTGTGTGAATTGTTTGCGCAGAATCTTGATCTACCAATACTTTGACTCCATCCAGGTGGCCAAGATCTAACCTAGTACTTCTCTCACTCATGTGATTTAACCATGTTTTTGACTCCGCCAACAGTTCTGCATAGTGATACGTCGGGTCAATCCCATTGCCCATCATGTCAAACAAATTCAGCATAATTCCTGAAGCACCAATTAAGACCGTACTTTCTAATTGAAATTGGGTAAACCGATTCGATTTCACGAACGGTGAATACATGTAATTTTCTAATTCTGGATTAAATTCTGCAGAGTTCCCATCAGCCACATATGCTGCTGTTGTGCGCGTATACGCCTCAAAATCACGACTATACTTGAGTGATGAGACTTCGTTGTAAGCTGGTAAATGAGGGCGGTTCAAGCGCGGATGCTTACCTGAAAGTTCAGTGAACAGTTCTGACCAGTCGCGTCCTTCTACTGCGTGCCAATTAGGGAACGAGCTCATTAATCCAAGTTTTGTATGTGGTGACACTTCCGCAACTCCGTCGGCAATTTTTTTAGCAACGTCGATCATTTCTTGTCTCGCCACGGCTAAATAAACCAATCGTTCTGGCGTTGGTTCCCCAGATTGAAGCATTGCTGCAGCAAATTTTTCACGACTTAATTCTTTGCCCAATTTTTGGTTGTAAATTGCCATATGATGATCACAAAAACAACCAAGTTTCAGTGGTGTATGATTGTAATGCCGAAAATCGTCTTCCAACCATAACTTTTTGGGATGAATGCTGGCAAACTGCCGATAACAATTAACGATGTATTTCTGCCAAACAGGATCCGCCGGACAGGCAATCGATTCGGCCTGCCGTCCTTGATAATCTACCATGGTTTTAAATCCGAGTTTAGGATTAATCTTGCGACCTCGATCGCTATGCATCAGCGTCGTCCACGGATTCAAACTGGTCGTGACACCCATTTCTTTCAGTGCTTTTCCAACTGGTTGAATAGCATCCAACCACACTTGAATCTGGTCACTCGTTTGATGGCTTTGATTTAGCTCCTCGGAATTAATAAAAAAAGTCACATCATCAATGCGACCTTTTTTACAAAATTCCAGCAATTGCGTTTCTTTTTTGGCATCCCAATTTTCTGGATCCAAAGTAAAGCGAAGCGAATAACTATAATTTGCTGTCATTTGTCTATCCTCATTTATTCATTTAGTTTTGCATTAACATCAATCACACCGGCCTTGGCCTCATCCATCATGGTAGTCTTACTAAATTCGTCGCCCATCATGATTTGGTTACCATAATTAATAACCATGGGTAGGTTCAGGCCACTCACTACTTGAAGATCTGGATGAGCAGCGATTAAGCGAACCACAACATTAGAAGGGGTGCCACCCAATAAATCCACAATGACAACGACTGGTTCGTGATTGGGATTGTCCGAAATAAATTTTTCTGCAGCTGCCTGAAGATCTTCAGGCCCTTGGTTTGGTTGTAAACCAACGGCCGCTGTATCTTTAATTGGTCCCATGATCATCTCTGCACTTTTCAACGCCTCAGTTGCCATATTGCCGTGGCTCATCAATAATAGTTTCATAATTATTGCATCTCCTAATAAGTTTAGTAAACTTTTTAATTTTTACAGTTCTTATTTTACACGTATTATATTATTTGTAAGCCCTTTCATTGGTGAACTTGATAAAACTTTTAAACACTCATATAATTGAAGGCATTAACGAAATGAGATGATTTTATCGCAACTATCAATGATATCGCACGCTTAGCCGGTGTTTCAAAGTCAACTGTTTCTCGAGTGCTCAATGGCGACGATACTTTGTCAGTCAGCCAGAGTACGGAAAAAAACATTTTTGAAGCTGCTGAACAGCTTTCATACGATAAATATAAAACTAAACATAAAACTAACGGGACAATTGCCGTGGTCCTTTCTTATAAAGAATCCGAAGAACTGGATGATGCGTATTTCATGTCTCTTCGCTTGGCTGTTAACAACCACTTGACCGATAGCAATTATCGATTTAAAAATTTCTTTCAGACTGATTATGAACGGAATGAATTGGCCAAACAATCTTATATTGGGATTGTAGCGGTCGGCTTTTTTGATAAGGAAACCATTTTGAAGTTACGTGCCTTACACAAACCAATTGTGTTCGTTAATACGGACACCCTCTTGGATAATGTTGACTGTGTAGTGACTGACTTCACCTCATCAGTCGCCAGAACAACCAATCATCTCTTGCAGGCTGGCATTAAAGACATTGGAATTTTAACTGCAAAACAACACCATCACCACCTGATTACCCTTGAAAATGATCCACAGGGGTTTCTAGCCAAAACTTTTCTGCAGTGTAAGAAAACCTTCAACCCAGATTACTTCTTCGTGGCGGAGGACTATACAGCCGCTGCAGGCTATCAAGAAATGAATAAAATTATTGACAAACTAGGTGCTAAGCTTCCTAAAGCATTTTTAATTGGTTCCGACTCAATCGCAATCGGTGCGATGCGAGCGCTGACTGAACATAAAATAGCTATTCCACAACAAATATCGGTCATTGGGTTTAACGATATTACGTCAGCCCAATATATCACCCCCAGCTTAAGTACCGTGCACGTTTCCCGAAATGCAATGGCCAGAGCTGCCTTTGAACTTTTAAATGAACAGTTTCAGAAACGTAACATGGTCCCACGAAAAATAACGATCGGGACTTCTTTGATTATTCGCGATAGCAGCGTTTAAAATGAGGTCTAGAAATAAAAAAATAGCAATGAAATCTATTTTAGATTTCATTGCTATTTTTGAATTTATAGAACTGTTAGTCCTTCTTCAGTTGCACGTTTTTTGTAAGTTTCAATCTCATCTTCACTTGCACGTACAAAATGTTGCGGGGTAATCTCTACCATTTGACGCTTTTTATCATCAAATTCTGGAGAAGAATCATAAACAACCTGGCGACGATTACGTTCAAACTCTGGATCGGGCTGTGGTACAGCCGAAACTAAGCTCTTCGTATAAAGGTGTAAAGGATGATTATAAACTTCTTCAGCCGGACCAATTTCAAGAATCTTGCCATAATGCATAACACCGATTCGATCACTGATATATTTTACCATTGATAAATCATGTGCAATGAATAGGTAAGTTAATCCCGTTTTTTCTTGAAGATCCTTCAACAAGTTAACAACTTGAGCCTGAATGGAAACATCCAACGCAGAAATTGGTTCGTCAGCAATAATAAAGTCAGGTTGAACGGCTAAAGCTCGCGCAATCCCAATTCGTTGTCGCTGACCACCAGAGAACTCAACTGGATAGCGACTAGAGTGATCACGATTCAACCCAACCGTTTCAAGTAAGTCTTCTACTTGATTTGTCCGGTCTTGATCATTCTTGGCCAAATGATGAATATCTATGCCTTCAGCCACAATATCCTTGACTTTCATCCGTGGATTTAAAGAAGCATATGGATCTTGGAAGATCATCTGCATTTCACGTCTAAACTTCATCATATCGCTTTTACTCTTTAGAGAGGCTACATCACGGCCATTAAAAATCACTTGGCCATCAGTAGGATCAAGTAAACGAATAATTGCTCGTCCAGTCGTTGTCTTCCCTGAACCAGACTCACCAACTAAACCAAAGGTCTCACCCTTATAGATGTCAAAGGAAACATCATCGACGGCACGTACTTCATCTTTTTTTCCAACGTTAAAATATTGTTTTAAATGTTTTACTTCTAGAATCTTTTCTCGTGTATCCATGATTAGCCTCCTTTACTCACCAATTGCATCGTCATTGTCCGCACCGAAGCTTGTCTTCCCAGTTGAATGGATATGACCAAGATTGATCGTACCCTTCTTCAAGCGCTCAGCATAAACTTCTTGACGATGTTTAATTGCGTCTGGAGGATCTACATGTGGTGCATCCGGATGCAAAAGCCAAGTTGCAGCATAATGCGTATCAGATACTTTGAAAAATGGTGGTTCTTTTTGTTCATCAATCTTCATTGCATAAGGATTCCGAGCAGCAAATGGATCACCAGTTGGTGGATCCAATAAGTCTGGTGGCGTTCCTGGAATGGATTCCAATTTACCCTTTCGCGTATCAAGGGTAGGCATTGAGTTCAAAAGTCCCCATGTATACGGATGTTGAGGATTATAGAAAATTTCATCAACTGTTCCATATTCAACAATTTTACCAGCATACATAACCGCAACTCGGTCAGCCATCCCAGCAACAACTCCCAAATCATGGGTAATAAAGATAATTGAAGTTGAAATTTTTTCTTGTAATTCCTTCATCAAATCAAGAATTTGTGCTTGGATAGTTACATCCAAAGCAGTTGTTGGTTCATCAGCAATTAAAATCTCTGGATAACAAACTAATGCAATGGCAATCACAATTCGTTGCCGCATCCCGCCTGAAAATTGATGAGGATAATCATTAATTCGTTCTTCAGCATTGGTAATGCCAACTAACTTGAGCATTTCTAGCGCCTGTTTATTAGCTTTTTCACGACTGTAGCCCTTATGAATTTGTAAAGGTTCAGCAATTTGTCGACCAATTCGCATAGTTGGATCTAAAGACGTCATTGGATCCTGGAAAATTTCTGCAATATCTTTACCACGCATATTTTCGAGTTCCTTTTCGGACATCTCGAGAACATTTTTACCGTGATATTTTACTGTTCCTTCCACAACTTCAGCATTATTTGCCAATAAACCCATAATGGTTTTAGTTGTGACAGTTTTCCCAGATCCAGACTCACCAACGATGGCTAACGTTTCTCCCTTTTTCAAATGGAAAGAAACATCGCGAATCGCCTTAACCGTACCAGCATAGGTATGGAAGTCAATGGTTAAGTTTTTTACTTCTAGAATATTTTCATCTGCATTTTCCATTGTAACTTCCTCCTATCTGCGGGCTGTTCGCGGATCAAACGCATCACGTAAACCATCAGCCAAAATATTAAACGCAATCATAATAACGGATAACACAATTGCAGGGTACCACATTTGATATGGTAAAAATTGGAAGTTCTTTTGCCCATCACTAATCAATGTTCCTAGCGAAGCAGTTGGAGCTTGAATCCCAATTCCGATATAACTTAAGAAAGCTTCGAAAAAAATAGCGGATGGAATTGTGAACATCGTTTGAATAATGATGACACTTGATAAGTTAGGTAACAAATGTTTGATCGCAATTTTAAAGGTTGATTCACCCAACGTCCTCGCCGCTAACACATACT
Source organism: Pediococcus damnosus (assembly GCF_001611155.1). Taxonomy (NCBI): domain Bacteria; kingdom Bacillati; phylum Bacillota; class Bacilli; order Lactobacillales; family Lactobacillaceae; genus Pediococcus; species Pediococcus damnosus. Next base: position 444,664 of record NZ_CP012294.1, read on the forward strand.
CTTGCGACTTCAACTGCAAGGTTTGCGCTCGCGTCAGCCGGGCCATCGTGGTCCACCCATTAAAGGCAATCGCCAAAATAATTGGCAACATACCGCCCTTTAAAACAAGCATGAATAACACCATGATAACGATGTTAGGGACGGATGAAATAACTTCAATTATCCGTTGCATGACAATATCAGTTATACCACCCTTCCAGGCCGAAACAATCCCGTACCCGACCCCGACAATCAAATCAATCAAAGTGGCAAAAAGACCAATTAATAAGGAAACTAAAGTTCCTCGTAAAATTCGTTGTGCCAATGAACGACCTAAGTAATCAGTTCCTAATGTGTAGTGAACTTTGCTTGGAACATGATTTTGTTTGTAAGCATCTACTCGTTTACCAGCAACTACAGATGTTCCGTTCAACCCGTTGATATTTACACCGGGAATCTTAGGAGGCAAGTTTGCGTAGTTTGGATTAGATTCATTTGGATGAGAAGCTGTAATTGGTGATGTAAAAGCAACCACAAAGATTATAGCCAAGATCCATAAAGCAATGAAAGAAGCCTTATTTTGTTTTAACCGACGCCAAGCATCCTGAACAAATGTCCGGGAAGGGGCGACAATTTTTTCATCATCTAGTTCATCTTTTTTAGATACCGGCTCAAACGCATCCGGTGCTAAATTCATTTTTTCTTCCATTTATTTACCCCTCATTCCCAGAAATTCGGATTCGTGGATCAATAATTCCGTATACAATATCAGTCAAAAGCAAGATTGCACAAAGTAATGCGGAGTATAACATGGTAACTCCCATGATGGTTGGGTAATCATTAACCAAGATAGATTTTACAAATTGTTCCCCAATACCTGGTACAGAGAAAATGTTTTCAACAACCATTGATCCAGTCATAATTGCTGCTGCTAAAGGACCAATAACCGTAACTAACGGAATTAAACTATTTCGTAAAGCATGATGCCAAACGATTCCAGTTCGGCTTAGCCCTTTTGCCTTTGCCAGCTCAATATAGTCGCTTCCCAAAACATCGACCATTTCCGTCCGGACAAACCGCGAAGTTTCCGCGAACGGTGAAGCTGCCAACGCCAAGGTTGGTAACACTGTGTACGAGAATCCACCCCAATCAGCAATTGGGAACCATTGAAGCTTCAGACCCAAATAATACTGAAGCAAAATGGCAAGCACAAAACTAGGAATTGAAATTCCTAAAATTGAAATAAACGTTGAAGCACCATCAATCCATGTGTTTTTACGAATGGCACTTAAAGATCCAACGATGATTCCAAAGAAGACACCCACAATGATTGCCTGAGCACCTAATTGTAACGAAGGACCAATTCGGCTTGAGATCAGGTAAGAAACTGGCTGATCACTAAATTGATATGATAACCCAAAGTTTCCATGTGCTGCATCCACAATATAACTTATATATTGCTGCCAAACCGGTTTGTTCAATCCATAATGCTCATAAATTATTTTGATCTGCTGTGGTGATAATTTTGCCTGATTATTCAATGGTGTTCCTGGCATCAACTTCATTAAGAAGAAGGTGATACTTGCAATCAGAAACAGCGTTAAGAACAGGTAAAAGATTCGCTTTAACAAATATTTTGCCATTTATATTCCTCCCAATCTTTCTTCCAAGCCAGCTTTGGCTCTATAACAAAGGGGGTAAGAGTCAGCAGTTACGCGGGGCCCTTACCCTCCTGTCCAAAGTTAACGCCTATTTATAAAAATTATTTTGTTAAATACAAACCTTTATAGTCAAAGTTGACACCAGCAGTGTTATAAACAACACCCTTCAACTTAGAACTCCAAAGTTGTGATTGTGCTTGCTGGAAGACAGGTGCAATTCCTTGGTCATTCATCAAAATCTTTTCAGCTTGTACCATATCGTCCCAACGTTTTTCAGGATTTGTAGCATCAGTTGTATTAGAAGCCTTGATTAATGCATCATACTGCTTATTGCTGAATCCACCATTATTCTGAGCATTTCCGCTTACAAATAATTGTAAGAATGAAATTGGATCAGAGAAGTCGGCGCCCCATGCAGAAAGAACAACATCGAACTTACCATCTGATGAATCTGACAAACGTGTCTTAAATGGTACGTTTTGCAAGTTGACCTTCACATTTGGTAGCTTTTCAATTTGTGACTGTAAGAATTCAGTGATTTGCTTTGTTGAAGCTGTATCATCACCAAGAAGTGTAAATGTTAAGTTTGATTTGCCTTCTTCTTTAAGTCCTTCAGCCATTAACTTCTTAGCTTCCGTCAAGTTTTGTGTAACAGCAGGCTTAACTTCAGCTTCAGTTGCAAAGTCTGTACCAGTCTTAGGATTGCTTGCTAAACCAGATGAAACGAGTCCCTTTGGATTGGTTGAACCATCGGCAAGAACTTTACCAGTTAATTGGTTTCGGTTGATTGACATTGAGATAGCTTTTCGAATCTTAGCGTTACGGAATACTTTTTCTTTCTTCATATTATATTGAAGATAGAACATTGATGATTGTTTCCGTAAAACGTAATCCTTGTTGTTCTTGTATTGGGCAACTTGGTTACCAGTAATGTTGGCAACATCAAGTTTTTTACTATTATACAAGTTCAAACCAGTACTTGCATCTTTGACAACCTGATAATTAATGGTATCCATCTTCACATTCTTTTTATCCCAATAATTATTATTTTTCTCAAGTTTCCAATTTAAGTTTGTGCCAGTCCAACCAACTTGTTTGTATGGACCATCGTAAACTAATTTATCAGAAGCTGTTCCGTACTTAGAACCATACTTTTCAACAGCTTTTTGATTCTGTGGATAGAATGTTGGGAAGCCCATCAATAGCTTGAAGTAGGCAATTGGTCGATCTAGCGTAACAACTAATTTATACTTGCCGTCAGCCTTAACGCCTAACTGCTTGTAGTTCACTTTACCAGACGAGATCTTGTCGGCATTCTTAATTCCGGAGAACAAGTATGCGTATTCAGAAGCTGTCTTAGGATTTACTGTCCGTTGCCAACCATAAACAAAATCTTTTGCGGTAACAGGATCGCCATTACTCCACTTAGCATTCTTACGAAGTGTAAAGGTCCAAGTCTTACCATCTTTAGATTCCTTCGTGTTGGTTGCAAGAGCATTAGTAACCTTGCTCTTTTTACCTAGTCGGTAAAGACCTTCTTGGGTATTTCCTAACTGTGTAAATCCAACTACATCGGTAACCTTCGATTGATCCATTGTCGAAATTTCAGCACTTTCTTCAAAGTTAACTGTTTTTTTCGACGAACTGCTGTTTTTGGATCCACAGGCAGCCAAAACTAATGTTGAAGCTAGCGCGACGGCTCCAACCTTTACTGCTGATCTAACATTCATAATTATTTATCCAACCCCTTCGTGAAATCTTAACGAATTTCATCAATATGTACTTTCTTAACAAAAGTTGTTCTTATTATATATTAGAAGAAGATTAAATTCAATCGTTCTCTCTAATTTTGTTACCGATAAGAACCATATTAATCAAATTACATACACAATGATCCAGCACCATTGCTGCATGTATCCGATTTATGTTACATTTTAAAAAATGCTCATTTTTGCTCATGAAATTATTTAAAATTAGCCCATAAAGCGGTGGTATCCGTTACGAATTCTTAGAAAGATCACATTTGTGAAAAGAATAAGGGAAAAGAGTCCTAAAACTCTTTCCCCTTATAATATTGTAAATTTATTTTGCCAAGTAAAGACCTGAGTAATCAAAGTTAATACCAGAAGTATTGTAAACTTCACCCTTTACCTTTGAGTTCCAAAGTTGTGATTGGGCTTGTTGATAGATTGGTACGATCCCTTGTTCGTTCATAAGAATCTTTTCAGCCTTAACCAAGTCAGACCAACGTTTTTCTTTGTTGTTAGCATCAGTCGTGTTAGAAGCCTTGATCAAATTGTCATACTCTTTATTGCTCCATGAACCATTATTGTTTGATCCACCGGTTACAAAGAGCTGCAAGAATGAGATTGGATCAGCAAAGTCAGCACCCCATCCGGTAACAACTGCATCGAACTTACCATCTGTTGAGTTTGACAAACGGGTTTTGAATGGAATGTTTTGAACATTCACTTTAACGTTACTGCCCAATTTTTCAATCTGGGACTGCAAGAATTCATTTGTTGACTTACCAGCTGGTGTATCATCAGCCATCAACGTGAATTCAAGCTTAGACATTCCCTCTTCTTTTAAGCCTTCCTGCAATAACTTCTTAGCTTCAGGTAAGTTTTGCGTAACGGCTGACTTAACTTCTGCTTCTTTAGCAAAGTCCTCACCAGTCTTAGGATTCTCTGCTAATCCAGATGAAACATAACCCAGTGGATTTTGAGAGCCATCAGCAAGAACCTTACCTGTCAATTGGCTACGATCAATAGACATTGAAATTGCTTGACGAATCTTCTTGTTCTTAAAGTACTTGTCTTTCTTTTCATTCAATTGAAGATAGAAGGTTGAAGCTTCCTTACGTAACTTGTAGTCTTTGTTGTTTTTGTATTGCGCAACTTGGCTACCAGTAATTGTCGTAACATCAAGCTTCTTACTATTGTATAGGTTCAAAGCTGTTGATGAATCTTTGACAACCTGATACTTAATTGTGTCCATCTTCACGTTCTTTTTATTCCAGTAGCTGTCATTTTTTTCAAGCTTCCAGTTTAAGTTAGTTCCAGTCCAGCCAACAGATTTGTAAGGACCATTGTAAACTAATTTATCTGAAGCTGTTCCGTATTTAGAACCATACTTTTCAACAGCGTTTTGGTTTTGTGGGAAGAAGATTGCAAATCCCATTAACAACTTAAAGTAAGGAACGGGACGATCCAAAGTAACAGTTAATTTGTAATCACCATCAGCCTTAATGCCTAAAGTTTTGTAATTGGCTTTACCGGCCATGATTTTATCTGCATTTTTAATTCCTGAGAAGAGGTATGCATATTCAGACGCCGTCTTGGGATTAACCGTGCGTTGCCAAGAATAAACAAAATCTTTAGCGGTTACTTTATCCCCGTTACTCCACTTAGCTCCTTTACGAAGCGTAAAGGTATATGTTTTCTCATCTTTGGAAACTTTAGTCTTAGTGGCTAAAGCATTATGAACAGAACTGTTTTTACCTAAACGATAAAGACCTTCTTCAGTATTAGCTAACTGTGTTAAGCCAATCGTGTCAGTAACTTTAGAAGTATCCATGGTAGGAATTTCAGACGCTACCATAAAACTAACAGACTTTTTGTTTGACGAGGTACTATCACTTTTTGACCCACATGCAGCTAGGACAAATGTTGAAGCCAATGCAACGGCTCCTAACTTTACTACTGATTTCACATTCATAAACGACATCTCCCCTTAATTTGTTAAGTAATTTTTAATTACTTGATGTTTGTGCATTTCACGAATTGTTATTATTGTACATTAAAAACAAATTAAATGCAACACAATAAATTAATTTGTTTTTAATTCTTTATATTTTTAATTCGTAATTTTACTGCATACATCCCACTATATCAGTGCACAGCCATTTTATGTTAAACGCCTTAATTATTTAATTTTTTACTCATTTAACTAACGATAAAGATTTAAAGGTTGAAAGGGCAAAATTGCATCCAATTGCTTGATAAAAACGTTCATGGTAACAAAACCAGATTAAAAATGCCGTCTTCCGGCAAATCTGGGCCGGAACGTAGTGGGCACGACTTAGAGCCGAAGTACACGTCTCTAAGCTCGGCCTTTATCTAAACGAAAACCGTTAAGATAAATGACACTACTGGGCCCATTTGCTTCCAGACTTAATCAGGTATTAAAACTAATTATATTTAGCACAAAAGTTGTTATGGAAGCAGTCATTGAGCTATCTGCAGACAACGACTTCTTCAGTTCGAAGGCGTTTTGGCCTCAGGGGTAAAATTTATCTTAGCGACTTTTGCTTAGATAAAGATCGAGTTTGAAGACAAGTAACCTGTTTGGCTTCAAATCGTGCCCGCCATTACACGTAACGGTGTCGATTCTTGTGGCAAAGATAGCCGCAAGAACTCGCACCCCGTTCCAGGCCAAGGGAACCGTAGAACGGTAAATTAACCTAAATTTAACATCGGTAGTCCAAGCCTTTTTCGTACTTTCTGCCTTTGAATAAAGATTTTTATCGACAAAAAAACGTTGAAAGTATTAAACTTTCAACGTTTTTAAAGATTGTCGATTTTGACTACTTTTTAATATAAAGTTTTGAGTAATCAAAGTTGTTGCCAGCAGTGTTATAGATAACACCTTTGACTTTGCTGCTCCACAATTGTGAATTAGCCTGTTGATAAAGCGGTACGATCGCTTGATCATTCATCAAGACTTTTTCAGCCTGAACCAAATCACTCCAACGCTTGTCAGGATTTGTGGCATCAGTCGTATTCGAAGCTTTGATCAACTTATCGTATTGTTTATTACTCCAGTCACCATTATTCTGTGCGTTGCCAGTTACAAACAACTGCAAGAATGAAATTGGATCAGAAAAATCAGCGCCCCATCCAGTAACAACGGCATCAAATTTACCATCACTAGAATCACTTAAACGAGTCTTAAATGGAATGTTTTGAACAGTGACTTTAACATTGCTACCTAATTTTTCGATTTGTGATTGTAAGAATTCGTTAGTAGATTTACCAGCATCCGTATCATCAGCCATTAAAGTAAACTTCAGATTGGACATGCCTTCTTCTTTCAAGCCTTCCTTCAATAATTTCTTAGCTTGAGTAAGGTTTTGAGTAACAGCTGGTTTGACTTCGGCTTCTTTAGCAAAGTCTTGACCAGTCTTAGGATTCTTAGCTAATCCTGTTGAAACATAGCCTAAAGGATTCTGTGAACCATCAGCAAGAACTTTTCCAGTTAACTGTTTACGATCAATGGCCATTGAGATCGCTTGACGGATCTTCTTGTTCTTGAAGTACTTATCCTTCTTTTCGTTCAATTGAAGATAGAAGGTCGAAGCTTCCTTACGCAAAACGTAATTCTTGTTGTTCTTGTATTGTGCAACTTGATCTCCAGTAATTGTTGTGACATCCAACTTCTTACTATTATATAGGTTCAAAGCCGTTGATGTATCCTTAACAACTTGATAGTTGAGGGTGTCCATCTTCACGTTCTTTTTGTTCCAGTACTCTGGGTTTTTAACAAGTTTCCATTTCAAGTTCGTACCAGTCCAGCCAACCTGTTTGTAAGGACCATCGTAAACTAATTTATTAGAAGCTGTTCCGTATTTAGATCCGTATTTTTCAACAACTTTTTGGTCTTGTGGGAAGAAGATACAGAATCCCATTAATAACTTAAAGTATGGAATTGGTCGATCCAACGTAACAGTAAGCTTATATTTGCCATCAGCTTTAATTCCTAACTGTTTGTAATTAACCTTGTTAGCTGCAATTTTATCAGCATTCTTAATTCCAGAAAATAGATAAGCATATTCAGAAGCCGTCTTGGGATTTACTGTGCGTTGCCAAGAATAAACGAAATCTTGGGCAGTAACCGGATCCCCATTACTCCATTTTGCGTTCTTACGAAGTGTGAAAGTCCATGTCTTACCATCTTTAGATTCTTTTGTTTTGGTTGCCAAGGCATTATGTACAGAACTATTTTTGCCTAACCGATAAATACCTTCTTCAGAGTTTGACAACTGAGTCATGCCAACAACATCAGTTACTTTTGATGTATCCATCGTTGGAATCTCGGAAGACTCCATAAAGTTTACTGATTTGTCACTTGACGAACTACTACTCTTTGACCCACATGCGGCCAATACAAATGTGGAAGCTAAAGCAACCGCACCTAACTTAATTACTGATTTTGCTTTCATCCAATTCGACTTTCTTTCTAGCATTTTTTTGCTTTTTTACTACCGTTTTTCAAAAGCGACTTTATTATAGGTTAAACGAATATTAAATACAACAGAATTTACTAATTTAATTTTAACCATTACTTATGTGTTTCTTATTAAAGCCTTTCCATCACCTGAAATAAAGACATATCATTATTAATGTTACAAAGATTACATTTAATGTGGCTCTCATTAATCATTTAATAAGTAATTTCTTTCTCTGCTGACTTAGTTTTGATTATCAAGGTTGCTATTGCTTAAGCACACCGCGTCGCTATGCTATACTGAAGGCATTAAAGAATTCGAGGTGTCCTTATGACAGAAAAAGTCATTATTGCAGGTTTAGAGTTGCCTAACCAAGACATGGATTATGCCATGCAAGAGTTAGCAGCCTTAGTTGAAGCAAATAATATGGAAGCAGCCGAAACTGTTATTCAAAAATTAGACCGTCCCAACGCCGCTACTTACTTTGGTAGTGGTAAGGTGGTTGAGCTTCATGAACTCGGCGAAAGCATCAATGTTCACACCCTTGTTGTAAATGCTGAACTTTCACCAAGCCAAATTAGAAACTTAGAAAAAGAATCAAAACTGGATGTGATTGACCGAACTGGTTTAATTCTAGAAATCTTTGCTAATCGCGCTAAATCCAGAGAAGCAAAGCTCCAAGTTGAAATTGCCAAGTTAAATTATCAAATGCCTAGATTACGAACCAGTTCTTCACAACGCCTTGATCAACAGTCAGCGGGTGACGCAGGTGGTGGGTATACCAACCGTGGTGCTGGTGAAACCAAGCTGGAAATGAATCGGCGCACAATTCAACAAAGAATTAATAATTTGAATCATGAGTTAAAAGAAAATGACCACCTCTAGTGCCGTTCAAAGACAAAAACGTGACCAGACAGGTCTTCCTAGTGTCGCTCTAGTAGGTTATACAAATGCTGGTAAATCAACAACGATGAACGGTCTTGTTCGGTTGTATGGTGAAAGTGACGAAAAACAAGTATTCGAAAAAAACATGTTGTTTGCTACATTAGATACAAGTGTTCGAAAACTAACTTTTCCTGATCAAAAACAGCTCTTGCTAAGCGATACGGTTGGTTTTGTCAGTAACTTGCCTCATCAACTTATTAAGGCCTTCCGTTCCACTTTGGCAGAAGCGGCCCAGGCTGATCTTTTAGTTCAAGTAGTGGATGTTTCTGATCCTCACTTTCGCGAAATGATTCAAACAACCAACGAAACCTTACAAGAAGTCGGTGTTACTAAGGCCCCAATGATCGTGGCTTTCAACAAAGCTGACGTGGCTGATGTCGAATTTCCAACTCTTGAGGGCAATGAAGAAATCACTTATTCTGCTAAAGACAAAAAGTCACTCATCCTCTTAACCAATATGATTAAGCAAAAAGTCTTTACAGGCTATCGAGAAGCCACCTTCCTGATCCCGTTTGATCAGGGACAAATTGTCGACTATCTTAATCAACATACCAATGTATTAAAAACCGACTACAAAGAAACCGGTACAGAAATTGTAACCGAGCTAAGTAGTGATGATTATCAACGTTTCCATAAATATCTTGTAGAACCAGTTGAAGATTAAAAATAAATTTTCATAATTACAGACTCACAAAAAAATCGTTACCTGCCTTTATAGGAAGATAACGATTTTTATTTTGCCAACAGATTACTTTTTAACAGTTAAGTTCTTGTAATCGTAATAGATTCCTGCCGAATTATGCACCAAACCTTTGACATTTTGATTCCAAAGTTGGGCCTGGGTACTTTGATAAATTGGGGCTACCCCCTGATCCTGCATTAAAATCTTTTCGGCCTGCACCATATCTGCAAACCGTTTTTCAGGATTAGTTGCATCAGTCGTATCGGCTTTGTTAATTGCCTTATCATAATCAGCATTCTTCCAACCGCCATTATTCTGGGCATTTCCAGAAGTTAAAATTTGAAGAAACGAGATTGGATCAGAAAAATCGGCTGCCCATCCAGATAAAGCCACATCAAATTTTTTATTTTTCTCATCAGTTAAAAATGACTTGTAAGGAATATTTGTTAATGTAATCTTTACCCCTGGTAACTTTTCCCAATCCGATTGAAGAAACTCTGAGGCTTTTTTACCCACATCACTATCGTTATTTAATAAATTTAAGGTTAGGGTCTTTTTACCCTCTTCTTTTAAACCTTCCGCCATTAATTTTTTAGCTTTTGGCAAATTATAAGAAACAGCTGAAGGTACCTCTGCCTGTGCCGAGAAATCTTGACCAGTTTTAGGATTTTTCATTAAACCGCTTGAAACGAAGCCTTTTGCAGATTCAGATCCGTCTGCAAGGACCTTTCCTGTTAATTGATCTCGATTTATTGATAATGAAAGTGCTTGACGAATTTTTTTATTTTTTAAACTCGAGTTCTTAGTTTGATTGAATTCTACGTAAGATGTCTGGGCAAGTTTTCGACTCACAAAGTTCTTGTTTGTCTTATATTGCGCTACCTGACTTCCAGTTAGGGTTGTTTCATCCAGTTTTTTACTATTATATAAATTCAATCCGGTTGTTGAATCCTTAATGGTCTGAAAATTCATTTGACTAAGTTTCACATGACTTTTATCCCAATAATTAGGATTTTTAACCATCTTCCAACTCAGATTGCTTCCTGTCCATCCCTTTTGCACAAACGGTCCGTTATAAACCATATCTTTTGAAGTTGATCCGTACTTACTACCGTATTTTTCAACCACCTTTTGATTTTGTGGGAAGAAACTAGGAAAACCCATCAATAATTTAAAATAAGGGATTGGCGTATCTAAAGTCACAGTTAGTTTGTATTTACCGTTCGCCTTAATCCCCAGAGTTTTTACCGGTGCTTTCCCAGATGAAATTTTATCAGCATTATGAATCCCCGAGTACAAGTACGCAAACTCAGAGGCTGTTTTAGGATTGACCGTTCGTTGCCAAGCATACACAAAATCTTGAGCAGTCACTTTGTCTCCGTTACTCCACTTGGCATTTTTTCTCAGCGTAAATACATACTTCTTACCATCTTTTGACTCCGTTGAATGAGTTGCAATACCAGGTAAAATTTTACTGTTGTTACCGATTCGATATAATCCTTCATTAGAATTCGATATCTGCGTTAAACTCGTATCATCAATTGCTGTGGATGAATCCAGACTCGTGATTTCAGTTCCTGTGGACATATTCACAATTTCTTTTTGACTTTCCTTTTTATTGCCACATCCTGCTAACGTTACGGCAATTAATGCTCCAATTACTGAAATTTTTAAATTTTTATGATTTTTCATGGCTTTTCTCCCTTGTTATTCTTAACAAGAGTTATTATATACATCTTTATTGAATATATCAACATATATTTGAATGTTTATTCATAATTGCCAAGTTTTACGTTATTATATTCATTTTAGATTTCACTTAGTCGTTTATTTTCCAAATGATTCCGCCAAATAAATTAATCAGTTTGATACTGGGGAGTATTCAACATAATCTTTGTTTGAATTTAAAATTACTCGCTTAACTGTGTTAAATGCTAACTGTCGAAAGCGTTTACTAGTTGTTCCTATCATATATTTACGTTACAATATTACATAAATTAATTTTGGGGAGGTATTCTTAATGAATAATGAAAAAGACGAGGTTACACTGAATCGCTCACTGGGACTCTGGTCCGCACTGGCACTCGTCATTGGGACCATTATTGGCTCTGGAATCTTTGTCCGCCAAGCAGCCGTTTTGGATGACGCTGGTTCCACCACTAATGCCATGTTAGCCTGGCTTGCAGGTGGCATCATTACCTTAACCGCTGGTCTCACCATTGCTGAAATTGCCTCCCAAATGCCAAAAACTGGCGGTCTTTACTACTATATGGAAAAAATCTACGGCAAAGTTTGGGGATTTTTAGCCGGTTGGATGCAAATCATCATCTACGGTCCCGCAATGATTGCTTCTCTTGCTGCCTACCTCGGAATTTTATTGGTTGATTTTTTCAATATGCCGCATTCGTGGACCGTTCCGATTGCCCTTATTACCGTTGTCCTCGTTGCTTGTTTAAACTTATTATCTAACCGGTATGGCGCAAGTTTTGCCATCATAACAACCATCTGTAAACTGGTTCCGGTCATTGCTTTAATCGGATTTGGCCTCTTCTTTGGTAAAGAAAATGCCTTTTCGCAAAGCTTTACCACTGTCCATCAATCTGCTGGTAACTTTGGAGTAGCAATCCTAGCCACCCTATTTGCCTTTGATGGTTGGATTTTAGTAGCCAATCTTGGTGATGAAATTAAAAATCCTGAAAAACGGCTTCCACAAGCAATTACGTTCGGAATCTCCTTAGTGCTGGTAATTTATATGTTAGTCACTTTTGGTGTTTTCCGGAGTATGCCTGCTGAATTAATTCATAAACTTGGCATCGGTGCCATCCCTTATATGGCTGATAAAGATTTCGGGACCATCGGCGGTAAAATTCTAAGTATTGGCATTATCATTTCAATTGTTGGCTGCATGAATGGTAAAATCATGACGTTCCCACGAATCATGTATGCCATGGCACGTGATCACGAGCTCCCGTTTGCCAAACAGCTTTCTTATTTAAATCGTAAAACGCAAACTCCTGTTGTTTCTGTCATCACAACCGTTACAATCTCAGCAATTATGATTCTGTTTTTTAATGCCGATCGGCTTTCAGAGCTATGTATTTTCACTGTCTATTGTTTCTACGTAATGACCTTCGTTGGTGCATTTATCCTACGTAAACGAGAACCGCACTTGAAACGGCCGTTTAGTACCCCATTATTTCCAATCACCCCAATCATTGCCATTTTGGGATCCCTTTTCGTCATTGTGAGCGAAATCCAATCTGATTTGGTTGGCGTTGCTTTTTCCTTTATTTTTGTTTTGCTTGGCTTTCCAGTGTACTATTATTGTAGACATCATTACAAAAACGAAAATTAGGATGGGGAGATTTAGCTTTGATTAAAACCTATGCAACTGATCAGCAACATAAATTTGATTTAACGCTTATTCAAGATTGCAGTGACGACGATAAAAAGCAACTAGTTGAAGACTTTAATTTGCCTTCACTAATTTTGGAGTACGTGGATGACAAAGACGAACCTGCCCGAATCGAAATTGATGATGACAATCAGTATGCACTCCTGGTTTTCTGGGCTCCTTTAAAGGGCAGTGCACATTCTGAACCAATATCTGTTATTTTCTTCAACAAAAAACTATTCATTTTTTCGAGTACTGAAATGCGTTTCGTCAATGACACCATTGCTGATCTACGTACCAAAAGCTTTGATAAACGAATGGCTTTTGTTTTAGATTTGCTTCTGCCAATCATCCGTAAATATATTGGCCGCGTCACTAAACTGGAATATCGGGCTGACCAAATTCAAAGTAATCTAACTGCTAAAAGTCGTATGAAACATTTGAACGAACTTACATTGATTAACCAAGACGCTATTTACTTACGTTCGGCAATTCAAGAAAACTCAGACTGCTTTTCTGACATTAAATCTATTTCAAAAGACACAAACGTATCTTTTGACAAAACTTGTAATCGTAAGCTTCACAATATTCAATTGGAAACTAACCAAGCTAGTCGGATGATCGGTTTAATTTCAGAAAGTGTCGACCAATTAAGCAGTACCTATGATCGTTTAATCAATAATAATTTAAACGATATTATGCGTTTTCTCACAATCTGGTCTCTCTTGTTAGCTGTACCACCAATTGTTAGTGGCTTTTATGGCATGAATATGCATCTGCCATTGGTAACCGGATCACTGTCATGGGTAGCCTCCTTAGTGCTTACTGGCATTTTGATGTTGGCTTTGCTTATCTATTTACATAACCACCATTCAGTTTAATCGGCACAATTCTAAACACTTTACTGGTTAAAGTGTTTTTTGTTACAAAAATCTGCGCAAAAAAAATCCACCAGAAATCAAGTTAATTTCTGGTGGATTATTTTGATACTCATCTAACAGCCTTCATTTAGGGGTTGGCTAATTATTTCGACAAGCTGTTAGATGTGACTTGAACTTTAGACCAGTTTGTTTGCAAACCGTTTGCAACAGTTGAATTTCCTGTAAGATAGAAATTCTTTACTCGATTATTAACAGGATACCAATTTAAAACAGTGTTTTCTGGAACATATGCTGCTTCCTTGTTCATATATTCCTGCCATTTTTTAAAGGCTTTTACACGATAATTAGTATTAAACGCCTTTTGAGAATCGATATTATTCAAAAGTTTAGTATTTTCTTTCGTGACAAACCGACCCATATTATATGGCGCATTTTCATTAAATAAATCAGCTGGAGATGGCTCACTTGAAAGTGACCATGCAGCTTCAAACATATCAATGTCACTTGAGTTTGCTTGAACTTTTTCATAGAAATTATTCATATCCAATAAACGACCATTTGTTAATTTTACACGTAATCCAATTTTCTTCCATTGTTGAATATAATTTTGAACAATAGCTTGAGTATTGGCATTACCTTCCATCTCAGCAAGATGAATGGTTAACTTTTTTCCTTTAGGATCTGTACGATAACCATCTTTTCCTTTTTTATAACCTGCCTTGTTTAAAAGTGCATTAGCTTTTTTGAGATTTAGTGGGAATCCCTTAGCAGATTTGTCATGATATTGAGAAAATACAGGTGGAATTAAAGTTGTCAAACGTGAACCTAAACCATTGTTAAACTTCTTTTCAACTGCATCAATATTCATAGCATAAGCAATCGCCTTACGTAAACTAGGATTTGCCATTTTAGAATTCTTATTCATGACGTTTTTTCCGGTCTTAGCATCATACTTTCCTAAATTGAAGCCAAGATAGTCATAGGCTAAAGCATTTTTACCAGTCATAGTATAACCAGAAACCTGTTTGATTTTTTTATACTGAGAACTCGGTACACCACCAATTGCAAGGTCATACTTGTGTGCCTTTATAGCTGCAGCAATAGAATCTGCTGAAACAACCTGAACAGTAATTTTTTTAAGTTTAGGAGTTCCACCGTAATAGTATTTGTTTCGAGTAAATTCAACTGACTCTCCTGAAACAACTTTGGACATCTTATATGGTCCATAGAATAACGGATGTTTACGTACTTGGGGTGAACTAGCTAATTTACTAAAGGAAATATTTTTAATGTAGTGATATGGTTCAGCATTTTCCCAAATATATCCATTTCCACTAGTTTTCATCCCAGGCTTCATTTGCTTAAAATGAATGACAACAGTATGCTTGTTTTTAATTTGAACCCCAGATATATCCTTTGCTTTCCCACTATGATAGGCCTGGATTCCAACAATATTTTGAATACTGCCAGTGTAATATTCAGATTGCGTTGCCTTATTAGCAAGCACTTTGTACGCATAGGCCACATCTTGAGCTACTAATGACTTACCATCTGACCATTTAACCTTAGGATTAATTTTGATCGTCGCAGTTTTTGCTTTTTGGTTTAAACTTAAATCTGCCGCTCCACCTTTAATATATTTAAAATTTTTATCATATTTAAACAATGCTTCATTTCCAAACTGCATTACATCTGTATCTTCAGCATTGCTTGTCAACGCATCGTCCCAAATCCCCTTAAAGGCAGATGAATTAACTTCTGCAACTTTTAGTGTACCTCCGCTGATGGCCTTTTTTTTGGAGCTGTAAGAAGTAGGCAATGTTGGTTTAGTTGTCTTAGTAGAAGCCGATTTACTGTTTCCGCAACCGGCTAATGTCATAACTGCCAAAACTGACACGATTCCAATTGTCCATTTTGATTTACTCATAAAAATCTCCCCTTTATGTACTTTCATTTTTTAAAATTTTACATCATCACATACCTTCGAACTTTATTTTAATGTGGCATCCCTTCTCTCACATGTTACAATGCTTAGCCTCGACGTTGTTGTGCATCACCGGCACGTCTTAATGCTTGCCCAACATAACTAATACTCAATGTCAAAACTAAAATTACAATAGCAGCTGGCAACCAAACCCACGCCTTGCTGCCAATGACATCTGGATCCTGTGCGTAACTAATTAAAGTTCCTAAACTTGGTGTACTATCAGGTAATCCAAAACCTAAGAAACTTAACCCAGTTTCAATTCCGATATTACCTGCGAAACTTAATGTCGTATCAACAATAATAATTGAACTTAAATTCGGTAAAACCTCTCGAAACAAAATCATAAAATCACTGGTACCAGAAGTTCTTGAAGCAGCAACATAATCTTTTTCAGATTCCGATAAGGCTTTACTCCGAATTAAACGTGCTGTACTTAACCACATAAAGCAAGACATGATAATGATGAAAGTTCCAGCATTATATTTAGGAATAATTGTAACCAACACAATAATGATCATAATTTCCGGTAAAATATTAATGAAATCATAAATCCGCATCATGCCATTATCTAACCAGCCACCATAAAATCCTGAAATCATCCCATATACAATTCCAAAAATTGAAGAAATTATTGTAACTGCAAAACCAATCGTAATTGAATTTCGAGCTCCAATAACCAGCATCTTGAATCCATCACGGCCACCTTCATCTGCACCAAGTATAAAACCATCCTGACCAGGTTTATCATACTGGGCAAAGATATTAACATTCGTAACTTTCTCCAGATTTAGGCTGGCAGCATAGATGAAAATTCCTAAAATCAGCACGATCGTGAAAATTAATGAGGCCATTGCAACGCGGTCATGGCGAAACTCTTGCCAAATCACCTTCATAGTCGAGGGAGTTTTGACGGTTTTCTCTTTTTCTGATGAATTTGTCATACTGACTCCCTCCTATTTAATCCGAATTCGTGGATCAACAACGCTCATAATAATATCCGATAATAAAGTTCCAAATAATGCTAGAATCCCGTAAATCATAACCAATGCGGTAATGACTGAGAAATCACGATTACTAATGGAATTAAGGAATAATTGGCCCATCCCGGGATATGTAAAGATCTGTTCAACAAAGACTGATCCGCCTAATAATCCTGTAATTGAATAACCCATAAAAGCCGCAATTGGCAATAATGAATTTCTCAAGATGTGTCGTGAAAATACCTTTCTTTCTGGTACTCCCTTTGCTCGAGCAGTTGCCACCATGTCTTGATGTTTTTGATCCACAATTTCACTTCGTAGATATTGAACCGTACTAGTTGTGGATAGCAGTGCTGTAAGTACCCCTGGAAGAATCATGTGATAAAGCCTACTCCAAGTGTTCCCCCAAAAGCCGTTTGCACTGAGAGAAACTGATCCCCCGCTAGGGAACCATCCTAAAACATAACCAAATAACCAAAGTCCAATAACCAAGAAAACAAATAGCGGAATGGCATACGTCACATAATTAAAAAACATAATGCCGCGATCAAGATTTGTGTCCTCGTAACGACCTGCTAGTAATCCTAAAGGAATTGCAATGAGATAAGTAAGAATCACCGTGAATAGTGAAAGCCACAAAGTGTTGATTGCCCGGCCACCAATAACTGCCATCACCGGTTCTTTAAACTGATAGCTTGTTCCAAAATTGCCATGGAACATATTCACAACCCAATGAATATACTGTGTATACCAAGGATCATACAAACCAGCTTGTACTTTTAGGGCATGTAACTGAGAAGCATCTGTCTGTGGGGTAATTGATCCGGTAAAGGGATCACCTGGCATGAACTTAGCTAGGATGAATACCAACAAACTTAAAATAATAATTTGCGGAATCATAATAACCACCCGACGTAAAATAGTTTTCCACATAAGCTCACTCCCCCTTCACTTGATCTTCCGGAAGTGCCACTGAATGTGTTTCCGAAACTTTTTGTAATGGTAAAACACGACCATTTTTATCGTAATAACGGCTTTGTTCCGTATCAAATATCTTTTCAACTTCTTTTCGATGCTTACGTTGTGCATCTCGTTGATCAACATTCACATCCGGAATTGCCGCCAAAAGTCGTTTGGTATAGATATGTTGTGGATGATTATAAATATCGTCCCGCGTTCCCAATTCAACAAATCGTCCGCGATGCATGATGGCCATGCTGTCACACATGTGGCGAACAACGCCCAAATCATGAGAAATAAAAAGATAACTAATATTGAATTGGCTTTGAATTTCTTGCATGTAATTCAGCACCTGAGCCTGAACGGAAAGATCCAAAGCCGAAACTGGTTCGTCAGCAATCACCAGTTTAGGATTCGTACTAATCGCCCTAGCAACTCCAATTCGTTGTCGTTGGCCACCCGAAAATTCAAAGGGATATTTGAACAAATCATCTTCGCCTAGACCAACAGTGTCTAATAATTCTCGAACTCGGTGTTTTTCTTCTGTATCACTAAGCTTTTCAAAATTTCGCAGTGGTTCGGCAATAATATCGTAAATTCTTTTTTTGGGATTCAAACTTGATAACGAATCTTGAAAAATCATTTGAACATCCCGATTATAATCAATGGCCTTTCGTTCTTTTTTTGTAGAAACGTCATGCCCATCAAATAAGATTTTTCCGGATGTAATTTTTTCCAGTCCGATTATTGAACGCCCAATCGTTGTTTTCCCAGAACCTGTTTCTCCGATCAGTCCGTATGTTTGACCCGGTTCAATTTCAAAACTCACGCCATCCACGGCATACACATAATCATGAATTCGGTTAAAGAAGCCCGAACGAATTGGGTAATGAACCTGTAAATCCTTAATTTCAACTAAACTCATTTACACGGCCTCCCCGTTTTCAAATTTAAACGTCTGATAACAGGTACATAAAACATAGTGGCCTTCTTCAGGTTCATGCATAGTTGGTGTTTTTTCATGGGCACTCTCAGGAATCCATGGAATTCTTGGTGCAAATCGACAGCCATCATGGGGCATTTTTGCTAGAGAAGGAACAGCTCCCTCAATTGCGTAAAGTCGATCACCCTCGTGTTCTGCTTGCGGAATCGATTTTAATAATGAACGTGTATACGGATGTAGCGGATGATTAAAAATTTGAAAAACAGTGCCGCGTTCAACAACTTGCCCTGCGTACATCACAACCACTTCATCTGCTGTGTCAGCAACTACTCCAAGGTCATGCGTAATTAAAATGATTCCGGCATGATTTTGAGCTTGAATGCTACGCAATAAATCCAAGATTTGAGCCTGAATTGTTACATCCAAGGCGGTTGTGGGTTCATCTGCAATAATAAGTTCAGGCTTACAAGCGATGGCGATGGCAATAATAATCCGTTGCCGCATCCCACCAGATAATTCATGTGGAAATTGACGTGCGACCCGTTCTGGATTTTCCAATCCGACTTGATCTAATAATTTCAATACTATTTTATGTTTCTTGGTAGCAGAATAATCTGTGTGATAATCCAAAACCTCACGAACTTGATCTTCAACCCTCATCAATGGGTTTAAGGCCGCTAATGGATCTTGGAAAATCATTCCCATGTCACTCCCACGTAACTGATCAAATTTTTCTGGTGATGCACCAACTAACTCTTGATCTTGGAATTTAATGTTTCCGGTTATTTTAGTCCGCTTTAAATCGTGTAACCCAATAATGCTTTTCGCTAATGTTGTTTTCCCACAACCAGATTCACCGACAATTGCCAGAATCTCATCTTTATGTATTTTTAATGAAACATCATCCACCGCGTCAAAATATTCTGTTCCGCGCTTAAAAGCGGTGTGCAGATGATTAATCGTTAAAAGTTCTTCTCCCATATTGAATAACTCCTTTGTTCCGACGTTTTATTAAAAAACGATTAAGAAAATTAAGATTTAATAATAGTATAATCTTAGCTCATTAAAATGCAACCTTTTTTTATGTTAGTAAGGCAATAAAAGCTGCCTAGAAACCGTGTCCATTCGCGCAAAGACTAATTTTTTGAAAAATAAAAAAAGATTCATAATGTATTCACATTACAAATCTTTTTATCATAATCTATTATTTTTTATTTTTAAGCCAATCGTTTTTCCAAATAATGCGACAAAATTGAAAGCATATAACATACTACAAAATACATAACGGCTAAAGCCACAAACATCGGTAAAATATAATTACTGTTTTGGCCGTAAATAATTTGAGCATGATACATTAAGTCTGGTAACACAATAATTGTGGCCAAAGACGTATCCTTAATCAGTGAAATGAATTGACTCACAATGGTTGGAATCATCTTTTTTTGTGCTTGTGGTAACACGATATGCCACATTGCTTGCCAATAAGTAAGGCCATTGGCACGAGCCCCTTCCATTTGGCCAGGATCAACCGCGCCAATTCCACTACGGATTATTTCTGCCAACATGGCCGATTCAAAAATCGTCATCGCCAAAATTGAAGACCAGATTGGATTCAAACGAATTCCAATATTAGGAAGACCAAAGTAAGTGAAGAAAATAATTAACAACAATGGTAAATTACGAATTAAATCAATTACAAATCCGACAATCGCCGATAAATATTTTACATTAATATAGCGGATCAAACCTAAAATGGCGCCTAGAATATAACTGAACACAATTGAAACTGCTGAAACTTCCAGCGTAATCCATAATCCTTCAAGCAGATAATGAATATTTACCCAAGAATAAGCATTAATAAAGTTTTGCAATTTTCTTCACCTCCTAGTCTAATCGTTTTTCAAGATATCGCATATAATAACTTAATGGCATTGTAATTACCAAATATAAAATTCCAACTACAAAATAAGAATTCAGGGTATCAAAAGTCGTTGAAGCAATTGTGTTTCCTTGATACATCAAATCAAATCCTGCCACGAAGGCCAATACAGAGGAATTTTTTACTAAGTTAATAAATTGATTACCTAGAGGTGGAATCACAATCTTAAAGGCTTGTGGCAAGACAACATAGCGCATTGCTTGTGAAAATGTCATCCCGTTTGCCCGAGCCCCTTCCATTTGCCCAGGATCCACTGACTGAATTCCAGAACGAACTGTTTCTGCGATAAACGCCGACGTATAGATTGTCAGACCAATTGTTCCGGCAGTAAATCCATTTACCTTCACAAAGAACATTGGTACGACAACATAAAAGAACATGGTAATTACTAGCAAAGGAATATTTCGGAAAATTTCAATATAAACTCGCGCAATAATTCTAAGAAATTTGTTAGGAACCACTTCAAAAATGGCAAAAAGTGAACCAATAATCAGGCTGAAGAACAATGCCAAAATACTACATAACAACGTTTGACCTAGACCATAAAGGAGGTCTTGCCAATGATTCGCGACAATACTAATCATTTCTCTGCCTCCTTATAGTTAAATCCAGCAATGTTACCGAACCACTTTTTAACAATCCGATCATACTCACCATTTTCTCGTAACTGTTGGAGAGCTTGATTAATTTTATTTACAAAGGGCTTTTGTCCTTTATTAACGGCAATTCCATAGGGTTCTTTAGTGAAAGTACCACCCACAACTTGGTAGCCTGGATTTTGAGCAGCCATTCCTAAAAGGATCCCGTTATCAGTTGTAAGTGCCTCACCTTGTCCAGACTTCAAAGCCTGGAGAGCTTGTGCATAGTCCTGTAATTCCAAGACTTTAGCCTTGGGGGCGACTTTTTGGAAATTTGCAACCGAGTTAGCACCTGTAACGGCTAAAACCTGGGTCCCTTTTTTGTCTAAATCTTTAACATTTTTGATTGGACTACCCTTTTTGACCATTAATGATTGGCCGGCATTGAAATAATGATCGGAAAAATCAACCGCTTTTTCACGTGCCGGAGTAATCGTCATTGTCGCAATAATGGCATCAATATTGCCATTTTTTAACAACGGAATTCGAGTTTGACTAGAAACTTGAATAAAACTAGCTTTTCCGCTTGGGCCCAACATTTGTTTGGTAATTGCTCTAGCCATATCGACATCAAAGCCTTTAATTTTTGAATCCTTAACGTCCATCAAACCAAATAACTTGGTGTCAGCCTTTACACCCCAAACAATTGTGTTATTGCTTTCTGCAGTTTTTAAAACACTTTCATTTGACGTTGCCGCCTTTGAGCCACAACTACTGAGGATCATGACCAGTGCACATAATGAGGTCAGCAATCCTAAATATCGAATTATTTTTTTCATGCGGATCCCCCTTTAGTGCTTAATAATTTTGCTAAGAAATTGGCGTGCCCGCTCATTTGAAGGCTGCCCGTCAAAGAATTTTTCTTTTGTATCATCTTCCAAGATATGTCCATCAGCCATGAAAACAACCCGATCACCCACTTCACGTGCGAAGCCCATTTCATGAGTAACTACCAACATAGTCATGCTGGAATCTCGAGCAATATCTTTCATAACGTTCAAAACATCATCAATCATTTCCGGATCAAGTGCACTTGTTGGTTCATCAAATAAAATACACTTAGGTTCCATTGCTAAACTACGGGCAATGGCGATTCGTTGAGCCTGGCCACCGGAAAGTTGAGCGGGATAACTTTCTGCCTTGTCAGCTAACCCAACTTTGTCCAAAAGTTGCATTGCCAATTTCTTATTTTTATCCTCATCCCGTTTTAAAACAATCCGAGGAGCTAACATAATATTTTCTAAAACTGTTTTATTTTGATATAAATTAAAATGCTGGAACACCATCCCAACATTTTTACGGATTTTATTCATGTCCGTTTTCTTATCAGCCAAATCGAATCCATCAACAATCAGTTGCCCTTTGTTGATTCGCTCTAATCCATTTACTGTCCGAATAAGAGTACTTTTACCAGAACCAGATGGACCAATTAAAACAACGGTTTCTCCAGCTTCGATTGTCAGATTAACATTGTATAGTGCATGAAATTTTCCATAATACTTTTCAACATCGTGAAATTCGATCATTGACATATAAATTTCCCCTTTTTCTTCAATATACGACAATTATTTACAAAAGTAAAAATGACTGCATACGACTGTCGTGGCCGCTAAAGCTACTGGGATAACCGAATTTGAAATCTCGTTAGCATTTATTCCCAGTAAAAAAATAAATGTTCATCTTCTATTATATCAATTTTTAGGGTAGAAAAAAGAGCTTGCCAAAATTTTTTATGATTTTGATAGGCTCATTTTAATTCTTATAATTTTATAACTCATTTTATTAGACTATTTTTAAGATGTTTTATGATCATTTTTAACAACTAAATCCTTAAACAAAATCTGATTTAGTATGTTCTCCGTCTGGTTTGCGTAGCCTCGTCCTCACGTTTTTTATAAGCCATCTGAATTTTTGCTTCATAAGGAGCCTCTTCAGACATTAAACTAGAACGCCCTGCAAATTTACGCGGGCCACCAATTAAAACAGCTTGTGCCAAATATAATTCATACTGCTTTTTAGCACTGAAGTAATCAGATAATCCGACACTGGCTACCCGGCCAATTCGCATCAAATTCATCTGGTTCATTCCGGCATAGATATTTGCTTCACTATTTTCTTCTCGAAGCTCAAAATACGGAAATGGCATTCCTTCACCAATCGCATTCATTTCAGTTTCATTGGAACTTTGTAAATGGTCCAAAATTTCATCATCCGAAAGGCCACTATAATCTGCCACAACAAAATTATTTCGAATCATTTGATCCGCAAGAACTTGAATATTATGTGTTTCGCGTTGATTCGATTTAATGGTGGCTGGCAAGATCGAATTCTTTTCAAAAATTCCTGTCGAAGGGACAACAGATTGACGACCGCGATTGCCACGGCTACGCAATCTTTCGTTTTCTTCTGCTTCGCGTGGCTTTCCACCCAACAACTTCTCTATTTTGGGTGAAATATCAAAGGGCGCCTTCTTGGTCGTGAAATAATAATAAATATTCATGATCAAAAAATAGAGGAAAATTAGGAAAACGGCAATGAACCCTAGGCCTCGCACCCAACGACCATTTTCGAAGAAACGGTAGGCCAAATATAGCATATAAAAATTCCCGATAAATCCGATGACTGTATAAATGCGATTTTTAAGTTTTAGGTTGATATTGATATAGCCTAAATAATGGTTGATCATATCGATGATTGAAAACAAGTCTGATCACTCCTCCTCTCTACTCACCCGTATTATCCTGGGTAGTTGTTGCTGTACTGCTAGATGCTGTTGGACTAGAAGCTTTAGTGGTCGTTGAACTAGCCGCACTAGAAGATGTTGATGTTGCGCTCGAACTATTTGCTCTTGGCGTTGATGAATTATTGTTAGAAACAGCCTTGCTACTTGTAGAAGCAGAAGAAGTATTATCTGCACTACTTTGCGTATCACTGCTAGATGAACTACTCTCATCCGAAGATACACTGGAACTGTCATCACTGGAACTGTCATCACTGGAACTGTCATCACTGGAACTGCTACTATTCTCTTTTTTGCTACTATCGTCCGAACTCTCTTTTTTTGAAGAGGAATTGGTAGAATCCGATTTTCGATTTTCTGATTCAATCTGTGCACTTGTAGATCCACCATCCGTTGTGCCAGTCACTTTATTTACCACCACGTTTGTGGCACTTAAAGCAATTAAAATACTCACAATGGCAAACGGCGTGATAAAAGGTGGTGTTCGATAGGCCATAACATTTCTCCTCCCATTTATTTCTTAGTTATTTAAATTTTAACAAATTAAACCTCGCTTGCATCTAAAAAATTAAAATCATAGTAATTCTTTACAATATATTATTTGAATATTAAAGATAAAAAAAGTCCTCAAGTTAATAGTTCCGTCAACCTGATGAACTTATGCCTGTTGCTTTTGTGCACAATCTGCACATAACCCATATAGCTCAAACCGATGGCCAGAAATCTGATAGCCTGGCAATTGTCGTTCAAAGAAATCTAATGGACACATTTCAATTTCTTCTACTTTGCCACAGTTTGTACAAATAAAATGATGGTGGTGCTGTTGAGTCACATCACACTGATACTTAACTTGAGCATGTTCACCTTGAATAATTTGTTCTACCAACCCAATGGATTCAAATTCCTTTAAGTTACGATAAACCGTATTATGACTCATTTTTGGATAGTACGTTCGCATTTGTTCATCAACTTCGGTCACATCAATATATTTATTTTCATGTTGCGTCATGATTTGAATCAACGTTTGCCGCTGCTGGGTTATTTTTAAGTTGTTTTGTTTTAAGATTTCAATTGCAGCCGTTAATTTAGTATCCATATTTATTCCTCTAATCCTAAATAGTAATAATTACTCTTTATGAAAGTTTAGCATATTTAATGCAAACTTGATAGATTATTGTTTGGCTACGGTTGCTTGTAATTTCCCGATAATCCTGTCTATTTGTTTCTGAGCTTCTTGCCACTGATCATTTAAAATAACGTGAGCTTTTCCTCGAAGCTCTACAGGTAATTGAAGATCGCGTTGATATTCCTCACTTGCAAGCCGCTGTTCAACCATTTTGGTATCATCCCCACGTTTATGCAGCCGTTTAGCTAAACTTCCTTGTTCTGACACGGTCATATACAAAACAACCACCTGCGTACCCAATTTTTCCACGTAAGTAATGGCCCCTTTTGTATCTAACACGATGCTTGCCAGGGCATTGCGTTGCCATTCTCGTTCCAATCCTTCATATGAAGAACCATAATGATACCCAGCATAAACCACGTTCTCAAGATAATGATTATCAAAAAAACTTTTATCCGTTTCAAAATAATAATCTTTTCCAGAAACCTCATCTTTACGAGCTGGACGCGTTGTATGGGTTATCACCTTTGGAATTCGATAATAAGTTTTTAAATAGTCACTTACAGTTGTTTTACCGGTTCCGGTGGCCCCAGTAATGACAATGATTTTATTCATCAGTTTTTCACTCCATAGTTATATCATTTGTCTTTTATTGTAACATGCTGTAGAATAAAAAAATAAAGTTAGATGTAAGCGATTTCTAAAATTTTCTGAAATCTTTTCAACTTAATAAAATAAAACGTGTTTAAAAGCTGTTTCTTGGAGTGATCACTTAGATAACCAAACAATTCTCAACTGAATTATTAGAGTTTCTAAGCTGACTTCGCCAGATAAGTGACTTTTTTGACACAAAAAGAAGGAGGGTCAACATTATGACCTTTGAAAAATATAGCCACAACTGGTTCAGCATTGCTCTTGATACGGAAAAACAAGTTTTTATCGCAAACGACAAAGCTGACCCAACTTTCGAAGCCACTGGAATCACCATTGAATCAGCCGTTCAAAATTTAAAAACAATTATGGCCATTCAAGGCAATTTACAGGATGCTTAATCTATTAATCGAGTAGGAGGTAGTTGATTAATTCAACTACCGACCTCTCACACCACCGTACGTACGGATCCGTATACGGCGGTTCAGTAATTTAAGCACTTTGAATGAACTGGAGTGTCTTGGTTAGATTCATTAATCCAAGGCGTTCCAGTTTTTCATTTGTTAAGGTATATAACAAGGTTTTACTATGCGCTGTACGCCAGTAACCCTTACGGGTATTGGCAGACTTAACCGCATCACTTGTAGATAATCCTAATCGTTTCAAGTTATTTATCTTTGTCTTGGTCTTCTTCCACTGTTTCCAGATATACTGCCGTATACGAGACCTTAACCATTTGTCCAATGTCTGAATAAAAGTAGTCATCTTTCCAACAGAAAAATATTGGATCCAGCCGCGCATCTTTTGCTGAATTTCTTGAAATATCTTGTCAGTTGACACCCCACGATTGCGCTTAGTAATTTGCTTAAGCGCTTGCTTAATTCTAAGCTTGGGTTCTTTGGCTGGTCGTACATAAGCACCACCATGTCCGACTCCCAATGAAAATCCTAAGAATTTTAGTCGTAGAGGTGATCCAACCTGTGTCTTCTTTTGATTGACCGTTACTTTTAGTCGACCTTCCAGAAAATTAGAGATACTTTCAAGAACTCGTTGCCCAGCTCGCTGACTTTTAACGTAAATATTACAGTCATCCGCATATCGGACAAATTTATGGCCTCGTTTTGTCAATTCTTTATCAAGTTCGTTCAAATAAATGTTGGCTAACAATGGTGAAAGTGGACCTCCTTGGGGAGTTCCTTTTTCACTGCTTTCAAATAAGCCATGATTCATGACCCCACTGGTTAAAAATCGACGAATCAATTTTGTTAACCATGGATCATTCACGTATTGTTCAATGAACTTAATTAATAAATCGTGGTTCACAGTATCAAAGTACGCTTTTAGGTCTAGGTCAACCACTCGGTGAAATCCTTCGTTATAAAATGAAACGACCTGTTTAATGGCTTGTTGGGCACTTCTTCCTGGACGAAAACCAAAACTACTCTCTGAGAACGCTTGCTCAAACACTGGGCTCATAACTTGGGCTACCACCTGTTGGACCATACGGTCAACAACTGTCGGAATTCCTAATTTACGGGTACCTCCGTTGGGCTTGGGAATCTCTACTCGTTTAACCGGCGCTGGTTTATATGTGCCATTTGCTAGTTGTTCAAGTAGCTCTTTCCGGTGTTCTTTCAGGTATGGCAAAAGGTCTTCAACGGTCATGCCGTCTAAACCAGCTGCTCCTTTATTCTTGGTCACCCGTTGATAGGCTAAATTCAGATTATTTCGGGCTAAAACCAAGTCTTGAAACTTAATGCCACTCATTCTTGTATTTTCACCAGAGGCAGTGCTACGCGCCCCGATATGCTCTTGGTCTTCCAGACCTGCCATCCATCGGTGGTCAGCTATTTGTTCTGTTTTCTGCGATTTTCGCACTGCTTCCACCTCCAATATCAATTACGAGTTATTACTGTTCGGTCCTTCGTTCACTTCGTGGACTACTATGACCTCGGCTGACTCCTGCATTACTCAACATTCCATCACTGAAGTGCTTGTCTTTGTGGAACATAACGTTCCTCTTGTCGGAAACGTGTAATACAGGTCTCCCCGGGTAAGAACGCTAACTTTCGTACCATCTCACCGTTGGCTTTACCGTCATGACTTCGAGTAGTATCGGACTTCAGTTTGTTAGGCAACCTTATCCAGTCATTTCGGCCTTGTAGCCACTTCTTGTTCATCGGTGCAGTACTTCGCCTGCGGCTTCCTTCGGATTCCACTTCACAGTGGACACCCTTGCCATTGGCTCATGGTTCCGACTACTACGGCCCATAACGGACTTTCACCGCCTAGTTAGCGCCCATGCCGGGCGCACCAAAATCTTTTTCAGTGGATAATAAAGAATTATCACTAACACAAACGTTGTAATGGAGTTAACAATGGTCGCGGGTTCACTCGCAAGTGCGCCAACTACTGCCGCATGTAATTGCATCCCCTCATATGCCACGCCCTCAATAACCGAGTTTCCAAATGACGTAAAAAGTTTTGTAAATCCCGCAGCAAATGCCACAACCGCGATATGCCATTTTTGCGTATCATCACGCCTAAACAAACGGAACACAAGTGTTACCACTGCAGCCACAATGATCACTTCAATAATTGTTAGATACGCGGTGCTTGCGTACCCATGCGTAACATCAAATAATCCTAAACCAATTGCTCCAGCCAACGAACCATATCCGAATCCCAAAAACATAATTGCTAATGCGGTTAAAGCATTTCCAAAATGAACAAATGGACGGCCAATCATGGCTGGAATTGGAATTTGAAATACAGAAATGCCAATAAAAATAATTGCGGCAAATAATGCCGTCTCAACAATTTTTCGTAATTGATTATTATGCATAATACTAACTCCCCTTGTATGCTAATATTTTTGGAAAAACCGTTTGTAACCGGACTCCCATCCGTGAATCTCGTGAAGTGCGCTTGATCGTATCAACAACCGCTTCAGTTGTCCACTGATTGGCAAGTGTTAAAGCCGTCTCAAACGATTCTTTATTTAAAATAAACCCAAATACCAAACTTGAAAAAAGATCCCCGGTTCCAAAATAATCCCCGGTAATTTTCTTTGAAGATACATATTTGATCTTTTGATGACTCATAAAAACAGTCCCAATTTGGTCATCACATTCAATTCCAGTGATTGCCAACTTTATAACTTCAGACTTTTGGGTTAATTCATTCAAAATATCGGTTAAATTTGCTTTGGTCAGTTGTTCAGGAATTTGACGATGAAGTAATAAACAGGCTTCCGTAAGATTGGGCAAAAACACATCTGCTTTTTGACTCAACTGTAGATAATCTTCTACAACTTCTGTTGGCATTCTGGAATACAACTTTCCATGATCAGCAAAAGCTGGATCTAACACCAGCAAACTAGGCAAATTTATCCTTAACAAGTTGTCTACTTCATGATAGACCTGATTGCTATTGCCAAGATAGCCAATCAAAAAATTATTAAAATGAACGGCAGCTTTCTCCCAGTGCTGATAAAATTTTGGAATTGCTGCTTCCATGGACACAGTGGCCGGTTGTCCATAGCCACCAGTGTGCGTGGATAACAAAACTGAGGGAAGAATCGCTGGTTGCTCGTCAAATAGGGTCACGATTGGAACAGCAATACTCATAGAAACCGAACCGACCGTAGACAAATCTTCAATTAATAACGTTTTATTTGCCAATTCAGCTATCCCCCATCCATATCTTCACCTATACTTTAATTTTTCTCATTATACCATGAAGACGAGTGGTGACTGGTGAAATTCAATTTTTAAACTGCACTAAGAAATTAAGTTTTCAGGGACTAAACCGTATTTTTTAGATTTACTTTTTCTGCTAGGCAGTAGGACAACTCCACAAGTCAGCAGTAAATATTTAAACAAGGTTCCCGGCAGGATGCGATCCGCCTCCACCTCGCTACTTCTCTCTGTCTTCTTCCCACTGGGCAGTAGGACAACTCCGAAAAACAGTTAGGAAAATATAAGCACGCTTACACTACTCCACGCGTTGGTGATTTTCGTCCCGAAAATCTTTATGTTCCGTACGTTGTCGATTCTTGTGGCTTAAGATCGCCGCAAGAACTCGCAGCGGGATTGCGATCCCGCCTCCATCGCGCTGCTCCTCTCTGCTTTTTTCTGCTAGGCAGTAGGACAACTCCACAAGTCAGCTGTAAATATTTAAGCAAGGTTCCCGGCAGGATGCGATCCCGCCTCCACCTTGCTACTTCTCTCTGTCTTCTTCCCACTGGGCAGTAGGACAACTCCGAAAAACAGTTAGGAAAATATAAGCACGCTTACAGCGGGATTGCGATCCCGCCTCCATCGCGCTTATATTTTCCTAACTATCGTTTTTCTCCGTTCACTTTTCTTTTTCTCATTGACTTTTAATATTTTTCTGGATATAGTCTAATAAACTGGTTACAGTTTGATTTTTCTAAATTTAGGAAGTGTTGTGTATGTCATTACGCGGACGTATTTTCCGCAAAGAAAGTCGCGATCGGTACATTGAACGCGATAATCGCTTTGAAAAAACTATGAACGGGTGAGATTTAATTGCCCTTGGCATCGGTGCCGTTATTGGTACTGGAATCTTTATTTTACCCGGCACGGTTGCTGCAACTAAAGCTGGTCCTGCTATTATTCTTTCCTTTGTGGTTGCTGCCATCGTTTGTTCCGTTGCTGCCATGTGTTACGCAGAATTTTCTTCGGCGTTGCCAGTTGCCGGCAGTGCCTATTCGTATGGAAACGTCGTGTTTGGTGAAATTGTTGGTTGGATCCTAGGTTGGGCTCTCATTTTGGAGTACGTCCTGGCCGTGGCCGCCGTTTCTACTGGTTGGTCGGCTTACTTCAGTTCATTTATATCTGGATTTGGTTTACATATTCCTAAAGCTTTATCTGGTCCATTTGACCCTGCCCATGGCACTTACATCAACATTGTGGCCGTTCTCATCGTTTGTTTAATCGCTTTGTTTCTATCTAAAGGATTAAAATCTTCCCTTCGGATTAATAACATTATGGTGATTGTCAAACTAGTAATCATTGTCCTATTCCTCTTGGTTGGTGCCTTTTATGTAAAGCCATCCAACTGGCATCCCTTTATGCCGTTCGGTGTCAAAGGCATGTTCCAAGGTGCTTCGACCGTTTTCTTCGCTTACCTTGGTTTTGATGCCGTTTCATCATCGGCAGCTGAAGTAAAAGATCCCGATCGCAATATGCCATTTGGAATTATTGGCACATTAATTATCGCAACTGTTCTCTATATTGGCGTTTCCATCGTCCTTACCGGGATGATTTCATACACAAAGCTAAACGTTGCAGATCCCGTCGCCTTTGCCTTACAAGCCGTTAATCAAAATTGGTTGGCCGGCCTTTTATCCTTGGGTGCATTGGCCGGGATGACCACTATGATGGTAACGATGATCTTTAGTAGTTCACGATTAGTTTATTCAACGGGTCGTGACGGATTGCTTCCCAAGACCCTTGGTAAAGTCAGTGCTAATCATTCACCGCTGCATGCCATGACCGTTGTCACAATTGTCATTGCCATTCTTGGTGGTTTGGTCCCATTAGATCAGCTAACTAACCTTGTAAATATTGGAACGTTAATCGCTTTTGCCGTTGTTTCATTTGGGATTATTCCGCTTCGTAAACGAAAAGACATTCCCAATCATGGCTTTAAAGTGCCATTCTATCCTGTGCTCCCCATCATTTCTGGACTCATGTGTATTTTCTTGATGACTACCTTGTCCAAAGAAACATGGATTGCCTCTCTAATCTGGTTTGCCTTAGGTCTATTGATCTACTTTACTTACGGAATTAATCATAGTCAGTTGGCCCAAAAAGATAATTCAGAAAAATAAATTAGATCATTAAAAATTAATTAGTAAAATCACCTCCGAATAGTTGCAGAATGGCGTATAATTGGTGCCATACAACTTTTCGGAGGTTTTTTATATTATGAAAAATAATCAATTTGCTATTGAGCCAGTGGACCGAGCCACGGAGCTTAAAGAATTACTTGCTTCTCACTTTATTGATGACACAATCGATCAATTAAACGATCCATTAGCTGTTTGGCAGGAGCTTTTACACAAAACAACTCTTGAAGCAAAAAACGAAACGGTATTCAAACAAAAATTAAATAATTATTTAGCTACCCCAGAAACAACTTTGGGAGACTTCTTAGATTCCCACCAACCACTTACAAACGACATTTTCTATCGCGTCGCTTTGCAACTACTTGAATTTGATGTCGGCAACGATTTTAAACTTGAAGATCCAATTCAAGCAATGAAACAAATCAAGCTACCAATTGTTGGCGAGCCAATCAAAACCAAGGCAGACTTGTTACATGCTTGGTATTTACTGCTTTGTACCCACACCAAAAATGGCCAAACTTATTTAGATAAGCTTGCTCAAGCTGGTTACTTTGTTCCTTTCTATGAAAAAACGACCGAACCATTATTTTTTAATGGCAAGGCTCAGGCTGTCTTTGACCCCCATCAATTAATCCGTGATGTTGTTTACGTTGAAGCCCCTTTAGATACTGATGAAGACGGTAAACGTGATCTCTTAAAAGTGGAAATCTTACGTCCTAAACAAACGCAAGATGGCTATCGGGCTCCCGTTTTATATACGGCTAGTCCTTATAATCAGGGAATTAACGATGAAGCTGGTGATGCGGCCATGCATAATGTTGATGTCCCTTTGGCGGCTAAAGAACCTAACCACCTTACTTACAAAGATATTCATTATCAAGAGACACCCAAAGAATTACCTGCCAAACGCAAAATTGCCGGTGAACAACAAGAAGCCGACGAAACGTTTGCGATGGAGGCTCCTTATACTTTAAACGATTACTTCCTAACTCGCGGTTTTGCAGTCGTTTATGCAGCAGGCATTGGCACCAAAGATTCTGATGGCATTCGCGCCACCGGTGCTGTATCTGAAACCGTTTCAACCATTGCTGTTATTGAATGGTTAGCCGGTAATCGCACAGCATTCACTAATAAAACCGATAATATCGAAATCAAGGCTTGGTGGTCCACCGGTAAAATTGCCATGACTGGTCGTTCTTATTTAGGAACTTTGGCTGTGGCAGCTGCAACAACTGGCGTCAGTGGACTAAAGACCGTGGTTTCTGAAGCAGCCATTTCAAGTTGGTATGACTATTATCGTGATGGTGGCTTAGTTGCTGCGCCTGACACATTCCAAGGTGAAGATATGGATGTGCTCGCAACCGAAGTATTCAGTCGTATGCAAAAACCAGGCGATTACTTAAAGATCAAAGATTTCTTTGATCAAGTCTTACAAACCATGGCCAAAGATCAAGATCGTCAAACTGGAAACTACAGCCATTACTGGGACGAGCGTAATTATGTAAACAACGTTAAAAACATTAAGGCTGATATGATTATGGTGCATGGTTTAAATGATTGGAACGTTAAACCACGTAACGTGGGCAATCTTTGGAACGCCTTACGAGATGCGCCAATTACTAAGAAATTGATTTTGCACCAAGGTCAACATATTTATATCAATGCTTTCCGTTCCTTGGACTTCACTGACATGATGAATCTTTGGTTTAGTCATGAACTCTTTGGCCTAGATAATCATGCGGAAGATTTATTGCCCGATGTTTTAATTCAAGACAATGTGCAACCAGAAACTTGGACAAGCTATGCAGATTGGCAAGCACCAACCGATAAAAAACAAGCTTTCAATTTTGAAGCCAAAGAATTGGTACCGGAAACCGTTCCAGTTCGCACAGCTGCAGCTTCGTTTAGCGATCATCTCGATCCCGAAATATTTGATTTCTATAAAAAGCATCTAAACGTTTGGGAACGTGATTTACTTACCACCAATCACGACACCAAGGGTGAAAATCAGTTGCGGGATAACCGATTGATTTTCAAAACCAGTCGGTATGATGAGGACACCTACATTGATGGTTCCGTTCAACTAAAGATTCGGGTGGCGGTTAACGAACCATTTGGCATGTTAAGTTTTCAACTGGTTGATTACGGTGATGCTAAACGATTGACGGTTAGCCCAACCATCTTGGCATCTAAATCGTTAAGTGGTGCCTACGATTGGCGGCGTGATAATCTTCGTGAATTTACTTTGCAAAAAGAGGCCACTCCTTGGAAGATGATTACAAAAGGTCATATTAATCTTCAGAATCGTCACAATGCTTACCAAGTGGACGAATTAAAGGCAAATGATTTTTACGATCTGACAGTTGAGTTGCAACCAGCCTTCTACCACCTGTTGGCCGGTCATCAGCTTGGTCTAGTTGTTTACGCAACTGACTTTGCCACAACTGTCCGTGGTAACCAAGAATTACAATACTCGTTACAAATTAATCAGTGTAAAATAACTTTACCAATCAAATAGATAAAAAAGCGCTCGGAATATTAATTTCCGAACGCTTTTTTTATTGGCCGCACATGCACAATTTCCCCACTCGAAATCTTTAGCTGTTCTTGATCCGTTTGGAGAATTAATCTCCCCTGTTCATCAATGGTGTTAACCACACCACTGACCGTCCTGTTTTGAAATTGGACCTGAACTTGCTTGCCAATTACAGATGATAGTTGTCGATACTGATCCATAAAATCGGCACTTTGATACGTTTTTAAATATTCAAAAAAGCTGGTTACAAAATCCGCCACAAAATCTGTTTGATCAGGAATGATTGGCTCTTTGCTTAATGAAGTAGCAATTTGTTGAATGGCATCCGGAAAAGACTTTGTGTACAAATTTACACCAATCCCAATAACCACCCCAGATAACTGATTAGTCATGGGATCCGTTATTGCTTCGGCCAAAATACCCCCAACTTTTCGGTTGTTCCAAATTAAATCATTGACCCATTTAATCTGGAGTTTAACGGGAAAATGTTTTTGAATTGCTTCTACACTCGCCACGGCTGTCATCGTCGTCAGTAATCCGGGATTAAAAGTTTCACCGACTACCGGAATTAAGAAACTAATATATAACCCACTATCTTCTGGAGAATAAAAATCTCGATTTAGGCGTCCATACCCGGCCGTTTGATGATTTGCCATAAAAACTTGCGGTTGGGTAATACGCAAAAGATTTCGACCCACACGTTTGGCCTCGGCATTCGTTGAATCGATCTGATCAAACGTATGAATTTCTATCTTGAAACCTGCCGATAAGATTTTTTCTTGAAGCTTTTTAAGATTAAATTTGATCGTAAAAACTTCCCCTACTATTTTCTCTAATCTTACCAATTAGTCATGGGAAGGACAAGTTATCAAAATTTGTGTAAAGTAACATTTACTTAATAACTTTCTGCCTTCAATCTATTGCATCTCAGGACTTTCCTTTGGTATACTTTCCTAACTAAAGGTTGAAAGTACAAAATCACATTCAATTGCTTGATACAAAAACGTTCATGGTAACAAAATTAGATTAAAATACCATCTTTCAGCAAATCTGGGCCGGAACGTAGTGCGACTTCTTGCGGCTAATTTTGCCACAAGAATCGACAGCGTATGGAACTATAGCGGGTTTTCGGTACGAAAACCGACCTTTACGCGTAATAGTGGGCACGACTTAGAGCCGAAATACCCGTCTCTAAGCTCGGCCTTTATCTAAACGAAAACCGTTAAGATAAACGGACTAACATTAGTGGTGAATCATAATTCGACGAAATTATGATTCACCACTTTTTCATTCTGTTAAAGTGGTAATGAAGTTGACATGTCGAAGTGTCATTTGGCGCATCATACGATGACGTCGCAAGATAAATTGGCAACTTCATTTGGTTCACCAATAAGCTCGCTCGAAGTCCGTTGGCTACTAAAAGTCGTGTATTGAAAATTGAGATGAGTGAATCGATGAATACAACTTTGATAAGGTGGTGTTTAAATATGATTGATATCGAAATCATATTTGGCATAGATGTAAGTAAACATAGTTCAAATGTAGCAATTTTAGCCGATGACAGTGTCATTAAAGAATTCAAGATAACTAACGATCGTATAGGTTATGAAACCCTTGATGACGCTCTTAATAGCTTTAAGTCACCCAAGGTAATTTTTGAATCTTCTGGCATCTATTCACGAAGTATTCGTGCCTTTTTACAGAGAAAAAATTGGATTTATACCGAGATTAATCCTTTGGCGGCCAAGAAAGATATGGATGGTTTTCGTCACAATAAGAATGATCAGCTGGACGCAGTAGCATTAGCCACTGCAATGGCACACTATCATTATCAATCGACGTTCAGAGAAGCAGGCGTCTATGAAGAACTGCATGATTTAGAGCGAACCTATCAAGAGTTCAACGAAGATCTCGTGCGAGCCAAGAATCGATTGCATAAGAACCTGCAGCTCACTTTTCCTGAAGTTGAACAATTTATAAGTACAACAGATGGTACTTTATATTGGCACGTTGTACAGCAGTTTCCGCATCCAACTTTCGTATTAGAAACTAAACTATCAGAATTAGCGCAACTAATTTTAAAAGCGACACTCAAGAACATGAGTGAAAAACGAGCGCTTGGCTTAGCCGAGCACCTTAAAGAATTAGCAAACAAATCCGCTCCGGCGGTTAGTAGCGATGCGTGTGCGGTTAGCTCTGTCGTTTACCTAGCTGGTGAAGTAGAGCGTCTCAATGATAAAAAAGACGAAATTATTAGAGAAATGTCCCAAATTTCAGTATCACTCAATGAGATTCCTATCCTGCAATCAATTCCAGGATTTGGCATTAAAACAGCGGTTTGCCTTCTAGCCGAACTTGGCGATATTAGTCGATTCCATAGTTCTAATGCCATTAATGCATATATCGGAATTGACTTAATTCAATATCAATCTGGAGACTACGAAATGGGACAGCACATCCGAAAACGTGGAAATTCATACGCTCGAAAAATATTGTTCAAAGCTGTTTTGAATATGGTGTGTGCTGCTAAATATCATCCCTCCAACGTCAGTATTCTTTATCAACGCAAAAAGCAATCTTCCAGTGAAACCCACACTAAGAAGATTGCCATAGCAGCGATGGGACGGCTCATTAGAACCATCTACCACCTAATTAAGAATAATGAATTGTATGATTCCAGAAAGTGCCTACCACAACACTAATACACAATTCATCTAAACTGATTATAGCACCTCAAAAAATTTAAATACCTGAGGTGTTTTTTGGCGTAGCCTAAATATTAATTTCTCAGTCCAAAAGTAGCAATCTTAAGCTAAGAATAAATAAATAGTTAACAGAGTTACTGATATCAAAGGTTTCTCTTGACTAATGGTAGAAAATGACACTACTGGGCCCATTTGCTTCCAGACTGAATCAGGTATTAAAACTAATTATATCTAACACAAAAGTTGTTATAGAAACAGTCATTGAGCTATCTAAAGACAACGACTTCCCTAGTTCGGAGGCGTTTTGGCCTCAGGGGTGAAATTTATCTTAGCGATTTTTGCTTAGATAAAGGTCGAATTTGAAGACAAATGATCTGCTTGGCTTCAAATCGTGCCCACCCCGTTCCAGGCCAAGTGAGCCGTAGAACGACAATTAACCTAATTTTTGTGGATTAAGCCGTTTAATAGCAGTAACTGAAGTCATTTTTGTACTTTCAACCTTTAGTTCCTACTATTAAAATTTCTGAAAGAAGGCTCACCTATGAATTATCAACAACTTGCACTTATTTTTATTCTTAGTTTCGCTTACATTACTATGAACACCATTCGGACCCTTTTAGAAATGAAGGGGTATAAACTCTTGGCTTCCTTACTTTCAATTGTTGAAATTGTCACTTATGTGGTGGGCCTAAGTTTAGTATTAAGCAAACTCAATAACGTTTGGAATATTGCTGCCTACGCACTTGGCTATGGCGCCGGGATTTACTTTGGAACCTGGTTGGAAGACCGACTCCGCCTTGGTTTATTAAATGTAAATGTCATCTTACCTAAAACCGATGAAAGTAAACAATTTGCTGAAACTATTCGCGAAGAAGGCTACGGGGTAACCGTCAAAAACGCTCAAGGACGCGAAGGTGCCCGTTTGGAGTTTGAAATTTTAACTCCTCGAAAACGAGAACAACATCTCTATAGTTTTATTGAAGCTAATAATCCAGACGCCTTCATTATTTCCTACGAACCTAAATTTATTAAAGGTGGTTTCTGGCGCAAAAAATTACGAAAACGGGTCCAAAATCAGAACCGAAACATTGAGTAGTTGGCTTACTTTTGCTAGAATAAGGTTTAACTAAAACGAAATAGGGTGATCTGGTGAAACAAGGAACAAAGATTTTAACGTTGAACAATGGATACCATTTATGGTCTCACACAGATGGCGAAGATAGTCAGATTCATTTGTTGGCCTTACATGGTGGCCCTGGTGGTACCCATGAATATTGGGAAAATTTTCACGATGAGCTTAAGAAACAAGGCTTAAATGTGCAGGTTCATTACTATGACCAATTAGGATCATGGTATTCTGACCAACCTGATTATTCTGATCCAAAGATTGCGGCTAAGTATTTAACTTATGATTATTTCTTGGGTGAAGTTGAAGAAGTTCGTCAAAAATTAGGAATCGACCACTTCTACTTAATTGGTCAGTCTTGGGGCGGTGCTTTAACCATGCTCTATGCTTTGAAATATGGCAGCCACTTGAAGGGTGCCATTATTTCTAGCATGGTTGATAATATTGATGAGTACTTGGAACATCAAGATGCAATTCGTGATGAAGCTCTCTCACCTAAAGATGCACAGTTCATGCGGGATTGTGAAAAGAATGGTGACTGGCATAACGACCGCTATCAAGAACTCGTTGAAGTTTTAAATGAGGGCTATGTTGATCGTAAACAGCCACCAGCAATCTCTCACTTAGTTGACACAATGGCTGTCCCCGTTTACAACGCTTTCCAAGGTGACAATGAATTTGTTGTCACTGGCAAACTAAAAGAATGGGATATCCGCGATCAAATTCACAAGATCAAGGTCCCAACGCTGTTAACTTTTGGTGAGCATGAAACAATGCCACTAAAATCAGCCCAACGGATGGCACAAACCATTCCAAATTCACGATTGGTCACAACACCAAATGGTGGTCACCACCATATGATTGATAACGCCCCTGTTTATTTCAAACACTTGGCTGATTATCTGCGTGATGTGGAAAGTGGTAAATTCTAGAACACGTTTCAGGAATAAATTTGAGAGTCACAAAAAACCTGCAATTTTTTTGCAGGCTTTTTGTTTACTTATCAATTCGTAATTTTTCAACGTTTAATTCTTTATCAATCCAATCGGTATAAAACCCATCTTCATGACTGACAACAATCAAATTACCCTTAAATCTTTGCAGTGCTTCACTCAGTGCTGCCTTAGTTTCGTCATCCAAATGGTTCGTTGGTTCATCCATAATCAAGAAGTTTGATTCAACTAATTCCAATAAACAAATTTTAACTTTAGTTTGTTCACCACCGCTTAAAATGCTCATGGATTTCTGTGTATCTGCCGCGTTTATTCCACACTTCGCTAATTTTGTACGAATAGTTCGGGGCTGCATATCCGGATACACATTTTGAATCGTTTGTAATGGCGTTAATTCAGGACGATCCCAAACTAATTCCTGGCTAAAATAGTTAACCTTTGCAGATGGCGAGAAAACTGTCGTACCACTCAAAGCGGGAATCTTCCCCAAAATTGATTTAATTAAGGTTGATTTCCCAGCCCCATTAAATCCTGAGAAGGCAATTTTTTCTCCCGCTGTCAAACTAAACGTTACCGGTTCCAACAACTGTCTTTTACCATAACCCACTGCCAACTTTTTAACAGTCACTGAATTTTGCGAACCCGTTTCTAAATAAGGAAAATCAAAGTGAGAAAGTAAATTTTCACTTGGTGGATCCACCCGATCAATATGTGACAACATCTTTTCTCGCGATTTTGCCATCGTTGAATGTGAGCCAGCCTTGTTTTTTCGAATAAACTTCTCAGCTTTTTCAATCACAACCTGTTGTTTTTCAAAGGCTTTTAATTGAGCTTCTTTACGAGCCTCTTTTTGTCTCATCGCTGATTTAAAATTACCCCGATACTTTGTAATTTTTCCGAAAGCCACATCACAAATACAATTGGTAACTTCTTGTAAGAAATCATAATCATGAGAAATGACCACAAAAGCCCCGGTAAAATTAGTTAAATAGTTTTCCAACCACTCGATGTGAGCCGTATCCAAGTAGTTAGTCGGTTCATCCAAAAGTAAAACGTCGGGATTTTGGAGAAGGAGTTTTGCCAAAATGATTTTTGACCGTTGTCCACCACTCATTTCACTAACAATATGGTCTCTGCCAATATCATCTAACCCTAAACCGCTCATCACACGCGCAATTTCCGTATCAATTTCATAAAAATTGTTTGCTTCCAGAGTTTCCTGAATCCGACCCGCTTTCTCAAGTAACTCATCATCCAAGTTTTCAGCATATTCGGCATAATCTTTATCCATGCGATCCTTCAACTCAAACAAATGCGCATAGGCCGTTGTTAAAAATTGATAAAGCGTATCGCCCGCCGGAATGTCTGCGTACTGATCCAAATACCCATAAGTCACTTTATTCTGCCATTTAATCGAACCTTCATCAGACAAAATGGCTCCTGTTAATATCTTGATTAACGTACTTTTTCCAGCACCATTTTGGCCAACAATCCCCATATGATCTTGTTTATTGAGGTCAAAACTAGCGTCGTCGTACAATTTTTTATCTGCAAATCCGTGTGATAAGTTTTCAACTGCTAATATACTCATAATTCTCACTTTCTATCCGTTCCATAAATATCCATCATCAACCGTATCACAAACGCCTAAACAGCGTCAACTGCGGCCCATTCACAAATGGGAAATATGCTATACTATTGTTAATTATACTCAGTAAGGAAGTTTTCTATTATGAATGTTCGTGAAATTGATCATCTTGTTCTAACCGTTGCCGATATCGAAAAGAGCCTTCGCTTTTATCACGAAGTCTTTGACATGCCAATCCTGACATTCGATGACGATCGCAAAGCAGTTCTCTGTGGCAAACAAAAAATTAATTTTCAACTCAGCAACCACCCGCACAATCCGGTAGCTACTTACCCGACGCCAGGATCCGCTGATCTTTGCATCGTTGTGAAAGATAAAATGCCTGAAGTAATCAATCATCTTAAAAGTTACTACGTTGATATCATTGAAGGCCCCGTTCAAAAAACTGGTGCACATGGGAAACTGACGTCAGTGTATGTCCGTGACCCAGATGGAAATTTAATTGAGATCAGCAATTACTAATTTAGTTTTTCAATAATAAAAAGTTTTTGGCTTAAAATAAGTCAAAAACTTTTTTAGTATTATTTTCTTACTTGTCCATTCCCACGCACAACATATTTAGTCGATGTGATTTCGTTTAAGCCCATTGGTCCACGCGCATGTAACTTTTGGGTACTAATCCCAATTTCAGCTCCGAATCCAAATTCAACGCCATCCGTAAACCGCGTTGACGCATTTACATAAACAACGGCGGCATCGATTTCTTTGGTAAACCGCTCGCTATGCGCATAATTATTCGTAATAATTGCTTCACTGTGTTTCGTATTATAACGATTAATATGGGCAATTGCTTGATCTAAATTGTCCACCACTTTTATTGCCATGATATAGTCGTTGTATTCTGTTCCCCAATCCGCTTCGGTTGCTAAACTAATTTCTGGTAAAATTGCTTTAGCGCGTTCGTCTCCACGTAAATCAACATTAAAGGGTTTCAAAGCCTTGGCAACCATAGGCAATAATTTAGCCGCAACTGCTTGGTTGACAACTAGCTTCTCCATAGCGTTGCAGACTGATGGTCGTTGCGTTTTGGCATTAACGACGATATCGGTGGCCATTTGTAAATCAGCCCCCTCATCAACATAAACATGACAATTTCCGGCGCCAGTTTCAATTACAGGGACTTTGGCTTTTTCCACAACCATCTTGATAAACTTCGCACTCCCACGCGGAATTAAAACGTCTAAATAATCGGTTAATTGCATCAAAGCGGTGGCCGTTTCATGGGAAGTATCGGTAATTAATTGGATGCTATCTACCGCAACTTTTTCCGCCTGCAATGCCTGACGTAAAGCAGCAACTAAGGCTTGATTAGAACTAATGGCCTCTTTGCCACCTCTTAAAATAACGGCATTCCCGGATTTAAAAGTTAATCCGGCAGCATCTACCGTTACATTTGGTCGTGCTTCATAAATCATGCCAATCACGCCTAAAGGTACTCGGACCTGAGAAATTTCCAACCCTGCTTCGGTCGTCCAACCTTTCAATACTTCGCCAATTGGATCCGCTAAATCGGCAACCTGTTCCAATCCAGCTGCCATACTATTGACACGAGCATCGTCCAATTGCAAACGATCCAACATCACCTTACGCACACCATTTTTCTCAGCATTTTGCATGTCAATTGCGTTGGCCTTTAGAATTTCGGGAGTGGCCTGCCGAACTTGGTTGGCCATTGTTTTTAAAACCCGATTTTTCTTCACGGTTGATAATTGAGAGAGTCTTTGTTCTGCAGCTTGAGCTCGTTTACCCATTTCCGTCAAAGTCATCATACTAATCCTTCTTTCGTAACCGTTTGTTCTGGGGCGAAAAGGGTTCCCACCGGTTCACCAGCCAAAATATTATAAATGATCCTGGGATTCTCACC
Organism: Pediococcus damnosus; assembly: GCF_001611155.1. Taxonomy (NCBI): domain Bacteria; kingdom Bacillati; phylum Bacillota; class Bacilli; order Lactobacillales; family Lactobacillaceae; genus Pediococcus; species Pediococcus damnosus. The sequence goes on from NZ_CP012294.1 coordinate 487,109, forward strand.
ATTGGCCAAAACCATTTTTTGATTATTACTCAAAATTCGTTTTGCCGCCTTTAATTTGGTTACCATCCCACCAGTCCCAAACTTGGTTCCACGACCACCAGCGGATTGAATAATCGTACTGTCAATGCTCGTCACGGTATGGTACAACTCTGCGTTGGGATCCGTTAACGGATTACTAGAATAAAAACCATCAATGTCGGATAACATAATCAACAAATCAGCATCAATTAAATCAGCCACAACTGCAGATAATTGATCGTTGTCGCCAAATTTTGTTTTATGATCTAATTCATCAACAGAAACCGTATCATTTTCATTCACAATTGGAATTACATTTAACTTCAACAATTCTTGGAAAGCATTAAAAACATTCTTTTTGCTCTGAGGATAAACCAGCACATCACGCGTCAATAACATCTGCGCAACGGATTTACCATAATTTTGAAATTCACGCTCGTATATACCCAGTAATTCTCCTTGGCCGACTGAGGCCACAGCCTGTTGCGCTGGAATTGTTTCCGGACGCTTGGTCAATCCAAGTTTGCCCATTCCGACACCAATTGCTCCCGAAGAAACTAAGACAACTTCTTTACCCTGATTTTTTAAATCACTGAGGACAAAAGCTAGGCGTTCAATTGCCCGTAAATTTAATTGACTTGTATTTTGATACAATAAGGAACTTGTCCCAATTTTAATCACGATCCGTTTTGCTTCTAAATTTCTTTTATTCATGCTGCCACCATTTTCATTTAATAAATTTCATATCAGAATGTTCTACACGCGTACTATCATACCGGAATTTGTGGGTTTGTCCAAATATTCGTCCTTTATCACCCAACTTCATTTTTGGATACAAAAAAATTGGCTACTTGAAAAGTAAGCCAATTTTTTATTTATTCAGATATTATTTTAAAATTTTAGCATCAAAATCTGGTTTCAATAGGTACTTGGCATCAAATTCAGGATCCTGAGAAGTTAAAATCTTGGGACCATCATTTGTCACTACCAACGTATGCTCATACTGACAACTTAAGCTACCATCCATGGTTGTCACTGTCCAACCATCAGGAGCAGAAGTATCACAACGCCAATCGCCCGTGTTAACCATGGGTTCAATGGTAATGGTCATTCCAGCCTTTAAACGAAGACCATGACCAGCATCCCCATATCCAGGTACCATGGGATCTTCATGCATTGTTGGCTGAATACCATGACCAACGAACTCACGAACATCACCAAAGCCATTTTCATCTTCAATATAATGTTGCATCACATGACCAATATCACCAATGCGGTTACCAGGAACAGCAGCATCAATGCCAAGGTACAATGCTTTCTTTGTGACATCCATCAATTTTTTGACTTCATCACTCACATTCCCCACGGCATATGCCCAGCATGAATCTGACATGTAACCATCAACACTGACCACAGTATCAACCTTAACCAAGTCGCCATCTTTTATGAGCAAGTCCTTGCGAGGAAAACCATGACAAACTTCGTTATTAACGCTCACACAAGTTGCATATTTATAACCTTCAAAGCCTTTTTCTTCGGCTTTCGCATTATTTTCTGCAAGGTAACGAACGGCAAACTTCTCGATATCCCAACTGGAAATGCCTGGTTTGACAATATCCCGTAACCCAATATGCATGCCAGCGAGCACGGCGCCAGACTTTTGCATACCTTGTATTTCACGTTCTGATTTTAATGTAATCATTTCTATATCTCCCAATTTTTTAGTTCCACAATTCTATCTTAGCACAAGTCACTCAGTTGGTTTAGTTGCAATTAATCATCTGTAACCATTGTTTTCCAATCAGGCGCCCAAACAAGTCCCATCGATTTATATCCAGCGTGCACGCCTAAAAATGGGCCAATTTTTCCTGCTTCAATTTTTGCATGTGGATAAGCTGAACTCAGTTCGTCACACCACTGCTTATTTAATTCAGAATTGTCAGCGTCCAACACACTAATTCGCACATTATCAGTCTGATTTTGCATATCAGAATCTAATCGTACTTTAGCTTTTTTAAAGGCTCGGTTCATTCGATGGGCATTGGTTACTAATTCCAAACGGCCCGCCTCATTAAAGGTCAAAATCGTTCTCGTACTAAGGATTGCACCGATAAAAGGAGAACGACTCATAATTCGACCTGTATTAGATAACGCACGCATATTGTAGACGATTAACAAAAAATGAGTCGCTTTCTGTAATTCAGTTACTTTGCTCAAAATGTCATGAATTGAATAATCTTGAGAAACTAACTTAGCGGCGAGTAAAGCCAAGTTTCCTTCTGCTGCACCGGCAAGTTTGGAATCAACCGTATACACATCCAAATCCTTCACGGATGGCGCAAAAGCTGCCAGGTTTGAGATAAATCCACTTAATCCACCTGAAATTCCAAAACAAATTGCAGCCTGATAGCCTTCACTGGCTAATTTCGTGAAAACACTTTGCATTTCGCTCATTGCCACCTGTGAAGCAGTTGGCACAGTTTTGTCATTTCTGAGTCGTTCATAGAATTCGGTTGAAGTTAAATCAACCCCCTCACGATACAAATGATTACCAAATAGAATCGGTTGATTAATAACAACCAAATGATATTGTTTTACCAATTCGTCAGGAATATATGCGGAACTATCGATCACAATCGCTGTTTTCATCTTGTCACCTTGTCTCCACTTTGGAATCCAGATACTTTGCTAATTTATCTTTTGGGTAATACCCTGTCACTTTTTCAACTGCTTTTCCATCTCGAAATAAAACAAGTGCAGGAATACTCATAATTTTATACTGCTCCGCAATTTCCTGTTGATGATCAACATTTAGCTTAGCAAATTTAATTTTTCCTTCGTAATCAGTTTCAAGCTGATCTAAAACAGGTTCTAACATCTTGCAAGGCCCACACCAAGGAGCCCAAAAATCGACAAGTGTGAGTCCATTTTCAGTTTCTTTATCAATATTATAGCTTGTGATGGTAACAGCCATATTACGTTCCTCCGTTTTTAAAACTTACGTGTGAATTATAGCATATTAAGCAAAACAAGTTGATAGTTATGAACCCATAAGTGCAATGCAAATTCATAACTAGCTTACCGGGTTAACTTACACAAAAGCGCAGCTATTCTAATTTCAGTGCGTTTTTCGAACGCGTAAGAAATGAATAATCAAAGTAGCTACTACTGCTAATAATACAATTAATGCGAATAGCCCAGACGGAATTTCCCAATCAATCATTGGAATAGACACAAATAATTTCACACCAATAATTGCGATCAACACATAAGCCATTGTTTCCAGTTCCGGAATCTTGCGCATCATCTTCATAATCACTTCAGCAATTCCCCGCATACATAAAATTCCAATCATCCCCCCAATAAGGACAACAACTGGATTTGATGAAATCGCCAGAGATGCTAAAACAGAATCTACAGAAAAAATAATATCCATCATTTCAATTTGGATTACGACTGACCAAAATAAGGATAAATGGCCACGTTTTTTTACGGTTTTTTTTATTGTTTTATTTGTTTTACTCTTTTTGGGCACGAAGTAGCGATAAACCATATAAAATAAATACAGTGCACCAATGATTTTAATTTCCCAAAGGTGAATCAGATAAGTTCCAATTCCAATTACCAAAAATCGAAAAATATATGCTCCCCAAATACCATAAAATAAAGATTTTTCACGTTCTTTAACAGTTGGTAACGTCTGAGTTTGTGCAGCTAAAACCACAGCATTATCAACGGATAGCAAGCACTCAATCATGATTAACGATAAAATAATCATCCAATCACTGCTGGATGTTAAAACATTTTCCCAGTTATGGGGGTCAAAAAAAGGACCATATAATTTTGAAATTAATTGCACATCGCTGCACTCCTTTCATGAGTAGAATCATACCACATCAATTAATATTCTTTCAAAAAACAAATTGTTTATTTTTACTGCATAGACGGCGACGTTTTAATGAACTAAAATTAAGTTAATTTAAAGATTTTAGAATTTTCTACTTAGATAAGGATAATAATCATGATTACTGAAAAAGAAATCAACCAAAAAAATACTTGGGTTACCGTTAGCAATCCTACGCAAACAGAGAAAAAAGAACTCGTTGAACACTACCAAGTTACTGAAGAAATGCTTGGATACGCTGTCGATCCTAATGAAAGAGCCCGAATTGAAACGGACCGCGATGCTAATATCTTCTTAATCATTTTTGATGCACTTTCTGATGACGACTCAGCTAATGGTAGCACCGCTCCTGTTAGCATCATGTTAGCAAACGACTATGTGTTGACATTCACGCGCACTTCCACAGAATTCGTCAACACTGTTTTTGCTCGTCATTTAAATAATGCATTGGTCTACAGCAAAACAGATGTTGAACCACTAACCATTATTTTTCGCACCCTTTACGAACTTTCAGTTCAGTATTTTGATGCCATAAACAACATCAATCGTCAACGCCAACAAATCCAAAAAACGATGACCCATCATATTTCTCGAAAATCAATTTCCAATATGCTGAGTTTAGAAACTAGCTTAGTTTATTATTTAACATCTCTAAGATCTAACAATGCTTTTTTAACCAGTATGAATCGCATGCAGGACATTCAAATGACTGCGGGCCAACATGAACAATTAGAAGACGTCATTGTTGAATCGCAACAAGGTGAAGAAATGGCCCAACTAGCAACCGATATTATCGAACGTGTGGCAAACGCTAACTCTAATATCCTCGATAGTGATTTAAATAATACAATGAAATTCTTAACTGTCTTTTCAATTGTATTAGCTGTCCCCTCAATTGTGTTCGGATTCTTCGGACAAAATGTGATCGTTCCTTTCGCCCATTCAGTAATGGGTTGGGAGATTACCATCTTAATCACATTTATATTGATCTTAATCGTCCTCTTAATTCTCAATTTTAATAATTTTTTCAAGAAATAGTGTTGTTAATTAAAAAAGAAGAACCAGAACTACGTATTTTCTTTTATAGAGCAAATAATCACTCGTTTTTGTATCAAACAAACATGCTGTCTATGTTAAACTCAGAATAGTAAATATGTAATACATAAGGAATGAAAACTATAATGACAAAAACGAAAAAGCTTAAAATTACTAGTTTGATTAGTTGGGCCATTATCTTAATTGGCTTAATTATCTTGCTTCCTAATTCGTTGACTTGGAATAATCGTTACAGCCAACAATTGCCCGCTGACACAAGTACTAGTCGTCAAGCACCTGAAGCAACCATTGTGTACACAAACCCTAATGGCGCCCTAAGTAGCAAGCAAAAAAAAGCCATTCAAGGTTCTGAAGAAAAACTAAACGCAAATAAAAAATTTCTTGGTGTTCAAGCTATCGAATCTGGTAATGACTCAAATGCTGCTCACCGTTTAGACTCCCAGGATAAATCAACTGAATTAACCGTTCTCCGCTTTAAAAAGAACCAAAATCAGTTTCATATTCTGATCCCTCAAATTTATAGTTTGGTACACACAAAGGGGATAACCACTTATGTAACCGGAAATGATGTCCTTCAAGTGGCCCGAGCACAGGCCATTCAAACGGCTACCAAAATTATGATTGGTATTTGTAGTGTTTTGTTTGTGGTTGCCATCGGAATTATTTTTAGATCCATTTTGGCACCATTAATCGCTTTGTTACTCTCTGGGATCACCTACTTAGCTAGTCTTTCCATTGCAACAAGTGCTGCTCACTTTTTAAATAGCCCTTATACTGCCCAAACTGACCTCGTTTTGGCAATCATTAGTTTTGGCATTTTTCCAATTGTGATAGCCATTTTTTACCGTTTCTATAGTAATCATTTTGATGATCTACAGGCAGTCAATGATTTTTACAAGACTTCCTGGCTACCATCCTTAATTACTGTCATTCCGCTGATCATTACCGGATCAGCTTTACTTCTGGCCAGAAATGAACTTCTTCGGTCCTTGTGGGTTGTAGCTGTAACACTGATTTTGGGTTGGCTCGTTTTTTACACTTTAATGCCAGCTTTAATAAGTTTTATTGATGATTTATTCTTCTGGCCGGGGTCAGCACGGAAATTTTCATCATCGATTAGTTTTTGGCACTTTAATACTACTGTAGGAAATAAATATCCTATTATAACCATGGTGGGCATCTTCATCATCATTGGCTCAGGACTACTTATAAAATCGAAACCTCTTAATTGGTCAGTTGCTAAAGACACACCATTTTCTAGCCAAGCTAAAATTGGAGCAAACGTCATTACCAGTCATTATGCGACTGGCAGGGTTGCACCAATTACCATTTCATTAACTGATAAAACGGCGGTAACCAACACTCAAGATCTGGCAATAATCAACCAGCTTACTCAAAAACTAAAATCAGTTTCAAACGTTGCGGCCGTTTATTCTGTTGCACAACCCGCTGGAACGCCGCTTTCAAATTTATATGTCAATCAACAACTGCAAACCATTACCAATCAACTTGCAGCTGCCAATCTTAATTTGACTGAAACTCAAAATTCACTTAAAACTTCAGAAAAAAAATTAAAAAATTTGAAACTTAGTTCAACACTAAAAGACCTATCAGCAAGTATCAAAAATTTAAACGCCATCGGCTCACAAAGTTCACAAGTAGCTTCACAGGCTGATAATCTAACCTCTGATATTGCAACCATTGAGGAACAACAAGTTTCAATTGATAACCTTCTTAACTCTCGTAGTTTGACGCAAGGTTCAAAAGCTATGCGCCAAGTTTTAACTTCCTTAAAAGCTCATAATCGAAACCTATTAAGTGATCTTAAAACATTGCACCATAACGTTAAGGTGGTTAGTTCGAACAATGCTGTTATTGCAGAAAATATTAGTCAAGTAGAAGAAGATCAACAAACTGTTAGCGATGATTTCAAAGATGCTAATGCGGCCATTCAAAGCACCAAAACTGCTTTAACAAAAGATAGCAAAAACGTAACCATTGCCCAACAGAACTTAGCTACTGATCGTAATTATTTGAATGAATTAAGTAAGTCTGGAATTGTTAGCACCCTATATATGACAGGTGCCGACTTAAAAACAGCGCCCATAAAAAACGCGTTAAATCAATTCAATCAAGCTAAAAATAAGACAACGACAATTTCGATTATCCTAAATAAGAACCCTTCTTCTACTGCTGGAATGGCTACTTTGAAACAACTAGACACAACTACTCGATCAACATTACAGGGAACATCTTTAGCAAAAAGTAAGGTGACCTATGCTGGTGAAACAGTTTTAGTTACCAACCAAAAGCAAGCCTTCAAACACGATGTCACCCACTTATTACCTTGGTTGCTAGGTTTTCTGATTCTTTATCTATTTGTTATGTCGCGTTCTTTATTTGCCATTTACGCCAGTGTCACCTTATTTGCTGCTTACTGGCTTGGTTATCGACTAATCAATCTTCTATCAGCAAGTCTTTTGAAGGAATCAATGCTAGCAGATGTTCCTATGGTCTCTGGAATTCTTTTCATTTGTGTTAATTTAGCCCTAATAATTCCGATTATTTTACAAACTGCACGTTCTTCAACATCCCAATATTTAAACGCAATTAGCAGTTTTGACAAAGTCCTTGGTCTGATTGGCATCTTGAGTTTAATTCCGTTATTGGCGCTTGGCTTTACCCAGTTACTTTCGTTTATTCAAATTGCCTTAGTATTTTTGATTGCTGAAATCATTTGGGCATTTGTATTCCCGCTAGGAATTTCCTCCGCCCTACATATAACCTATGACGAAATCTAAATAAACCGTATAAAAAAGGCACCTCAAACAGAAAAAATTCTGTTAGAGGTGTCTTTTGTGTTACTAATCTAAAGGTTAAAAGTACAAAAATAACTTCAGTTACTGATATTAAACGGTTTAGTCCATCAAAATTAGGTTAATTGACGTTCTACGGCTCACTTGGCCTGGAACGGGGTGGGCACGATTTGAAGCCAAGCAGATCACTTGGCTTCAAATTCGACCTTTATCTAAGCGAAAATCGCTAAGATAAATTTCACCCCTGAGGCCAAAACGCCTCCGAACTGGGAAAGTCGTTGTCTTTAGATAACTCGATGACTGCTTCCATAACAATTTTTATGCAAAATGTAATTAATTTTAATACCTGATTCAGCCTGGAAGTAAATGGGTCCAGTAGTGCCATTTATCTTAACGGTTTTCGTTTAGATAAAGGCCGAGCTTAGAGACGGGTATTTCGGCTCTAAGTCGTGCCCACTATTACGCATAAAGGTCGGTTTTCGTACCGAAAACCCGCTATGCTCCATACGCTGTCGATTCTTGTGGCAAAGTTAGCCGCAAGAAGTCGCACTACGTTCCGGCCCGAATTGCTGTAAGACGGCAATTCAATCTAGTTTTGTTTCCATGAATGTTTTTGTATCAAGCAATTGGATGCGATTTTGTACTTTCAACCTTTAGTTACTAATTTATTTACTTACGGACACGACTTTTTCGGCTGACTTTTATCCGCATCACCCACGTTGTGATCGGAATCGTTAAAATAACCCCAATAAACGAAATCAAAATCATCAAGAGTTCTGACACAAAGATTTTATTATTTAAAAGTTCTCCAAACGTATAACTTAAACGTTCAAACCAAATGAACAGCCCTAAAAAGCCACCAAAGAAGCCAAAAAACAACGTATTAAAGGTTGTCCCAATAATTTGCTTGCCAATCCCCATTCCATCTTTAAAGAGTTGTTGAGCCGCTATATCAGGATTCTGAGTTAGAATTTCTCCTAATCCTGCTGAAATCGCCATTGCGGCTTCAGCTATAGCTCCCAAACTACTCAAAATTGTGGTTGCAATGCTAACGTCCAAGAATTTGATGCCAACTAATAACGACAGTCCTTCCAAATCTTCGGTATTTTCATTTCCAAAACCTTGAACAGTAGCCCAATGTTCAACCGGAATGATAAGGATCACAATCACAACCATCACCAACATTGATCCATAAAATGCTGTTTCTGTTGTAACCGGGTCATCATCTCCCAAATAAATCGTTACCGCCAAAATAATTGTTGCATTTAACAACGTAACGCCGATAATTGGAAAATCTAATCCGATTAAAACCACCGTCATAAAAATAACAGAAAAGTTGATTGCTAAACTTAAAAATGATTTTAAACCTTGTTTACCACCAACAAGCAACATAAGTATAAACAAAATGAGGATCAAAACTGAAATAGTATTCAAGCCCGATCACCTCTTTTTAGAATGCTGCTGGCAAACCAACTAGCAGCTGGAATTGCCAAAACAATCCCAATGCCACTTACCAAGCTTTGAACCATCCCTAACGACATATTCATCGTAAAAGAATACGCCCAACTATTTCCATTTCTCAAATATAGAACCATCATGCCAAACGTGTCAGCCATAAAAATCAAAAATAAAACATTGATTAATGGTCCCATGATTGACTTACCAATTTCACGGCCTGAACGGAACAATTGCCATCGCGTTAAGTTTGGTGTCTCACGATGAAGCGCAAATAAACTAGAAATAATATCTGTTGATTCATCCATAACAGCCCCAAGGGACCCTAGAATTGTTTCAGCCAAAAAAACCGTTTCCGGATTTTGTGTCACATATTCCATCGTTTCAAAATGGAGTCCCTGTTCATGGGTGACGGCAAAAACAATCAGGGTGATTACCACTGATCCGACTGTCCCTAATATTGTAGCTCCAAAGGTCACAAGCATTTGTTTAGTTTTACCGAGCACCAAAAATAGTGTGAGGCCCGCAAATACAAATGCTAAAACACTAAAAATAGTTAAAACATTGGTTGCTTGCAGATACACATCTAACTTAATGGCCAAAAAGAACAAAACACCGTTTAATAGCACACTCATCAAAGCCATAAACCCACTGAATTTCATCGTTAACAGCAAGAGACTAATTGCTAACCAACTTAGAAACACAATGACGGTATCACGTTTCATATCTGTAATCGTTCCTTGAAGCTGTTTTTTGGAACCCCTTTGAAGATGCAAAAATACTTGCTGATTTTTCCGATACGGTTGATCCATTGCGTTGGATGCCGAAAATGTATTTTGTACTCGCAATACTTTGCCACGATTTTTTCCATTCAAAATACGAACGGTAAGAATTTGCTGTTGTTCAAAATCATGATTGTGAAAATTATCCACTTGAGAAATACGCTTCTGATCTGTAACATGAGTCACTTGCGCAACTGGTGCTTTATACAACAATGCGTCGTGTTGCGTCAGAAAACATAAAACTCCACCAAGGATTAAAACTAATAGGATCGTGATCCAGCTCACTTGATGTTTGGGTTTAATTTTACTCACAATATATTCATCTCAATTCACTTTTAATTAATTTACTCATTTCTCTAAAACTCTTTAACCATCTTATGATGTGGGATTCCCGCCTCCATAATTTTATCACCAACGACTGTATAACCATTATTTAAATAGAATTTTTGCGCTTGGTCTTGAGCAAATAACCAAACCGCCTTGCTTTGACTGCCTTTAGCATCCTTTTCAATTGCTTGAAGAATCTGTGAAGACAGTCCTTGATGCCGAAATGCTTTTATTGTACAAACTCGTTGCACTAAAGTTCCTTCATCTGTTCGCATCACTCTGGCTGTCGTCACGGGTGCTTGATTCACATATCCTACATAGTAGCGGCAACGACTTTCATTTTCATCTTGTTCAATTGAAGGATCAATATTTTGTTCTTCAATAAATACAGATTTTCTTATTTCCATACCATCTTCATAAACAGTCCCGTTGTTTCCATATGCTGACTTAATTTTCATATAATCACCTATTCATAGTTTCCTTTTTATTTTGAATTATAATCCTTTTTCCCCTTGCACAGGCAAACTGAACTTAAATTTAAGAATTTGCTTAATAAAGTTATGTTAAAATGTACTCTATATTTGTATTTATGAATTAGTACAAAACTTAAAACAAAAATTTACACGGGAAGGTCAGCAATTTAATTATGAAACGGTTTATCGCAAGAATTAACACCCGAATGGGATTCTTCTTTTTATTAGTATTTCTTTTTTGGTTGAAAACACTTCTTGCTTATTTCGCCGATTTTTCTCTAGGCGTTACAGGCATTTATCAATGGTTTATCCTTTTAATTAATCCATTGGCAACCACCTTTTTATTGTTTGGACTGGCGCTTTACGTCAAAAAGGCCAAAATCTTTTACCCCTTGATCTTATTAATTGATTTTGGTAATACGCTATTGCTTTATTTAAACGTTATTTACTATCGTGAATTCACCGATTTTATGACAATCAATACAATGCTAGGGTATTCCAAAGTCAATCAAGGATTAAGCGGTAGCTCCCTCGCCTTAACTGAGCCTCATGATTTACTGTTTTGGCTAGATATCGTCATCATTTTAGTCTTAATGCTGATGCGCAAAATTAAAATGGACCAAAATCCACTCCCAAAAAGAATTGGTTTCCAAGTGACATCACTTTCTGCCTTACTTTTCGGATTTAATTTATTATTTGCTGAAATCGACCGTCCACAACTGATTACGAGAACTTTTGACAGATCTTACATCGTTAAATATTTGGGGATTGACACTTTTACAGTCTACGATGGTGCCAAAACTGAACAAACAAGTAAAATGCGTTCCAGTGCAACCAAGAGTGAATTAAAGAACGTTGAAAAATATGTGCATGGCCATTATGCCAAACCTAATAAAAAATATTATGGTGAGGCCAAAGGCAAAAATATCATCATAATTCATCTCGAAAGTTTCCAACAATTTTTAATTGATGACAAAATTGAGGGCCAAACTGTCACACCATTTTTAAATAGTCTCTATCACAGCAAGAGTACCTACTCGTTTTCTAATTTCTTTAACCAAGTTGGCCAAGGAAAAACAAGTGATGCTGAAAACATGCTGGAAACTGGAACATTTGGATTACCCCAGGGTTCGTTGTTTGCCCAACTTGGTAGCGATCAGACGTTCCAAGCAGCTCCAGCCATCTTAAAACAGAAACAAGGCTATTCATCCGCCGTTTTCCATGGTAATGTGGCTAGCTTCTGGAACCGTAATAATGTTTACAAAAATATGGGTTACCAATATTTCTTCTCTGCCAGTTATTATGATACTTCAGGTGATAAGGCAACTGGTTATGGTCTCAAAGATAAGCTTTTATTTAAGGACTCAATTAAGTACTTACAGACTTTGCAACAACCATTTTATGCCAAGTACATCACCGTTTCTAACCATTTTCCTTTTGATTTAGATAAGGAAGATTCTAATTTTAAAGTACCAAATACCGGAAACACTTCGGTTAATAATTATTTCCGAACTGCTAATTACCTTGATCAATCAGTCAAAGAATTCTTTGCTTTTCTAAAGAAATCAGGGCTTTATGATAACTCTGTGATTGTTTTATACGGAGATCATTATGGAATTTCTGATTCTGCAAATAAAGATTTGGCTAAGACATTTAGTCAGGATCCTAGCCATTTTTCTTCATATGGTAATGACCCTGCTGATAATTGGGACGACTGGGATGACACCCAACTGCAAAGAGTTCCGTTTATGATCCACGTTCCCGGAGCTAAAAACGGTGGAATTCAGAAACAGTATGGTGGCGAAATTGATGTGCTACCAACCTTACTTCATTTGGTAGGCATTAATTCAAAACCTTACATGCAGTTTGGGACGGATCTTTTCTCTTCTCAGCATGATCAAGTGGTGGCTTTCCGAAATCAAGATTTCATTACGCCAAATTATTCTTCAGTCGGTGGGACCATTTATAACAATGCAACTGGCCAAATTGTAACGCCAACTGGGGCCCTGAAAAAACAAATTACCAAAGATCAAAAAGCGGCGACAACGCAACTTACTATGTCTGACTCTTTAAACGAGAAGAACTTGCTTCGTTTCTATACACCTAAAGGTTTCAAGAAGGTTAATTCTGCAAATTATAATTATTCAGACGGTCTGCAGAAAGAGCTCGCTATTCAAAAGAAATTAGGGTTGAAATCAACCTCAATGTACTCTAAGAACCGCGATCGTTCACTTGAAGATCTGTATAAGACAGATGCTCCTGAAGCAACTCATTCAAAATCGAAGAGTAATCGAATCGAAATCACAAATCCAGACTCTACTTCTGGTAACTAAATTAAATCGAAATATCTAATAAAAAATTCTAGTTTTTCAGGCGATTATCGCTTAAAAAACTAGAATTTTTATTTTGTCTATAATTCCATGGATGTACTATGCAAGGGACCTCGTCGATCTGGATAAAGTTCCTTCATAATTGCACTCACTGCCATTGGTCCTTCCGCAAAAGCTGTCGCAATCAAATCTAGCTTGCCATCATAATCCACGCCATCCCCAATTGCATAAACTAACGGAACATTAGTTTTCATTTGGCGATCGACCGTAAACATGCGGTGTTGTTGTTCGGGCTGGATATCCCATTGCCGAATGGTTTTATTATTCGAAATAAACCCATAATTCACAACTACATCATCCACTTGTTTTTGGAGAAGGTGCTCCCCTTTGACCTCTTTCATCGTTAATAACAACTGATCATCAGCTAATTCAATTTGTTTTAATAAATAAGGCGTTAATAGTTCAACAGTGGACTGTTCTAGAAGCTTGACACTATGTTCCATCCCGCGGAATTGACTGCGTCTGTGCATCAAATAAACGTGTTTAGCAACCTTTTCAAGCATCAAAGCAGTATCGATAGCTGAATCTCCGCCACCCGCAATCAAGACGGTCTTATCCCGAAAGCGTTCTGGATCAGGAATTGTGTAAAAAACGTGCTTATTTTCTAGCTTGTCTGCACCTTCTACCGCTAACCGTCGCGGACTAAAGGCACCCACACCGGTTGCCACAATTACCGCTTTTGATTGATAGTTACCCCGATTAGTCGTAATTTCAAAGTCACTTTTCTGCTGACTTAAATTAGTGACTATCTCGTTTAAACGAATATCAATTGGTAACTGTTCTACTTGTTTTTGAAGGTGATCAATGAGATCAGTAGCCTTTATTCCCATAAATCCCGCCACATCATGAATATATTTTTCAGGATAAAGTGCACTGACCTGGCCACCTAATTGCGAAAGGCTTTCGATAATTTGAACTTTGGCTCCGCGTAACCCACTATAAAAGCCAGCAAACATCCCAGCTGGGCCACCACCGATAATTGTAATGTCATAAATTTCAGACACGTTTATCCTTCTTTCTTTTTTGAAGATAACTGTTTAATTTGGTAATAAGTAAATGCCCCAAATATGCCTAGGATTGGTGCAATTAGATAGATAAAAAAGTACTTAAACAAAGAACCAATCATGCTAAAAAGAAAATCATCACTTCCGTGCGTACTCCAGGCTGGTGCGTACTGAATTTGAGCAAAACTTTCGCCATTCTTTTCAAAAGACCTACGCACAAAACTTTTGTTCTTTTGATTTTGTTTACCCTTCTTTAATTTTACCTGACTGAAATAAAAAGCCCAAGGGTAAAAAAAGATTAAATTAAACAGATTTACCCAATCCCAAATTACTATTTCATTTTGAAAACCATTGGTATTTTTTAAATGAGAGAACAAAAAAATGATAACGAAATACAATAGCCCAATTAAATATGCTTTTAAATATAGTTTTATTAACTTTTTCAAAAAAGCACTCTCTTTTCTTTTGGGCTAAGTCCTTATTCACCTATTGTACCTTTATACTCATCTATCAATCGGATAATATTGCTCAAAAAAGTCATTTATCATATCTTTATGTTGTTGGTTCACTATTTTAATTTGCAAAATTTTATCTCTTGAAAAGAAACGTAAATCTAATGTTTCTGAACTATCAATAGAATACTCCTGTTTACCGGATTTCAAACCCACTTCAAATAACGATGTGACAGTCTGGGCAGTATCACCATTAGGATAAGAGTCAAAGTATTTTGAATACATTCCTAATAACTTTGAAGGTTGTATATTCAAACCAGTTTCTTCTTTAAATTCTCTCTTTAAAGCTCCATAAGCAGATTCTCCTACCTCCAGCGCCCCACCAGGTAATCCCCATTTATTTTCATCACTACGTTTTTGTAATAGAATCGCATTTGCATTGTCACTTAAAATTCCTGCAGAAAAGTTTAATATAATTTTCTGATGTCCAACTTTACTTCTAATCCACTTAATATAACTTGCCATAGTAATCCCTCTTTAGTTAAGAATATAAAACTCTTCAAAATCACTCAATACCTATTTAGTGCAATGGAGGTTTTAGCGCAAGAGTGTGAAAATGTAACTTAGCGATTTTTGCTTAGTTACATGGGAGACTGACAAGATCCACTTTTTTCTCTCAGAAAAAAGTTAGCTTGGCAGCGAACCTCACACGGCCCAAGCGCTAAAACCGGAATGAAACGATTTATTATCCGTTTCAACAATTGTATTTATCACCATTGTTTCGTATGATTAAACTAATAACAATAAAATTTGGGAGGCTTCTCATGGCAACACGTAAAATGATCTTAGATTTAGATACTGGTATTGATGATGCAATGGCCATCGCCTATGCAGTAGCAGCTCCAGATGTTGATTTAATCGGAATCATCGCCTCATACGGAAATGTTTTAACACCATTATCCGCTCAGAATAGTTTGAAAATTCTTGAATTGTTAGGGCATTCAGATGTCCCAGTTTACCTTGGTGAATCTCATTCCTCAACGACTACTCATTTTGATGTTATGCCGATTAGTGCCCAAATTCACGGTAAAAACGGTATTGGCGAAGTCCCATTGCCAACCCCAAAACGCGAACCAGAAACTGAATCTGCGGTAGATTTTTTAATTCAATCAGCCCATAGTTATGGTAAAGATTTAACCGTCGTGCCAACTGGTCCCCTAACTAATTTAGCAAAAGCTTTAAAACTTGCTCCCCAGATTCAAGACGAAATCGGTAATGTCACTCTCATGGGTGGCGCATTAACCGTTCCCGGAAATGTTTCTCCCGTTGCAGAGGCTAACATTAATCAGGATCCACATGCTGCTGATCAAGTCTTTGAAAGCCACCTCAATATTACCATGGTTGGCTTAGACGTCACCTTACGAACCCTGCTAACGAAAAATGAAACTGCCCAGTGGCGGTCATTAAAAACTGAAGCTGGTAAAAAGTTTGCAGACATTGTTGACTATTATATCGATGTTTACAAGATCACCAGCCCGCATTTACATGGCTGTGCACTTCATGATCCATTGGCAGTTGGCGTCGCATTAGACCCATCTTTAGTTTCAACTCTGGATCTTAACATGTTCGTGGATACAACAAAAGAAATGTGGGGCCGAACCATTGGCGATCCCGCACGCCTTACAGATAAGAATCCAAATGTTACCGTTGCGTTAACGGTTGATCAAGATAAATATTTAGCACGCTTTATGGATTATCTTACTAAACTTTTTGCTGAAAACTAAATTTAACTATTTTCGGGCTCTTGTAAATAAACCAAAATTTGGTTTTGTTTGCAAGGGCTATTTTTGATGAACAGACCGTTGACCACAATTATTTTGAGAACGCTATGGTAAACTAGAAATAGATTAATTTTTAGGAGTGAACATTATGGAAGTTGTGATTCTAGTTTTAATTCTTGTGGTTGCTGTGCTCATTTCCAATGTAATTGCCAGCAAAGTTACACAAGTTCCACTGGCTTTTATCGAAATTGCAATGGGCCTATTAATGGCCTTTGTGGTTCCTTTTTATCGCCATTACACAATGAATCCTGAACTTTTTATGTTAGCCGTTTTGGCGCCATTGATGTTCTACGAAGGTCTAAATACCAATATGCGAGCCTTACGTCGTTCTATGTCAACAACCTTCTCGCTGGCCGTCGGGTTAGCACTCGTCACAATCAGTATTGTCGGGGTAGTGGCCCATTTAGCACTCAGTGAACTAGTCTTACCCTTGGCGTTTGCACTAGCTGCCATTATTACCCCAACCGATGCCGTTGCCGTTTCTTCTGTCACTGCAAACATTGCAATGCCTGAACAGGCTATGGAAACTTTAAAAAACGAATCTCTTTTTAATGATGCATCTGGAATCGTGATCTTCGACTTAGCTTTACAAGCATTTACCACAGGAAAGTTTTCTTTTACATATGGCTTTTTTGATTTCTTATATGTCTTTATCGGTGGGCTTTTCTTGGGCCTTGTTCTTGGAAGCTTATTAGTTTCTTTACGAACATTTTTAATTAATCATCGAATGGATAATTCTTCAGTCATTGTAACGCTTGGTATATTAACACCATTTTTGGTCTACTTTGTTGCCGAAGCCATTCACGTTTCTGGAATCTTAGCAGTTGTGGCCGCTGGGCTGGTCCATGGTGTCCAGCAAGGCCGTTTACGCCTAACCTCCACCAAACTTCAAGTCGTTGGAAATACCACTTGGGAAGTCCTTGCCGACAATTTAAATGGTTTTGTGTTTGTTTTACTTGGTGTTTCGCTGCCAACCGTTATTTCTGACATTTCCTATCGAAATAACATGTTTTTGTTGTTTTTAACCGGATTAGCAGCCTTACTTTATGTCATCATGACTGTCTTACGTTACCTATGGGTTCGCTTCGGCTTAGCGACGGTTCGGGTTCGTCCTGCGTACAAGAATACCAACTCTTGGATTATCGCGCTTAGCGGCATTCACGGAACCATTACATTAGCGATGGCCTTCTCGTTACCATTAACCTTTCACGGGGTGACATTTCCTTATCGAAATGACATTTTATACATTGCAGCCGTGGTAATCGTTTTGAGTATGTTAGTTCCAACGATTATCTTGCCCATTTTGCTTCCAAAACAAAAACAGCCTTTCTCACAAGCAGACGTCAAGAGAACTCGTAAACAAATGATCAATTACACCATTAAAAAGATCAAAGATTTAAACCAAAACCCACTAGAAACTCAGGCCGTAATTGCAACGATTCATAGCCAAAATCGGCCCGAAGTTGTTAAGAACAGACGAATTTTAAAACAGCTGTTTGCTCAGACCCGGGATGTGGAGAATGAAGTTCTCACTGATATGGTTGCGAATGGTGACATTACCGAAAAAGATCGACGTCTCTATCAACGCACAATGTTTACCCGAGATTTTCATTTAGATAATAGTCTTCTTCGCAGTATCTGGCTTCAAATTTCTTATCGTTTTGTTTATACCATCAAACGAATTACTCATGGTAAAAAGCTTAAAAATCGTCAGCAACAATTTGCCCATAATCCAGCATTATCCAAAAAGTTTAAGAGTAGACGTGAACTTCTTGCCCAAATTGAGGACGAAACCTCTCAAGAAATTTTTAAATACCTACGAAGCCCTAAAGTTAACAAGGAAAGTAAAACTGACATCTCAATTGTGCAACGTTATTATCGAGAACGTCAGCGCCGCTATCAAAATAATAGTGACAGCAATGAGATTCAAGAAGAACTATTTATTAATGCATTTCAATTTGAATATAACTTCGTTCAAAATCAGTTGAGTGAAAACAAAATTACCAGGGAACTTGCGAGTGCTCTGTATGAGCAGATTTCAAATGATGAACTTGTTTATATGCAAAATGATGAACTTTATGATTAAAATACAAATAGGATTGAAACTAAGAATACGTACAAGTCTTCTAGTTTCAATCCTATTTTAATTATCTATTTAACATATTGAGCTAAGAACTTTTCCACTGTTTTAGTGTACAGTTTTGGCTGTGTCGCCATCGATTTTGCGTGAGCTGCACCCTTTACAATCAAAAGTTGTTTTGGCCCCTTATCCGCCCGATATAATGGATAAACCATCCTTGTCGGCACAAACTTATCCTTACTTCCATGAATAAACAGCATCGGTCGATGATTTTTAGCCACCTGCTTTAATGCACTCGCCTCTTTAAAGTTATAGCCAGCGCGTAACTGCGTAATGCCACTAACAGATGGGACGAGCGGCCAGTATGGCAAATGGTACATCGTTTTGGCCTCATACGTAATTTCGTCATTAACTGACGTGTATCCGCAATCTTCAACATACGCTTTTAATTGCTTAGGAACATTCTTCTCACCACTTACCATCATCGTTGTGGCGCCACCCATACTGACTCCATACATGACAAGTTGTTGATTCTGGCCATTGCGCTTAAGTAACAGGTTCATCCATTTTATGTAATCTAGTCGATCAGGCCAACCGAAACCAATATAATTTCCTTGACTATCCCCCTGACCACGATCATCTGGGACTAAAACGTTATAGCCCATCTTATGAAACATGGCCGCTGAAGCACCCATTTTTGTTTTGTCATCCATAAAGCCATGGGCAATCACCGCCGTTTTGGTACTTTTACGGGCCGCCGGAATGTAATAAGCATCAAGTTTTAAATTGTCCGTTGCAGAATTTTCATGCCAAACTTGTTTATGAACCCTTTGATACCAACTCTTCTGCTGATACAGTGGATCACTTTTCTTCAAAGTCGTTGTACTACTCAAAAAATCTTTATGCCCAGGAACTACAGCCACATGATAAAAATACGAAGCCGCCCCAATATCGATCACCACTAAAGCAGCAATTATAATTAAAAACCATTTCCAAAACTTTTTCACTAATCTCATCCCTCACACTTAGATTTGAAAAGTATAACGCTTTTCTTTACATTCTTCTGCAATTCCTTAATTTACATAAAATATCTAACTCTGTGATCTACGCTAATCATTATGAGGCTCCTATTTTACCCATCTTGAACGTTTTTTTATCCAGGTGTGACACATATAAAGAACTGTCTCACCTAAAAAAGACAAAATTCACCACTCAATTCACTTAACGGCGCGTGGTTATGCTAAAATTGACATAACAGAAAGGGAGTAATCATATGTTTTCTGAAAGACTTCGTGCACTCCGTCATGGCCAAAACATCACTTTGGAACAATTGGCAGCGGATTTAAATAAACAATATCCCGGATCTGATGAACGGGCAAATACTTCTTCTCAAATCGGCAACTGGGAACGTGGCGTTCGAACGCCTTCTTATATTGAGATCCGGAAATTAGCCGAATATTTTGATGTCACCATGGATTATTTGAGTGGAAAATCTGACCACGATGAATATGACCTTGGAAAACTATTCTTATCTGGTAAACAACTTTCCTTCAACCATAAGCTTCTTACTAGTGAAGACCGTTATGGTTTATTTCAATTAATTGAAGGTTACTTGCATGGTAAGAAGCGTCGTACAATTCACGACGAAAACGATCAACAAGAAGAATTAGACTTAGGTCTAGACGACAATAAAAAATAAGCTTACCCCGCGGTCGAAAAAATCAGAATGGATTGATAGTTTGAATTCTAAAAAATTAAAAAAGCTCCGGCATCAAGCCAGGATTGGCAAGAAACAAGAGCAAGAACCAGATTATATTCAACAAATAAAAAAATTTGATGACTTATTTCAAGAATTTCCCCAAGTTACTTTTTTAACCCATAACGTTTTGGAGAGTGATCGCTTAATTTCACAGAATTTACTTCCGCAATCATTGCCTTTACTGCAAATTCCAGATGATTTTCAAGACACAATTTTTCAAACCATTCTGAAAAAATATCCAATGGGTGATTCTACCGGTGATAAATTGTGGAATAAGTACTCAGCAGCTTTACCAAAACTAGATAAGTTGTTGCGAACATATCGCGATTATTTAGAAGATCGTTATGGTATGTGGGCTTACATTTCCGCACCCTTTATTAAAGATCTAGCACAGTTTCTCAATGGTGCCCCAACTCTTGAAGTGATGGCCGGCAATGGCACGATATCTGCAGGCTTACAAGAACTAAAACAGCCAGTTTTTGCGACTGACAGCAAAGGTTGGATTGCAGAAAATGAAACTGGAAAACACTCGGCCACAAAAATTGAAAAGCTTGATGCTTTAGCAGCCTGGAAAAAATATCAAGATCAAGTTAAGTTTGTCATTATGTCCTGGTCACCTGATGGGATTCCAATTGATTGGCAACTGTTGCAAGAAATGCGCCAAACTAACCCTGACGTCATCCTCATATGTATCGGTGAAAAACTAGGTAGTTCTGGTAGCAAGCCATTTTGGCAAGGGGCACACTATGTTAAGCCAAAGGCTACTGAAACACTGAATCACCATTTTTCTCATTTTGATTTAGTTCATGATCAAGTCTACTTAATCCAATAAAAGGGCGTAAAAAAAGGCTGAGACTAATGTCTCAACCTTTTTTGAACGGTACTTGATTTCTCAAATAGATCTCGCACGGTTCACACATGTTCAATCAGATACGCCACACAATCCGGTGGAAGAAAAGTATCCCGTTCCAAGCAAACCACTAGCCACTCGTAAGTGAAATAACCGAAGTTATCTGGTTTTTACTCGACTCATCGCATAAATTTATAATACCACAGTTTATCGTTTTTGCAAACACAATCATATGTAACATATGTGTCAAGTTTTAGTAGGTAGTGTCTCTAATTAGATTTTATTTATGTTTTTAACTACTTTTTGTTTCGTTCCGGCGTTGATGCGGGGCCGTGTGGGTCGCTTACGAGCTAACTTCTTGCCCTTCAGGCCAAAAGTGGATCTCTCCAGTCTCCCATGTCTCTAAGCGATAAATCGCTAAGTGACATCGACACACTCTTTCACCAACGCCTCCACTCCACTTGTTATTCAAATCCTATGAAATAGCCTTCACCAAATTACCCATAGCACTGCTAGTTGCTGCGTCTAATGAAATACTGCCGTGCCTAATTCCTTGATGTTGCGTAAAAGGCTGTTTAAGAAAATAACTAGCGGCCACTTTAACTGGCATGATGCTTATTGGCAAGGTATTGGGCATCTTTATCATTGCTGTTTCTAATTGCCCGTTAATTTCACTGGTAATCACCGCAATCATCGCCTTCAATCCAGCTTTACTCCAAGAGCGACCTTGATGTTTTAACCGATAGGTAAAGCGTCGATGATTACTTTCACAGCCACCTAAACACACGGTTTCGGTAGCTAAGCTTCGCTTGTCAGCTGGCTTTAAATAATTCCAGTTACGTTTCAAGTAACTCCGTAAAAGCTGAATTGCTTCCAGACTATCCGCATCATTGGCTTGGAACTCACACGTATCAAGGACAATTTGAACTTGATCATTATCCCAATTATGCACACCCTGAAATAGTTTACTTTGCAGAATTTTAGGCATCTTGCTTAATCGACTACGAATTTTTCGGTTCAAGTGATAACGATCTAAAAAGTGCTCATGTTTTTTGGCCCCAACCGCTAATTCATCAAAGCAGGATGGTTCATAGCCACTCCCATTATCGCTACCGGTAATCATTGTAGTTGCTCGTAAATCATAATTCTGATCGAGATAATCTTGTACTTGATTAAAAACTGCTTGCCGGTTTAATCCCGTAAATACATGTCGGTTTAACGTCTGTCGGCGCTGGCCATTTTGGCTAATACCTTCCGTTAGTTGCAGTCGATGAATAAAGACATTTTTATGGTGTTGCTTAGCCTTTAAGGCCACACAAAAGGCATCGCCTTCCAAATACAGATAAGGAACTCGCCGTTTCTTTTCGATGTTCACTAATGTGGTTTCTTCACGCTGCTTTTCACATTGCGTACCGGCTGCTTGATAAAGTTGACCAACTTTTTGATGACTGATAGAAAGTGGGGTTAAAAGGTTAACAGCCAAAGCTGTTGTCCGTAAAACACTATGTGAAGCTAGCTTGGCAACCTTTTCGACCATTAAGGGTGAAAATCTACTTCGTGGAATTAACTGCAAATAACGATCCAAAGGAAAGACATACTTTTTATCAGCTAGCTTCACTAACCGGCGTTTGAAAGTTACGGCCCCACACATGAAATTCAAAGTTCTTTCGCGTTTACCGACAATTTCTTGGTATTTTGTTTCACCAATTAAAAGATCATCCAACTCTTCTAGTGCTTGACCTAAAGCAGTGGCAATCAACGCTTGACACCGAATCATTAAATCTTGTTCCGCATTAAATAAACTATTACTATCCTTTAAAACTGTCATGATTTCTGTTAAGATTTGAGACATGAAGACCGTTACCTCCTAATTTTTGGCTACCAACCTAATTAGAAGATTAACGGTCTTCTCGTGTTTTGAAAAGGCTTTTTTTCACTTTCCTACTAAAACTTTACACTAACATATGTAACACAATGAAATGCCAAATTTAACGCCTATCAAGAAAACTATTCATGACTTTGAATAATTTTTTGTCCAATTTTTTCTACCTCACTGTGTGAATAGTATTTACTAATTTAATTTTTCTAATGACACATTATGTCATCTAGTATTGATATAATCGCTGTATGTTAAAACAGGTTTTACAATTATATTTGGAGGAGTGAAAAATGAGAATTAAACAACTCGTTATAGATACGGTTATTGCAGGAGTGGGAATCTTGTTATTAGCTGGATGTTCAACTAGTTCCAGTAGTAGCAAAAAAAATAGAGTATCTATTACACAGCAAGGTTCATTTGTTCCAAACAAGTTTGCCATAGCAAAAGCAATCAATTCAAACAAGACATACGTCTGGTATATGGCAGAGCAGACTTTATATGACGCTAACAAGCTAAATTCTAAGTATATTATAGATGAAATATTAGTTTCCAAGAATGGAAAATTAACTGATTATTCGTATGTACCATATACTGATGGTATGAATGAAAGCCCCAACGGTGATCCAAAACTTAAGGGCACAGTTCGTACAATTAAAGATGTGGCAAAGAAAAGTGATGCACAAGTTATTGCAATGGCAAAAAGCGATTATCAATCTAATCGAAGTGCTTTAGCAAAAGCCAAAATAAAGGTGCCCTCCACACCAGTGGTAACTAATTTTCAAGAAGGTATAGATGGTAATGACCTAGAAATTACATTTAGTAACCTGCTTGATGGTAGTGACGGCCGTAGTGATGAGCTTAACTCAGATGGATACCGGGGTATCTGGGAAGGCGACAGATGTGGATATGATGGTAATCCATATCATTCTCCCAAGATTGACGGTACATACTTTGGTGGCCTGTATGATGATGATCAGGGTGCTTTTGTAACCAAGGTTAATAAGGATACAAAAATTACAATTGATCCAAAGGGAACAAAAAATGTTAATTATGCTGAATATTAGTTTTGCTATGCAAAGACTATTAAAAAGATACAAAGGGTTATTCGTAGGTTCGTAATAGCTCTTTTTTTGTACCCTTTCATTATCATGCAAGGGAAATGTGACACATAGCATCATTAATAAAGATAATTATAAAATAGTTGAAATTTAATGAACAAAAACTGCGTTGAATTGGGGAGAGTGTCAAATTTTATGTGTAAATGAAAAAGCCTCTCACTTTTGAACTAAAACATTGATTCTAAAGTGTCTTGAACTAGGTTGAACCCTTTATGTGTTCGTCGCCCAAATTTGTCATTGTAATCAAGAATTACAGTCATTAAGGTTCTTTCCAAAGATTCTTCGTTGGGAAATTGTTCACGTTTCTTTGTTTGTCGCTTAAATTTTTTGTTAAATGATTCGATAAGATTGGTACTATAAATACTAGACCGGATAGCCGGTGGAAAATTAAAAAATACCAGTAATTTCTGGTTCTTTAATAAAGCTTGCGTAACTTTGGGATATCTTTTGCGCCAATGGTCAACAAAGTTGGCTAAGCTGTGCTCAGCCATTCGTTTATTGGTTGCTTGATGAATTAACTTAAAATCATTTAACACAGCTTTACGGTCATGAACCCGTACATGATGCGAAATATTACGACTTACATGAACTAGGCATTGCTGAATAACGGCGTTTGGATAATATTTACCAACGGCAGTTTCGAGGCCAACCAATCCATCGGCCACAAAAAGTAAGGTTTGTTGTACGCCACGATCCTTCAAATCAGCTAATACTTCAGACCACACAGAACTAGATTCTGTCGGAGCTATCTTGTAAGACAGCACTTCCTTATGACCATTAGGTTGAATGCCAATCGCAATATGAACTGCTTCTTTGGCAACTGTGTCACGTCGCAAGGGAAGATATGTGGCATCTAAATAAACGACAGCGTACCGTTCTGATAACGTTCGATTCTTGAAAGCTTCAACTTGTTCGTTAACTACCTTAGTTAGATTGGAAACTGTCTGTGGCGTGTAATAGGAACCATACATTTTTTCCATCAGATCGGCGATCTCATGAGTGGTAATTCCCTTTTGATAAAGCTGAATGATGGTTTGTTCTAACTGGTCTGTTCGTCGTTGATAGGCTGGTAATGTGTGGTTAACAAATTCTCCGTTTCGATCACGGGGAATCGTAAGATTCAATTCGCCATATTTTGTATTAAAGGTTCTCGTGTAGTGGCCATTACGAGAATTTCCTGAATTGAAGCCATTCCTATCATAGGGCTCATAACCTAAAAATGCAGAAAGTTCATTTTGTAATAGCTCATTAACGGCCGTTTCTAGTTGATCTTTGAAAATAATATCTAGATCCTGACGCTGCGCTAGTGCTGTGACGATTTCTTTGGTAAACTGATTCATGGGGAAGCCTCCTGTGATGTTTGTTTAGACGCTAACTATCATAAGGGAGAGGCTTCCCTTTTTCAATGAATCATTTACACATAATTATTTAAACACTCGAATTGGGTACGCCGACATAGTTTATATATTTTTATTTCACTGATAAATTATTTTACGAGTAAGTTGGATAGCTTTTCGTTTTTTTACGTAGTCTTGCCGACTTAAATCCAAATGTTTGCTGAATTTCAAAGTGTCCAACTACTCCAGTAAGCATAGTGCCTTTTAAATATTGATAGATGTCATCTGTAATTATTATTAAGAACTCTTCTATTGGTAAATTAATACATTAAGTATACTTACGTTTAATTATCGTAACTAACCGTAAGAGACTAACTTTAATTAGCCACACATATAACTAACCAAACATTATCTTCCAAACACAACCCTAGTCTTTTACGCATTTTCATTATATGATTAAGGTAGCTTTTTACGGGAATGGAGTTCCATCATGTTAAATGAAGTCATTAATTTCTTATTACACCCATTGGCTTATATCGTACCAATAGCCGATAGATTAAACGGTTGGATTTATTTATTCTTATTTATTTGGATTTTTTTGGAAACAGCTTTTGTCATTTTTTCATTTTTACCAGGACAATCAGTACTGTTCTTAACCAGCACCATTGCTGCTAGTCCGCACTCATACTTAAATGTTGTGTGGTTATTCATTGTCTTTTTAGCCGCCGCGACCATTGGTGCCGACATAAAGTATCATCAGGGCGCAACCTTAAATGAACGTTCCAAATTATCACGAGAAATTCAGTCGTCAGATCAAATGGAAAAGACTCAGCAATATTTTGATCGAAATGAAAAGAGCTCATTATTGTTGTCTCGTTTCATTCCATTCATTGGCTTGTTTGTACCCATCATCGCAGGTAATTCTGATATGAGTCTCCGAAAATTCAACAAACTAAATTTTCTTGGCGCTTTAATCTGGGTTGGTGCTTGCTGTTTAGCTGGATTTTATTTAGGATCAACGCCATTTGTCCAAAAATATTTCAGCCTCATTTTCTTATTATTAGCAATTTTGCCAGGTTTAGTCAAAAAAATATTCCAACTACTCTTTCAAAAATAGATTGGCTTAGTGTTTTGCCTGATAAATCTCCCAACTATGCCAAGCAACCAGAATCACCACATAAAAAACCGTTACACTGATAATTTTAGGCCAACTCAAAAAAACAATTCTTGTAAATAAGTATCCGATAAGACGATATAAAATTAAAAGGAGAAAAAGGCTCAGAATGCTGATTCCGGCATCTTAATACCATTTTCTTTTTTTGTTTAAAAATACGCGAATTTTATTTTTCATGACTTAACTCCTAATGAATTACAACCTTTGTCCCCTCTTGAACATTGTTATACAACCATTTAGCATCTGGAACAGCTAACCTTATACAACCGTGCGAATTAGCCTCTTTACCAAGCCTTTTGGCCTCTTTCACAATAAACTGCCCCTTCGCATTAGTTGGAACTGTGTGAAATAGGTAAACGCCATGATCCTTCCACGAAACATAATACTTAGCACCTTCCTTTGACTTCGCATTATAAAAGAAGGTCCCCCGTTCAGCCTGAATATGATAAGTCCCAGTTGGTGTCGGGGAACTCTTGGAACCTGTAGACGCATACATAGTATATAAACGGGTTTTATTATTAAAAATATAAACTCGTTGTTTGGCAATCGATACTTTTATCCAGACGTTTTTATATTTCTTTAAGTCTGGATAATCTTTAGTTTCAGATGACTTTTTCCAATTAACGGCCCGCATATAAGCTGGTCGTTTCTGTTTCTTTTTCGCCTTTGATTTCGAATTTGTTTTCTTTTCCTTTGGCAAATTAGAAACAGAAACTTGATTAGAATTCTGTTGTTTCGTATTAGTGGCTGCTGGATGGAATCGCAAACTGATTAAAAAAACAGCGAGAAACAGCACCGCAGCCATGGATAACATTTTAACTAAACGACTCATAGACACCTTTACTCCTGTTTTGTTTTATCTGGCTCTAATTTTTCAAATTGTAACTTCATCCAGTCCGAAATATTTTTATAAACATCTGCATCCCCGGCCAAAAAATCATCCACTGTTCCCATTAAATCAATTCTTAAATGAGAAGCATTAATATCTTCTGCTTCAAAAATTGCATAAAGTTGAAGATCATATTCCGTATCAGCATTTGTTAATTGCTCTATTTTATTTGGATAATTGTAGGGTAAATTAATAATGTTCGTTTGAAACTTACACAAAACATCCTTTTTAATTGTAACCGTGGCTTCCACTGCAGTCGGTTTCTTTAGGCTCTTTTGTAAATAACTAAAAACCGGAGTTAAAGCATTATTAGGATCTTTTTTTAGTTTTGTACTGGTAATCTTAAATGTTTCTCTTTCAATCTTTTCGCCTGTAATACTTTCAAGTAAATCACTTGAGTTAATTTTCAATTTGACCACCGTCCTAATATTGGTTAAAGCTTACTTACATAGTGTAACATCTCAATAAAAAGTTACAACTACATTTATATTTCAACAAGAAAAAACGCCAAACTAATCGAAATTAGCCTGACGCCTTAAAATTACTGGCGGTATTTGTATCGCCATCATCCATAACTACATTGTAACCGTATTCTTTCTAAAAGTATAACAATTAGTTCTAGTTAATGTATTTTTGCTCACTCTTAACTTTTACCTTCCGTTCCGGGGAATTTTTTTCGCTGAGCCTTAGGACAATTCCACAAATCAGAGCCATGAAAATAAACAAGGTTACTACTACTCCGGATTATTGATGATTTTCGTGCCAAAAATCTTCTTTCCTTCGGTCGTTGTCGATTCTTGTGGCACAGTTCTGCCGCAAGAACTCGCAGCGGGATACGATCCCGCTTCCACCTCGCACCACTTTTTTATTTCCTGTAGATTCTAGGACAGCTCGGTAAACCAGAGATATAAATATAGACACGACTACAATGGGATTGCGATCCCGCCTCCGTCGCATCACCGTTCTGCAATTTTCCGCTGAGCCTTAGGACAATTCCACAAATCAGGGTCATGAAAATAGACAAGGTTACCAGCGGGATACGATCCCGCTTCCACCTCGCCTATTTTCATGGCCCTTAACGATTTGTTCCATTCACTTTGAACTAAAACACTTACATTTCTCTCAAAAAATGATATAGTATTCATAGGAACCCATACGAAATGGAAGGTGAGCAACATGTTACAACAATATAAAAACATTTTAGCTCCAATTGATGGCTCAAAGGTTACAGATACCGTTTTAAAAAAGGCAATTGAAGTTGCCAAACGGAATGACACCCATCTTGATATTCTAAATGTTCTTGAAGTTAACCAATTTAGTGACACATATGGGGGCGCCGTTAGTGGCGACGTTATCTATAAACTATCAGAAGATGTCCAAAAACGTTTAGCGGAACTGAAGAAACAAGCTGAAGATGCTGGCGTAAAAGACGTAAGTGTCCATGTTCGTTTTGGTAACCCCAAACCAGTCATTGCAACTGAGTTTCCAAAGGATCACCATAATGAATTAATTATGATTGGTTCAACCGGATTAAATGCCTTAGAACGTTTGATGGTTGGCTCCGTAGCTACTTATGTCAGTCGAAATGCCGTTTGCGATGTTTTAGTTGTAAAACCTGAAAAAGAAATTAAATAACTTTAGAATTACAAAACTAAAGGGCCAACAAACAATGGTTTGCATGGCCCTTTTGTATTGGGGTGATTTTTATGAAATGGACTTATACTCGCATCCTACCAGATAATTTTCAACAAACTTCCTTACGACAGCTTCTTCAAAAAAATTGGGCCCTTTCCAAAAAGGAAGTTCATTTTTTGCGTACGGAAAAAACCGTCTTGGTGAATCATCATTATCAACCTATGAACACCATTTTGGTCCCAAATGATCAAATTGAACTGACCTTCGACTCACATAACTTTTCAACCCCCACTCCGAGCTTCTTACCGGATAGTACTGCGAATTTGCAAATTTTGTTTGAAACGAATGACCTTATCATTGCCAACAAAGCTGCGGGAGTAAAAACTCATTCCAATCAACCTAATGAAACTGGCAGTTTAATGAACCACCTCGCTGCTTATTTACAAAATAAAGATGGCCATCCTTATAATGTTCACCGTTTGGACCAACAAACGAGTGGTGCCATTCTAGTAGTAAAAAATCCCGTTTTAATTCCTATTTATAATCGTTTCATTAAAACCAAAGTGGTGCAGCGAACCTATTTGGCCGTTGTCCAAGGTAAATTTCAGCACGCACATGGCACAATTTCACTACCGATTGGTGAAACACTATACGACAAACGGCAACGCGTGGTGAATGGCACACAAGCTGCCATGGCCGTCACCAAATTTAAAGTTCTTAAAGAATCAGATCACCAATCCTTGCTAGAAATTCAATTACAAACGGGTCGTACCCATCAAATTCGGGTCCATTTTGCGAGTTTAGGACACCCTGTGATTGGCGATCCGTTGTATAATCCTCAATATCACCCGGGAGAACGACTAGCTTTACATTCTTGGAAAATTGGCTTTCCACTGCCATTCTCGAATCAAACCAAATGTGTAACTGCACCGATTCCGGATTATTTTCACTTTTAAACTTTAGTTTTATAGAAAGAAGATTATCATTTTGCAAAACAACGAAACGTTACATTTACTTACGCACCACCGTTCCATTCGCCATTTCAAAAATCAACCAGTACCCCAAGATACTATCCAGGCCCTATTAAATGCCGCCCAGCGCACTTCTTCAAGTATGTTTATGCAACAGTTTAGCGTAATCAGTGTGACTGATCCCGAGCTGAAGAAACAACTCGCTGAAATCACCACTTACCCATTCACAAAAAGTAGTGGCCATCTGTTTATTATGATCGCTGACCAACATCGAAACGAATTTATTGGTCAAGAGGCAAAAGTTAGTACACAGCTTCTTCATGATGGTGATCGAAGCTTGGCTGCTTTTGACGACGCGGCGCTTGCTGGTCAAAGCATTGTGACCGCTGCTGAAAGTATGGGTCTCGGAGCAGTCATTTTAGGTAGCATTCTAAATGATGCCCAACAAGTTATTGATCTCCTCCATTTGCCAAAATTAACCTTTCCTGTATTTGGAATCGCCATTGGATATCCCGATGAAAAACCGGATTTGAAACCACGGCTGCCATTAAAGACCGTTCATTTTGAAAACTATTATCAAGAACCTGATCAAAAGTTACTAGACGATTATGATCAAACCATCCATGATTACTATGCCCAGCGTGGATCTAACAATCGTTCCGAAACTTACCGGCATCACATTTTGCATGACATGCAGGTTAGTCCTAAAAAGCGATTCCAAATATTGGCCGTTTTAAAAAAACAAGGATTTTTTGAGAATTAATTAGATTCACTCAAAAAAGGACGAAAATCAAAATTGATTTTCGCCCTTTTGTTGTCCAAATTATTTTTATGCTTTTCTATAATTTTGAATAGCCTTAAAATTATTTATTTCAAGTCTTTCCAAGTCCAATCTCTAATTTCTGGAAGGTCATCACCATGATCACGAATATATTGATAATGTTCGGCCAATTTATTATCCATCTTCTGAATAAATTCAGCTCCACTTTCAGCATATTTTGGAACTGCCATAATGGCTTCTTTTGATAAGTCGAAACGGTCGAGCTGGTTAACTACTCGCATATCAAATGGCGTGGTAATATCACCATTCTCCCGATAACCATGCACATGAACATTATGGTTATGACGATCAAAGAAGATAGATTTGACAAGATCTTCGTAACCATGAAAAGCAAAGATTATTGGGGTATCTTTTGTAAAGTAGTGATCAAATTCTTCATCAGACAATCCACGTGGATTAACCTTTGGACTTTGCAATTTCAATAAGTCGATAACATTGATAAAGCGAATCTTTAGATCAGGAAAATGATCGTGCAAGATATCAATGGCAGCCAAGCTCTCCAGATTTGGTTCAGTTCCAGCTGCAGCAAAAATAATATCTGGTTTAGCATTCTGATCGGTACTTGCCCAATCAATAATGCCAAGTCCATTTTTCGCTAATACTTCAGCTTCCTCAATTGAATAGAATTGGGGACGTAATTGCTTTGAAGTAACCAAAATATTAATCTTTTCCCGATCATTCATAATTAGTGGACTGACCGCCAGTAACGAGTTAGCGTCAGCAGGTAAATACTCACGCACAAATTCTGGTTTCTTTTCAGCCATATGCGTCAAAATACCGGGATCTTGATGCGTATAGCCATTATGGTCTTGTTGGAAACTAGTCGAAGTTGAAACCACATTTAAAGATGGATAATCTTTTCGCCATTTTAACTCACTTGCTTTACGTAACCATTTGAAATGCTGGGTCAGCATGGAATCCACTACCCGTAAGAAGGCTTCATAACTTGTGAAGATCCCGTGACGGCCAGTCAATGTGTAGGCTTCAAGCCATCCTTCAGCCTGATGCTCTGAAAGCTGGGCATCCAAAATTCGACCAGCGGGAGCTAAATC
This sequence comes from Pediococcus damnosus, assembly GCF_001611155.1. Lineage (NCBI taxonomy): Bacteria > Bacillati > Bacillota > Bacilli > Lactobacillales > Lactobacillaceae > Pediococcus > Pediococcus damnosus. Next base: position 519,212 of record NZ_CP012294.1, read on the forward strand.
TTCGTCCCAATCCTTTTTAATGGGATCAATCCACTGTCGGTTAGTCGTTTCAAATAATCCGTATAGCCGGTTCGACATTGTTTCATCCGGACCAAACATCCGAAAGTTATCTGGATTTAATTTAATGACATCCCGTAGATAATCAGACCAAATGATCATATCCTGTTTGACAGATTGTCCACGTTTACTAGTATCAACCGCATAATCACGAAAATCAGGTAGGCGTAAATCTTTAGGATTAATGCCGCCATTCGTAATCGGATTAGCTGCCATTCTTTTATTGCCTTTAGGAGCAATGGCGGCAATCTCCGGTTTGAGTTTACCATTTTCATCAAATAATTCTTCTGGTTTATAAGACTTCATCCAATCGACAAGGGCATCTGCATGTTGCATGTCTCCTTGATCGACAGGAATTGGAATTTGATGCGCACGGAATGTTCCTTCAACCACTTTACCATCCCATGTTTTTGGACCAGTCCAGCCCTTTGGTGAACGGAAAACAATCAATGGCCAACTTGGAAGACTAGGATCATTATTTTCACGGGCATTCTTTTGAATCGCTTGAATTTGTTCAATCGCAGTATCCATTGCCTTAGCCATCTGGGGATCCATCTTTTCGGCGTCGTTACCTTCAACAAAGATTGGATTCCAATTTAAGCCTTCAAAATACTGTCTGATTCTATCATCTGACATCCGACTAAATAAAGTTGGATTACTCAGTTTATAGCCATTGATATCAAGGATTGGCAAAACTGCCCCATCATTAATTGGATTAATAAACTTGTTGGATTGCCAAGATGTTGCGAGTGGACCTGTTTCAGCTTCTCCATCACCAACGACAACCGCTGCAATTTGATCAGGATTATCCAAAATAGCACCTGTTCCATGCGAAAGGGAATAGCCAAGCTCGCCACCCTCATGAATTGATCCAGGAGTCACTGGAGCAGCATGTGATGCCACACCACCAGGCCAAGAGAACTGTTTAAATAGTTTCTGCATTCCTGATTCATCCTGAGTAATTTCTGGATAAACTTCGGTATAACTGCCGTCCAAATAAGAATTTGAAACCATAACTTGGCCACCATGACCAGGACCTTCAATGTAAAACATATTGACGTTATATTTATTAATAACTCGATTTAAATGAGCATAAATGTAATTTTGACCAGGAATTGTTCCCCAATGTCCAATTGGATGGACCTTTACATCATCGTTTTTCAATGGACGTTTTAATAATGGGTTATCTTTTAAATAAAGTTGCCCAACTGACAGGTAATTTGCTGCCCGCCAAAATTTATCAAGATTTTCAAAATAGGTTTTTGATGAATAATCAGTTGCCATTGTATTGCTCCCTTCAAGCATTTAGCTTCTTAGCTTTGTTACCGAATACACCATAATAACCCGATATTTTGTCATGGTCAACTAATTTGAAAATTGATACGGTCCAATTTAATTAGAACAAATTAATTGCTAAATAATTACAATTTTTCTCCTATTACATTCACTGATAGCCCGCTACATCATGCAACCCACAAAAAAAAGCAGTTAGCTATATTTTAGTTAACTACTTCCTCTTACTATTTTAATTCGACCACCGCATTATATTTCATATACTTGTAATGAAGCCGCATGTTAGATAGCTCAAATGGTGTGCCATCATCCAAAAAGAAGATTCCAGACATGACCCCCACTGGTTCTTGGGGCGTCAAATTTAAAAGCTCTTGGTCTTCCTTTGTCGAAGGCTGAGCTTCAATCGATAAAAAGGATTTTGTGACCGTCTGATTCTTTTTATCTTCCAGATAATTAAAAATTGATTTTGATACAATTGTACGTGATAACTCTGGCACAATTTTAATTGGAATATAGCCCGTTTCAATCATCACTGGCTGATCATCCAACAATCGCAGTCGCCGAATCTGATAAACGAAATCTTCTGCTTCAAGGAATAAATCCGTCTGCATTTCTTTTGTTGCTGGAATTACAGAAAAATCTAACACTTTAATTCCCGGTTTTCGTCCGTCAGCGCGCATACTATCTGTCACGCCCAAGTTAGAACCTTCATAGGTAAACAGCGAACGATTTTTTAAGTATAGTGGATTCACAAAAGTCCCAGAACCGCGTTTCTTAAACACAATTCCTTCGTCTGCTAATACACTCAACGCGCGTTTAATCGAGCTGCGACTTACCCCATATTGACTAGTCAACATTCGTTCGTCTGGCAATTTTTTAGCAGGGAATTCATTATTGAAGATTCGTTTTTCCAAATCTTTTAAAATCGTTTTATACAACAAATCAGCCAATTTATTCCCACCTTTCAGTCATGCCATTAATTTATACCTTAAATTATAGCATATCCCAATAGTGTTAGTGTAAGGTTTTCCTAGATGGTCAATAAAATTCTAGGAATATTCATTTTGAGTTGAATATATAGAAAAAGACCTGTAGCCTTTTAATCGACGAAGATTAAAGGAAAGGATACAGGTCTTTCATGTATATTTTAGCAGATTTTATTGAATCATTGGGAAATTTAGACAGTTTATTTGATTTAGAGGAGCAGGTAATTCTTCATCTTAGGAAGTCATTCCAGCTGGTTGTAGCTGAATATCTGAGGCAATTAGATGAAACACTCGTTCCATCAATTCCGGCAGAAAATACATTCATTAATCGACAGGCCAGAACAATTGAGTTTATGTTTGGCGCCGTGAATTTTGAAAGAAGATGTTATCTTCGACCCAATGGAAGTTATTACTTCCCGTTGGATGAACAACTTCAGTTGGAAGAAAGAAAAAGAATTTCACCTTATTTTAAAAGTGTCGTTGCCAAAATTGGGCAAACGACAACGATGAGAAATACGGCCGCAATGATCAATCTGGCAAGTCAGACGGATATTAGTGCCTGGTCAGTAGACCGAATTATCAGAGACATGGCAGATACCGTGAAGACAGAAGAAAAATCGTCCGAAGAGAAACTAGTTAAGAAACGAAAAGTTGAAAACTTAGTGGTTGAAGGCGATGCCTTTGAGATACACAAAATTAATCGACGAAGACAAGACGTCCACCATTACATTGTTTTTGAATCAGGATTAGATGGAACAAGATCAAACAAAGTTGAGTTTGTTGGTATCAATCAAAAAAAGGTTCAAAAACGAGTAACTGACTACATTGAGAAGTATTATAAAATCAGTGAAATGACCGTGTTTACAGCAAGTGATGGTGGCCCAGGGTATAACCCGAAAAGTATGCGAGAAATAGTTCCGAGTGCTCAAAGAGTTGAATTTACTATCGATCGGTATCACTTTGTCAAAAAGATTAAACAAACCTTTGGTTTATTTAATCCATTGGTTGATAAGGCCGTTAAGAGCGTTAGCCTGTATGATCAGAATCAGTTAAACGTTATTTTAGATACATTTGAGTCGCAAATTAAAACTGATAAGGAACTTGAGAGCCTAAGGGTCCTAAGACAATATTTGGCAAGAAATTGGCAGTTTATAAAGTCTCCACACGATCGTGGCTTCATGAGGGTCGGCAAATTGGGATCCGTTGAAAGCTCACACAGAGCGTACACGTATCGAATGAAAAAGCAAGGCAAAGTATGGTCCGAAAAGGGCCTTGAGGCTATGTTGAAATTAATTGAAGCTCGGGTAAACGGTAAGCTAGATAAATACTTACGTGGTGGTTTAAGAAAGTTACAAGAGCTAACGATTGAGATCGCTACGGAATCATTGAAGACGTTGAGTTCAGCTCAGCTGAGCAACAAGCACCATTCTAAGCATATTGGAGTTCTTTCAAGTAAAATACCAGTTGATGCCCCAACAAGTAGCCCTATCGGAGCAATGGCAAAAATATTTTCAAACTAATTATTGTGTATAAATATTTGGTTGATTATAAGGCACCTAGGAAAACTTGACACATACCCAATAGTTGCGGTTTTTCTTTTTAGAATCTACTTATGCTAAAATGAACTTTAGGAAGGTGAACAACATTTCTAAAAAAAATAAGAAAAATAAAATTGATAAAACCTTAGTCGAAAAAATTCTTGATAAAGCTAATATGAAGTATGAGCAATTTATTTTCCCCACAAAACAGGAAGGTGATGTTGAACAGCTTCAAGTTGACCACCTTGATGAAGATGAACACCATATTTATAAAACACTGGCACTAACTGGTAATAAAACTGGTCCGCTTGTTGGTGTATTGCCAATTGATGAACATTTAAGTTATAAAAAATTAGCAAAAGCTTCTGGCAATAAAAAAGTTGGCATGATTCCACTAAAAGAACTTGTCAAAACCACGGGCTATGAGCATGGTGCCAACACCCCAATCGGAATTTATGAAACCAAGCATTTTCCAATCTATATTGCTGATATTGCTCAAAAACAGGGTGAAATCATTGTTTCGTCAGGAAAAATTGGTCGCTCAGTCAAAATTGATGCTCAAGACCTTAAAAAATTAGTTCACGGAACCTTTGTGGATTTAACGGAATAATCTAAAATAGCCAAAAATTAATTTGCTCCATAAGACCTCAGACATGATTATTTAAAATAGTATTCAAAAAAACGAGTGTGACATCAGAATTAAATCTGAGCTGCACTTGTTTTAATATTCTAAACTATTTTATTTCTCATGTTCCAAAAGTAATTGCCAATCAGCCAAAACGTGTTCTTCTGAATAGCGATCACCAATCTCATAAGCCTTGTCACTATATTTAGCAAGCAAATCTGGGTCACTCAATAAATCAATTACAGCCCGGCTAAAGAGAAAAACATCCTCGTCGCCCTCCGCAATCAAACGGCCATTTTGCTTATCGTCAATAATTTCACTTGGGCCATAATGGCTTGCATAGGCAACTGCTGGTAACCCATGAGCCATTGCCTCCACCATCGCAAGTGGCATTGCATCCGATCGGCTAGCACTAACAAACAAACCTGCTTGGTTATATACAGTCGTCAAATCATACACGAACCCTTTAAAATGAACCAACTGATCGACCTTTAAATCCTGCGCCAACTTTTTAAGGCCATTGACATCTTCTGCACTGCCATAACCATATATGTCTAGCGTTACGCTAGGAATTTTTTGACTAATAATCTGAACAGCTCGAATCAAACGATCAACCTGTTTGTCTGGTGTTAACCGCCCAACGAATAACAACCGGTCCTGAACACGATTGCGATACAACACATGCGGTTCATTCCGAGTACTATTAAGAACTACTGCTCCCGGAATAACATAAATTGGGGTTTGCGGATGATTCAAGTGTTTACTCAAATCACGTTTTTGCGCTTGAGTCATGACAATAATACCATCCAATTCATCGATACGAGGGCCAAAAACGGTCGCATAGGCTGGATCGAACGCACTATGCACCTGATCATGAGGATCCACACCATGCACAATTGGCAACGAAACATATTTGTGGGCCAGTGTAACCATGTTCATCATTGGTGTATTAGTCTGAGCTGGACGATCCGCAATAAACGTTTGATGACTGCCATCTCGCCGATTTAATTCATCCAAGAAGAAGGTAAATAGCTCGTCCAAATTATCGAAATTGTAGTCCTCACCTTTATAATCGATTAACTTCAACAAAGAATTTACGGGGTTTCCGTTCACATCATTCATGTAATATGATTCATACACCCGTTTGCCCTCAGGAGTAAATATAAATTCGGCAACTGGAGCTCCAGTTGGCGTAAAGTACTTGTCCATTGACTTAAATCCACGCCAATCATAAAACTCGGTTTTGGCAATATTCATGTAGGCATCAAAGTAATTTACATAGGCGACTTGACCATAAGTGCCATCAGCAAAATGAACATCGGCAACCACCCGATCACCATCTGTGACACGACTAAAATCAGCTCCTTGATCAATCTCGTAAGCCTTTGGCAAGTTTAAATCGATGGTCTTAAGAACTTTAGGCGTTTCAATGTGTTCAGCATGCTGGAAATAGTCGAACATATTAACCATATCATCGTCTTCTACACCCAATGTTTTCATATTACGATGGAGTTCTTGATTATAATCACGGGTCACAATTTTAGCTGGGACATGGTTATTCTTAAGTAGTTTAATGCGATTAATTTCAGTATATTCAAGGCCGGAGTTTAAGCCCATCAAATACTCATTTAAAAAGTAAATCATCTACTTCACCGTCCCTTTCGCTTGGTTTTGATCGAAAAATTGGTTAGCATTATCAACTAATTGTTGCCAAGCCTTCCAAATAGCTTTTTCACTATACCGTTCACGACTCACATAAGCATGGTCACTATATTCTTGTAACTTCTTTTGGTCGCCCAAAAGCTCAATTAAAGCTTTGGCGAAGCTCTTATAATCGCCTTGCTTAACCAATGTGCCACTATAGCCATCTTCAATAATATCAGATGGTCCATAAGGAATGTCGTAAGCGACAACTGGTAATCCATGTGATTGCGCCTCTAAAACAGCCAACGCAAAACCTTCAACGTTACTAGTCAATGTTGAAACCTGCGCATGATCCATAACATCACCAATATTTGGTGTATACCCTTTAAATTTCACAACTGTTTTAAGTTTCAAATCTGTTACTTGTTGTTTTAATTGTTTATCCGTTTTACCATCGCCATACCCCCAAAAATCAAGCGTGGTTTGTGGTAATTGTTTGTGCACAATTGCAAAAGCCTTGATCAAATGATCGAGCCGTTTTTCTGGGAACAAGCGGGCAACCACAATAATTTTTCCAGGTGTGCGATCACTAAACGCTACTTTTGGTTTTTCCATCAACTCATTGGTCACAATGCCAACCGGAATGGTGTAAATTGGCGTTTGCTTGGCATCAAAACGTAATTTGGCATCTTTGGTTTGGCGCTCTGTAGAATCAATAACCGCATTCCAATCAGCAAAATTATTTAAGGAAAACTCAAAATTATTGTTCAAAACAGGATCCATCGGGTCATTGGCATGAGCTGTGTGCGCATTATGCAAAAACAAAGCCTTATAAGCTGGTGTTTTCATATGTAATAAAGCCCATTCAGTTTCTACTGCACGATCAGAAATGAAGACATTTCTGCCGTTATCCACTTTGTTTAACTGATCAAAGAAGAACCGTTGTAACCCTCTTAAACCAGTAAATTCATAATTTTGTCCATGAAAATCTACTACCCGCAATAAGGAATTAACAATCTTTCCCTGCCCATCTTTGAAATAAAAGGATTCATAAACTAACTTACCTTCTGGAGAAAAAATTTGTTCATTGCTGACACCACCTTGAGGATTATGAATTTCAGCAATTGACAAAAAACCTCGATGGTCATAGCGCTCACGGCGTAACAAGTTGCCTGCGTAATCATAATAATTTACTGCTTGAACTTGGGAGTCATGCTCGCCCCAGACCTCAATTCGAACCGCTAAACGGTTCTTCAAATCTTTCGCCACATAATGATCTTTTTCAGCCTTTAATTTACAACCATGTGGTAATTTAATGTCACGCGGTGTCACCTTTTTGAACTTAAAATCGCCAGACCCCTGCAAGAACTCAAATAAGTTCACATGATTTTTTTCAGCGATTCCTGCAACTTTAAGATTATGATGCAAATCAACTTCAAAGTTACGCGTCACAATTTTATTAGCAACACCATAATTATTAAACAAATTCACCCGTTTTATTTGGGCATGTTCAATTCCAGATTTATTTAAAGGAATGGTTGTATTTAAAAAATAATACATAAAATCCCACCTTTTTTTCAAATTTAAGTAACTGATTCAATTATAACAGAAAGCGTTCTCTACCGATATAATTCAAAAAAATAAGTATGTGTCAAGTTTTAGTAGGTAGTGTCTCTAATTAGATTTTATTTATGTTTTTAACTACTTTTTGTTTCGTTCCGGCGTTGATGCGGGGCCGTGTGGGTCGCTTACGAGCTAACTTCTTGCCCTTCAGGCCAAAAGTGGATCTCTCCAGTCTCCCATGTCTCTAAGCGATAAATCGCTAAGTGACATCGACACACTCTTTCACCAACGCCTCCACTCCACTTGTTATTCAAATCCTATGAAATAGCCTTCACCAAATTACCCATAGCACTGCTAGTTGCTGCGTCTAATGAAATACTGCCGTGCCTAATTCCTTGATGTTGCGTAAAAGGCTGTTTAAGAAAATAACTAGCGGCCACTTTAACTGGCATGATGCTTATTGGCAAGGTATTGGGCATCTTTATCATTGCTGTTTCTAATTGCCCGTTAATTTCACTGGTAATCACCGCAATCATCGCCTTCAATCCAGCTTTACTCCAAGAGCGACCTTGATGTTTTAACCGATAGGTAAAGCGTCGATGATTACTTTCACAGCCACCTAAACACACGGTTTCGGTAGCTAAGCTTCGCTTGTCAGCTGGCTTTAAATAATTCCAGTTACGTTTCAAGTAACTCCGTAAAAGCTGAATTGCTTCCAGACTATCCGCATCATTGGCTTGGAACTCACACGTATCAAGGACAATTTGAACTTGATCATTATCCCAATTATGCACACCCTGAAATAGTTTACTTTGCAGAATTTTAGGCATCTTGCTTAATCGACTACGAATTTTTCGGTTCAAGTGATAACGATCTAAAAAGTGCTCATGTTTTTTGGCCCCAACCGCTAATTCATCAAAGCAGGATGGTTCATAGCCACTCCCATTATCGCTACCGGTAATCATTGTAGTTGCTCGTAAATCATAATTCTGATCGAGATAATCTTGTACTTGATTAAAAACTGCTTGCCGGTTTAATCCCGTAAATACATGTCGGTTTAACGTCTGTCGGCGCTGGCCATTTTGGCTAATACCTTCCGTTAGTTGCAGTCGATGAATAAAGACATTTTTATGGTGTTGCTTAGCCTTTAAGGCCACACAAAAGGCATCGCCTTCCAAATACAGATAAGGAACTCGCCGTTTCTTTTCGATGTTCACTAATGTGGTTTCTTCACGCTGCTTTTCACATTGCGTACCGGCTGCTTGATAAAGTTGACCAACTTTTTGATGACTGATAGAAAGTGGGGTTAAAAGGTTAACAGCCAAAGCTGTTGTCCGTAAAACACTATGTGAAGCTAGCTTGGCAACCTTTTCGACCATTAAGGGTGAAAATCTACTTCGTGGAATTAACTGCAAATAACGATCCAAAGGAAAGACATACTTTTTATCAGCTAGCTTCACTAACCGGCGTTTGAAAGTTACGGCCCCACACATGAAATTCAAAGTTCTTTCGCGTTTACCGACAATTTCTTGGTATTTTGTTTCACCAATTAAAAGATCATCCAACTCTTCTAGTGCTTGACCTAAAGCAGTGGCAATCAACGCTTGACACCGAATCATTAAATCTTGTTCCGCATTAAATAAACTATTACTATCCTTTAAAACTGTCATGATTTCTGTTAAGATTTGAGACATGAAGACCGTTACCTCCTAATTTTTGGCTACCAACCTAATTAGAAGATTAACGGTCTTCTCGTGTTTTGAAAAGGCTTTTTTTCACTTTCCTACTAAAACTTTACACTAACAAAAAATAACGCAACTGTTATTCCAAAAATTTTAAAAACAACAGTTACGCTATTTGATTCAACAAATTTATTTAGAAATCCAAACCTTCATGACGTAGTTTTGGTAGACGTTTTGCGACCGTCTTGATATTCAAAAGATCCCAATCCTCTAAGTTATGTGAAATGGAATTTTTACCCCAAGATCCACAGCCTAAAGTCAAAGAAGGAGTCACATTATTATATTTATAACCAATTGCTCCTTGTGAAGTTGGTGTGTTAATTAAGATTCGGCAAGCATCCATCTCTAATGCAAATCGATTAATCAATGCATCATCTTTGGTATGCAAACCAACTGTATGACCTAATCCACCAAGGTTTAATCCTCGTTTCATTAAATGAACAGCGTCGTCTTGATCTTTTGCCTTTACCATTGTTAAAACAGGTGATAATTTTTCGTGAGAAAGAATATATTCTCCGCCAAGTCCATTCATTTCAGCAACTAAGAATTTTGCATCCTTAGGGCAATCTTCAATACCAGCCCATTGTGCAATGCTGTAAGCGGATTGACCAGCTACTTTAAGATTAACTGATTCCTTTTCCCGATTCATTACGGTTGACTCAAAGTTTTCCATATCAGCATCTTTTACGAAGTAAGCACCACGTTCTTTTAAACCACTTTTAACATCAGCATAGATTTCAGCATCCACGACCATGTTAGATTCAGAAGCACAGATCATCCCATTATCAAATGCTTTTGATAAGACAATATCATCTAATGATTGTTTTAAGTCAGCAGTTTTTTCGACGTAAACAGGTACATTACCGGGTCCAACACCAAGGGCAGGTTTCCCAGTTGAATAAGCAGACTTAACCATGCCTGCACCACCAGTAGCCACAACCGTTGCGACCCCATCATGATTCATCAGGTCAGTAGTTGCATCCATGCTAGGTTTAGTGATCCATTGAACACTATTCTCAGGAGCACCAGCTTTTACAGCTGCTTCTGCAATAACTCGTCCAGTTTCAACACATGTTTTTTGTGCAAATGGGTGAAAAGCGAAAACGATTGGGTTTCGGGTTTTAATTGCTAATAAAGCGTTATGAAAAACGGTTGAGCTTGGGTTCGTTACTGGGGTTGCACTAGCAATGACACCGACTGGTTCAGCAACTTTCATGATGCCAGTTTCTTTGTCATCACTAATAATTCCAACTGTCTTATCATTTTTAATTGAATTATAAATATCTTTTGTAGCAAATTGATTTTTAATAACTTTATCTTCATACACACCACGACCAGTTTCATCCACTGCCATCTTGGCTAACTTTTGACGAGCATGATATCCAGCTTCTGCCATTGCGTGCACAATTTTGTCAATCTGCTCCTGATCCATGACACTGAGACGATCTAAAGCAATATGAGCTTTTTTAACAAGATCATTGACCATTAATTGTGGTTCATCAACATCCTTCTTATTATCCAAATCTTTAATCATATTATTATTATTCTTCCTCTCAGAATGAGTATGTTATTCTCTTCACAAGTTTCATTGTAGCTTTCAAATATCTGTTTGTAAATGCGTACTGTTTACATAGTATGTGTCAAGTTTTAGTAGGTTGTACTTCTAATTAGATTTTATTTAAGCTTTTACCTGCTTTTTGTTCCGTTCCGGCGCTGATGTGGGGCCGTGTGGGTCGCTTGCGAGCTAACTTCTGTCCCTCATCAGGCCAGAAGTGGATCTCTCCAGTCTTCCCATGTCTCTAAGCGATAAATCGCCAAGTGACATCGACACACTCTTTCATCAACGCCTCCACTACACCTATTATTCAGGTTTTACGAAATAATCTTCACCAAATTACCCATAGCACTACTGGTTGCTGCATCTAGGTGAAGACTACCATGCTTGATTCCTTGATGTTGCGTAAAGGGTTGCTTAAGAAAATGACTTGCAGATATGTTAACTGGTTTGACGTTTATTGGTGAGGCGGCGGGGACATTTAACATTGCCGCTTCCAGTTGACCATTAATTTCACTCGTAATCACATTGACCATTGCTTTTAAGCCAGGTATACTCCAAGAACGACCTTGATGCTTTAATCGGTACGTAAAACGACGATGGTTACTTTCACAACCACCCAAGCACACATTTTCAGCAGTTAAGCTGCGCTCAACAGCTGGTTTTAAGTAATTCCAATTACGCTTCAAATAACGCCGTAAAAGTTGAATTGACTCAAGACTATCTGTATCGCTAGCTATTGATTCACAAGTATCAAGAATAACCTGAATTTGGTCACTATCCCAATTATGAACAGCCTGAAATAACATATTTTGTAGTTTCTTAGGCATCATGCTTAATCGCTTACGAATTTTTCGATTCAAGTGATAACAATCTAAAAAATGTTCATGTTTTTTTGCCCCAATTGCTAATTCATCAAAGCAGGATGGTTCATAACCACTGCCATTATCGCTACCGGTGATCACCGTAGTGTGTTGTAAATCATAGTTTTGACTTAAATAATCTTGTGCTTGCTTAAAAACTACTCGGCGGTTTAATCCTGTAAACACATGCCGGTTTAGCGTCTGTCGGCGCTGGCCATTTTGGGTAATGCCTTCCGTTAATTGAAGTCGGTGCACGAAGATATTCTTATGGTGGTGTTTAGCCTTTATGGCGACACAAAAGGCATCACCTTCTAGATATAAATAAGGAACTTGACGTTTCTTTGCTACAGTTACTAACGTGGTTTCTTCACGCTGCTTTTCACATTGCGTACCTGCTGTTTGATAAAGTTGACCAACTTTCTGATGACTGATAGAAAGTGGGGTTAAAAGGTTAACAGCCAAAGCTGTTGTCCGTAAAACACTATGTGAAGCTAGCTTGGCAACCTTTTCGACCATTAAGGGTGAAAATCTACTTCGTGGAATTAACTGCAAATAACGATCTAAAGGAAATACATATTTTTTATCAGTTAGTTTCACTAACCGGCGTTTGAAAGTCACGGCCCCACACATAAAATTCAAAGTTCTTTCGCGCTTGCCCACAATTTCTTGGTATTCTGTTTCGCCAATTAGAAGATCATCAAGATCTTCTAACGCCTGGCCTAAGGCAGTGGCAATCAACGTCTGACACTGCATCATTAAATTTTGTTCCGCATCAAATAAATTATTACTATCCTTTAAAACTGTCATGATTTCTGTTAATATTTGAGACATGAAGACCGTTACCTCCTAATTTTTGGCTGCTATACCTAATTAGAAGATTAACGGTCTTCTCTTGTTTTGAAAAGACTTTTTTTCACTTTCCTACTAAAACTTTACACTAACGTTTACATAACCTAAAATTGATAGGTACCATTGTTTATCACGGCTTGCTTGATGTTTTTCCTTGTGAAAAATCTGAAACTACACAAATCCTTTCACAAAGAGCACTTGTGAAAATAAGCACAAAAAGTAATCGCTTTCTTCACAAACTATTTCACAATTGGTTGAGTTACGCTTCTTGTGGGACCTATCTAATTATTAAATGGTCCGTTCCAGTTTCTGAAGCGTAATTCAGTAAAAATTTATTTTATTTGAAAAAGTTGATGCTAAGCTTAGACCGTTTTTGTTCAGTTTTTTAAGCACAGTCATCAAAGCAAAAAGACAACTATAAGTATGGTCCAAAGTAGAATGACAATTCCACTTTTGTCGCACTTATAATTGCCCATTATCATTTTGTTCACTTTATTTTTTATTCAAAGTAGTTGGTGTATGCTCTTCCGATCTTTGTAATAAACGAATCAACTCACTCGTTTGTACCTGGTCCACAATCATGTTTGATGTGACTTGCATCAATTGTTCTGCTAAGTTCTTGGCCATCGTAGTTGTGTGTTCCAAACCAATTCTTGCAATTTTTTGATTTACAATATCGATAAACCGATCGTATGCCTGTTTTGGATAATCCGTTGCTGTAATTCGATCAATTCCCGAACGGATCACATTAATCGGATATGCTTGTTTCAATAACGTGATCAATAAAATATCTGCAACCTGCATGACCTGGTACTTCTTTTTTGTGGGAGCAACCACAGCCTTTTGTTTTACATAGTTATTAATCATTGTGGGGGTCACTGGATCCATTCCCAGCGGACCTGTATAGCCACTTAAAAGAGCCACAACTTGATCCATATACAAATCAAAATTTGGCAACTCATCCCAATGAGGTAACTTAACCTCTCTCACTGTTTTCAACCACCGATTATATGTTTCCAATTCATTCATTTCATTCACCTCGTCCATAGATGTTACCGTTAGTATATCACTATCAGCTAGTTTTTATAACTAGATTGCCCATTATCAGCATAATTTCATGACGTAACTAGTAGAAATGTGCTATTCTTAAAAAAATACTAATGAATAGAGGCACTTTATTTTGTTTGAACTTACGAAAAAACGACGTGTGAGTGATGAAGTCAAAGAAATCATTCCCCAGCCTGTAATTGATGGCCTTTGGAAAACTTTAAAACAAATGCAGGCTGATGATTTAGTGGTTTCACCAGTTATTGCTTTTGTTTTCAGTGATGATTACACAGAAGACACCATTTATGTAATGGGGTTACAGAACTCTGGAGATGTTGCTAAAGAATATGATCTTGCTTACAGTGGCAAAAAGGATTTCTTAGGCAATGGAACCATTGTTATTGTAAAAGATAAGCCCAAAACTATCAGTATGAGCATTAGCGCAGTTAATAACCAAACAAAGGAGTAGCAAACAGTTTTGAAAAGTTTTAAAAAGGTATTTTCAATTTTAATGATCGGCTTAGTAGCCACTAGTCTGACTGCTTGTAGTTCAGGGAACACTTCAAAATCCAGTCAGCAAAGTTCTTCAAGTGAGAAAAAGGTCTCTTCAGCGAAAAAAGCTGTAAAGAAAACGGCCACTTTATCTGACCAAACTTTCAAAACTCCCCAGGGTACATTTTTGATCACCGAGAATCATGTGACCGCTTCAGCTACAAAGAACAAACAAGTATTAATTCTGAAGTACACATTTACAAATACCAGCAAATCTCAATTAGTTCCTTCAGATTATTGGTATAAATATGTTAAGGCAACTCAAATCGTTAATGGCAGCACTAAGACCCTTGAACAGGGGTCGCTTCCCTTTTCCACAGCTGCAACAACAGATGATAACTTAGAGAATTCATCGGTTAGCGAAATCAAACCTAATCACCATATCAATGCTGAAGGTTCATGGCAACTTGATAAAAACGGTGCCCCAGTTAAAGTCAGTTTTTACGATACTCACAAACAATTAGTTGGCACTCGCCAATACGATACAAATTAAATGTATGTAAACAAGTCTTGGTTCAGGTTGCGTATTAATCTGGGCCAGGACTTTTTAGCACGGTTCAGAATCGCAAAAGAGTCATAATAAGCACGACTACTGCGGGAATTCTCCCCGCTTTCGTCGCGCTTATTATGACTCTTTTTAACGCTCTTCTTCACCCACTGCTTCTATGGCATATCATTTCCAGCTGCGTAGTAAATGTCGTACCATTCTTGTCCTGTCATTTCGACATCACTACCTGCCAATGATTCCTTAATATGTTGTGGATTCATTGAACCCACTAATACTTGGAATTTAGCCGGATGACGCAAAATCCATGCTGTTGCAATGGCGTTTTTGGTCACTCCATACTGATCAGCTAATGCCTGCATCTTTTTATTTAATTCAGGGAACTTAGGGTTATCAATAAATGGACCATTGAAATTACCCCATTGATAAGGTGACCAAGCTTGAATCACAATGTCATGAATTCGAGAATATTCAATGAATTGACCATCATGATCTATGCTATGGGCATCTTGCATATTCGTATGCATCCCAAAGTCAATCATATTACTGTGCATAATTCCAAATTGCAATTGATTAAACATCAACTTCTGTGAAACTGCTCCTTGTAACATGTCAAATTGCATTGGATTGAAATTAGAAACACCAAAATGACGAACTTTGCCTGCTGTTTGCAATTCATCAAAAGCTTCTGCCACTTCATTCAGTTCCATCAAAGGATCTGGACGATGAAGTAATACAGAATCCAAATAATCTAACTTTAAACTCTGTAATTCATGATTAACTGCATCAATAATATGTTGTTTAGAGAAATCATACCGATTTCCGTAAGGTTTACCTGACCCATCATCATTGCTGTTACGAATTCCCACTTTAGATTGAATCCATAAGTCATCTCGGCTCACTGATGATTTGTCCAAGACTTTTTGAAACACAAGATCTGATTTCCCACCACCATAAATATCAGCAGTATCAATAAAGTTCACGCCATTATCAACAGCTGTTTCAATTACTTTAGTTGCAGCATCTGTATCCAACGCATCCATTCGCATAATTCCTAATGCCACGTTAGAAACTTTTTTGCCACCAATTGTAATTTGTTTCAAAAATATCACTCCTATAAATAAATTTATAACCATTCATCTATCAGCTTACCACCTTTCAATCTAAAACAGAATTAATTTGTTATCGGTTGCATAGACTTGACTGTTTTAATGCATTTGATTTATTAAATACCTGATCTAATCTTTTTACTGTATGTATCAAACTCACTTCTAAAAACAGCTTTTAATTTATTCACTTTACCGATATCATTAGGGGAAAAAGAATCATTAGAATTGCTACCATACGCAATTCTAACAAAAATAAAATTCAAAAATATTAGGTGAAAAGTAATCGCAGATTTTATAATCAAGTTAGCCACCTTGTAAAAGTGGTCAAATAAAGACACCAAGACGAAAAATCAGGTATCATTGAAGTTCCTACACAAACAATGAAAGAGGTTTTCGTCTTGGCGCAAGAACAGCTTACCATATCTCACTTAAAGGGTCATCATTTAGCACAGATTGAACGAGGAAAAATTGCCGGACTACTTGCTGCAGGTAAATCTGCTCGTCAAATTGCGGCCGAAATTGGCGTTTGTCATCAAACTATCAACAATGAGCTCAAACGCGGCTGTATTCAACAGGTAAAGAAAGTTAATGGTAAAGAACAGTATTTTAATGTCTATGCACCTGATACAGCTCAAATTCATTATCAAACAAATCGTCAACGCTGTCATCGGCCTTTAAATTTCAAATCCATTACTAACTTTCTAGCCTACTTTGATGACCATTTCCATCAAGATCATTGGTCACCTGATGCCGCAGTTGGCTTCGCCCACAAACACCGTTTGTTCAAGCGTACAGAGATGGTCTGCACTAAGACCCTCTATAACTATATCGATGCGCAATTATTAGAAATTCGCAATCTTGATTTACTTGAGAAAACCAAGCGGCGTACGAAACATCACTGGTCGCATAAACATCGACGTTTAATTGGTAAAAGTATCGAGGAACGGCCTGAATGTGTCGATAAGCGCAGTGAATTTGGCCACTTTGAAATTGATACCGTGGTTGGTAAACGTAGTGGTCATGAGTGTGTGCTATTGACCTTCACTGAACGTAAAACCCGTTTTGACTTTATTCGTTTGATTGAAGGCAAAGATGCTGACTCAGTAGCCTATGCCATTAAAGGGATTTGTGCTGAGTTTGGTGATCTGATCAAATCTGTTACTGCTGACAATGGAACGGAGTTCACAGCCTTGGAGGAAGCTTTTACTGGCGTTGCCGATATTTATTATGCCCATCCATATAGTTCTTCTGAACGAGGAACCAATGAAACTCATAACCGCATGATTAGGCGTTATTTACCTAAGGGGTATTCACTAGATACAGTCAGTCCTAAGACTGTTGCTATCGTTGAAGACCGTCTCAACCAACTACCACGACGTATCTTAAAGTACCAAGCACCTGAAAAAGCTTTTCAGATTGAAGCAGCGCGTGCTCGCAGAGCTCACATTGCTTAACTATTTGTTCTAAGCTTCAATAGATATTCTGATATGTGCCCCGCAACTTCGCCTGCGGGGTGGCTAACTTGTTCTTGCAATTTACGGGTGAAAAGTAATGAAAAATCTGCAAACAAAAAATTATGAATTGCATTTTCCTGTTCAATCAGATGTTGATATCCTATTCCGATACCGGAGTAATATCGAAATTGCCCATAGTGAAGGCCGAATTCCTGATAAAAGCCGACAAGAAACTGCCAAATTTTTAACCCAATTATTGAGCAAAATTGATGCAGGCATTGTCAATTATTGGTTAATTTCTGATCATACGAAAAACCATTTGGGCGGTATTTCTATCTGGGGATTCAATCAAGAAAAAACAGAAGCTGAAGTAGGCTACGATATCTTACCTAAATTTCAAGGAAAAGGTGTGATAAGTGAAGTTTTTCCTGAAATTGAACAGTATGCTTTCACTGTTTTAAAATTACAAAAATTAAGCGTCTATACGAGCAAGATCGATATTCTTTCACAACACATTCTACGAAAAAACCATTATCGTTTAATCGAACATTGGATAGAAAAAAATTTAAAAGGTGAGCCAACCGATATGTTTCACTTTGCCAAAACAATCGAAGAATATCAAAAATAAACCAAGATCTAAAAAAGTCATGACAAAATTTGCCATGACTTTTTTAATATCTATTCAATTTTAGTTAATTGGAATTTGCTTGCCACTCTCTAATTTACTTTCACTCTTTGGCAAAGTAATTTTCAAAACCCCACCATCGTATGAAGCGCTGATCTTATCACGATCGATATCTGGTAGATAGAACTGACGTGACGTATTACTGAAACTACGTTCTTGACGAATCAAATTACCCTTTTCGTCTTTCTTTTCCTTGTTAACGTTATGCTTGCCTTCAATTGTCAGTGTATCGTTGTCGTAATTCAAAGAAATGTTTTCTTTTTTAAGACCTGGTAGTTCTGCGGAAACTTCATAATCTTTTTCGTTTTCACGGATGTCTGTCTTCATCGAGCTACCCTGGGTCATTGACTTGAAGAAATTCTTCCCAAAATTATCATAAAAATCAAATGGTGCAAAATCATCAAAATCTGTATTTCTTAACTCGTTAGCCATAATTCAAGACTCCTTTTAATATTATTTTTTGTACCTCATTTCTTGGTACATTTATATAGTATGACCTTCTGGGAATGAATGCAAGAATTTAGCACTCTTTATTGAAGAGTGCTAAACTGCAGTCTTAAAAAGCCTTTATATCAACGTTTTATTTCATGAGTTTTTAAACCCTGTAAAATAAAAAAACATCTTTAGGTTGAATTTTCACTCAACTTAAAGATGCTATTGTTAATCATTTATTTTTTAGTAAGTAACCATTTTATGAGTCTCATTAGGTTTGTCTTGAACCTTCAAGTCCAAAGCGTCGCCTAAAACGTGTAATGCTTTTTCTCGAGTTTTTACTTGGTCCATGTCGAAGATAATTGATTCAATGGCACCACCAACGAAGTCAAAACGTTCAAAGAAAATATATGGATTCTCATTATCACGTTGATGAAATTCATCTTCGATTTTTTCATAGAATCCTTCGCTCCACAAACGGTCTTTCAAATCAGGAAAATCATTTCGAGTAACAAAACCCTTTTCCTCGATCATATCAGCTGCTTGTTTCACATCTTCTTTGTCGAAGTCGATTTTTGCAATCTGTTCGGCGTCTGTTTCAACTTTAACTTTGTCATCTTTTGCCATTTTTGAGATCTCCTTAATTATTTTTACAACCTCATCTTAGCACCACTTTTAAAAATGGTTAAGTGAAACCCCTTTATTTTTAATTTCGTGAGGTGGCTAAATGCAGGCGGTGTCGTAATCCAAAGGCCTTATCAATCTCTGTCACAATTAAAACTATAATCCCGGCAATCACTGGTATTATCCAAAGCGATGCGTCTAAGCTTGCAGTACTAAAGATTTCCTGCATAAATGGTAAATAGGTAATTCCAGCCTGCAATATCAGTAAGATCCCGATTATGACAAAGGCCATCTTATTACGCAAAACATCTTTGGAAAGAGCCGGTTTAGGTGTCCGGATATTAAAGAGATAAAATATTTTTCCAAACACAATTACATTTAAGGTTACGGTACTTGCCACTGTAGAACTAAAGCCTTGCATTGTTAGCCAGTTGAAAGCCCCGATACCAAGACCAGCAATCAAAATTGCCACGTACACAATTTGCCAAACATCTTTTCGATTCAAGAAGGATTGATTACTCTTCCGCGGCATTCGCTTCATAATCCCTTCTTCAGCCGGTTCAAACAGGAAGGCAAATTGAATTGTAACGGCAGAAACCATGTTAATCCATAGTAACTGCGTTGGAACTAATGGTAATTCTTGCTGGAACATAATAGAAATTAGGACGATTAGCCCTTCAGCAAAACTAGTTGGTAATAAGAAACGAATCGTTTTCTTGATATTATCATAAACATGACGCCCCTCTTTAATGGCGGTCGTCAATGTCGCAAAGTTATCATCCGCTAAAACCATATCAGCAGCTTCTTTTGCAACATCAGTTCCCTTAATTCCCATCGCAATCCCAATGTCAGCTTTTTTCAAAGCGGGCGCATCATTAACCCCATCACCAGTCATTGCCGTTACCAATCCATTAGCCTGATAAGCTTCTACAATTCGTAGCTTATTCATCGGCGTGGTTCGCGCAAAGACGTTATAATCTTGGATAACTTCTTTCAATTTTTCATCTGAAAGTTCATCAATTTCAGCACCAGTGATTGCGGCAATATTTCCATCCAAACCAAGCTTTTTAGCAATGGCAGACGCAGTTTCAGGGTGATCACCCGTAATCATTTTGACTTTGATTCCGGCTTCACGCATTTCTTTCAATGCCACAATAGTTTCTTCTCTAGGCGGATCAATAATCCCAGCAATCCCTAGAAAATGCACCCCTTCAGCCATTATTTCTGGCGTCAGTTCATGCACATCATTGGAGACTTTACGATAACCTAGGGCTACCACTCGTTCGCCATCCCTTGCCAATTGGGACACTCGGTTTGTCCAATCAGGAATATCAAAACTACTATCCGCTTGTTTGGCCATTGTGAAAATTTTATCAGGCGAGCCCTTTACCAAAATAACCCGTTGTCCATCTGAATCTTCATCCAGTTTGGCAATGTATCGGTATTCTGAATCAAATGGAATTTTGTCTATTTCCACTAAATCGGGCTCATTTTTTTCAAATACTTTATGATACAGGGTTAAAAATGCACCATCTGTAGGTTCACCATTAATTTCCCACTTACCATCTTCCTCAATAAGACGGGTATCATTAGCTTCATGGCCAGCAACCATTAAACGATCAAGATCTTCGTCATGGCCCACAGAAATTGGTTGTCCATTCATCGTGATATGACCAGTTGGTGTATACCCAGTTCCAGTCACTTCATATCTACCATTTTGAGTAATCAGCGTGTCAATTGTCATTTCGTTTTTCGTTAATGTTCCGGTTTTATCAGTATTAATTACATCAACTGAACCAAGTGTTTCCACAGCCGGCAGGGTTTTGACAATTGCATTTTGTTTCGTCATCTTTTGAACGCCCATTGCCAAGACCACCGAAGTACTAGCTGGTAAACCTTCTGGAAGCGATCCAACCACCATTGTGATTACAGCGACCATCAACGCGGAAACCGAATAAACTCGTGTAATCAGGCCATAAATAGCCAATAAGACGGCTACAGCCACAATCGCATAAGAAATATATTTACCTAACCCATTAATTTCTTGCATCAGTGGGGTCGTTTTGGTTTTCACACTCTCCATGCTGGCGTTGATTTTACCAATTTCACTGTTTGCACCAGTTGCAGTTACAATTCCAAGCCCACTACCATTTGTAACGGCAGTTGAGGCATAAGCCATATTTAAACGATCCCCTAAAGGTGTCTTTGGGTCAGTTAGCGGCTCGTCATTTTTTAAAACAGAATCAGTTTCTCCAGTTAAAGAAGATTCCTGAATTTTTAAATTATCAGCAGTTAAGATTCGAAGATCAGCCGGCACGTTATCACCGGCCTCAAGAAAAACTAAGTCACCCACAACTAAGTTTTCGGCTTCAATATCATCTCGTTTGCCATCTCTAATCACCGTTGCAGAAACTTGCAGCATCTGTTTAATATTGTCAATGGCGTCAGAAGCCTTGCTCTCTTGAAAATATCCAATCAGTGCATTCACAATTACAACCAATCCAATTACAATTGAATCTGAATATTCTCGTAATATAAAAGTCGCAACCGCGGCCACAATAAGAATATAGGTAATACTGTTATTGAACTGTTTGAAAAAGCGGACCCACTTACTTTGCTTCTTTTGGACCAACGAGTTGGGCCCATCTTGTTCCAATCGTTCCTGGGCTTTCTCACTTGTTAGACCCTGATCAAGCGAAATATGATCCTGGGCCAAGAGTTGATCCGTTGTCTGAGTTATAAACGCGTGAGGAGGTTTACTCTTTTCAATTTCCCCACCATAGTCAGTGCTATCAGAAGCAGAACCTTTTGTCATAATTTAAATTTCCTCCTATTATTTCGAATTATCTTTTGTAAGTAGTATCATATCCAATTATGAGCTGAAAGTCAAAGAATACTTATCAGTTTTATAAGAAGAACGAAAATATTCATAGAATTTTCATATCTATTTTTCATAATCATTGCAAATTAACTGATATCATTGACTAATTTAAAAGATTTTTACCATGAGACGCGCTATAATATAAAGATAATGTAATTACAAAAGAAATGGGGAATGGTCCTTGGACAGCGGTCAGATAATCAGCGATACTATTATTATTTTGATTACCTTCATCATGGCATATTTTTTTGTCGCTGCTGAATTTGCACTTGTCGAAAGCCGATTAAGTGCCTTGGAAGAAGCAAAAGAAACAGCAGTTGGTGGACGGCTCAAAAAGATTAATCGAGCAATCCACATGGTTTCGAATTTAAATGAGTACCTTTCTACCACACAGGTTGGAACCTCAGTCTGCGGGATTATCCTAGGTTGGATTGGTGAGTCATACGTCGAATATTTTATTATTAAGTTTTTCGGTTCTACACATTTAATTAATCAGGCTTCACTTCATGCTATTGGTGCAATTATTGGGGTCCTTCTTTTAACTTATTTAGAAGTTGTCATCACAGAAATCGTTCCAAAGAATATTAGTATTGATATTCCCTTAAAAGTTTTAATGAGACTTGTAAATCCATTGCACTGGTTTCATACCATATTCTATCCATTTGTCTGGCTACTAAATACTTCAGCCAACGGGATTGTTAAATTAATGGGTATGGAACCTGCTGAAGAAAATAATGAAGTTCTCTCTCAGGCTGAAATTCTGAGCTTATCTAAAAATTCAGTTACTGGTGGTGAACTAGACCAGAATGATTACGTCTACATGCAACGAGCATTCGATTTTAATGATAAAGTGGCTAAAGACATTATGATTGATCGTACGCAATTGGTTGTTTTAAACGTCGATGTAACGGTGGATGAAGCTTTACGAGTTTATTTACAGAAGCGGTTTAGCCGTTTTCCGGTTGTTGCAAATAATGATAAAGATAAAATTTTAGGTTATGTTTACAATTACGATCTCGTTCGTCAAAGTCGTGTGGACGGCAAGGTTAAAGTCAGCAAGCTCCTCAGAAACATCATTACCGTGCCGGAAACTGTGCTTATCCAGGATGTCCTCCAAAGAATGCTAAAAAAGCAGACCCCCATTTCAGTTGTCGTTGATGAATATGGTGGTACTAGTGGCATTATCACAGATAAAGATATCTACGAAGAGGTCTTTGGTACCATTAGTGATGAGGTCGACGATGTTTCTGGCGACTATATTCATAAAGAATCCGATGGGTCTTACCGAGTTAGCGGTAAAACTACAATGTATGATTTTGAGCGCTACTTTGGCATTGATGTTCCTGGATTTGAAGGTGAAGACGTCGTAACCATTGGCGGATACGTCATTGATCACCATCCAAATATCCAAGTTCATGACCAGGTTCGAATTGATCGCTACAACTTTGAAGTATTAGATAACGAAAATGCCCATATTGATTGGTTCCACGTCACAAGTATTTCAGATAATGAATTCAAGAAATTAAAAGAAGATGCGGAAACCAAACGTTTAAACGCGAATGGCTAAAGTATATGAAAAGAGTAGACTGTGAATGAAAATTCAATCTACTCTTTTTTTA
Source organism: Pediococcus damnosus (assembly GCF_001611155.1). Lineage (NCBI taxonomy): Bacteria > Bacillati > Bacillota > Bacilli > Lactobacillales > Lactobacillaceae > Pediococcus > Pediococcus damnosus. Next base: position 542,835 of record NZ_CP012294.1, read on the forward strand.
AACCAATTTTTTCTTCTGAGGACGGCTCGACAAAGCAGAAGTCAAAATATAACTATCCTTCCCGCGGGATTGCGATTCCGTTTACTTGTGGGCCCATCTCTTTTCTGCTTTTTTGAGGACGGCTCGACAAAGCAAAAGTCAAAATATAACTATCCTTCCCGCGGGATGCGATCCCGCTCCAGGACAGTTATATTTTGACTTTTAACGCTTTGTCTCGCCCACTAATCTAAGAACCTTCTCTTCAAATACTTGGGCAATCCATCATCTTCACTTGTTTCTGTCACTACATCCGCCTGGGTCTTTATCTCATCCGCACTATTGCCCATCGCAACGCCCGTCCCCACAGCCTTCAACATACCTAAATCATTTTTATCATTTCCAAACGCAATCGTATGGTCCACCGGAATGCCATACTGGTTTGTAATTGCTCTTACCGCGCTGGCCTTGTCAATTCGTTTTGGAATCAACTCAATATTATCCGAGCTTGAAGACGAAACATTCAACACATCTGCTTCCAATAACTTTTTCCGAGCAATGGCTAATTTATCCAATTGACCCTGAGCAATCACAATACCATTAATAATTTGGTCACTTACTTCATTCAAATGATCACGATCATGCACATCCTCAAACTTACCGGCCCCATCCTGCATAACCCGCATTCTGGCTAGCCGACTTAAATCCCACGGCTTATTTTTTGTGTAGAACGTTCGATCCGTACTAAAAAAGTTAGTCGACAATCCTAATTCCATTGTGACATCATAAACAGTACTAATCGCCTTCCAGCCCAAATGATCCTGATGTAAATGATGTCCTTTTTGATAAACGGAACCATTTGAGGCAATTATTTCGACTTTGGGATTAATTCGCTTTTGAATCACCTGTGCCAAGGACAACATCCGCCCGGTAGCAATATAAAAAATAAATCCTTTTTGTTGCAACTGTTCAATTACTTTTTTGGTCATCAAGGAAACGTTTTGATTGTGTGAAATTAACGTCCCGTCAATGTCCATAAATATAATATAGGGTTCCAAAATAATGACCTCAATTCTTTTTCAATTTAATGCGCTATAGGTTTAGTTTACTACTTTATTAAAACGGTTTCATAATTTTAAGAAAACTATTTTCATAAAAATTTAAGTGGTACAATGTCATTAAAGTTCTCCAATAAAAATAATCGTATTCAAGGGGGTCCCATTATGTCAATTATTAATATTTTATACATTTCTATTGCTGGAAATACACGCTCTTTTACGCAGGATCTTCAAGACTATGCCAAAAAACAACATTCTAAGGATGCTACTAATCCCCTTATCACTTTAAAAGAAATCTCCGAAGAAACAGATTTTGAGACCGAACGCCATCCGTATTTTGCCTTTGTACCGACTTATCTTGACGGTGGCAATGGCGTCGATAACGGCGTCAAAGAACTTATGACGAATGTTTTAGGCGAATATATCGCTTATAAGAACAACCGTAAGTTATGCCTTGGTGTCATTGGAAGCGGTAATCGAAATTTCGGTTTACAATATTGTTTAACTGCCAAACGCTACGCCCGCGATTATGGATTTGATTATTTAGATAACTACGAATTACGTGGTAACTCCACTGATTGCAAACGAATATACGAAACTTTGAAGAAAAACAACGTCTTGAAAAAAGCTCCTGAAGAAGTTTAATTAAAAATAATACAAATAATGCCTGATTCAAAAAATGAATCAGGCATTATTTCGTATTTATATTACCAAGTAATCGTGTCTGGATCTGTAGCTAAACCTGCAAGTCCACGTAAACCATCAATCTTCTTCATGTCGGCATCATCAATTTCAAAATCAAATAACTTTGTATTTTCAATGATCCGTTCATTATGCACAGACTTTGGTAATGGTAAGAATCCATGTTGTAAAGACCAACGCAAAACGACTTGAGCAACTGTCTTATGATACTTTTCACTCATTGTCTTTAATTCAGAAACGCCAAAGATCTTTCCAGTACCTAGTGGACTATATGCCTCAGACAAAATATTATGATCATCATCATACTTCACAACTTCTGGCTGTAAATCACTTGGGTTAAGGAAAATTTGGTTAACCTGAGGAACAACTGTAGCTGTTTTTAATAGGGCATCTAAATGCTTAGGACGGAAATTTGAAACACCGATTGCACGAATTTTGCCAGCTTTTTGCGCTTCTTCCATTGCGCGCCAAGTATCAGCATTTGTTTGTTCCCATGTATCCCGATAAGCAATTGGATTTAGCCAATGGATCAAGAACATATCAAGATAATCTAATCCTAAATTAGTCAAAGATTTATCAACGGCCCTCTTTGTATTTTCATAGCCGTGATCCTTACCATCTAGTTTAGAAGTTACCCAAAGCTGATCCCGAGCAACACCACTGTCCTTAATTCCTTTGCCAACACTTTGTTCGTTTCCGTAAGCAAAGGCAGTATCAATATGACGATAACCAGCTGCTAAAGCCTCTTCAACTGACTTCTCCGCAACATCACCATCTGGCGTTTGCCAAGTTCCAAAACCCACAATGGGAATCTTTGTTCCATTATTTAATTCATAAGTATCTGTTAACTTTGTTAATTTTGCCAAAATATACCCTCCTGTCAAGTAATAGTTTTATTATAGAGCAAATTTGTAAGCGTTAAAAATATTTGGCATCTTTCTGAAAAATATTCTATGATAAACGAAGTGCCTTACAAAAATAGTTAACAGTTTAAACCGCTCTAATTAACGGATATCGTAGGATAATAATTATACATACTGATTCCTAAAGGTTGAAAGCACGAAAATGACTTCAGTTACTGATATTAAACGATTTAGTTCACCAAAATTAGGTTAATTACCGTTCTACGGCTCACTTGGCCTGGAATGGGGTGCGATTTTATAATTTCAACCTTTATCTGATTTAAAAAAGGAAGTCCCATTGTGGATAAACACGCAGATTTTAAGAAACGACTCTTTTTCTTTGTTATTTCCATCATTTTAAATTCATTTTCAAATGCCTTAACTGTCGCTAGCCACTGTGGTAGTGCACTTTGGACAGCCTCATCTGTTAATTTAAGTAGTTGGCTGAATTTCCCCTTATCAAATGTTTTATTTGTGGAGGGACTCGCTGTAATCTTGGCCAATGCTTTGTTACTCCAACATTTTGATTGGCACCGAATGCTCGGCAATTTAGTGTTTATGATCCCCTTTTCCTATTTAGTGGGAACAATTAGCACTAATTTGGATGCGCATGGGTTCTTAACTCTTCCCTTATGGATTCGTATTTTAGCCGACGCTCTCGGCATCGTAGGCATCGGGATCGCTGTATCAATCTATCAACGGGCAAATATTGTTTTACATCCCAATGATGACCTTACATACATTGTGCGCTTTAGATTTATGCACGGCCGGGCAGCTAAAGCCCAGTGGATCAGCTACATCCCTGCCATTTCAATCATTTTACTGACATTTATAATGACTCATCAAATTCACGCTGTCGGTCTCGGAACAGTGTTAGCATTTATTTTACAAGGGGCTGTTACAGGGTGGGCCGACCAACATGTTTTTACAACGCTTAAACATCATTTAAATGTTTAAGTAAATTTAATAGGAAGAAAAACTGGACTGTGCTATCATTTTTTATATAGGTTATACGTTAAATAAAGATACGGGAGGATTTATCATGGTGAGATCGCGGATACTGCAGTTACAAAAGGGTGGCAACTTTAGAGAACTTGGTGGCTACGAAACAATTGCTGGCAAAACAATTAAATGGCATAAAATTATTCGTTCTGGAAAGCTCGCAGATTTAACAGATGCAGATATCGCTTATTTAAACGACTACGGTCTAAAATATGATGTAGATTTCCGTTCTCCAGAGGAAAAAGCAACCTCACCAGATCGGATCCCTGACCAGGCAAAATATTTATTCATTCCCGTTTTTTCCACGGATGAAACGCAAAACTCCAAGCAAACAGAACGTTTGCAACGAAAAATGGATACTGATCCTACAACTGGCCGTCTCCAAATGCAACATGCTTACAAAGATATCATCACGAACCCGCATTCACAAAAGGCCTATCGAAGTTTTTTCGATGTTCTTCTCGAAAATGATGGTGAAAAAAGTACCTTATTATTCCACTGTACTGCAGGAAAAGACCGAACCGGGATGGGAGCAGTCTTCTTTTTAAACGCATTAGGTGTAAATGAAGACACAATTAAAGCTGATTATCTTTTAACAAACAAGGTCATCCAGCAACAACAAATAATGCTCACAAAAACTTTAAAGCTCCAGGGTGCCTCATCGGCGTTTATTCAAAGTATGCGCGACCTGCAAAGTGTTCAAATTTCATTTTATAACACTGCAATGGATCAAATTGAAAAAACATCTGGTGATATGGCCGCATACCTTCATGAATACTTACACCTCTCAGACTCTGATATTCAGGATTTACGTCATATTTATCTAGAATAATGTTTAAAACTAATTAAGGATGGTGATTTGATGAAGAGAAAAAATTTAATCGGCTTCGGGCTTGTTGCACCTTTAGCATTAGGAATTACTGGAATTACCGCAGCTAGTGCCAGGCTATACGATTATGCGTTTCGCCGAGTGGATTACGTCCCCGAAACTTCGGCCGATAAACAAAAATATGCCGATGAATACTATAATTATGTCAATTGGTTTCATAACATTCCCACTCATCACTGGACGCTACATGCTGATGATTTGGAAAATCGCGTAGAAGCTACGTTTATTCCAGCCGCCAAACTGGATTCAAAAAAAACGGTCATCATTGCTCACGGATATAAAGGCAACGGTGAGACCATGTCTAATTACGCCAAAATGTTTTATGACATGGGATACAACGTTCTGTTGCCTGATGATCGTGCCCATGGCAGGAGTTCCGGCGACTATATTAATTTCGGTTGGATCGACCGCCTAGACTTTGTCGATTGGGCCAACTCTGTAGTTAGTCGAATTGGCGCGGATTCACAAATTATTATGTTTGGCGTCAGCATGGGTGGCGCAACAATTCAAATGACTAGTGGTGAAAATTTACCACCTCAAGTCAAGCTTATGATCTCTGATTGTGGTTATTCAAGTTTACGAGATGAACTTTCTTATCTATTAAAAGAACAATTTAATTTACCGAGCAAAATTTTTGTTCCTCTGATTAATGCAATTAATCATCATCGGATGGGCTTTTCCATTGACGATGTTTCATCTATACGGCAGTTACGTAAAAATACCAGACCATTTTTATTTATCCATGGTGAAAAAGATATTTACGTTCCCACCTACATGGTCGACGAAAGTTTCGAGGCTTGCCCTGATCCTAAAGAAATTTGGATTGTTCCAAATGCTTCCCATGCTGAAAGCTTCTGGATAAATCCCCAAGCCTACCAAACCAAAATTCAACAGTTTATTGATAAATATTCAAAGTAAACCATAGCAAATTTTATTGGTGTCACACAAAAGCTTCCCAGAAACTGGATTAAACCAGTTTCTGGGAAGCCTTTATTTTCTTATTCAAAATATCTAAGCATCATGCAAAATATTTAACATCTGTGCAAACGAAACGCGGCGGGTTTCTCTTGGAATAAAACTCCGAATTTCATCTTCATTAAATCCAACTTGTAATTTATTATGTGTAAAAATAATTGGTTTTTTAATTAGACTAGGATAATTTACTAACAATCTATGCAGCTCACTAATCGTCAATGAATCAATATACTCGCGACCAAATTTTTTAAAAATCTTTGATCTCTCAGAAATGATTTCTTCGGCACCATACTCAGTGAGTGATAAAACCTTTTTTAAGGTGTCCAAGGTAATCGCCGTTGAAACAACGTTAACTTTATCATAAGTCAACTCTTGAGTATCTAACCAGTGACATGCGCGTCGTGCTGAACCACAACTTGGTCCCCATAAAACTGTTATCTTATCCATAAGCAAAGTTCTCCTTTGTTTTTTCTTATCATCTCTATAAGGACAACTATAAACTAAACAATTAGTTTTGTCTATGCTTTTTTATAAAAAAGTTCATTTTTTGTTAGCCCTTTCATTTTATGGAATGCTCACCCCTTAGCACGTAGGCTGTTTACGCCATTCGAACCTAAAGTTTAAAGCTTGGCGAATTGATAAATAATTGGAGTTAATAAACCTTTAAATCTTTCGTCACAAAAAATTCATATATCCAAGGTACTATATAAATATAGATAAAAGCCAATCAACTTTATCTATATGAAATTAGCATACTCCTCCAAAGTTACTATATTTCATTGTTTTTCATGATAACAACCTACTCCCCTATATAAAAGAACCCAGCCATTCGTGGTTGGGTTTCTTTTTTTGCTTTCATTGCTATTTAATCACTAAATAAGGTAGTATGGAAATAATAAAAAACATGGGGAAGTGTTAAGTGTGCGGACAAAATATTGGTCAGATTTCATCCTTGCCATTATCGTCATCATCGCTTGCGTGGTAGGCTGGTTTACAGGTTACTTCCAAAATGGGAGTAACTATTCATCCATTGAAAAAACATTAATTCTTATCTTGGCATTTAGTGTTTTATTCAGATTACGAATGGACATGAAAGGTGCTAACCGCTGGGAAGCTGTTTCAGCTGCATTCCTCGGCGTGGCATTTCTACTTGCCGTAGTTTTATTAGCATTTCTATAAACAATAAAAAAGTTTGACACAGGATATCTGTTGTCAAACTTTTTTCTGTTCTGTATAAAGCTCTTTTAATTGATTTAAATCTTCGTCAGACAAATTCATCGCTTCATGAAGATAATTAGTTATCCCCTGGTATGAAGTTTCAATTGCCTGTTCAGCCAAATGAAGGCTTTGCAGATTCACATTTCTAGCCTGGTTCATGCGGTCAAGTGCCGTATTTTTTGTAGCTGTAGCTGATTTTAATGACGGCATTTTTCCAAAGAGAACTTGATTTGAAAGTAAATAATCATTTTCAATTGTTTCTTGAGGAACCCCAAGGGCACTTAAAACTAAAAACGCCGCAATTCCCGTTCGATCCTTACCCGCTGAACAGTGGAAGACAACTGATTCATCTGGTTGATCATTTTTTAGCAAAACCTGGAATAATTTTTTAAACGCCGTCTGAGCATGGTTATCAAGAACCATCAGTTGATATGGATCCGAAAGCATGCTTGGTTCGTGCGTTTCTTTATGGAACAGGTGTTTCAGCCATCGTTTAATACTTGATGGTTGCTGAGTTGTAAATGGATAAACTGAAGCCGTTACCTGCACCATTTCTGGAATATGAGGATCGGGATTTCGTGAAATCTCATAATCCGAACGCAAATCAACGTCATAACGTAACCCATAATCACTAAGATAATGTTTGTCCTCTTTTGTGAGCACTGACAAATACCCTGACCGCAAAAGCTTTTGCCACTTAATCGTCTTTCCATCTTTCGTTGAATAACCACCCAACTCGCGAAAATTCAATCCCGATTTGATCGGTAAAACTCGCTGTTTTTCCATGATTAGCCTCTTTATTCTAAGTAAATCGCTTTTAAATCATCTAAATCAGCCTTGGAAAGTTTCATTGCCTGTTTAAAGTAAGTTTCATAATCGCCATAATTATCCAAAATAGCCTGTCTGGCGATGTCTAAAGTATCTCCTTGCACCTGAAAAACCGAATTCATTTTATTAACAAAGTTTTCAGCTTTGTCATTTTTCAGTTGTTTTCGTAAACTGTCTTGATCCATTGTACTGTAAACAACGTTCGTTAAAATGTAATCCTGTTTAATCAGCGGGTAATCGACTCCCAACGCAGTTAAAATTAAGAATCCCGCAACTCCAGTACGATCTTTTCCGGCTGCACAATGAAAAAGCAACGACTTTTTTGAATCTGAATTAGCTAGCATATCTTGAAACATCATTCGAAATGCTAACTGACTTTGCGGATTCATAATCATCAAAGCATAGGGATGAGAATAGTCGCTTGTCGTTGAGTCATTTGGCAATTCAGGTAGGTCAGAAGTTTCACTTTTGGCAATTGGATAAACCGGATATGAACGATAAATTACGTCATTAGGTAAACGATCCTGTAGCCATCCAGCTTCTGAAGGAGAACGTAAATCGATATCATAGTGAAGACCGTAATCGTTCAAATTCTGCACAGCTTCATCCGTCAACCTACTTAGATCACCAGAACGTAAAAGCTTTTGCCATTTGATGGATTTTCCATCTTTGGTTGAATATCCGCCAAGTTCACGAAAATTCACACTGCCCTCAACGTTTAAAATTCGTTCTTTCTTCACTACCATCCCTCCCAAACTACTTCTAAGCTCATTATACCAAAAATGAATTACTTCGTTTAGAAATCCAATTCATGATTTATCGGATAACTTAATTTTTTACAAAATATAAAAGGCTTACATTTATGGCGTTTCACAAACAAAATTCGTTCACTTCCCATCTTCAAAGTGCTACACTACAGTCATTAAATAATGAAATGGGGACTAACTATCATGGCTATTAGTGCAGAAAAAATTTGGACAGATTTTGCAAAATCTCATCAGCTTACCAATAAGACTTTTCAAACGCGTTGGTTTGGTGAACAATCCAATTCAAAAGAGGTTAGTGAACTCACCGATAAAATTCTGGCTGGTGACAAAATTGCCACATCCAAACCACTTGCTTACTATTCTTCTAAAGACGAACCAATCCCCCAAGTAGGCGATTATGCCGTTCTTTTAAATGCCGACATGCATGCTGTGGGAATTATTGAAACAGTTGTTTCTGAATTGGTTCCATTTTTCCGTGTTTCAGCAGAACATGCTTACAATGAAGCTGAAGGTAAACGCACACTTGAAGATTGGCAAGAGCGTAGCAAAAATAAATTTGCAGCTCAAATGAACAAATATGATCGTCAGTTTTCCACAAATGATCCCGTCGTCTGTGAAGTTATTAAGCTTGTTTATCGAGTTTAGATTTATGATTATCATATGGCTTTACTTATAATATTCATGTATGTATAATACACATTATAGAAAATTTAGTTCCGACGAAAAGGAGAATGTGTATGAAAATTTATCCAGCTATTTTTTCGGGTCGAAATGGCTCTGTAGAATTACTAATCCCAGATTTCCCAGGAATGCTAATTGAGGGTGACACATTAGTTCAAGCAACTGAAAAGGCAGAAAAAGCAATTATGGCTCAAGACGAAATGCCCGAACCATCTGATATGAAACACACTCATTTAGTTGAGGGTGAAAATGTCATCATGATTCCAATTGAAGAACATGAAACAAAAAACACAAAACGAATTCGTCGCAATGTGACCATTCCTCAATACTTGAACGATTGGGCAAAACAAACTGGCATTAATGTTTCTCAGATTTTAACCGAAGCGCTTGACCAAAAATTCAAAACGACTGAATAAATTAGAAGAATCCCAAACTTTATCCGCACTTTAGCCGATAAAACTTGGGATTTTATTTTGCGCTCATTTTCCTTAGTACTCACCATTTCCTTCGTGGTAAAATAATGACAAAAGGAGATGGTTAACATGCCCTCTATTGAATCACACAACTGGAAAAGAAATGTCGGTTATTTTTTAGCTTCTCAAAACTTTTTCTTGTTCGGTTCTTCTTCCGTTTACTTCGCCATTCTTTGGTACATTGCCTTAAAAACATCTTCTGGAACCTGGATTATGCTGGCTACCATGGCGACAACATTACCACAAATTTTAATTTCACTATGGGCTGGTATTTGGTCTGATCAATACAGTCGCAAAAAACTGATTATTGCTTCCAGTTCGTTAGTCACTTTGTTAACCGTTGGAACAGCCATAATCTATTTTTTCTTTTCACGTGATCTTTGGCTGCTTCTTTTAATTGCCGCCATTCGTTCACTAGGTTCGGGCATTCAAACCCCAGCTGGTAATGCCTTGCTACCAGAAATAACGCCCAAAAAAGAGCTTTCCCGTATAAACGGCTTAAATCAGTTTATTAGTTCCATTCTCTTATTAATTTCCCCGATTCTAAGTGGTTTTATCTTAGGAAGGCTCGGCATTATGTTTGTCTTTGTGGTTGATTTAATCACTGCTACAACGGGAATCATTTTAATGTCGCGTGTCCAGGCTTCGCAACAAGATCAGCAACCTCACGAACAAGTTACGGGACTTTCGGGAATTAGAGATGGTTTACAGTACACCTTCTCACATCGTTACCTTCGTAATTTTATGCTATTCACGTTAATTGCCTTTATTTTGGTTGCCCCATCTTCACAATTATCCACATTATTCGTTAAACGAACATTTGGATCCGCAGTTTGGCGATTGACGCTAAACGAGTTGCTTTGGACAATGGGAGCCCTGTTAGGAAGTTTCTACATTACAATGCAAAAACGCCTCCCTCACAAAATCAAATTAATTGCTGTTGGTTTTGTCGGATCGGGAATTAGTTTTGCCGTCATGGGATTGCCTGAACCCTTTTGGGTCTACCTACTCTTCATGTTTTTCTCAGGAATTTGCATGCCAATTATTCAAGCGACATCAAACATCTTAATTCAAGAAAATGTCGCTAAGGAAAAGATGGGCCGTGTTTTTTCCATTTTGCAAATTGTATCAACTGGAATTTATCCAATTGCCATGCTCGTTTATGGACCGCTGGCTGATCAAGTTTCCATTCGTTACATTTTAATTGTAACTGGTGTCTTGCTAATTTTGGTTGGCTGCATATTTCAGCAAAGATTAACGCGACTCTCTGGGTATTTAAAGGATCTGAACTGAGCTTGCTAAAACAGATGAATCCAGTAATTAAGCTATCACTTTTCCTTAGGGTCCGAAACGTGTTTAAAAAGACACTAACTTTCGTGTCGATGTCGATTGTACTAAGCCGAAAATCAGCAAGTACAAGTCGCAGCTTCCTCCGCTTGCCATGTTCTTGCGGTCTGGGTCTCGGCCACAAGAATGGTCAACGTCCGAAGCATGAAAGATTTTCGGAACGAAAATCATCTACTTTTGTGGAGTAGTAGCTACGATAGTCAAACGATTCCAAGATCGAATCATTCGGTTAACCAGATCATCTTTTTTTAGATCCGAAACGTGCAAAAAAAGGACAGCTCTCTCCGCTTGCCATGTTTCTTGCGGTCCGGTTTTCGGCCACAAGAATGGCCAACGTCCGAAGCATAAAAGATTTTCGGAACGAAAATCATCTACTTTTGCGGAGTAGTAGCTACGTTAACCAAACGATTCCAAGATCGAATCATTCGGTTAACTAGATCATCTTTTTTAGATCCGAAACGTGCAAAAAAGGGCAGCTCTCTCCGCTTGCCATGTTTCTTGCGGTCCGGTTTTCGGCCACAAGAATGGCCAACGTCCGAAGCATAAAAGATTTTCGGAACGAAAATCATCTACTTTTGCGGAGTAGTAGCTACGGTAGTCAAACGATTCCTAACCCGAATCATTTAACTATCTAAGCTAATGCTCAAGAGCTAACCGTCCTTTTTAAGCACTCTATTTTATTCCCACCCGATTAAAAATATAATCCACATTCTTTAGATGATACCGGTAATCAAAGGCATCATCTATTTCTTTTTTAGTGAGGTGTTTTTGAATCACTGGATCATTTTCAACCAATGGCTTAAATTGAATTTCTTCATCCCATGCTTTGGCCGTTAACGGCTGAATCCGATCATACGCATCTTCACGTGACATCCCCGCATCAATTAGCTTCAGTAACACGCGTTGGCTGTAAATCAAACCAAAACTACGTCCCATATTAGCCTTCATATGTTCTGGAAATACCGTTAATTCACCAATAATTTTATTCATCCGCGTTAAAATATAATCTACTAAAATTGTCGTATCCGGTAAAATAATTCGTTCAGCAGATGAATGCGAAATATCACGTTCATGCCATAAATTCACGTCTTCATAAGCCGTTTGCACATGCCCACGAATTACCCGCGCTAATCCCGAAACGTTTTCTGAACCGATGGGATTACGTTTATGGGGCATTGCTGAAGATCCCTTTTGACCAGGTGCAAAATGTTCTTCAACTTCACGCACCTCTGATTTTTGCAAACCACGAATCTCGGTGGCAAACTCCTCAACGCTGGTCGCAATTAAAGCAAGCGTGGCAATATATTCCGCATGTAAATCACGTGGCAAAATTTGCGTCGAAATCTCTTGTGCATTCAATCCTAAATCTTCACATACAAATTCTTCCACTTCAGGGGGAACATTCGCAAATGTTCCCACGGCGCCACTAATTTTTCCGGCTTCAACGCCCTTAGCTGCATGTTCAAACCGTTCAATATCTCGATTGATTTCTGAATACCAACGCGCCAATTTCAAACCAAACGTCATTGGTTCCGCATGCACACCATGCGTTCTACCCATCATCACCGTATATTTATACTTTTTTGCTTGGCTGGCTAACGTTTGTTTGAAAGTTTTCAGATCACGACGAATAATCTCATTGGCCTGCTTTAAACGATAACCTTGCGCAGTATCCACAACATCAGTACTTGTTAACCCATAATGGACCCACTTTTTTTCAGCACCTAAAGATTCTGAAACGTCGCGGGTAAAAGCAATGACATCGTGATGCGTCACAACTTCAATTTCTGCGATACGGGTTTCATCAAATTTCGCATTTTTCTGAATTTTGGCCACATCATCAGCAGAAATTTTTCCTAGTTTTCCCCACGCCTTAACTGCCGAAATTTCAACTTTTAGCCATGATGCATATTGATTATGTAAACTCCAAACATTACCCATTTCTTCACGCGTATATCTTTCTAACATTCGTATTCCTCACATTTCTTTAATCAGAACAATTCCAGCTAATATCCGTATAATACTATATCATATAAATATCGCATATTCCATTATTATTAGTTAATAATCATCTTTTTACAAAAGATAATGTTATTAAACACAAACTTTACTTTAAATATATTATTTTATTGTTCGTTTTTTACTTGCATTTTTTGAAAAGCCTTGTTACACTTGTCTAGTTGCGTAAATCAAATTATTCGGGGGTCTTTAAATGTCATCAATAGTAGTTGTAGGTAGTCAATGGGGCGATGAAGGAAAAGGTAAAATCACCGACTTTCTAGGTCGTAAGGCTGCTTTAACCGTTCGTTTCTCTGGCGGAGATAATGCCGGACATTCAATCGTCTTTCAAGGCAAAAAATTCGCATTACAACTTATTCCATCTGGAATTTTTAATCAGGATGGTTTGAGTGTCATCGGAAACGGGGTTGTGGTTAATCCAAAATCGTTACACAACGAATTGCACTACTTAGAAAGCAATGGGATTCCCACAAATAATCTGAGGATTTCCGACCGGGCTCAAGTAATTCTTCCTTATCACATTCGTTTGGATGAGTTACAGGAACAATCCAAAGCAGCTGGTAAAATTGGCACCACGCACAAAGGAATCGGCCCTGCTTATATGGATAAGGCTGAACGAATCGGAATTCGAATCTGTGATTTGTTAGACCGCGAAACCTTTGAAGAAAAATTAAGAACAAATTTAAAAGCGAAGAACTTATTATTTACTAAATTATATGAAACAGAACCATTGAAGTTCGAAGATATTTTTGAAAGCTACTATCAATATGGTCAAGAAATCAAAGATCAAGTTACAGACACATCAGTCCTTATAAATGATGCACTCGATGATAACAAAAGAGTTTTGTTTGAAGGCTCTCAGGGTGTCATGTTAGATTTTGATCATGGGACTTACCCTTATGTGACCTCTTCTAACCCGATTGCCGGTGGCGCCGCAGTTGGTGCTGGTGTTGGCCCTCAACGAATCAACCAAGTGGTCGGCGCTTGTAAAGCTTACACATCCAGAGTTGGTGATGGCCCATTTCCTACTGAACAACTTAACCAGATTGGTGATTTCATCCGTGAAGCCGGCCATGAATATGGAACGGTAACCGGCCGTCCTCGTCGAATCGGTTGGTTAGATACCGTTGTGTTACGTCATGCCAAGCGCGTTAGTGGCCTATCAAGTCTTTGTTTAAACTGTTTAGATGTTTTAACCGGTTTATCAACCATCAAAATTTGTACCGCCTATAAGTTAGACGGCAAAACCATTTATCACTATCCAGCGGCTGAAAAAGCAATTGAAAACTGTGAACCAATTTATGAAGAATTACCTGGATGGAACGAAGATATTACCTCATGTAAAACTTTAGATGCCCTACCTGAAAATGCGCGGAACTACCTGAAACGAGTTTCCGAATTAGTTGGAATTCCTCTTTCCACATTTTCAGTAGGCCCAGATCGTGAACAAACCAACGTTTTAACTGACAGTTGGAATGCTTAATCATTAAAAGAAGGGACACAAAATTATGAGAGTTTTTGATTATCAAGATGTTCAACTAATTCCTAACAAATGTATTATTGAGAGTCGCTCAGAAGCAGATACTACCGTCAAACTAGGAAAGTACACGTTTAAAGTTCCGGTTGTCCCTGCCAACATGGCAACGGTTATCAATGAAGATTTGTCAGTGTGGTTAGCTAAAAACGGTTATTTCTACGTCATGCACCGTTTCGAACCTGAAACCCGCCTGGCATTCATTAAAAAAATGCATGAACAAAAATTAATTGCTTCAATTAGCGTTGGGGTAAAAAAAGAAGAATTTGATTTTATTGCTCAACTGGCTGAACAAAAAGCTAATCCTGAGTTCATCACCATTGACATCGCCCATGGCCATGCCAACAGCGTGATTCGTATGATTAAGCACATCAAATCCTTGCTTCCCGAAACCTTTTTGATTGCGGGAAACGTTGGTACCCCTGAAGCAGTTCGTGAGCTTGAAAATGCTGGTGCTGATGCCACAAAAGTCGGAATTGGCCCTGGAAAAGCTTGCATTACTAAGTTAAAAACTGGCTTTGGAACTGGTGGTTGGCAGTTAGCTGCCATTCGTTGGTGTGCCAAGGCTGCAAGCAAGCCAATCATTGCTGATGGTGGAATCCGAACTAACGGTGACATCGCCAAGTCAGTCCGTTTTGGCGCCACAATGGTCATGATTGGCTCTCTAATGGCGGGACATAAAGAATCACCTGGCAACATGATTACAATTGATGGAAAAAATTATAAACAATATTACGGCTCAGCTTCAGAAACTCAAAAGGGACAGCATAAAAACGTTGAAGGTCGCCAAATGTTAGTTCCCTATCGTGGTCACATCCAAGATACGTTAGAAGAAATTCACCAGGATTTACAATCCGCTATTTCTTATGCGGGTGGCCGTTCACTGGCATCAATCCGCAAAGTTGATTACGTGATTCTGAATGGCGTAAATGATTTTAATTAAAGGTTGAAAGTACAAAATCACATTCAATTGCTTGATACAAAAACGTTCGTGGTAACAAAATTAGATTAAAATACCGTCTTTCAGCAAATCTGGTCCGGAACGTAGTGCGAGTTCTTGCGGCTAATTTTGCCACAAGAACTCGCACCCCGTTCCAGGCCAAGTGAGCCACAGAACGACAATTAACCTAATTTTTGTGGGCTAAGCCGTTTAATAGCAGTAACTGAAGTCATTTTTGTACTTTCAACCTTTAGATTTTAATTAAAAGAGTTAAAAAAGACAGAAACATCACTCAGCACCTCATAAAATTAAATGACTTGTTACTCCTACTCCAGAGAATAACCAGTTGCTTAATTTTAGATGTTAATGATGTTCCTGTCTTTTTCTACAATCAAATTTATTTTGTTACCATAATTTTGCTGCCAAATTCCTGCAAGAGTTTCAATAATTCGGTAACTTTATCTTCGCCCATTTTAGCAACCCAACCTTCGAAAACCTTGTGAACTTCTTGATCAATTTGATCTTCCACTTCAGCACCACGATCCGTTAAGCGTAAATATAATTTTCGTTGATCTTTAGGTTCTGGTGTCTGGGAAATATATTCGAGCTGCAGCAAGGATTTGATTTGACGAGCAATTGCACTTCTTGTCACCTTTCGTTGCTCAGCAATCCCCATTTGGGTAACATCATCGTGATAACGAACGTTGCGAAGAATTAAAAATTGTTCAAAAGAAATATGATATTGCTTAGTTGGCTCAGAAAGGACTTGTTCTAAAAACTTCAGCGTTGACATATAAATTTCAACTGAACCTTCAAATAGTTCTTCGTTATTTTTTTTCATTACTAGCAACTCCTCCAAGATGTGAATTCTTTCAACCATAATTTAAAGTAATCACGTTTTAAACAAAAAAATGATACCAACAACCCTATAATTCCTATTGCAATCATTTCCAAAGCCTTTTTAATCTTTGCTGCCAATCTTTGGTTGTGTCCTCTAGATTGCCGTACTTTAATTCCTGACTAGTTGCATTAATTACGCCACCAATCATGATGACCAGTGCCGAAAACTCTAACCAGAACATTAACGCAATAAAAGTTCCAAGAGTTTTATAACTGTTTACAGAACGGGCAAAGAAACGAAGATACGCAGTAAAAAACTGAGAAACCCCCATCAAACCAATGGTGGCTGCCGCCGATCCTACGATAACACTGCCGTAGCGGATTCTGGCATTAGGAACTACATAATATAAAATAGTTAAACTAAAAAATATAATAATTAAAGCTGAGGGCAATTTAACACTCCCAACAATTTGAAACAAACTGTGGGGTAGTTTGAGAATTGGCGTTAGATAGGCCACAATTGTTTGACCAAAACTGTAAAAAAACATCATCAACCCAATCAACCCCACAAAGAAAATGGTGAAAAGAAAGCCAACAATTCGATTAATAATGGGATTTTGAAACTTTGCAACCCCATAAGCGCGATTAATTGATCGCTGAAAAGCGGATACAGCCTGGCTTGATGACCATAACATTAAAATGGCACCAACTGACAATACCTCGCCGTTTCCTTTTTCCAAAAAATCTTTCACAATGGGTTGGCTAATTTGATAAATTGTACTCGGGACAACTGTTTCAATATATTCAAGAACCGTTCCCACATTGATGTGGAATAACGGCAACAGGTTCCCAACAAAAATAATTGCGGGGAACATTGCTAATAATGTGTAAAAGGCAAGAACAACGGCATTATTTGCCGCGTCAGCACGATTAAATCGAATCATGAATCCTTGCCAATAAGTTCGACACTTATGACCAAACGTCTTCCAAGTCATGTTATATACCTCGTTTTTATTCAACTTTATTAGTATACAACAGTTTATCAATTTAACCCTTTTTTTCTGAATTTTTAAGCAAAGTTGCTAATAATATTCCAACAATTGCAACTAAAAAGAATGTGAAAAATACAGCTCTGTAACCCATTTGAGAAGCTACTTCTACATGTTCTCCTTTGGCAATATGGTTGTTAGTAACCACAGTTAAAATGATTGTGGCGCAGGCAACTCCTAGTGAGCCTAAAATTTGGCGAACCGTTGTAATAACTGCGGTTCCGTGGGCAATCAGGTTGTCTGGCAATGAATTCGCACCCATGGTCACGGCTGGCATCATCACAAATGCGTTACCGCCTTCGATTAACATTCCTAAAACAATCATTCCACCTAAACTAATCGAGCTCGAGAACACAAATAAAATTCCCCATCCCAATGTGATCATACTCATACCGATCAGCAAAACGCTTTTAAACCCGATCCGATCCGCAAGTCTTCCGGCAATCGGATTTAAAATACTTAAAAAGATTGCCCCTGGAACCAGCGCCATTCCAGATACAAATGGCGACAGATGAAGGACCTCTTGATAATAGAGTGGAAAAATGATAGTTGTGACAATTAAGGCAATATAAGAAACCCCAGTTAAAAGGACTGCCAAATCAAAGTTAAAACTTTTAAGGACGCGTAATTCCAACATTGGCGTTTTTTGGTGAAATTGACGAAAAACAAAATAACCCACAGCAACAACACTGACAATTAATAAGATCAGCTGTTGTGACCAGTTTACCTGAGGTTTACCAATCTGATTAATAACATATAAAATTCCAATAAATCCTAACGAACTGAGTACCGAAATGTAATCTAACTTAGTTCGCTTCAATTCCATCACATCAGAAATGTATTTGAAGGAAAGTAACCAAACGATCGTAATAATGATGGCAAAAACAACAAATAACCCCTGCCAAGAAGTAAATCTTAAAACAATTCCGGAAATGATTGGCCCAACTGCCAGCGCTGATCCCATCACGAGGCCAACAACGCCCATTGTGACCCCACGCGATTCTTCTGGCGTAATGGTCAACATAACACTTTGGTAGGATGGAAATAAGATTCCTACCGCCATTGCTTCCAGAATCCGACCTAACAGCATCACCGGAAAATTGGGAGCAAGCAAGATAATTAATGTTCCCACATCAAACAAGAGCAACACTGCTTGAAAAAGATGCTTAAATGACACATTACTGAGCAGCCACGGACTAATTGGCATCATAATACACATTACCAACATAAATCCCGTGGTGAGCCACTGAATCGTGGTTGCGGAAACTCCAAAGTAACGCATCAGGGTTGGGTAAGCTGTAGACAATGACGATTGACTAATTGACATTGTAAATGTCCCTGCCAACAAAATTCCCACAAACCAATTATGCAGACTTCGATTCCCACTAAATATATCTGTTTTACTATTCATAATGCTCTCTCCTGCCTAAATTAGAATCATTTTAAATCGATTTAATTGTATTTCATATTTGGTTTGGTGTAAACTAATTTCTGAAAATAAGAAAAATCCATTTTCATTTTGTTGTTTCAAGTTGATGTCATTTAAAAAAAGTGATTAAATGAATTTGATGTTCACTAAAAAGAAAGAAGGCCAACTTATGGATAATGATGAAGTCGCTGAAGCACTCCAAGAACTACAAAAAAAGCATATCCGCATTACGCCCCAACGACAGACCATTTTGACTTATTTGGTTACTCATCATAACCATCCAACTGTTGAAACCATCTATGAAGATTTAAATCAGGAATCGCCTAATCTGAGCTTGGCAACCACCTACAATACGTTAAAGTTACTCGTGGACCTCGGCCTTGTTATTGAACTGGCTAATGGTGAAGACGGTGTCCATTATGATTATTTCAATAAACCGCACTATCATATAATTTGTACAAATTGCGGAAAGATCACTGACGTATTCTATGATGGCTTTGCCAAAGACGCTCACCGAATGGAAACAGAAGCAGCCAAGCAAACTGGTTATCAAGTTTCCGGTAATCTTTTTGAAATTTACGGATTGTGTCCTGAGTGCCAAGCTAAATTAAAAACAAAATAACTAAAAAGAGCCATCCAAATTCAACGAGATTTTGATTCTCGCGACTTGGATGACTCTTTTTGATTCAATCAATCTTATTGCTTAGTTAAATCATTAATTGTCGAAATTCCCAAATTATCTAACACGATTGGTAATGTCGAAATGATTTTTGGACAAGTCAGTGGATCGTCATAGTTAGCCGCTCCGACTTCAATCGCATTGGCGCCCGCCATCAGTAATTCAACTGCATCCTCTGCAGTATAAACACCACCAACTCCAATAATTGGCAACGTCACATGCTTTCTCACCTCTGCAACCATTCGGATGGCCACCGTTTTAAGTGCATGTCCGGATAACCCACCTGTCCGATTGGCTAAAACAGGTTTACCCGTTTTTAAATCAATCCGCATCCCCAAAATCGCATTGATCATGGTAATTCCGTCTGCACCGCCCGCCTGAGCAGCTTCCGCAATTTCACCAATGTCAGTCACATTCGGCGAAAGTTTCACATACAAGGGAACTTTCGAAACTGATTTGCATTGTTCAGTGATTTTTTTAACCACGTCTGGATCAACTCCGAACGCCATGCCCCCGTTAGCCACATTGGGACAGGAAACATTTAACTCAATCGCATGAACGTTTGGTGCTTGGCTCATTTGACCAACCAAATCGCGATATTCTTCAATTGAATCTCCAGCCACACTGCCAATAATCGGTAGTTCTGGAAAATGTTCAGCCAACCACGGTAATCTTTCGGCCATCACAACATCAATCCCCGGATTTTTTAGTCCAACTGAATTCAAATGACTGCCAACTGTTGTGGTGAATTGAGGTGCAGCATTTCCTGCTCGTGGTTTCGGGGTTGTTGTTTTGATAACCATTGACCCTAGTAGATTCAAGTCGTACCGTTTGGCAAAACCATCCCCATAACCAAATGTACCACTGGCTGGAATGATGGGATTCTTTAAATCTAACCCTGGTAACTGTACTGCTAATCGATTCATATGCATATACCTCTTCCTTTTAGCTATTTTGCGTAGAATCGATCCAAAGAAAAAGGAATCCAAAAACAAACATAACGTTTGCTTCAGATTCCAAAATGGTTTTATTTAGGTAGCCTAAAAAGGCCCTTCTATTAATCGATGACACAACCATTTTGTTTTCTCTGAAACAATTAAACGGTGTTCTCTTAAATTATTCACAATTCACAGACTTGGTACTGCCTATGAATTAATACTTAGTGTAAAGATGTTCTTAGGTGCTGTCAAGGTTCAATAAATTAAAATTTGAAATTAAACACAGTTTTCCACTGAGCTTCAGGACGATTCCATAAAACAAAACCAGCATATAACTATCCTTACCGCCTTGATTTTTATTTTTTCAGGACGGTTCGACAAGTCAAAAAGGGATAGATAAGCATGACTCCCGCGGGATTGCAATCCCGCATTATTCCATTTATAAATGATGATTTTCGTCCCGAAAATCTTCCATAATTCACTCATTGTCGATTCTTGTGGCAAATCCATCCGCAAGAACTCGCATCCGTCACGTCTGTGAATTATTTTTTGGCGGAGCTCTAAGACGGTTCCATAAACCAAAACCAGCATATAACTATCCTTACCGCGGGGAATTCTCCCCGCTTTCAGGACAGTTATATGCTGGTTTTTAACGGTTTATTCCACCCACTATTTTATTGACTGGGCCGCCGTCATTATTGCTACCTTATAAACATCTTCATCACTAGCACCACGTGACAAATCTGACACCGGTGCATTCAATCCCTGCAAAATTGGTCCAATCGCTTCGAAATGGCCTAAACGTTGGGCAATCTTATAGCCAATATTTCCCGATTGCAATTCTGGGAAGACAAATACCGTTGCGTGACCTGCCACCTTAGAATCTGGTGCCTTGCTTGCCCCCACATCTGGTACAAACGCCGCATCAAATTGCAGTTCGCCATCAATTTCTACTCCAGGAGCTTTCTCTTGAGCTAACTTAGTTGCCTCTTGGACCTTGGTAACCACATCGCTCTTTGCAGATCCCTTTGTCGAAAAGCTCAACATTGCAACTTTGGGTTCAATATCAAAGACCTTGGCTGTTTCTGCACTTTCAACCGCAATCTCTGCCAACGTTGCCGCATCTGGATCAATATTGATCGCCGTATCCGCAAAGATATAACGCTCATTGTTACGTTGCATCACAAATGCCCCACTAATCCGCTTGACACCGGGTTTAGTTTTAATAATTTGGAGGGCCGGACGAACCGTGTCTCCCGTTGGATGCACGGCTCCGGATACCATGGCGTCAGCTTTTTTCAAATAAACTAACATCGTTCCAAAGTAATTGACGTCTTCTAACATCTTTTTGACTTCTTCAACGGTATTTTTACCCTTGCGCCGATCAACTAAAGCATCTGTCATTGCTTGTTTGTCAGCTTCTGGATATGTATCAGGATTAATAATTTCAATTCCATCTAAACTGATATCGTCTTTTTCGGCGCGCTTTTCAATCTCAGTCTGCTTGCCTAATAGTATAGGCTTAGCCAAACCATCTTGTACTAACCTTGATGCGGCCGTAAAAATCCGCGGCTCTTCACCTTCTGGAAAAACCACCGTTTTATTTTGTCCCTTAATTTTTGCCTTTAAACTATCAAATAAATCCATCGTGAAATCCTCCTCACAAAAGTTTAGTGTTTTAACAGTTTGCTTAATTTGTTCTTTTTTTAAATTTTTCAACTTCACGCGCAATCGCCAATTCTTCGTTAGTTGGCACAACCAATACTTTGGCTTTAGAATCAGCTGTACTGATATCACGCAATTCACCTTGCACTTGATTTTTCTCATTATCAATTTTAAGACCAAAGTAATCTAATTCGTCTACAATCATTTTTCGAACCAACATCCCATTTTCACCAATGCCAGCAGTGAACACTAAAACGTCAATTCCGTGCATTTCGGCAATATACGCGCCAATGTACTTCACAATATTATTCACAAAAATTTCTATGGCTAATTCAGCCCGCCGACTCTTATGTCTTGCCTCAAGGACATCTCGCATATCAGAAGAGATTCCTGAAATTCCTAGCAAGCCTGATTTAGTGTTTAAAATCTTAATCATTTCGGAAAAATCTGTAATGTTTAGTTTTTCCATCAGATAATTCACTAAAGAAACATCAATATCTCCAGAACGAGTTGCCATTGTGATCCCAGAAAGTGGCGTAAATCCCATTGAAGTATCATATGACTGGCCATTTAAAATAGCATCAACTGAAGACCCAGCACCTAAATGCAGTGTAATCATTTTTAAAGAGCTTAGTGGTTTTCCAAGTAACTTGGCCGCCTCTAAGGCAACTGATTGATGGCTCGTCCCATGAGCGCCATATTTACGAGCACCATATTTTTCATAATATTCGTAAGGAATACTATATAAATAATTCTTAGGAGGTAATGTTTCATGGAAAGAAGTATCAAACACGGCAACACTAGTAACATTAGGGAGCACCTTTTGCATGGCCCGAATTCCAATAACGTTCGCCGGATTATGTAAGGGGGCTAATTCTGACAAACTCTCAATTTGTTGAATCACCTTGTCTGTAATGAGAACAGACCCTTTAAAAAGCTCACCTCCAGCTACAACCCGATGGCCACCCCCAGTAATCTCGTCATAACTTTTGATAATTTTTAAGTCAATGAGGGCGTCCAACACAATGTTAATTGCTACTTCGTGATTTTTAACTGGTTTTTCAATCCGAATATTTTGTTGGTCCCCATAAATAATTGTAAATGTGGAACCATCAATTCCGATTCGATTCACCTGTCCACTTGCCAAAACCTTTTCACTTGGCATTTCGAACAGTTTAAATTTCAACGACGAACTTCCAGCATTAATTGAAATTGTTTTTTCCATAATTTTACTCCACTCACACTCTCTAAATATTTACTAATCAAGGTTACTCATCCATCTAAAACTACTCTAACGCCCCTAGTATAAATTCACAATAACCTACTGACATAAATTATACCTTATTGTAATTAATATGAAAATGAAATGACCATTTTGTATGTGTCAAGTTTTCCTAGGTGCCTTATAATCAACCAAATATTTATACACAATAATTAGTTTGAAAATATTTTTGCCATTGCTCCGATAGGGCTACTTGTTGGGGCATCAACTGGTATTTTACCTGAAAGAACTCCAATATGCTTAGAATGGTGCTTGTTGCTCAGCTGAGCTGAACTCAACGTCTTCAATGATTCCGTAGCGATCTCAATCGTTAGCTCTTGTAACTTTCTTAAACCACCACGTAAGTATTTATCTAGCTTACCGTTTACCCGAGCTTCAATTAATTTCAACATAGCCTCAAGGCCCTTTTCGGACCATACTTTGCCTTGCTTTTTCATTCGATACGTGTACGCTCTGTGTGAGCTTTCAACGGATCCCAATTTGCCGACCCTCATGAAGCCACGATCGTGTGGAGACTTTATAAACTGCCAATTTCTTGCCAAATATTGTCTTAGGACCCTTAGGCTCTCAAGTTCCTTATCAGTTTTAATTTGCGACTCAAATGTATCTAAAATAACGTTTAACTGATTCTGATCATACAGGCTAACGCTCTTAACGGCCTTATCAACCAATGGATTAAATAAACCAAAGGTTTGTTTAATCTTTTTGACAAAGTGATACCGATCGATAGTAAATTCAACTCTTTGAGCACTCGGAACTATTTCTCGCATACTTTTCGGGTTATACCCTGGGCCACCATCACTTGCTGTAAACACGGTCATTTCACTGATTTTATAATACTTCTCAATGTAGTCAGTTACTCGTTTTTGAACCTTTTTTTGATTGATACCAACAAACTCAACTTTGTTTGATCTTGTTCCATCTAATCCTGATTCAAAAACAATGTAATGGTGGACGTCTTGTCTTCGTCGATTAATTTTGTGTATCTCAAAGGCATCGCCTTCAACCACTAAGTTTTCAACTTTTCGTTTCTTAACTAGTTTCTCTTCGGACGATTTTTCTTCTGTCTTCACGGTATCTGCCATGTCTCTGATAATTCGGTCTACTGACCAGGCACTAATATCCGTCTGACTTGCCAGATTGATCATTGCGGCCGTATTTCTCATCGTTGTCGTTTGCCCAATTTTGGCAACGACACTTTTAAAATAAGGTGAAATTCTTTTTCTTTCTTCCAACTGAAGTTGTTCATCCAACGGGAAGTAATAACTTCCATTGGGTCGAAGATAACATCTTCTTTCAAAATTCACGGCGCCAAACATAAACTCAATTGTTCTGGCCTGTCGATTAATGAATGTATTTTCTGCCGGAATTGATGGAACGAGTGTTTCATCTAATTGCCTCAGATATTCAGCTACAACCAGCTGGAATGACTTCCTAAGATGAAGAATTACCTGCTCCTCTAAATCAAATAAACTGTCTAAATTTCCCAATGATTCAATAAAATCTGCTAAAATATACATGAAAGACCTGTATCCTTTCCTTTAATCTTCGTCGATTAAAAGGCTACAGGTCTTTTTCTATATATTCAACTCAAAATGAATATTCCTAGAATTTTATTGACCATCTAGGAAAACCTTACACTAACACTTAATCTCTTCGTAACAATCCGTTAACGCAACTGTTAACTAATTCTTTATTTACCTTACAATAAAAAAGCTACAGAACCAATGTAACTGTCACTCTTACATTAGCCTGTAACTCACATTTCTTTATTTTAATTAAGCATACTGATCCAATACTTTTTGGATCTGTTCTTTTGAATGGTAGCCTACCAATGTATCCACTACGGCTCCATCTTTTTTAACCATAAGTGTAG
The DNA here is from genome assembly GCF_001611155.1 of Pediococcus damnosus. Taxonomy (NCBI): domain Bacteria; kingdom Bacillati; phylum Bacillota; class Bacilli; order Lactobacillales; family Lactobacillaceae; genus Pediococcus; species Pediococcus damnosus. Next base: position 567,904 of record NZ_CP012294.1, read on the forward strand.
GAATACTCATGATTCCAAAATTCTGGGCAGTTTTAGGATTGGCATCCACATCCATCTTTGAAAACTGAACTTTATCAGTCATTTCACCTTCAAGTTGTTCAACAACTGGTGATTGCATCCGACAAGGCCCACACCAAGTTGCCCAAAAGTCAGTTAATGTCACACCCTGACCTGTTTTTTCTTTAAAATTATCATCCGTAATTGCTTCTACCATTTGATACCCTTCTTTCTCATATTAACTAATCACAGTTTATCAAATAACTATTTAATTGCCAAAGATTTTGCTTACAAAAAATTAGTTACTTGAATTGAACAACCGTTGCACCATTACCACCAGCATTTGGTGCCGCATATTCAAAATGCTTAACCTGTCGATTTCCTTGTAAATATTGCGTAATTCCTTTACGTAAAGCTCCGGTACCTTTTCCGTGAACAATGGTTACCATTGGATAGCCAGCAAGTAACGCCGAATCAATGTAGCGATCCACTTCTGTCATAGCTTCTTCGTAGCGTTTGCCACGCAAATCAAGCGTTGGCTTAACGGATGAGCTAGTGCGATGAATAGTTGTGCGATTTCTTTGAGGCTGCCCTTTTTCAGGCGCTAATTTTTCAATTTCATCTGTGGGCACTTTCATCTTAATAATGCCCATTTGGACTTCCCAGTGTTTTTTATCTGTCTGCCGTAGCAATGACCCTCGTTGTCCATAACTTGTCACCATCACGTCATCATTTGGCTTTAAGGCCTGTTTTGCTTTTGCTCGTTGCAAAACACGATTCTTTTTCAAATTTGGTGCCTGATGGAGAGCATTTAACTCACTCTTAGAATCAATGAGTTTGTTTTCCTTAATTGCTACGCCACCTTGCATTTCCATTTTACGAAGGCGTTTAATAATGACATCCGTCTTTTCTTCGGTATCTTCAACTAATTTGTTAGCCTCTAATTTGGCTTTTTCTAAATACTGATCTTTTGAATTACGTAATTTTTGATATTCGTTGGCTAAATCCTTATGCAAGGTTGTGGCTTCATCTACTTCAACCTTCAATTTAGCTGACCGATCATCTGCCTCTTTTTGCCGACTAGATAAATCAGAGATCATCGCACTTAAATCCTGACTATCTTGGTCGATCAAAGATCTAGCCTGGGTAATTATCCCCGACTCAAGTCCTAGACGTGTGGCAATATCAAATGCATTACTACTTCCCGGAATTCCAACTAATAGTTTATAAGTCGGTTCCAAAGACTGTGTGTCGAATTCCATGCTTGCGTTCATAGTTTCAGGGCGATTATAACCATACGCTTTTAGCTCAGGATAATGCGTTGTTGCCATTACGTAACTCCCAGAGCTTCCAACTCGATCTAGAATAGCAATCGCTAATGCAGCCCCTTCTTTAGGATCTGTTCCACCACCAAGCTCATCAAACAAAACTAAACTATGATCATCAACCTTCTTTAATATTTTTACAATATTGTCCATGTGAGAAGAAAAAGTACTCAAGTTTTGTTCAATTGATTGTTCATCGCCAATATCGGCAAATATTTCTGTAAAAATTCCCATTTGGCTATTTTCAGCTACTGGAATAAATAGACCGGACTGAGCCATTAACTGTAGTAAACCAAACGTCTTCAAAGTAATTGTTTTACCACCGGTATTAGGACCAGTAATAATCAACGCTTTATAATCCTCACCAAGGTCAATGTCATTTGGAACAATCTTTTTAGCACTAATTAAAGGATGACGGGCCTGCCTGAAATGGACTTGATTTTGATCTGATATTGTTGGCTCGGTTGCCTTAATCTCAGCAGCATAGCGGGCTTTGGCATTGATAAAATCGAGGTGACCTAAAATTGTCGCATTATTCAGCAAATCTTCTCGATATGGAATTAATAATTCCGATAACTCAGTTAAAATGCGTTCTTCTTCATTTTTCTCTTCAACTTGATTTTGACGTAAACGATTATTAAGCTCCATAACCGCTTGGGGTTCAATGTACATTGTTTGTCCCGAAGCACTTTGATCATGGACCACGCCCCCAAAATGACTACGATACTGAGCCATTACAGGAATAACATAACGGCCATCACGCATGGTTATAATCGAATCACTTAAATACTTAGCATCCTTCCCTCGCGTGTAACCATCCATCTTAGCTCTAATTTCTGATTCAGTTGTTGTGATTCGGTTCCGAATCCCAAACAATTTATCGGATGCTTCATTGGTGATGTGACCATCGCCTTCAATGGATTTCATTAAACGTTTGGAGATCTCTGGTAAAGACTGTAACTTGTTAACGGTTGTATATAAAGTTCTGAAGTCAATCTTTTCTTCCTGAAGTTTCTGAAAGAAGTTTAAAACATCCTGTGTGGTTCGTAACATTTTTGTTACTTGTGACAACTCGAGACCACTTAAAGTTGCGCCAATTTCAAGCCGTTTCATTTGTGGCGAAATATTATCGAGTTTGGCAATTGGAATGCCACCCTTTAGCCGATAGGCATCTGCACCATCTAGAGTTTCGGTCAGCGCAAATTGAATCTTATCTCTATCCACCATTGGCCCTAGATCAGCTAGTTCTTGCTGCCCATTTTGAGAAGTCAAATAAGGTTTTAATTTATCTTTTACTTTCTGATACTCTAATGTTTTAAAAATTTTCTTATTCATCATTTAAAGTCCTTTATTCGTTTAATCATATTCTACCGCTTTTTCTTCAGTTTTAATATTATCGAGTCATTCAAAAGCTTGTCAAACAAAAAACGACCAGATCTGAATAATGAGTCACTCAGATTTGATCGTTTACTTATTTCACAAATGGTAATTAGTCTTCGTCATTGTCACCTAAAAAGGTGTTCAAGACTTCTTCAGCCATTTTCCATTCATCGTCTGATTCAATTTCGTTTAGCTGGCCTTCATCTGCGTTGCCATCAGCATCAGGAACATATGAATATGCCTGAATGTCCACTTCCGCATCATCCTCTGCGTCAGATGGATATAAGAACATATATGACTTACCATAATCTTCTGAATCAAATGTAAATAAAACGTTGTAAAGTTCTTCATTTCCGTGTTCATCAACGAGTGTAATTTGTTGTTCTTTGTCTTCTTCGCTCATTAGAAATCCTCACTTCAATTTATTTAATAGTTTACCCTGGCGGTTTAAGTAGTTTTCAAGAATCAAACTAGCTGCCAACTTATCAATAACTTTTTTGCGCTTCTTTCGAGATGTATCAGCCTGTTCAATTAACATACGTTGTGCCTCAACCGTCGTTAACCGCTCATCTTCATAGTCAACTGACAAATTAAAAGTATCAATCATCAGTTGCCCATAAGCCTTTGCTGCATCAACCCGAGGACCAGAAGTATTATTCATATTCTTAGGCAATCCGACCACAAAACCAGCCACCTCATATTGAGCGACTAGTTCTTTCATGCGATCCAAACCGAACTCTTTTTGTGCTTCATTGATTGGAACAATTTCCACGCCTTGTGAAGTCCAACCTAACGCATCACTAACGGCAATCCCGACTGTTTTAGAACCAACATCCAATCCCATTAATCTCATTTGATAGGACCTGCTGACTGGCCGGATTTGTTCAAATCGTTCCGATCCTTTGAAAGATAGCTACGTACTAATTCTTCAATAATTTCATCCCGTTGATGTTTACGAATTAAATTGCGCGCATCATTTAATCTTGGAATATATGCTGGGTCTCCCGAGAGTAAATAGCCAACAATTTGGTCAATCGGATTGTATCCCTTTTCTTCCAAAGCATCATAAACAGTTTTCAACGTTTCATGTAAGTCATTAGGTGCATCGTTACTAAAATCGAAAAACATTGTTTTATCTAATTTACTCATCGAAAGCACCTCCTGTATCGTTATCAAGGTAATTTTACATGATACCCCACAAAAGTACAAACAATGCAGTCCAATGTAATCAATCCGTAATACGTTATTATTCAAGCTGAAACATTTGACTATTTTTCCGTCAACCACGTAATTCCATTTGCCAATGCTTGTTCGAGTCCAGCTGGTTTACTACCACCAGCTTGTGCCAAATTAGGACGGCCGCCACCGCCTCCATTTATTTCTTTGGCAATCGCTTTAATTAAATCACCAGCCTTCAATCCAGCCTTAACTTTGGCGTCTGAAACGGCAACCAATAAATTAGCCTTTTCACCAACAGCAGCTCCGAGGATTAAAACATCTGAGACTTTTCGTTGCTTCCAATCATCCGCCAAATCTCGTAATTGGGACATGCCAGTAACCTTTACAACACTTGCGACTACTGAGTATTGACCGGCCTGTTGGACATTATCAAAGATGCCAGCTGCTTCTTGTTTAGCCATTTTGTTTTCAAGATTTGTAACTTTTTGAGTAAGTGTTTTAACCGTTTCTTGTAATTGAGCCACCTTTTGTGGTGTATCTTTTACTTGCACAGCCTTTACTTGCTTAGCTGTTTGAGTTAAAAGTTCGTCATGACTCAACAAGTATTCATATGCTTCAGCTGAAGTCACAGCCTCAATCCGCCGAACACCAGCCCCAACACCAGACTCAGAAACAATCTTAAACAAACCTAGCTCGTTTGTATTTTTAACGTGATCACCACCACAAAATTCAACAGAGTAGTCGCCAACACTGACCACACGAACTTTTTTCCCATACTTTTCGCTAAATAAAGCAATGGCTCCCAACTTTTTAGCAGATTCAATATCAGTTTCCACAGTTTTAACCGGAATCTCAGCAAAGATTTTTTGGTTAACAATGCTTTCCACTTTTTGTAAATCTTCTTGGGTAACTTGTCCAAAGTGTGTAAAATCAAAACGAAGATAATCAGGTTCAACTAAAGAGCCAGCCTGTTTAGTATGTTCTCCAAAAACATCTCGTAAAGCTTGATCGAGCAAATGAGTTCCCGTATGATTCTTTTCAACTTTACTGTGGAAATGACGGTCCACACTTAACGAATAGGCTTGTTCAGTTTGCAAAGGTTCAAGAACTTTAACAGTATGCAGATTTTGACCATTAGGGGCATGCTGAACGTCCTCTACTTCGGCTACGACATTACCATCTTCATCTGTAATTGTTCCCTTATCGGCAACTTGGCCACCCATTTCGGCATAAAACGGCGTTACATCAAAAATTAATTGCGCCTCACCCTTTTTGGCATCCGTTACAAGTTGATCATTTTGAATAATATTCTTCAAAACTGCATGATCTGCAGTTAATTCTGTATATCCAACATAGCGACTTGGAGTTTGAATTCCCGTGAGTAACCCAGACTGAACACCCATAGAAGTTTGATTTCCTCGTGCTGCCCGAGCCCGTTGCTTTTGTTGCTGCATTTCAGTTTCAAAACCTTTTTTATCAACCTCTAAGCCTTCGTCATGTGCGTACTCAGTAGTTAAATCTAAAGGAAAACCATACGTATCAAATAGCTTGAACGCGTCAGAGCCACTGATTTCTTTTTCGTTATTTTCTTTATTTTTTTTGATGATTTGATCAAGCAACTGGACACCATCATTAAGTGTTTCGTTAAAACGACTCTCTTCTGATGACACAACCTCGGCAATGTAGTCACTTTGTTCCAAGACTTCTGGATAATAGGACTGCATAATTTTGCCGACAACAGGTACTAGCTTGAACAAGAAGCTTTCTTTAATCCCAAGTTTTTGACCGTACATAACCGCTCGCCGAATTAAGCGACGAATCACATAGCCACGACCCTCATTTGAAGGCAGTGCGCCATCACCAATTGCAAACGTAATGGCCCGGGCATGATCTGCAATAACCTTAAAAGCCACGTCTTGTTCCTTATCATCATTGTATTTTTTACCACTAAATTTTTCTGTTTCATGGATCAATGGTAAAAATAAATCAGTTTCAAAATTAGTAGGTGCATTTTGAAAAATCGAAACTACCCGTTCAAGTCCCATCCCCGTATCAATATTTTTATGTGGCAATGGCTCATATGAACCATCTGGCTTATGATTGAATTGTGAGAAAACAATATTCCAAATCTCTAAGTAGCGTTCATTTTCCCCACCAGGATAGTTTTCTGGATCGTCCTCAGCTAAGTTATTGAAAGATTCACCACGGTCATAAAAGATTTCGGAATCTGGACCACTTGGGCCCTCACCAATATCCCAAAAGTTATCTTCTACTGGAATAATATGATCTGCTGAAACACCTACTGATTCCCAATAATGTTTTGCATCCGTATCCTTTGGATAAACCGTAATAAACAATTTTTCTGGATCCATTGCAAACCAATCTGGACTTGTCAGCAATTCCCACGCCCACGTGATTGCTTCTTCTTTAAAATAATCACCTACTGAGAAATTACCGAGCATTTCAAATAAAGTATGGTGGCGTGCGGTATGGCCGACATTTTCGATATCGTTTGTTCGAATACTTTTTTGCGAACTAGTTAGCCGGGGAACATCAGGCACAACACTACCATCAAAATATTTTTTCATTGTGGCTACCCCAGAATTAATCCACAATAATGTGGGATCATCGTGGGGTACTAATGGTGCACTTGGTTCTACGATATGGCCTTTAGACTTAAAAAAGTCTAAAAACATTTTTCTGACTTCACTACTTGATTTTCTCTCCATGATCTTCTCCTCTTCTAATTGCACAAAAAGACCGTTGCTAGTAAAGACGCTTATGCGCGGTACCACTTTACTTGCAACGATCTTACTCGTTAACCTCTTGACCTCTTTAACGCAGAGTCGCGAAACATCTCCAAGGTAGCATCAAAACCCTAAACTCGTTTTTCACAGCATCCAAAACGTTTCTGAAAGTTTATTCGTTTTAATATGTCCTCAATCAAAATTATTATATTGCAAAAAATATTACCTTGTCAATCTTCGTCATGATTTCTTTTAGCTCTGTGTTGTTTAATTCTTTGACGTTTAGTCCGCAAAAATTCAGTATGCTGTGCCTTACGTCGATCTTTTTGATCTTTAATTTCAATTGCTTTTCTAATTTGACGTTTATATCCAGGCTTGACCTTACGTTTCTTCTTCTTAACCATTCCGACCATCGTTGGGTCCAATTTGTGGTGATCTCTGACCCGATTGGTTCGTCGATTACGATCATACGAGTCTACAACCTCACCGTTTTTAATCGCTTTTGGTTGGAACTTCACACCCAATTTTTCAATCTCGGAAACTTTTTCCTCTTCACCTGGTTCATACAGTGTGATGGCTGTTCCGGACATGCCATTTCGGCCAGTTCGACCAACTCGATGAATAAAGAAATCAAGATCATCTGGAATACCATCATTGATGACCATTGAAACACCTTCAATATCGATGCCTCGGGATGCCAAATCAGTTGCCACAACAAATTGAAAATCAAGATTATGAATTTCCTTCATAACTCGTTTTCGTTCCCGTGGTTGCACGCCACCATGAACTTTAGCTACCTTCAATCCTTGCCGCTTTAAATAATCCGTTAACTCATCAGCCCGTTCCTTGGTATTACAGAAAATCAAAACTAAGTAAGGCTCACCAATTGTTAATAACTGATGAATGACATTATTTTTACCTTTACTTTTCGTTGAAATTAACCAGTTATCAATTGTGGGACTAATGATACTTTCAACTGGAATTTCTGATATAACTGGATTTGACATATACTTCTTTAAAAAGGCATTTAAAGACTTCGGAATCGTTGCAGAGAAAACCATCATTTGTAAACTTTTGGGCAAACTTGCAGCAATTTTATCTACTTCATTTAAAAATCCCATGTCAAGCGTCATGTCGGCTTCATCCACAACAAATTTAGAAGCTTGATGAACATCTAAAGCCTGGCTATGAATCAAGTCCCAAATTCTTCCTGGAGTCCCGATAACAATCTCTGGTTGGCGATGTTTCAATTTATCCATCTGACGCTTCTTGTCTGTTCCACCAACATAATTACCAATCTCAATGTGAACTTCGTCAGAGTCTACTAATTGACGAGCTGCCGCATTAATTTGATACGCAAGTTCTCTACTAGGGGTTGTAATTACGACCTGAACCTGTTTTTTTGATTGATCAATTTGGTTAATCAATGGTAACAAAAAGGTATGGGTTTTTCCACTACCTGTCTGTGACTGACCAACCACACTTTTACCAGCTAAAATCACCGGAATCAATTTTTCTTGAACTGGAGTTGGTTGGGTAAAATTAATTTTATCCAAAGCACTCATCAAAAATGGTTGTAAATTAAATTTTGAAAAACCGTTTTTCATTAATTACTCCTTCTTGCTTTTCTTATAAGCCGTTGCGATCGCCGCTAATTCATTTTGAATCGTTTGAACTTCATCAAGATCCTTAGCTTTCGCACCACTGGCTAAAGCATGTCCACCACCATCGTGTTTCTTAGCTAATTCGTTAATTGTTGGACCTTTAGAACGTAATCGGACGCGATAAGTCCCATCCCTTTGAACCACAAAAATTGCCCAACAAACAACCGATTCAATTTTACCAGGTAGGGGCACGACCCCAGCAGTTCCGGCGTCTTTTAAATCAAATTGATCCAAAACTTCACTAGTTAAACAAACGGTTGCTGCGCCATCTTCCGTGATCGTCAAATTTTGATACACATATGCAGATAAGTGAGCGACAGATAATGGGATACTATCTAATTTTTGATTTACTGCTGTAACATCAAAACCAGTTGCCATTAAAGAAGCTGCCACACGCATTGTGTGCGGTGTAGTTGCTGAATACAAGAATCTACCTGTATCACCAATAATCCCAGCATATAATGCCTTTGCAGCTTTGGCATTTAAAGTCAGCTCATGTTTAAACTGATGATAAAGATCAAAAATCATTTCCGAACTACTTGATGCACTTGGAACTACCCAAGCCAAATCGCCATATGGGTCATCATCAGGATGATGATCAATTTTAATTAATTCTTGACCATTGGTATAACGATTATCGTCAACCCGTGGTGGGTTAGCAGTATCTGTGACAATTACGAGAGCATCATCATAATCATCATCATCAGCCGTGTCCATTTCGCCAATCCATGATAAACCACCAATCTGCTTACCAACCGCGAGAACGGTTTTCATTGGAAAAGAAGCACGAATAATTTCTGCTAATCCGATTTGAGAGCCGATTGCATCTGGATCTGGGCGTTGATGGCGATGAATAATAATTCGTTGATGTTTTTTTATTTGTTCAAAGATTTCTTGTTGCAGTGTCATAATTTCTTCTTTCTATCATTGGTTGGTTTTAAAAGATTGCCAAGTTTTCGCTTCTTCCCAGTATACTAGCTTTTAAGGTCAAACACAAAGCCGAAAATTAATCGTATGTGTCAAGTTTTAGTAGGTTGTACTTCTAATTAGATTTTATTTAAGCTTTTACCTGCTTTTTGTTCCGTTCCGGCGCTGATGTGGGGCCGTGTGGGTCGCTTGCGAGCTAACTTCTGTCCCTCATCAGGCCAGAAGTGGATCTCTCCAGTCTTCCCATGTCTCTAAGCGATAAATCGCCAAGTGACATCGACACACTCTTTCATCAACGCCTCCACTACACCTATTATTCAGGTTTTACGAAATAATCTTCACCAAATTACCCATAGCACTTACTGGTTGCTGCATCTAGGTGAAGACTACCATGCTTGATTCCTTGATGTTGCGTAAAGGGTTGCTTAAGAAAATGACTTGCAGATATGTTAACTGGTTTGACGTTTATTGGTGAGGCGGCGGGGACATTTAACATTGCCGCTTCCAGTTGACCATTAATTTCACTCGTAATCACATTGACCATTGCTTTTAAGCCAGGTATACTCCAAGAACGACCTTGATGCTTTAATCGGTACGTAAAACGACGATGGTTACTTTCACAACCACCCAAGCACACATTTTCAGCCGTTAAGCTGCGCTCAACAGCTGGTTTTAAGTAATTCCAATTACGCTTCAAATAACGCCGTAAAAGTTGAATTGACTCAAGACTATCTGTATCGCTAGCTATTGATTCACAAGTATCAAGAATAACCTGAATTTGGTCACTATCCCAATTATGAACAGCCTGAAATAACATATTTTGTAGTTTCTTAGGCATCATGCTTAATCGCTTACGAATTTTTCGATTCAAGTGATAACAATCTAAAAAATGTTCATGTTTTTTTGCCCCAATTGCTAATTCATCAAAGCAGGATGGTTCATAACCACTGCCATTATCGCTACCGGTGATCACCGTAGTGTGTTGTAAATCATAGTTTTGACTTAAATAATCTTGTGCTTGCTTAAAAACTACTCGGCGGTTTAATCCTGTAAACACATGCCGGTTTAGCGTCTGTCGGCGCTGGCCATTTTGGGTAATGCCTTCCGTTAATTGAAGTCGGTGCACGAAGATATTCTTATGGTGGTGTTTAGCCTTTATGGCGACACAAAAGGCATCACCTTCTAGATATAAATAAGGAACTTGACGTTTCTTTGCTACAGTTACTAACGTGGTTTCTTCACGCTGCTTTTCACATTGCGTACCTGCTGTTTGATAAAGTTGACCAACTTTCTGATGACTGATAGAAAGTGGGGTTAAAAGGTTAACAGCCAAAGCTGTTGTCCGTAAAACACTATGTGAAGCTAGCTTGGCAACCTTTTCGACCATTAAGGGTGAAAATCTACTTCGTGGAATTAACTGCAAATAACGATCTAAAGGAAATACATATTTTTTATCAGTTAGTTTCACTAACCGGCGTTTGAAAGTCACGGCCCCACACATAAAATTCAAAGTTCTTTCGCGCTTGCCCACAATTTCTTGGTATTCTGTTTCGCCAATTAGAAGATCATCAAGATCTTCTAACGCCTGGCCTAAGGCAGTGGCAATCAACGTCTGACACTGCATCATTAAATTCTGTTCCGCATCAAATAAATTATTACTATCCTTTAAAACTGTCATGATTTCTGTTAATATTTGAGACATGAAGACCGTTACCTCCTAATTTTTGGCTGCTATACCTAATTAGAAGATTAACGGTCTTCTCTTGTTTTGAAAAGACTTTTTTTCACTTTCCTACTAAAACTTTACACTAACAATTAATCTGATTTAAATAACGGTAACGTAATGTTTTCAAAGTTAATACTAGCCAGATTTGTCATTGTAATTCCTAATAATCTGATTCCCCGCTTACTATCACCAAATTCATCAAAAAGTTGTTGTGCATAAAAAAGATAAGCTTCCTCGCTATTCTCAATAAATTCAGTTAAAGTTTGTCTTTTGGTAATCGTTTCAAAATCTGCATATCTCACCTTGAGAACTAAAGTTTTACCATGCTTTTGTCTTTGTTTCATAGCAAGCGCCACATTTTTTGCTAATATGGTCAGCGCCTGTTCTGCCTCAGAATCCGTTGTTAAATTAGGATTATAAGTACTTTCTTTACCAATCGATTTTCGTTCTCGCAAATATTCAACGGGCCGATCATCTGCTCCACGCACATGATGATACAAGACATCTCCAAATCTTCCAAAATGATGAATCAAATACAGTTCACTTTTTTGATAGAGATCTGCTCCATTAAAAATCTTTAAATCGTACATTTTAGGAACGGTCTTTTTACCAACTCCGCGAAATTTTTCAATTGGTAATTTATCTAAAAATTCACGCACATCCTCAGGCAAAACAACGGCAACACCGATTGGCTTTTGATACTCAGAAGCCAACTTGGCCAAAAACTTATTGTAAGAGATGCCAGTAGAACAAGTTAAGTTAGTTTTTGCAAATATTTCACTTTGAATTTGATGGGCCACTTCCACCGCACTTTCAATATGTTTTTTATTGTCTGTAATATCCAGATATGCTTCATCAAACGCGACTGGTTCAATTTTTTCAGTATACTCATGAAAGATTTTATGGATTTGATCTGATACCGCTCGATATAACGTAAAATTTGGTGTCTGAAAGAAAGCCTTAGGACATAGTTCTAAAGCTTTTTGCGCACTCATTGCTGAATGAACACCCGACTGCCGTGCCATATAGTTTGCAGTAGCGACAACTCCTTTTCCACCCGTTCTACGTGGATCTTTCGCGATAATAAGGGGCTTTTTTTTGAGCCCTGGTCGTTCACGTTCTTCGATTGAAGCGTAAAAAGCATCCATATCAACATGAATGATCTTTCTTGATGTATTTATGTTAATAGGAAGAATATCTTCATTTTGAGCTTGGGACAACTTTATCACCTGGATTCATACCACTTCTAAAAATTACTTTTAATATCATTTTATAAAATTAAATGACGTAACGATTTCTTAATCTCTTTTCAGTTTAATCGAACGTATGTTTGAAAACAAGCAAAATAAATTCAAAAAGCGACTAATCAACAAATTGTCAATTAACCGCTCCAATTATTTCATTTAATGTTTGGTTGCCCCAAATACCCAATCACGATGATCACGGGTCAATAATTCTTGGGCAGCTTTAGGCCCCATTGTACCACTTACATAATTCGGGAAATCAGTCTTTTGACTATCCCAATTTTGTCTAACAACATCAACAATCCGCCAAGCTTGTGCTACTTCATGCCAATGGGCAAAGTTGGTTCGATTACCATCTAAGGCATCATGAATTAGTTTTTCATATGCTTCCGGAACTTTTGCTTTTTCAGCAGATGTCTTATGATATTCTAAATGAATTGGCATAATTCCATAGCCTTGACTACCATTTTTTACATTTAGATCTAATTGATACCCTTGATCTGGTTCAACATAAAGAGTTAGGACATTTTGTTCAAGTTTGGTATCCTGCTCACCTGTTGCTGTAAAAATATTATCCGTTGTATCCTTAAAAACTACATTAATTTGCGTAGATTTTCGGGCAAGCCGTTTTCCAGTTCTAATGTAAATAGGAACACCGGTTAAATTACCATTTGTAGTTTCCAATTTTCCGGCCACAAACGTTTCAATCTGTGAATGCTCATCGGTTCCCTCTTCATGTCGGTAATCCAATTGCTCATGTTCAGCATCTTCACCGTATTGACCGCGAACAAAGTTCTTTGAAGCTTCTTTGGCTGAATAAACTTTAATATTTTGAAGGGCCTCTACTTTGCGATCACGTAGTTCTTTTGCTGTGTATTCACTAGGCTTTTGCATGGTAAGTAATGACACAATTTGCAGAATATGGTTTTGCACCATGTCTCGCAACGCACCAGCCGTTTCGTAATAGCCAGCCCGCTCCTCGACACCTAATGATTCCGCTAAGGTAATTTGAATATTATCGATATGTTCCTTGTTCCAAAGCGATTCAATCACTTGGTTTCCAAACCTCAAAGCCGCAATACTTTGAATGGCTTCCTTCCCCAAATAATGATCAATTCGATAAATTTGATCTTCAGAAAAAGCGGCGGAAATATCATCATTAAGTTCTTTAGCAGTTTCAAAGTCACGGCCAAATGGTTTTTCAATAATTAACCGATTATAGCCATGATCAGTAATTAACTTTTCTGATTTTAAATGGCCAGCAATGGTTCCAAAGAATCTCGGTGCCATGGCCAAATAATAAATTCGGTTGCCATTAAGTTTATATTTTTCATCTAATTTATCAGCTAATTTTCGTAACGCCACATAGTGTTCCGTATCATTGACATTATGCGATTGATAACAGAAATGACTCGCAAATTTTCGTGTGATCTCACTATTTGTTCGATCGGACTCATGACCATCATCTGCAATGGCATTCATCACAACCTCATGATAATGATCGTTAGTCCAAGGACGACGTGCTGTTCCAATTACGGCAAAATCATCCTTTAAATAGCCTTTTTCATACAAACGAAATAATGAAGGATATAATTTGCGATAGGCCAAATCACCTGTTCCTCCAAAAATTATAAACAACGCTTGTTGTGTCATTTCATTTGCCTCTCTTTCACAATATAAGTCCGCTTTAATTATGAAACTTTCGTTTTGAATACACAACTTTTTAACCCTAAAAAAAAAGATTTGAAACAAAAAATGTCTCAATCCTTTAAATTTAACTGATTATTCCTTATTTTCTGGTTTGTCAGTTGATTCCTGAGCATCATCTGCATCAGGAGTTTCTTTGACATCTTTTGCTGCTGCTTCTGGTTCTGTGGCAGAAGTTTCCTCTTTTTCAGCTGGTTTAACAGCTTCCACATGATCCACTCGCATAATAGCAGTTCGATCAAAAACCAAGTAGATACCATCACAGTCTAAAGTAACTGTTTTTGCATCTTCATCAATTGAATCAACAACTCCATGTAAACGACCAATGGTAACGATCTTGTCACCAACTTGAAGTTTACTCATCATATCTTGATGCTTTTGTTGTTGTTTCTTTTGTGGACGGATCATCATAAAATACATCAATCCAAAAATTAAGATAATGAAGACAATTGTACCTGCGCCTCCACCTAAACCTGCGTTTGCTGCTAATAACAATATAAACACCTCATTTCCTTTATATTAACTGTATCAAATATTAACGTTTACTTCCAGTGTATTTAAAAATTGTATGTGTCAAGTTTTCCTAGGTGCCTTATAATCAACCAAATATTTATACACAATAATTAGTTTGAAAATATTTTTGCCATTGCTCCGATAGGGCTACTTGTTGGGGCATCAACTGGTATTTTACCTGAAAGAACTCCAATATGCTTAGAATGGTGCTTGTTGCTCAGCTGAGCTGAACTCAACGTCTTCAATGATTCCGTAGCGATCTCAATCGTTAGCTCTTGTAACTTTCTTAAACCACCACGTAAGTATTTATCTAGCTTACCGTTTACCCGAGCTTCAATTAATTTCAACATAGCCTCAAGGCCCTTTTCGGACCATACTTTGCCTTGCTTTTTCATTCGATACGTGTACGCTCTGTGTGAGCTTTCAACGGATCCCAATTTGCCGACCCTCATGAAGCCACGATCGTGTGGAGACTTTATAAACTGCCAATTTCTTGCCAAATATTGTCTTAGGACCCTTAGGCTCTCAAGTTCCTTATCAGTTTTAATTTGCGACTCAAATGTATCTAAAATAACGTTTAACTGATTCTGATCATACAGGCTAACGCTCTTAACGGCCTTATCAACCAATGGATTAAATAAACCAAAGGTTTGTTTAATCTTTTTGACAAAGTGATACCGATCGATAGTAAATTCAACTCTTTGAGCACTCGGAACTATTTCTCGCATACTTTTCGGGTTATACCCTGGGCCACCATCACTTGCTGTAAACACGGTCATTTCACTGATTTTATAATACTTCTCAATGTAGTCAGTTACTCGTTTTTGAACCTTTTTTTGATTGATACCAACAAACTCAACTTTGTTTGATCTTGTTCCATCTAATCCTGATTCAAAAACAATGTAATGGTGGACGTCTTGTCTTCGTCGATTAATTTTGTGTATCTCAAAGGCATCGCCTTCAACCACTAAGTTTTCAACTTTTCGTTTCTTAACTAGTTTCTCTTCGGACGATTTTTCTTCTGTCTTCACGGTATCTGCCATGTCTCTGATAATTCGGTCTACTGACCAGGCACTAATATCCGTCTGACTTGCCAGATTGATCATTGCGGCCGTATTTCTCATCGTTGTCGTTTGCCCAATTTTGGCAACGACACTTTTAAAATAAGGTGAAATTCTTTTTCTTTCTTCCAACTGAAGTTGTTCATCCAACGGGAAGTAATAACTTCCATTGGGTCGAAGATAACATCTTCTTTCAAAATTCACGGCGCCAAACATAAACTCAATTGTTCTGGCCTGTCGATTAATGAATGTATTTTCTGCCGGAATTGATGGAACGAGTGTTTCATCTAATTGCCTCAGATATTCAGCTACAACCAGCTGGAATGACTTCCTAAGATGAAGAATTACCTGCTCCTCTAAATCAAATAAACTGTCTAAATTTCCCAATGATTCAATAAAATCTGCTAAAATATACATGAAAGACCTGTATCCCTTCCTTTAATCTTCGTCGATTAAAAGGCTACAGGTCTTTTTCTATATATTCAACTCAAAATGAATATTCCTAGAATTTTATTGACCATCTAGGAAAACCTTACACTAACTAAAAATTCTTTGCATCTTCTTTATTATATCCATACTCTTCAAAGAAGTTTTCTCTAAATTCAAGCAAATTATCTTCAATAATTGCCTGATGCACCTGTTTCATTAGATGCACTAAAAAGTAAATATTATGAATACTCGTCAAACGAATTCCAAATGACTCATTAGTTTTAATTAAATGACGTACGTAAGCCCGCGTATAATTACGACAAGTATAACACTGACAATTATCATCTAAGGGTGTAAAATCACGCGCATACTTGGCATTTTTCACAACTAATCTTCCGTGTGACGTCATGCATGTCCCGTTGCGGGCAATTCGGGTGGGTAGCACACAATCAAACATATCAATTCCACGCATCACGCCATCAATTAAAGCATCAGGAGAGCCAACCCCCATTAAATAACGTGGCTTGTTTTCCGGCAGCATTGGTGTTGTGAAGCTTAGAACCCGATTCATTTCATCCTTCGATTCGCCCACAGACAGACCGCCGATGGAATACCCAGGGAAATCCATGCTAACAAGATCCTTAGCACTTTGTTCACGTAACGCTTTAAATCCAGCTCCCTGAACAATTCCAAACAATGCTTGCCAATCAGGATTTTGATGTGCTTTTAAACCTCGTTCTGCCCAGCGACTAGTTCGTTCCACTGAATGTTTTACATATTCATAACTCTCAAAAAACGGTGGGCATTCGTCGAAACTCATCATAATATCTGGCCCGAGATCATTTTCAATTTGAATTGCTTTTTCCGGGCTCAGAAACATTTTTGCACCACTAATTTCATTCCGAAAATGAACACCCTCTTCAGAAATGTCACGCAAGTTAGCAAGTGAAAAAACTTGAAAACCACCAGAATCAGTCAAAATTCCCTTTTTCCAATTCATAAATTTATGAAGGCCGCCAGCCTCTTTAATAATGTCTTCTCCCGGGCGAACCCATAAATGATACGTATTAGAAAGGATAATATCTGCACCAATATCTTCTAGTTCCTCTGGAGACATTGATTTAACCGTTGCTTGAGTTCCTACTGGCATAAAAATTGGGGTTGGAAACGTTCCATGCGGAGTTTCAATCTCGCCTAACCGAGCCCCAGTATGTTTTTCTGTTTTTATTAAATGATATTTGATTGCAGGTTCCACACAAATTCTCCATTTCTTAGTGCTCACTTATTTATTTCACTACAAATACAAGTTCTCAAAATTACATTTCTGGGCCTAATCACTTTGTGGTGCTGACAATCCAAGATGTTCATATCCTTTTTCGGTAACCACGCGACCACGAGGTGTTCGATTCAGATAACCAATTTGCATAAGGTAAGGCTCGTACATCTCAGCAATCGTATCCGATTCTTCACCGATATTAGCCGCAATGGTACCTAAGCCTACGGGACCACCATGATAATATTCAACCATTGTTTTCAAGATTTTATTATCAATTTCATCCAAACCTTCTTCATCAACACGCAAAAAGCGTAAGGATTTAGCAACAATTTCGTCATCAATTGCGTGTTTATCAGATACTTCCATAAAATCACGCACTCGCTTAAGCAACCGGTTGGCTATTCTTGGTGTGCCACGCGATCTTCTTGCAAGCTCATGGGCGCCTTTATCTGTAATTTTGGTATTAAAGATATCTGCAGACCGTTTCACAATTTCCGTAAGATCATCAATCGTGTAATAGCTCATATGTGCCACAATTCCAAATCGATCTCTTAATGGCGCTGACAGCAATCCGGCTCGGGTTGTTGCCCCAATCAATGTAAAAGGAGGCAATGGAAAATGAATAGGATGAGCAGTAGGTCCTTGACCAACAACGATATCTACAAAGAAATCCTCCATTGCTGAATAAAGCATCTCTTCAACAATCTTTGGCAAACGATGAATTTCATCAATAAACAAAATATCACCTGGTTGCAGTTCATTCAATAAAGCCACTAAGTCACCAGGTTTTTCAATGGCCGGACCACTTGTCGTCCGAATGTGCACTGCCATCTCGTTGGCAATTACCATCGCCAATGTAGTTTTTCCCAAACCAGGCGGACCATAAAGTAAAACATGATCTAATGATTCTTCACGTTGCTTGGTTGCTTGGATATAAACTGACAGTTCACGTTTAACGCGATCCTGGCCAATATACTGATCTAATGTAGCGGGACGTAAGGATTTTTCAATTGACGCTTCTTCATTATTTCCTGTTTCATTTGAAACAAGTCGTTCGTCATCAGAATCGTCCATTCATTTCACCTTCCCTCTTATTTCTTCATCAATAGCTTAAGCCCATAACTCAAGTAGTGATCTGTTGTCATAGATTCTTGATCTTCTAATTCCGGTTTGATTTTTGCAATGACTTTTGTTGAATATCCTAAAGCAGATAACGCATCCAAAGCGTCTGCTAAATTACGATTAGATGCCGGTTTAACTACCGGCTCCGTCGGGTTATCAGAAAATAAATTCATTTTCCCTTTCAAATCCAAAATAATCTGTTGCGCAGCTTTAGGCCCAATTTTAGGGAATTTTTTCAAATAAGCCACATCATCATGATTAATTGCGTCAACAAGGCCAGAATGATCTTCATTTGCAAGAATTGTTAAAGCACTTTTAGGACCAATTCCCTTTACTAAAATTAATTTTTCAAATAGTTCCTTATCTTCTGCATCATATAATCCATAAAGACTAATTTCTGTTTCTGAAACAGCTTCATGGACAAAAATCTTTACTAACTTTTTTTTATTAATTTCATAGCGATAAGGATTACCCACAAAAAGTTTGTACCCCACGCCTTGAACTTCTAACACCAAAAATTCTGGTGTGATTTGTGTGACATAACCAATTAAATATTCATACATTCAAATTTTCTCCATTATCCTAAAATAAACATACGTTTGCCTTTATTCATTGTACCATATTTATTTTTTATTCTTGCTCTTCTAAGGGACGATGAGGATCTTGAATACGTTTGAACATTTTTTTCATGTCTGAGTTGGAAAAATGAACCAGAACAGGACGGCCGTGGGGACAATTAAATGGATTCTCTGTTTTAGCCAAATCCTTAAGTAATTGACGCGCTTGCTGATCATCTAAGTGGTGATTGGCCTTAATTGCCCGCTTACAACTCATCATAATTGCTGTTTTCTCACGAAATTTAGCTACTGTCATTCGCGAATCATTAAGAACATAATCAATCATTTCACGAACCGTATCTTCTTCTTGACCAGCCTTAAACCAAGTTGGATGTTGTCGAACCACAAAACTGTTCGGTCCAAAAGATTCTAATTGGATTCCACAGCTTGCCAAAACATCCTGCTTTTCTTGGATTTTTAATATATCACTAGTCGAATAATCGAGCACAATTGGAACCAATAGGCTCTGAGAATCAGTTGAAACCTTTCCAATCTCTTTCCGATAATACTCGTAATTGATACGTTCCTGAGCGGCATGCTGATCCAAAATATATAATCCATCCTCTGATTCAGCAAATAAAAAAGTGCCATGCATTTGGCCTACATAATGCAAAGTAGGAAATCTCTTTTCTTTAGACTTTTCTTCAGATAAGTCTTCTGCAATTTCCGTCTCATTCGTCGTTGCATTCTCTTCAAAAGGAGATAGCTTTGGTTCTTCGGTATATTTCTTTTGAAAATTGGTTAAAGCAGCACTTTGCAATTCCGTTTCGTGTTTGATCACAATTGGTTGGGTTCCATTTTTGGGCAGTGCTTGAAACAACTCAGTTGACGGATCCGCCTGCTGTTCCGTCGAGTTAGTAGAATCACTTGCAGGTTTTGTGGATTCTGAATATTTTGCAGAAGCTTCATTTAGATTAAACTGTAATTGGTCTGTGTTAACTTTACGATTGGTACTAAGATTTTTAACCGCCGACGGAATCAAGTTTTCTTTAGATAACTCCTTATAAATTACTTTTGTAATTAGATCTTGCAACTGAGATTCTTGACTAATTCTAACCTCTTGCTTAGCTGGATGAACATTGACATCAACCAATAAGGGATCCATTTTTATATTTAAAACCGCCACCGGATAACGACCAACCATTAATTTTGACCCGTATCCTTCAATGATCGCTTTCGTTACTTGAAAATTTTTAACATAACGCCCGTTAATCAGAACGGAAATATATTGCCGTGAAGCTCGTGTGAATTCAGGTAAACTCGTGTACCCATAAATCTCAAAATCAACGTCTTCACCTTTGAACTTCACCATTTTACGGGCGTTTTGAACACCATAAATTCCTGCAATTACTTGGAGTAAATCTCCTCTGCCAGAGGTCCGAATAAGTTCTCTTCCTTCATGACTCAGCGTAAACGCAATTTGTGGATAACTTAAAGCCAGCCGATTTACAATATCACTAATATTTGCTAATTCGGTTTGTGGCGATTTTATATACTTCAGACGTGCTGGTGTGTTGAAAAAAAGATCCTTCACACTAATATCTGTTCCTTTTCTAACCGCTGATAACGACTGGCCAATCACCTGACCACCTTTGATATGCATTTGAGTCCCGGCCTCATCGCCAGTTGATGTCTCTAAGAGGACGTCTGCAACTGAAGCGATACTTGGTAAGGCTTCACCACGAAAACCCAGAGAGTGTACCTTAAATAGGTCCTCACGAGTGGTGATTTTACTTGTCGCATGCCGTTCAAAAGCCATTGACACATCTTCGGCTGCGATGCCATCCCCATTATCCACAACTTCAATTGATTTTAATCCTGCTTCTTCAACCAAAATATCAATTTGTGTACTGTTGGCATCGATGGCATTTTCAACTAACTCTTTTACAACTGAAGCTGGTCGTTCAACTACTTCGCCAGCAGCAATTTGGTCAGCAAGAACATCAGAAAGTTCATGAATTTTTGCCATATTATCTCAACCTTCTATTTATTTCCTAATTTTTTCTGCCACTTATATAATTGATTCATGACATCCATAGGGGTCATAGACATCAAATTAAGATTACGAATTTGGGCAACTACTTCTGCATTTTCAGGATCAACTGGCTCTGTTTTGAATAGCGCAAGTTGTTCATCAATTTCGCTTTTTTCTCCAGACTGACTAGTCCCCTTATCTTTTTTAGTTGGTTCTTCATTTGAATCGCCTTGAACCTCATTCGTAATCACTTGATCCGTATCCTTATTTTGAATTTCCAGTTGTTTCAAGATTTTATCGGCCCGGCTCAATAATTCTTTGGGCATGCCAGCTAACTTTGCAACGTGAATCCCATATGATTTATCGGCAGGCCCATCTTCCATTTTATGCAAAAAGACTAGATCGCCATCTTTTTCAACTGCCCCAACATGGACATTTTTTAATTTATTTAATGTTTTATCCAGGGCTGTCAACTCATGATAGTGGGTAGAAAAAAGCGTTTTGGCATGGACATGATTATGAACAAATTCAATAATTGCCTGAGCAATTGCCATTCCATCATAGGTAGCTGTTCCACGACCAATCTCGTCAAATAAAATCAAGCTCTGCGGAGTGGCATTTTGAATTGCTCGATTAGCTTCTTGCATCTCCACCATAAATGTACTTTGTCCGGCAATTAAATCATCTGCCGCACCAATCCTTGTGAAAATTTGATCAAAAATCGGTAACGTAGCCGAATCAGCCGGTACAAAACAACCCATTTGAGCAAGGACAACTGTTAGAGCCAATTGCCGCATATACGTACTTTTACCAGACATATTCGGCCCTGTAATTAAAAGAATATCAACATCTTCAGGCATTTTAACATCATTTGGTACATAACTTTGCCGACCCATAACTTTTTCAACGACAGGATGCCGTCCACCAACAATGTCAATGCTGTGATTTTTAATCAGCTTTGGTTTAACAAAATGATAATTTTCACTAACAACTGCAAAACTCTGAAGAACATCTAAGGTCGCAACTTGTTGAGCCAACTTCTGTAGCCGATCAATGACTTGCTTAATTTGTTCCCGAATCTTGCTAAATAGGTCATATTCAAGGGTTGTAGATTTTTCCTCTGCCTCTAGAATTAAGCTTTCTTTTTCTTTTAGCGCCGGCGTAATAAAACGTTCAGCATTTGTCAGCGTCTGTTTACGCTCATAACGTCCCTCTGGAACGGCGCTCAAATTAGATTTAGTGATTTCAATGTAATAACCAAAAACTTTATTGTAGCCAACTTTTAAATTTTTAATTCCTGTTGCTTTTCGTTCGGATGCTTGTAATTCAGCCATCCATTTTTTTCCATTTGTCATGGCATCCCGATAACTATCAAGTTGCTCGTTATAACCATCTTTAATCACATTTCCTTCGGTTACCGAAATGGGTGGCTCATCTACAATGGCCCGTTCAATCAAATCTGCAATATCTTCGACAGGATCCAGTTTGGCCAGCATTGAGCCGAAAACTTTATCATCTAATTCTCCCAAAACATGTTTGATTTTAGGAATCTGACGTAATGAGGTCTTCAACTGAATAAGATCTCTCCCATTAACGTTTCCAAATGCTACTCGGCCAGCCAGACGCTCTAAATCATAAACTTTTACTAATTCTTCCTGTAAACTACTCCGCTCAAAGTAATGATCTAGTAATTCTGCCACTTTGGTTTGCCGATCTTCAATTTCTTTTTTTCGAATCAATGGTCGATCTAACCAACGTTTCAGTAATCGACCTCCCATAGCTGTACGTGTTTCATCTAACAACCATAAAAGGGTTCCTTGCTTTTTCCCTGTCCGAATAGAGCGCGTAAGTTCCAAATTATATTTAGAATAGTGATCCATTCGTAAGTAATAAGACGGTTCATAGGCAACTGCTTTTTGTAAATGCGCTAAACTCCGCTTTTGAGTTACGGTGATATACGTCAGCAAAGTCTCGACAACAGTTTTCTCTGCTGGTTTAGTAAGTGCCTGCGTTAAATAACTCAATTCAGACTTCACTTCAATTTTGTCTTGATGGGAGACCATAATATTCAACTTTTTAAATTGTTCTTGTATGTCATCTGAAACAGATGGGTCCACCACAATTTCCTTAGATTGCAGATTCACAACTTCATTGATCACGGCCTCAGAAGATTCTAAACAACTAGTTTTTAGTTCTCCAGTTGATAGATCGGTATACGCAAAACCGAACTCATTATTTTTAGTCATTACCAATGCGGTCAAATAATTGTTTGATTTTGCTTCAGTAACATTGGAATCTGTCACTGTCCCGGGTGTAATTAATTGAATAACTTCCCGCTTCACCATTCCTTTGGCTAATCGTGGATCTTCCATTTGTTCACATATGGCAACTTTGTATCCTTTTTCAATTAAAATATCAATATAATTTTGAACTGCATGATGAGGCATCCCACACATTGGAATTGGATCAACCGCACTATGACTTCGAGAAGTCAGTGTCAATTCGAGAATCTGGGCGCCTTTAATCGCGTCATCATAAAAAAGTTCATAAAAATCACCAATTCGATAAAACAAAAAGGCATCCGGATATTCTTTTTTTATCGCCATATATTGTTGCATCATCGGCGTATCACTCGTTTTTTGTGGCAAACTCTCTCCTGCTTTCTACTTCTTTATCTAATTCAAATATTTAAAACTATCTGTTCTATTTTAACATTTAACTTTTAGAGTGCCTACTAACTAATTTGACCGATTAAAAACAAAAAAAGCCTGGCAACATATGTGCCAAACTTCTCTCACATTCTATTTATTTAGCATAATTTACAGCGCGAACTTCTCGAATTACCGTAACTTTAACTTTCCCAGAATATTCTAGTTGTTTTTCAATCGCCGTTCGAATATCGTGAGTCAAAGTTGTTGCCTGTAAATCGGAAATCTTTGAAGGCTTAACGATTACCCGAATCTCTCGACCGGCTTGAATCGCATAACTCTTCCTAACGCCTTTAAATCCATCAGCTAAATTCTCTAACTTTTCAAGTCTGTGAATATAATTCTCTAGAGAATCGCTACGGGCACCTGGTCGAGCAGCTGAAATTGAATCTGCTGCAGCAACCAATACTGAAGTTACATACTCTGCACCGACATCCCCATGATGGGAAGCAATAGCATTAATAACCACTGGACTTTCCTTATACTTCTTTGCAAATTCTACACCGATTGTCACATGAGATCCTTCAACCTCATGATCAACCGCTTTTCCAATATCGTGTAATAATCCTGCGCGTTTAGCTAAAGTAACATCCTCACCTAATTCGGCTGCCAAAATACCTGTTAATTTAGCAACTTCAATTGAATGATCCAAAACGTTTTGTCCATAACTAGTACGGAATTTAAGCCGACCAACTAACTTGATCAACTCTGGGTTCATTGAATGAATACCAAGATCAAAAATGGTTTGTTCCCCAACTTCACGGATTTTATCATCCATGTCCTTGCGGGCCTTCTCAACCATTTCCTCAATTCGAGCCGGATGGATTCGACCATCTTGAATTAATCGTTCAAGTGCCATTTTAGCAATCTCACGACGAACTGGATCAAATCCACTTAGCACAACCGCCTTTGGTGTATCATCAATGATTAAGTCGATACCAGTCAGAGTTTCAAGAGTTCTGATGTTTCGACCTTCACGACCAATAATTCGGCCTTTCATATCATCACTGGGGAGATCCACCACGGTAACAGTTGATTCTGTAGCCACATCGGCTGCACTTCTCTCGATAGCTTGAGCAATTAAATCTGTTGCCACTTTTTTAGCATCTGTTTGTGCTTTATCTTCACTTTCGCGAATCATTTTAGCACGCTCGTCTGCCAAGCCATCACGAACCTCGTTCAGAATCAAGGACTGTGCGTCGTCTTGCGACATTGCCGCAACCCGTTCCAACTCTTCTGTACGTTTTGTAACTAATGAGGATGCTGCTTGTTGTTGTTCGTCAATCCGCTTTTGTTCGGAACTCAATTTTTCTTCCTTGCGTTCTAAACTATCTTCACGTTTTTCGAAAGCATTATCTTTATGATCCAAAGCCTCTTCTCGTTGTAACAAACGTTCCTCTTGTTTTTGCGCATCTGCACGCCGTTTCTTAAGTTCGTTTTCTACTCGAGTTCGGTAGCGGTGACTTTCGTCTTTAGCTTCTAAAAGAGCTTCTCTTTTTTCAGTTGCCGCTTGTTTCTTGGCATTATCTAAAATACCACTAGCCGTGTCTTGAGCATCATGTACATTTCTCTCTTGAATGAGTTTATGCACATAATAACCAATGCCATAGCCAACAACAATAGCGATGATTGCGAGGATTATATTGAAAACAATCATGTTTCCACCTCCGAATCATCAATAGTTGGTTAACCTTCTAACCGAATTTTATGATGTTATTTTGATTATTCACACAATACTTAGTTTAGCATTCCTAAGGCAGTTTAATCAAGCTATCTCACTATTTGTATGTGTCAAGTTTTCCTAGGTGCCTTATAATCAACCAAATATTTATACACAATAATTAGTTTGAAAATATTTTTGCCATTGCTCCGATAGGGCTACTTGTTGGGGCATCAACTGGTATTTTACCTGAAAGAACTCCAATATGCTTAGAATGGTGCTTGTTGCTCAGCTGAGCTGAACTCAACGTCTTCAATGATTCCGTAGCGATCTCAATCGTTAGCTCTTGTAACTTTCTTAAACCACCACGTAAGTATTTATCTAGCTTACCGTTTACCCGAGCTTCAATTAATTTCAACATAGCCTCAAGGCCCTTTTCGGACCATACTTTGCCTTGCTTTTTCATTCGATACGTGTACGCTCTGTGTGAGCTTTCAACGGATCCCAATTTGCCGACCCTCATGAAGCCACGATCGTGTGGAGACTTTATAAACTGCCAATTTCTTGCCAAATATTGTCTTAGGACCCTTAGGCTCTCAAGTTCCTTATCAGTTTTAATTTGCGACTCAAATGTATCTAAAATAACGTTTAACTGATTCTGATCATACAGGCTAACGCTCTTAACGGCCTTATCAACCAATGGATTAAATAAACCAAAGGTTTGTTTAATCTTTTTGACAAAGTGATACCGATCGATAGTAAATTCAACTCTTTGAGCACTCGGAACTATTTCTCGCATACTTTTCGGGTTATACCCTGGGCCACCATCACTTGCTGTAAACACGGTCATTTCACTGATTTTATAATACTTCTCAATGTAGTCAGTTACTCGTTTTTGAACCTTTTTTTGATTGATACCAACAAACTCAACTTTGTTTGATCTTGTTCCATCTAATCCTGATTCAAAAACAATGTAATGGTGGACGTCTTGTCTTCGTCGATTAATTTTGTGTATCTCAAAGGCATCGCCTTCAACCACTAAGTTTTCAACTTTTCGTTTCTTAACTAGTTTCTCTTCGGACGATTTTTCTTCTGTCTTCACGGTATCTGCCATGTCTCTGATAATTCGGTCTACTGACCAGGCACTAATATCCGTCTGACTTGCCAGATTGATCATTGCGGCCGTATTTCTCATCGTTGTCGTTTGCCCAATTTTGGCAACGACACTTTTAAAATAAGGTGAAATTCTTTTTCTTTCTTCCAACTGAAGTTGTTCATCCAACGGGAAGTAATAACTTCCATTGGGTCGAAGATAACATCTTCTTTCAAAATTCACGGCGCCAAACATAAACTCAATTGTTCTGGCCTGTCGATTAATGAATGTATTTTCTGCCGGAATTGATGGAACGAGTGTTTCATCTAATTGCCTCAGATATTCAGCTACAACCAGCTGGAATGACTTCCTAAGATGAAGAATTACCTGCTCCTCTAAATCAAATAAACTGTCTAAATTTCCCAATGATTCAATAAAATCTGCTAAAATATACATGAAAGACCTGTATCCTTTCCTTTAATCTTCGTCGATTAAAAGGCTACAGGTCTTTTTCTATATATTCAACTCAAAATGAATATTCCTAGAATTTTATTGACCATCTAGGAAAACCTTACACTAACCACTATTTATATTATCAATTTTACGGATTTAATCCAAAAAATAAGTTAAATATTTCTTAAAAAAATAATCCACCATGTTTAAACAGTGAATTACTCTTTTTATTATTTATTTTTATCAGAAGGTTCAAGATCTAGCTTAGAAGGATCAGACTTTTCTTTCTTTGCTTTTCCTTTTGCCTTTTCCTTAGCCTTAGTTTTTTTCTGTTCTTCTTCCTCATCTTTTTCTTCAGCTGTTTCATCCATCCCATAGGCTGCACGAACTTTTTTGTAAATTTCTTCTCTTTTTTCAGGGTTATCTTCTAAATATTGCTTAGCATTTTCACGGCCCTGTCCAATTCGTTCATCACCATATGAATACCAAGAACCACTTTTATCAACGATATCTTTCTCAACAGCCATATCAATAATTTCTCCGGTTTGGGAAATTCCATGCCCGTACATGATATCGACCTCGGCACGTTTAAATGGAGGCGCAACCTTGTTTTTAACAACCTTGATTCGAACTCGATTTCCAATAATATTCGTACCATCTTTAATTTGTTCTGCACGACGAATCTCTAATCGAATTGTTGCATAGAATTTCAAAGCCCGTCCACCAGGTGTGACCTCAGGATTACCAAACATAACCCCAACTTTTTCACGAATTTGATTAATAAAAATGGCAATCGTCTTCGTTTTATTGATAGAACCAGAAAGCTTACGAAGAGCCTGTGACATGAGACGAGCTTGAAGGCCAACATGAGCATCACCCATTTCACCCTCAATTTCTGCACGAGGAACCAATGCCGCAACTGAATCAACAACAACCAAATCAACAGCACCACTAGATACTAATGCATCGGTGATTTCAAGACCTTCTTCACCTGTGTCCGGTTGAGATAACAGCAAGTCATCAATATTAACGCCTAAATGCTCTGCATAAACAGGATCTAACGCATTTTCTGCATCAATATAAGCTGCTGTGCCGCCTTCCTTTTGTACTTGAGCAACTGCATGCAATGCAACCGTTGTTTTTCCTGAACTTTCTGGTCCATAAACTTCAACGATTCTTCCACGCGGGTAGCCACCCACACCAAGTGCATTATCCAATGCTAATGAGCCAGTAGAAATGGTAGAAATCTGCGTTTGGGCAGAATCACCCATTCGCATAATAGACCCCTTACCAAAATTCTTTTCGATTTTTTTAAGCGCAGCATCTAATGCTGCTTTTCTTTGATCATCAGCCAATTTGTTTCCTCCTTAACGGGAATATCTAACAGTCATAATAATACTGATTTTTAACATGAATTGCAAGCAAAAACGAACAAAAGTTCGCATCACTTTAAAATTTGATTAATCATACTCAATGCATTCATAACAACTCGTTCTTTAACAAAAGGCCGAATCGTTGAGAATTTAAGCTTTTTACAATTCATTTGGTTTTTGTTGTCAACAATAGCTATCCAAATTGATCCAACCTGCTCACCATTAGCTACTTGGTCAAGTTGTGCTTGAGAAACGGCGATTCCCAAATTACTATTAGTATCCTGTTTAATTTGTTTAGCCAGCTGCTCCGTATCTTTTTTTGATTTAAGATCCGTCTGGAAGTCATTTTGATCAGTAACTAATGAAAGTGTTGTTAAAACCCGGCCACCTTTAGAAATTTGATTGTTGTCATCAGACTCCGTAAGTGCTGTCAACAATCGGCCATCGGTAAAACCTTCAACAGCGCTCACCGTCGATTGTGCTTTTTTTAATTGCTTAATTACGACCTTGGACAGTGAATTATGATCACCATACCCATAAAAGTAATCACCAACTAATTTTTGAATTTTGCTTTCACAGTTGTTTAAAGCACCATCAACTTCAGAAACAGTCTTTCCCCGAGCCGTAAGTCGTAACGTTACTTCATTTTGCTTAGCATACGGCGCAATTGTGGGATTTTTTTGCTTATCAATTAAATCACTTAATTGCGTTGTTAGTTCAGATTCACCAATTCCAAAGAAACGTAAAACCCTTGAATGTAAAATATGATCTCTAAAATAGTTTTTTGTTAATAACGGCAAAACTTGCTCCGAAACCATCGGCTCAAGCTCACTTGGCGGTCCCGGTAAAAGTAAAAAGTCTGGTCCGTTAGTTTCCTTAGCAAAAATTCCAACTGCAAAACCAGTTCGGTTACTAATCGGTTGTGCGTTGGCCAGATACATAGCCTGTATGCGATTATTTTCTGTCATTACCCGGCCCGTTTCCCTAAAATACCGTTCAATTTTGGCCATGGCAGGAGCATCGGTAACTAACTTTTGCTGCAAAAAATCAGCAACTGTTTGTTTTGTTAGGTCATCCTCTGTTGGCCCCAATCCTCCAGATAAGATAATGAGGTCACTACGTTGCGCCGCCAATTCAATGGTTGCCTTCAACCGTTCCGGATTATCTCCAACTGTTGATTGGAAATAAACATCAATCCCCAAGTTCGCTAATTTTTGTGCAATAAATGGTGTATTTGTGTCGGTAATCTGACCAAGTAATATTTCTGTCCCAACGGCAATTAGTTCTGCTTTCAAAATTCGACCTCCTATATAATCAAATACGCTTTTTTTTTAAAACAATTTATTTAAACAGATTAAAAAAAGAGTTTGGTAAGAACCTCACCAAAACTCAGTTGATCTTTCACTTGAAACCATCGGAAAAAACGTCCCGATTTTGAACAAAGTAGTCTATTCCGGAATAAATTGTGAAAAACAAGCAAATGTAAAGCATAATGTCGGCCATTGGAATTCCTAATGCTGCAAACAGAACATTATTTAGAATTAATAAAATAATTGCAATCATTTGTGAAGTTGTTTTTATTTTTCCCGGCATAGCAGCCGCCATAACTTGACCATTATTTTCAACAATCAGTAATCTTAATCCGGTAACTGCTAATTCACGACAAACAATAATTGCAGCCACCCACGCTGGTACTTTATCAAGCGAAACTAAAATGATAAAGGCTGACATGACTAACATTTTATCTGCCAGAGGATCGGCAAACTTTCCGAAATTTGTCACTAAATGTTTAGCACGGGCAATTTTGCCATCAGCTAAATCGGTTAGAGATGCCACTGCGAAGATTATTGCACCAATTATTTTTGTAACAGCAATTGATGTGCCGAACCAAGTGACTGTTCCCCATGTATAAGGGATAACCATAATTACAATAAAAACCGGAATTAAAATAATACGAAATACTGTTAATTTATTTGGTAAATTCAAAAGATGTCCTCCATTTAATCCTTAATATTTAAGGTAATTGTCTTAGTTTGGGTAGTATCATTTTGAGGATTGAAATTAAACTTCTTCCCGTTAACTGTAATGGTAGTTTGTGGGGCATTGCCCAAGCTTATTGAGACCTTAGAGACACCTTTAGCAACTTTCACCGTATGCGCCGCTCCCGTTTGCAAAGTCCCCATCCAGCTTTGTGTTCCGTCGCTTGAAACTGAGACCCATGCATTACTTGTCCCCGCTTTAATGTTCAAACTCGATCCATCAGAAGGGCCATCCTTTAAATCATATTCTGTCGTAGAACTCCCAACTTGAGTAATCTTTTGAGATTTTTCTTTAGATGATGAACTTGATGATTTACTTGAAGCTGATTGTTTCTTTTTTGAACTACTTGCATCATCAGTAACACTCACCTTACTACTAGTAAGATGTGGCTGAGCAGAATTTCCGGAATGGCTCATTCCCCAAATTGTTCCCAAAACCACAACAACAATGACCACTACGACTATCGTTGGTAAATAAGCTGCGTATTTGCCAAAGCGTCTAGAAAATTCACTTTCTTTTACAACTTGCTTATGCTGCGTTGTTCTAGAAGGTAATGGTCCCGTAGCTACAGGCGCGCTTTGCTTGCCATTATCGTTAGTTTCTTGCAATTCACCGGCCAATAATTTGTGAGAATCCAGTCCAACCACATTTGCATACTGGCTGACAAATGATTGCACGTAGTAATCACCTGGCAAATCATTCATTTGTCCGGCCTCAATTGCCATTAAATAGCGTTTTTGAATTTTGGTTTTTTCTTGAATATAATCAATCGATAATCCTTGATCCATTCTGGCTGCTTGAAGCCTTTTTCCAATCTCTTTATTTTGTCTCTCACTCATCACTTTTCACCCACTATTAAATTAGTCCGCTATTAGTATAGCATATTCAAATCAACTGAAATCTCATTCTTATTTTAACCAGCCACCATCTATATAAATAGTTTGTCCCGTCATGTATCCAGCTGCTTGATTCGTTAGCTGAACAATCCAATAAGCAATGTCAGCCGGAGTTGCAAATTTTCCAGCCGGGATATCTTCTGTAATTGATTGACGATCATCACTTGTTAAAAAATGATTCATATGTGTATCTACTGCACCAGGAGCCACCACATTTACCGTAATACCAAGGGATCCCACTTCTTTTGCATAAGCGTTAGCAAAAGCACTTTGCGCCCCTTTTACAGTACTATAACTGACCTCCATGGCACTTCCCACTGCTCCATAAACAGATCCAACAAATATGATTCGTCCATGTGAGGATCTAGCCAATTTATCTTGTAAGGCTTTAATCATTTCAATTGGAACCGCAACTTGCATATTCCATTGATGAAGAATTTCTTCACTCGTTGTCTCGGTTAATAATTTATACGATGTTGTTCCTTGTGCAAAAATAATGGTATCCAACTCAAAAATATTTCCAAGAAATTCATGCAAATGGTCAAGCGTACTCATATCAAACGAAACACCTAAAAAATCCTGAGTTGGAAACTGGGTGCTTAATTTCGTAATCAATTGTGTGATCTTTTCTTTTTGATGATTATAGTGTAAATATAATGACCAACCCTCGGCAGCCAATTGGGTAACGGTTGCAATCCCAATATCTCCCGAAGCACCTAAAACTAAAGCATGTTTCATGACTTCACTTCCATTGGCATAATTTCAAAGGTGCTCAAGCTTTCTGGTTTAAATAAGCTTGCAGCAACTTGCTCTAGGTCCGCTAATGTTAACTTTTCGTAAATCATTTCCTGATCAAAAATGGTCGCCTGGTCAAACAATTGGCCTTCATAACCGTTAGCAATTGACTCGATAGAATCCATTCGTGATAAAAGACGCCCCATCATTTCTTTTTTAGCAAGTTCGAATTGTGCTTTCAATTTAGGCAATATCTGTTGCGCATTAGCCAGTATTTTTTCGATTTGTTCATTAAATTGATCCGGATGATCCGTATCACTACTAAAGCTGACATAATGGAACGACCGAGCCAGATCAAATTCATATGAAAATGTATCGTCAACAACACCAGAATCGTACAAGTTTAAATATTCCTGTGAAGAGTCACCAAATAATAAGTAAAGTAACAAATTAACTTTCAGTTTATAAGCGAGTCCAGCTCGCCCATCAGGCACTTGATCTAGACCCTTAAGTCCAATAATACTTTTTGGACGATTTACAGCCATCTTAACCACTTGGCGTTTAATAATATCTTTTCCATTCGGATCTTCTGGCGGCAACTGAACCTTTGGCAATTCAAATTTAGGAAATGCTTTTTCGTTTTGATTCTGAATAACCCACTCCAACGTTTTATTTGGATCCACGTTTCCTACAATAAATAAATCCATATTTGCTGGATGATAAAACGTCTTGTGGGCCAGATACAAATCGTCAGCTGTAATTTTTGCAATGGAACTGACAGTCCCAGCAATATCAATATGCACAGGATGTTTAGGATAGAGGTTATTTAAAATTCCCATATACAATTTCCAATCAGGATCATCGTCATACATTTGAATTTCTTGACCAATAATTTCCTTCTCTTTTTCAACAGACTGCTTCGTAAAGTACGGTTCTTGCACAAAATTAAGTAAAATATCCAAGTTTTCCTTGATATTTTGCGTTGCAGAGAATAAATAACTTGTTCTAGTAAAACTAGTAAAAGCATTCGAATCAGCTCCATACTTACCAAACAAATCAAAAGCATCATACCCTTTTTTATCAAACATCTTATGTTCTAAAAAATGGGCAATCCCTCCAGGTTGGGTGACATGTGTTTGTTTCCCTTGAGGAATAAAGGTCCGATCAATCGATCCAAAATTAGTGGTAAAAATCGCATAGGTTTTACGGAACCCTTGTTTTGGCAAGATATTAACGGTTAAGCCATTATCTAGAGTTTCTGTGTAAAGACTCTCACCAAATTGTTTATACGTTTGTTTATGCATGTGTCTTCACCTCTGAACTCAAAAAATAAACAGCTTGTAACTCTACTTGTTTCGCAACTTTCATAATGCTCTCGCGTGAAACCTTCTGGATTTGGTCAATCCATTCTTCAGCAGAAATTTGACTACCAACTAAATCATTTGTGAGCTCACGACTGGCATAAACACGCTCTAAATCTAACGATGAGACGTAATTGGAAATTAATCCTTTTTTAATCTGAACAAGCTGTTCATCAGTAAAGTCACCGGCCTGCATATCTGTTAATTGTTTGGCAATGATAGTTAAAACTTGTTCTTTATCCTGTGAATTAATCCCTGCTTGAACAACCATCAATCCATTAAAAATATCCACACTACTGTTTGCATAATAAGCTAAACTCGCTCTTTCACGCACATTTATGAATAATTTTGATAAGGGGGAACCACCAAATAACGCATTAAAAACAATTCCAGCATAATAATTATCATTCCGAAAATCCGTTGGAAACTGGTAGGCCAAATCTAGCTTAGCCTGAACAACATCCTGATTTTCAGTACGTGCTTGGAATGATCTTTCTTTTTTTTCACTATTTGTTAGTTCTACCGAATTAGCTGACCGATCTACAAATGGCCATTGGTTAATTTCATTAACAACCTGATTTGCATTAACGTCACCTACCACATAGATCTCCACACGATCATGTGCCAAAACCAACTGATAATAATCAAACAAATCGTGATTTTTTATTTCGGCTAAACTTTTGGCATCCCCGAAGGCTGGCACGCTTTGAACCTCATCTTCGTTAAATACCAATTTTTGCAATTGCAGTGCTGCATAGGATT
This sequence comes from Pediococcus damnosus, assembly GCF_001611155.1. Lineage (NCBI taxonomy): Bacteria > Bacillati > Bacillota > Bacilli > Lactobacillales > Lactobacillaceae > Pediococcus > Pediococcus damnosus. Next base: position 601,874 of record NZ_CP012294.1, read on the forward strand.
GCTTGTCATCCTGAAGTGCATTAATGTACGCAATTAAATTAGCCTGCTGGCGTTGAAAAGTCTGTTCATGAAAGCAGTCATCCTTAGCGAGCGGATTGAAAATCATCTCTTGTAAAAACTGAATCCCCTCGGATAATAAATCCTCTGAAGAATCCAAATAGTGATCATTTGGCAACGACAATGAAAAAGTAAGATCATGAATATTCTGTTTCCGCATGACTGTCGTACCAAAACCAGCCCCATACAATTGTGATAGTGCTCGCGAAACTAAAATTTGTGTCACATATTTTTTTGAACTAGTCTCCAAAATATTAGCTAGCAGTGAACGATAGCTTGTTTTCAGTTTTGATGCATTTTCTAAAAAGTGTACCGAAATTTGGGTATTTTTGAATTGGGATACCGGAATAACCGTTAACGCAACTCCCTGTTTAATTTGTATTCGCACTAAAAATTACCTCATTTTAAAAAGTTATTTACTAATTTCATTATACGCGACCTTTACTGCCTTTGAGTACCCTAAAAAATGCAATTTAAAAGGAAATTTAAGAGATAACAAAAATGTTGATTTAAATTGGCCTTGTCCGCGCCAATCTAGATCAACATTATCAACTATAAAATTAACTTTTGGGCTGTTTTTCAACTGGTGCAGTATTTCCAAACCATTTTTCGTTAATCTTTTTTAAAGTACCATTTTTGTATAGTACATATAACCCGTGATTGATTTTTTTGCGGAGCGTTACATCACCCTTACGAATTCCAACTGCAAATTGTTCCTTTGGAAAGCTACCCTGAATTTCTCGATAACTATTTGGATCATTTTCTTTTTTAATGTAATAACCTGCATAAACGTCATCAATCAATAGGCCCTGAATCCGATTAGCTCCCAGATCGATAAATGCATCATTAAAGGAGTCATAGAGAATAGGCGTTTTATTTTTGATCTTATTTTTTAGAAGCTGAGGTTGTTTATCAACATCCTCCGCACCTGAAGAACCGCTTTGAACACCCAGCGTTTTTCCAGTCATTTTTTGAAAGCTCGTAATATTTTGACTTCGTTTACTAACTAAAACCTGTTGATTAGCTAAATACGTGTGGCTAAAGCTAACTACTTTGGCGCGTGCGGGTGTCACCGTAAACCCATTCCAAATCAAATCGATCGTCCGATTACGCAGTTCTGTTGTATTCATGGACCAGTCAATACTTTGAAAATCGACTTTAATTCCATACAGTTTAAATACGGCTTTAGCTAGATCAATATCATAACCAGTCAATTTACCGTTTTTTTCACGAAAGCCCATTGGTACAAAACTATCATCTAATCCAACAACAACGGTTCCCCGTTTTTTAATTGTTTGCCAATAATCAGTTGTATTCGCCCGTTTCGTTGCATTTTCACAACCACTCAAACTAGGAAGTAGTACTAGACAAACTGCCATCATGAGAAAAATTAATCTTAACTTTTTTTTCATCTCATTACCTCCCATCCCTTATTTGATCGGTGAAACATGTAATTGCTTATCAGCAACGTCATTGGCAAAATCCATATCATGGGTAACCACAATTTGAGTCATACCATCTTGTTTTAAGCCTTTAATAATTTTGCTGACTTCTCCGCGCAATTCAGGATCCAACGCAGAGGTAGGCTCATCGTAACACAGAATTTGAGGATGCATTGCCAAAGCCCTGGCAATTGCAACCCGTTGCTTTTGACCACCAGACAATTGATAAGGATAAAGATCTTCCTTGCCATCCAGTTGCAATCTTGCAAAACTTTCTAACGCTTCTTTCTTTACAGTTGCCACATCCTTTTTCAAAACTAATTTAGGCGCCAACGTCACATTATCCATAACCGTTAAATTGGGAAATAGTTGAAAATCTTGAAAGACAACACCAATAACACTTTCATTACCACTGTTTTCATAAGGATCAAATTTTTGATCATTTATGTAAAACCCACCAGCATCTATCTTTTCAAGTCCACTTATGCAACGAAGCAAGGTCGTTTTACCGGCTCCAGAAGGCCCAACAATTGTTAAAATTTCACTATCCGGAACATCAAAAGATAATTTATCAATAATAACCCGTCCGCCAAACGTTTTCGTTAAATCCTTAATTTTTAACATATTTGAACCTCCTTAGCGCCAATAGGCAAAGTGTTTTTCAATTCGACGTAAAATATACGTACAGATCGCTGTTAAAAGTAAATAAATAATACCAACAAGTAGCAGTGGTACTAAGGTAACATCTCGAGATGAAGCCACATTTCCGGCCCGTAGCAAATCACCAATTCCAATGACGTAAACTAACGATGAATCCTTAACCAAATTAATAACTTCATTTCCAATCGATGGTAAGACAATTTTTGCTACCTGTGGAATAACAATTTTTCGAATGGTTTGCCAATAAGATAACCGCAATACTTTTGCTGCTTCATATTGACCACGATCAACGGATTGAAGCCCACCACGGAATATTTCGGCAAAATAAGCCGCATAATTAAGAATAAAAGCAAACAGGGCCGCATCATATCTTTGAAATACAATTCCAACAATTGGAAGACCGTAAAAAACAAAAATTAATTGTAATAGTAATGGTGTCCCTCGCATCAACCAAACATAAAAATTCAATATATATCGTATAGGACGAAATTTAGAAACAAGTCCAAGTCCAAAAATCATTCCGATTGGTAACGCACCGATCAATGTCCAACAAAAGATCTTCAATGTCATGGTTGTTCCAGATAATAGCGATGGCAAAATTTCTGATATATAGTGTAAAGAAAACATCTTATCCCCTCCAATTTTATGTATAAAAAAAGCCTCTTGAACTATAAATAATAATTCAAGAGGACGAGTAAGCGCGATTCCACCCCTGTTCGTAATTGCTTCACAACAATTACCTCAGCAAGTTAAACCTACAAAAAAATCCCCTTGGGTAAAATACCCAAGAGGACGCATCAACGTGGTTCCACCTCATGTTTCTGATAATCTCACAATTACCAGCTCAACAAGTTATAAGTTCAACTTTATGAGATAACGATCACCCGTACTTTCCTAATTAGCTCAGAAAGTAAACTCGCAGATGTGTTTCAAACAAGATACATGCTTTAATCTCACCATTTAAAGCTCTCTGAAATGATTTCTTGTTTTACTCTTCCGTTCATTGTTTTTTAATGTTGTATTGAATATAAAACTTTTTTTTGTTCGCGTCAAGGATTTTTAAAAAATACTTTTAGAATTTTATTCTATGCTTCTAAAGTTTGCCCCACGCGTGTGCCGAAAGAGACTTTTAATCGGTAAATACAAAATCACAAAGAAACATAAATTTAATGCCAATGTTGGTGCGAGATTATATGCCACAAAGGCTGATGAACTAATACTTGTGTAGTGAATCATTTCAAAAATAATGTAAAATGCACTTTCATAAAAGGTCAATGCCAAAAAGAAAGTTAATAAGATTGAAAGAAACGTTGGTTTAAAAAATACTTTGACCCACTGAATGATTAACACCATAACCGGCAGAATAAACATGTTTACTCCGAATACGCCAGTATAATACCAATCAAAAACAAGTCCCACAGCCGCAGCCCATGTTGCAATTGGTAAGTTAGTCTCCCCTTCAAAGAAGATTCCTAACACCAACCATAGGATAGTTAAATTGCTAACCATCGAATAGGGATAAGCAAAAAGGGATCCTGAAAAAATCAAATTAATCGAGCCATCTAAAAATAATGATAGGAAAAATCCAATTGGAAAAATATATTTTAATTTAGCGCTTTGTAACATTGAAGTATCCTCCATCCCAATTGATTAATTTAATTCTGCAACTGAGACCACATTAATACTACTCATATCTGCCGCAGGTTTAATGTACACTTCAGTAGCTAAACCACTGCTGTTCTTTTTAGTATCCACTACTTTCCCAACGTATAGGCCCTTAGGAGTTACCCCGCCTAAACCTGAAGTTGTCACTAAAGAACCCCTTTTGATCTTAGCTTTTGAAGTGACTTGTCCCATCACAATCTCATTTGTACCCCGATCAAAACTTGTAACGATTCCATTAACTGAACTTCCAGTTTCGTCTTGTACTTGAATTGCAAAACGGTTAGCTGAATCACTACTGTCACTGATTAGTTCCACCTTACTAGTTGAATAGCTGGCTTCAATCACTCGCCCGATTAAACCCTCTCCTGCAATCACTGATTGATTCTTTTTGATTCCTGACAACGTTCCTTTGTTGATCACAACAATATTTTGCCATGACGAAGGAGCTCGTGAAATTACTGTTGCCGTCACCAACTTATAATCTGTCATTGTTTTCTTTAAACTTACTTGTTGCTTTAACTGTTTATTTTCTTGTTCTAATGCTTGATCCCGTGAGCGAACTGCTTCTAGTTGATCCACTTTCCCTTTTAACCGCTCATTTTCTTGATAAGTGTTAATGATTGAATTTAGAGATCGTGAAGTATTGCTAATTGCATTCATTGGATAAGCAACTACACGATCAACTAACGCAACTGCATCGTTACCTACTTTTTGAACAATTGGTGTCGTAGACTTTTTTCGAGTCGTTACAGATAGGGTCACTAAACCAACCGCGATAATCACACAAATTACAGCGATTACTAACTTTCGATTCGAAAAAAACTTTTGCATGGGTAGACCCTCCGAAGATTATTTGTATCACATAGATACTTAACGACACCTAAACACAGTTTGTATTATACCACAGAAAAAATCACCATAGAATATCGTTCCACACCATTTAACACACCTTAAGAATTTAAGACAACATCAATTGTTAAGCTTCTAAATAAGGTGTTGTTCTGCAAAGCTATAGTAATTATCACTACCAGTAATAATATGATCCAAAACTTCAATTCCCATTAAAATGCCGCACTCTTTTAAACGTTTAGTAAATTTGATATCTTGTTCTGATGGATTAATTTCCCCACTTGGATGATTATGGGTAACCATAATTTTATTAGTTCCAACTCGCAAAGCCTCGAAAAAGATTTCCCGCGGATGAACCGTTGCTGAATTTAAACTGCCCTTAAAAATTACTTTTTGAAAAATAATTTTATTTTTCGTGTTTAAACATAGTAACGTCAGTCGTTCTTGACGATATCCTCGTTGAACGCAAATTAATTTTTCACCAATTTGACGACTGCCAAAAATTTCGCCAATTATCTTTTGCGGCGCTAATTCAATCCTTCTGCCCAATTCAACGGCAGCTAAAAATTGTCGATTTACTTCTGGCACCCCGGGAAAAATCATTTTCTTCTCTGAATTATATAATAACGAAAACAATGATAAATCAGGAACCACTTTCCAGAATTGTTCAATAGTTTCTGTAAGTTGTTCCATCCCAATTTGGTTTTGTAAAAATATTTGCAAAAATTCTTCATTCGTGAACTGATCCATCTCATCATAAGCTTTTCGTGATTCTTTAATCTGTTTTACATTTTCCACTGCTCTCACTCTCCCCTAAAAGAAAGTACGCACAGAATTGGTTAGGAAACGAATAACTTACGAACATCAGAAATAAAATACAGGGAACCCGTAATTAGGAGCAAGTCGTCACTCGACATTTCATGACTTGCCTGGTCAATGGCTAATTGCCAGTTTTCCTCAGTTTGAACTGAATTTGCCGTTTTGACACTAGTTTGTAACTCCGACAAACTTGCTGCTTTTCGTTTTCCGGGACCCGCAAATGTTGTTGCAATAATATGCACATTAGTTAAGCTTCCCAGTGTTTCAATCATTTTATGATATTGTTTATCTTCTAAAATCGCAATTACCACATAGACTTCCATCTGCTTAAAGTGCGTAGCTAACAAATTCGTCACTTCCTGCATGGCAGGTTCATTGTGAGCCCCATCTAAAACAACTAGTGGCTGATCATTTACACGCTCAAACCTACCGGCCCAAAAAGCATTTGCCAATCCCTGTTTCACGTTTTTTTCTGTGACCGAAATGTTTTGTTTTGCCATAAAAGTCAAGTATGCTTCCAAAGCAGTAGCCGCATTATTAATTTGATAGTCGCCTAACATTTGAATTTTTAATTTTTTAAATTGCACGGTGTCTGTTTCAAAATTGAACCGCTGTGACCACAAATCTTGATATTGACGTTTAGAAACACGATAATCACGATTAAAGCACAACAGTGGGCTGTGCTTTTCAGAAGCAACTTTTGTAATTGCTGTGAGCGACTCTTCATCCATCTGACCAATTACAGCCGGAATTCCATTTTTGATAATTCCAGCCTTTTGGGTCGCAATTTCGGTCAAGGTGTTTCCTAACAACTTCATGTGATCAAAACCAATATTGACAATCACTGAAACAGCTGGCGTTAAAACATTAGTAGAATCAAATAACCCGCCAATGCCGACTTCAACCAACACAATGTCGGCATGTCCTTCAGCAAAATAAGTAAACATCATAGCAGTGATAATTTCGAACTCGGTTGGGCCACCCTCCGGTAACTGCGCATCCAATTTTGCAATTACTGGATACAATTTTTGCACCAGTCGCAATATTTCTGCATCACTGATTGGTTGGCCATCGACACTAATTCGTTCGTTAAATCGCACTAAAAACGGGGAAGTAAACGTACCAACTTTGTAACCTGTCTCTTGTAGCATTCCTCGTAAAAAGGTCAGGGTTGATCCCTTTCCATTAGTTCCCGCAATGTGAATCATTGTAAGCTTATCTTGTGGATTCCCAAGAACTTCCATAAATTTTTTCATCCGTTTTAAAGTCGGAATCTTTTTAAATTTTGTCCGGCCATGAATAAATGCAACGGCCTCTTCATAAGTATTTATTTCTGCCACTTTACTAATCTCCTCAAACTGAAAAAAGAGACCGAACAAACGGTTAAGTTTTGATCGCATCTCTTTTTCATTTTTATCAAATTTCTTATTAGGCATTTCCCAAAGCTACTTTGCCTCTTGAACTGTCTTCAATCTTTCCTGTGTTGCCACTAATTTAGATTGATAATCAGCCTGTTTCTGACGTTCACTTTCGACAACTTCATCAGGAGCATTGGCTACAAAACGTTCATTTCCCAATTTCTTAACCGAACGTTTAACTTCATTTGTATATTTATCGACCTCTTTTTGAAGGCGAGCAGCCTCTTCTTTTAGATCAACCAACTCTGCTAATGGAATATAAACTTCAGCATCCGTAATAACTGCAGACATCGCTAGTTTTGGCACTTCTAGATTAGAACCAACCTCAAACTTAGCTGGATGACAGAAACGGTCGATGTAATCTTGATTACTCTCAAACAAGTTCTTCAGATTTTCATTATCCGTTTTTACAAGTAAATCAACAGAACTAGACATCGGCGCATTTGCATCTGCACGGATATTTCGAACTGCTTTGATCAAATCAATCAAATGACCCATATCGGCTTCAGCCTGAGGATTAGCCATTTCATCGTGAACAGTTGGATAAGCTGCCGTCACAATTGAATTGCCCTTATGTGGCATTGCTTGCCAAAGTTCTTCAGTTACAAATGGCATAATTGGATGTAATAGTCGTAAAGTTTGATCCAAAACATAAGCCAAAATATTTCTTGTGTTTGCTTTAGCCTCCTCATTGTCACCAGTTAAAATTTCTTTACTCATTTCAATATACCAGTCACAAAAGTCATCCCAGATAAAGGTGTAAAGAGCGCGACCGGCCTCACCAAATTCATAAGTATCAAAGAAATGGGTAACTTGTTGAACAGTGGTATTCAAACGACTCAGAATCCACTTATCAGTTAAATTCCATTCTTTTTGATCTGGTAAAACTGGTTTAGTCATTTCGCCAAGATTCATGATGACATAACGACTAGCATTCCAGATTTTATTAATAAAGTTCCAGGCCGCATCCATTTTGTCATAACTGAAACGAATATCCTGGCCAGCCGTTGAACCTTGTGATAAGAACCAACGTAGTGCATCAGCCCCGTATTTATCAATCACATCCATTGGGTCAATCCCGTTACCCAGAGATTTACTCATCTTGCGTCCTTGTTCATCACGAATTAGACCATGCAGCAAAACATCTTTAAACGGTGGTTTCCCAGTAAATTCAAGACTCTGGAAAATCATTCTAGAAACCCAGAAGAAGATGATATCATACCCAGTTACCAGCGTGCTGGTTGGGAAATAACGTTTATAATCTGGTGCATCTTCATCTGGCCAACCCATTGTTGAAAATGGCCATAGTGCACTAGAAAACCAGGTGTCCAAAACGTCTGGATCCTGTTCCCAGTTTTCGATATCTTTGGGAGCCGTCTCACCCACATAGGTTTCGCCGGTTTTCTTGTTGTACCAGGCAGGGATTTGATGTCCCCACCATAATTGACGTGAAATAACCCAGTCATGAGCATTTTCCATCCATTGCGTAAACGTGTGCTCAAATCTTTCCGGAATAAAATTAATTTTTTGATCCGTTTTTTGATTATCTAAAGCCAACTTAGATAAATCTTTCATCTTTACAAACCATTGTGTTGATAAACGCGCTTCAACCTGAACCCCAGTCCGTTCTGAATGGCCCACACTATGCACAATTGGATCAATCGATATTAAGTATCCTTGATCGTCTAAATCTTTCACCATTGCTTTACGAGCAGTGAAACGGTCCATTCCTTCATATTTACCGGCGTTACTATTCATTGTAGCGTCTTCATTCATGGTGTTAATTCGTGCCAAATCATGACGATTACCAACATTAAAATCATTAGGATCATGAGCTGGCGTAATTTTTACCATCCCAGTTCCAAACTCAGGATCTACATATTGGTCTGCAATAATTGGAATATGACGTCCCTGCAGTGGCAAGACAAGCTCCTTGCCGACAATATCTTTATACCGTTTATCACTTGGATTGACCGCCACCGCAGTATCACCCATCATGGTTTCAGGACGAGTTGTGGCAATTTCAATATAATGTTTACCATTAAATGTATCTTCAGGATTAAGAAATGGGTATTTCACATGATAAAAGGCACCCTTATCATCCTTATGAATAACTTCAATATCAGAAAGAGCCGTTCTAGCCTGTGGATCCCAGTTAATAATATACTCACCACGGTAGATTAGTCCCTTGTTATATAACGCAACAAAAACCTTACGCACTGCCTTAGAAAGACCATCATCAAGCGTAAACCGTTCACGTGCATAATCTAATGAAAGGCCAAGTTTTGCCCATTGTTTATGGATAACATCAGCGTATTCATCTTTCCATTCCCATACCTGTTTAACAAACTTTTCACGGCCAAGATCATACCGAGAAATTCCTTGTTCACGTAACTTAGCCTCAACTTTAGCTTGAGTAGCAATTCCAGCGTGGTCCATCCCTGGCAACCATAAAGTATCATAGCCTTGCATCCGTTTTTGACGAATCAACATATCTTGTAAAGTTGTATCCCATGCGTGACCCAGATGTAATTTTCCAGTTACGTTTGGCGGTGGAATAACAATTGAATACGGTTTAGCCTTTTTGTCACCACTTGGTTTAAATAATCCTTGATCTAACCATTGTTGGTATTTTCCCTGCTCAACTGCTTTAGGATCATACTTCGTTGGCATTTCTTTTTTTCCTGTCATTGTATCGTCCTTTCTATACAAAAAGCATATCCATCCTAAAAAAAGGACGAATATGCTTCGCGGTACCACCTAATTTGGGTTTTTAACCCCACTCAGTTTTTTCTTAACGGAATTTAAAAATTTCCGGCTATCCCTACTAGATAATTCAGAATAGCGGCTCACAATCTACAAGACGTCTTGATGAAAACTTTCAGCTATCATTTTCTCTCTTTTTACCCAAAACATCCCTATTGCTCATTGCCTGTATAAGCATTTTATAACAACAATTATAGATTAGTCAACATCGGTCGCATATTTTTTTATTGCGTCCAATGCTTCTACATAATTCGGTTCATCGTGAATTTCTGGCACAATCTGTCGATACACAATTTTGCCTTCAGCACCAATAATAAATATAGTTCGTGCTAAGAATCCGTCATTAGGAATATAAAGATTCATTTCATAACCTAAAGATAGCTCTTCATCTGATAAGATTTCTAAATTTTTAACGCCTTCTGCGGCACACCAAGCCTTTTGTTCTGCAATGGTATTATTTGAAACTGTCACAAAACGAACGGATGGATAATGATCAGCCTGTTGATTGAACTTCTTTGTTTCAAGTTTGCAAACTGGCGTATTTAGATCCGGAACTGTACTAATTAACGTTGGTTTGCCAATTAAATCCTTAGTCTTTACCTTTTGATTGTTAGCATCAAATAATTTAAACTTTGGTAATTGCTCGCCAACTTCTGGAGGGTTACCAACAAGGGCAACCTTTTCTCCACCACTTAAAACATCCACACTTATCACTCCTCAAATTCCGTAAATTTGGCTCTCGAAAGATTAAGTTAAACATAACCCATTCCACAACAACAATCAATTAAAAAAACTGTTTTTAAAGTAATTCCGCAAAAACGTCTTCATTTTGGTTCAAGAAATTTTGGCCTGCTTTTATTTCGCTAACCTGAACGCCATCAATGGCCTCTTTCATTAACCCTTCAACATCAATCCGCTTTTCATAATAACGGGTTCGTTCTGTATCAGGTTTTGTCTTTGGCGCTGGTGGTGCAAAAATAGTACAACAATCTTCAAATGGCAAAATTGATAAATCATAAGTCCCAATCTCTTTTGCTTTTTTAATAATTTCAGTTTTGTCTAAAGAGATCACTGGGCGCAAGATTGGCATATTAGTCACATCATTAATAGCTTCCATACTCTCCATCGTTTGGGAAGCAACTTGCCCCAGAGACTCACCATTAAAAATGGCCTTTCCTCCACGTTTCTTAGCAATTGCCACTGCAATCCTTAACATCATTCGACGTTGAACTGTCATTAAGTAACCCTCAGGAACCTTTTCTTTAATCTCTTCCTGAATTTTAGTAAAAGGTACCTGAATAAATTGCAAACTTCCGGCATAGGCTGCTAAGTGTGAAGTAAGCTCTTTAGCCTTAGCCAACGCCTGTTCACTGGTATATGGCGGACTAAAGAAGTGGATCATTTCCATGTCAACGCCACGTTTCATTCCCAGGTAACTAGCAACTGGTGAGTCAATTCCACCGGATAACATCATCATTCCTTTACCAGCAGTTCCCACTGGCAATCCACCAGCCCCTTGAATCGTTTCACTCGAAAGAAACACACCGTTATTTCTTACTTCAACTCGCAAAATAAGATCTGGATGATGCATTTTAACCACTGCTTCAGGAAAATGATCTAATACAAAACCGCCTAAATCGTCATTAAGCTCATTGGTATCCATTTCAAAGTTGTGATCTGATCGACGTGTATTGATCTTAAACGTCATTCCTGGCTTTAGCTGGTCAGTCATCATTTTCAAAACGCCCTCGTGAATGGCCTTCATGTTTCGATCAACTTTAAGAGATGGTGAAAAATTTTGAATCCCAAACACTTGTTTCAGCCGTTCAATAACAGCTTCTGAGTCTTCGCCATTCAATGTCACATGAGTCCGATCTCGTTTGGGATAAATCTCAAGTTTGGGAAAGTTATGAAGACTCTTACGGATGTTGCCACCCAAGCGGCTTACAAAATCGCGTTGATTTTTACCTTTTGTTGATAATTCGCCGTAACGAACCATAATCTCTGTATACTGCATATTGTGAGTAACTCCTTGTCTTTTCAACCGCTAATTTAATTTGGCAAATTCAGCGTATAATTTATCAAAAACTTGATTGAATTTTTCGGCTTCTGCCACTGTATTTTCTGCATCTAAACTAACTCGAATGGCACTCGTTGCGATGTCTTCCGGCGTTTTCATTGCAGCTAATGTACTTGACTCTACTTGTTTTTTTGAAGAGCAAGCACTAGTTGTTGATATAAAAATATCGTACTTCTCAAAAGCATGGACCACTGTTTCCCCGCGAACCCCTTTGATGGCAAAACAGAGAATGTGTGGTGCAAACCCCTCGTTTCGGTGACTGAACATCGTCACATTTTCAAATTTGCTAACATGGTCATAAATCGTTTCTTTGACTGATTGCTGCTGTTGCACGTTCTGCTTTTCGTTCTGTAAAAGCAACCGTAAAGCCTTTGCCATGCCAGCAATTGCAGGCAAATTTTCAGTTCCACTTCGTTGATTCTTTTCCTGACCGCCACCGGTCATCAATGGCGCGATTCTTCGGCCTTCACGAGCATAAATAAAGCCAATTCCTCTTGGCGCATGAAACTTGTGCCCTGAAAATGTAATGAAGTCAACCCGATCATTAAAAATCTGAGACTGAATTCCCTTACCAATTCCTTGTACAGCATCAATATGAAAATGAATTTTAGGATATTTTTTTAAAACCTCAGCGGCCTCTTTGATTGGTTGTAAGGTACCAATTTCATTATTCACAGCCATAATCGAAACTAAAATTGTGTCTGGCCGGATAGCATCTTTTAAATCTTGAATCGAAATTCTTCCCTCTTTATCAACGGGAAGGTAGGTAATCTCATAACCTAGTTGCTTTAACTGTTCCATACTGTTTGTAATTGCTGGATGCTCAACTGCCGTCGTAATGATATGTTTACCAAAAGTACGCTTTTCAATTGCCGTACCTTTTACTACCCAGTTATCTCCCTCAGTACCACCACTCGTAAAAAAGATCTCATGTGGTTTTACATTTAGAAGATCAGCAATTTGTTTTCTAGATTGTTCCAATAAATTAAATGCAAGTTCACCCATGTTGTGCAAACTTGAGGGATTTCCCCATATTTTTTCACTCACTGTTTGATAGGTCTTTAAAACCTCAGGAGCAACTTTTGTTGTTGCACTATTATCAAAATAAATCATTCTATTTCTCCCACCATTATTCGGCATAATCCTTGTTAAAAACCATTTCTAATTATAACAACCCATTCAATGTTGAACAAGGTCATTACAACAACCCTAACTATAATACTCAATAACTGTCTTAAACACAAAGTATTCATATTGAGTTCCAGTATGATGAATTAAAAAATAGCAGGAAGAATTCAAAATAAATTCTTCCTGCTATTTTTAATTTCTAGCGAATAATTAATACTGGGTATTTTTCTGATCTTGGTAACTTTGTGTTAACTTATCTACCATGCCTGGTTCAACAGCCTCCAAAGCACGACTAATCACACTCAAGCTCTGTGCGTAGTCATAATCTTCATCAAATAATTTTTGTGCTCGTTTGCTAGCATTATCAACCGCTTCATTGCTGTGGCGATAACGATTTGTATATTGAATGATTTGTTCACTCAATGCCGCATTGTCAGTAATTTCAGTCGTCTTTTTAGCTAATGTCTTCATATCCTTATCAATCATACCCAATTGCTGATCGATTTGTTTCATATCAATTTTAACTTGATTCATGTTCTCTGACAGCTTTTCAATTTCATCACTAACCACGAAAAAGTAATCCATATAGCTGGCCGGAATTCCCGGTAAATTAAGATTTTCGATATGTCGTTTGATTTCATGAATTTCAAGATCAAACTGATGCAGAGTTCTTCGTGAATCTTTTTCTTCCTCAATCAATTTTTGAATACTATCATTAATTGCTGTTTGTTTTGATTCAATATCATCTAACTGGTCATTTTCTTCATGCATCCGCTGTAAGATTTCTGAATAAACAACTGGTTGATTAGTAATAGCTTCTGCATCCTGATCATGTTCATTGCGAATGTCTTGTAAACGTGCCTCAAGATCATGTGCTTGGTCATCTTCTTTACCATTTAAAACATAACTTTGCCCAAGTCGATCAATTTCAATTAACAAAGTATGACTTTGCTTTTCAGCATGCTCAATATAGTCCGCAATCGTTTGAAAACTTCCATCAACCTCTGTTCGAGCATCAATTTCTGTTTGCATAGCGTCGTATAAACCATCAATCCGATTAGCAATTGTTTCGTTGTTTCCTTTGACTGCATCTAAACGTAAATTACTAAGCGTATCCAAGTTCTCAGTAACTTTCTGTGAAATATCATTAATATCATCAGGAATTCTTTCGTCCGTGAATGCATAATTATGATTAATCAATTGACTGTAAGCAGTCTTAATTTCATCTAACTGACCAGGAAAAGTTTCATTTAACTGAATGTACAAATCTGGAATTGCCTCTAAATTGCTTTCCAAATTTTTTGTATTACTTTGTAATTGTTGTAACTGTCCTTGAGCCTTCTTGTGATCACCACTCTCAACAGTTTGCGCAAAGTTTTCAAAAGCATTTTCTAAACGTTGAAGATTGTCATTTAACATATCAATGCTTGGCCCATAAGTCATATTTTTGGCCAAAAGCGTTTTTCTTAAATCTTGATATTTATGACGTAAAACCTTGACTTCATTTTGCTGATCTTCATTTTCTTGTTTAATTTGATCTAAAGCCGCTTGAATTCGATCAGATTCAGACTGAATAACTTGAATCGCGTCTTTAATTCCCGCAACATCTGAACGAGCATCAAAGATCTTCATATCATTTACATTTTGTTGACCCGTTTCTGCTAACTCATCAATTTCCGGAAACTTATTGTTTTTGACATTGCGGTAGTCATCTTGAAGATTTTGGTATTCCTCTAAGGAAGAACCCGCCAAATTTATGTTGCCAATTTCATCAAGATCGCTAGCAACGGGTAAATCCATCAAATCATTTTTCTTATTTACAAGATCCGTAATTTGTTTTAATAAATATCGCTGATAGAGAACAATTCCGATATATATTAGAATTGCCACCACGATTATACCAATTAATACACCCAACATGAGAACCCCATCCTTTTATGCCATTTTTTTCATTTAAAAATGAATTTTGTTGCTTTCTCGTTTTTTTCAATATAAAATGATATCCAAGTTAAATTATAGCATAGGATTTCGCTGTTTCACTATGTGATTTTTATATTTCTAATTCAATATGGAGGAATTTATCATGGCAAAAAAAACACTTTCACTGATGAATCAACAATTAGATGCACTTCTGCATGGTGAAACTAATTTAATCGCTAACATGTCCAACGCATCAGCGCTCTTAAAATCTAGCTATTCAGATATTAATTGGGCAGGTTTCTATCAGTACGATGCATCCGCTGATGAATTGGTTCTCGGACCTTTCCAAGGAAATGTTGCTTGCATGCACATTGCAAATGGAAGTGGTGTTTGTGGAACTGCCCTTTCTACGGAAAATGTTCAAAGGATTGCTAATGTTCATGAGTTTGCCGGGCACATTGCTTGTGATAGTGCCAGCAATTCAGAAATTGTTGTTCCACTAATTAAAAATGGTCACAAGCTAGGCGTTTTAGATATTGATTCACAATCACTTAATCGTTTTACTTCTGATAACCAAGAAGAATTAGAAAGTTTTGCTGCGGTTTTCTTGTCCCACGTTGACATGCCGGCTTAACTTGTTGTAAACTGAGCATTGTGTAAAATAATGCAGCGGCGAGTGGTAAGCTCGTCAACAGACTGGTGCCATTTCTTTGGTTCAATTAGTAACCTGCGGCTGCAAAAGGTGAAAATTGCAAAACATTCTGCACGAATACTAAACTCGCAATCGGATTATTTTACTCCAACAAAAATATTGGAGGATATACTTTATGTCTCGTTATACAGGTCCAAGTTGGAAAATTTCCCGCCGTTTAGGTATTTCATTAAGCGGTACTGGTAAAGAACTAGCTCGTCGCCCATATGCCCCTGGTGATCACGGCCAAAACAATCGTCGTAACATTTCAGAATATGGTCAACAACTTCGTGAAAAACAAAAGTTGCGTATGATGTACGGTTTAACTGAACGTCAATTCTCAAACTTATTCAAACGTGCTGGTAAGATCAATGAAGGTAAACATGGTGTTAACTTCATGATCATGCTCGAACGTCGTCTCGATAACGTTGTTTATCGTTTAGGTTTGGCAACAACTCGTCGTCAAGCACGTCAATTAGTTAACCATGGTCATATCACGGTTGATGGCAAACGTGTTGACATTCCTTCTTACGAAGTTGAAGTTGGACAAGTTGTTGGCGTTCGTGAAAAGTCAAAAGATTTGAAGATCATTGGCGAAGCTGTTGAAGCTGTTGTTGGTCGTCCTCAATTCGTTAAATTCGACGCTGATAAGTTGGAAGGTTCATTAACTCGTCTCCCAGAACGTGAAGAGTTAGAGGCCGATATCGATGAATCACTAATCGTTGAATACTATAACAAACTTTAATTTTTAATTATTGTTTGTTTCAAAAAAGCATTTGGGATTTCTTCCAAATGCTTTTTTATTTGTCCCAAATTTCTGCCAGTTGCTGAATCGTTCGTTCAATAAGTCGCATAACCTCCTGCTCATCTTTTAATTGTAACTCGTCGTCTAACCCACACCGACCAATCAAAAACTCTGCTTGCTTGTGTTTTTCATAATTAGATAACTGATTTTCATAATTTGTAGGTGTTAATGACACCTCACCTTTAATCATATGATTATTAGAAAGAACAAATGGCGCTCCTAGATCTAAAAAGTTTGTCTGTTTTTGTTTCAATTTTTTTATAACCGTTTCGCGTTCTTGGATATTTGTTTCTAAATCGAGCCAAATAAATAACCGATCATCCCAAATACCAACTTCATAATGTGGAATCATTTTATAACCACGCTTGTGCTCGCCAAATGCTACCCAGGTATTCATAGGTGGATTAACATGCCGGCGCGCGTGTTTTGCTATAAATGCTTGGTATTGATGATCATTCGTATTTAAAATAGGTAAAATTTGCTGACTAACTTCTTCAAAAAACGGATCAACTTGTTTCCGAATCAAAGCTAATCGTCCTTCAACATCAGGTTCTTTAAAAACTGAAAACAATCGATCACTGAACATCTTCTAGTTCCCCACTTTCTCGTGTGCGCTTAATCTTAAAACAAGATTGAACTCCCTCAAAATGCTATACTTATTATACTATCTAGAAAGGATTGTGAGCGCAATGGCTAATAATTCAAATGATGTTAATACCCGTTTACAGGATGCTGCTCTTGGCACTCCAAAGCTAAATCCAGATGAACAACGAAAATATCTGGGAACTTTTCGAGAACGAGTTGCCGTTACCATGTCAGTAAGTCAGTTAAAATCAAATCAGTACCAGGATACCTTCATTCAAGAATTAAAGAAACATCCTGATTATCAGCTCTTCATTAATGGTAATGTCGGACAAGAATTGATCGGTCCTTATATGAAAGCGGCTAGCCAAATTTCTCTAAAATTTACAATTAAAACTGATGATATTTATACCACTGCCGATCAGAGCCTAGCCTTAGTCTTGGCGTCTAAAGAATCAATCAATGTGCAGGATATCGATATTAGTCACTTTCAATCATCAAAGACACCGACTAGCAATCAAGAAAAGCCAAAATCTTTATTGGATAAATTGAAAAATAGTTTTTTGAAGTAGGAGTTTATCATGCAACAACCTTTAGCGTACCGAATGCGTCCCAAAAGAATTGAAGATGTCGTGGGTCAGCAACAATTAGTTGGCCCAGGCAAAATAATTTCACGAATGGTCAAAGCAAAATTGCTTTCTTCGATGATTTTATATGGTCCCCCGGGCACCGGAAAAACAAGTATTGCCAGTGCAATTGCTGGTTCCACCAAATATGCTTTTCGCAAGCTCAATGCAGCTACTGATTCAAAAAAGGATCTGCAAATTGTTGCGGAAGAAGCAAAAATGAGCGGCACAGTTATCTTGCTTCTCGATGAAATTCACCGATTGGACAAAACTAAACAAGATTTCTTACTCCCCCATTTGGAAAGTGGCCGCATCATTTTAATCGGAGCTACAACCGAGAATCCTTACATTTCAATCAATCCCGCCATAAGAAGTCGAACCCAGATTTTTGAGGTTCATCCGTTAGACGCGGATGATATAAAAAAAGCCATTAATCGGGCCCTAACTGATTCAGAAAATGGTCTTGGTAAACTTAATATTAACGTCACAATACCTGCAATGAATTTTTTGATTCATTCCACTAACGGTGATTTACGAAGTGCTTTAAATGGTCTAGAACTGGCTGTTATGTCAACTACCCCTGATGAAAAAGGAATTATAAAAATTTCTCTTGACGTAATTGAAGAATGCTTGCAAAAAAAGGCACTTACCCAAGATAAAAATGGCGATGCGCACTACGACGTTATTTCTGCATTCCAAAAATCCATTCGTGGTAGTGATGTCAATGCAGCACTTCACTATATGGCACGGCTTGTTGAAGCCGGTGATCTTCCAAGCATTACCCGTCGTTTAATGGTCATTGCCTATGAGGATGTTGGCCTCGCAAACCCGCCCGCCTGTGCACGAACTGTTACGGCTGTGCAAGCCGCCGAAAAGCTTGGATTTCCTGAGGCAAGAATTCCTTTAGCTGATGCTGTTATCGAACTTTGTTTGTCACCCAAGTCTAATTCAGGAATTTCAGCGATGGATGCTGCCCTAGATGAAGTAAAGACAGGTAATTATGGAGACATCCCAGCAGATTTAAAAGATGCTCATTATAAAGGCGCATCCAAACTGGGGCACGGCAATCATTACAAATACGCCCATGCCTACCCTAATGATTGGGTTAAACAACAGTACTTACCAGATAAAATAAAATCTGCGGAGTATTATGAGCCTAAACAAAATGGTAAATTTGAACAAGCATTGGGCGCTCAATATAAACGACTTCTTCACGCCCAACGAGACTAAAAGGGATAAGGTTAGTGTAAGGTTTTCCTAGATGGTCAATAAAATTCTAGGAATATTCATTTTGAGTTGAATATATAGAAAAAGACCTGTAGCCTTTTAATCGACGAAGATTAAAGGAAAGGATACAGGTCTTTCATGTATATTTTAGCAGATTTTATTGAATCATTGGGAAATTTAGACAGTTTATTTGATTTAGAGGAGCAGGTAATTCTTCATCTTAGGAAGTCATTCCAGCTGGTTGTAGCTGAATATCTGAGGCAATTAGATGAAACACTCGTTCCATCAATTCCGGCAGAAAATACATTCATTAATCGACAGGCCAGAACAATTGAGTTTATGTTTGGCGCCGTGAATTTTGAAAGAAGATGTTATCTTCGACCCAATGGAAGTTATTACTTCCCGTTGGATGAACAACTTCAGTTGGAAGAAAGAAAAAGAATTTCACCTTATTTTAAAAGTGTCGTTGCCAAAATTGGGCAAACGACAACGATGAGAAATACGGCCGCAATGATCAATCTGGCAAGTCAGACGGATATTAGTGCCTGGTCAGTAGACCGAATTATCAGAGACATGGCAGATACCGTGAAGACAGAAGAAAAATCGTCCGAAGAGAAACTAGTTAAGAAACGAAAAGTTGAAAACTTAGTGGTTGAAGGCGATGCCTTTGAGATACACAAAATTAATCGACGAAGACAAGACGTCCACCATTACATTGTTTTTGAATCAGGATTAGATGGAACAAGATCAAACAAAGTTGAGTTTGTTGGTATCAATCAAAAAAAGGTTCAAAAACGAGTAACTGACTACATTGAGAAGTATTATAAAATCAGTGAAATGACCGTGTTTACAGCAAGTGATGGTGGCCCAGGGTATAACCCGAAAAGTATGCGAGAAATAGTTCCGAGTGCTCAAAGAGTTGAATTTACTATCGATCGGTATCACTTTGTCAAAAAGATTAAACAAACCTTTGGTTTATTTAATCCATTGGTTGATAAGGCCGTTAAGAGCGTTAGCCTGTATGATCAGAATCAGTTAAACGTTATTTTAGATACATTTGAGTCGCAAATTAAAACTGATAAGGAACTTGAGAGCCTAAGGGTCCTAAGACAATATTTGGCAAGAAATTGGCAGTTTATAAAGTCTCCACACGATCGTGGCTTCATGAGGGTCGGCAAATTGGGATCCGTTGAAAGCTCACACAGAGCGTACACGTATCGAATGAAAAAGCAAGGCAAAGTATGGTCCGAAAAGGGCCTTGAGGCTATGTTGAAATTAATTGAAGCTCGGGTAAACGGTAAGCTAGATAAATACTTACGTGGTGGTTTAAGAAAGTTACAAGAGCTAACGATTGAGATCGCTACGGAATCATTGAAGACGTTGAGTCCAGCTCAGCTGAGCAACAAGCACCATTCTAAGCATATTGGAGTTCTTTCAGGTAAAATACCAGTTGATGCCCCAACAAGTAGCCCTATCGGAGCAATGGCAAAAATATTTTCAAACTAATTATTGTGTATAAATATTTGGTTGATTATAAGGCACCTAGGAAAACTTGACACATACGGGATAAGCAAAAAATTGAACTTTCTGCTTACTCATGCTAAAATGAACTTGAAATTTCTTTGGTGTACGCGTTGTTTCATTTATGTACTGCCGTTCAAATAATTTGTATAGGGACTGAGGGTATCTGGTGGCATGTAGGCCTTTAATTAGGAAACTTAAAGCCAGATCAATTGGTCCCACCGCTAAATATACTTGCGGGCTTTCACTGGGAAACGATTAACGGCACCACGAAGGGTTTCGGGATTAGGACATTACGTACTAATCCCTTTTTGTTTAGTTTAAATAAACTCAAAAAATAATAATTCTGTTGAATGGAGCGTCTCCCATGTTAATTTCAATCCTTATGGTTGTTTTTTCAATTTTATTAGGTACAATTGGTATCTATCTTTATCGACATCAACAACGTCCCTTTTTACTCTTTGATCCAACAAATCAACCTGCTCTCCAAGAGCTTTTACGTATCGGTGGGATCGCCCTTTGCCTAATGGCAGTCATTGCCTTTGTTATTGCCTGGACCCATGTCACGATCCTAATTTGTATTATCTTACTCCTTGGTTGCTTTACAACTACGGGTATCCTAATTGGATTAACTCATTTTATGCCCTAGAAAAAAAGAAAACGCTCTTTTTTCTTTTTATTTTGGCAATTTTAACGTAAAATGAAGTTATAAAGTTGGAGAGGTGATTTATATGACACAACAATATAAACATATTTTGGTTCCTGTAGATGGTTCGCAAGAAGCAGAATTAGCTTTCGAAAAGGCCGTGGCAGTTGCCAGACGAAATAAGGGTGCCGAATTACATTTGGTTCACATTGTTGACACTCGTGCTTTTCAAAACATTTCGAGTTTTGATACAGCTATGGTAGAACAATTGACAGAAACAGCGAAGACAACCCTTGATAAATATATTAAAGAAGCAAAGGACAAGGGCTTGGAAAACGTTGACTATTCAATTGAATATGGCGCACCAAAAGTTGTGATCGCAAACGACATGCCTAAACAATTGCATACTGATCTTATTATGATCGGTGCAACTGGATTAAATGCCGTGGAACGTCTCTTAATTGGATCGGTAACTGAGTATGTTACAAGAACTGCAAGTTGTGACGTCTTGGTTGTTCGGACTGATTTAGATAACCAACCCGTTAAGCTTAATAAATAATTTTTTCACAAGTAAACAAAAGTCGATCAACCCGGTAACGGAGTGATCGACTTTTTGTTTACTTATAAAACTGCCAAATCATGATAACGAAAACAAGCAACTTCATGATCGTTTATCAAACCAACTGCCTGAACAAATGCATATATATTTTTGCGTCCAATAAAAACAAAACCATCTTGTTTCATTTGCCGGACTATGCGTTTTGCTAATAACTCCTGAGCCTTGTTTGAATTGAATAAAATCTCTGGACAACGAATCGGTTTAAAATCCACGAAATGCCAGATATAGTCAGAAAAGGTCATTGGTAATTGTGTGACAACGTCCGCATTATGAAAAATAGCCTGAATCTTCCGTGCATTACGAATCACCGTTGGATCTTTAATCACTTGTTGAATTTCATCTGGTGAGTAGCTACTTAATCTCAGCGGATCGAATTCAGAAAAGGCTATTCTCAAGGCCTGCCTGCGTTGTAACACAGTTAACCAGTTTAGACCAGCTTGAAAGATTTCTAAGGCAAAGCATTCAAACAACCGATTTGATTCTAATATTGGAACCCCCCATTCCAAATCATGATATTGCATAAGTCGATCATTTTTAGTACTCCATGAGCAACGATTCATATTCTATCTCCTTCCCGAGTATGAATAAGATTCGCTGTTTTACCACAATTCAATTAAATTATTTAAAACTTCATATTGCATGAGTTCTTGTCGTGTTTGCGTCTTGAGAACATGCTGCAGCCTTCCCAAATGATTAGTAATGATTCCATCAACTCGAAGGGCCAGCATTCTTTTCATCGGTGAAGTCCCATCTGTTGGCCAAACAAAAACCTGTTTGTGTTTAGCCCAAGCCTGCTGCATGAATTGCCGATTAAGCGTATGAAACTCTAAGGAATAGAAATTAGCAGAATTATTAGGAATTTTGGCAATATTAAACGGCGTGATAATCCCTGTTTGTAATTTTGGATTTTTCTTTTTTAGCTGCCTCATAAACGTAGCATTAAGCGAGTGCACTTTGTCACCATGCTTTTGCAAGCTCGCACCGTAACGCTTATTAAACAGTTTTACTAAATTGGAAGAATCACCCTTACTAGGCTTAATCTCAACAATTAAACGTTGATGCAATTGATGAGCCGTCTTAAGATATTCAGAAAAGCTACTAATTTTGGCATGATAGCCATTCTCGTGCAATGTAATGTGGGTTAACTGATTTAAGGTAAGATTGCTTAGCATCACATTTTTACCGGCTAAATGGGCCAAATTTGAATCATGCATGACCACAAATTGGTTATCTTTTGTTTCACGCACATCCATCTCAATATAATCAGGATGAAGGCGATGTGTTTTCCTCAAAGCCATGGTAGTATTTTGAACTCCGTTTCCATCACTAACTCCCCGATGGGAAATTGTGAGCACTTTTAACGGATGATTATCATTCTTCTGAATTGAAAAATATGCATAGGACGGCGTTATTAATAATAAAAGTCCCAACAAAGATAGCCCCGTTTGCTTAATTTGCTTGAGATCCCATTTAGGGTAGGAATGCGAACTTTTTTTAAAAACTGGCACGCTCGTGAGTGGTAGATTCACATCTGTGACCCATTTATTTAATTCAGACAAAAATCCTGTCGAAAATAATAGAAACCAGACTACGTATAATAATTCTGCAAATGAAATTGCAAAAATCATTAAGATAAGGCCTACTTGTTCAGATCGAAGTAACTGATTCCACTTAGCCAATCCTAGCAATACTAGACCACCAAAAACAAATATCGGTATTGAAACCCGCACGACAGTTAATAAAATTTGCCACAGCATTTTTACCGTTCGACCCTTGGTCAACTGCCAGCTAGTTCGAATCCCCTCGGACAAAGAACATTCACGACTAACCATCGCTGGCAAGGCCAAAATCATGCGTAATGCCACCCAACATAATCCTATATACAGGACAACAAAAATGGAACCCATTACCCAGCGATTGGCAAAAACAAAATTTTGGAATCCAATTGTGGTCGGAATGTGTGCCAGAATCACCGTTGAAAATCCAAACCCCCCCAATGGAATTGTGATCACCGCGTAGAAGAAAAAATACGCCACTGTCATTACCCAGTTTTTCTCAAATAATCGTTGGATTAGATGGCGTAGCTGGCCAAAGTTAACCGGTCGTTTTGATTGGAATCCACTAATCATTAATAAAGTTGCTAATAATCCTGAAAAGAATCCCCAAATAATAACAATTGCAAAAACAATTTTCAAAGGAATCAATAAAAAATTCTCTGATAAAAAAAGTGCATGTTCAATTAAAATACTAGTGACTACACCAACTAGACCAGTCAAAACGGCATAATACAAGTTCTCGTCAGAATTAATCATGTAATTAACTAACTGTTTTAATCGTCGATAATCTTGAAAAAAGAATTGCTTCATTTTACACCTCTCCCCACTATTATAATCTTACCACCAGCGGTACACGAACTGAATAACTATCTGAAAAATCGGCAAAATAAAAAGCCGCCAAAAATGGCAGCCTTCCGATTATTCAGCATCAAGCGGCGTAAAATCGTAATGAATTTTAGAACGACGTTTAAATTCTGCAAACGCTAAATCAATCAATTGATCAATCAGTTTTTCATAACTAATTCCTGAAACTTCCCATAACTGAGGATATAAACTAATATTTGTAAAACCAGGCAAAGTATTAATTTCACTCAAATAAGGTACTTGATCATGATCCACTAAGAAGTCGATGCGGGCCAACCCACAACAGCCAAGCACTCGAAACGCATCTAGTGCCATTTGTTGAACTTCTTTAGCAAGTTCGGGGGTAATGCTGGCTGGCAATTCAAATTGAACACCACTAGCATCCACAAACTTGTTGTTATAATCGTAGAATGTATCTGATTTAGGAACCACAATTCGTCCCACTTTAGAAGCTTTAGGTGCCTCGTTTCCTAAGATTGAGACTTCAACTTCTTCTGGTTGTTCAATAGATTGCTCTACTAGAACCTTAAAATCATAACGAAAAGCGTCATCCAGACCAGCTTCAAATTCTTGGGCGTTTGTCGCCTTATGAATTCCTACTGAAGATCCCTGATTAGCTGGCTTTAAAAACATCAATTCGCCAAGTAAATCACGACAAATTTCATAAGAATATTCAGTGCGGTTCTCAGGTGTAACAACAACATACTTAGTATTTCGAATGCCATTATGAGTCAAAATTTGTTTTGTAACATCTTTATCAAAAGAAATTGCCGAAGCTAAAATACCACTACCTACATAAGGTTTTTGAAGTAGCCGTAATAGCCCCTGAATCGTGCCATCTTCCCCTAAATTACCATGGATAATTGGAAAATAAACGTCAATATCTCTCTGCTCGCCCATGTTTAAAATTGGCGATAATGGATTACCTTCATCAATCGTTTGAACAGCCTCTTTAACGACTTGCTCTTCTGGTTCGCCATCAAAAATTCTTCTTGATGAAGCATCACTTAATAAATAACCATCTTTGGTAAACATGAACAAACTGATTTCATAACGATCTTTATCCATTGCATCATAAATATTATGTGCAGACCGCTTTGAAACATCATGTTCAGATGAATTACCTCCAAATAGTAGTCCTACATGAATTTTTTTGTCCGTACTCATAAAATCTCATCCTAACGTATAGATTTTGTATTGAATCTAAATTGTACCACGGTTTTCTAGAGAAAAAAACTTTAACATCCAAATTACTTGGCGTTAAAATCACCAGTTATCACCAGTTTACCAATCATTTTATTACTCTCCACTAATTCATGTGCTCTTCGTAAATTTTGGGCATTAATGGTGTTCAACGTTAAGGTTAACGTTGACTGTAATTCTTTTTGATCCAAAAGATCTGCAACCTGACTCAAGATTTCACCTTGTGAAGCCATATCTTCGGTTTGATAAATACTCTTTGTAAACATAAACTCCCAGGCAAACGTGATACTTTTAGCTTTTAACAGCCCGCCCATTGGTAACGGTTTTTCATTTTCCACGATCGAAGTAATGTAGCCCTCAGGAGCAATCAATTTAGCTAACTTTGGTAAATACGCATCAGTTGATTGAAAGATTACTCCAAATTTAATGTTTTGAATTTTTTGTTCTTTTAATTGCGCTTCAAGTGAATGATGGTAATCGAGAACAACATCTGCCCCCATCTTTTTTACCCATTCCACAGTTTCTGGCCGTGAAGCGGTTGTAATTACCGTTAAACCGGCCCACTTTGCCAACTGAATCGCAATCGATCCTACCCCACCAGCACCATTAATAATTAAAATCTTTTGACCCGTATTAGCATCTTTTTTTGCCACCAATGGCATTCGTTCAAATAGTGATTCCCAGGCCGTTAAACTAGTCAAAGGCATTGCTGCAGCTTCTTCAATACTAATTTTTTTTGGTGCTTGGGCAACCAGCCGTGAGTCTACCAACTGATAGGCCTGATCACTTCCTGGTCGTTGATTGGTCCCAGCATAAAACACAGAATCACCAACTGAAAACCCTTTGACCAGGTCGCCAACTTCTTCTACTATGCCACAAGCATCAAACCCAAGAATAGTTGGGATCTCCGTTTCTGGGTGACTCTGCCGAGTTTTAGTATCAACCGGATTCACCGAAACAGCCTTAACTTTTATCAATAAATCGTAACCGGCTGCTGTCTGGCGAGCCACTTTTAAATCAATCAAACTACTTGCATCTTCAATTGGTAATCCTTTATAAAAACCAATTGCTTGTACCTGTTCATTCATCTTTTCTTTACTCCTTAAAATCGAAAATCGTCTTCTTCATTCAAATAAGTAGTTATTTCTTTTGGCATTTCTGGATTTAAAACCATCGCTTGTAGTAACCGTTGCCGATTGTATAAGCTTGTCCACATCTGTTCATTTTCTTGAGCTTGAATTGAGACAAGTTCATGCCGCCAATTTTTTAAAGCTAACAAGAGAAAATCACTATATAATTTATTTTGTTTTGTTAAATCAGCCATATACCCGGCCAAACGTTCTGGTTCTCCAAAAATTAAAGGTGTTGCGAGTCGTTTATAACGCGTAATCAACACAGCCAGTAATAACAATTTATCAGCACGTACTAAACTCTTATCAAAAGCTAATTCGTCTAAAACATTTCCAATATGCGTATACGCATGCGCCCAACCTTTTTCACCGGCATACCCCCGAGTATCCGTCTCCAACGCAATATAGGTTAGCATTTGATCGACTAACGTATTTTTACTCTCGTCATCAATGAAATTAGACTCCGCCCGATCAACATAAAGTAAAGTTGACAAAAACATCACACTGAATGACCGCTGAAAAACAGCATCATTTTGGGGCTCAGTAATATGTGGAAATAGGCTTTCGTCTTGAATTAAATGTTTAAAAATTAGCTTAAGCTGGTCTTTAGATGTAATTTGTTGCTGGATGATATCACTGAATAAAAAATAAACCCCTTTATCACGGATAAATAAATTGGTTGATCCAATATGTTGAAATAGTTGGGTTAAATCTGCATCACTAATTTCGTCTAGTTTATGCGCACTTAATTGCTCTCTAAGATTCTCAATCAAGTCTTTAATCCCATCTTGATCATCTGGCAAAACAACCTTAGTTGGTGCAGTAGGTTTAATTGCCTTAATCACATTATCCACTTCAGGAATTAGCGACTGATAAATCTCACCATTTTGTAGTTTTGCACGTAACTGCTGAAGTTGCGTACGGACTGATTCAACTTCTTTCATAACACTATTCTCCTCGTAAGTAATAATTTATTTTAACACGCCGCAAGTTCAAAGCCCTAATAAAGCTACCTTATGATTATTGTGAATTCCTTTGATAATGTTAAAATAGATAAAAAGAGGAGGAGCCTACCATATGTCAAACCATCGTATACGGCACCAATTAAAAAATGAAGTTAAACAAACTTTTAAGGGGCATTGGGGTCAAGCATCTCTAACCGCCCTTATCCCAATAATTATTCAAGCAGTTGCCGGATTTATTATTTCCATGGTAATCCTAATGTCAATTTACTTAATCAGTACCCATCCTGATATTTTCCACCCGAGTTATTGGTCCAATTTAACATTTGGTGATTCAACCAGTTCAGAATTTTATAAAGAAGTAACCAGCTCAAATAACCACAGTGAAGTCTGGAATTTCGTTCGTGGTGCACTGATGACTTTTATTGGTGTAGGTATTAATTATACTTTTCTCGATTGGTTACGAAATCCAGAGCTGAAATTTTCACCGGTTAAAGGTGCATTCCAGGTCTTCACCAAACGTTACTTTATTCCAGCATTAGCGATTTTTGTTTTACAATTTATCTTTCAATTCCTCTGGACTTTACTATTTATCATTCCAGGAATTATTAAATACTTTTCATACTCACAATCCTATTTAATTTACAAAGATCAGTTGGCTTCTGGGAATGCTGATCGCATTGAATACGTTGATTGTATTACCATGAGTCGTAAATTGATGATGGGCCATAAATTTGAATTTTTCACCTTGAAATTAAGTATGATTGGTTGGTATCTCTTGTGCTTAGTCAGTTTTGGAATTGGATTTATCTGGTATATTCCATATTCTCAAGGTGTTTATACTGCCTTTTACAAACATTTGGTAGAAGCTTCATAAAAATCCAAAAAAATAGCGTAGTTTTAAATGTTGAACAAAGACATTTAGAACTACGCTATTTTTTTGGATTTTTATTGATTTTTTAGCACCATTCGTTGTTGAAGCCAATAGGTAATGTCGGTCCCAACGATAATTCCAACGGCCATCACACCAATTGGATGAAACGGATTCCATCCACCAGTCTCATCAGTATAACCAACCATAAACTTGATAAAACCTTCAAAGCCTTCTAAGTTCATCCCCATATGAAATTGAGATAGGAATCGCAGTAAGACAATCAACGCAATTGGAATCGCAATCCATAAAATTCTCCGGGTCCGTTTTTTCATTAAAGCGGAAAAACTCCCAAAAAATGATCCTGCGACTCCCACTAACCAAAGTAACAACCACTCATAAAGAATCTGGGTAAAAATATTTCCGACACTTGTGGATCCCAGAAACTTTCCAAATGCATCATCATAAAATGTCGTAAATTCATTTCCAACGTTTGGCTGAACAATTAAATAAAAATAGCAATAATTGATTACACTCATCAATAAGCTGTTAACTCCAGTAACAATAAGGGTTGCTTGCCAAACAGTTCGTCGCGAAATTCCATTTTGAATGTAAAACTTAAATGGTTCATACACGCGGTGACCAATTACAAATAAAAACAGCATCGAAATAAATGGCAAAATATCATTTTGTAACAAGTTTTGAAATGAAACTCCATGCAAACTTCCTGTAAATAACAACGCAAAAATTACAGGGAGGACGAACACAGCAGCAAATGTCAAAACGTATGTATATCCCATCAACTTCAAATCACGTTTAAATAAGTTTCGCATAACTAATTTTGTTTTCATTTGGCCTGCCCCTCCTCACTAGTTAAGTGGATAAATAGTTTTTGCAAATCCATTCGTGAAATTTGAACTGTGTCCGGAATTTCTCTAGTGTCGTTCAATTTTCCAAACACATAGTTGCCCTTCAAGTTTCCCAAAGATTCAGAACCAATCACATTCAAGCCTTCTGTATAACTATCCACAGTTTCACCAGGTCCCGTAATTACATAGGCTTGAGCCAACATATGATCCACGTCGTCGTCCACCAAAATTTTCCCGTCTTCAATAACAAACACGTGCTCAATCATGTTAGCAACTTCTTCAATCATATGGGTCGAAATTACAAAGGTTCGCGGATGCTGACTGTAACTATCTAATAATTCTTTATAAAATAGCTCACGATGGTTGGCATCCAATCCCAAAATTGGCTCATCTAAAAACACGAAATCAACGGGTAAGCTTAATGCAATAATCAACTTAAAAATAGTTCGATAACCAGTTGATAATTGGCCAAATTTCAACTTAGGATTTAGCTCAAAGGCGTCACATAGGTGTTTTGCGTACGCATCATCAAATCCGCCATACATTAAACGAGAAGCCTGAAACAAATCTTGTAAACGCGCGCGTTTTTGATATAAATTAACTTCGCTCATCAAATACATTTTTCCAAGCAACTTATCATTTTCATGAACGGCCTCACCATCCATTGTTACTGAACCACCATTAGGAAATATCCGATCTGTCAGAATATTCAATAAGGTACTTTTCCCAGCCCCATTTCTACCCAACAATCCATAAATCCGGTTTGGCTCTAGCTCTAAGTTGATCTCTTTTAAAATTTGTTTGTGCCCAAATTGTTTTGAAACATCATCAACTTTAATCTTCATTTGACTGAAACCCCCTCTTAATCAGTTGAACAAGTTCAACCTCGGTTAACTTTAGATTCTTAGCTTCTAACACAATCTTTTTGACGTAATCTTCAAAAAAGGCGGCCTTCCTTTTTTCCAAGATCAAATTATAAGCCCCTTTGCAAACAAACATCCCCAGCCCACGTCGTTTTTCAACAAGTTTTTCGTTCACTAGTATGTTTATTCCTTTAAGAACTGTAGCTGGATTTATATGAAACTCTCGTGACATTTCAGTCGTCGAAGGGACCTGGGTTTCTTCTTTAAATGCCCCTGTAAAAATTCCCTCTTCAATTTGATTGGCTACTTGTAAATAAATTGGTTCTTGTCCACTAAAATCAAATTGCATCTTATTCACCACCTCAAAACTGCATTCTGACAGTTGGTACCACTAATTTTTCATAAATTAATACTGTTATTAAGTAATATATCAAATATAAACAGATAAAAATCGTAAATGGTGTGGCCAAATTGGTATACGGATTCCCCATCAATGGTACAAACATCTTAAGACCAAATAACACATGAACGACGCCTAAAACTCCTGGTAAGAAAAACAAGACCCCAATTTCTCGTCGAATCGATTTTCGAATGAGCTTTTGGCGTGTGCCTAACCGATTCAACATCTGATAACGCCGCTTATCTAACTGAGCCCCAGATAAGATTTTAAACATAAGGCAGCTTGCCAACATGGTTAAAAAAGCCATTCCAAGAAAAAATCCGACAAATTCAAGCCCACCAAACACAATATTTGCGGATTGATAAATCGGATAAGCACCGCCTAGTGAGTCGATTGTCACCTGTGGATTTTTTATTTCACTAACCTGATTTTTAGCAATCCGATTCAAGATCTTGGCGCTTTTTGCAAGACCAGTTGTTTTTATCAAAACTAATTTACTGGGTTTCGCTTGAATCGTTTGAAATTCTTTTTGTGAAACAAATTTAATTTGTCTTAACTCATAATAGTTAGTTTGCAAACTCAACAATTGTTCCTGACCACGACCGCTATGTTTCAATTGGTTCAAAGTTAGCCTATGATTAGAAACCTTTTCTTTGTTTACTTTTGCCATCTCAAAAGGCTGTTTTTGAAAATCATCTGTTACAAAATAAATCGTTGTTCCTTTAATCTTTTGCCGATACGTTTGCTTTTCTTGCAAATCAAGCTGGTGAACCAGCCTTGTTGCTTGGGGTGTTTGTTTGTACACAGCCAAGTCATAGGCAGTATTACTTTTTGCCATTACTGGAATAATCCGATGATAGCCCATTCCAACCGTGATTGCCCCTAACGCTAAAGCAAATAAAATACTGACAACCGATAACATTTTTGTATAATCACGAATTCTAAAATTAAGTTGACCCAATGTAAATCCGTTAAGACCTTTAAACGCTAAATTTGTGGTTTTAAGACCATAAATTAATAATTGAAAAAGGGCATTAAATAAAAAATAAGTTCCTAATACGATTGTTACTAACGCAATGGGAATGGCCATGAGTTGTAAAATTTCAATCTTGGCCATGGCCCAATAACCGACCGCTAAAAGACCAATTCCGATTACCCCTTCAATATATCGCCACACTGTTACCTTCATTGGCTTATCGGCCTCAGAATTTCCCTTTAATAATCTTAAAACGGGTCGATGAAGGATTTTATGCTGGTTAATGATAGATGCCACCAAAAATAGAATTACAAAAAATAAAATGGTACTTAAACAAGCTGTATTATTCAAAGCTGTAAATTTTGTGATTTGCACACCGAGTTGCGTCATGAGTAATTGGGATAGTCCTTGTGTCAAACCGATTCCCACCAATACACCAACACCAGTTGAAACTAATCCAATCAGTAAGGTCTCCGTAAAAATTAATAACCCTAATCGTGATTTTTTACCACCCAACATCATGAACAGCCCATAGTCATGTTCACGCATCGTCATTAAAAATGAATTAGCATAAACAATATAAACTAAGGTAATTATCCCAAGCAGTACCGAGCCAAATTGAAATACAATTACTGCCAGTTTAAACGAAATATTTGCTTGGATTAAAGCCTTATTCGTGGCAATTGCCTCAAACATATAAAAAATTGCAGCTGAAATTATTAAACCAAAAAACAAAACCAGATAGTCTCGCCAGCGATCCCGGACATTTACAAACGCTAATTTAAATAACATCGACATCCTCCCCTTGATCATTGAAGGTGCCCAACTTATTCAAAATCGTTTGGTAAAACTCGCTCCGCTTTTGATCACCAGCTTCCAACTGTTCACCAATTTTTCCATCTTTAATGAACAAAATTCGTTCACAGTAACTAGCTGAAAAAGGATCATGAGTCACCATTAAGACTGAGACTTGTTCTTCATCGTTTACTTGCTTTAATGTTTCCAACAGTTCACGAGCATTTCTTGAATCTAACGCACCTGTAGGTTCATCCGCAAACAAAATCTGTGGTCGTGAGATAAGTCCCCGTGCTGCCGCCACGCGTTGTTTCTGCCCACCTGAAATTTCAACCGGATATTTATCCAAGAGTTGATTAATTCCCAGTTGCCCGGCAACTTGATGAACGAGCTCATTTGTTTTTCGTTTCTTGGCACCCTGTAGTGTTAAAGGCAAGCCAATATTTTCTGCATTGGTTAAACTTTCCAGAAAATTAAAATCTTGAAAAATGAATCCAATCTGCTTCGCACGAAAATCAGAAACTTGATTGCCATCTAACTTCGTAATATCTTGATTGCCAACCAAAACTCGTCCTTCCGTTGGCTTATCCATCGTTGCCAAAATATTAAGCAACGTTGTTTTCCCGGAACCTGAGGCCCCCATAATCCCCACAAATTCTCCTTGACGTACTTTAAAATTGACGTCCTTTAAGGCTGTATATTGCTTTTCAGTCTTTTTTCCATATACCTTAGTTACATGTTGAACATCAATCACCGTATTCTGATTCATTTAGTTTCTCCCCCGTTGGTTAATTGCTTACGTAACTAACTATATATGAGGCCTACTTAACTGTCAAGCAAAAAAACAACTTTTAAGCTCAAAACGGATCCTGTTAGGATTTGTTTCGAGTTTAAAAGTTGTTTTATTTATAATTTATAAAATTTAATCTAATTTTGCAACACTATCGTGAATCATTTGTGCTGAGTGAGCAAACTTAGCCTGTTCTGCTGTATCTAAAGGTAAGGTCACCGTTGATTCAATTCCATTCTTACCTACAATGGCCGGAATGCCTACATACGTATCGTATAAGCTACTGTAACCAGATACAGGACAAACAATCCGTGCATCAGATAAAACAGCTTGACCGAGACTTACGGCACAAGTAGCAATAGCATCCGATGTAAAGCCTTTTCCAGAAGCAACTTCCCAAGCACCCTGTTTTGCAGCATCAGCTAAAGCGTCAAAATCAAAGTCTTTTGCTTCAGGTAACTCCTTAATTGCTTTGCCCTGGACCCGCACACTGGACCATGCAACAAATTGAGTATTGCCATGTTCACCTAAGACATAGCCTTCAACACTACGTGAATTAATGTTTAACTTCTCACCAACTACTCGCTGCATTCGAGCTGTATCGAGGAAAGTCCCGGTTCCAAATACGCGCTGTTTTGAGAAACCAGTTAATTTCTGCAAGTAGCTTGTAACTGCATCACATGGATTCATAATATCGATGATAATTCCGTGAAATCCTGAAGCTACAATCTTGGGAGCAATTTCTTTTACAACTGCTGAGGTAAGTTTGAATTCGTCAAATCGGTTACCACCATTTGTGGATATCGACACATCCCCCGCTGAAATATACAATACTTCAACATCTTTTAGGTCCTCGTAATCTTGAATTGATACCTGTGTGGTTGTTGATAACCTTGCCTGAGCATCTTGTAAATCTACCTGCTCAGCACGAGCTCTTTTTCGATCCTTGTCAATTAAGACCAATGAATCAGCAATCCCTTTTGTAACTAACGTATAAGCAACTGTCCGCCCAACGTTTCCTACACCAATGATTCCAAACTTTCGCATGTTAAACACCCTTTTCCTTTTAATAAGTTAATCGTACCATTTTACAGATTTTGGTCAATATGTAAAAGAAACCCACAAAATGGTTTGCGAGTTTCTTTGATTCTTTTCCAAATTTTCAATAACCAACTTATTTAGCTGGTAAAACGGCGCCCTTGTATTCTTTCTTAATCCAATCTTGGGTACTCTTAGATTGTAAAGCTTTAACTAACTTCTTAATAGCCTTATTGTTCTTTTCGTTTGGACGAATGGCAACAATATTTTTGTAAGGTGATGATGACTTTTCAATTGCAACTGACTGTTTAACAGGATCCAAGCCACCTTGAACAGCGTAGTTTGCATTAATTACAACAGCATCTCCTTGGTTATTTTTGTACAATTGAGGCATCAACTTTGGTTCGTAACTATGTTTGAACTGTAGATGCTTTGGATTGGATGCAATGTCATCAAAGTTTGCACTTGTAATGTCCACACCCTTTTTAATGGTAATTAATCCGGCATCTTTAAAGATGGTCAAGACACGCCCATAATCAGGCGTATTGCTACTTACAAGTACGGTTGCATTTTTAGGTAAATCCTTCAAATTCTTGTACTTTTTAGAGAAGACTGCGATCGGTTCCAAATGAACAGCGCCAGCATCAATTAGATTGCCTTTGTTCTTAGCATTCCATTGTTTTAAGAAGGGAATGTGCTGGAAGTAGTTGGCATCAATATCGCCACCTGCTAAAGCTTTGTTAGGAAGCACGTAGTCTTGGAACACTTTAATCTTTAAATTAACGCCTTCCTTTTTCAACTCCGGTTGCACATGTTTCAAAATCTGTGCATGGGGAACTGCAGAAGCTCCAACGGTAATGGTGGTTGTCTTTGAACTTGTACTTGAGTCTGATTTCTTACCACAAGAAACCAATAAGAATGCAGTTGCGACGACTGCTAATAAACCAAAAACCTTACTTTTTTTCATATCCAAACTCCTCCTGAAAATTAATGTCTATTTTGTTAACACAAAATCTTATTTACGGTACGGATGACCATCCTCTCTACATCGCTAAAGCGACTACTCGGACTGGCTCCTCCTGAAAATTAATGTCTATTTTGTTAACACAAAATCTTATTTACGGTACGGATGACCATCCTCTCTACATCGCTAAAGCGACTACTCGGACTGGCCCCTCATGAAAATTAATGTCTATTTTGTAAATTCTAAAACTTACTTACACCATTTGAATCTTCATTCTAAACAACTCGTTTATCAACTTTCTTAGTTGCAAAGTCTCCAACAAACTGGAATGCAAAAACAATTAAAACAATAATGACTGTGGAAACAAGTGTAACGGTATTGTTACTACTTTCAAAACCTTCTTGATAGGCCAAATTTCCTAGCCCTCCAGCACCAATCGCACCAGCCATTGCTGTATAGCCGATTAACGAAATCGCTGTTACTGTAATTCCTGAAATCAAAGCAGGTAAACTTTCCGGTAGCAATACTTTTGTAATGATTTGCCATTGACTTGCTCCCATTGCTTCAGAGGCTTCCAGAACACCACGATCAATTTCGTGAAACGCAAGTTCAACCATCCGACCGTAAAACGGGGCCGCAGAAATAATCAATGATGGTAACGCAGCAACCGGTCCGATAATCGTTCCAACAACTTGTTTTGTGAATGGCAATAACAAAACGATTAAGATAATGAAAGGAATTGATCGGAACACATTAACAAAAAGTGCCACTATCCAGTTAATTGCTCGAACAACAAAACTCTTACTCCCACTTGTTTCAAATAGTAGTAATCCAATAAAGTAACCTAAAATTGCAACAGCCACGATGGAAACTACCGTCATCCAGATGGTTTCCCAAGTGGCACTTCTCATTTGACCCCAATCTACATTTTTAAAATCAAAATAACTTGTACTACCGTCCATTTTCAATCACCTCGGTTTCAACCCGCATCGTCTTTAAGTAATCTAATGCGCCATCAATGTCCGTTGAATCACCTATCAATTGTAAAAATAGTGAACCAATTGCGCCTTCTTGCGTTTGATGGATATTTCCTTCAATAATGCTAATGCGTAGTTTAGGAAACTTATGAATAATTTCTGAGACAATCGGTAAATTAGCTTGATTCCCATGGAAAGTCAACTGAATAATTTTTCCATTCGGATACTCTTTAAGCAGTTGTTCCACAACAACATGTGTATCTTCCGGAGAAGGCGCTGCTTCCGAATAAACGAATCGTTTGGTAATTGCCTGCTGGGGATGCTTAAACACCTCCATAACCTGACCTGACTCAATGATCCCACCACCATCTAGAACAGCCACATGGTCACAAATTTTACGAATCACATGCATTTCATGGGTGATCAACACAATCGTGATTCCCAATCGCTTATTAATGTCTCGCAGCAGATCCAAAACTTCATCAGTTGTTTGCGGATCTAAAGCGCTGGTTGCTTCATCAGAAAGGAGAATTTCTGGATCATTTGCCAAGGCCCTCGCCACACCAACTCGTTGCTTTTGTCCACCAGACAACTCAGAAGGATAAGCATCTTCCTTACCTTCCAACCCGACTAACTTAATTAACTCGTTAGCCTTCTTATGGCGTTCACTCTTTGAAACCTTTGCAATCTCTAAGGGAAATTCAATATTTTTTTGAACTGTTCGTGACCAAAGTAAGTTAAAATGCTGGAAGATCATTCCAATTTTATGCCGTTTCTTACGTAAGGCACCTCTGTTTAAACTTGAAATTTCTGTCCCATTTACTGTAACCGAACCGGTCGTCGGAGTTTCTAAGCCATTGAGCATCCGGATTAAAGTCGTTTTGCCAGCGCCAGAATAACCCACGATCCCAAAAATTTCACCATCTTCAATTTTCATATTCACATCTTTAATTGCTGGAACGGTTCCCTTATCTGTGGTGAAGGTTTTAGAAACATCTTTAAACTCTATCAAATAATCAACCTCCTCTTTCTTTTAGCAAACAAAAAAGTCTTTCATCCCGCTGAAATAAATCAACAAGGACGAAAGACTTATCTTCCGTGATACCACCCAAATTTACTAACTTCTCTCAAAGCTAGCCTTAACGAGTCAAACAACTCTGACGCTATAATGGGCGCACCCAGTATTCACTCACAAACCGCTCGTAAATACCAATTCAATCAAGACCATCTTCCATTGAACTTGCTGTTCCTTCTCACCCTTGGGAACTCTCTTAAAGTAGTCTTCAACTTACTCATCTTGCTTTAATGTTTTGCTGTTAAATGAAGTATACTCACTCATTTTTAATCTGTCAACTGCTAATTTTAATTTTTAAATCAAAAATCCGTTCTCTGTAATCTGCTGTAGGAATTATGATGAAATCTCATCGACATGATCAACCCAATTCCAATCATATTTCCAATCAAGGCCGACCCCCCTTGACTGACGAATGGAAGCGGAATCCCAGTCAATGGTATCAATCCAATGTTCATGCCAATGTTTTCAAAAACATGGAATAAAATCATCATAATTGTGCCGGCAGCGATGTAAGCATAAAATGCATTTTTTGTATCAAAAGTTACTCGAATCATTTGATATATTAAAAGCATATATAACAAGATCAAAATGACACTACCGATAAACCCAAAATTTTCACCAATAACTGAAAAAATCATATCTGATTCTCTAACTGGTACGTAAACATTTGACACATTAAACCCTTTACCAAAAATCTGGCCAGAGCCAATCGCCTTAATGCTTTGCCACAGCTGGTATCCAGCATTTGTCGTATCCGTTGCAGGATGTAACCAAGTATCAATTCGATCAAACTGATAACTCTCGAATCCGACGTGCGATAAAATGCTTCGTCCCCAATCACTCACAACTAACATTAATGTACTGCTAGCCAGGATGGTGGCCGTTACAAATGCTGGTACTAAGATACGCCAAGTGATTCCGGACACGATAACTAATCCTGCAAAAATTGCAATGAACACCAACATTGTTCCAAAATCATGCTGTAAAATCAGCAAGATTGGAATTGGCAAAGTCCATAAAACCATTTGCCCAATTAGATGCCAATCCGAACGAACCGTATGGTGTTTATGTTTCGCATTAAAGTCCGTAATTATCTTTGACATCATAAGAATATACGCCGGCTTCATAACTTCAGAAGGCTGAAATGTAAAGGGACCGATTGCAAACCAACTTTTAGCTCCGGTACTTGCCGCGTACGATCTACTGTAAAACAGTAAAACCGCCACAAGGAGAAAAATACCGAACCAATACGCGTATGGTGCC
This sequence comes from Pediococcus damnosus, assembly GCF_001611155.1. Lineage (NCBI taxonomy): Bacteria > Bacillati > Bacillota > Bacilli > Lactobacillales > Lactobacillaceae > Pediococcus > Pediococcus damnosus. Next base: position 639,991 of record NZ_CP012294.1, read on the forward strand.
AGTCGCCACAGTTGCCTTGAATCAAATTGCATAATAATCACAACTAGTGCGACACCCAAAGCATACCAGACTAGTTGCGACAGCACCTGACTTTTGACACTCACACCACTAGTATCATGAGTAGCTGCCACGTAAATAGAAGCCAAACCAATCAGAGCCAACATTAAAACGGAAAAAATAATACCATAATCAATTCGGGAATCGCCTTCCCGTCTTCTAACTCGTGAATCGTTATCCAAAACAAAGATCCTTCCTTAGCCAAACTTCAGTTTATTGATGCAAATTATATTCTTGTAACACCCATTCAACCGCATCGTCTAGTGATTTAGCAACAAAATCTCCCCCACCAATAAGATGAGTGGCAAATTCATTGTCTTTAGGTGTGATTTCACCAACTAAATTTTTAGCTATAAAAAGTTGTTGAATCGTTTGACCCCCAACTTCTTTTTCTTCTAATTGTACTTTAACGCTCTGTTCTTTTTTTGACATATTTTCCTCCACAATGACTAATTCAATATTTTTTTATCTGGATGCGGATTACGTTTTAAAGTAAAATAATCCGGAACTGGATCATAACCGCCCTTCACAAAGGGATTACATCGTAAAATGCGTGCTGTCCCCATCAAACTACCTTTTAAGGCACCTCGTTTTTGAATGGCCACAATCATGTAATTGGAACATGTTGGATAGTACCTACAACTTGGTGGTAAAAGTGGCGAAATTAATTTTTGGTACAATCTTACCAATATTAAAAAAACGCGTTTCACTTTGACCATCTCCTTTCAATCTACTCAACACAACTGCTAATTATAGCATATTCCAAACACCACTCAAAACCTTAATATTGGAGCCTAAATCCAAAAGTAACGGCCAATTAGCATGCAATTTTTGCATTCCTAATTGACCGTTGATTTAATATTTTAAATAAAAACTTAATTTTTAACCGTTACTGTCGTGTTTGCATCCGAAACCCGTTTAATCTGCGCACCCAAAGCACTTAATTTACCATGGAAATTGTAATAACCCCGATCTAAATACTTCAAATTCGTAACTTGTGTGTATCCTTTTGCCACTAGTCCTGCAATTACTAATGCGGCTCCCGCACGTAAATCAGTTGCAGCAACCTCTGCACCACTGAAATCCGTTGGCCCATGCATAATCACAGAAGATCCTTCAATTTTATATTGCGCATTCATCCGCCGAAGTTCTTCCAAATGCATGAATCGATTTTCAAAAACAGTTTCTGTTAACGTACTTGTACCCTGTGCTAATAGCTGAAGTACAGAGATCTGTGGCTGCATATCCGTTGGAAAACCCGGATGAGGAAGCGTCTTAATTGAAACTGGTTTCAGTTTTTCTGGGCCAATAACCCGAACACCATCGTCTTCATCAATTACCGTCACGCCCATCTCACGCATTTTGGAAATCAAAGGCTTATTGTGTTCAGAAATCGCATCCTGAACTAGAACATCACCTTTAGTTGCAGCCGCTGCCACCATAAAAGTACCAGCTTCAATTCGATCTTGCACAACCGCATGAGTGGTTCCATGAAGCTCTTGGACTCCCTCAATTCGAATTGATTCGGTACCTGCTCCGATAACATGAGCACCCATTTTATTTAAAACCATTGCCAAGTCCACAATTTCTGGCTCACAAGCAGCATTTTCGAGCGTCGTTGTCCCTTCCGCCAAAGTAGCTGCCATCATAATGTTTTGTGTTGCTCCGACACTTGGAAAATCTAAATAGATGTTAGTTCCGACTAATCTATCTGCACTAGCTTCTATGTATCCATCTTTTTGAGTAATATGCGCACCCAAAGCAGTTAGCCCTTTTAAATGAAGATCAATCGGTCGAGTTCCGATGGCACAACCACCAGGCATCGCTACCTTTGCATGTCCTGTTCTTGCAAGTAATGGCCCCATTACAACAATGGAAGCACGCATTTTAGAAACATATTCAAATGGTGCTTCTGTAGAAATCTGCTTAGTCGCATCCATTTTAATTTCATGTTGATTTTCTGAAAATTCCACGTCAATATTTAAAAAACGTAAAACATTGTTCATTGTGTAAACATCTGAAAGAATCGGTACGTTGCTTAACTCTAATTGGCCCTTGCTTGCTAAAATACTGGCCGCTAAAATTGGCAGGACCGCATTTTTTGCACCTTCAATTTTGACAGTACCTCTGAGTTGATTGCCGCCCTTAACAATAATCTTATCCACGACCGAAACCTCCACTATTTTAATAAGTAACCTAAATTTCTAATATTGTTAATTAACTCCAAGAAAAATGAACTGCTTAAATACCCTAATCCAATCGATAATAAGACAATCAGGACTTTATACTGATTTGGAGTTGAATAGTGCAAAAACCTCTCCAAATGAACTCCTTGAATTGCCCAAAAGGAAATAAGGGTAAAGAAAAAATAACAGATCAATGTTAGTAACGATTGAATACCAAATAAATTCATAATAGCCTCTTAAACTTACGATTTATTACAATAGTATCATATCCATACTAAAATTTCGCGTGAGAACCTCATTTTTTTAGATAATAAAAAAAGAGTTATACAACACGTATGGTTGTATAACTCTTTTGCTAATTTTAATGTTTTGAAACGTTAATTCGGTTAACTGCTCGACGCAAAGAAATCTGCGCACGACGCAATTGTGAATTATCATGAGCATCTTGAGCTTTTCGAATAGTTTTTTGAGCCCGTTGACGCGCACTTTCTGCACGAGCAACATCAATATCAGACTCATTTTCAGCAGTATCAGCTACAATAGTTGCAGTATTGTCAGAGAACTCGACAAAACCACCATTAACAGCAACTGCATCTTCTTTAGTAGTGTTTTCATGTTGAATCCGCACTTCATCAATTGCTAGCGACGCAATAATGGGAACATGGTTAGGCATGATTCCAAGCTGACCATCTTTAGTTTTGACAACCAGCATAGTGGAAGTCCCTTCATAAACTTGACCATCAGGAGTCACGATACTAACGGTTAATTTTGGTTTATCAGCCAATTAGAACTCCCCCTTATTTACTAGTGGCACTAGTTAATTGCTTAGCCTTCTCAACGACTTCATCAATATTACCAACACCATTAAAGGCATCTTCAGGTAAATCATCATATTTACCTTCAAGAATTCCCTTGAAGCCCTTTACTGTTTCTTCAACCGGAACATAAGATCCAGGTTTACCAGTAAACTGTTCAGCAACAGAGAAATTCTGTGACAAGAAGAACTGAATTCTACGAGCACGTCCAACGATTGTCTTCTCTTCATCAGACAATTCATCCATTCCTAAAATAGAAATGATATCTTGCAACTCACGGTAACGTTGCAAAACATGCTGAACATCAGTAGCTACTTTATAATGTTCCTCACCAACAACGGCAGGATCCAAAGCACTCGAAGTTGAAGCCAAAGGATCAACAGCAGGATAAATTCCTTGTTGAGTTAAGCTTCGTTCCAAGTTAGTTGTTGCATCCAAATGCGCGAATGTTGTTGCAGGAGCAGGATCAGTATAATCATCAGCAGGAACATACACAGCCTGAATAGAGGTAATTGACCCCTTCTTCGTTGATGTAATCCGTTCCTGAAGTTGACCCATTTCAGTAGCCAAAGTTGGTTGATAACCAACGGCTGATGGAATTCGGCCAAGTAATGCGGATACTTCAGAACCAGCTTGTGTAAATCGGAAAATGTTATCGATAAACAATAACACGTCTTGACCCTCAACATCACGGAAGTATTCCGCAATTGTTAAACCGGTTAAAGCAACCCGCATACGAGCACCAGGCGGCTCATTCATCTGACCATACACCATGGCGGTCTTTTCAAGAACACCCGATGCCTTCATTTCAAAGTACAAATCATTTCCTTCACGAGTTCGTTCACCAACACCCGTAAATACAGAAATACCATTGTGTTCCTGTGCAATATTATGAATTAATTCTTGAATTAGAACGGTTTTCCCAACACCGGCACCACCGAATAATCCGACTTTACCACCACGAATGTAAGGAGCCAGTAAATCAATAACTTTGATTCCTGTTTCCAAAATCTCCATGCTGGGATTTAGTTCGTCATACTTTGGTGGATCTCGATGAATAGGGTTCCGTTTTGCTTCTGGTCCAAATTCTTCACCATTATCAATTGTATCTCCAAGGACGTTGAAAACCCGACCTAATGTTTTATCACCAACAGGAACTGTAATTGAAGAACCAGTGTCCTCAACTTCTGCCCCTCGTTGTAAACCATCAGTACCATCCATAGCGATTGTTCGAACAACGCCATCACCAAGTTCAAGCGCAACTTCGGCAACTAAGATACTACCATCAAGTTTTTTGATGTTTAAAGCATTATTAATATCAGGTAAATTACCATCCAGAGGAAATTCAACGTCAATAACAGGTCCGATAACCTGAACAACTTTACCAGTACTCATTATTAGTTAATTCCTCCAATCTAAATTTATTCTAACGCAGCTTGACCACCGGTAATTTCAGTAATTTCGGTGGTAATCGCACTTTGTCTTGCACGATTATATTGCAATTGTAGTGACGATATCAAATCTTTAGCGTTATCAGAAGCAGTTTGCATAGCGGTTGAGCTTGACGCATGCTCAGCAGTTTTGCCATCAAGAATGGCACCATAAACTAGACTTTCAGCATATTGAGGCAAAATATCCTGCAATAAAACAGCCTCTGAAGGTTCTGTTTCATATTCCGGCATTATTTCTTTTTTGCCCTCTTCAGCCTTTTTGTCCTGACTCTTAACTAAAGCATCACTAATTGGCAACATCTTAATTGAATGAAATCTATTTGTCATGCGATTTACAAAATGATTATAACAAACATAAAGTTCATCAAACACCTGGTTCGAATACATCGAAGTAACAGTTTTGACGATCTCACGAACTTCATTAAAAGTTGGAACATCACTCACGCCTCGATATTCATAAGCAACGTTCATATCACGTCCCTTATAAAAATCGGCGCCAGTTCCACCAACAGCTAAGATCACACTATCCTCAGTAGAATGCCCAGTAGATTTAATAAAATCTTCAGTTTGTTTAAGAACTGAACTATTATAACTACCAACCAATCCACGATCAGATGTAATTACTAGGAAACCAACTTTTTTTACTGGTCGCTGTATTAACAAATCATCTGCTGAAATATTATCTTCTGAATCAGAATTTTTTGGTTCTCCAGTGGATGAATTAGCTTTAATTAAATGTGATTTAGCAAGATGGGCAACGATACTCTCAACTTTTTCTGCATAAACTTGATATCCAGAAGTATGTTTTTGTATCTGAGACAACTTTGCGGTTGAAACCATTTGCATCGCAGTGGTAATTTGTCTGGTCTTCTTAGTGGAGTCAATTCGTCTGAGAACATCTTGTTCTGAAACTGCCATTTTTTCTCACCACTTTCTGTCAATTAAAAGCATTTGTTTTACTTAGCAGCACTTTTGTCTGCTTCTTTTGTAGGTTGAAATTGATCTGCAAATTCTTGAATTGCAGCATCAAACTTATCAGTATCTGGTAAGTCCCCAGTTTTACGGATAACATCCAACAAATCGTTATGTGAACCATCGATATAATCAAATAGTTCATCTTGGAAACGTAAAACATCATCAACAGCAACTTTATCCAAGAAGCCATGTGTCAATGCATACAAAATTAATACTTGATGCTCAACCGCAAGTGGTTTGTGTAATGGTTGTTTCAAAACTTCTACAGTCCGACTACCACGTGCTAATTTAGCTTTTGTGGCATCATCCAAATCAGAACCAAATTGAGAAAATGATTCCAACTCACGATAAGAAGCAAGATCCAAACGTAAAGTACCAGCAACACGTTTCATAGCCTTAATCTGTGCATCTCCACCAACTCGAGATACAGAAGATCCAGCATCAATCGCTGGACGAGTTCCTGAATAGAATAAATCACTATCCAAGAAGATCTGTCCATCAGTGATAGAAATTACGTTGGTTGGAATATAAGCTGAAATATCTCCGGCTTTTGTTTCAACGAATGGCAAGGCTGTCATTGAACCAGCGCCAAGTTTATCGCTTAATTTAGCTGCTCGTTCTAGTAAACGAGAATGCGTATAGAAAATGTCACCAGGATAAGCTTCACGACCCGGCGGACGTCTCAAAATCAAGGAAAGCTCACGATAAGCATCCGCTTGTTTTGAAAGATCATCATACACAATCAAAACATGCTTGCCATTGAACATGAACTCCTCACCCATTGCTGCTCCGGCATAAGGCGCCAAATACAACATTGGAGCCGGTTCTGATGGTCCAGCACTTAAAACAATTGTGTAATCCATAGCGCCAAACTTTTCAAGGGCCTCAACTTGAGTACGTACAGTTGATTCCTTCTGGCCAATCGCTACGTAAATACAAATAATGTTTTGGTCTTTTTGATTCAAAATCGTATCAATAGCCAAAGATGTTTTACCAGTCTTACGGTCACCGATAATTAATTCACGTTGGCCACGGCCAATCGGAACTAAGGCATCGATGGCTTTGATTCCGGTTTGCAAAGGTTCGCTAACTGACTGACGCTCCATAACTCCTGGAGCTTTGTGTTCTACAGGTCGTGTATGATCTGTTTTAATCTCACCCTTGCCGTCGATTGGTTGTCCAAGTGTGTTCACAACTCGTCCGATCAAAGCATCGCCGACTGGAACTTCCATGATTCGTCCCGTTCTCTTAACTGTATCTCCTTCACGGATATCATCGTAGTTACCAAGGATAACAATTCCGACATCATTTGATTCAAGGTTCTGAACCATTCCGTAGACACCATTAGAAAACTCTAAAAGTTCACCAGCAAGTGCATTATCTAAGCCATGAGCACGGGCAATACCATCACCAACATATGTAACGGTACCTGTTTCTTCAACATTAAGCTCGTCTTGATAGCCTTCTAACTGTTGTTTAATTAGAGCACTGATTTCCTCAGATTTAATGCTCATAAAAGTTTCACCTCTTTACAAAATCTTATTTAATTAAGTAACATTTTTTTAATCTTAGCCATTTTAGTACTGATACTGCCATCATAAACTAAACCATTCGACTTCAGCACAGCCCCGCCAATAATACTTGGATCAATCTTACTATTTACAATTACTTTTTTGGCGCCAACATTTTTAGCAAATTGATCTGCTAACCGCTGTTTTTGATCTGAATCAATTTCAACCGCAGTAGATAAATCCGCATAAACAGTCTTATTATGCTCGTCATAAAGCTTGTTAAATTGCTCAATAATGTCACTAAAATTGCTTATGCGACCGTAATCATAAAGCATTTGAACCAAATTCTTGACGTAAGTTGATGCATCTTTCTTCAAATCATTAACGATAGCGGTTTTTTGTTCATTGCTTAAACGAACATCAACCAATACCTGGTCTAAATCCGGAACATCAATAAAAATTTGTTTGATTTGTTGCAAGTCATCATGAATTAAATCAAGTTGATTTTTTTCAACGGCTAAATCAAACAGGGCTTTTGAATAGCGTTTAGCAATCGTCATCTTATCTAGACTCATTTTGCTTCCCCAACCCTTCAATATAAGAATCAATCAACTGCTTTTGATCCTGTGCATTTAATTCTTTTTGAATGATCTTAGAAGCAATTTCAATAGATAAACTAGCCACATCATCTTGAGCACCCTTAAGTGCATCCTTACGCTCCTGTTCAATACTTGTTTGAGCATTTTGCTTGAGGGTTTGCACTTCTTCTTGAGCACTTGTGACAATTTGGTCACGCTGTTTATTCCCATTATCCTTCGCGTTACTTACAATCGTGGAGGCTTCAGCATGAGAATTTTTCAACGCTACTTCTCGTTGTTCAGCTAATTTTGCTGCATCTTCACGTGATTTCTTTGCAGAATCAATATCATTAGCGATCCGATCTGCACGTTCTTTCATCATCTTTGTAACTGGTCCCCATGCGAAAATTTTAATTAACCACATAAGAATGATAAAGACAATTGCATAAAACAACATATCACCAAGATACAGTGTATTTGAAGTACCCAACACTAACTGTGAGAGCATCTATTGACACCTCCTTCTACCTATTAATTATGTTCTTGCGTTCCATTAGACTACTTGTTCATTACTAACAATGCCACAACGAAAGCAATAATAGGCATAGCTTCAACAAGACCAACACCGATAAACATGGTAGTTCTTAATTGTCCAGATAATTCTGGTTGGCGTGCCATTCCTTCAAGTGTCTTTGAAATAACAATGGCATCACCGATACCACCACCGATAGCGGCTCCAAACATAATAATTCCTGCTGCAATAGCTCCCATAATTTTAAATCCTCCTAAAATATTAGTTATTCCTCAATTTGTACCTGCTGAGAAATATAAACCGACGTTAATGTGACAAACACGTATGCTTGAATACTGCCTAAAAATACTGAGAAGCCTTGCCAAATTAATGAAATTGGCACGGTTGCAATAGTCATTAGTGGTCCACCAGAGAACGCCATGCCCCCGATAATTTTCAATAACATTTCTCCTGAAAAGATAACTCCATAAATACGTAAACCTAACGTAAGGAAATCAATTAATTCAGTAAAAATACTAATCGGCAACCAGAACACAAACGGAGTTAAGTACGTATTTTTAAAATACCGCTTAAATCCAAGCTTCTCAACTCCAGAGAAATGTGCAAACATTATCGTCATCAATGACAACGTCAACGTTATGACAGGATCTGAAGTTGGGCTTCGTACATAAGTTACACCATTCCAACCAATTTGTAAGAACATTCCTAATTGGTTAGAGACGAAAATAAACAGGAACAAAGTAAATGCATACAAACCAAATTTTGGCGCATCACCATTTGTAACCGATCCGCGCACAATGTTATTCGTGAAATCTATCATCCACTCCAAAACATTTTGCTTTCCAGTAGGCTTCAATTGTATTTTTCTCGAAAGAACAAAAACTACGACAAAAACAATAGTTGCCGCCAATAACCCAGAAATAATGTTGGTTGTATTAAAAGTTAATCCCAAAAATTGGAAAGTAGAAACTGACTCTCCATTCACAGAAGATCACCTCTTTTCATGGCCTTAATGAATTATTGAGAATTCCCAGGTAAGCTGCCTTAAAACATCAACAATTATATATAAACAGACAGTAACGTCTATTCGAAATACAAATGAAATAATACCACCAATTCAAAAAAAATACAAAAAAATGAGCAATTACTTTACTTTAAAAAAACCTACCTCATCCCCTGACAAATCAGCAATCTTGTTAAAGCGCTTTCCATTTTAATGCAGAACCATACCAATTCTCATTTGTTTCAAATAAAGCAAATATGGGACAGAAAAAAGCAAAAAATCGACATCGTTTTCTTTCAAAAACTGGATGCCCATTTTTTGCTTTTTATCTGTTCAAACTTCAGTCATTGGTCACTAAATTACTTAGTTCCAAATAACCGATCACCTGCGTCACCTAAACCTGGAACAATGTAACCATCTTCATTTAGCTTTTCATCCAAAGCTGCTGTATAAATATCAACATCAGGATGAGCTTTTTGTAAAGCTTTAACTCCCTGTGGAGCAGCTACTAAACAAACTAAACGTAAATCTTTTGCACCACGCTTCTTCAAGGCATCCATTGCCATAATTGCTGAACCACCAGTAGCTAACATTGGATCAACAACAAAAATTTGTCGTTCACTAATGTCACTTGGTAATTTCACAAAATATTCAACTGGCTTAAGTGTCTCCTCATCCCGGTACATTCCAATATGGCCAACTTTAGCTGCTGGAATTAGCTCCAACATTCCATCAACCATACCTAAACCTGCCCGAAGGATTGGCACAATAGCTACCTTTTTACCCAAAAGTGTCTTTTTGGTTGTCCAACCAATTGGCGTCTCGACTTTAACATCCTCTAATGGCATATCTCGTGAAACTTCGTAAGCCATAAGCTCAGAGATTTCATTAACAACTTCTCTAAATACTTTGGTGCCACAATTCTTATCTCTAATAATTGTTAACTTGTGCTGAATCAATGGATGGTCAAGAACTTGGAACTTACCCATAAATTACACTCTCCCTTCAATATCTTTATCAATTGTAGCTAATTTAGCACAAAAAAACTAGGGGTAATTTAATTAATTTACCTCAATTGGATGTTTTGCTGTCAATGCAAACACTTGAGTTTTAAGTTCAGCTAGTTTATCCGCGGAATTATAATTTTTTAGAGCTTCTAAAATAATTTCGGCAACTTTTTGACAATCTTCTTCATTAAATCCACGAGTTGTAATTGCGGGCGTTCCAATTCGTAAACCGCTAGTTTTAAATGGACTCCGTTTTTCATTCGGAATTGCTTCCTTATTAGCTGTAATAAAAATGGAATCTAATAAGTCTTGTACTTGTTGTCCATTTAATTCTGTCTTTGTTAAATCTAACGTCATTAAATGATTATCAGTTCCCCCAGACACAACCCGGACAAGTTGAGAACTGTTAAAAGTCGTTGCCATTGCTGTGGCATTATCCTTCACTTGTTGCATATAAGTTTTAAATTCTGGTTTTAGAGCTTCACCAAACGCCACCGCCTTAGCAGCAATCACATGTTCTAAGGGACCACCCTGCGTTGTAGGAAAAACGGCCGAGTTTATTTTTTTGGCGTATTTTTCTTGAGAAAGAATCATTCCTCCTCGTGGTCCTCGCAAAGTTTTATGCGTTGTGGTGGTGACCACATCCGCAATTCCAACCGGCGATGGGTGTAATCCAGTAGCAACCAGTCCAGCAATATGTGCCATATCAACCATTAAATAAGCGCCAACTTCATCCGCAATGTCTCTAAAAGCCTGCCAATCAATAATACGGCTGTAAGCAGACGCTCCAGCAACGATAATTTGAGGTTTTTCTTTTTGGGCAATTTCTCGAATTGCTTCATAATCTAAGCGTTCAGTTTCTGAATTAATCCCATAACTCGCAGAATGGTAGAACTTACCACTAAAACTGACCTTAGCGCCATGGGTCAAATGCCCACCAGCGTTTAGATCCATTCCCAGAATTTTATCACCGGGCTTAATAAACGCTGCATAAGCTGCTGCATTGGCTTGAGAACCAGAATGTGGTTGGACATTCGCATATTCTGCGCCGAACAATTTTTTGGCCCGATCAATTGCCAGTTGCTCAACCTGATCAATGTACTGACAGCCACCATAATACCGTTTACCTGGATAACCTTCAGCATATTTATTGGTTAAAACAGTACCTTGTGCCGCTCTTACCGCTTTAGAAACAATGTTTTCTGAAGCAATCAATTCAATGTTGTGTTGTTGCCGATTTTGTTCACCGGCGATTGCATCCCATAATTCAGGGTCTTGCTTTTGATAATCCATAAAAAACGCCTCCTACTGTTTAGGTGTTTGAAAGTATTGTTGCCCTGCCGATTTTTCCAGACGATTCATGTAAGCCTCGCCTAGACCAAGTTTATCAAATTTTTGAGCCAAAATATAGGCAACGGAACTTTCTGTATCAAAGTGGCGCAATCCCGCAAACAAATTGTGACTTGCTGATTGAACATCATCACCCAAAGAAAACCACTCACCGTTAGCCGGAATTTCGTTTTGGCTGCTTACCTGCTTGGTAGTCATCACGCCAACCGGACTTGTTTGCTCTGCTGCCCACTTCAACGCTTCGGGCCATTGCTCATCAGCCACAATCAAAACTTGGGCATTTGGTGCGTAGTGTTTATATTTCATGCCGGGTGCTTTAGGAACTTCATTTTTCCCAACTTTGTGGTGATCAGAACGAACGGTTCCAATTACAGCCTCTAATTTTTCTTTGCTCACCCCACCGGGACGTAAAACTGTGGGCACATCGCCAGACATATCCAAAACTGTCGATTCTACACCGATCTGAGTTGGCCCATCATCTAAGATTCCCGCAATTTTACCATGCAAATCATGGTAAACATGCTTGGCTTCTGTCGGACTAGGTTTGCCTGATGTATTTGCTGATGGTCCCACAATTGGCACACCTGCTTCTCGGATCAAATCAAGCGTTGTTTGGTTTCGGGGATTCCTGAAGGCTGCCGTTGTTAATCCCCCAGTGACACTTTTCGAAAGTGCTCCTGGTTTCAGTTGCAAAATAATTGTTAAAGGTCCTGGCCAAAATGTTTTCATTAATAAGCGAGTTTTTTCCGACAAGGGTTGCGCATATTTTTCCACTGTTTCGACATTTGCTACATGCACAATAAGTGGATTATCGCTTGGGCGCCCTTTGGCTATGTAAACTTGTTTAACGGCTGTTTCGTTCGTCGCATCGGCTCCCAGCCCATAGACTGTCTCAGTGGGAAACGCAATTAATTGCCCCGCCTGAATCTGTTTAGCAGCTTCTTTAATCGTATCTGCATGATATATTTCAGTTTTCATCCTGTGACTTCCCTTCATTAGCAATCATTACCCGCATCATGCGATCATGATCCGTAATATCTTTTTTAAATTCCACCTGATACTTGGTTTGGCTCTCTTTAAATAACTTTTCTAGTGCCTTTTTTTGATGATAACCAAACTCACAATATAATTTGCCACCCTTATTAAGGTGTTCACCCACTTGCTCACTTAATTGATCATAAATTGCTAATCCTTGATTTTTTGCAAATAGCGCCTGTTGTGGCTCATGCTCGACCACGCTTGGATCCATAACCGCTTTTTCAGATTCAGCAATGTACGGCGGATTAGAGACAATAATATCAAACTTCTTTGCTGCCAGATTCTGAAACAAATCGCTTTGAACCAAAGAAACCATAATTCCCTGTGAATTCACATTTTGGTTAGCCACCTGCAAGGCAGCTTCAGAAATATCCGACCCCATCACCTGCCAATTAGCTCGCTGTTTTTTCAGGGCAATGGCAATTGCTCCTGATCCAGTGCCCAAATCCAGCACTGTGTGTGGTGTGTCAGCATTGTCATTTAAAACCCACTCAACCAACTCCTCAGTTTCAAAACGCGGAATTAAAACTCGTGAATCAACAAACAGCTTATTCCCATAAAATGTAGCCTGCTGGGTAATGTACTGAACAGGAACCCCCGCTGCATATTGGTGCACATTTTTTTGATATTGCTGCCAAACTGCGTCAGTTAACTGATCTCGATAATGTAAAACCAACTGGGTATTGTTCCACTGCATCATATTTGCCAACAATAACCGGACTCCATCATTATCAATACCAGGTTGATTAATTGGTTTTATATACAAAAAAGCCCACTTAAGGGCCCCTAGATAAGTAGGATTATTCATTCCGAAGATTCTCCATTTTCTTTGCTTGATCATCCAAGATCAACGCATCAATAATTTCATCTAACTCTCCGTTCATAATCCGATCTAATTTGTTCAAACTTAACCCAATCCGATGATCAGTTACCCGGTTTTGCGGATAATTATATGTTCGAATTCGTTCGGAACGATCACCCGTTCCAACCGCACTCTTCCGTTCTGCATCATAGGCATCTTGTTCTTGGGTTTGATAGTAATCATACACACGGGCTTTTAAAATCTGCATTGCTTTAACCCGGTTTTGCTGTTGAGAACGTTCATCTTGCATTGCGACAACGATTCCCGTTGGCAAATGAGTCATCCGAACCGCAGATGATGTCTTGTTAATATGTTGACCACCAGCCCCAGAAGAACGATAAACATCCGTCCGAATATCTTTGGGATCAATTTTAATATCGACATTCTCGGCTTCAGGCATGACGCCGACCGTTGCTGTCGAGGTATGCACTCGTCCTGCTGATTCAGTTGATGGGATCCGCTGAACACGATGCGCACCATTTTCATATTTAAGCTTCGAGTAAACACTACTACCGGAAATCATTAAAACAATTTCTTTAAAGCCACCTACTTCTGTAGCGTTCTCATCTACTACTTGCACTTTCCAATTTTGCCGTTCAGCGTAACGTGAATACATATTGAAAAGGTCAGCAGCAAATAAACTTGCTTCATCCCCACCAGCAGCACCATGAATTTCCATAATGATATTTTTTTCGTCATTAGGATCCGTTGGTAACATTAAAACTTTGATCTGATCTTCTAAATCCTTTTTTTGAGCCCGTTGCGTACTAAGCTCCGATTTTACTAACTCATCCATTTCAGAATCTAGTTTTTCGCGTTGTAACTCTTCATTGTCTGAGATCTGTTTAATTACTTTTTTGTATTCCCGAAACTTAGCCACCGTTTCACGAATACTTGCTTCCTCTTTAGATAGTTCTGTAAATTTCTGTGAGTCAGAAATCACGTCTGGATCAGCTAGAAGTTCGTTTAACTCATCATAGCGATCTTCAACCGATTGCAGTTTATCAACAAAATTGTTCATTACTTACTTTCCCTCATTTCATCCAAAGGCGGATTGAAATAATGACGACGACAAACTGGATAATACGCCTCATTACCACCAATCTGAACCTGTTCACCTTCATACACTGGTTTACCATTTGCAAAACGCAAGTTCATAATAGCCTTATGCTTACAGAACCAACAAATCGTCTTCATTTCTTCGATTTTATCCGCATAAATTAACAAATATTTAGAACCTTCAAATAGTTCATTACGAAAATCATTTTTCAATCCAAAGGTCATGACCGGAATGTTCAAATCATCCACCACTTTGGCCAGTTCTAAAATGTGGTGTTTTTTTAAGAATTGCGCCTCATCAATCAATAAACAGGCCGCATTGGGATTTAACTCTAAAACCCGCTTATAAATATCCGTATCATCAAAGATGGGCTCCGCTGTTCGATGCAAACCAATCCGACTGGCAATCTCGCCAACTTTTTTACGGGTATCGATTCCGCTAGTCATTAAAACAACCGACTTATGTTGTTCCTCGTAGTTATGAGCAACTTTTAAAATTTCGATCGATTTACCGCTATTCATTGCGCCATAGTGAAAAAATAACTGTGCCAAAGTAGTCTCTCCCTTTGTATTAACTTCCTATTTAGTATAGCCGATAACCAAGAAAATTTCATCTCCAATCAAAGCCAAAATTTTAGACATCGTTACTTCATGCTTATTTCTTAGACATCTTTTTCCAGATAGCTTTCTTTTTTTGATCATTGGGCTTAAAATTAACATTTAGTATTCATGGTATTAAGCCTTTTATCAATTTTATGGAGGAGTCATATGTCACTCAAAAGTTCACTTGCAATTGCCACGGGAAAATCCGCTTATTGGTTCTTGCATAAATTTCGCAACGGTGGAAGTTCACTCCCCGGAAAACTAACTACAAAAATCGATCCTGATATTTTAAAAGTTTTAGGTAAAAACTATGATGTGATTATCATTACTGGAACCAACGGAAAAACTTTAACCACTGCGCTCACTGTCAAAGTACTCGATCAAAAATTTGGTCAAGTGTTAACTAACCCCAGCGGTTCTAATATGGAGCAAGGAATTGTAACAACTTTTTTGACCGCAAAGAAATCTAAAAACGGTCGTCAAATTGCTGTTCTAGAAGTTGATGAAGCAAATGTGATTAAGGTCACGAAATACATTAAACCCCTCGCATTTGTATTCACTAACATTTTTCGTGATCAAATGGATCGCTATGGCGAAATCTATACAACCTATCAAAAGATTCTGGATGGGGTTGCCTTAGCTCCTGACGCAACGATTATTGCTAATGGTGATGCCTCAATTTTTAATTCTAAGCAACTACCAAATCCAATTCAGTATTATGGCTTTAATAACCAGTCTGATGGCGAAAGGCTTGCGGATGTCAACACGGATGGCATTTTATGTCCTGTTTGTCAGCATATTCTTCATTATAAATTCATTGTTTACAGTAATCTTGGTAAATATTATTGTCCACACTGTGGTTTTAAACGTCCGGATCTCAATTATCAGCTAACTAGTGTTGATCAACTCACCCCTGCGACTTCAGCATTCAAAATTGATGGCAACCAGTTTGATTTGCATATTGGTGGTTTGTACAACGTCTACAACGCGTTAGCGGCTTATTCAGTTGGAAAATTCATGGGTGTTTCTGATGTGGAAATTTCAAGGGCTTTAAACGATCCTGATGAACATGTTTTTGGTCGCCAGGAACAAATTCAAGTTGGCGACAAAGAAATCACAATTGTTTTAGTGAAAAATCCCGTCGGCCTCAATCAAGTGATCGACATGGTCGGTACGGAAACCCAGCCATTTTCATTAGTAACCTTATTAAACGCAAATTACGCGGATGGTTTGGATACCAGTTGGATTTGGGATGGTGAGTTTGAAAAGCTACCCAAAATGAACATTAAACAATTTATGACTGGTGGCGAACGCTACAAAGACGTCACCTTCCGTTTAAAAGTGGCTGGCGTTCCTGACGATCAGCTATGGGCTGAACATGATTTACAGGCCGCCGTTAATAAATTCAAAGAGTTACCCACAAAACGTGTTTATGTCTTTGCAACTTACACTGCGATGATCCAATTACGCAAACAGCTGGCCGATGAAGGCTATATTAAGGAGGGACTTTAATTGAACTATTCCTTAAACGTTGCCCATTTATATGGCAACCTCTTAAATACCTATGGTGATAATGGTAACTTGCTGGCCCTTAAATATTATGCCAAACAAATGAATACCGATCTTAACATCAAAGTAATTAGTCTGGATGATGAATTCAAAGCAGACAATTTTGATTTAGTTTTCTTTGGTGGCGGTCAGGATTATGAACAACTCATTGTCTCTAAAGATATTGCTTCCAAAAAAGATGAACTGACCAAATATATCGATGATGGTGGCCCTCTATTGGCAATTTGCGGTGGTTACCAACTCCTTGGTCATTATTATATTGGTGCAAACGGTGAAAAGATTCCCGGAATTGGGGCTTTAGACCATTACACACTCAGCCAAGATAACAATCGATTTATTGGCAATATCTTAATTAAAAACAAACGTACCCATGAAGAATATCATGGTTTTGAAAATCATAATGGGATGACCTTCCTGGGAAAAGGTGAAGAGCCGCTCGGAATCGTTGAAAGTGGTCATGGTAATAATGGTCAAGATAAAACTGAAGGTGTGATCTACAAGAACGTTTATGGGTCTTACTTTCATGGCCCAATTTTAACCCGCAATGGTAGTTTGGCAAAACACCTTCTAATCACAGCTTTGGAACGTAAATATCCACAGGCTGATTTAACCCAACAAAGGGCCTTAAAAATTTCAGAAACATTTTAAAACTATAAAAAAACGGTTAGTCATGAATTCAAATTCATAACTAACCGTTTTTTTCTAAAGCTATTCTTCTCCTGGTTCACTTGCAATAATCTGTAGATCTCCAGTTAATGTCCATTCTTTAACCTGGTAAGGCAAAATAAAATGCACACCCTTTTTAATATCGTAACTCTTACCATCAACTGTAATTTTACCTTCACCCTTTAATACAGAAACTAATGTATAAGGTGCAGCTTGACGTTTGAAAGTAGCCGTTCCGTTCTTTAATAACCATTGATAAACAGAAAAATGTGGTGAAACTGGTGGTTTGACGTATGTTGTAACTTCTGCATCCCCAACCGTTGTTTTTTCAATATTTAATTTTGGATCAACATGTGGCACTGTCGTTACATCAATCGACTGCTGCAAGTGCAGTTCACGTTTTTTACCAGTTGTTTTATCAACCCGATCAAAGTCATACAACCGATAAGTCGTATCACTACTTTGCTGGGTCTCTAAAACCATAATTCCTTTTCCTAAGGCATGAATTGTTCCACTGGGTACGTAGTAGAACTCACCTGGTTTAACCGGTACACGACGGAATAATTTATTCCATTCACCATGGTTAATCCAATCAGCAAGTTCTTCGCGACTCTTTGCATTATGCCCATAGTAAAGTTCTGCCCCAGGTTCTGCAGAAATAATATACCAGCACTCGGTCTTTCCTAATTCATGCTCGTGCTTAGCAGCATATGCATCATCTGGATGAACTTGTACCGATAAATCATCATTTGCATCCAAGATTTTAGTTAGTAGCGGAAAGACATCACCTTTAGCGTTCCCAAAAGCCTCGCGATGTTGATCCCAAACCTTATCCAAAGTTAGGCCTTTGTATGGCCCGTTAGTTACCGTTGCTGGACCATGAGGATGAGCAGAAATTGCCCAACATTCACCGGTTGTATCACTAGGAATCTTATATCCAAATTCAGTAGCTAATTTCTTGCCGCCCCAAATTTTTTCATGAAATACTGGAGCTAAAAATAATGGTTCACTCAAAACTATCTCTCCTTCGTCTTTGATGACTATTTTAAAGTACTTTTTACTATTACAATAACAGTTTACCATAAAACCATAGCGCTTTCAGGAAGCGCTTGATTATTTCTAACCTTCTTGTAAAAATGCATCAATTACTTGCTGGCGGTATTTAAAATACACTTGATTGTTCGCCGTTGGATGTACACGATTAGAAAGAAAAACTAGCCCCCGTTTTTGTTGACGATCGACTACCAACATGGTGCCTGTAAAACCGCTATGCTTTAATACCCAATGTTTCTGGTCATCTTCTCCTTGAGAAAGCAATCCCCAACCAAATGAACGCACTAGTTTTGGATTAGACGTTTCATTTTTAAAAAGTCGGTCCACACTTTGTGAAGATAACACTCCCGGAACTTTTTCTGGCGCTAATAGCCAATCGATAAAGCGGGTTAAATCTCCCAATGTAGAAAAAAGCCCTGCTGATCCACAATGGGCACCCAAAATTCTTCCTTTAGGATCATGCACAACTCCTTGGATTAAGCCTGTTTGTGGAGACCATTCTGTAGGCACGCAATTCAAAGGATCTGGATGGAATCCGGTTTGTTTTAACCCCAGCGGTTGGAGGACGCGCTTGGTAATGGCTGTCTGAACAGGCTGATGACAAAAACGCTCTGCAATTAAACCTAGAAAAATATAATTAAGATCTGAATAAACTACTTTTTTGTTAAAATCTGGTCCAATTTGCAGTGTAAATAGCGCCTGCAAAAGTGCCTCTTCACTCAATTCATTACGATGCGGAATGTAGCCGGTAATCCCTGATGTGTGCGTTAATAAATGACGGACAGTAACGCGTGAATCAAAAAAGTTAGGTAAATACGTACAAACCGGTTCATCATACGCAAGGAGTCCAGTTTCTGCCAGCTGGGCAATCAAAATTTCAGTTCCCACAACTTTGGTCAATGACGCGACATCATATTGCATCCCCGCTCGTAATTTTTTTCGTTTAGGAACTACTTCGGCGCTTCCCAAGATATGTTGAATGACTTGTTCATGATCCAGAATGGCATATGAAACACCAGGAATAATTTTGTCCTGAACCATTTTTGCAATTTGGATCTCTGTATTTTTGTAGACTAACATTAATTTTTAATCTCCTCGATTTGAATAGGCACAAAAAATCCATTACTCAGTTATTGTCTCATACTCAATTATGAAACAACTTACGAATAATGGATTTTTAATTTTTAAAATTTAACTTTTAAATAACTTCATTACCAGAGAACTGACTATTATACAAATCAGCATAGAAACCATTTTGTTCCATCAAGCTATCATGATTCCCTGTTTCAACAATTTGACCGTGATTTACAACCACGATATTTTGGGCATTCCGAATTGTTGAAAGCCGATGGGCAACCACAAAGCTTGTCCGGCCCTTAAGCAACTTGTTCATAGCATGCTGAATCAAAACTTCTGTTCGCGTATCAACCGAGCTAGTCGCTTCATCTAAAATAAGAATTTTAGGATCTGCCAAGAATGCTCGCGCAATTGTCAATAATTGCCGTTGCCCTTGTGAAATGTTCGATGCAGACTCGTTAAGAACTGTATCGTAACCGTTTGGCAACTCACGAATAAAGGTATCTGCATGAGCCGCTTTGGCAGATGCAACCATATCGTCATCGGTGGCATCTTCGCGACCATACTTGATATTTTCACGAATTGTTCCCGTAAACAGCCACGTATCCTGAAGAACCATGGCAAATTCGGAACGTAACTTAGGACGACTCAAGTTGCGGGTATCTACCCCATCTAACTTGATGGAGCCGTCTTTAATATCATAAAAACGTTCGAGCAAATTAATAATTGTCGTTTTTCCAGCTCCAGTTGGTCCAACAATGGCCACCATTTCACCAGAATTTACTTTCAGATTAAAGTCCTGAATTAAAGGTGTATCTTCCACGTATCGAAAATCAACATGGTCAAACGCAACTTCTGCATCTGGATTCTTAACATCTGGAATATCGACGTGCGTTTCTTCCATTTCAGGTTCATCAATTACAGCAAAAATTCGCTCTGCTGACGCAATCGTCAACTGAATGGTATTCGTCAAATTGGCGATTTGAGTAATTGGTTGTGAAAATTGTTGCGTATATTGCAAGAAAGCCTGCACATTACCTAACGTGATTTGACCATTAGCAACTTCAATTCCACCAAAAACAGCAACAAATACATAACCCAAGTTTTTGATAAAATTCATTAATGGCATGATTAAACCGGAAACGAATTGAGCCTTCCAAGAATAATTTAAATATTTATCGTTTTCTTTCTTGAAATCTTGAATTGCTTTATCTTCATGATTAAAGCTCTTCACAACTGTATGGCCTGCATAGGTCTCTTCAATTTGATCATTTAACAATCCTAAATGTTTTTGTTGACCAGTAAAGAACTTTTGTGACTTAGGAGCCACATATGCTACCACAATTAAGCTTAATGGTAACGTTAAAACAGCAATGATTGTCAATTTCCAACTAATTGTCAGCATCATATAAAGTACACCAACAAACTGGAAAACACTGGTAACTAACTGAGTCAAACTCTGCTGCAAAGTTCCGGAAATATTATCCATATCATTGGACATCCGACTCATAATATCACCATTAGAATGGGTATCATAATAAGAAACGGGAACGCGTTGCAATTTTGCCTTAAAATCTTTACGCATTTGGTAAACTGCCCGCTGTGATACCTGGGTCATAACAGCTTGTTGCGCGAAACTGAACAGCGCAGACAATCCATATAAAATTCCAACTGTCGCTAAAATATGAACAATCTTTGTAAAGTTAATAGGTAAGGTATGAATGGCAATTCCGGCCTTCATTTGAGCCTGCCCCTTCATAACCCCTTCAAAAATTTGCGTTGTAGCTTTTCCTAAAACTTTAGGTGCATTAATTTGCAGAACAACGGAAACACCAGCCATTATTAAAACAAGTACAACCATTACCATCCAAGGAGAGAGATATCGAAGTAAGCGTCCGGTCGTTTTCCAGAAATGTTGTGGTTTTTCGATTGGCCGACCCATTCCTGCGCCATGACCACCATGACCGCCAGTTCGTTGTGGTGCTTTTTCACTATTTTTAGCCATTTGCCTGATCTCCCTTCTTAATTTGTGAGTCAATAATTTCCCGATAAGTTTCATTATTGGCCTTGAGTTCTTGATGATTACCCTGGCCCACAATCTTGCCATCATCAATCACTAAGATAAGGTCGGCATCAGCAACGGTTGCAATTCGTTGGGCAACAATGACAACCACGCTCTTTTGAATCTGACTATCTTCGCGCAGTGAGTGACGAAGTTCAGCATCCGTTTTAAAATCAAGTGCTGAGAATGAATCATCAAACACATATACTGGTGCTTGTTTTACTAACGTCCGTGCAATCGTTAAACGTTGCTTTTGACCACCGGAGAAGTTATCCCCATTTTGTTCTACCCAAGCATCTAAACCATCTTCATCTTTATGGATGAATTCTGTTGCCTGAGCAATCTCCATTGCATGCCAAATCTCGTCATCCGTTGCATCCGGATTACCGAACTGCATATTTTCCCGAACAGTGCCTTGGAATAGGACCGATTTTTGTTGTGCTAAGGAAACTTTTGCATGAACATCCTTTTGGCTCATCGTTTTAATGTCAGTACCGTTAATTAAGATTTCACCCTTTTCAGGATCAAAGAAACGAGGAATTAAGCTTACCAACGTTGATTTACCTGAACCAGTGCCACCAATAATTGCAACAGTTTGACCCGCGGTGGCCTTGAAATTAGCACCATCAATTGCTAGTTCATCCATCCCTTTATAGCGGAAATCGACATTTTTAAATTCTAGTGAAGCTGTTTTTGTTTCTTCACTAACTGAGATTGGCTGTTCTGGATCTTTGACACTGTTCTTCATTTCCAAAACTTCATTAATTCGTTTGGCAGATGCTGATGCACGAGGGATCAAAACAAATACCATTGAAAGCATCATAAAACTCATCAAAATTTGAGCAGCATATGTCATAAATGCAACCAAGTTGCCTACTTGCATCGTTTGATTAGAAATTAATTTAGCTCCGTACCAGATAATTCCCATATTTGTACCACTCATAATGAGGGTCATGATTGGTAACATAAAGGAAACAATCGTAAATACTTTGATCGCTGTATGCGTATAATCTTTATTGGCTTCTCCAAAGCGATCCTGCTCAAATTTATCACGATTAAAAGCCCGAATGACCCGCACACCTGTTAAACCTTCACGGAAAACTAAGTTAATTCGATCGATCTTCTTTTGCATCCCTTGAAAAAGAGGCACTGCAAAGTACATAATAATTCCAACAAAAAAGACAAGTACCGGAATTGCAACCAAGAAAACTGCGGTTAGTGCTGGCTGTTTGTTATAAGCCATAATCCCAGCACCAATCAACATAATTGGTGATTGCAGCATCATCCGTAAAATCATAACCATAACGTTTTGAATTTGAATGACATCATTGGTTGTTCGTGTGATTAAAGATGCATCCCCAAAATGTTCGAATTCATGATTTGATAAAAAAGAAACTTTTTTAAAAAGATCTTCACGAATTTTACTACCCATTCTCTGAGATTGAGTCGCTGCAAAGTACACATTGACTGCTGCAGCGATCATACCAAGAAGTGAGATTGCCAACATTTTATAACCGGAATTCCAAATATACGAGATATTACTTTTAGCAACCCCGTTATTAATAATATCTGAAGTGATATTTGGTAACCATAAATCACATATTACTTGAACAATTAAAAATGCGGTTCCAATACCTACTGCCCACCAGGCAAGGTATTTTCGTGATAATTTAAGCATTTAACCAAGCTCCTTTTTTGATTTTAGTGCCCCATTTGCGATCCAATCTAAGGTCGTTGCAAATTCTGCCTTAGCATTAGCGATCGTTTCGGGTGAGTCTTCTTTTTGAGAACGAAAATAATGACCAATTGTATGCGCAAACACAGTGAAAAGTAATTGCTGTAAATTTTTTAACTCTTCATCATTTTCAATCCGCAATTTGGTTCGGTCAACAGATGTAGCAATTTTGTCTTCGATCGCCAACACCGCTTTAAAAAAGGGATGTTTGTGGTGATTTTTCCCAAAGTGCTTAGAGTTTTGACCATGCTGAAAATCATTTGTGCCAACATTTTTAAAAATATCGGCATTCGGTCCTTCAGTAATTTCTTCCACCGCAAAATTAAAGAAAAGCGTCATCGCTGCAAACAAGTCCCCATGTGTTTTCTTTAACATGTCAAAAAAATGTTGTTCAATATCCGTAACTATGTTTCCCAAAAAATAGTAATAAAGATCTTCTTTGTTTTCAAAGTACTGATAGAAGCTCCCCCGCGGAATCTCCGCATCTTTGACAATTGCACTGACTGATACATCCTCAAGCGGTGCTCGTGAAAATTCATGTTGTGCAGCTTGCATCAATCGAGCTTTTTTCTCCTCGTTTAGATTGAAATACGTTGCTTTTGGCATCTTTTCCTCCTCAAAATGACACACTGTCATAATTGATGATTATACGCTTAATCCATGCTTTTGCAATACAAAATTGTAGACTTTTTTTCTCATATTTTCAGTTAACAATCTTCTAAATTATTTATCAACAATCAAATTAAAAAACGCCGCTAAATACTTTAGCAGCGTTTTTTTAAAATGTATAAATAAATTTACCCAACGGATACTCGTTCCGTTGATTCTATCTTTCCTTCGACAATGTGCAGCTGAACATCCGCCAGCTTTTTCATATCTTCAGCCACGTGTGTTGCGACCACGATTAATTTTCCTTCATCTCTCAGCTTACGTAAAAGTTTGATGCATTTGCTAACACTATCAGTGTCTAACCCATTTGTTGGCTCATCTAAAAGAATGATTTTTTGATCTTCAAAAACTGCTTGGGCAATATTTAATTTCTGCCTCATTCCTAACGAAAAATCTTTCACAACTGGTTCATGAATGTTTGCTTCTAATCCAACTGCCTTTAAAGTATTTTCAATATCCGCATCATTTGCTACATGCTGAATTTTACCTAAAATTTTTAAGTTCTCAAAAGCTGAATATTGTGGTAACAGGCTCATATTTTCGATAAGAATACCCGTTTCTGGTGAGAAATCAATATCCTTATGCAAAATTTTATCGTTTACCAGTACCTCACCATTAGTCGCATGGATAAGACCAGCCATTGCTCTTAATAACATCGTTTTACCTGATCCATTAATTCCGTATAATCCATATATTGCCCCATCATTAAAAGTATAGCTAACATCGGTTAACACGGAACGTTTTTTTAAAGTTTTAGAGAAATGACGTAATTCAATTTTCATTTTAATCCCTCCGTAACCAATCAATTTGTCTAAGTCGTCCATAAATTAGCCCCTCAACGAGCATAAAAAGAACCAGTAGTATTACATACCACACTAGTAAATTTACATGAAGAATACTTAATCGTTGTTGACATATAAACTGTGGCCAGGCCAAGATTTGAAAAATCACTGATCCACCATTTACAAACAAGCTCTCGCCAACCATTAAAAAAAGACCCGCATAAACAAGTACAAGAAAATATCCCACTCGATCTGAAAAATATAGATTAAATAAGAATTGAGTTAACATATACAAGTTACAGATTAAAAAGTTAGTCAATAACATCGATAAAAGCGAAAAAGAAATCGACGAAGAAGCATGAAATGAGAGTGTCAAATTTTATGTGTAAATGAAAAAGCCTCTCACTTTTGAACTAAAACATTGATTCTAAAGTGTCTTGAACTAGGTTGAACCCTTTATGTGTTCGTCGCCCAAATTTGTCATTGTAATCAAGAATTACAGTCATTAAGGTTCTTTCCAAAGATTCTTCGTTGGGAAATTGTTCACGTTTCTTTGTTTGTCGCTTAAATTTTTTGTTAAATGATTCGATAAGATTGGTACTATAAATACTAGACCGGATAGCCGGTGGAAAATTAAAAAATACCAGTAATTTCTGGTTCTTTAATAAAGCTTGCGTAACTTTGGGATATCTTTTGCGCCAATGGTCAACAAAGTTGGCTAAGCTGTGCTCAGCCATTCGTTTATTGGTTGCTTGATGAATTAACTTAAAATCATTTAACACAGCTTTACGGTCATGAACCCGTACATGATGCGAAATATTACGACTTACATGAACTAGGCATTGCTGAATAACGGCGTTTGGATAATATTTACCAACGGCAGTTTCGAGGCCAACCAATCCATCGGCCACAAAAAGTAAGGTTTGTTGTACGCCACGATCCTTCAAATCAGCTAATACTTCAGACCACACAGAACTAGATTCTGTCGGAGCTATCTTGTAAGACAGCACTTCCTTATGACCATTAGGTTGAATGCCAATCGCAATATGAACTGCTTCTTTGGCAACTGTGTCACGTCGCAAGGGAAGATATGTGGCATCTAAATAAACGACAGCGTACCGTTCTGATAACGTTCGATTCTTGAAAGCTTCAACTTGTTCGTTAACTACCTTAGTTAGATTGGAAACTGTCTGTGGCGTGTAATAGGAACCATACATTTTTTCCATCAGATCGGCGATCTCATGAGTGGTAATTCCCTTTTGATAAAGCTGAATGATGGTTTGTTCTAACTGGTCTGTTCGTCGTTGATAGGCTGGTAATGTGTGGTTAACAAATTCTCCGTTTCGATCACGGGGAATCGTAAGATTCAATTCGCCATATTTTGTATTAAAGGTTCTCGTGTAGTGGCCATTACGAGAATTTCCTGAATTGAAGCCATTCCTATCATAGGGCTCATAACCTAAAAATGCAGAAAGTTCATTTTGTAATAGCTCATTAACGGCCGTTTCTAGTTGATCTTTGAAAATAATATCTAGATCCTGACGCTGCGCTAGTGCTGTGACGATTTCTTTGGTAAACTGATTCATGGGGAAGCCTCCTGTGATGTTTGTTTAGACGCTAACTATCATAAGGGAGAGGCTTCCCTTTTTCAATGAATCATTTACACATAATTATTTAAACACTCCATGAAATAACTCTGAAAAAACAAAAAATAGTATTATAAACATAATGTGAAACAAAACATTAAGTTTAAAGATAGTTTCATTCAAATTCTTAAAAGCATGACTAATTTTTTTGTAACGAATAAGCTGCAAAATTAACCAGTCAGAAAACCAAGATTGGAGAAGTGCAAAATTCAATGTAGCAATGGTAAAAAAGAAAAAGATAAATACCAGAGTTTGCATAGTGTTGGCACCGAAATCAACACCACGAAAAAGATTTTGGATGGTAAATTTACCAAATAAATAATTCTTAGCGAGTATTAGATAGAAAAGTAACAGGCCAATGCTTAAAAATGCCAATTTATTTTGCGATTTCAAGTAAATCTTCCTTCCTCAGCCTTTGAATATTCCAAATGGCTAATAATGCAATAATAATCACGATCTGTAACAAAGCTGTTAGAATTGTAAACCAGTCAAAATGTCCTTTCCATAGCCAATCAATTGTATTCATACTAGAAATAGGATGCGTATATTCAAAAGTTCGGCAAAATTTAAGAGTAATGACATTAATGAACGGAACAATAAAAATTGTTACCAAAGCATTTTTAGAATACTGCATAACTAAAAATAATAATGAACCTTGGATTATATAGTAACCCCAAAAAACTAAATAGCGTATACCCAACGCCAACAGTATTACGGGGTCAAATAAAAGCGAATGTTGAACTCTAATAAACAGCATAACCAGGTCCACACCTTCAAAAACAATCGTAAAAATCATTGCTTGGATACAAACAGATTTAATAAAGCGCCAATAATACTTTTGCGTATCGGAACGTATTAATTCACTCATATAAATGTTCAAATAACTTTTTAAAATAATTGTAGCAAAAATAAGCGAAAAAATGGTGGCCTGTCCCACATCATAATGATAATTTGCAACAGTATCTTCAATCGTATGAAAGCTTTGAAAACTCGTTATAATATTTGGTGCGAACCTATTTAACGACACCCAATAAGCTGCTAAAAATATAATTAGAAACAAATAGATAATCACTAATTTTTTTTTACTCTCAAAGAACATCTGCCTTCACCTGCCTAAAGTACCCAATCCCAATTACTATCAAACTAGAAGATAAATAAATAATTATAGCCGGAATAATGAACCTCAATCCATATTCAATAAAAGGTTGCATAAAGTAAGTGGAACTGTATGGTGACATGATTTGTACAATCCATAAAAGAAAAGCAAAAGGATAAGCAATGTAATAATTGGGGAACATGAACACAATGGCTTGTGTGACCATACCGAAAATGGCAACCGTTATTGTAAAAATAAAAATATAGATTACCATAGTGCCATATGGATGTTTCATTTGAAATACTAATAATTGGAAAGATTTAACAGCCTTAAGTTGTTGCAACTCATCCTCCATGCCAGAAAAATCTTTTCCACCATGCCAAACAAGTAGCGCTATAACGAAATTAAGCAATAAAGAAATAAATACTAGTAAGCCAGGAATAATGGCTGATAAAGCTAGTTTAGTTTGATAAACTTTTTTTCGGCTCTCTCTAATCAAAGTAGCATTTTGGTAACCATTTTTTATTTCTGACACGTGTTGATCCGTATATAAGTTTAATAAAATTACAGGTAGCAGCCAAATAAGAATCATCTGTCCGTAGTGTCCAATAGAATTACCGGCCAAAAAGCTTGCCATTGCTGGATTTGTTATATACGATGCAGTATCAAATCCTACCTCGAATTGATTTTTAAGTTGAATTAATAAATCCATTTCAGGAACAAGTATGATTAGGATAGCAAAGAAAATAAACCGTCGATTTTTTAAAAGTTTACTAATTTCAAATCTTAACATCAGAATTCCCCCTACCAATAAGAGTAATGGCCATCTACATAAATTAACATTAGATGACCACCATAGAACTTAGCTATTGAATTTTTCCGGTTTTTTCATCCCAATATCCCGAAACGTTATACTCATTACCTGAAATATTATTATTTTGAGCCGTTAACATCACAGTTTCCTTTCCAGGGAAAGATGCATTGACTCGCCTGTATGACGCAGCATTTCCGGCTGTCTTATTGACACTTGGGCTAACATTTGCTCCGCCTGATTTCTCTAGCCAGAATGTTGAAATGGTATGAGCGCCTTCACCAGATGTCTCTAATTTGACCTTCCAATTATTTTTATAATTAGTTGTTTGCCTGTACCAACCTGCCGAATGACTGTTTTGTTGGAAACCATAAACACGCATACTATAATTATGTTCATCATTACCAGCCAAAGCTGAAGTAGTAATAAAACCAAAACTTAAACATGCAATAAACAAGGCAGACATAATCTTTTTCGTTTTCATAATAAATCTTTCCTTAAATTTCTTGTATGCAACTGCATTTTTACTACGTCACTTCAAAAATAGTCTTTATTTTCTTTCATAGGCAGCTCTCCTTATTTATTGAGAAAGGCAACTATTACTTTTCTTATTATAAAGCGCTTTCATTAAAAAAAACAACTTATTATTTAATTGTTACATAATTTTTATATAAATCTTCAAATATTGTCAACGTATCCACATGTTTTGTTGTATAGGAAGCCTTTTTTATACAATAAATAATGCAATTTTGATTTTGGATTCAATTCAGGATAGACTCCAAAACCGTAATAATTTTCTTATCAAAATTAACATTATTAAAAATACGATATACCTGTATAACAAGCTACTTGTTATTTTACTCAAAAAGGCCCACAATAAATGCGTTTTAAAACAGTGTTTTAATCCATGGGGGGATAAATATGAATAAGAAGTATCAAGAACTCTATAATTTAATTGTTAAAACAATTAATAATCCTGAGGTTGAGACATTACCAAAAATGCAAAACGCACTTTCTAAAGCTGCAGAGCAGCTAAAAGCAGGCGAAGATTATACAAGAATTGCAGTTGGTGTATCACAAGCGATTAGTGATTCTTATTTGGCCAATCGCCAGATAATTCAATCTTTAAAAAACGTTTTTAAGTATGTAAAACCAGATGCAGATCCAGAAAAATTGGACTCTAAAACAAAGCGTGAAATGGGAATTATTACCGGTTATATTCGCTCACCTTTGAATAAAGATAATCTTTTTGATTAAACTAAAAGACCGTTATCGTCAACGAAATGTTGATATAACGGTCTTTATTTATCTATTTTATTGGGCATACTGGGATCGAACCAGTAAATTACGGATTCAGAGTCCGAGGCCTTACCATTTGGCGAATGCCCACTAAATTACCTCTATAATATTACCGTCTTTCTAGCAAACTGTCAATAAGTCTTCCCCCTATTTTGCCTATTTCCATCTAAAAGTTATAGAAATCTGACAACTACCGGGGTTTTTGCTACAATGGAGGTAGTTTTGTGAGGTGAAAATATGGCTACAAATTCTGATTCAATCTATAATGTTTTATCACAAGTTTACAACCATCCTGATCGTGCCGGTATAAGTACGTTGGGATATACAAACGTCGTGCAATTGAATATTAGTGATGATATGCAGGTTGCTAATCCGGAAATTTATTTTCCTGACGAAACGTTGCTTGTTGATCGGCTTTCTGATGCCTTTGTAGATAAATATCGCACACTGCTCGATTATTTTAATACCTATACTGGTAAACCAAAGAAAACTTATCGGGAAGTTTGGGTAACAACTGCTCACGTTTTAAAACAAAAAGCTTATATGCTCGAGTTAACCTATGAATAAGAAAGAAATTAAGGCAGCTCTGGCTGATACTAAAGAAAAATTGGTAATTTGGGCAGTGATTGCCATCCTTGGTTTAATTAGCGAAAGTTTATTGCCTTACGCATTTGTCCCTTACATTATCATTGCAATATTTGTTTATTGGGTCTACCTATTTATCAGTTTAATTTATCTAACTTTTTTAGCACGAAAAAAGGCTAATTAAGAGCTTGGGTATTGACTTTAGGTCCCAAATACGATAAATTAGAAAAGTACTAATTGACTAATTGCCCGCTGGTCAAATTGGTTTAAGACGTCGCCCTCTCAAGGCGGAGCTACGGGTTCGAACCCCGTGCGGGCTATCATTGAGAACTAAATAAGCCTCAAAGCATTGTTAATTCAGTGTTTTGAGGCTTATTTTTATTATGAAAAAATCTACTTTAAAATCGTTAAAAAACAAATAAAAAAGATCACCCAGATACACTCCGGATCATCTTCTCAATAGAATGATTTATAAAGTTGTTTTCTTATTATCCTTAGTTCCCAACAATTTGCCAACCACTGGCAATTTGCCAAACTCATCTGCACTATCTGAAGGGACCACAACCAGATTCGTATCAGATTTTGCCAAATCAGAAAATGCGTTGATTGACTGGTTCTGGAAATACTTGTCAGTAGCTTCTGTCAACCCAGCCTGGACAGTATCAATTCGATAACGCTCGGCGTCAGCTCGCGTCTTAGTTGCATCAGCTTCGGCCTTTGCAGTCGCCATTAACGCATCATTCTTTGCTTTAGTGGTCAATTCGATTGACTTAGCTTCTCCTTCAGCTTTCGCAATGGTGGCCACTCGTTCCCGATCAGCGGTCAATTGTTTATCCATTGCCTCTTGAATCGCATGTGAAGGGGTTAACTCATCTATATTGATTCGATCAACATTAATCCCATATGTGTTAGTCAAATCACCAATTGCCAATGTTAGTTCTTGATTAATCTTAGCAGTTGACCCCAATGCCTCATTCAGGTCCATTCGTCCAATAATATCACGCAAATGGCCACGCACAAGTTGTGCCATTGATTCAACAGAATCCGTGTTTTCATACTGATATTTAACAGGATCAGTGATATGAAAGTTTAACGTCAAACTAGCCGAAACATCCGCATTATCCTTGGTAATAATTGAATAATTCGGTAATGCTAAAGGCTCCATCGCTAAACTGACATTTTTAATCTTTTGAAAAAATGGGACATAAAAATGAAAACCTGGATCAACACTATGTTTATATTTTCCTAATGTTTCTACTAGTCCACGATTATTTTGTGGTACAATTCTTAATCCAAATGGCATATTTAGACTCCTCCGATTTTCTGGCATTCGTGCATGAACTGTTCTTTCTGGTTTATCATGATTGTCGCGCCGATCTCGTTTACTTCGCTTATTTCGCTTATCTGGTTTTGGCGTTGCATGTTGTCTGTTTTGAATAGCTTTTTGCTGAGCCTGCTGATACTGGTTCACATACTCGCCGTTCATTGCCGCTTGCATCTGCCCCCAAAAACCAGATTGCTGCTTTTGTTGATTTGCCATCTTTTATCTCCCCCAAAATGGCTAAATTTTTTGTAACGTTAAGATATTCCCGTTAGCTTCAATAACAGCATACTTCGCTGTCGTATCGACATTTCCATTATCATTAATTAAATAACGATAGTAGATCCCGGAAACAAAGGCAAGTCCATGGTCAACGTTTAGGTCTTTTCCCAAAACAGTCTGACCAATAATCTGTCGATTTTCAAAACTTTTCGTTCCATGATTGTTCGACAGTAAACTCACAATATACATATTGACGCTTTGGTTGGCTCGATTGGCTTCTTCAGCTAATCGATCGTAAAGCCCTTGGTCCAAACGCAATAAAAAACGTTTGTCCTTTTTCTCATTCGCCATGAACTGACCGTCTCCTTTCAATATCATTCTGATATCAATTCTATTGTAAGCGATTTATGTACCATAGTCAATAAAAAATAGCCTGTTTCAAATAAGATTCGAAACAAACTATAAATAAATTTATTGAGATTTTAATTACGCTCTTTGTTCGGCCTTTTGTAGCCATTCAAGTCGTTTCTTTTCGTTAGCTTTCCAAGTATTACTACGATCTACATTGCTTGATAATGGTTCCCCATTTTTTAGTAATTTTAATTGCGCTGCATCGTCAAGCTGTTCCAAATCATTTTGATGAGTTGTTTTAATAATTGTACTGAGCCGATTGCCAGTGTCTGCTGGCTTCCCATAATCATTAAACGTCCCACAAATTCTGAACACAGGTAACCTCTGGACAAGTTCTTTTGAAGTTATATCACGATCAAAATATTCTTTGACCATGGTCACAATCAAAGTATTCAAACCACGTTCATCATAGGAAACGTAATTTTCTTTATCCACAGTAAAAACATCTCGGTCATACGCAAACTCGGTAGATTGTTTTACCGCATTACTTTTAGCCTCAAGCGCTGGAAAACCGCTTTGCAAAATATAATAACAATTATTGTCTGAATCAATTGCCTCGGTCAACTGAACTGAATTTTCTGATGAACGATTACCTACGCCTTCTAGAAATTCGGCACCGATAGCTGTAATTTTAAACTGTTTTTTGAATAATTCCTCTAACCATTCTTTAGCTTGGGTCACATCCACCAAATACTTTGATTGATCCTTCCAGAATTGATCATTTGAATAGCTATCGCCAAGATTGAATTTTTTATATAATTTTGACCATGTTTGAATTGTGTCAATCGTCGGGACTAACGCAATTTTTGTATAGTTTGATGCTTGGATATTATTATCCAAAAAAGTCCCAGCAGCATAAACACCGCCAAATTTTAAATAATCAGTTCGGTTCTTACCAAAAATTTCACTATTTGCCATACGCTTTTTCCTTTCGACTTTTAAACAACTTTTGCTTTTACGTTACTAGAAAATTGAACCGATTACAAGTACATAAACCAGTTGAAATTATTTTCTAAGCCATAAAAATCTAAAAAAATAAGGCTAGTTTCGAATCAGTAAATTTACACTTGCTGGTTCTAACTAGCCTTATTCTTAATTTATCAAAACTCTAAAAGTCCTATTTACCAAGGCGTTCGTTGAGTTCTTTTGTTTGAGCTTCATAACCAGGACGGCCAAGAAGTGCAAACATATTATTCTTGTACGCTTCAACACCTGGTTGGTTGAATGGATTAATTCCGTTCAAGTAACCAGATACACCAACAGCAGCCTCAAAGAAGTAAATCAAGTAGCCCAATGTGTAAGCATCTTGTTGAGGGATGTTAACATTCATAACTGGCACACCACCATCATTATGAGCCAAGGTAACACCTTGATGAGCTTTCTTGTTAACTTCATCCATTGTCCGGCCTTCCAAGTACTTAAGACCATCCAAATTCTTATCTTCCTTAGGGATGTTCAAGTCATGGGTAGGTTTGTCAACATTGACAACTGTTTCCATGAGATTGCGACGACCCTCTTGAATGTATTGGCCAAGTGAATGCAAATCAGTTGAGAAATTAGCTGATGAAGGATAAATCCCCTTCTGATCTTTTCCTTCTGATTCACCCATTAATTGTTTCCACCATTCGCCAAAGTATTGTAACGTTGGTTCGAAGTTTTCTAACAATTCAGTTGTGTAACCTTTGCGATATAAAATGTTACGTAATGCAGCATATTTGTAAGCATCATTCTTAGTTACATCAGGATTCTTGTAAGCGTCACGCCCATCTGCAGCACCCTTCATTAATTGGTCAATGTCGCCACCAGCAACAGCAATTGGTAACAAACCAACAGCGGAAAGTACTGAGAAACGACCACCGATATCATCAGGCACAACGAATTCTTCGTAGCCTTCAGCATCAGATTCCACCTTTAAGGCACCCTTTGCTTTATCGGTTGTTGCAAAGATCCGTTCCTTAGCGCCAGCTTTACCATACTTAGCAATTAATTTTTCCTTCAAAACACGGAATGCAATTGAAGGCTCTGTAGTTGTTCCTGATTTTGAAATGACGTTAATAGAAAAGTCACGATCACCAATCAAGTTTACTAAATCTGTTAAATAAGTTGAGCTAATTGAGTTCCCAGCAAAGAACACTTGAGGGATACCACCGCGTTGCTCTTTAGGAAGCAAGTTGTAGAAAGTATTTCCAAGGAAGTCAATTGCTGCACGGGCACCCAAATATGAACCACCAATACCAATTGCAACAAAGACTTCAGAATTACCCTGAATTTTCTTTGCTGATGCTTTAATACGAGCAAATTCGTCTTTGTCATAGTTCACTGGTAAATCAATGAAGCCACGGAAATCTTTACCAGCGCCTGTTCCTTCGCGTAATTCTTTGTCTGCAGCTGTAACAAGTGGTTGCATCTCAGCAAGCTCATTATCATGAACAAACTCTGAAACTGCTGAACTGTCAAACGAAATATGTGCCATTATTTAATTACCTCACTTAATATTTTTGGTATTTCACTAACTCATTATACACCCGTTTCCTAAAATTTGAAGCGTGACCAAAGTTAACAATTTGATAAAAAGCAAACAAAAAACCGAAAGCTTTGTGCCATCGGTTTCTCCTACATATTAAAATTCAAATTTATTGCATCATTCCTAATATAGTGGAACCTACAATAATTAGAGCAGATCCAAAAACCACATATTGCATTTCGCGATGCGTTTTGTGTTCGCCCAAGAACCAGATACTCCCAAACGTCGAAATAACAATTCCGGCTTGTGCAAGTGAGTAACTAATTGCCAGACCAACTCGAGGAATTGCCAAGAACATGAAAATGTTTCCGACTCCCCAGATAATACCTGTAAGCATATTAGCCCATGTATGGCGATTCTTGAAAGCTGTAACAGCCGCCTTTGAAATAACAACAAAGATAACTGCTCCAATAAACATCCCAATGGCTTGTGGCAAAATAACCGCTTTAGCATTCACATTAGCAAAACGCACAATAACAGTATACCCAATGTACCCAATTGTGGAGATAATCAATGCCCGAATCCCTGCACCCATATCTTCATCTTTGTTGTGTTCTTTATCATTTTTATCACGCAACGAAGTAAATGTGGCTCCAACAATTAAGCAGATTACAGCAACTGTTCCCATTGTAATCATTTTTCCAGTTTTCCATTCATGCCAAATTAAAACACCGGCCAGTGCATTTCCTGCCAATTGTAATCCAGTTGACAATGGAACTGTCTTTGACACACCAATTTTTTTCATTGACGTAAATTGCATGCCTTGACCTACTGCCCAGAATAATCCAGACACAATACCTGCAACCCACACTTTAGATGTCAATGTTGGTTGATATAAGAACCAAGTAAATATGGCAAATACAATGGCTCCCATAGTCATCCCCAACGTTTGCTGAGGTGCCGTTCCACCTAAACGCCCAGATACAAGTCCAATACTGCCCCAAGCAATTGCTGGGATCAGTGCAATTATAATACCCATTATAAATTCTCCTTATTCTCTCTAAAATTAATGTCCATACCAAGACAAAAAGACATTTTAACAGTAACGTAATCGTTTTTACAAGTGATAAATTATTAAATTTAATTGATATACTATATTTTTGTATCCTTGAGGACCTGACACTTCAACAATTTAGCCACTTATTTTTTGTTCATAAAAACATTGGTCTAGCCCAAAACAAAAGCGGGATTTTTCCAACTTTTAGACTTTCTTCCATAAAATGGTCATATAAAAGTTAGTGTAAGGTTTTCCTAGATGGTCAATAAAATTCTAGGAATATTCATTTTGAGTTGAATATATAGAAAAAGACCTGTAGCCTTTTAATCGACGAAGATTAAAGGAAAGGATACAGGTCTTTCATGTATATTTTAGCAGATTTTATTGAATCATTGGGAAATTTAGACAGTTTATTTGATTTAGAGGAGCAGGTAATTCTTCATCTTAGGAAGTCATTCCAGCTGGTTGTAGCTGAATATCTGAGGCAATTAGATGAAACACTCGTTCCATCAATTCCGGCAGAAAATACATTCATTAATCGACAGGCCAGAACAATTGAGTTTATGTTTGGCGCCGTGAATTTTGAAAGAAGATGTTATCTTCGACCCAATGGAAGTTATTACTTCCCGTTGGATGAACAACTTCAGTTGGAAGAAAGAAAAAGAATTTCACCTTATTTTAAAAGTGTCGTTGCCAAAATTGGGCAAACGACAACGATGAGAAATACGGCCGCAATGATCAATCTGGCAAGTCAGACGGATATTAGTGCCTGGTCAGTAGACCGAATTATCAGAGACATGGCAGATACCGTGAAGACAGAAGAAAAATCGTCCGAAGAGAAACTAGTTAAGAAACGAAAAGTTGAAAACTTAGTGGTTGAAGGCGATGCCTTTGAGATACACAAAATTAATCGACGAAGACAAGACGTCCACCATTACATTGTTTTTGAATCAGGATTAGATGGAACAAGATCAAACAAAGTTGAGTTTGTTGGTATCAATCAAAAAAAGGTTCAAAAACGAGTAACTGACTACATTGAGAAGTATTATAAAATCAGTGAAATGACCGTGTTTACAGCAAGTGATGGTGGCCCAGGGTATAACCCGAAAAGTATGCGAGAAATAGTTCCGAGTGCTCAAAGAGTTGAATTTACTATCGATCGGTATCACTTTGTCAAAAAGATTAAACAAACCTTTGGTTTATTTAATCCATTGGTTGATAAGGCCGTTAAGAGCGTTAGCCTGTATGATCAGAATCAGTTAAACGTTATTTTAGATACATTTGAGTCGCAAATTAAAACTGATAAGGAACTTGAGAGCCTAAGGGTCCTAAGACAATATTTGGCAAGAAATTGGCAGTTTATAAAGTCTCCACACGATCGTGGCTTCATGAGGGTCGGCAAATTGGGATCCGTTGAAAGCTCACACAGAGCGTACACGTATCGAATGAAAAAGCAAGGCAAAGTATGGTCCGAAAAGGGCCTTGAGGCTATGTTGAAATTAATTGAAGCTCGGGTAAACGGTAAGCTAGATAAATACTTACGTGGTGGTTTAAGAAAGTTACAAGAGCTAACGATTGAGATCGCTACGGAATCATTGAAGACGTTGAGTTCAGCTCAGCTGAGCAACAAGCACCATTCTAAGCATATTGGAGTTCTTTCAGGTAAAATACCAGTTGATGCCCCAACAAGTAGCCCTATCGGAGCAATGGCAAAAATATTTTCAAACTAATTATTGTGTATAAATATTTGGTTGATTATAAGGCACCTAGGAAAACTTGACACATACATATAAAAATGGAACTGCATTTTCACAATTAAATGTGTTAAAATAGAAATGTTCGTTTAACGCAACTTTTTACACATCGTTGTAATATATTTTGGGAGGATTTATTTATGTCATTAGTTAATGGTAACGAAATCTTTGCTGAAGCTCGCAAAGGTCATTATGCAGTTGGTGCTTTTAACACTAACAACTTGGAATGGACTCGTGCTATTCTTGGCGCTGCACAAGAAAAGGGTACACCCGTTTTGATCCAAACTTCTATGGGAGCTGCTAAGTACATGGGCGGCTACGAACTTTGCTTAAACTTAGTTCAACAAACCATCAAGTCAATGAACATCACAGTTCCAGTTATCATGCATTTAGACCATGGTAACTACGAAGCTGCTAAAGAATGTATCGAAGTTGGTTACAACTCTGTTATGTTTGATGGTCACGATTTACCATTTGCAGAAAACTTAGAAAAAACTAAGGAAATCGTTAAGTTGGCACATGCTAAGGGCATGTCTGTTGAAGCCGAAGTTGGTTCAATTGGTGGAGAAGAAGACGGTGTCATTGGTGAAGGCGAATTAGCTAATGTTGAAGAAGCTAAACAGCTTAACGCAACTGGCGTTGACTACCTTGCTTGTGGAATTGGTAATATTCATGGCCAATACCCAGACAACTGGACAGGTTTGAAATTCGAACGTCTCCAAGAATTAGCTGATGCTATTTCTACACCACTTGTTTTACATGGTGGTTCAGGAATCCCTAAGGACCAAATTCAAAAAGCTATTTCAATGGGAATTGCAAAGGTTAACGTTAATACTGAATGCCAGATGGCATTTGCCAAAGCAACACGTAAGTACATTGAAGAAGGACATGACCAAAATGATATTAAAGGTTATGACCCTCGTAAATTACTTGCACCTGGTACAAAAGCTATTGAAGATATCGTTAAGAGTCGTATTGACTGGTTCGGTACTCCATCAGTTAAATAATTATTAATATAATTGAAAAGCAATCATTCAAATTTGAATGATTGCTTTTTTTGTTGCTCTTATTTACTTTTTTCTGGCGGCATCGTAACTGTAAAGGTGGTCCCCTTACCTAACTTACTATCGACAACAATTTCACCACCATGTGCTTTCACCAGTTGATGGACAATTGCCATTCCTAAACCTGATTCCCCATATTTAGTATTTTTCCGGGAAGGATCAGCCTTATAATACCGTTCCCAAATGTTTTTCATTTGTGTTTCTGACATGCCAATTCCAGTATCGCTAATTGTGATTACACAATTCTTAGTTTCATCATTATGAGCAGCAATTGTAATGGTTCCTCCAGTGGTAAACTGAATCGCATTTTGCATAATATTAAATATAATTTGAACAAAACGATCATAATCTGCATACACACGCACATCTTCTGCCACATGCACCACAAACTGATCTTTGGCCTCATTGGCTTTTTTCTGCAGTTGTTCAATTAAATTATTCACA
This sequence comes from Pediococcus damnosus, assembly GCF_001611155.1. Taxonomy (NCBI): domain Bacteria; kingdom Bacillati; phylum Bacillota; class Bacilli; order Lactobacillales; family Lactobacillaceae; genus Pediococcus; species Pediococcus damnosus. The sequence continues at coordinate 678,805 of NZ_CP012294.1, forward strand.
ACGTGATATACAGGAATATCGCCACGGTTTAAAATGATTTGATTAGTTCGAATCTTTTCATAATCTAAATTATCATTCACCAACCGAATCAATCGTTTTGTTTCATTACTCATTAATTGTAAACTTTCTTCACGGCTATCCTCAGGAATTGCATCATACGTTAAGCCTTCCAATAATCCATTAATTGTTGTAAGTGGTGTCCGCATTTCATGAGCCGCGTCTGCTAAAAATTCACGCCTTCGCTGTTCCTGTCGTTTAATTTCTTCATCAGATTCTTTCAACGACTTAGCCATATGGTTAAAATCCGTCGCCAATCCATCAATTTCATCATTGCCCTTAGTTTGGACTTTAACATCAAAATTTCCTTCACCAATTTTATGAGCAGCCTTTCGGATCCGATCAATTCTAGATACCGAATACTTGGCCAATCCATAAGCAATAACAATTGCGGCCAATCCGGAAATTAAAAATGCAGTCAACAAGTTATGCTGAATTCGCCGCATATTTGATTCAATGTTGGCCACTGGTGAGCCTACCGAAATTACTGCAATTAAATTACCACTTTGGTTTCGATAAGGCTTAATAATATCAGTGGTGGTATGCTTCCTTTGCCCACCAACCTGATTGAGATGACGATCCGATCTTGTCGTGATCATTTCACCCTTTTTTAATTTTTCCCATTGCTTAGAATTTATGGCCGGAGAATAGCTATTCTTAGGATAGGCAATTGTATTTTGTTTATTATAAATCGTGAAATGAACAGACTGATTGGCCAGCAACCGCTCGCTACTTTCTAACCCAGCTATTTGAATGCCTTCAAAATCACCACTAGTACTGACTACCACTGATTGTTGAAACACACTATCTGCATATCCTTCAAGTTGTTTCCAAGTATCTCGGTAAACCATTCGATTTGAGAATTGGATAAAAGCAATTCCAAAAACAATTACTGTTGTCAAAATAACGACAAAAAAACCCAGCATTTGTTGATACAGGAGTTTCAATTTCATACTTAATCCCCCGCCTTGCTATCATCAAATTTATAGCCAACTCCCCAGACCGTTTGAATCACTTGTGGGCCAACCTTCTCGATTTTTTGGCGGAGCTTTTTAATGTGGGCATCCACGGTGCGTTCATCCCCATAGAATTCATAATCCCAAACAAGTTGAAGCAATTGTTCACGTGAAAAAACTTGTTTGGGCTTTTGTGCAAGCGTCTTAAGTAGATCGAATTCTTTGGGAGTTAAATCGGGAATCAATTTATCATCCAAATAGGCTTCCCGTGTGGATGAACTTAGTTTGAAATTATTAGTTTTTACATCAAAGTTTTCAGTCTTATCATTTTCCTGGCTTTTATCATCGATTCCGCCCATTTGTGCTCGTCGATACAGAGCCTTAATCCGTGCAATTAAAGTAATTGGACTAAATGGCTTCGTAACATAATCATCGGCCCCCATTTCTAGGCCTAAAACCTGATCACTTTCCGAATCACGCGCAGTTAACATAATAATTGGCACTGTTTGAGATATTTGACGAATCTCCGAACTAACCGTCATTCCGTCTTTTCCAGGTAGATTCAAATCTAACGTAATCATATCCCAATCATCAGGAGATGCATTAAACATCTCCATTGCTTCATTTCCATCGTATGCAAAATGTGCATCCCATTGTTCCTTTTTAAAAAACATGCCCATCATTTCAGACACCGATTTATTATCTTCAATCATTAAAATTTTCATTTGGGTTCCTCTTCCCTACATTATCCATATCCCTAGTATAATTCAAACACCTCTGTAAACCTAGTAACCTTTTTTTAATTCACTAGTTAGAATAGCGTCTGAAGATTAATCTTAAGTAAAATCACCCTGATAAGCACGATAGTTATAATCTTTTATTCGGCATGTTAAAATCTTTTTATAGTTAACTATTTTGACAATTTGAGAGGAGCAATTTTAATGTTACTTAGAGTTCAAACTACCGATGATAAGGTGCTTTATGTCAACGAAAACCAAATCGCTTATGTTGAAAAGCTTGACACCAGTGTTTTAGATGAGGAAAGTAATTGGCAAGTTCATCTTACGGACGCAGAAACTAGTTTCACTGTCGCTCACTGTGAATTGAAACGACAAGAACAAGTTGTATAATACAACTATCCTTAACTCCTATATTAGGAAGCGATAGTTTGGAACATGATCTAAATGATATTAATTTTTCAGATGATAACCATGAAGTTGATTTTCAAGCGGCCAGCCTAATTAAAAGAAACCATCAACTTTTAATTTGTGAAACGTCTAGCTCAGGCGCCGATTTTGTGTTTGTTGGTGTCAGAACTAAATCTGGAAAACTCTGATCAGCTTCACAAAAAACTAAATCGTACTCAAAAATACTTTTCCCTTAAGAACTAAGGGAAAAGTATTTTTTCATTTAGTGTTTGTTGGACACTAGATAAATTATAGGCAGTCCCTCTGAATTATGAGCATTCTACTACCTAACCGCTTGTAAAAAAATAGTCTTCAGAATCCAAACCTTATGCGGTTTACTTTCTGAAAACTATTCATAAATATTGTCTGAAACTTCAAAAATATTTTTAGTTCATTTAAATCTAATCAAACATTTTCTTTGCTGCTTTAGCTAATGTCTTCAAATCTTTATCATAACGCGGTGTTTTGACCAAGTTGGCCATTGGAATTCCTGCAAAATGATACGCAGCGATTTCTCCGGACCGAACCGCACTTTGCTCTGTAAAGACCATTTGATAAGGCTGCTCAGCAAATTCGCCAGTGAAGGCCAAATTAGTAGCATGCTTTGGAATTACCTTTGGACGATCAGTTTTAGCTCGATTATTGAATAATGCTGATGCATATGGCATATAAACTGGAATACTGTTAATCACACTCGCCATAATTTGTTCAGATTTGTCGCGAATGTTACCTGGGCCAGGATCAACCTTTGATAATTGACCAATAAGTTCTTGAACCATTTCTTTTCCAGTCATTTCAATGTATGGTTTATCAACAAACTCTCCTCGACGTCGTGGATACAGGAAGTATCCCCAAATAACACTTTCATTGGGCTTTTGTGTTGTGAAATGGGGTTGATGATGCACAACAATCGACATATTGACATCCTTTTTGCCAAGCGCTGTAATTGGGCTTGTTGAAATAAATGAATTTAATGCGTTCCCAGGAACCTGCGTTGTAATTCGAGTAATTTCATTTAATAACAAATGATTTTTAGTTGTCAAAGTAAAGCTGACCCACTCACTAGCATCCCGGTCGGCAAAGAACTTATCTGGATTTCCTAAATCGTAAAAGCGCTCCGTTGCTTTCTTCCACAGACTAGCGGCAGCCCCATAGTCTGGGTTTTCCGGTGCGGGTGTATTGAAGTCACCCATCGTTGCGGAATCAGTAATTGAGCCGTTTGTAAAGATCACCGCTGTATCATCATCAATGGTTACGTGCTCATCCTTACCGGTGGTGGTGTTTTTCATAGTTAAACCAGTAACCGTGATTTCGTCTTGCATGGTCGTATCTTTAAACTCCCAATCGGTTACTAGTCGGTTCAAAACAATCTTGCAGCCTTGATCACGTAAATAATTGATCAACGGTAACATAATACTTTCATACTGATTATATCTGGTTCGATTTACACCTACTAAATGTTCAATTTGAGTAAATTCATAAATCATCTGGTGCATGTAACGCCGTAATTCTTGGGCAGAGCTTTGCAATCTGAAAGCAAATGTTGTTTCCCACATAAACCAAAAGTTCGTCCCAAAGAAATGAGGATCGTCACTAAAGTATTGAGCAATCGTGACGTTATCTAATTTTTCTTCTTCTGAATCAGGCATTGCAATTAGTTTAGTCAGATGCAGGCGGTCCTGATTAATCAAACCTAAGTGACTACCATTAATGATTCCTTTACCGCCTTCAAGCAACCGTGCCTTATCAAAAGTCCGATGTTTGGCATCAAAATCACGCGTATCTTCGGCTGCCGTCATATTCTTTTCTGTTGTAGATGGAATTCGATCCAACAAATCCATTAAATCAACATACGTCCGATAGTTAAGCATCCGACCACCACGGGCAACGTAGCCTTTACGATTTTCCATAGGATGATTCTTGTTCCAGTATTCATCGGTCACAGTATCCGTTGGTGCCCCATCATTGGAACCATGGTCATCTAGTGAATAAAAAGTAATTTGTTTTCCATTCCAGTGTCCTTCTTGAATCAGATAAACAGCAGCGGCCATATTGGATAAGCCGGCACCAATCAAAACAGCTTTATTCTTTTGCATAATAATTCCCCCAATTGTTATTTATCAAGTGTGTTTAAAAAGGTATCTATATCAATCCTACGAACAACGTCATCTTTATAGTAAACAAATATCGGCCTTTTTAGCTACATTACAAGATATTAATCAATCTTAAATTTTTTACAACAAACTAACGTGATTCAAATTCATCATACAAATGACGATCATCTTCAAAAAAAACAGTCTTTTTAGCAAGATACAAAACGCCCACCGTAAGTAAACCAGCGGTAATACCTAAACAAACTAATTTATCATTCATGCTGATGACTCCCTCCTTAAATTAGTGAAATGTCAGGTTATAAGCGTAATAATTTAAGCGCTTCCATTATCTACATTTCATGTCCATTATAAAGCTATCGTGAAAAAACGCAATAGCTGTTAGGAATAATTTTAGATTCGATTATAATCCTAAATCCTCATTTTTGAATCTAACTTATCCCCTCACCTTTAGCTTAGATTCAAGTGGCAAATTTTTTGCCAAAAACGGCCTTGCTAAACCTTCAGACAAAGAAATAAGCACAACATTTGCAACCGCTATCAGGAAACTTATATAGTGGTGATAGCCCCAAAAATTTAACTAAGGATGTGACCAATATGCATGATGATCAAATTAAAGATACTTTTAAACAAGAAGAAAAGCGCCGTGGTGCGCCTGACAGCAATATGAGTTACGACGAGCAAAATGATAATCCAATGGAACCTAATGAAGAATCACCTAAGAACACCCCAGATTCAGTTTTGAAACCAAAGGAAAACATTGTCCTAGAAGAAGATAATTTGGATCACATTTTGCATGCTGAACCCGAAGATATTATTAATGAAGAAGCTAATAAGGAAGCAGTTAACGAAGAGTTAGATCATGAATGAGATTATAAAAATCAGAACCAACAGAAGCCACATCAAGGAGAATTGACATGAAGACAACAAAGTTAGTAATTGGTATTCTTATGCTCGTCCTTGCCGTTTTTATTATATTTCAATCAATGGCCGCTGGAATGGCTAATGCTTTAGAGGGTAATATTCATACATCTGGTACAAATGGTGTTCTAGTCGCTTTCTTGTATATTATTATGGGAATTGTTTACCTTGCCACTAGAAATTCAAAAAAACTTGGCGCTGATATTACAAATCTTATCTTCTCAATTCTAATCTTAATAATTGGCCTGTCAGGTGCAGGAAATTATAGTGATTTACTAATTTGGTCTTGGCTTGGATTCATTATTGGCGCTGGATTTTTCATTTGGCATCTATCAATAAATCGAAAATTAGCTGTATAGTCTTTAGCCTTTAAATATACGTTAAGCGACCTGGCAAATTAAATTTAAACGTCCTCTGTCTGGAATTAGTGAATATCTAATTCCAGTTTTTATTTTGAATTTTTTTGATCGCCAAACATTAAAGCCAGCTTTAATATTTTTATCAAAATTATAAGTACAATGTTTTGTATTTTACTTAAATTTATTATAGAATACAACCACAAAAAATGAATTGCTCAATTTTAATGCTGGCAATTACGTTATTGCTAGCGTATCAGTAATTCTAATTTTTTATGATGGAAACTATAAATAGTGAGACTGGAGGAATATTTTATGAAAGAAGAAAGTAAGCTAATCCAAATTATCGGACGAATTGCGTCCGGATTATCTGTTTTAATGTACGTATCCTATATCCCCCAAATCATTGCAAACTTGAACGGAAATTATGGTAATCCTATTCAGCCTTTGGTTGCGGCCCTAAACTGTATCGTTTGGACTATCTATGGATACTTCAAACCTGCTAAGGATTGGCCGATTATCATTGCAAATGTCCCTGGAATTTTTCTTGGAATAATTACCTTTTGTACTGCATTACATTAGTTCCCAAATTGAACCTAAATTGATAACCACCAATTTTTATAAAAATTACCTCTACTTAAAAATCTATAAAACAAAAAGGTTGATACCAATAAGTGATATACACTTACCAGTATCAACCTTTTTGTTATTTAATGGAGTCGGCGGGGATCGAACCCGCGTCCAAGCATATTGCCACCCGGATATCTACGTTCATAGTCATACTATTTAAGTTTCACTAACCAAAACACCGTATGGCCAGGTTCTCTTGATTAGCTAATCTGATTAGTCTCTTCAACTCACTTCAGATGGGAGCAAGTTGCGTAAGTCCACTTAATTTAAGACCTGTATCTAACACATGGACGATGCCAGGCAGATCTACACTAAGCTGTAATTAAGCAGCTAAAGCGTAAGAATTGTTATTATTTTTTGCAGTTATAATTAAACTGAACGTTTTTACGTAGACGTAACCTACGAAACGCAATCCAGACTCAACCTATACCTGTCGAATCCATAACGACCCCATAACACTACCATCACTATACCACAGACAGCCTCGATACGTTTACTTCCGTGGTTGTGATGCTGAATTAGTTGCTGGAACCAAGGCAATTTGACCACGAGAAACCATTGTGACCAATAACTTATTAACAAGATCAGCATTCTGGACATTCTTAAGCAAATATTCTAACAACGCATTTTTGGTTTTTCTCATTGTAAAATCCTCCACGATTCTTCGCATTTAAAACCTAATCTAGATACCAATGATAAAGGTTGGCCCAAAAATTGTCAACCGAAAAACACCTGATTGAACCTACATATTTAGAAAAATTTATAAATTAGTTTGATCGTTTTCAATATCTTCTGGAAATTAGAATCATTTTAAACTAGAATAGATTTAAATACATTTACATAGGAGGTTCAATTATGACTGGTAATTCAAAATTAACAGCAGTTTTATTTTTTGTTTTCTATTTGATTTTAACTTATTTCGTTTTCGTACATCAAAACATGATTGCAATGTATATGATGGCCATCGGGATGCTATTAGAAGCCACCATCAATTTATGGCATATATTCACTCGTAAGTAAATCAAGTTGGCATACCGTCCTCTGACAGTGTAAACTTAAGGTATTAGGAAATCTGGGGGTATTTTGTATGTCGCAAATTAGCGAATTACATCGCATTGAACTAAATACTTTAAAAAAAGTGGCTGCTATTTGTGATGCTCACCACATTAATTATTTTTTAATTGGCGGCTCACTTTTAGGAGCAATCCGTCATAACGGCTTCATCCCTTGGGACGACGACGTTGATATTGGCATGCGTCGCGATGATTACGATAAGTTTGCTTCGCTCACGCCTGCGCTTCTTCAAAATACTCACTACTTCATGCAAACGGCGGATACAGATCCCAACTTCGCATTCAGCTATATGAAAATTCTTGATACTGATACTTATATTAAAGAACGAAACAATGTCAATGACGCGCGCAAAGGCGTGTTTGTAGATATTTTTCCCTTTGACAAAGTTCCTCGACAACCTGAAATTCGTCGCGCTGTTTATAATCGCTTCCGCTATTTTGACGCCCGAATTTTACTACGCCTGGGCTATAATATTATCCAAACACCTTTCCGCAAAGATCCTGAAACAAATGATCTTGATCATTACATGTCGGTTGCCAAGCTGAAAGAGAAACGCGAAAATATCATGCGTTTGTATAATAAAGAACCTTTTCATCATTATAAAAATTATGCGTCTCAATATGCCTACGATAAGGAAGTTTTAAATCAAGCCGAAATTTCTGAATTGGTTACCCATCAGTTTGAAAATATTCAGGTCAAGATTCCTGAAGCCTATGATCGAATTCTGACCCGTATGTACGATGATTACATGAAGTTACCGCCAGAACGTGATCAAAAAGAAAAACATGTGGACATCTTAATCGTAAATGGTAAACACATTAAATAAAGCAAAAAAGGTTATGACCTCTAAGATCATAACCTTTTTGCTTATCTAAACCTTTATCTAAACATTGTTTTAGTTGCTTTTGCTAAAACCTTTGGTTGCTTTTCATAATGATGCAATGGTGTCAATTCACTATCTGGAAGTCCCATAAAGTGATAGACAGCAATTTGTGCACATCTAAATGAATACTGCTCTGTGAAGACCATGTCAAATGGCATTTCTGCAAATTGACTGATAAACGCCAAGTTTTTCGAATTCTTGGGCACAACATCTGGACGATCACCCACAGCACGTCTGTTAAACAGAGCACTGGCATAAGGCATGTATGCAGGAATCACATTTACAACACTGTCCATAATCTCTTCAGTATGATCAGCAATGTTATCCCGAGCCGGATCAACTGCTGCTAAATGGCCTAAGAGTTCCTGCAACATCTCTTTTCCAGTCATCTCGATAAATGGCTTGTCTACATAGTCCCCATTACGTCGTGGATACATAGCATATCCCCAGAATACCGTTTCATTTTCTTTTTGGGCATGGAAATGAGGTTGATGATGGACAACAATTGATAATAGATTACTACTATCAATCCAAGTATTCAATGCATTACCTGGCTCCTGTTGTGTAATCCTTGAAATTTCATTCAACAAAAAATGGTTGTCAGTCGTAATTGTAAAACTCAACCACTCACTTTGCTTACGATCTGCAAAGAACTTATCTGGATTTCCTAAATTATAGAAATGCTCCGTAGCCTGTTTCCAAAGCGCTGCACTTGGCGCATACTCCATGTTTTCCTTAATTGGTGTATCTAGATCGCCAATAGAAGAACTGTCCGTAATGGAACCATTGGTATCAAAGACAAAGTCGTTCTCGCCGACTTCAATTTCACCAGCCTTATTATCATTATCTACTTCTTCATACTTCAGGCCAGTTACTACAATGTCATCGCGTAACGCGGTGTCTTTAAAAACAAATTCCGTAATTTTACGATTATCGATAAAGTTAACACCATGGTCCTTCAAATACTTACGCATTGGAACAATAATACTCTCATATTGGTTATAAGGGGTCCGCGTGACTCCTTCAAGTGTATTGATCCGACTAAACTCCAAAATCATACGGTTCATATAGCGACGTAATTCCATGGCCGAGCTTTCCTTCTTAAACGCAAAGGTAGTTTGCCACATGTGCCAGAAGTTAGTCGTAAAGATATGCGGACTCTTAGCAAACCATTGTTCAATGCTAACGTCGTTTAATTGCGACTCTTTTGATTCTGGCATCATCATCAGTTTGGTCAATAACATGCGGTCTTGATTATTAAACTGCATATGATTGTAATCTTTTTGATCACCCTTATTACGAATACCATCTAAACTATCCATCAAACGGGCAACATCATGGGTAGGATGAGCATGATCAAAGTTCAAAATATCATCTGTCACTGACTGTCCTGGATTGTCCAAAGAAGGAACTGATCGTAAAACATCCCACAGGTTCTCATAAGTTTCTTCGTTAAGCATCCGACCACCCTTTGCGAGATAGCCTTTACTATTTCCTAGTTTTGGATTGCCATATTCTTTTTCGTAATCTGTAACTTTAGCGCCATCGTTTGCCCCATGTTTTTCTAGCCCAAACATTGTGATTTGGTCGCCACTCCAGCCACCGTCACGAATTAAATAAATTCCTGCTGCTAAATTACCGATCCCAGTTCCAATCATATATGCTTTTGCCATTATATCGTCTCCTATTCACTGTTAATGTCTCGTCGCTAAACTCCTAACCCGGTTAGTTTAATGACTTCATTTATAAACTACGCATTTGATTCTCTAATTAATTTCACGATTCTTTCCAATCGATCCAAAGTATCATCCAACGTTAAAAAGTAGTTATTTTCCAGCCCATTTCGCGTTGAATCCACCATGTGAACTGAACGCAAAATTTTTAAATGATGCGATACGGCCGGTTGAGAAATATCCAGTTGTGAGGTCAACTCACTAACGGTCATGCCCTGTTTTAAACGAGATCCCAGCAAAATGATGATTCTTTGTCGATGTTTGTCAGCCAACGCATTTAAAATATCCAGATCATTAATGAATTCATCCAAAGCTGCCTTTTGTTTCGGTTCCATTGTTACCTCTCCCATAGGCTCACCTCTATCTATACATTTAAATATTTAAATCTATGAATAGAGTAACATGCTTTTTCAATCATAGCAAGCGCTTACAAGCAAATTTAAAAATAAAGCCGTTACCTATTTGGCCAACAGCTTTTAAATGCAGAATCATTCATCTGCCACCTCTTGTTTATCAAGAAACACAGTTGCTAACGTCCCAATCACAATAAAGATGACCAACGCTAAAATCACGCCAATCCATGATCCACTACTTTGGACACTGTTCGCTGCCCCTTTAATAGCGAGTTCCGCCAAAATCCAAATTCCGGCAACGATAATTCCTAACACCGCACAGTAAACTTGATGTGAGTAACGTTTTAGCAAATAATGGAGAGCTTTCGCCATCAGCATAACGCCCACAGCAGCTCCGATAATAAATGGCAGTAAAATCAATACGGAAGAAAAAGCCGATCTTGCTTGATCGAATTTACCGACCAATAGGAACATGAAAGTATCCAAAAGTTTGGCAACTGAATTATAAATCGTTCCATATTGATTCACCATCATGAGCATCACGGCCCCAGAAATACCAGGAACCATCATCATCGAAACTGCAAAAAATCCGGCAAATGCAATTGTTCCCCAATCTGACAAACTATTCAAATGTGTCAAAGCTATAAAATCACTCCCACTGTCAGTACCTTGATGGCTGACAAGCATAATGAAAGCAAACCCGAAAATAATAAGGGCAAAATCCAGCAAATTTAGATGTTGCTGACGGATTTTTTTGTAAACGAATGGCAGCACCCCAATGACCAAACCAATAAAGAATCCATAACTCATCACTGGAAATTGTTCACATAACCACAACACAAGTTTAGTCGATGCTAGCACACCGACTACCGCTCCTACCATAATGGGCAATAAAAATTTGATGTTTTTGCCCGTTTTTGCGCGAAATGTAGAAATTGCTTCAACCATTTTTTCGTATAAACCAACAACAACAGCGAACATACTGCCTGAGAGCCCGGGAATGACTAAAGCAATTCCAATTAGAAACCCCTTCATTGTGTTGATATAAGCTTTTGTTTTTATTTGCTTTACCTCTTTCCTATTCTGCGTTCATTTCTGTGATATATGCCTGTTTTTGTGTTTCCCATTTCTTTTTATCATCGTTATTAATTTCTCGTAGAATGTGACATGGATTTCCTACCGCAATCACGTTATCGGGAATATCGTGGGTCACAATTGATCCCGAACCGACAACCACATTATTTCCGATTGTTACCCCGGGATTAACAACGACATTTCCGCCAATCCACACGTTGTTACCAATTGTAATTGGATAACCGTACTCATAACCTTCAACTCGCACAGTCGCATCAATTGGGTGCCCCGCCGTGTATAAACCCACGCGAGGGCCAAACATTACGTTGTTACCAATTGTAATTTTCCCGACATCAATAAAAATACAATCATAATTGGCATAGAAGTTCTCTCCGATTGTCGTGTTCAATCCATAATCTGTGTGAAACGGAGGCTCAATATGAACATGCTCACCAACCTTGCCAAACAATTTTTTCAATAGTTCTTTTTGATAAGTCATCTGCTCTTCGGTTGTATTATTAAACAACCGCGTCAACACTCGACCATGTTTAAAGTCTTTTCGTAATTCGGGATCATTTGCCACATACAACTGGCTATTTAACATTCGTTCTTTATTGGTCATTAAATTTCCTCCGCATATTTAATTTGATTATATCGAACTTTGAAACCTGTGTCATTTGAAATACAGTTTAAGTTTTTCTAAACATAGTTAACTTGATTCTCAATACCAAACAAAATTTAAAAATAGTCTGTAAAAACAGCGATCCTAATTTAAACATGATACAATAATTGTAAGCGCTAAATTTTTAAAACTTGAAATACATAAATTTACGTTTCAAAAAATGAAAAGAGGTTACACATGTCAATTCGTTTAATAGCAATAGATGTTGATGATACGCTCCTAAACTCCAAGGGCGAAATCTTACCAAGTACAATTTCAGCGATAAAAGAAGCTGTCTCTCAGGGTATCAAAATCGTCCTCTGCACTGGCCGTCCCCTTGTTGGTATTTCTCATTTTCTTCAACAACTGGGGCTTTTCGGTGATGATCAATATGTGATCACTTATAATGGTGCTGTCATTGAAACTATAGCTGGCCGCGTCATTGCCAAACACCTGGTTGATAACGACCACTACAGGCAAATGACTAAATTCGGCCAACAACATAAAATTCCCTTTAACGTTTTAGATGAAGATGGCACAATTTATACTGCCGACCTTGACGTAAATGCCATTACAGTTGTACAGGCTTGGGAAAATAGTGCCGGTATTTTGATTCGAAAGCCGGACGAATTGCCAGCTGATTTTCAGATTACTAAGGGATTATTTGTTGGCAATGAAAAATTATTAGATGCTATTGAACCCCTAGTCAAGGAAAACTTTAGTCAAGATCTTTATGTAGTTCGGGCTGCTCGAAACTTCTTGGAATTAATGCACCCCGGTGTTAATAAAGGACAAGCTTTAAAAGATCTCGCTACCAATCTAAAATTCGATGCACATGAAGTCATGGCACTTGGTGATGAAGGCAACGATATTGCAATGTTTGATTATGCTGGCACCGCAATTTCGATGGGCAATGGCAGTGACCTTGCAAAAAAACATGCCGACTTTGTTACTGGCACCAATGATGAAGATGGATTGGCAGATGCCATCAAGAAGTATGTTTTAGAGTAAATTATCTCCGTAAGTGCATTTATCGAGAAAAACAGCCACGTCTCTTCAAAATTTGGAGAACGTGGCTTTTTACTATATATTTAATTAATTGAACTTCAATCTGACTAATATCCTGAAAAAAAGCAAATGTAACATGATAATTGCGTTACTTTTCCGATAGTTACACGTACGATTATAAATATAGAGGAGGAATATAGATATTATGAAGCTTTCTAGTCAGTTACGAGAAAAAAGAAAAGCGTTAAATTTAACTCAACAAGACTTGGCAGATCAACTACATGTGACTCGTCAAACGCTATCTCGTTGGGAAAACGACTTAAGTTATCCAAACTTAGATACATTGGTTCAACTCAGTCAAATTTTAGATCTATCTTTAGATAATTTACTCAAAGGAGAATCAAATCCAATGGTTACAAAAATCAGTTCCGATGTTCGCACTAAGAAAAAATACAAACGATCCTTAACAATAGTTGGATCCGTACTAATATTAATAGCTTTATTTTTAATACTTTTAGCCTACGGACGTGCTACCCAGAATTCAAACATTGATCGAGTTAATCCATTTTTAGAAACCCGATATGGTTATGCTATTCTTCCAACGCCTTCAACAAGCACTAGACCAGGTAAAATAGACACTTTCGTCTCGGACGACCCCTTTGGTCAAGGTAGTTGGCTAAAATTCCATACCGGCGAATACAATAAAAAAAATAGATGGGCATTAGTTAAACATAAAGGCTCTTATGTGGTTGCTATTCGTTTAGTAAACAAAAAACAAATTCCTTTATCTATGCGTGAACAAGCCGGTTCATTTTATACAAAGTATCATTCCAAAAATGATGGATCACGAACAGGAAAACAATTTTCTTGGTGGCCATTTGATTAATCTGATGCGCATTTATTTATAGATTGTCTTAAGTCCTGCAAGATCACCCTTAGATAAAGTCGTTCTCCCTTGATCGACTGGGTACATAACTGAATTTCTATTTCCGCTGTGCGCCAATCCGAGTGCATGCCCTAACTCATGAACGGCTACCGAAAGCCGAATTGACCCTATATATTGCATGTTCAAACTGGCACTGGCATGATTTACCGTATAAGCGTTCACTCCAGATTGCTGGATCACCTCAGGTCCACCAAGCCCTAATTCAATGGTGCCTCGTTGTGAAGAAGTCATTTTCTTATCATAAATTGAAAACTTAATTTGGTTTTGTTGCTGCGTACCAGCACCAGCAATTAATTTTACTAATCCTGTTTGGTTGTAAATATTAACTGCGGATAAAAACATCTTTCGCACATCCTGTGGCGTATTATCTGCAAAATGGTAATAATAAACGTTGGATAGTTTATGTCCATGAATGACATCTTCTGTGGGCGTTGTGCCGTTAGTATTTGCGTTCAAACTACTTGAAGAGTTACTTTGTGGATTGACACTTATTTCATTGGATGCTTGGCGTGCATTTATATTTGCAATCGCTTTGCTAATTTCTTGTTTACTATCAACATATAATTTTTTGGACGCCGTTTGAAAATCTGGCTTGGTTGCTAAAAATAAGACAACAGCAATCATAATTATCCATATTAAACCTTTATGTTTCACTGGTATCCCCCGTTTGATTTGAATTTTCACTCAGTTCAAAAATTATATCATGGATCCTTTTTTTAAACGTCTATTTCGGCTAACTTACTGAAATTCTAATTTCTAAACAACTGGAAAGTTATTATATGCACATCATAGCATTAAATAAATACTTCTATCTAAAATTAACATTGATTCTTTTCAATCAAATTTACAAAAAATGGGTACATAAAAAAGTGAACTTCATTATTTGAAATTCACTTTCTAAATGTATCCATTTTTTTGACACTAAATTCTAATTCTGAAAATCTTCTTCACCTAATGCATGTTGGGCCGCCAAATTCAATAAGCTCCATTGCCGATCAAACCCAGGTTGGAAGAAGAAGTCTGCATCCGCTAAGTCTTCGAGCCGTAATCCTTGCTGAATTGCCAATGCTAACACGTTTCCTTGTGCCGTTACATCATACGTGGACAAAACAGCTCCACCGAGCAGCTTGTGGGTTACTGGATGATAAAAGAGCTGAACGGCCACCTGTGGATTTCCTTTTTCCACTGGTACATAAGCTGGTCGCAGTGCAGTCTGGAAGAATGATTTAGCAATCTTCACGCCAGCCCCTTTTGCTGTGAAAGAATTTAAACCACTTTGAGTAAACTTATCATCAAAAACACTCAGAGCTGAAGATCCTACGATACCTTTGAAAGGTTCAGACGGAAGTTTCTCAAAGATATGTTTAACCACATAGCGCGCTTCACGCCGGGCAACGGTCGCCAAGGCTACTGGAATCTTTTTATCAGCTGGAATTGAATAAGCTAATGTAGCGTCACCAATTGCATAAACATTTGGCAAGTTGGTCCGCAAATATTCATCGGTTTTAATCCATCCCCGATTATCTAAATCAACAGTTCCCTTTAGCCAGTCTGTATTAGCCTGAACGCCTGCAGCCTGAATAACTAAATCACTTGGGTAACTGTTCGTCGTTGTCTTTACGGCCTGAACCGCCTTATCTCCGACAAATTCAGTAATATGGGCATTCATTTGTAAATTAATTCCTTGATCTTTTAGTTGTTTGGCAATAATATCCGTCATTTCAGAATCCAAATAGGTCCCTAACGGACGATCAATGACATCCAACAACGTCACATTTTTTCCTGCCTTACGACTAGCCTCAGCCGCCTCAATGCCAATATAGCCAGCACCAACAATCGTGACATTTTTAATATCATCACTGTTTAACTTTGACTTGATTTTGGTGGCCCAGTCATATCCACGCATTAGAAAAACATTCTCCAAGTTTACGCCGGGCACTGGTAAAGATTTTGGCGTCACACCAGAACTAATAATCAACTTATCGTATGGTTGATCAACGGTTTCTTGGGTCTCATTATTTGTAACACTAACTGTTTGCTTATCAACATTAATTTTATTAACTGTATGACTTTTCAAAATATGCACATTGGACTGCGGAAAATCACTTGGACGAAAGTTTCGAACATCATTAACATCTGTCACATTATTTTCCAGGTACAATTCCGTTCCACATGACATGAAAGAAATAAAATCACCTGCTTCATAAAGCGTAATATCAACATCATCGTAACGACTTAATAGTTCCAAAATCGATTGATGGCCACCATGTGAGGCACCAACAATTACAACTCGTTTTTTTGACATCTAAAATCCCTCCTACAGTTTATAATGGTTCTCAACTAGAGCTTAAGACTTATCACTAAATAATGCAACGAAATGACCACGACTTAATTAAAGGGCTTCTAAACTGGTTACATTAGCAAACTGTTTAAGAAAGCCAATCTCTATTTGATTGCAAGATTAGCGTTTATCTTGGTATACAAAAAAGTCCTCATATCAACGCTTTAACATTGTATGAAGACTTCAGAATGTTACAAACTGCTCCGGCTGGGATCGAACCAGCGACCTCTTGATTAACAGTCAATTATTCTACCGCTGAACTACGGAGCAATTACTTAATTACCATGTATATATTTATATCATGAAAACCACAGACTTGTCAACTAAATTTTAATAATTATCATTTAAATTTTTTAGGAGATGTGATTTTCTTTCAAAACCGCATTAAAATCAACCATGATTTTATTGTCTTTTTTCCATTCTTCCCAGTGATCCATGTCTTCTCCTGGGACTGAATAACGGGCATTAATATAATCTTCATAATTAATAACATGTGCTGAATGCGGGATATTCAACTGTAAAATACGGACTTCTGTAATAAAACCCCGATCTGCAGCTAACTCTGCTCGCCCATTCATAACCATGTTGGCAATTTCAGTATATTTAGTTCCGTCTTTTCTAGTAATTTCTTCAATTAATGTAAATACTTGCTGACCCATACTATCACCTTCCCTTTTCAGTATAAGGGCAACTTGCTTGTTGAAGCAAGTTGTTTTATTACAAAGAAAAAAATACCTCTAAGCATTATAGCCTAGAGGTACCTTTTTGGCATAAGAGAGAAAGAGAATTGATTAAAGGTAGAGGAGATGCACTACTACCTTTCGAAATAATCATACCTCTATATGTAAGCGGTGTCAATCCAAACTTTAAACTTTTTTATGAGAATAAAAAAAGAATCGGAAGATAATTTCCGATTCTCGCCATCTGATGTATACATCAACTAGAGATGTCCTCATCTGTGTTCATTTGGGGTAAACAGGAAGAGGAAGTAAGTAAATGGTACACTTAATATACCTCTTTTTCTCATCTTAGTCTACCTTATTTTAATTATTTATTCATAATTTTTTAATGAACTAGGCACTTAATGCACTACCATAAACCCAGCCAAGCAATTTACCGTTGTAATAGCAACGATAATAAGGGGTCTTCGTTCCTTCAATAACTCCCGTCATATCAACTTGAACGGTCTTACCCGCATATGACTTACCGTAATATCTACGACTATAGCCATAGTTGCTTTTGGGGATGCACAGCTTTCACTTTTCTAGTTAACGTTTGACTTGTATATGTCGTATTAAGATAACGGACATTCGTCAATGCGCCACCATAAACCCAACCAATGAGTTTACCATTTACATAGCAACGATAATAAGGGGTCTTCGTTCCCACTCGAACAGCCTGATTATCAATCGTTACGTTTTGGCCGCGATAAGTCGTGCCATAGTGTAAACGTTTTGTTGAATAAACACTGGAAGTTACATGATTGTAAAAATCATTTTTTGGCGTCGTACTCACTGACGCAACTTTATATGTCGACGTGTACTTTGTCACGTTCACAACAGCAGATGAATAAATCCAGCCAATCAATTTACCATTATAATAACAACGATAATATGGAGTTTTGGTTCCCTTTTTAACTCCTGAATTATCAATTGTAATGGTCTTACCCTTATAGGTTGAACCATAATGCGTACGTTTTGAACTATATGTGCTTCCTGGAATATGGTTATAAAAATCGTGCCCCGGACTCAATTTAACTTGCATTGATTTATTCTGCTTTGTATATTTAACCGAAACGCCATCTAAGAGACTATGCAAGTTGTACCCTTTAATTATGCTAATCAAGCTTTTAGCGTATGAAGGTGCCGTTGCGTATCGCCCTGTCAGGTAATTTGCTGCCGCCTCGGGTGTTGAAGCATTCTCTTTCCATGTTCCCTTATAAAAAGAAGAATTCCAAGCCGTCCCATTTCGTAAAACATTCCCGTTATCATTCAGCGAAGCCTTTACGTTAGGATATTTACGGAATGCCGCATTTGTATAGTACAGCTGACCACCTGCCGTATATTCCGCGGTTCGCATGGTTATGGACTTACCCTGATATGTACCTTTAATTCCGAAGTAATTATTACCCTTAATGGCCAATTGGCTTTGGCCCCATGCACTTTCACAAGCTGCCTGAGCCATCATCAAAGACCCATATAAATTATACTTTGTTGAAACACTTTGGACATCTGGTTTTAGTCGCGAAATAAAACTCTGTGGCGAATCTGCGTGAACCGTCTTTGAATTTGAACCCCAAACAGCAATTGTCGAAAGCAATATTAAAAATGAAACAAGTGGTACCCATCGTTTATGCATACTGTTTCCCCCGTATCGTAATGATCTTTAACTATTAGTATATAACTTATACGAGAAAATCTTAACTCATTTAACCATAATGAAATATACAGAATATCCACTCATTTCAAAAATCCCCATATAACGAGGCTGTTCAAGGTAATTTGATTGAATGTAACAAAAATTTAACAATTTAATTGGCTTAATATACAAAAATATCCCGCTGAAAGCTTCAACAGGATACGTTTTGTAAATTTTTATTTGCTTTATTCTACAGTTACACTTTTTGCAAGATTCCGCGGTTGATCAACATTATATCCCCGTTCTAAGCTTGCATAATAAGCCAGTAGTTGTGCTGGTACCACACTTACAAGTGGTAATAATAATTCAGAAATGGTAGGAATGACAATATCATCCCCAGGTTTAGCAAGATTTTCCGAGACAATCGTTAAGACTTGAGCACCACGTGACTTTACCTCTTGAATGTTACTCCTAGTGTGGCTCGCCGTGCGTTCCTGCGTCAAAATGGCAATGACTGGCGTTTTGTCTTCAATCAGGGCAATTGTCCCATGTTTCAACTCTCCCGAGGCAAACCCTTCTGCGTGAATGTAGGAAATTTCTTTTAACTTCAGGGCCGCCTCCAACGCAACGAAGTAATCTACACCACGTCCAATGTAAAAGGCATTCCGTGTTTTTGCTAAGTTGTGGTGGGCAATCTCTTTAATTGTTTGTTTTTCATCCACAATGGCTTGAATAGCATTGGCCGCTAAACTTAACTCATGATTCAAGTTGAAGTTCTTGGCTGTTGAAATGTGACGTGCCATGCCAAGCGCTTTAGCGACAACAGCCTCAACCGCAATTTGTGCTGTATAAGCTTTAGTTGAGGCAACTGCAATTTCCGGCCCCGCATTTAACAACAATTGGTACGTAGCCTCTCTATATAAAGTTGAATTTTCAGCATTCGTGATTGTTAAGCTGGGGGCCTGCCACTCATTATTAACACGAACTAGTACCTGCCGACTATCTGCAGTTTCTCCACTTTGCGTTAGAAAAATAAAGAATGGATGGTCAGACAGGATTGGGTTGTCATAGGCAAATTCTGACGCCAAAACCACTTCTGTAGGAATTTGCGTTAACTGTTCAAACAGCCGTTTTCCAACTAATCCTGCATGATAACTGGTTCCAGCACCAACGATGTATAGGCGATCGGCTTTTTGCATAGCTGCCAACAAATCAGCCGGTATTTTTAAACTGCCATCCTCAGCAAAGTAAGTCTTTTGAATGCGATGTAAAACTGCTGGCTGTTCATCAATTTCTTTGAGCATATAATAAGGATAAGCACCACGATCCGTTTCCTTGGGATCCAAATCTACGTGAAAAGGATCACGATGAACGCTCTCACCGTCCTGATTTGTAATCTCAATTTTTTTAGGTGTCACCACAACCATTTCACCATCATGTAACTCCAAAAAATCTTTGGTCACGTTTAACATTGCTAATGCATCACTACAAACTACATTAAAATCCGTTCCCACCCCAATCAGAAGAGGGCTCTTATTTTTAGCTACGTACAAAGTTTCTGGATCTTCATGGTCCATTAACAAAAATGCATAAGAGGAACCCTTTAAGAGACTTAGTGTCTTTTTAAAAGCCTGTTTCGTTGTTAACCCATCATGGATGACAAAATGATCCACTAATTGCACCACAACCTCGGTATCCGTTTGACTAGCAAAAGATACATCACTTAAATATTCTTGTTTTAGTTCTTCATAATTTTCAATGACCCCATTATGAACCAAATAAAACCGCTCATCTGTCGAAAATTGTGGATGTGCATTTTCGATACTTGGTACCCCATTTGTTGCCCATCTGGTATGGCCAATTCCTGTGCTACCCTGAATCTCGGGAATTAGCTTTTTTTTAAGATCCGCAATTTTCCCTCTAGATTTAACCAGATGTGCTTGTTTTTGATTATTATTCACATAAATACCTGCAGAATCATAGCCACGATATTCAAGCTTTTCTAGCCCAGACACTAAAATTTCAACTGAATCTTTTCTCCCTGTAACGCCGACAATTCCACACATATTCAACATCCTCTTTATTTTTATAATTGGTCTATACGATTTGATGATATTGGTCCATATATCGTATGTCTTAATTTATCTCATTATAAAAGGATTGTCAACCGTTTTATCATCTTTGGTCTTGTAATTATAGTCAATTGGTCTAACTTGCAAAAAGAATAAAAAACTGTTCGAATCAAGCCAGTAGGATATTTCAGCTTGATTCGAACAGTTACCCAATATATATTATTCAGTTACACCAACTTCGGCACGCACAACTTCAACAATGCGGTCTACATAGGCTGCAACTTCTTCTTTCGTTGTTGCTTCAGCCATAACTCGTAATAGATCCTCTGTTCCACTAGGACGGACTAACACGCGACCTTCGCCAGCCATTTCGTCCTCAACGGTTTTAATGATTGCCAAAACTTTTTCGTTTTTTAATGCCGTCTTTTTATCTTGAACCTTCACATTAACTAGTTTTTGCGGATATGTTTTTACTTCGTCAGCTAATTCAGATAGTTTTTTACCTGTCTGTTTTACAATGTTCATAAGTTGTAAAGCCGTCAACATTCCATCGCCAGTCGTATTAAAATCAAGAAAAACAACATGACCAGATTGCTCACCGCCGACGTTATAGCCATTCTTTAGCATCTCTTCGACCACGTAACGGTCACCAACCTGTGTTTGAACCGAATGGAGGCCATTTGCTTCAAGTGCCTTATACAAGCCTAAATTGCTCATAACTGTGGTGACAACCGTATCCTTCTTCAAACGTCCCCGTTTGCTAAGATACTTCCCACAGATGTACATAATTTTATCGCCATCAACGATATTGCCCTTTTCATCGACTGCAATGCATCGATCGCCATCACCATCAAAAGCAACCCCCAAATCAGCACCTTTTTCCACAACAAACTTTTGCAAGCCTTCTGGATGGGTTGAACCCACGTTGTCATTGATATTTAAACCATTAGGCGTCGTCGCCATTGTGTCAAAGTCAGCATTCAAATCAGCAAAAATTTGAGATACAAATCCGCTGGTTGCACCATTAGCAGAATCCACACAAACATGAAGGCCCTCTAAATCGTCCGGAATTGTTTGCTCCAAAAATTGGGTATACTTTAAAGCACCTTCTGGATAATCATTTTCCGTACCTAATCCGTCAGCGGATGGTCGTGGCAACTCATCAGTTTTTTTATCTAAGAGGACTTCAATTTCACCCTCTAGTTCATCAGATAGTTTATAGCCATCTGACCCAAAGAATTTAATTCCGTTATCTTGAACGGGATTATGAGATGCTGTAATCATAACTCCAGCATCAGCTTCTTGTTTTCGAACTAAATAAGCAACACCTGGGGTTGTCACAACTCCCATATCCAAAACTTCAATCCCTACAGAAAGTAATCCAGAAATTAAAGACGTTTCCAATAATTGTCCAGAGATTCGTGTATCTCGAGAAACTAAAACACGAGGACGTTCCTTCGTGTCTTCAGCATGTTCTGTTAAGACATATCCGCCAGTTCGTCCTAATTGGAAAGCCATTTCAGGAGTTAAACTTTCATTTGCGATTCCTCGCACGCCATCTGTTCCAAAATATTTTAAAGCCATAATTTTCCTCTTTCTATTCATAAATTAATTTGAACTGGAACTTGCCGATTTCGAACTTGAAGAGCTTGATGCAGAACTTGTACTACCAGTTTCGCTAGTTGAACCAGTCCGTTTGTTATCCGCTGGTTCACTAGATGATCCCTTCGTTGACTCGCTACTACTGTCGGTTGAATTCGATGATTTTTGAACAGGCACTGTCACACTTACAGCCTGTGGATCCAAAATCGCATTCACAGTATCGCCTTTATTATCCAAAGCTTGAAGAAGAACCTGCGTTGTGGAATTCTTTTTCGTGTTATTAGGTAAATTAATTCTCGCAACCACTTCAGTAATTCGATTGATCTCTGAAACCGATCCCGTTGCAGTAACTGTTTGGGAACGTAAAATTGCAGCCTTTGCCTCATAACCTTTGGCAATCACATCTTGATTAACCTCTGGTTGAATTGCAAACGTCTTTGTCTTCCGATTAGCTACCGTCACGTTGATCGATTGTGGTTCAAAACTATAGGCCAGCTCTTTATTCAAGCCTTCCTCTTTAATCTGTACACGATGCTTACCAACACCTAATTTTCGTAGTGAAACATAAGCCTTAAAATTCTGAGTATTAGTGGTAGTTGTCACCAAGGCACTCGGGCCCGTAATTTTAATTTTAACTTTTGATGGATACCCACTAATTAAATATTTACTGCTATTTACATCCAATTCCAAAGGGACAGTTAAAGTTTTCGATTTGTTGGCCATCAATGTGGCATCCCCAGAATTACCATTTGACCCAGCATTATTCGAATTTATCTCATCGGACTTCACATAAGTAAACAAAAGGACCGCCAAAATCAAAGCTAATATCCGATATACCCATCGTTGCTTCCAAAAGTTTCTCATTTTTTAGGACCCCCTTTGAAGAACGTTGTTATTCCTTCTATGAAGTCTTGAATAATGTTTTGGCTCTCTGGTTCATCTTCACTGATGAATTGAGCTCTAAAGTAACGAAGATAATCTTCTTGGGTCATATTGCGTAATAACTCATTATCCTTCGTAATCGAAACCTCACCAGTCTCTTCAGAAACGACTACCGTTACAGCATCTGTCACTTCACTAATTCCAACTGCCGCACGATGCCGTGTTCCTAATTCTTTTGGAATCATTGTACTTTGTGAGAGTGGCAAGTAGGCTGCCGCGACAGCGACTTTATTATTTTTTATAATAACCGCCCCATCATGTAAAGGCGTGTTTGGAATAAAAATATTGATCAGGAGTTCACCCGTGATATCAGCATCCAAAGCAATACCGGTTTCAATATATTCTTCCAACCCAGTATCCATTTGAATTGTGATCAAAGCTCCAATTCGGCGTTTAGACATATACTGAATGGCCTTGTCCAAAGCCATAATCATTCGCGTTTCAGCTTCGTTTTTAGTTTTATTTTTAACAAACATTGAGCCCCGGCCCAGATGTTCCAATCCACGGCGAATTTCAGGTTGAAAGATCACTACCATTGCGATGACCCCCCAATTAATCACCTGATCCACAATCCATGAAACTGTGCTTAATCCTAAAAGAACACTAATCACCTTGATTAAGATAATGACTATTATTCCTCGAAACAGTTGAACAGCCTTTGTTCCTCTTACTAACATGATTAATTCATATATCACAAACCAAACTACAAGAATATCAATTAAGTTCATGAAATTATGTAGTGTAATCAGTTGATCCCAAGCAAAATGCATTTGTTTTTCCCCCAAACCAATACAAAAATAATTATAGCACAGACCATGTTTCTTGCGGTCAGAACTTCGGCCACAAGAATGGTTAACGTCCGAAGCATAAAAGTTTTCGGAACGAAAACTACCTATTTCTGTGGAGTAGTACCATGTTTCTTGCGGTCAGAACTTCGGCCACAAGGAACATTAATTCACTTATTTTAATAACCGCTATACCCTTTTATACAACTCTCTATCAAGTATTCAAATCTAGCTTACCTTTGAACCAATTTGTAGAAAAAGCCACCTGTATTCTGCTACAATAAGGTCAACGAGGAAAACATGATGACAAAAAAAACGAAATGGATTATTCGGATTTGCTACGGTCTAGGGTTACTCTATATTGCCCTATTTGTTCATCAACCGTATCATTTCTTACTTCTCAACACTTTTTTAGCTTATATTCCCATCGAAATTGCGTTTCATATCAGCCCAAAGTATCCTAGAAACACACTTTTGTTTTGGTTAGGTATTGTGCTTTGGTTACTTTTTTATCCAAATGCGCCTTATCTATTAACTGATCTCTTTCATTTAAGCTTACTACACCCTTATGCAGACACTGGACTGATTCGACTTTCAGTTTCGATGTGGATCTACTTCATTTATATGTTATTAGCTGTCATTCCTAGCGTCTTACTTGCCATGTGGAGCATGATGCAAGTCACAAAATCAATTGTCAGACGTTACAATATGCACAAGCGATTTGCTGAAATTGGCATTGTATTGATCTTTACGACCCTGTCATCAATTGGAATCTTTATCGGTCGTTTTTTAAGACTTCATACAATCTATCTTTTAATTAGCCCTGAATGGGTGTTGAAACCAATCTTTAATATGTGGTCCTGGCAAATGTTAGCATTCGTTTGCTTAATGACTTTATTACAGGGCGTCATTTACGTGGTCTTACGTGTTATTAAAAACACAAACTAAACGAAAGGATTGAAGTCACTACTGGCTTCAATCCTTTTTATTATATTTATTTTTCACCAATGATTCTAACTTCCGTTTGTAAATGAACTCCAAACTTTTCAAAAACTGTGGCCTGTACATGATGAATAACATTCAAATAATCAGTGGCTGTAGCTCCACCGACGTTAATGATAAATCCAGCGTGTTTCTTTGATACCTGCGCGCCACCAATTTGAAAGCCCTGTAACCCGGATTCATGAATTAATTTTCCTGTAAAATACCCAGTTGGGCGTTTAAACACACTTCCACAAGAAGGATATTCTAGAGGTTGTTTAGAAGCCCGAAGCCGATTCAAATCATCCATTCGATCGCGAATTTTTTGCGCGTTTCCTGGCGTTAAATTAAACGTTGCAGACAAAACAATATCATCATAGTCTTGGATACTGCTGTGCCGATATGCAAAATCCAATTCATGATTTGTTAATGTACGAATTTCACCCTTGCGAGTTAAGATCTGTACTTCACTAACTACTTCACTGATCTCGCCACCATATGCTCCCGCATTCATAAATACGGCACCACCAACACTTCCAGGAATTCCCGCTGCAAATTCAATTCCACTTAAACTGGCCTGATAAGCAGCTTCAGTAGTTGCAATTAAGGCTGCTCCCGCTTGAGCAATTACTTGATTCCCTGAAACTTTAATTTCTTTCATCTGAGTTAAAATAACAGTTAAGCCACGAATGCCTCCATCCCGAACAATCAAGTTACTAGCATTTCCAACAACTGTTAATGGTAATTTTTGCTGATCTGCCCATGTTAACAATTCGCTAACTTGCTTCACTGTTTTAGGAAACGCTAGATAATCGGCTGGTCCACCCGTTTTCGTATTCGTGTACTTGGACAATGGTTCATGATTCATAATTTTAATATCTGGAAATGTTTCAATTATTGTTTGCAAGATTTTGGGGTTCCTTTCGGCTTTATTTTTAGAATGAATTCTAAAATTATACATTTTAAATTAACTTAAAAGCGTCCATAAAGTCATTAATTTTCACATTAATATCAATGTCAAATCAAAACTTTTTTAGGACACTCTCTAGTTTAACACTTCAAAAGAACGAACGGCATCCCGACAAACTCGGTGACTTTCTATCGCTGATTCTGCAGAAACGGGATTCGCCTGTTGGCCTTCAATAGCTGCCAAAAATTGGCGAATCAACGGATCAAAACCGCGGGTCACTAATGTTGGTTGCCAATCAGGTGTAGCGATTATTCGTTGGCCTTGCGTGCTTTTTTCAACGAATGTTTGACAATTTTCAACACTTGCAAGCCCATTTTTAGTTTCAATAGTTACTTCTTCCTGATTCACGCCGCCAACTAAATTGACCTCGGCAGATGCTAACGAATTAGCTGTTTCTAAGGTAATTACAGCTTGCTTTAAATTATGACCAGTTGTAAATAACTTAGTATGCTGAGATTGGATAGGTTCATCCAACAAGTAACATACTGTATCAACTACATGAATAAGCAAATCATAAATTGCAAACTTAGTTTCTTGTGTGGCATTTACTCGCAACTTGATTCCGCGAATAATTTGTTTGTTTGGTAAAGCTTTTAACTTTTGATTCAAGGGAACGAATCGTCGATTAAAACCGCAAGTTAAAATCAAATGCTTTTCATCAGCTAACCGATAAAGCTCTTCTACCTCATCGAAATTTTCTGAAACTGGCTTGTCAACGTACACATTAATGTCATGTGAAAGTAGTTTCTTTATAATCTGGTAATGGGTTGCGGTTGGTGTATGAACGAAGACCGCAACTGGGTTTTGTCCAATCAATTCATCAATATTTGCTTCACCATGTGTAACCCCATACTGAGTTTGTAATTTCTGACGTTTTTCATCATTACGCGTACAAAAATGCCATTCATACCGATCCTGCAAGCTTGCCATGACCGGTAAATAAGCCTTTTGGGCAATATTACCTAATCCCATAACTCCAATTTTTTTCATTTAATTTGCCTTCTCATGATTTGAATTTTGAAACTCTCTGCTATCTTTCTTGGCCTTTGCAGATTATAATAGGAACAATCAGAAAGCTAGAAAGGATTTTTTATATGAATTTTGTTGCAATGGATTTCGAAACTGCCTCACCAAAACGATACAGTGCATGTTCACTTGCCCTCACAATCGTACGTGATAACCAAGTAGCAGATGAATTTTATTCTCTCATCAAGCCCGATACTGAGTTTAGCTGGCGAAATGTCCAAATTCATGGGATCCACGAAGATGATGTGGCCGATGCACCAACGTTCCCTGAGATTTGGCCAGTTATTAATCCACTTTTTCAGTCTAACCAACTAGTTGTGGCCCACAACGCTCCGTTTGATAATGGTGTTTTAAAAAGCTGCCTTGAACACTACAGCTTGCAGCGCACCCACTATTTGACCCTTGATACCGTGCGTACAAGTCGCAAGTTGTTCCCAGATTTTGAAAACCATAAACTAGATACCGTTTGCCAACATTTGGGAATTGAACTTGATCACCATCATAATGCCTTAGATGATAGTTTGGCATGTGCAAACATTTTACTATATGAAGCCAACAACTTCGGCACCGAACAACTCAAACCAATGATTCGCATGGCTAATTAAAGGCTAATTTCATATCAATCGTTTCAAACAGGATCCCGCTTTTATCACGGAATCCTTTTTTATTGCGTTTAATCTCTTTAAATCCCAGTTTTGTATAAATATGAGCAGCAGTCACATTTCTAGCTTGCACTGTTAATACCAATCCTGAAAGCCAACTAAAAGTTTCTCCCCAAGTAAGGGTCTCTTCCATCAACGCAGTTCCTAAGCCTTGTCCCCAAAAATCAGATAAAACAGCCACACCTACTTCACCAAATTCATCAGTATCACTTTTCATGACTGTTGCCAATCCAATTGATTGCCCTTGGTACTTTGCCAGTAAAATAAGATTTTCGCGACTTGCTTGAATAATTTTTAGTTGCTGACTTTCCGTATCAACAGTTAAATTATCTAAATCATCTTCAACCGTAAAAGTTTCCGTTTCTTGATCCAATTGTTTCAACAAATCTAGTACCTGTTTTGCATCCCCAGCTTCAGCCTCTACAATTCTGACCTCATCACTCATTTTATATCCTTTTTAAAATCATTTAGAAGCGTTGCATAACGACTACCTTGCGCCTCAAATTTTAAAATCCGCTGATCATCACTTTCATCATTACGACTAATCGTAATTCTTAAATATTCATCTGGGAGATACTCTTCAATAAATTGGGACCACTCGATAACCGATACCCCATCACCATAAAAATATTCATCCCAACCGAGATCATCACCACCACCATCTTCAAGACGATAAACATCCATATGAAATAAAGGTAAGCGACCCTCTCGATATTCGTGAATAATGGTAAAAGTTGGACTTTTTACATAACGTTTAATCCCTAATCCCTTGGCTAATCCTTTTGTGAAGGTCGTTTTGCCAGCACCTAAATCGCCATCCAACAAAATAACATCATTAGGCTTCAAACTTGTAGCAAGTTGATCTCCAATCTTTTCGGTTTCATCTGCTTGATTTGTTTTGATTGTAAACATAATTTACCTCGTTTGCTGAGACTTATTCTCAGGTTCTTCAGCCACTTCAACATGTTCTGGTAATTGCCAGTCAATCGGAGTTTCTCCCAATGCTTCCAAGGCCGCATTTGTTTTTGAAAATGGATGGGAACCAAAAAAGCCATGATAGGCAGAAAATGGACTTGGATGTGCCGATTTGATTACAATATTTTTATCGGTATCGATCAATTCAATTTTAGCTTGGGCAGCCTTACCCCAAAGAATAAACACGACCGGCATTTCACGGGCAGACAACTTTTCAATTGCTACATCCGTTAATTGTTCCCAACCTTTTCCTTTATGTGAAAATGCTTGGCCGTTGCGAACTGTTAAAACAGTATTA
This sequence comes from Pediococcus damnosus, assembly GCF_001611155.1. NCBI lineage: Bacteria > Bacillati > Bacillota > Bacilli > Lactobacillales > Lactobacillaceae > Pediococcus > Pediococcus damnosus. The sequence continues at coordinate 707,767 of NZ_CP012294.1, forward strand.
AGCATTAAGACGCCTTGCTTAGCCCATTTTTCCAAATAACCATGCGAAACTGGTTTAATCCCCAAGTCATCTTGCAATTCTTTATAAATATTCTGTAGAGATGGTGGAATTCGCACCCCTGGTAACACTGAAAAACTCAATCCATGAGCCTGATTTGGTTCATGATAAGGATCTTGTCCTAAAATAACAACTTTAACTTCACTAAATGGCGTCCATTCAAATGCTTCAAAAATATGAAACATATCCGGATGAATTAATTGAGTTCTGTATTCAGTTTTTAAAAAATCATGTAATTTTTTATAATAAGCTTTTTCAAATTCTGGTCCCAAAACTTCTTGCCAGTCATTATGAATAAACGTTTTCATTTTTGCACCTCTCCTCACATTCTAGCATAGCTAAAATTGTTTTAATAACATTAAATGCCGTTATGTTATGACTAAAAAAAAACGAGGGTTCATGTTAAACTGAAGATATATAAATCTGATAAGGATGTGTAAATATGATTTCAATAATTGCTTCTGATATGGATGGCACTTTACTCAACGAAAAGATGGAAGTCTCTGAAGAAAATGCGGCTGCGATTAAACAAGCCCAAAATGAAGGTGTTCATTTTGTTGTGGCAACTGGTCGTCAACTTTCGGAAGCCAAACCGCTGATCGAAAAGTTTGGGATTCAAGCTCCCATGATTACATTGAATGGCGCTGCTGTTTATGATGTCGATGGAAAAGCACTGGATATGGTTCCTCTTCATCGCGCAGCCGTCACACAAATCATGCGCGAATTAAACTTAGCCCACTTATATTATGAAATTGTCACAATTGATGGCGTAGTTTCTAACAGTCGTTCAATGCATATCCAGAACCTTGCTGATTTACTTTCAAACACCAACCCTGATACCCCATTTAAGTTGGCCGTTACATTGGCTTCGGCTCGCGTTGAACTAATGGACATTTCTTACGTAGATGACTATCAAGAATTAATTGATGATAAAAACGTACGAATTTTAAAAATTATTGCTTTTTCAAACGACGGTCAGAAGAAATTACAACCTGTGGCTGATAAAATTAATAAAAAGGTCGAAGTAGCCATTACTTCATCCTCACAGTCTAATATTGAAATCAACAACGTGCGTGCACAAAAAGGAATCGCCTTACAACATTTTGCTGATGGTCTCAATATTCCCATGTCACAAGTTATGGCGATTGGCGATAATTTAAATGATGCTTCAATGCTAAAAATTGCTGATACCAGTTATGCAATGGAAAATGCGCATACTGAAATAAAAAAAATAGCCAATCATTTAACCGTTTCAAACAATGAAAATGGGGTTGGTAAGGCTATATTGGAACAACTTAAAACAAACCGTCAATAATAGGGTCACTGTTATAGGGGTGAAAATTTATGCGCAGGCTTTATGTAAAACATCAAGATGCAAAAAATAAGGGTGCCACCGTCATCTATGATGATTACAATAACCCTTGTTATTTAATGGTCGGTAAATGGGGGATCCGCCATGATGCGCTTTCTGTCTATAGCACAGATGGTGAGTTGTTGGCTGAAATCAAGCAAGTTGCAGTCGGCCTTTTCCCCAAGTTTGACATTTTCTTTAACGGTCAGAAAATCGGTTCAATTTCAAAGACATTTGGTTTAATACATGAATTCATGTATGTAAGCAAACTAAAATGGTTTATCACCGGTAATCTTCGAACAGGATTGCATCACGTTTATAGTGGTAGAAAACAGATCATGAAATTGATATGCGGAAACACTTATAACGAACTAACCATTACTTCTGAAGCAACCGAACCGGTTTGTATTTGTATTGCTGCAATTTTGGATCGTTGGTCTAAAAGAAACGGTAAATCAGGCGTTCAAAACCGATCCGCAATTCCAGGGTGGCGGCTACAAAATGGTGAAACAAGTTTTAATAATATTCATAAACATAAAAAAGATAAAAATAAACTGATTGAATAATGGAGGATTATTTTGGAAATAAAAAATGCTCAAATAAAAGATGTCCCTCAGGTTGTCACTTTAGTTAAAGTGATTCTAGAGGAAATGGAACTTCCAGCTCTTCACGAATTAAGCGATGACCAACTAACCCAGCTCTTTGAAAAGACTTTTGCTTCACCCGAATATCAAGGCGAAATGGCTAACCTCATTGTTGCTAAGGATCACGATAAAGTTCTTGGTATGATGTTTGGCTATGTTGGTAAATTTGAACAACAACTCTTTGACGTCTTCCCTCGTTATTATGCTGAATTAGCAATTCCTGAAAAAACAGTGATTTTTTCAGATCATGAAGCAGATGAGGATGAATGGTATCTAAACACACTTTGTGTAGACGCTAGCCATCGCGGTGAAGGAATTGGTACGCAGCTTTTAAACTACCTGCCAACAATTGCCAAACAAGTTCACACTAATGAAGTTGGCTTATTAGTTGATTTTGAAAATCCCCAGGCTGAAAAACTCTATAAGCGGATTGGCTTTAAAAAAGATCGGGTTCAAGTCGTGGCTAATCATAATTATGATCATCTAAAAATGACTGTTTAATTTTTAAAAATTAAATAAACGACCATCTTAAAAACTTGAAGTGAAAAGTTTCATTTTCGCTTCAAGTTTTTATAGCGTGCAGCCTTAAATCTATGCTAAAATTAAATGATTTTTAGATGGGAATTGGAATATGAAAAATACAAAGTATATTAGTTGGCCGGTCCTTGGACTTATGGCCTTTGTCAATGTCATTGGCTTTGATGACATTATTTATAATTTTAAAAACCAGGGTTTAGGCGTCATTACCACTTGGGTGATTTTATTTGCGCTATATGTTGTTCCCTATGGTTTAATGGTTGGCCAATTAGGCTCCACTTTCAGCAGTTCAGGTGGTGGTCTCAGCTCTTGGGTTCGAGAAACTAGTGGTGACACCCTTGGCTATTTCACGGCCTGGACGTACTGGGCAGCATCCATCCCCTACGTAGTTGATACTACCAATTCTGTCGTTGTTGCTTTTGGTTGGTTAATTAATGGCAATAACTCAATGGAAGAACATATGTCAAATGCAATGTTTGCGTTACTTACCTTTCTAGTTTTTGTTATTTTTATTCTGCTGCAGAACCACATCAAAAATTCTTTGCAGGTGCTCAATGTATTGGGCGGTGGTGCCATGTTTATTATGACTATCTTATTCGTTGTTTTAACGGTCATAAATCTAGCTCACGGCACTCACATTGCTTCTGCACCTTTACATTTATCAACTTTTACACCAAAGATTGATCTACACTTCTTCTCTACCCTTGGTTTGTTGATTTACGCCACAAGTGGTTCTGAATTAGTCGCCCCATACGTTACCCGGATGCGCAATCCAAAACGTGATTTTCCAAAATCAATCATGATGTTAACTATAATGGCTGGGTTTCTAACAATTTTTGGTTCATTTTCACTGGGCGTTTTCTTTAATGATCATCATCTTCCCGTTGATTTAAAAATGAATGGTAGTTATTATGCGTTTGATTACGTCGGCCGCCACATTGGGTTAGGCCACTCCATGTTGTTTTTATTTTCAATTGCTCAGCTTCTCTATATGTTTGCCCTACTAGCTTTATTGTTAGATTCCATGACCAGAATGCTAATTTTGGATACGGGCAAACGATTCATGCCACGGCAACTACTGAAACTTAATCGTAACGGTCGGCCAATTAATGGTTACATTCTCACTTCTGCTTTATGTGCTGGAATTCTTTTAATGGGCGTGTTTCTTCCTGACATGAATGAAATTTTCAATTGGCTATTAAACCTGAACGGCATTGTGTCACCTTATGTCACTTGTTGGATTTTCTTTGCCTTTATGCAACTTCGAAAAAATTCACAGAAATACAAATCAGCATATGTTTTTATTAAAAATGATCGGGCCGCCTACCTCGTGGCTCTATGGTGTTTTATGATTACATTTGTTGCGGCCACCTTTGGAATTCTTCCTCAGGATGTTCTACCAAGTTCCTTTACCTATTGGCAGGAACTGGCTATGAACATTGCCACGCCAGGATTTCTTTTGGCCTTGGGATGCGTTATGCCAGCAATTGCTCGAAGACAACATAAGAAACTTAATCAATAACAAAAAAGTGTGGATATCTAACTATCATATTGATAGTAGATATCCACACTTTTTATAAACAATTTAACGGTACCGTTTAACGACCTTAGCTATTTCACGTTCCTGATCACGACGCTTAAGGGTTTCACGTTTATCATACTCATGCTTACCCTTGGCCACGCCAATTAGAACCTTGGCAAAACCGTGCTTTAAGTAAACCTTTAAAGGTACGATGGTAATTCCTTTATTTTGGGTTTGCTCTGCCAATTCCGCAATTTGCTTTTTATGCAATAATAATTTACGGTTTCGTAAAGGATCATGATTAAACTGGTTACCCTCTGTGTACTCACTAATGTGAATATTCATCAGGATTGCCTCGCCATTACGAATTTGTACATAACCATCTTTCAGGTTGATCCGACTAGCGCGAACCGATTTAATTTCTGTTCCGGTCAGTACCATTCCAGCCTCAAAGGTTTGTGAAATTATATAATCATGGCGAGCTTTTTTATTTTGAGCTAAGGCCGGATCTCGATGCTTTGTTCTTGCCTTTGCCATTTAAACATCACTCCTACTTTTTCCGATCATAAGTTTTTGAAGATGATGGCTTACCATGTGAATTTGTTGAATGAGAGTTTCTAGCAGAATTATTCCGATAGTTATTTGAAGACTTTTTGTTAAAGTTCTTGTTGTGACTACCTTGATGATTACCACCCTTGTATTTTCCGCCATTACGGAATTGACGTGGTGGTAACTGAATTTCACTAGTTGGCGTATTTTCAGGATGCAAGAGATCAAAATCGACTTCTCGTTGATCCTTGTCCACACGAACTAATTTCACTTCAATCTCTTGACCAATTTGGTATGTGCGATGCGTATTTCGCCCCACCAATGCCATCTGGTTTTCGACATATTCATAGTAATCGTCCTTCATCTGACTAATGTGGACAAGTCCTTCAACAGTATTATCTAATTCCACAAACAAACCGAATTTCATTACAGAACTCACAACAGCCTTAAACTCTTCACCGACATGATCACCCATATACTCGGCTTTCTTCATGCCATCTACGTCACGTTCAGTATCAATTCCGCGACGTTCAAGTTTAGAAGTATGTGCTGCAACCTCAGGCACTTTTTCTACATATTGAGCTTGTGACTCTTCACTCGTTCCGTCTTCTGCATAATGACGAATCAAACGATGCACAAACATATCTGGATAACGCCGAATTGGTGAAGTGAAATGAGTATAATATTCAGCCGCAAGTCCAAAATGTCCCAAAGAATCTTCCGAATATTTTGCCTGTTTCATACTACGCAACATCATAATCGAAATCATGGGTTCTTCCTTACTTCCAGCAACCTGCTTCAGAACACTCTGGAGCATCTTTGGTTTAATATTCTTTGGACTACCCTTAACTGTATAGCCAAAATTGGTTAAGAATTCAAAGAATTTTAACATGCGATCACTGTCAGGTGTTTCATGAACTCGATACAGGAATGGAACTTTGAGTTCTGAATAATGTTGTGCAACTGTTTCGTTGGCTGCCAACATAAAGGATTCAATCATTCGTTCAGAAGTCCCACGAACGCGCAGTTTAATATCAATTGGATGACCAGTTTCATCGACAATAATTTCAGCTTCATTGTCATCAAACTCAATAGCGCCACGACGTTTCCGACGCTTTAGCAAAATCTTATGCAATTCGCCCATTGTTTCAAACATTGGTACCAAATCTGCATACCGTTCGCGTGTCTTTTCATCATGTGCTTCAAGAATCTTATTCACATTTGCATAAGTCATTCGAGCATCTGATTTAATCACACTTGGATAAATCTTGTGATTAACAACCTTACCGTTCTCATCGATTTCCATTTCACACGTCATTGTCAGGCGCTCCACCTCAGGATTCAAAGAACAAATTCCGTTTGAAAGCTTCCGTGGCAACATTGGAACTACTCGATCAGTTAAATAAACACTGGTACTGCGTCGATAAGCTTCATGATCCAGAGGAGAACCCTCTTTAACATAATGACTTACGTCAGCAATATTAACGCTTAAATGATAATGGCCATTGGACATCTTATATGCGCCAACCGCATCATCAAAATCTTTAGAATCATCCCCGTCAATCGTTACCACAGTCTCATCAGTTAGGTCTTTGCGACCTTCCTTTTCCTCATCGGTAACAAATTCTGGAATTGATTTGATTTCTTCTTTAACATCATCAGGAAATTCATATGGTAATTCATGTTGATAAATAACCTGAAGAATATCGACACCGGGATCATCCTTAAATCCGATTGTTTCCGTGGCAAGTCCTGCCATTAATTTAGGATGTTTTAAAGTTGGATACTGAGTTACTTCAGCTGTGACAACTGCTCCATCTTGGGGTTTAATTCCTGAAGCCAGAACATCGAAATGATAAGAAGCTAACTTCTTGTCTTTTAATTGAATTTCACCAATGACACCATTTTCAGGATCTGCACCAGATGACTGAAAAACACCAACTGCTTGCGTAAAATTACGTTCTGTTATTTTAGTTACGACCCCTTCAGGCCCCTTAGCGTCACCCGGTTTAGCCGCACGAGTAATCCGAACATCAACTTCATCTTGATTCAAAGCAAATGCTGTATGATCTTCACTAATGTATACGTCAGGAATTTCTGGATCAATGGCTACGAAACCAAAACCACGGTCATTAGCATGGAATACACCATGAACAATCTGTTGATCTTGTTGAATAGGCAAGGTAAACTTTCCCTGTTCCGTGATATGGACGCGTTTTGAACGCTCCATCACTGCAAGTTCTTTAACCAAAATGTTAAAAACACTTGCGCCCTCAAGATTCAGTTGCTGAAAAATTTCTTCAGCAGTGAAACTCTCTTTAGGATGTTGACTTAAAAAGCTACTTACTGCAGCTTGAATTTTATTTGTTTCCATCTTTTACCTCAAATTTTAATTTGTTCTTTGCCTTAATTAAAAGCCTCCTGCAAAACACAGGAGGCTTAATCATTAGTGAGAAGAAACATACATCATTGCAATCGCAACGGCAAAGAAAATAATTCCTAATACTAATGTGACTTTTTGCATAAACGCTTCGAATCCACGCGGTTTTGACTTGGCAAAAAGGTCATCTGCCCCACCAGAAAATGAAGACAATGCATTATCTGTCTTTGCTGGCTGCATCATTACCGAAATGATAATCAAAACTGAAACAATTAATAATGTTGTCATTAAAAAATTATACAAGTAGCGACCTCCTACCTAAAATCTTGTAGTATATATCCTCTATATTTTATCATAGTTTAGCTTTTTTTCCAGTCTTATGGATAATTTTCCCGATTATTAAAATTTTTCTGTCCCTCAACTATCAATCTGACTATATTGCAGCTTCTTTAGCTTGCGTAAAATATTTCCACGATTTTGATGCCCGGTTGTCACAATTAATGTATCACCAGCCTGCAACAATGTATCACCGTGGGGAATAATTTCGCGTTCACCACGACGAACAGCAATTAACAAGCTATTTTCTGGCCATTTAAAATCACGCACTTGATGATTTGCTAAATCCGATCCTGCAAAAATCGGGAACTCCACCCGATCAAGTTTACCACCTGTTTGCGCCATTTTTGGTTTCACAATTTTATGAAGCAACGATTCATAAATTGGCGCGCCGCCCATGAGATCGACCACCAAATAGGCAGTAATCGAAACAACAGCTAGTGGCATCAAATGATGGAGCGTGCCGACCATTTCCGTAATCAGTAAAATCGCAGTAAACGGTGCTTTCCCAATTCCAGCAAAATAGCCTGCCATTGCTATAATAATAAAGTTAACCAAATAAGCAGATGGCATCCAGCCTAACTGAATCATAACTTTCCCATAAATTGCCCCAAGGATTGCTCCTAATGACAGAATTGGCAAGAAAATCCCACCTGGCAATCCTGATCCATAAGAAATCATAGAAAATACAAATCTCAGAACAAATATGCCAACCAACACAATTAAAGCCGGTGAATGGGCGGCAATTGCTAGAATAATATTATTGCCACCACCCAACAAATTAGGAGTTAAAATTCCAATTGGAATAACCAAAACAAAAGGCACAATTCCAAACAGCCAACTTGGTAATTTCGTCAAATAAGCGTACCAATCACCCATTTTCAGTAGAACACGTTGGTAAACAAATCCCATCACACCGAGAAAAATACCTAATAATAGTAAGTGCGGATACATCGTCAGTGGCAACGTCCGGGCATAAACAATATGTAAAACAGGTGTTAATCCAAAAAAGACCGTAGAAACAAAATTTGAAGCAATCGCACTAGCCAAAGCTGTTGTCCATATCAGTGGCGAAAAATTGTGATAGACCTCTTCAAGCACAAATAATGTACTGGCAATTGGTGCATTGAATGCAGCTGATAATCCGGCTGCTGCCCCACTTGCAATCAGGACACGCCGTTTCAATTCCGTCTGATGCGTTACCTCTGCATAGCCTTGCGCAATCGTGGCTCCTAACTGAATTGATGGTCCTTCCCGACCTAAAAACAGACCGGAACCGATTGATAAGATTCCACCAATAAATTTACGCCATAACACTGGCCACCAGGCATATTCTAAATTTCCAGCCAGTTGTCCTTCCACTTGTGGGATTCCAGATCCTTTGATTTCCGGATACTGGCGTCCCATATAACCAACCACAACGGCGACAAGCAACATGAGAAGTAACCAGACTGGGATTAACTCAAGATGCACCGAAAGCTGCTTATAAACGACTGTCATTAGTTTCAAGCCGTTCACAATTGCCAAACGGAAAACACTGACTACTAACCCGGCAATGGCTCCTGTAAGGCATCCCTGTAGAATATAAGTTAACCGTGTGCGATCGGGAACTCTTTGTTTTTTGGTTGGCTGGGCTTGCCATTGCATATCATTTCACTTCTCATTTTTATAAATTTTAAAACATCACTGTTTAGTTTAGCACGAAAATACTTTAATTAAAAAAAGGTTAAGCCAATTAACTACGTATGTTTGGCTTAACTTTATTTATAATTTATTTTTTTCGATACGGCTGGTGTTTAAACATCCGAGCAGCTTGTACGGCCTCTTGCCAGCCAGAATACAAATTTTCACGCTCTTCTGAATTCATTTTCGGTAAAAAGCTCTGACCACTTTGATAAATAGTTTTAATATCCCCAATATCTTTCCAAAAACCAACGCCCAGACCCGCCAAAAACGCTGCACCCAATGAAGTAGTTTCAAGATCTGCCGCTCGATCAATCTCAATCCCTAAAATATCAGCCTGAAATTGCATCAGATAGTTGTTATGAGAAGCGCCTCCGTCCACTTTAAGCATCGGAATCTCAATCCCGGCATCTTGCTTCATTGTATCAACAACATCTCGTGATTGATAAGCCAATGACTGCAGCGTGGCTTTAATAAAATCATTTTTGGTTGTTCCTCTCGTGATTCCAAACACAGATCCTCTCGTGACAGAATCCCAATACGGCGCCCCCAGTCCAGTAAACGCCGGTACCACATAAATTTCGTTATGGTCCTTTGAATTAAGTGCGGCTTGCTCCGATTCTTCCGAAGTTTTTAATAATTGCATGCCGTCGCGCAACCATTGAATGGCCGATCCCGCAACAAAAATGCTCCCTTCCAATGCATAGTAAACTTGATTATTTATTCCGTAAGCAATTGTGGTCAGTAAATTATGATCAGATAACTGTGGTTTAGTGCCTGTATTCATCACAACAAAGGCCCCAGTCCCGTATGTATTTTTGACCATCCCTGGTTCAAAAGCCATTTGCCCAAACAAGGCAGCCTGCTGATCACCAGCCATTCCAGAAATAGGGACTTCACTTCCATAAAAGTGATAATCCCTTGTATAGCCATAAATACCAGAATTGGGTTTTACTTTCGGTAACATAGTTTTGGGGATATTTAAAAGCTGCAAAATGTCGGTATCCCATTTAAGGTCATAAATATTATATAGCATTGTTCGACTGGCATTGGAATAATCCGTAACATGCACAGCTCCGCCAGTAAGTTTCCAAACTAACCAGGTATCAATCGTTCCAAATAACAACTCGCCATTTTCTGCACGTTTTTGCGCATTGGGCACACGATCTAAAATCCAACGAATTTTCGTTGCAGAAAAATAAGCGTCCACAATTAAACCAGTTTTTTCATGAATCTCTTTTTGATATCCCGCCAAAATCAACTCATTAGCAATATCAGCCGTCTGTCGTGATTGCCAGACGATCGCATTATAAATTGGCAACCCAGTTTTCTTATCCCAGATTACAGTTGTTTCACGTTGATTTGTAATTCCAATTCCTTTAATTTGCGATGGTTGGATCCGTGATTTAATTAGCGCGTCCGCAATTGTTGATAACACGGCATCCCAAATTTCATTTGCATCATGTTCCACCCAGCCAGGATTAGGAAACTTTTGTGAAATTTCTTTCTGAGCCTCAACCACTTTTTGACCAGCATGATCAAAAATAATGGCTCGTGTACTTGTAGTCCCTTCATCAATGGCCAAAATATAACTTTTTGACATTTGTATAACCTCGTTTTTATTTTTAAATCGGCCCAGTAACTAATCAGATAGCAAATCCGATTTTTTGTTTATACACATCCAAAACGGACTTGAACCACCGTTACTACAAAATTTCTCCATTATGTGAAAATGAAACCACACTTTTTTATAAAAAGAGAAAATCCATCATGATCAATCATTAAAACTGCTTGTTGCCGATTATCAAAAACTAAACGGTGGCAAACCATTTGATGTATAAAAGCCCTAATCTTAAGTATTAATTACCATCATTTTACTCTTTTTTAAGATAACACGCAGCACAAAAAAGAGCCATCCGGAATAACCCGAATGACTCTTAACGAACTTATTTATAAACGTAAAATTACTTGTTTGTAATTGCGTTACGTGCTTGTTCGCTCAAGTTGTAGAATGATTTGATACCCTTGTAATCTGCAACTTCACCTAATTGATCTTCAATACGCATCAATTGGTTATATTTAGCAATTCGCTCTGTACGACTCATTGAACCAGTCTTAATTTGACCAGCATTTAAAGCAACAACTAAGTCAGCAATGGTTGTATCTTCTGTTTCACCAGAACGATGAGAAACGATTGCTGTATAGCCAGCTTCTTTTGCCATTTCGATAGCATTAACAGTTTCTGTTAATGTACCAATTTGGTTCAACTTGATCAAGATAGCATTACCAACGCCCATCTTGATACCTTTAGCAAGGTAGTCTGTGTTTGTAACGAATAAATCGTCACCAACGATTTGAACTTTCTTGCCAAGTTTGTCAGTAGCCATCTTCCAGTCTTCCCATTCGTTTTCATCCAAAGGATCTTCGATAGAAACAACTGGGTACTTTTCAACGATACCATCAAGTAAGTCAACAAATTCTGAAGCAGTATATGACTTGCCGTCACCCTTTAAGTCATACTTCTTTGTATCTGCATTGTAAAATTCAGATGCAGCACAATCAAAGGCAATTGCAATGTCCTTGCCTGGTTTGTAACCAGCACGCTTGATAGCTTCAACAAGGATTTCGAATGGTTCCTCATTGTTCTTCAAGTCAGGAGCAAATCCACCTTCATCACCAACAGCTGTTGAGTAGCCTTTTTCGTTCAAAAGGTTCTTCAAGTTATGGAATGTTTCTGAACACCAACGAATTGCTTCTGTAATTGTTGGAGCACCAACAGGCATAATCATGAATTCTTGGAAGTCAACATCATTGTTTGCATGTTTACCACCATTAATAACGTTCATCATTGGTGTTGGTAAAACATGAGCATTGAATCCACCCAAGTAATTGTACAAAGGAACCTGGAGTTCATCAGCAGCAGCACGAGCAGCAGCCAAAGAAACACCAAGAATTGCATTTGCACCTAACTTAGCTTTGTTAGGAGTACCATCAAGGTCGATCATAGCCTTGTCGATAGCTAATTGGTCAGTTACTTCATAACCAACGATCTTCTTAGCGATCAACTTGTTAACATTGTCAACAGCCTTGGTTACGCCTTGGCCCATGAACTTGCTCTTGTCGCCATCACGAAGCTCAACAGCTTCATGTTCACCAGTTGAAGCACCAGAAGGAACGATACCACGGCCGAAACCGCCATCTTCTGTATATAATTCAACTTCAACAGTTGGGTTACCACGTGAATCTAAAACCTGACGTGCATAAATATCAGTAATAAGTGACATATTGTAATTTCTCCTCACTAAATTTAATAAATTCTGTTACAACTCAATTGTATTACACTTCCGCCTAAAAATTAAGCGTTAAAGTTAACCAATTCCAAGAATGATTCAGGAACCATACTTGCACCACCGACTAAACCGCCATCGATGTCTTCTTTGCTCATTAATTCTTTAACGTTAGCAGGTTTAACACTGCCACCGTATTGAATACGAACTTTAGAAGCTGTTGTTTGGTCATATAACTTAGCAACAGTTTCACGAAGGACGTGAACGACTTCTTGAGCTTGATCACTTGAAGCTGTTTTACCAGTTCCAATTGCCCAGATTGGTTCGTAAGCAATTACAAGTGAAGCCACTTGATCTGCAGATAAACCTTTAAGTGCATTTGTGATTTGGCCTGAAACCCACTCATTGGTTTGACCAGCTTCACGTTGGTCTAAAGTTTCACCACAGCAAATGATTGGTAACATATTGTTAGCAAAAACTGCCTTAGCTTTTTTATTGATGTCTTCATCTGTTTCGCCAAAGTATTGACGACGTTCTGAATGACCAATAATAACATAATCAACGCCCATTTCAGAAAGCACTTTTGGTGAAGTTTCACCAGTAAAAGCACCTTCATCTTCAAAGTAGCAGTTTTCAGCAGCTACTTTAAGGTTTGTACCCTTAGCTGCATCTAACAAAGCTTGTAAATCAACGGCAGGAGCACCGATAACAGATTCTACTTTGCTACTTTCAGGAAGTTGATCCTTAACAGCATTAACAAATTCAGTTGTTTCTTTAGGGTTCTTGTTCATTTTCCAATTTCCAGCAATAATTGGTGTACGCAAAATAATACTTCCTTTCATTTATAACAAATTCTTTTCAGACAGCAGAAAAGAATTGAAATTCAATTCAATCCTGTTGTGAAGCTTATTTGTTTGAAATTGCAGCAATTCCTGGTAATTCCTTACCTTCGAGGTACTCAAGTGAAGCACCACCACCAGTAGAAATATGAGTTAACTTATCGCCAACGCCAAGTTGTTTAACAGCAGCAGTTGAATCACCACCACCAACAATTGTGGTTGCATCAGTTAATGTACCTAAGAACTTACCAATTTCAAGAGTTCCTTCAGCATAGTTGCTCATTTCGAATACACCCATTGGTCCATTCCAAACAACCGTCTTAGCATCTTTTAAAACATCTTCAAATTCTTTAATTGACTTAGGTCCGATATCAAGTGCCATATAGCCATCAGGAATATCTCCTTCAACTACTTTATGAGGAACATCGTTATCGAATTTTTCAGCAACAACACTGTCAGATGGTAACACAATCTTGTCACCAGCTTTGTCCAAGATTTCTTTTGCTAGTCCAACTTTGTCTTTTTCAACAAGTGAAGTACCAATCTTCATGCCTTTAGCAGCATAGAATGTATATGTCATACCACCACCGATAATAACTTTATCAGCTTTATCAAGTAAATGATCAATGACACCAATCTTATCAGAAACCTTAGCACCACCTAAGATAGCAACAAATGGGTGCTTTGGATTATCAACAGCATTTCCAAGGAATTTAATTTCCTTTTCCATCAAGAATCCGGCAGCAACAGGTTTGTTAGCTGCTTTCATAGCTGTAGCGATTCCCACGTTAGAAGCGTGTGAACGATGAGCAGTACCAAAAGCATCATTTACAAACTCGTCGCCAAGTGAAGCCCAATATTGGCCAAGTTCTTGGTCGTTGCCACTTTCTTTTTTGCCATCAAGATCTTCAAAACGAGTGTTTTCAAATAAGAGAACATCTCCGTCTTTCATATCAGCAATAGCATCTTCCAATTGTTTGCCACGGGTTGCAGGCACAAAAGTAACTGGCTTGCCTAAAAGATCAGACAAACGTTGAGCAACTGGACGCATTGTTAAAGCCTTTTTATCATCTTCCGTTTTAACACGGCCAAGATGTGAGAACAAGATTGCTTTACCATCATGTTCGATGATGTATTTGATTGTTGGTAATGCAGCAACGATTCGGTTGTCGTCACCAATCACACCATTTTTAACGGGAACATTAAAGTCCACACGCATTAAAACTTTTTTATCTTTAACATCTAAATCAGAAACTGTTAATTTAGCCAAAGTTATTCCTCCTAATTTAAGAAATTAATGTATTATCAATAAAAAAAGACGGAGGAAGTTTGCCTCCCTCCGCCTTAAACCGTTAGACGGTTTTGAAATCTGCAAACTTAAAGATTAATTTAATCCTAGAGAGTAGCAAACTTCAATAAAGTACGTACCATTTGGCAAGTGAAGCCATATTCGTTGTCGTACCAAGCAACAGTTTTAACTAATTGATTGTCTCCAGCGCTTGTAACTTCAGTTTGTGTTGGGTCAAAGATTGAACCGTATGTTGTGCCGATAACGTCACTAGATACGATTTCGTCTTCGTTGTAACCAAATGATTCGTTGTTTTCTGTATGTTTCTTCATTGCAGCATTAACTTCGTCAGCTGTAACATTCTTACCTAAGATTGCAACTAATTCTGTTAATGAACCATCAACAACACCGACACGTTGTGCATGTCCTTGTAATTTACCAACTAATTCTGGAATTACAAGACCAATAGCTTTAGCAGCACCAGTTGAATGAGGAATAGTGTTAACACCAGCAGCACGAGCAGCACGTAAGTTTCCACCACGAACTGGGCCATCAAGTAACATTTGTGTACTTGTGTAAGCATGGATTGTTGTCATTGTACCTACTTTAATACCAAATTCTTGGTTTAAGAAGTAAGCCATAGGTGCTAAACAGTTTGTTGTACATGAGCCAGCAGAAACAATCTTGTCATCTGCAGTTAAAACGTCATCATTAACGTTGTAAACAACAGTCTTAAGATCATTACCAGCAGGAGCAGAAATCAGAACACGTTTTGCGCCGGCATCCAAATGAGCTTGTGCCTTTGCTTTTGATGTATAGAAACCTGTACATTCAAGAACAAAATCAAC
This sequence comes from Pediococcus damnosus, assembly GCF_001611155.1. Lineage (NCBI taxonomy): Bacteria > Bacillati > Bacillota > Bacilli > Lactobacillales > Lactobacillaceae > Pediococcus > Pediococcus damnosus. The sequence continues at coordinate 723,088 of NZ_CP012294.1, forward strand.
ACCATCAGCTTTAACCCATGGAATATCCTGTGCTTTAGGTTCTGCGTAAACACGGTATTTCTTGCCATCAACAATGATGGAGTCATCTGTCGCGCTAACCTCACCAGGGAAAGTGCCATGTGTTGAGTCATACTTCAATAAATGTGCCAACATTGCTGGACTTGTCAAATCATTGATAGCCACAACTTCAATATCATTTGACTTTGCGCCTAATTCATAGATCCGACGGAAAGCTAAACGACCGATACGTCCAAAACCATTAATACCAATCTTTACAGTCATACTAAGATTTCCTCCTTTAGGAATCAAAAAAAATATATTTTATTTTAAAAAGTGATGTTAAAAACATTACTTTTTTAAAATCAAGTTTGCAGCACCCTCATCAGTAACCAAATAGGTTTGTTGAGGTGCTAAATTCATGTAAGAGCGAATTGCTTGAGCTTTTGTATGCCCACCTGCAACTGCAAAAACATGATCGATTGAATTGATACGCTCAAATTGCAATCCAATTCGAGGTACCCGATAGACGATCTCACCTTGCTGATTATAGAAACAACCAAAAGCTTCACCAACTGCATTCTTATCTTTTAAAAGATGCAGAATCTTTGGATCTACTTCTCGGCGCTCAGCCATTTCATCGGCGCGACCAATCCCATGAATCACAACATTACTCTGCTTAATAAGTCCCAAAACTAATTGAACACTTGGCTCCTCTAATAATGGTTGATAGCTTTTCTGACTCAATTTTTCTGGCACATACATTGATTGGCTTTCACCATGTGTACGCTCTGCCATAATCGAGCAAACTGTATTCGCCTGCATTGCAAGCGACTGACCCATACCACCACGTCCAGGAACAAAAGTAAGTTGTCTTTTATTGGATAATTCTGGGGAAAATTCTTTAGCAACTTGTGCCATTGTATTTCCGCCCATCACTACTATTACATTATTACCCTCTGGTAACAATTTTGCAAGTGTATCGTTCAGAATTGTTCCCATTCCATCAAGAACTCGATCTTGGCGATCACTATCACCAGAAACGATAAAACAACGATCAATGTTTAGGATTTGTGCCAACTCTCGTTCGGACTGTTGTAATCCCAACATACTGTCAACCATGGCACTTAGTCCGGTCAAAGCAGCTTGTCCTTCGCTAGTCAACATCATCCCTGCCGGAGAACTTTGAATCATTCCCAGCTTTCTCAACATATCTGTATGCGTTCGTAAGACACGCTCACTCATATTAAGATGAGCAGCTAAAGCTCGTCGACCAATGGGAGCCATTAGTGCAACTGACCGCAGAACTGAAAAACGCTTTAAGAAAACGTCAACCATATCTGGTGCAATTGCTTCTAACCATTTTATCTCGTTTCGCATGATCTCTCTGCTTCCAATTGGGACGTAAGCCGTCCATATGTGTCACCGAACGACCCAACTAATTCAAAATAATTGGCATACACCTAATCAAATGACTTTTTCGGTTGTATACCACTCGCTTACATATTGAATTATATCAGGAGCTGTCCTTCAATGCAACTCAAACCACTAGACATTATCAAACGTTTCCATCTAGCTATAGTTAATTCGCTTCATACCGCTTTCTAGCTGAAGAAGACGGAATATTTAAACTTTCGCGATATTTTGCAACTGTCCTTCGTGAGACTTCAATCTTTCGAGCTGCTAATTGTTTAACGATTTTTGCATCCGATAATGGTTTTTGTTTATCTTCTTCATGAATAAATTTTTGGAGAAGTTGCTTTACCGTGTCTACCGATAATCCCTCTGGTGAAGCGTCTGTTTTGGCAACTGCACTACTAAAAAATGATTTCAGTTCAAAAGTGCCAAATCGCGTTTGCAAATACTTTCCATTGACAGCACGACTAATCGTTGATTCATGCAAGCCCAATTTTAGTGCAACATCTTGTAACAAGAATGGTCGCAATTCTTTTGTTTTTTCAAGAAAGAAATCCTGTTGATGTTCCACTAAGACTTTCCCAACACGCAAAATTGTGCTTTCCCTTTGTTCAAGGCTTCTAGAAATCCAATCGAACTCTTTCTTTTTATCTTTAACATATCGTGTTACTTCTTCGTCTTTACGTTGCAACATTTTTTGAAAATAGTGCTGTTGAAAATGAACGCTTGGTTTAGCTGATCGCGACATTCGAACAGTTAATTTTCCTGCATCATTTTCTACAATTAAATCGGGAAAAATATACTGAGGTCCCTCATCACTAAAACGAGCCCCTGGGTTGGGTGTTAGCGTACGGATATAGTCGAAAGCATCTTGAATTTCAGCCAAAGTCATCCCTTGCTGCTTAGCAATTAGTGTCCATTTTTTATTTGCTAATTCATTAAAATTATCTTTCAAAATGGTAATTGCATTTTCAGGCGCCCAGTCATCGTCCTCAGCCTGAAGAAGCAAGCTTTCCTGTAAATCCTTTGCTCCAACGCCCGGCGGATCTAATTGTTGAATTAAGGTAACCGCATCAATCACGTCCACCTTATTGCTACCTGTTTTTTCCATCGCATCTTCAGTTGATATTTCTAAATAACCGTCTTGATCAATATATTCCAGTAAAAATAAAACTAAATTACGTAACGGAGTGTCCCGCAGTGTGAGATGAATCTGGTCCAAAAGATATTCAAATAAGGACTGATGCGTATCATCTGGAATCTGATTCATATAATTTTCATCACTGGATTGAGTGGATGCTCTTGGCCGAGAATCAATTGGTAAGTCTTCGCGACTAGTTGACACGTCAATCAATGGGTTTTCCAGAGCCTTTTGATTTAAAAAATCTTGTAATTCTTCAACATTGTATTGAAAAATTTGAATTGATTGTTGCAAAGTCTGCGTCATTGCTAAACGTTGTGCCTGTTTTTGATGTTGATGAAGACCTTGTTGCAGAGCCAAGTTAACCACCTCTTTTTTAATAACTTGTTTTTTCAAAGCGAATACAGTAAAATTAAAAAGTAGTTTGCGCCGTTAGTGTAGTGGATCGCACGTGAGATTCCGGTTCTTGAGACGCGGGTTCGATTCCCGCATGGCGCATTTTTTTGTATCCTGATTTATTAGTAATAGTTTTAATGCTACTATAAGTGCTGTCACAGCCCTGTTGAAAGGGCGTTCACAGTCTTCTAATTATCAATCACTACCAATTAGATGTCAAACAATATCAATTCAAATCAATTTGTAATTTATAGATGCTGATTTTTGGATCCATCCCGATTATAAATTCTAATTTCAAGACTGCTTAACTACAGTCTTTTTATTTTGCTTTTTTACAAACACATGTACATTTGATGTATTATAAATTTGCTTGTCAATTCACTTCCGTAACCAATTATAAAGGGTCTTACGCAAATTCATAAAAAGATAATTCTCAACGTAAGCAAAATTGTTTGACCTTTTTTGACCTTGGAGTTAAGCTATTACTATATTAGTGATGAACTAATAAAATAAAAATTAATTTTAAAGGGAGGCTACTAAGTTATGAACTTAGTTCCAACAGTTATTGAACAATCATCACATGGTGAACGTGCCTATGATATCTATTCCCGTCTATTAAAGGATCGAATCATTATGCTTTCCGGTGCCATCGATGATGACGTTGCTAACTCAATTATTGCCCAGCTTTTATTTCTTGACGCCCAGGATTCTGATAAAGATATCTATCTTTACATTAATTCTCCTGGTGGTGTTGTAACTGCCGGCCTTGCTATTTACGATACGATGAACTTCATCAAATCTGACGTTCAAACAATCGTTATGGGAATGGCAGCATCTATGGCTAGTGTCTTGGCTTCTTCTGGTACAAAGGGCAAACGTTTTGCTTTACCTCATTCAGAAGTACTCATTCATCAGCCATCTGGTGGTGCTCAAGGTCAACAAACTGAAATTGAAATTGTCGCAACTGAAATTTTGAAGACACGTAAACAATTGAACCAAATTTTATCTGACAATTCTGGTCAGCCATTAAAAGTTATTAATCGCGATACTGATCGTGATCATTATTTAACGGCTCAAGAAGCAGTCGATTATGGTTTGATTGACGGAATTATGAAAAATAATGCCGATCTAAAGAAATAGCTTTAGCTACAAAAAAGGACAACGAGTTTAAACTCGTTGTCCTTTTTTTATATCCACAAGCTTAAGCTCGTAGTTTATCTGCATACTCATTTAATTTTCGTAATCGATGGTTTATTCCCGACTTGGAAATAACCCCACTGGGAATTAGTTCACCCAATTCTTTCAAACTAACTTCCTGATTATCCAGCCTCACTCGTGCCACTTCTTGCAATTTTGGTGGCAGTTTTCCAATTCCCACCGTTTCATCAATATATTTAATATTATTAATTTGTTTACTTGAAGCATCGGCTACTTTCGTCAAATTGGCATTCTCGCAATTTACCAAGCGATTAACAGAATTTCGCATATCACGCAGGATACGCACATCCTCAAATTTTAGCATGGAGTTTGTCGCTCCAATTAAAGATAAGAAATCGGCAATTCGTTCTGCTTCTTTTAGATAAACGATATATCCACTGCGGCGTTCCGTTGAGCGGGCATTCAAATTATAACGATTCATCCATTCCGTAAGCATTGCGTTATGTGTTTCATACAAAGAATAAATTTCTAGATGATAGCGACTGGTTTCGGGATTGTTAACTGAGCCTCCAGCTAAAAATGCCCCTCGTAAGTAAGAACGAACTTCACCCTCACTTGTTAACAGCCCATCTGGTACCTTTTCGTTAATTTGAAAATCATCTGTTAAAATCGATAAGTCTTCCAAAATAGCTTGGGCATTGGTCATCAATCGCACAATATACAAGTTATTTTTCTTCAATTTCATTTTACGACGAACAATCAGTTCACCTTCGACAGAATAAAAATCTTTTAATAAAGTATAAATTCGCCGCGCAATGGCAGGATTTTCGGTCTGCACACTTAAAACCAACTGATGATGCACTAAATTAATTGATCCATTCATTCGAATAAGAGCCATTAATTCAGCTTTAGCGTTTTTGGGATGAACTTTTATCCCGGTTAGCTCTTTTTTTACTTCACTTGCATAAGACACGAAAATCCCTTCCTTCTATACTTATTCTAATTATTGGCTAGTCACATGTTTTGGGGCTTCCAGCCACATTAAACAATTCTTCAGCAACCCGATCACCATCATGAAAGGCCCCATGATCTCTTAAACAAAGAAAATCATCAGAAACTACCCGACAGTTCTGAGCTCTTAACCCCTGAAAATCAGGTTGAACCTGAGTAGAATATTCATCATATCGTTCATAGTCCATATAATTATCTGGTACCTTAGCATTATTCACCAAAACAGTATCAACGAAGTTTTGGCCTAAATGGTCATTAAGAACTCGCACATGATCTGAATCAGTAAAGTTATCCGTTTCGCCTTTTTGAGTCATAATATTACAAATATAAACGACTTCTGCCTTTGTTTTTAAAACAGCATCACCAATATTAGAAATCATTAAATTAGGTAAAATGCTTGTAAACAAGCTTCCTGGCCCCAGAACAATTTCATCAGCAGCCAAAATGGCATCAATGGCCTCTTGAACTGCATGTGGTTTTTCGTTTGCATTCCAAGAAGTTGGCTCTACCCAAACGCGCTTTATCGTTTTATGAGCCGCAGTAATCTCTGACTCGCCGGCCAGTTGAGCACCATCAGTAAACTCGGCGTGTAACACAAGTGGTTCATCAGAAGCTGGATAAACATGCCCATCAATTTTCATCATTTCAGAAAGCTCTTGAACAGCAGCAAAAATTCCTGATTTCATTTCAGACAAAGCAGCAATAATTAAATTACCAATTGCATGTCCAGAAAGAAAACTATCATTGCTCTTAAAACGATACTGAAAAATATCCAGTTCTAGTTTAGGTAAATCAGAAAGTGCTACAAGGACATTACGAATGTCACCAGGCGGCACAACGTTAACATAATTTCGAATAATACCTGAAGAACCGCCATCATCGGCAACTGTCACAATCGCTGTGATATCAGCATTCTGTTTTTTTAGACTTTTTAAAATAACTGGTAACCCAGTTCCACCACCAATTACCACAAACTTAGGGCGATTTTTCGCTGAATATTTCTTTGTCATGATCGATTCACAGTTTCCTTCCGTTTGTTCATGTCACGATGTTGAATATGAACTGTATAGTCTTTATCTAGGTCCTCAGCAACACGCTTTGCAATGGCTACCGAACGATGTTGCCCACCTGTACAACCGATCGCAATCGTCACTGTTGATTTACCCTCTTTTTGATAACCTGGCATTACATATTTTAATAATGAAATAAAATGTTTATAGAATTTTTCAGTAACTGGCTGATCCATAACGTATTTGTATACCGCGTCGTCTAAGCCAGACTTATTTTTTAATTCGGGTACATAATATGGATTGGGTAAAAACCGGACATCCATGACAATATCGGCATCAATTGGCAGTCCATATTTAAATCCAAAGGAAACAACTTCGATATGAAATTTACCGGTTGCCCCATCAGTCCCAAAGCTTTCAAAAATTTGCTCTCGCAATTCACGTGGTGTCATGGTCGTTGTATCAATGACATATTCGGCATTCGTACGAATTGGCGCTAATAATTCCCGTTCTTTGCGGACCCCATCAACCACGCGCCCTTCCATTGCTAATGGATGTGAACGACGGGTTTCCTTATATCGTGAGATTAACTCTTTATCCGAGGTGTCCAGAAACAAAATTTGTGAGTCAATTGCAGCTGTCTCTGATTCTTCATCTGTAAGCATGTGCAAAATTTGGTCATAAAATGCACGTGATCGCAAGTCGACAACTAACGCCACCTTACTGATTTTCCCTGATTCTTTCACTAACTCCCAAAATTTAGGTAAAAGCGCTGGTGGCATATTATCTACACAAAAAAAGCCAAGATCTTCAAAGCTTTGCATAGCAACTGTTTTACCAGCACCACTCATTCCGGTTATAATGACTAGTTGCATTTTTTCATCTGCCATTTCAATATCCCCCGTTCATGATAACTAAGTATAACACACCGGGTGTGCCTTTTTAAACCAGCCGCTTTTTTTGTTAGCCATAGCCAATTTCAAACAAAATCGCGATCAGCCAAATAAAAATGGCTCTCCTCACACAAAAAAAGTCGAAGCACCTAATCTCGGTGTTTCGACTTTTTCAATAATAAACTATATTTTTTTCTCAGTTGCTGAAACCTCTGTAGTTCTTTTCTTATCACGTTCTAATACCGGTTTTAGGTATTGACCTGTATAACTTTCTTTAACCTCAGCCACATGTTCTGGTGTTCCAGTTGCAACAATTGAGCCACCCCCAGCACCGCCTTCTGGACCAAGATCAATTAAATAATCGGCCGTTTTAATCACATCTAAGTTGTGTTCAATAACTAAAACAGTATTGCCTTTATCAACAAGTCGCTGCAAAACTTGCAACAATCGCTTGATATCATCCGTGTGTAACCCAGTCGTAGGTTCATCCAGAATATAAAAGCTCTTGCCAGCAGACTGTTTATGCAATTCAGCAGCCAACTTCATGCGCTGAGCTTCACCACCAGATAACGTGGTTGCCGATTGTCCCATTTGTACGTACCCAAGACCAACGTCGACAATCGTTTGGAGTTTTCGTCGAATTTTAGGAATTGCTTCAAAGAAATCTAAAGCTTCTTCCACGGTCATTTCTAAGACATCCGCAATGCTTTTACCTTTGTATTTCACTTCAAGTGTTTCTGAGTTATATCTTTTTCCTTTGCAAACTTCACAAGGCACATAAACGTCCGGTAAAAAGTTCATTTCAATTTTAAGAATTCCATCGCCCTTGCATGCTTCACAACGACCACCCTTAACATTGAAACTAAATCGCCCTTTTTTATATCCACGCAATTTGGCTTCATTTGTTTGTGCAAATAAGCCACGAATGTCATCAAAGACACTGGTATAAGTTGCGGGATTACTTCGTGGCGTTCTCCCAATTGGACTTTGATCAATATTAATAATTTTTTCAATATTCTTTACGCCAGAGATTGATCGATATTTCCCAGGTTTCTCGGAATTATGGTTAAGTTTCTGAGCCAACGCCCGTTTTAAAATCGTATTAATAAGTGTCGACTTACCCGAACCAGACACGCCAGTCACGGCAATAAATTTGCCAAGTGGAAAATCAACGTTAATATTCTTTAAATTATTCTCAGCTGCACCTTTAATCGTAATTTTTTTACCATTACCTTTACGACGTTTTAAGGGAACCGGTACAAACTTTTTACCAGCTAAATATTGCCCAGTTAATGACGTGGGCACTTTTTCAACTTCTGCTGGCGTCCCGGCAGCCATAATCTCACCACCGTTGGCACCAGCCCCTGGCCCAACATCAATCAAATAGTCGGCGGCTCGCATCGTATCTTCATCATGCTCAACAATAATTAAGGTGTTCCCAAGATCACGCATCTTTTTTAAAGATCCAATTAATCGATCATTGTCTCGCTGATGAAGCCCAATTGAAGGCTCATCAAGAATATACAAAACGCCAGATAAATTAGAACCAATCTGCGTAGCTAATCGAATTCGTTGAGCTTCTCCCCCCGATAGGGTTCGTGAGGAACGACTTAAAGTTAAGTACTCTAGACCCACGTTTTTAAGAAAGGTCAAACGATCTCGGATTTCCTTCAAAATTGGTTTTGCGATGGTTGTTTCTTGCTCAGATAATTCAACATGATTAAAGAAATCCATTGCATCATTAATAGGCAATTCCGATACTTCTCCGATATGTTTACCCATAACTTTAACACTTAAGGCTTTGCGATTTAACCGATACCCATGGCAGGTTTGGCAAGTCAGTTCACGCATATAACCACGCATGACATCCCGGGTAAAATCACTGTTAGTCTCGCGATAGCGGCGATCCACATTATTAATTACACCTTCAAAAGCCGCGTCGACATCCCGAACACCACCAAAATCACTTTCATAATGAAAATGGAATTTTTTACCTTTTGATCCATAAAGGACAAAGTCTTGCTGATCCTTACTCAATTTTTCAAATGGCGTATCCATATCAATTTTGAATGCATCACAGGCCTGTTCCAACAAGCTCGGATAGTACTGAGAACTAATTGGATTCCATGGCGCCAATGCTCCTTCTCGTAAAGTCTTGCTTGGATCCGGCACAACTAAATCCAAATCAACCTCAAGCTTAACTCCTAACCCGTCACAATCCGGACAAGCTCCAAATGGCGCATTAAACGAAAACAATCGTGGCTCTAATTCACCAACTGTGAACCCACAAACTGGGCATGCATAATGTTCAGAAAATAAAATGGGCTCTCCATCAATAATGTCAGCCATTGCATACCCACCACTTAATCGTAGTGCAGCTTCAAATGAATCAAATAAACGTGATCGAATTCCTTCTTTAACCACAATTCTGTCGATCACAATTTCAATGGTATGCATTTTGTTCTTATTTAAATCAAGCTCTTCTTCAATATCATGAATCTCACCATCAACTCGTACACGAACAAAGCCTTCACGCTTTATTTTTTCAAAAATCTTTTTGTGTTGCCCTTTTTTTTGACGCACAATTGGCGACATAATTTGCAATTTGGTCCGCTCTGGCAATGCCAATACCTGATTAACCATCTGCTCAACAGATTGGCTCGTAATTGGCGTCCCATCGTTTGGACAAATTGGATGTCCTACTCGCGCCCACAAAAGTCGCAAGTAATCATTTATTTCTGTCACGGTTCCAACCGTAGAACGGGGATTTTTTGAAGTTGTTTTTTGATCAATTGAAATTGCCGGACTTAAGCCGTCAATTGAATCAACATCAGGTTTATCCATTTGACCCAAAAACTGTCGTGCATACGCCGACAAACTTTCAACGTACCGACGCTGTCCTTCAGCATATAGGGTGTCAAAGGCTAATGAACTTTTACCAGAACCAGATAAACCAGTGATCACAACCATTTTATTCTTTGGAATCGTTACATTAATATTCTTTAAATTGTGTGCACGCGCGCCATGGATGACAATTTTATCATTTGCCAAATTCGTTCCCCCTAGCCCATTTCGGTCTTTAATTCCATTATTGTATCACGTAATGTTGCCGCTTGTTCGAAGTCTAATTTTTTAGCTGCAGATCGCATTTGTTCAGTTAAATTGTTAATCATCTTTTTCTGGTCTGCAGTTGACATGTCATCAAAATCAGTTTCCAAGAAATCGTCTTTTTTACCCGTATCAGTAGTTTCTTTAGTTGGGGCAATTAAATCACGAATCGATTTTTTAATTGTATGTGGCGTAATATGATGCTTTGTATTGTACGCTTCTTGAATTTTACGGCGTCTATTTGTTTCATCAATCGTAGCCTGCATTGAATCCGTCATCTTATCGGCATACATAATTACCTGACCATGCTCATTACGAGCTGCCCGACCAGAAACTTGAATAAGCGATCTGGTATTCCGCAAGAATCCTTCCTTATCGGCATCCAAAATTGCCACCAGGGAAACTTCCGGAACATCAATCCCTTCACGGAGAAGATTAATTCCGACTAACACATCATATTTTCCGGTTCGTAAATCACGAAGAATTCTGGTTCGTTCAAGCGTCTTAATATCACTATGCAAATAAGCAACTTTAATACCTAATTCTTTTAAATAATCCGTTAAATCTTCGGCCATTTTTTTGGTCAAAGTTGTGACAAACACCCGTTCATTGCGTTCGGACCGTTTATTAATTTCACCAACTAAATCATCCATTTGGCCCATAATTGGTCGCACTTCAATTTTAGGATCTAGCAGCCCCGTTGGCCGAATGATTTGTTCAACCACATTATTGGTCTGCGCCTGTTCGTAAGGCCCTGGCGTTGCAGACATGTAAATAATTTGATTAATATGCTTTTCAAATTCTTGTAATGTTAACGGACGATTATCTAAAGCACTGGGCAAACGAAATCCATAATCAATCAATTGTTGTTTTCGCGAACGATCACCTTTGTACATACCACTAACTTGGGGCATGGTCACATGTGATTCATCCACAACCATGAGAAAATCCTTGGGAAAGAAATCTAGCAAAGTGTATGGTGGCTCCCCAGGTTTACGCCCATCCATAAATCGGGAATAATTTTCAACACCACTTGTATAACCCATTTCGCGAAGCATTTCCACATCGTAGGTTGTCCGTTGTTTCAAACGTTGTGCCTCCAACAATTTTCCTTCGCCTTCTAAAACTTTTAATCGATCCGTTAATTCGGCTTCAATTCCCTTAATGGCAACTTCCATTTGATCTTCATTCGTCATAAAATGCGTTGCAGGAAAGATAGCAACATGCTCACGATCACCAACAACCTCGCCAGTTAACGCATCCACTTCACGAATCCGATCAATTTCATCACCAAAGAATTCAATCCTCAAAGCTTTTTCATCATGTGAAGCTGGAAAAATTTCTACAACATCCCCATGCACACGAAAACGACCCCGTTGAAAGTCAATATCATTGCGTTCAAACTGGATATCTACTAATTTTCGTAATAAATCATTACGTTCAATCTGTTGTCCGACCCGCAAAGATACTGTATGATTTTTATACTCAGTTGGGTTTCCTAAACCAAAAATACTCGAAACTGAAGCAACTACAATCACATCATTTCGTTCCAATAAAGAACTCGTGGCAGAATGGCGTAGCTTATCAATTTCGTCATTAATGGAAGAATCCTTTTCAATATACGTGTCACTGGATGGCACATAGGCTTCGGGTTGATAATAATCATAGTAACTAACAAAATACTCAACTGCATTGTTAGGGAAAAATTGTTTAAATTCACCATAAAGTTGCCCTGCTAAGGTTTTATTATGCGACAAAATTAACGTGGGTTTGTTGACCTGTTGAATGACATTTGAAATTGTAAATGTTTTTCCTGTTCCAGTAGCCCCCAATAAAATTTGGGCTTTTTCACCAGCATCAACTCCGGAAACTAATTCTTTAATGGCCTTAGGCTGATCACCCGTGGGTTTATAGTCTGACACCAAATCAAATTTATTATTATCAACTCGATCAATCATTTGCGAAAGCCTCCATTTCGTTCACACAAAAAAAGGAAAGCTATTGCCTTCCTTTACAACAGTGTCTTTAATTTTAACATACCGAACATACTTTCGCTATAAACCTGTTTAATCAAAAATCAACTCAAACAATAACTGATTTCTATTCAACATTTTAAAAAAACATTCAGGCCAAATATCCACTTTTATAGTTACCCTTAGCCAACAATATGTTGAGTAATTTCTTCTAACTTTTCTTGATCCGAAAACTTTTCTCGAAGTAAATCTGGTAAAACCTCATTTAAAAAGTATTGGACAGAAGCCATGGATTTAAATTTTACAATTGTTGTTAGACTTTCTTTGTAAATTTCTTCGTAAGTTAATTCGGGATTTCCCTTTTGAATTTCTCCAAATGATTCGTACAACAAATCAATTTTATCTGCTACCGACAAAATTTTACCTTCTAAAGTTGAATCTTTTCCTTCAGATAGACGGCGGCGATAGGCAGTTCGAAACTCACTCGGAATTTCAGTATTTACAAAGCTTTCTGAAAGAGAATCCTCCACATCAGCCAACATTGCCCGTAATTTAGGTGTCGCATATTTCACCGGCGTTTTAATATCACCAATAAAACGCTCATTATAATCGTGATTTAGAGCTTTTTCATAAAGTGATTGCCAATTAATTGTTTGCCCACTGTTTTCTTCAACATCTCCAAGAAATTGCGCAATTTGAGCAACCTTAAAAGAATGCTCAGCTACAGAGTGTTTCTGATATTTAAAAATACCAGGGGCCCGGACCAATGTCTCTAAACTACTTAAACTTTTGATATACTGATGAATTCCCATGTGCAATCCCCCAATTAGTCTGTTTTAAGCCTCTATGAAATGATCAATTGCCTTTTCAAAATCAGCAACTTTTTGTTGAGCTGCTTTATTACTGTCTGCTGATGTCCCAATATAGAATTTAATTTTTGGTTCAGTTCCAGATGGTCGAATCGCAATCCATGTGCCATCCTTAAGTTGGTATTTAAGCACATTTGAAGTTGGTAATGCAATCTTTTTACTTGTTCCATCTGAATAAGTTGTTAACTGCTTTTCAAAATCTTCTAACGCAACAACTGGTTGATCCGCAAATTTAGCTGGCTTTTCTTCTCGGAATTTTGTCATTAAGGCACTCATCTGAGCTTTACCATCAACCCCAGGGAAATCTTTAGAAATGGTTTTTTCAGCATAATACCCATAAGTTTTAAACAGATCCTGCAAGCCATCATACAGCGTTTCTCCCTGTTTACGATAATAAGCCGCAATCTCTGCCAACATGACAATTCCTTGAATAGCATCCTTATCGCGAACAAACGGCTTGATTAAATAGCCATAGCTCTCTTCAAATCCGAACACAAAGGTATGGGCCTTAGTTGTCTCATAACTCTGAATTTGATCGGCAATAAATTTAAATCCGGTTAAAACGTTCACCATTTCAACGCCGTGGGCTTCAGCAATTTTAGTTGCCAATTCACTGGAAACAATTGATTTTACGGCAACCGCATTGTCAGGTAAGGTCCCGTTTTCTTGGCGGGCTGTTAAAATATAGTTCAACATTAAAGCTGCCATTTGATTCCCTGTAAGTAACTGATATTCACCATCAGGTTGACGAACTGCGGCACCCAACCGATCGGCATCAGGATCCGTAGCTACCAACAAATCAGCTTTCTGCTTTTTTCCAAGTTTAATTGCAAGATCAAACGTTTGCGCAAACTCTGGGTTAGGAAAAGGCGTCGTAATAAATTCAGGATCAGCAATAGCTTGTTCTGGCACAATTGTAAAATCACTAAACCCGGCATTTTGCAGTGCGCGGTTTCCCAAAACTTTTCCTGTTCCGTGCAAAGGAGTATAAATTAGTTTCATGTCAGCTCCATACTCGCTGATTAAATCTGGATTAATCGTAATTTGTTTGACTTCATTAAGGTAGGCCTGATCGACACCTTCACCAATTAAGGTTTCCATCCCGTTTTGCCGTAATTCATGTTCCTTAGCTACCGGAACATCAAATATATCGGTCACTTTTCGGATGTATTCTGTAATTTTATCAGATTCTTTAGGTGGCATTTGACCACCGTCAGGTCCATATATCTTGTAACCATTATATTGTTTAGGATTATGGCTAGCTGTAATCATAATTCCAGCGTAAGTTTTCAGATGACGAACCGTATAAGAAAGTTCAGGCGTTGGACGCATATCATCAAACACAAAACTAGGAATATGATGAGCTCCTAGAACATGCGCAGCTTCATGAGCAAATTCTTTTGAGTGATAACGGGAATCAAAACTAATTGCAACTCCTCGTTTTTTCGTTTTAGTATCCAACTCATCCATAAAGTTTGCGAGCCCCTCAGTAGCTTGGCGCACCGTGTAAATATTCATGCGATTAATTCCAGGTCCCATAACCCCACGCATTCCGGCCGTTCCAAACTCCATTGGTGCATAAAAAGCTTCTTCTAGTTTTGAATCCTGTCCTTCTAAATCATTTAACTCTTCTTTCAATCCTGGTTCTAAATCGTCACGCTTCAACCATGACTGATAGGTCTCTTTCCAACTCAAGTCGTTACCCCCAACTATTTGGCATATTTTTTGTTTTACAGCTTTAGTATACAACATTTACGATTGAAAATTGAAGCGTTTGCTTTGGTATAGACTAATCTTAAGGTTCCCACCCAATTTTAGTAAGTTGTGATTACCTCTGTAAGAGCCAAAAAAAAGCCTCAGGAAAAATCATTTCCCGAAACTCATCTTAAAATTAAAAATTAATAACCTAATTCATTTTTCTATTTAGCTGTTGCTTTAGCCTTTAAATCCTGGATATAAGAGAATACTTCCTGTCCTGCAATGCCACCCTCGCCAACTGCTGTTGCAATTTGACGTAAGTCTTTTTGACGCACATCACCAACTGCAAAAATTCCTGGTACTTTGGTACGCATGTGATCATCAGTTGGAATCCAACCATTTTCATCAAGAATTGGTAAGTTGTGTAGATTATCCGTCATTGCGTGATTGCCGACATAAATAAACACGCCAGAAGCCTCAATAAAACTATCCTCACCGGTTTTGTTATTATTAACCTTCACACCGGTTACTTTTTGATCATCGCCCACTACTTCGGTTACATTGCTGTCCCAGACAAACTCCATTTTAGGATTAGCAAATGCGCGTTCTTGTGTAATCTTTTGAGCACGTAATTCATTTCGACGATGAATAACGGTTACTTTTGAAGCCAATTGAGTGAGATAAATTCCCTCTTCAATTGCGGAATCACCACCACCAACAACAATCAGATGCATACCTTTAAAGAACGCACCATCACAGACTGCACAGTATGAAACGCCGCGGCCACTATAAGTATCTTCACCGGGAACTCCTAATTTTTTATATTCAGATCCAGTTCCAATCACAATTGCTTTGCCCGAAAATTCATCGGTATCTGTTTTGACTGTTTTTAAATCACCATGGTCCTCAATACTTTGAACACTGCCATAAGCATATTCGGCACCAAACTGAATTGAACTATCATACATATCTTTCGCTAAATCAGGTCCCAAAATTGATTTAAAACCCGTATAGTTTTCAATTGCTGCCGTATTATTCATCTGCCCACCATAAATGCCACGGTCTAACATTAAGACAGATAAATTGGCTCGTGAAGCATAAAGCGCGGTTGTCATCCCCGCTGGTCCTGCTCCAATAATAATGACATCATACTCTTTTGCCAAATGCTTGCACCTTCTCTTTCACGTTTTAACACAATATACTATTTTATTTTCTGAAAGTCTAGCGATTTGCTTACAAAAAGTTAGTTATATATCTACAGCATAAGCAAACTGGCAACATCAGAATTTTCTGATAATTGCCAGTTTGAATTACTTTTTTGTTTTTTTATTTAGATTTTTTTGTTGCTTTATCTTCTTCAGTTAATTCTGCACCCAATTGCTTAATATATGCTCGAAGTTCATCACGAACTTCTGGATGTTTCAAGCCATATTGAATGTTAGTTTTTAAGAACCCAAACTTATTTCCAACATCGTATCGTTTTCCAGTAAAGACATGGGCAAACACACGTTGAGTTTTATTGAGTTCATTAATTGCATCCGTCAACTGAACCTCATTACCCTTACCAGGTTTTTGATGTGCTAAAACATCAAATATTTCTGGTGTTAATAAGTAACGACCAATGATGGCATAGTCACTAGGTGCTTCTTCTGGACTTGGCTTTTCAACAAAGCTTTCAACATTAAATAAGTCAGATTTAATCTTGGCCTGAGGTTTAATTACCCCGTACTTTGAAACTTCCTTATGGGGAACCTGCATAACCGCCAAAGTTGATGCATGGGTTTCATCATAAGAATTCATCAATTGTTTGGTCAATGGAATTTTGTCTTCCATTAAGTCATCACCAAGCATAACTACAAAGGGTTCATCACCCACGAAATCCTTAGCCATCAACACAGCATCACCTAAACCACGGGGATGTGATTGACGAATGAAGTATAGATTAATATCCGTTGTTTCTTCAACCAATTTTAAAAGATTGTCTTTATGTTTAGCTTTTAAGTTATTTTCCAATTCAGGCACAGAATCAAAATGATCTTCAATAGCGCGCTTGCCCTTTCCGGTTACAATTAGAATATCTTCAATTCCTGCTTTTTTGGCTTCTTCAACAATGAATTGAATCGTTGGTTTATCAACAATCGGTAACATTTCTTTTGGTGAAGCCTTTGTTGCTGGCAAAAATCTTGTTCCTAATCCGGCTGCGGGAATAATAGCTTTTCTAACTCTTTCTGACATAAGTAAATCTCCTTTTATTTAAAAGCCTTTTAACTAGATGTTCTGTAAAAGTTGTCTTACTCCATTTCTGGTTTTCCTTCACGATCCATTAATTCATCAATCGCTGTTTTAACTTCTTTTCCGTTATACAAAACATCATAAATTGCGTTCGTAATTGGCATATCAATGTGGTTTTGGACAGCTAACTCGTATGCAGCTTGGGTTGAAGGAATTCCTTCAATAACCATTCCCATTGTATCAATAACCTCTTTTAAAGGCATTCCTTGACCAAGTTCATTGCCTGCACGCCAGTTCCGTGAATGGACACTTGTAGCTGTAACAATCAAATCACCCACACCGGATAAACCGATGAATGTTAATGGCTTTGCACCCATTGCGACACCAAGACGACTAATTTCAGCCAATCCACGGGTCATAAGGGCTGCTTTTGCATCATCACCATAACCTAATCCGTGTAAAGCTCCAGCTCCGATTGCAATTATATTTTTAAGTGCTGCGCCAGTTTCAACACCAATCACATCATCATTTGTGTAAACTCGGAAATATTTATTCATAAACAAATTTTGAACTTTTTTGGCAGCATCTTCATTTGAACTAGCTGCAGTAACCAAAGTGATATCCTTTTTAGCTACCTCTTCAGCATGACTTGGTCCTGAAAGCACAACGATTGCTTTGCGATTACGTTCTGGAATTTCTTCTTCCAAAACTTGAGAAAGACGTTTGTGTGTCCCCTGTTCGAGGCCTTTACTTGCATGCACAATAATTGGTTTGTTACCATTTTTTTCCAAAACCTCAACCATTTCATTGGCAACCAAACGCATAACCTTGGTTGGAACTACAAATAATACTACGGCAACGCCGTCAAGAGCTGCTTCAAGATCATCATAAGCAACTAACTTATCCGAATATTTAAATCCCGGAACATAATGTTCATTAGTGTGCTTCTCGTTTAATTCTTTAACTTGGTCGGATGCGTTTGACCAAACTCGAACGTCATTTCCGTTCTCTGTTAACAAATTGGCCAAAATACTACCCCATGAACCAGCACCTAATACCGCAATTTTCTCAGACATTAATATAACTCCTTATAATTAATCATTTCTTAGTTTACTTTTCTATTATCCAACATTCTCAGATATTACTCAACTTTTCTGAGGATTTAATTCGTTTCCATCCAAATACCAAGGGTTATCTGGCATTCTTTTTCGTCTAACTGCCCAAAGCACAATCCCGCCGAAAAACAAAATAGCTGATAAGAGTTGTGACACCCGAATGAAATTGCCAATCATCAAACTATCCGTTCGCATACCTTCGATGAAGAAACGACCGAATGAGTACCATATGACATAACTTAAGAAAACCTCTCCTTGTTTGAAGAGCCCCTTACGATGCCGGAAGCTTATAAGCAAGATAAATCCGAGAATGTCCCAAATTGACTCATACAAGAACGTCGGTTGCCGATAAGCACCATCAATAAACATTTGTTGCACGATAAAATTAGGAATATGTAAATTTTGTAAAAATTGAAGCGAAGTTATTCTTCCAAACGCTTCTTGGTTCATGAAATTACCCCAACGACCAATTCCTTGCGCCATTAAAACAACTGGACCTGCCACATCTAGCATCAACCAAACGGGGATCCATTTTGCTCGACAGAAGAAGAAAACGACCAATCCAGCACCAATTAAGGATCCGTATATCGCAATTCCACCATCCCAAATGGCAATAATCTGATCTAAATGTTTGGAATAATATGACCACTCAAAAATCACATAATAGGCCCGTGCAAATATTAACGCAAAGGGTAAGGCCCACAAAATCATATCATAAATATCATCCGAATCAATTCGCCGTTTATTGCCTTCCTGTACAGCTAAAAAAGTAGCAAGTACAACGGCACTGGCAATTATAATTCCGTACCAGTGAACTTCAATTGGTCCCAATTTTAATGCAATTGGGTTCAAAGCGCCTACTAATAAATTCACACCGCCATCTCCTGCTTAATTCTTTTTTGAATTATCTTTAATGAGCTCATTTAAGTTTTCATCAAAGACTTTGGTTGCATCGTATCCCATATTTTTAGCTCTGAAGTTCATCGCAGCTGACTCAATAATAACCGCTAAATTTCGACCAGTACGGACGGGGATAGTAATTCTAGGAATTTCAACATCGAAGAATTTACGTGTTTCCTGCCCATTTCCAAGCCGATCAAACTTTTTATCATCGCTCCAGTTTTCAAGATGCACAATCAGATTAATATCCGTTTCCGTTCTAACTGCACCAGCACCAAACAGATTCATGACATCAATAATACCAACTCCACGAATCTCTAACAAATGCCGTAAGATCTTTGGTGATTCACCAACCAAGGTTTGTTCATCTTGCTGATAAACGTCAACACGATCATCTGCAATCAACCGATGCCCCCTTTTAACCAATTCAAGCGCCGTTTCACTCTTACCAACACCAGAATCTCCAGTAATCAATACTCCAAGTCCATATATATCCACAAGTTCACCGTGGACAGACTGACGTTCAGCTAACTTTCCCTCAAGAAAGTTGGTCATATTACTCAACAATCGTGAAGTTGGCAAAGCGGAACCCAGAACTGGAATATTTTTTGCTTTCGCCGCCACTGTTAGTTCCTGTGGAATTGGTAGGCCTCGGGAAATCACGAACGCTGGCGTATCTTCATGCGCCATTCGTTGATAGATATCAAGGCGCTCATCACTCGTCATGCTACCTTTTGCATATGAAATTTCAGTTCGACCAAATAGTTGCACCCGTTCATGAGGATAAAAATTAAAATACCCGGTTAGTTCCAAACCGGGACGCGAGATATCACTTACAACAATATCTTTTTTATCTAAAAACTCTTTACCTGAATAAACATCAAGTCGGATCGATTTCACAAGCTCTGAAACCTTTACGCTATCTGCCAAAAGCATTGCCCCCTATCATTTTATAAAAAGTTATTTAGCACTTCTAATAAAGTAATTTGAAATAATCGCATTTAAAATAGACATTAGTATTGCAATCCACATAGTCATCCCGAACGATGAAAAATAGAAATTAGCGGGGCCAACCAACACTGAAGTTAGTTGCAAGATTAACGCATTGATTACAATGCTAAATAGTCCCAGTGTTAAGATCGTAATCGGTAAAGATATAAGCTGTAGAAAAGGTTTTATCGAAGCATTTAAAAATGCCAAAACTAAGCTAGCTCCAAGCGCTACCCAGACATTGGAGACTACAAAACTACCACTGTTTCGATAAAATCCTGCCAATGCAATAAATAAAATTGCATCAACTAGTACTCTTTGCCAAAACCTCATTTTAAAAACTACCTCCTCTAAATGTGTTATGCACCAAAAAGGCGATTTTTTGCTTTGCTACATAATGCATCATAGCTACACAACTCGCCTTTAAACCGCTCTCATTAATCCCGATGCTTAGTTGATGGATCGTCTTCTTCTTGCACATTTTTGATAACTTTTCGTTTTCGAGGCTTAGATTGTGCCCCTGGCTGGGTCTGGCCAAAACCTGAAAAGAAGTTTTCTGTAAATCCACTTGGCCGTTGCTCCTGGCTTTCAGGCATTAACCATGCAAGAAGCGCATAAATAATGACCCCGGGAATAAAATGGGTAACCATCGTAATTAGTACGAACACAAGCCGTACAATTGAAGCATCAATAGAAAAATAATCAGCAATCCCACCTAAAACACCGGATATCATGCGACTATTAGATTTTGTAAATTTTCGTTTTGAATTTGATTTCATGACTTATTCACCTCATGTTATTAATTAGTTATATTCTACTGCTTATGAAGCTTAATTGGCAAACTTAACCTCTACATATTAATTGGCAAGTCCTCTTCTATTATATACCTGCTAACCACATTAAGAGACTAAAACGCTACAATCTGCTTAATTGAAATTATACACAGACTTTTACACATATGCTATAAAAACTAAAAAACTTGATAGATTCTTAAATTCGCCTCCATCAAGCTATGTTTCATTAAATTATTTTACTTCCGGATGCTGGTCTGTTGTTAATTCCGTGATATGTCCTGTTTTGTTGTAAACAACCCACTCTGCAATATTACCAACGTGATCTCCAATTCGTTCTAAATAACTAGCAACCATTAAATAGCTTGTGCTGCCAGTAATTACTTTGGCATCCTCTTTCATGGATTGCACCGTTTTCTCGCGAACTCTCGCGTATTCGTCATCCACCTTTTGATTGTCCTTAGCAATTCTTTTTGCTTTAGTTGCATCCTCTTTTACATATGCATCCAATACTTCTTCCAACATTGAACGTACAGTATTAGTCATTTCTGCAATCTCGGTTTCAATTGATTTAACCCGATGCTCCCCCTTTAGCTCAATAGATTCCTTAGCAATTCCAACTGCATGATCACCAATTCGTTCCAACTCAGAACTAGCCTTCAATACAATGATAATTCTTCGGAAATCTGTTGCTACTGGTTGTTGGAGTGCAATTAGCATCAAAGCTTGATCTTCCAAATCAACTTCTTCTTCATTAATTTGTTCATCATGTTCAATAACTTGCTGGGCAAGAGCCTTGTCATGATCGATAAATGATTTTGAAGCTCGATAAATGGCCTCACTTACATTAATACCCATTTCCGTGAATTTTCCATGTAATTTTTTTAATTCATCTTCAAAAATTCCGCGCATATGAATAGCCTCCTTGTATTATCCAAATTTTCCGTTGAGATAGTCACTCGTAGATTCTTGCTTCGGTGCAATAAATAATTGCTTTGTTAAACCCGTTTCAACCAGTTTACCATCCAAGAAAAACGCAGTTCGATCTGATATTCGCGATGCCTGTTGCATATTATGTGTGACAATTGCAATGGTAAATTTATCCTGAATATCAAGCAACAAATCTTCAATCTTCCCTGCTGAAACTGGATCCAAAGCGCTTGTAGGTTCATCCATCAAAATGATTTCCGGCTGCACTGCTAAAACCCTGGCAATACAGATTCGTTGCTGTTGACCACCCGAAAAGGACAACGCATTATCATTCAATTTATCTTTCACTTCGTCCCAAACAGCCGCCTGTTTTAAACTTGTTTCGACTCTTTCTTGAATTAGTTTTCGATCTCGAATTCCAGCTAGCCTTAAGCCAAAGGCGACATTTTCAAAAACTGAAAAGGGAAATGGATTGGGTTGTTGAAATACCATCCCTACTTTTTTCCGTAACTCAACCACATCCGTTTTCGGACTATAGATATCTTTGCCATCCAGTTTAAAGCTCCCCGTAATCGTCACTCCCGGAGTCAGGTCATTCATGCGGTTCAAGCAACGTAAAAAGGTAGATTTTCCACTTCCTGAAGGCCCAATTAATGCCGTAATTTTTTGTTTTGGAAAATCCAGATCGATGCCGTGTAATGCTTCTTTGTCACCATAATATAAACGAACATTATGTGTGGTAATTACATTTACCATGCTTTTCTCTCCTTTGCAGGGACTTTATAAAACACTCTTTTTCCCCCAAAACATCTTCAAAACTACTTCATCCAAAATTTCCCGAAATATAATCTTCCGTAGCTTGAATTCGTGGTCTCGTAAAAATCCGTTCCGTTCGATCAAACTCCAAAATGTGACCCATGTGAAAGAACGCCGTATAGTCACTAATCCGGGAAGCTTG
This sequence comes from Pediococcus damnosus, assembly GCF_001611155.1. NCBI lineage: Bacteria > Bacillati > Bacillota > Bacilli > Lactobacillales > Lactobacillaceae > Pediococcus > Pediococcus damnosus. The sequence continues at coordinate 745,674 of NZ_CP012294.1, forward strand.
TTGCATGCTGTGAGTCACCATAATGATGGTATAGTTTTTTTGTAACTCTTGAAGTGCCTGCTCTAATTTTCCAGTTGAAATTGGATCTAACGCACTGGCAGGCTCGTCTAATAGCAAGACATCTGGGTTCATGGCTAAGGTACGGGCAATACAAAGTCGTTGCTGCTGACCACCGGAAAGATCCAAGGCACTCCGATTCAAATCATCCTTCACTTCATCCCAGAGTGCCGCTTGTCGCAAACTTTTTTCAACCCGCTGAGCAATATCCTGCTTATTTTTGATGCCAGATTTTCGAAGCGGATATGAAATGTTTTTAAAAATCGACTTGGCAAACGGATTGGGTCTTTGGAAAACCATTCCGACGTGCTTACGCATTTCATAAACATTAATTTCTGGTGTATTGATATCGATATCTTGATACATAATTTTCCCTTGCACAGTTGCAATGTCATCGTTCATTCGATTCAAGCATCGTAAAAAGGTAGACTTTCCGGATCCAGATGCACCAATCATTGCGGTAATTGCATTCTTCCGAAATTGTAACGTACCATCAAAAATCGCATGATTATCGCCATAAAATACCTGAAGATTTTCTGTTGATAATCCAATTTCTGTTTTTGTTGGATCAAATTTATGCACATAGTTGTCTGTTAGTGAATAAGTTTTCATCTGAAACACCTCATTTTATTTTGATGCCGTCACTTTCCGATAAATCCGATTGCCTAACCAGCGAGCAGAAAAATTAAAAATCAGGACTGCCAAAATTAAGACTGCGGATGCACCTGCGGAAACGGCACTGGCATCTGGCATGATTCCTTCAGAATTAATCTTCCAAATATGGACTGCTAAAGTTTCGGCCGGCCGCATGGGATTTAAAGGACTTGTTGGACTCAACGGGTTCCAGTTGGAAAAGTTTAAAATTGGAGCACTTTGTCCAGCTGTATAAATTAATGCAGCTGCTTCTCCGAAAATTCGGCCAGCGCTTAAAATAATGGCCGTTAATATTCCGGGTAATGCTTCCGGAAAAATAACTCCCAATACCGTTTGCCATCTGGAGAATCCTAACGCCAGTCCAGCTTCCCTTTGTAATTTTGGTACAGATGCTAATGAGTTTTCCACACTTCTCGTTAACAACGGAAGATTGAAGAAAGTTAATGCAATCGCACCTGATAAGATTGAAAATCCTAGTTTAAACTCAATCACAAACAATAAGAAACCAAAAAGTCCCACAACTACGGAAGGTAACGAGCTTAAAACTTCAATAGCAACCCGAATGGTACTTGTCACCCAATTTTGTGGTGCATATTCAAATAAATAGATCCCGGCGCCAAGTGCAATTGGAAAAGAAATCAAAAGGGTTAATACCAACAAATATAATGAATTAAATAGCTGATCACCAATCCCACCGCCCTTTAAAAAAGATTGTGAAGGTGATGTCAAAAAATGCCATGACACATGTGGCAGGCCAGTAACCAAGATATACCCAATTAGGGCGACCAAGATTAAGACAACCACACCAACTAAGAAACCAATAATTGCGGTGGCCAATTTATCAATTTTTTTAGCATTCATTTGGCCATCCTCCCTTTCTTCCCAATGTAACGAACAATCAAATTAAAGCATAGCGACATCAATAACAGAATGAGAGCTAGCGACCAAAGCGCATTGTTTGGTAACGTACCCATAACTGTATTTTCCATTCCCGTTGTCAGTACACTTGTTAATGTAGAGGCCGGTGAAATAAGATTGTGTGGCAGTAATGACGCGTTTCCAATAACCATTTGAACGGCAAGAGCCTCTCCAAAAGCTCGTGCCATCCCGAAGATAATCGCCGTTAATAAGCCTGGTATCGATGCCCGTAAAACAACTTTGTAAATTGTTTGCCAGCGAGTTGCCCCCAATGCCAATGAAGCCTCACGGTAAAAACGGGGAACTGCTCGTAAACTGTCCACATACATTGACGTAATTGTTGGAAGGACCATCACGAATAAAACCAATGTTCCTGAAAGGATTCCAAAACCAGTTCCACCGAATACCGTTCTAACTACTGGCACCACAATTGTGAGTCCCACAAAACCATAGACAACTGAAGGAATTCCGACTAATAATTCAATAACTGGCTGAAGAAATTTAGTTCCTCGGCGAGGTTCAATTTCTGTCATAAATAGCGCCATTGCAATCGCAAATGGTGTTGCCAAAACAGCCGAAAAAATTGTTACAGAAAACGAACCAACAATCATGGGAAGGGCACCAACCAATGGTGAGCCATTCTTATCAACTTGGCTAGGATTCCAATTTTGCTTCGTCAAAAAATCCCAGACGGACACGTGATCCTTGAAGAAAGTTGCTAACCCCCGCGAAGCTACTAAGTACAAGATTGATACCACTAACAAACCAATTAAAAATGTACAAAAGAAAGCAATTGCTTTGCCATAACGATCTTGCTTAGTTGCTTTAGAAGAATGTGTCAACTGCCGTTTAATATCTTCCAAATTGATTACGCCCCTTTCTTCAAATCATGAACTTTGCCGTGACGATCACGGGTGACTTTCATATCATGCGTAGAAATATACCCTAAATTAGTAATTAACTCTTTTTGATTTTTTGGTGATTGAATATAATCTAAAAATTGTTGAGTGGGTCGATTAGGTTTTCCTTTTGTGTACATATGCTCGTAAGACCAAATTGACCAGCGATTATCGATCACATTTTTAGCCTTAGGTGCCACATGATTAAGATTCAACGCTCTGACCTGATCGTTTACGTAGGAAAACGAAGTGTAACTAATTGCACCTGGGGTTGCCGCCACAATTTTTTGAACCGTTCCGTTTGAGTCTTGTTCTTGAGAACGCACGGCCTTCTTGTTACCAAGCACACTTGTCTCAAACGCGCTTCGAATTCCGCTTCCTTGAGCACGGTTAATTACGGTTATTTTTTGGTTTTTACCACCAACTTGCCGCCAATTTGTCACCTTACCACTAAAAATTTGTGTAAGCTGCTGCATACTTAAGTTTTGAACCGATACTTTTTTATTGACGATCGGTGTAATTCCCACCACCGCCACCTTATGATCAACCAGTGCATACGATTTGATTCCAGTCTGATTTTCTGCAAAAACATCTGAATTTCCGATGGTGACTGCGCCGGCCTGAACTTGACTTAGTCCCGTCCCAGAACCACCACCTTGAACTGTAATATTAATTTTGGGATTAGCCATTTGAAAACTGCTCCCCGCTCGTTCAACTAGGGGTTGTAATGCAGTGGATCCTACAACTGTAATGGATTGATTATTCTTTGCTCCACATCCTGCCAGTCCAATCAAACCAACTAACAAAGCAAAAGCCAGCCCTGCAACTCGTTTCATCATCTCAACTCCTCTCAACACCTCAATCACAAGTTTATCAACCATGTGTTTAGCTATCGTGTTGTTCGTGTAAAGATTGTGTAAAGATACAAAAAAATCCACATTCAGAATTTTGTTCTTCCAAATATGGATACAATTATTTAATTTCAATTTCAAGCTGCTGTCATTTGAATCTAGCTCTATAGCTCTGTATGTGGTTGCAAAACCTTGGGAAACGATAGAATAAATTGAGATCCCTTCCCAGGTTCGGAATTAAGATGAATTTCTCCACCTAAATTTTTGACACTTTCTGCAACAATAGGTAGTCCTAAGCCGGTTCCACTAATCATTTCACCAGGCTTATCGGCAGTCACCCTATAAAAACGTTCAAAAACTTTGTGCTGATTTTCTGGAGCAATTCCAATTCCGTTATCCTGCACAATTAGTTCCCATCGATTCTTTTTTTCTGTATACGAAAGTGTCACGTTACCTTGGGGACGATTGTACCGAATTCCGTTGGCCACAAGATTTTTAATAATTTGACCTAATTGTTCTTTATTCGTTTGCACTTTGGTTCCTTTAGGAATTTGATTGGAAACCTGCACTTGATGCAGTCGCATTCCTCTGTGTAACACATCAATTTCTTCTTGACCCAAGGTTGCCAAGTCACACTCTTCAACCTCTAAGGATCTTTGCCCATCCCATTGGGTTTGCGAAATTGATAAAATATCTTCACTTAGATGAACGAGCTTACGACTTTCTTTTTGAATAATTTTCAAGAATTCATCCAATTTGTCGGGATCATTTTTAGCACCATTCATTAATGTCTCTGCGAATCCCGATATTGCCGTAATTGGAGTTCGCAACTCGTGGCTGGCATTGCTAACAAAGTTTAGCTGCATTTGTTCAACTGTCCACGCCTCAGTAATATCATAAAGCAAAACAACAACTTCAAAACGGTGATGGACTTGTTTATTATAAACAACCATCGCCTCAACAACTTTTTCACTCGGTTCACGTTTTAAATGAATTGTTTGATGCTGGTCCTTTTTAGTTTCAAAGGTGCGTTCAATCAAATCTTGAAGATCAGCTTGTTTGATATCCATTTTATAAGGATGCGGATCAGTCTTGATTTGTAATTGTAGTAAATCGACCGTAGCCGGATTTGCCAACTGAACCTCCCGGTGACGATTAATAACTAAAATTCCCACTGGTAAATTATTCACAATCGCTTTTAATTCGTTCCCCTGGTTAGTTAAGTTGTGAATTTGGTGCCGATCATGAGATTCAATTTTATTAACGGTCATCGTTAATTCATAAAACGGATCATCTTTTGGCAAAACAATTTGACTAGCCTTTTTACCCTTTAAAACTTCTTGCAACTTCTCGTTCAAGGCATCTTGACGTAACTGAGATTGGCGTAAATTGCTGTAATAAACAACAACTTCAATCGAGGTTACAAATATTGTGATGGCAAACAATAAAACATAGTTAATTTCATTTGCACTAAAACTATGTTGTCCCTTTTGAACCGCTTTTAATACTAAAAACGCCATCAAAAGATTTCCTATCAAACTCGTTAAAGAAAAACGTACGGTTCTATTCAGCATTCTTTTTTGTGTTGAACTCATAGCCAAAGCCTCTCACTGTTAAAATTAATTTTGGATTTTTCGGATCATCTTCAATTTTATCACGTAAATGACTCACGTGAATGTCAACCATGCGTGTTTGTCCTGCATAGTCGTAACCCCAAACCGCATTTAAAATCGTATCCCGATTTAGAACATGATTTGCATGCTCCCATAGGTAGTCAAGTAGTTTAAATTCATTTGGTGTTAAAGCAACTTTCTTATGGCCCTTAAACACTTCATAACGCTCTTGATCAAGAACTAATTGTCCAACTGTTTTGCGTTTTGTTTCTACCTTTGTTGAAATATCTTTATGGTGACTATTTTGTGTTCGCCGTAAAATAGCTTTAATTCGCGCCACTAATTCCCGCGGACTGAAAGGCTTGGTTAAATAATCATCCGCTCCAATTTCAAAACCAACTATTTTATCTAGCTCATTATTCTTAGCAGTTAGAATTAGGATTGGAATTTCTTTTTGCGTTGTTCGAATTCGTTTAATCGTTTCTAACCCATCAATCCCTGGCAACATTAAATCCATAATCACAAAATTCGCCTGATTTTTTTGTAACCAATCTAAAGCTTCAAGACCAGTAGAAACACTGGCCACTTCGAAACCAGCATCTTTTAGGTTATACGTAATTAGTTTCACAATTGAAGGCTCATCATCAACTATCAGAATTTTTTCATTCATTAATTTTGCCTCCATTTGTTTGTAAAACTAAACTATTGCGGATTTTCCTGTTGCAGTTTCCATTGTAAATAGGCATCGATAAATCCATCTAAATCACCGTCCATGACAGCTTGTACATTGGCCGTTTCGTAATTGGTTCGATGATCTTTAACCATTGAATATGGATGAAAAACGTAGGACCGAATTTGCGACCCCCACCCAATATCTAACTGTTTTCCTTCAATGGCAGCACGTTTCTCTGCTTTTTTCTGTTCTTCACGTTCATAAAGTTTGGCCCGTAACATAGACATTGCTGTCTGCCTATTTTGAAGTTGAGAACGTTGTGCTTGACTTGCAACTACAATTCCTGTTGGTAAATGAGTGATTCGAACCGCCGATGAAGTTTTATTGATATGCTGACCACCAGCACCACTAGATCTGTAAACATCCACACGCAAATCATCAGGATTAATGTTGATTTCCACAGAATCATCCAATTCCGGCATCACATCCACTGATGCAAATGATGTATGGCGCCGACCAGCAGAGTCAAATGGGGAAATTCGAACTAATCGGTGAACACCTTTTTCAGAAAGTAAGTAACCATATGCGTTGTGTCCACTAATCACGACACTAACACTATTAAGCCCAGCAACATCGCCTGCCTGATAGTCTTCAATTGACACAGTAAACTGATGTTTTTCAGCCCAACGTGTGTACATGCGTAACAACATGGCACCCCAGTCCTGAGATTCAGTCCCACCGGCACCTGGATGAATTTCTAGAATTGCATTATTAGCATCGTACTTTCCATTAAGCAATAAGCCTAATCGATATTGTCGTAAAGCTTTCTGGGTGCTCTCAAAGTTTTTTTCAAATTCTTGCTGCATATCTGAATCAGCTTCCGCTTCAAGCAATTCTTCTGCTACAGCTAAATCTTCTACCTGTGATTTCAGGCTATGAAATTGATCATATTTTTGTTTTAAAATATTGGTCTCATCAATAAGCTTTTGCGCTTTTTTTTGATCATTCCAAAAATCAGGCTCTCCCATTTTTGATTCATTAATCGATATATTTTCACTTAATTTATCGAAGTCAAAGTGACCTCCTAAAGTCATCGACTTCTTCTTGCATTTGTTTAATTTGTTTTTTTGCTTCGCTTAATTCCATTTTGTTAAACCCCTTAAATATTTCTGCAAAAAAGGATTGGAATCAAAACACTATGTTTTGGCCAATCCTCCTCTGTGACGTATTTTACTTAATTTATCTTTGAATGTTCTGACGAATCTCAGACTTCAAGAATAATCGAGTTGCATCGTACTCAATATCTGATACCATCTCTTCAAACATCCGATAACCATCTTGCTGATATTCAACCAATGGATTTAGTTGCCCATAGCCACGAAGGCCAATTGATTGACGCAACTGGTCCATCGCATCAATATGTTCTGTCCAATGAGAATCAACCACTCGTAAGATTACAACTTTTTCAAATTCCAGCATTTGAGCAGGATCATAAAGTTGCTTTTCTTTCTGGGTATAAATTTCTTTGGCTCGACCTAATAAATAGCTCTTGACTTCATCAGGTGTCTTACCTGTTAAATCATCTAATGAAATCGTATCCTCATTGACCATGTTAGATTTTGCAAAATCTAAAATTGTTTCTAAATCCCACTTATCTTTTTCTGTGCCTTGCATGTGAACATCCACAACTTGGTCAACGGTCCGCTGAATCATTGGAACCATTACATCCTTTAATGAAGTCTTGGCCAAGATAACTTCTTGACGTTCACCATAAATGACCTCACGTTGAGCCCGCATTACATCATCATACTGCAAAACGTTTTTACGTGAATCATAGTTATTTCCTTCTACTCGTTTTTGAGCAGATTCTACTTGTTTGGTAATCATGCGACTTTGAATAACAGCATCATCATCAGAAACCTTCATACGATGTAATAAGTTTTTGATTCGTTCTGAACCAAAACGAATCATCAAATCATCTTCCAATGACAAGTAAAACTGTGACATACCAGGATCACCTTGACGACCAGAACGGCCACGCAACTGATTATCAATCCGTCGTGACTCATGACGTTCAGTTCCGATTACAGCCAATCCACCCAAATCTGTAACACCAGGTCCTAATTTAATATCAGTCCCTCGACCAGCCATATTAGTCGCAATTGTAACTGCGCCCTTTTGGCCCGCATTGGTAATGATTTCAGCTTCTTTGGCATGATTTTTCGCATTTAAAACAACATGGGGAATTTTTTCTTCATCCAATAGATGGGAAAGATGCTCAGAAGTTTCGACCGCAACCGTACCAATTAACATCGGTTGACCCTTGGCATGCAATTGTTTGATTTCCTTTATAACTGCTCCAAACTTACTTTCCAATGTTGGATAGAGCAAGTCAGGACGATCATCACGGATCATTGGCCGATTGGTTGGAATTGAAATAACTTCCATATTATAAATTTCTCGGAATTCATCTTGTTCCGTTTTGGCAGTACCAGTCATCCCGGCTAATTTATGATACATCCGGAACAAGTTCTGATAAGTGATGTTAGCCATAGTTTTAGTTTCTTCTTGAATCTCAACATTTTCCTTAGCTTCAATCGCTTGATGTAAGCCATCAGAAAAACGCCGGCCTTCCATAACTCGTCCAGTAAACTTGTCAACGATAAGTGCTTCGCCATCTTGGACAACGTAATCCTTATCTTTTAACATAATATAATTAGCGCGTAATGCCTGATCAAGATGATGGGTCAATGAAGCATTATCAACATCATATAAGTTCTTTAAGTTGAAATATTTTTCGGCTTTTTCAATACCCTTATCAGTTAGAGAAATTGATTTAGATTCCCAATCAATTTTATAATCTTTATCAACTGTTAATGTCTTTGCAAAACGGTCTGCCCGCTTATACATATGAGTACCGTTTTCGGATTGTCCAGAAATAATTAATGGTGTTCGCGCTTCATCGATTAAAATGGAATCCACTTCATCAATAATGGCATAACTGAGAGGCCGTTGAACCATATCCTCTTTGTAGACCACCATATTATCTCGCAAATAATCAAACCCAATTTCACTATTGGTTGAATAGGTAATATCAGCAGCATATGCAGCCCGTTTTTCTTCAGGTGATTTTTCGGCTACATTCAATCCAACACTTAAACCTAACCAGTTATACAACTCACCCATTTCCGTCGCATCACGACCAGATAAGTATTCATTAACTGTTACAACGTGGACTCCTTTACCAGCAAGGGCATTCAAATAAACCGGCATGGTTGCTGTCAAAGTTTTACCTTCACCAGTTTTCATTTCGGCAATGTCACCTTCATGTAAAACAATTCCACCCATGATTTGAACATGGAATGGAAACAAACCAAGGACTCGCTTTGCTCCCTCACGAGCAACCGCAAATGCCTCAGGTAAAATATCGTCAAGCGTTTCCCCATCTTTTAAACGTGCCTTAAAAGCTGGCGTCTTGGCCTGTAAGTCAGCATCTGATAACTGACTGTATTCATCTTTGTATGCTTCAACTTTATCTGCTAAACGATCCAAACGCTTTTGCACACGTTTGTCACTTTCAACCCATTTCTTTAATAGATTAGCCATTCAATAGTTCCTCTCTTAAATCTAGACTATTTTTATTTTTAAATTACATATTTATTATTCCAAACTCTTGTAGACCATATAGTATTTTAACATTATTAAGACCATTTTTAAACAAAATAGTTAAGAGTCCAGACAGGTATTGAATAAGTGACTAATTTTATGTACCAAAAAAGAACTGAAACAGGTCTAAGTAAACTTGGACTCTCTCCAAATTCAGCTTTAAATCTGTTCAGCTCTTTGTTTTATTCGTTTATATAATTAGTCGTCTGATTCAATCAAACCATACCGACCATCATTGCGTCGATAAACAATGTTAACTTCATCAGTTTCTGCATCTTGATAAATAAAGAAGTCATGGTTTAACATATCCATTTGTAAAACAGCTTCTTCACTATCCATTGGTTTGAGTGAAACACGTTTGGTACGAACAATATCAAACTTCGAATCCTTTGAATCAGATTCGTCACTATCATCCACATCAAGATCGGCACCTGGAACCTCAACGCCTTTATAACCTTTTTCACGGGATTTACGATTAATTTTTGTCTTGTATTTGCGGATTTGGCGTTCCAACTTATCAGTTACCAAATCAACACTTGCATACAGATCAGGTGATGTTTCTTCAGCTCTCAGTACTAAATATGGAAGTGGGATCGTAACCTCAACCTTAGCTGTCTTATCCGGATGAACCTTGAGGTTTACATGCGCCTTAGCATTCAAACTATTATCAAAATATTTTTCTAGTTTGCTAATGCGTTTTTCCACATAATTTCTAATTGCTTCTGTCACTTCAATATTTTCGCCACGTACATTAAAATCAAGCATAAATTTTCTCTCCCTTCAGTAGCAAGCATTTGTGCTCGCCCAAACACGATATCGAAAGGACCACTCTTCTAATATCTTGCTTAGTTCCATTATAAATGAAACCGCTCTTTTAAACAAATAAAAAACAAAATTTTTTTAATTGTTATCGACAAAGGGTTACACTCTCTACCCGATCGGATCCTTGCCTATACAAAGTTTCGGCCGCATGGCGAAGCGTTCTCCCTGTCGTATAAACATCATCAATTAAAAGAATCTTTTTGTTTTCTATCTGTTGCCGACATTCTACATCAACATAAAAATGATTACCAGTTTGCAAACGTTCGTTTCGTTTCTTCTGAGATTGCCGTTTTTCATCTCGGTCCCTTTTCATGTAAAGAACCTCATTATTTGATAAGTCTCCCATCAATCCTAGTACCTGATTGAACCCCCGCGTAGTCCACGTAGTTTTATCAATCGGTAGTGCCACAATTAAATCAAAAACAGCAAATTTTTTAATAAATTGCGAAAATTTGGTATCAAATACATGCCTTAATTGATAATCTCCTTGAAATTTGTAAGCATGCATATAAGCCTTCATCGCTTCATCATACTGATACAAGGCATGATTTATATAGTAATATGAACCATTTGCCTGCCACTTTTGGCAATCTTTACACACGTTTTGTGATTCCTGTTGTCTTCCACACTTTGGGCATGCAGAGGCTTCGTCGATTTCATGAAATGTTTTCTGACACGCCATACAGATAGTTTCGGTTTTTGATCTTTGCGGCATCATTAAATAACTCAGCGTCCATGACAACCGAATCATGCTATGACAGATTAGACACTGCATATGCGTCCTCCTTTGCTTTATGATTCACAAATTTGATTTGCCGTTGGGCCTGTTTAATTGAACGGGAAATACCGTTACAAATAAATAAAACCGTCCCGGTTGGCCGTTTAGGATTTCGGCCAACTCTCCCAGCAATTTGGACTAATGCAGACGAAGAAAAAGTCCCATCATCGGCGCCCAAAACACATACGTCAATTTTAGGAAAAGTTACGCCCCGTTCTAAAATTGTTGTGGTTATGAGCCCCGCAATCCTGCCATCCCGCATCAATTGCACCTTCTCTAGTCGGTGCTCATCTGCGGAAAAAACGGTTGTCAGTTTTAAATCAGGAAACTCTTTATTAATTGCCTTTAGCACTACCGCTAGTTGATTAATATGAGGTACAAATACCAAAAATTGGCGCTTGGCTTGTTGGCAATTAGTAAGAAAAGTTTTAAGTGCCTTTGGTAATCTTTTGTTTTTAACTTTTTTCCACCAATTAAAAACTAACTTTGTTTTAATTTCAGGTAAGGGAAAGCCATGAAAGCGTTGTGGCAAGTAGCTTACACCCAATTGCTTTTGCCTAACTTTTTTCAATAAAATATCACCAGGCGTAGCTGTTAGATATAAACACATTCCGGTTTGTTTCTTAGCCTGTTTGGTTGCATACAACAATTGGGCATTTTGTGCATATGGAAAAGCATCCACTTCGTCAATGATCAAAACATCAAATGCGTGGTAAAATCTTAGTAGTTGATGGGTTGTGGCAATTGTGAGCTGCGCATAATGATAAGGATCAGTTTGATGTCCGTGTAATAAAGCAATGTCGACATCCTGAAATGCGGCTTGTAAGCGCGGAAATAATTCCAAACACACATCCACTCGTGGAGACGCTAAACAAACCCGTTTTCCAGTTTGAAGTGCATCATTAATCCCGGGAAACAACATTTCTGTCTTTCCGGCTCCAGTCACGGCCCACAACAGATGATCTTGACTAAGATTAAAGGCACGCAAAACCTCTTCTGAGCATCTTTTCTGACTTGGTGTGAGTTCTCCTTGCCACGTTAAATAAGTATCTAAAATTTCAAATTGATTGGGCTCTTCCAGAGTCACAAAATTTTCTAATGTTGAAACTCGTCCCAACTGAATACAAGCTGAACAATAAAATTCATTTTGTGGAAGCGCCGCCACCTGTTTATCATGCCATGTATGACATCGCAAACAGCGAACCCGCGTCTCGGCAATTTGCATAGTTGGCAATTTTTTAAAACTAGTTTCCAAGTTTGTCCAATCACGTGGCATTAAGACCAGCCGTCCAAAAAATTCTGATTTATCCATTTATTCTCCTCAGGTTTAAAATACGCAAAAGAAAGGAATTATTTTTTTATGGACAAACATTTAATTACAATTGCTCAAAATGGTAGTCATGAACTTGATATCAAAAAATCACGTTTCATTGCCAATGCATTTCGCATTCAAACTGAAGAAGAAGCCCAAAAATTTATTCAGGAAATCAAAACTCAACATCATAAAGCCAATCACCATTGTTTTGCCTATCTGTTGGGAAATGATGACCATATTCAAAGAGCTAGTGATGATGGCGAGCCTTCGGGAACTGCGGGCGTTCCTATTTTAGAAGTTTTACAAAAAAATAATGTGCATAATACGTTGGTTGTGGTAACTCGATATTTTGGTGGAATCAAGCTTGGTGCCGGTGGTTTAATTCGGGCATACAGCAATTCGACTTCCCAGGTACTCACAGAAATTGGCTTGGTGGAACTCGTTTCACAAATCAAACTAAGTTTAACCATTGAATATGCTCAGCATGATTCTTTAGTCCACTGGCTCGACGCTAACCATTTTAAAGTAAGCGATAGTCAATATGGTGAAAAAGTGACGGTTCAGGTTCCCGTAGCAGAACCCAAGATTACTGAATTTGAAACTACTCTCACAAACCTTTTCAGCGGTAACATTGCCTTTCAAAAATTAGGCACCCAATTTAATGAAGTTCCTTTAAAAAAATAATCTAAAGTTTGAAAGCACAAAATTCTCCCTAATTAATTGCCACAAAAGAGTTAGCAACAATTAAATTAGTTTAAATGTCGTCTTCCAGCAAAATTGGGCTGGAACGTAGCGGGCACGACTTAGAGCCGAAATACACGTCTCTAAGCTCGGCCTTTATCTAAGCAATAAATTGCTAAGACAAACGACACTACTGAGCCCATTTGCTTCCAGACTGTTTCGAGTTGTAAACCTTATTATATTTAATACAAAGATTGTTTTGGCAACTTTTATGCGAACTACTTAAAAGCAACGACTTTCCCAGTTTAGAGGCGTTTGGGCCTCAGGGGTGAAATTATCTTAGTGGCTTGCTGCTTAGATAATGGTCGAGTTTGAAGACAAGTGAACTGCTTGGCTTCAAATCATGCCACCCCGTTCCAGGCCAAGTGAGTCGGAGAACGGCAATTAACCTAATTTCAGTTGACTAAGCTACTTAATAGCAGTAACTGAAGTCATTTTGAACCTGCAACCTTTAGAAAATAATCGTAAAAAAACCGTTCAGCTTCTAAACTGAACGGTTCACAACGATTATTTTTTTGATTGTTTTTTTTCTTTACCAGCGTCAGCCGGATCATTTTTTTCTGCCTTATCAGTTTGTTTTTGATCTGCTTTTATTTTTTCAACACGCTTCTTTTCTTCTCGTTCACTTTCCAAACGATTACTTGTATCTTTGGAAGTGGTGGATGTTACAATTTTTTGAATCCAGTTTAATAATGGTCGTCGATTTTGACCGGCTAACCCGATTGCTTCAACAAAGAGCTCCAAACCGATTAGAATTCCGATTGTTAACAAAATCGAACCCCAAATTGGAGAAATTGGATAAAGTAATGCAATAAACGAAAAAATCAACGAAATTCCATAAATAACAAAAACTGTTTGGCGATGCGTTAATCCCATTTGCATCAGTCGATGATGCAAATGACGTTTATCAGCATGGGCAATGGATTCCTTATTCAGAATTCGTCGAAGCATTGCAAAAACAGTATCGGTAATGGGAACTCCTAAAATCATAACAGGAATGATAACTGAAATAAAAGTTGCATTTTTCAATCCCGATAGCGAGAAAACTGAAATCATAAACCCAATAAATAACGCGCCAGTATCCCCTAAATAAATTTGCGCGGGGAAAAAATTATATGGTAGAAATCCAATTTCTGCAGCAACTAGTGTAAAGATCATAATTACAACATACATATTGGTTGTCGGCAAAAAGAATAATCCAGTAATTCCAGTTGTAAAAAGTGCAATGATCGATACTCCGGTGGCCAGACCATCCAAGCCGTCAATTAGGTTGATTGCATTTGTAATTCCAGCAATCCATAAATATGTAATTGGGAAACTAAGCCACCCTAGCCCAACGGTTCCTATAAAAGGAATCGTCAGTGTTGTCATTCGGACATTAGCAAACACAAAAACTTCAATGGCTGCTAAGGAAATTCCAATCATTTTCTGATACGGTTTAAGCACAAAAATATCATCAATCACACCGGTCAATATGATAATACATTCTCCTCCGAAAATTCCCCATAACTGTTTTGTAGGAATCTGGGCTCGCAAAAGGAAAAAAGTGGAAAAATTAAAGGCAAGAAAAATAGCTAAACCGCCCATTGTTGGCATTGGAACTTTATTTACCCGTCTTGCTGAAGGCTCGTCAACCGCCCCCACCTTAAAGGCGAGTCGTCTAACAAACGGAGTTAGAACAGCAGAGATAATCGCTGTCGCAAATAAACTGACAATAATTTCAAATCGCATGCTAGACCTCTTTTCTAGGAAATATCTAAAGGCTATTTTAGAACAAAATCCCTCCAGACACATTTCAGCTAGATTAATTAATAAACCACTAAAAATATTAAGCGTTTAATCTAGTTACTATAATTATTATACAAATCCCCTCGCCGTAACACAAGCGTAACTAATGATACCACTTACACATTAAATCAAACAAAAACTGGTAGTGTTAAAATTCACAACACTACCAGCTCTATTAAAGTTTATAAATTAATGATCGATTATTACTCGTTTAAATGATAATTATAGGTTGAAACAATGATATTCTCTCGTGAGTTCAAAGCTGCTCTTAAACGCAAACCAGTTTGGTTATGCAGAACATTTTGCCAAGGTTTACGAGGAACAAACTGTGGCACAAGCACTGTTGTCGTATAATTGCGTTCCGAAGCTCGCCGCGCAATCACATCACAGAAACGCAAAGTTGGATTGGC
The DNA here is from genome assembly GCF_001611155.1 of Pediococcus damnosus. NCBI lineage: Bacteria > Bacillati > Bacillota > Bacilli > Lactobacillales > Lactobacillaceae > Pediococcus > Pediococcus damnosus. The sequence goes on from NZ_CP012294.1 coordinate 760,859, forward strand.
AATTGAACGATATGAGGAATGGATATCAACGAAGCGAACATCTGGATATTCTGCCTTAAATTCCACAGCCGTTTTATGTTCTTTTTTAGGATTGGAATCAAACGAAACATGCATCGCAATTACGTAGTCCCCCATTGAACGGGCATAGTTAATTGCCCCAGAGGTTACACGCGTCACATTGCTGACTAACACAATGACGGTTGACCCATCGTAATCATGTAACTGAACCTTACCCTTGGCTGCAATTCGCAACTGTTCAGCAACTTTTACGTAGTGCTGATGAATCTTGTAAAACAATCTGAGTAGCAACGGCATAATAATTAAGTAAGGCCAAACGTTTGCAAAGTGTAAGAAGAATAAACAAACGACTAACCCAAATGATAATGCTGCTCCTAATAAGTTTGCAGACGATTTAAGCAACCAGTGTCCTGTTCGTTCACGGAACCAGTGAATGATCATCCCTGACTGAGAAAGCGTAAAGGGAACAAACACACCAACCGCATAAAGGGGAATAAGTAGACTAGTTTGACCATGAAAAATCAAGATCAATACAATCGCGCCAACTGCTAACGAAATAATTCCATTTGAATAACCTAGACGATCGCCACGATCCATATACGCATGAGGCATAAATTTATCTTTGGCCAAATTGTAGGCTAGCGTCGGAAAGGCGGAAAATCCTGTATTAGCGGCCACTGCTAAAATAAGTGCGGTCGATAATTGCAATAAATAGAACAGTAGCCCATGACCAAACACAGTTTCACCAACTTGTGCAAGAACTGTTTGATGACCATTGGGTAAAATACCACCAAAATAACTTAAAACTGTAATTCCGGCAAAGAAAATAGCCAAAATAGTTGCCATAATTGTTAACGTTGCGGCAGCATTTTTTCGTCTTGGTCGTTTGAAGTTGGGTACAGCATTACTAATAGCTTCGACTCCAGTTAAGGAAGAAGATCCTGCAGATAGTGCCCTTAAGAATAGCACCATTGTCATTCCAGGAACCGCTGTCCCCACCTTGGTTACTGCATGGGTTACAACACGCCCGGTAATAATGTTAAAGAATCCAATTCCGATCATAATCGTAATGATGACAATAAACAAATACACTGGAAAAGTTAAAAACGAAGCGGAATCACGTAAACCACGTAAATTCAAAGCCATAATTCCAAGCACGATTACAATTGCAAGCGGAATTGCATATGCCTGTACACTGGGAATAGCCGAAGTGATCGCTTCGGTTGCAGAAGTTACACTAACAGCGACTGTCAACATATAATCAACCAGTAACGACCCACCAGCAACTAATCCAGCTGATTGTCCCCAGTTTGTGCTAGCAACCACGTAGGCGCCACCACCTGAAGGATAAGCTTGAATAATTTGACGATAAGATATCGTAATCGCAAACAACAGAACTAAAACAATTCCTGCAACAGGCAAAGCATACCACGTTGCTGCAGCTGAAAGAACCAGCAAAACTGAAAGAATTTGTTCCGTCCCATACGCAACAGATGATAAAGCATCAGAAGACAACAACGCTAAAGCCTTAAACTTAGTTAACGCCTGTCCGCCTTCATCTAAAGTTTTAAGCGGTTTACCAATTAACAGTCTTTTTAGATAATGCCGCATGTCATAATACTCCTCTACAAAAATAAATTAACCCGAGTCAATAACTCGGGCAATACAAATCAAAAGTAAGTTTACTACAAATGAGCACGTTAAGCTATATCAATTTTCATAATTTCAGTAACCTGCTCGCTGTCCATTCAAACACATATGCGAATGAAGTGCAACCTTTAAATTCATGGTTTTATCCACGCTTGTTTCAAAAATTTTCAGAAAACAAAAAAACTTTCAGAACTAGGTTTTCACCCAATCCAGAAAGTTTCCTAACTATATTAGTTATTTTTATTTATTTAAATCTGAGCTTACATCATACCGCCCATGCCACCTGCTTGTGGTTGAGCACCTGTGGCAGCAGCACCGCCATCATCTTTTGGTTCTGGTTTGTCAGCAACAACAGCTTCAGTTGTTAATAGCAAAGCTGAAACACTGGCTGCATTTTGGAGAGCAGAACGAACAACTTTAGTAGGATCAACAATTCCTGCATCGACCATATTCTCCCACTTGCCAGTAGCAGCGTTATAACCAACCCCTGGCTTTTGTTTCTTCAAGTTTTCTACAATTACAGAACCCTCTGCACCAGCGTTCTTGGCAATTTGACGAACTGGCTCTTCAAGAGCACGTCTAACAATATTAATACCAGTATTTTCGTCGCCTTCTGCCTTAAGGTTAGCAATAGCAGGAAGTACATTTACTAATGCTGTACCACCACCGGATACAAAGCCTTCTTCAACAGCTGCACGAGTTGCATTCAAAGCATCTTCGATTCGATATTTCTTTTCTTTTAATTCAGTTTCTGTTGCAGCACCAACTCTAACAACGGCAACACCGCCAGCTAATTTAGCTAAACGTTCTTGTAGTTTTTCTTTGTCAAAGTCTGAAGTTGTATCAGTAATTTGTTGTCTGATAGTAGCTACACGTTCTGCAATTTTATCTTTATCGCCGGCACCTTCAACGATTGTTGTGTCGTCTTTTGTAACTGTAACCTTGTTAGCTTGACCTAATTGATCAATTGTTGCATCTTTTAAGTTTAAGCCTAAATCATCCGTGATTACAGTTCCACCTGTTAATGTAGCGATATCTTCAAGTTGAGCCTTACGACGGTCACCAAAGCCAGGAGCCTTAACAGCTACAACATTGAATGTACCACGCATCTTGTTCAAAACAAGAGTTGGTAAGGCCTCACCTGTAATATCATCAGCAATGATTAACAGAGAACGACTTTGTTCAACAACTGATTGAAGGAGTGGCAAAATATCTTGAATATTGCTGATCTTCTTATCAGTAATCAAAATATATGGATTATCTAAATCAGCTTCCATCTTATCATTGTCAGTAACCATGTATTGTGACATGTAGCCACGATCAAACTGCATACCTTCAACAACATCAAGGGTTGTATCTACACCACGTGATTCTTCAATTGTAATGACACCATCGTGACCAACCTTTTCCATTGCATCGGCAATCAATTTACCAACTTCTGAGTTAGCAGCTGAAATGGAAGCAACTTGGGCAATATCATCTTTTGATTTAACTTCATGAGACATCTTATGAAGTTCATCAACAGCTGCCTTTGTTGCACGTTCAATCCCACGACGAATGCCAACTGGATTGGCACCAGCAGTGACGTTCTTCATACCTTCGTTTACAATTGCTTGTGTCAAAACAGTAGCAGTTGTTGTCCCATCACCAGCAATATCATTAGTCTTTGAAGCAACTTCAGAAACTAACTTAGCACCCATATTTTCAAAATGGTCTTCAAGATCAATTGACTTAGCAATTGTTACACCATCATTTGTAATTGTAGGTGAACCGTATGATTGTTCCAAAACTACGTTACGACCCTTTGGACCAATTGTTGATTTAACAGTATCAGCTAATTTGTCGACACCTTTTAACATCTTTGTTCGTGCATCTTCAGAAAATTTGATTTCTTTTGCCATAAAAATTTCACCTCATTAAATTTATTTTTTAGTTAATCAATGATTGCAACGATATCTTTTTCGTGCAATACCAAATATTTTTTATCTTCATATGAAACTTCGGTACCCGCATACTTGTCAAAAATAACGGTATCACCTGTTTTAACAGATGGTGCAACTTTTTCACCGTTATCTAACACGTGTCCTTCACCCACAGCAACAACTTTACCGCTTTGTGACTTTTCCTTAGCATTACTTGCAAGGACAATTCCACCAACGGTTTGTTCTTCTTCTTCCTGTGCTTCTAATATCACGCGATCTCCTAATGGTTTTAACAATATGAATCCCTCCATTTATTTATACTTTTACTATTTTTAGCACTCTCAACGTCTAAGTGCTAACAACAGTATTTACTATATCATTCTCATCACAGAATGCAAGCATTTCACTGACCTTTTTTGACAAACAACTTCAAGACCCCGGCAAACATGCTATACTATAGGAACAATTATGAGGTGAACACATGAAATTAGAAAAGAAATCTATCTATATATTAATTACGTATTTAATCGTTTATCTTTTGCCAAGCATTCTAAATAGCTTCTTTAAATTAACGCATCCCGAAATCTTTAACATTCAAATTGTTGATTACTTAGCTGGTGCTTGCATTTTATGCTACTTGGCATTTCATGACATGCCAACTAATCTTCCAGAAAAAAGACGCCGTTCTGTTGGACAAAACCTCATTTGGGGAATTTTAGGTTTTATTTTCGTAATTGTCTTGCAAACCATTATTTTACGGTTAACAGTTCAATCAGGTGGTAATGCAAGTTCGCAAAATACAACCGATCTGCTATCAATTGTGAAGAATTATCCCATCTATGCCCTTATCATCATCATAGGAGCTCCTATCATGGAAGAAATTGTTTTCCGTAAAGTTCTTTTTGGTAATCTCGCCAATTTGTTAAGCTTTATTAATCCTAAAGTTGCACAAATCCTTACAGCTCTTATTTCCAGTGGCTTATTTGCCTTAGCTCACTCTGATGGTCATTTCATTTTGTATGGCGCAATTGGATTGTGGTTTTGTTGGCTTTACCACCATACAGGACGCATCCAAACATCAATGATGGCGCATATCTTAATGAACTCTTTGGTTGTATTACCAATTCTCGGACTGTAACTCAGTCGTGATTAATCGCGTAAATTAAGGTTTGCAATTCATTAGTCAGATCAATATTTTGAATATGTACTGTTTGGGGCACTGAAACACGAACCGTTGTAAAATTCATAATTCCTTTAATGCCGGCCTGCACTAACTTATCCGTGACTTCTTGCGCAATCGCTGCTGGAATTGTAATAATGGCAATCTCAATTTGTTGATCTTGCAGTTGTTCTTGCAACTGTGTCATGCCATAAACGGGGACATTGCTTTGAATAGAGCCAATTATGGTCGGATTAATATCAAATGCCGCGCTAATGCGGACATTACTATTTTTATGGAAATTAAAGTTTAAAAGCGCATGTCCCAAATTTCCTACACCAATTAGGGCTACGTTTGTAAGTGTATCCTGATCAAGGATTTTCTTAAAAAAATCAATTAGTTTGTGCACATCATACCCATATCCACGCTTTCCTAACGTTCCAAAATAGGAAAAATCGCGTCGAATTGTCGCCGCATCAACTTGAATGGCCTCGGCTAATTCTGTTGAAGAAACTCGCAATTTGTTTGCACTCAATAAATTATTTAAATAACGATAGTATAAGGGTAACCGTTTTGCAGTTGCCTCCGGAATTTTGGTTTCCATTTTAAAGAACCTCCAAATGAACTTTGTGAATAATTAACAAAGTTAGTTTACCACTTTCCCAATAGGAACCAAAACTTAAAAACAAACGCTTTATAAACCAATTAATGAAAGGACACATGATTGTGATTTTACTACAAGCCCAAAATGTCAGTCGAGAATTTAGTGGAGAACAACTATTTTCACAGATCACCTTTGATATCCAAGAACAGGATCGAATCGGTCTTGTTGGCAGAAATGGTGCAGGAAAAACTACCCTTCTAAAAATGCTAATCGGTCAAACTCAACCAGATGAAGGCCAAATTATTACCAAAAAAGGATTATCAATCGGCTATCTTGCCCAAAATCAAGGCCTAAATACAGATAATACAATCTGGAATGAACTTCTAACCGTATTTTCCGAAGTAATTGCTTTAGAACAAGAAATTCACAAGCTTGAAGCCCAATTAGGCGATCCCAAAATCATCGCAAACCCTGAGAAATTTAAATCCTTGTCTAATTTGTATGATCAAAAGCAACAAACCTTTAAAGCTAAAAACGGGTTCGGCTATCAAGCAGAAATTCGTGGCGTTCTAAATGGTTTTAGTTTTGGTAAGGAATTCTATGACCGCTCAGTTAATTCGCTCTCTGGTGGTCAAAAAACCAAATTAGCTTTGGCAAAATTGCTGTTAGAACAACACGATTTATTAGTTTTGGATGAACCAACAAACCATTTGGACATGGATACTCTTGCCTGGCTTGAAAAGTACATTAAGTCTTACGACGGAGCCCTATTAATCGTGTCACATGACCGTTATTTTCTCGATCATGTTGTAACCCGAGTCCTCGACTTAGACCAGCAAACCTTGTTTTCTTATACCGGAAATTATTCAGATTATATTGATAAAAAGGCTGCCCGTCTCAAGAGCGAATGGAAAACTTACGAAAAACAACAAACCAAAATTGATAAGTTACAAGATTTCGTCAATAAAAATATTGTTTGTGCCTCAACAACCAAACGGGCTCAAAGTCGACGAAAACAATTGGAAAAAATGACAGTGCTTGAACGTCCCAATTCCGATGATGCCGAAATGCATTTTCACTTTGCAGCGAAGCACCCTAGTGGCAACGTTGTTCTCACTGTAAAAGATGCTGCAATTGGTTATGAAGCAGATCACGTTTTATCCGCACCCATCAATATTGATTTAACCAAGCATCATGTCCTGGGAATTGTTGGGCCAAACGGAGTCGGTAAATCAACTCTATTAAAAAGTATTCTTGGACTGATTCCGTTTCTTAGCGGCACCCAAAAACTGGGAACTGGTGTAGAGATTGGTTATTATGATCAAGAACAACATAATTTAGACGATCGTAAAACAGTTTTGAACGAGCTTTGGGATGAACATCCATTAGTTCCTGAAAAAGATATTCGTTCATTATTAGGCAGCTTCTTGTTTTCAGGTGATGACGTCTCAAAACTAGTTAAAAATTTAAGTGGCGGCGAACGTGCTCGCCTGCTTCTAACCAAGTTAACAATGCAAGCCGATAACTTCCTGATTTTGGACGAACCAACTAATCATTTAGACATCGATAGTCGTGAAGTCCTTGAAAATGCCTTAAATGAGTTTGATGGAACAGTTCTCTTCGTTTCGCATGATCGGTATTTTATTAACCGGGTAGCTACAGAGATTCTTGAAATATCACCTAATGGTAGTCAATTATTCCTGGGTGATTACGATTACTATGTAGCAAAAAAAGAAGCTCTAAATACAAAGACAGATTCTAATGATGGGGCCAGCAAAGCAGAAAGCAACGCGACCTCAAAAAAACAAACCTATCAAGCTTCAAAAGATGCTCAAAAGGCACAGCGAAAATTACAACGTGAAATTGAAAAGCTTGAAAAGCAACTCGATACTTTGTCAGAAGCGGAAGCTCAGATTCAAACAAAAATGGCGGAACCACAAAATTTTAATGACCATCTAAAACTTGAAGAACTTCAAACAAATTTAGACAAAACTCAGGCCCAAATTACTCAAACTGAAAATGAGTGGACGTCTAAAAGCGAACAACTTGAATCTCAAAATTAAAACATCATCGACTAAAAGAAGGTACAAACTCACTTGACTGAGTTTGTACCTTCTTTTGTAGAAACAATTAATTTTCAAAAAACATTTTCAATAAACGATCGCGATCTTGGTTCCAACGTTTATCATCACGCGTTGGATAAATTCGATTTGTCAAACATACAAATCCTTGCTTTTTAACTGGATCAAACGCCAAAATAGTGCCGGTGTACCCAGTTTGTACGTACTGTTCCTTATGGTTAAGTCGACGCCATCCCAATGTTCGCCCGTTTTCGTCATAACTAGCCATTAAATCAAATAAATTCGGGTCTAAAATTTCTTTTTTCTGATACTTCCCACGATTAATCATCATTTCGGTAAACACAGTTAAATCACTAAGTGTTGAAAATAGGCCAGAATGTCCACTTTCACCGTTTAATAATAACGCCTTATAATCGTGAACTTGCCCTTGAATTTGGCCACGCTGAGGATCGACTTCAGTAGGAACAAATCGTGACTTTGGTCGATTTAAATTATATCCTGTATTTGTCATGGCAAGCGGATACCAAATATGGTCCTGAACACTTCGGTCAATAGAACCATTTAATGTCCGAATAATTAACCCTAATAAAATAAAACCTAAATCAGAATAAATTGTTTTTTCACCTGGCTTACTAACTAGTGGATCTTCATAAATCTTTTTTACAAGTTCTACACCCGTTAGGCTATGCAAATTGTCCACATCAGCCGGTAATCCACTGTTGTGTAATAATAAGTTTTCGATGGTCACTTCAGGATGCAAAAATCCCGGCAAATAAGCAGTAACAGAATCTTTCAGACCCAACTCATGAACAGCTAACAGCTGAAAAACACGAGTCGTTGTGGCAACCACTTTCGTTAAAGAGGAGACATCATAGATCATCGATGGATCTAAACGTTCTGCAAAAATATCTTTTCCTTGAAATCCATGATAAAAACTATCAATTTTAGTTTCATTAATAAAACTAAACGAAGCGCCATAAACATCGCCGCGATCAATAATTGCATCAATTTCATTTTTCATTTTTGTAAATTTATTTTCTGTCATACTTTTGTCCCCGCTTCATCTTATTTGATGGCATCTGGCACCCAATCAAATTCCAAACTTGGCTCCGCATTTAAACTTGCATCGGCAAAAACATTGTGTTTCATTGCTACATAACCGGCAGCGCCAATCATTGCCGCATTATCACCACAATATTTTAAGGGTGCTTTGACAAAATCCAAATCTGGCTGTTTTTCACTAAGCTTTTTCGACAATGTTTCTCTGAGCCCCTGATTAGCAGCAACCCCACCTGCCAAAACAAGTTGTTTAATCGAGAACTTTTCACAAGCCACCAAAGTTTTTTTAACGATAACATCTACCACACTCTGTTGAAAACTGGCTGCCAAATCTGCCCGATTTAACGTTTCATTTACTTGATCAGCATGATGAACTGTATTAATAAAAGCACTCTTCAATCCGCTGAAACTAAAATCAAAATTATCGTCATGAACCATCGCCCGTGGAAAGTGAAAAGTATCCTTTCCTTGGTGGGCTAACTCATCAATTGGCTTGCCTGCAGGATAAGTTATTCCTAAAACTCGTCCAATTTTATCATAGGCTTCTCCAGCTGCATCATCACGCGTTTCGCCAATAATTTGAAATTCATTTTCATACGGCATATAAACAAGTTCTGTATGTCCACCAGAAACTAACAGTGCCATGGAAGGAAAAACAATTGGTTTCACAAATCGCGCTGCATAAATATGGCCAGCCATATGATTTACTGGAACCAGTGGTAAATCATTCGCGTACGCAAATGATTTAGCTGCTGATACGCCAACCAATAATGCACCAACCAATCCGGGCCCATATGTAACGGCCACCGCAGTCAAATCACTCGTTTTGACGTGTGCTTTTTGCAGTGCCTCGTCAATACAAATGGTAATTTGCTCAATATGATGGCGACTAGCAACTTCCGGTACCACACCACCAAAACGTTTGTGGCTATTAATTTGTGTTGCAACAATATTTGACAATATCTTTTCGCCGTTTTCAATAACAGCCACGCTTGTCTCATCACAACTCGATTCAAATGCTAAAATTAAGTTCTTTTTAGTCATAATTCTCCTAATCCTTTTGGCCCAATGTTAAAGTCATATCAATTGCATCTTCATGGTCACCGAAATAATAATGTGCTTTAACTCCATTTTTTTCAAATCCCATTTTTAAATAAAGTGCCTGTGCCCGCACATTGCTTTTTCTGACTTCAAGGGTGATTTTCTTATATCCAATATATTCAGCCTTGCCGATCATCGTTTTCAATAAATATGCACCAATTCCATGATTCTGTTTATCTGGTACCACAGCGATATTCGTAATGTGGGCCGTGGCCGTTCGATCATCAAAAGAAGCACCAATGAATCCGAGCATCCGATCATGATAACGGATAACCAAATAAAGCCGATCAAATTTACGGCGAAGTTCGGTAGAAAATGCGACTCGATCCCATGGTGTCTGCCCTTCATAGACGGAACGTTCCACATTTAAAATCTCAGGAATATCCGTAATCATTGCTTTGGCAATAAAATACGTATCTGCTTCGATTTTAACTACATGATCATGGATTTCAAAAGCCTGTTCTCTCAACCGTTTTGTACGATTAAAAAGGCGATTTTTTATTAATTCTTTAATTTCTTTCAACATATGGTTTCGTGTCCTCTTGTGGATGACGTTTCTTCCACTCAACTTCCGCTTCGGTCAGCCGTAAATATCGTGGCACAAAATTAAATGGATGAGCCACTGGTTCGGCATGCAATCCGAGGTTTCCGAGAGCAAAAGCGTTAGGAAGATTTAATGCATCCGATACTTGATGAAAATTAGAACCCAATTGATCTTGCACAAACGCGGCATAGGTGGCCACATCCTGACCCACAAACCAGACAGGCTTTTGCATGCCTAATAATTGGGCGGCCAATTCTTTAATAGACAAATGTTGATCATCCATAACAGATACTAGCCCATCACTAGTTCGTTCATAGATCCCGGCAAAGACATTTTCTCTTCGTGCATCAAATAAGGGCACAATGAGGCGATTTTCATCGATCACGTTTGCGGCTAAAGCCCGTAAGCTAGAAATTGCCACGAGGTCAATATTCAAAGTATAGGCTAGTGTTTTGGCAGTCGTCGTTGCAATCCGAAGCCCAGTATATGATCCCGGTCCATCCGCTACCACAATCCGATCCAAATCTTGCACCGTTATGCCAGCCTGTTTCACCAAAGCTTCAATAATTGGTAGCAACTGAATACTATGATTCTTACGAATATTTGTGGTTGTCATTGCCAGTAATTGTCCATCATCCAAAACCGCTACACTTAACGGCCGATTTGAAGTATCTAACGCCAATAATTTCATAACAAATTTCCTTTTCTCGTTCTATTCTTTAAATATCTTATCACAATTTTTCCGAAGAATGAGCATTGATAAAAAAGAACTCGCAAATCATCACCGATTGTCGAGTTCTCTGCATTTATTTTTGATCCTCAAAACCATTTGGATGCTTTTGCGTCCAATTCCAAGCGGTTTTAATGATTTCGTGAATATCATCATACTGTGGTTGCCAGTGTAAGACCTTTCGTGCTTTGTCACTTTTAGCAACTAACGTATCAGGATCTCCACCACGACGAGCTGCAATTTTGGCTGGAATTTCTTTGCCAGTTGCAACTCGTGCAGCTTCTAGAATTTGTTTTACAGAGAATCCTGTGGAAGAGCCTAAATTAAATGCATCACTATCATTACCAGTCTGAAGATACTTCATCGCTAAAATATGAGCATCGGCCAGATCAGTTACATGCACATAATCACGGATATTTGTACCATCTGGTGTTTTGTAGTCGTCTCCAAATATTTGCAACTCATCGCGTTTTCCAGAAGCCACCTGCAAAACAATCGGAATGAGATGGGTTTCAGGGTTATGATCCTCACCAATTGTGCCATCCGCAGCAGCTCCTGCAACATTAAAGTAGCGAAGAGCTACAAATTTAATGCCATAGGAAACATCTGCCCAATGCATAATTTTTTCCATCATAAGTTTGCTTTCACCATAAGGATTAATTGGATTCTGTGGATCTGTTTCTTTAATCGTATCATTTTTAGGATTACCATATGTGGCCGCAGTGGAAGAAAATACGATTCGGTTGACATGATGCGCATGCATAGCTTCCAGTAAATTAATCATGCCACCTGTATTGTTATCAAAATACTTTAGCGAGTCTTTCATTGATTCAGGAACCACTGAAAAAGCCGCAAAATGAATAACCGTATCGATATTTTCTTTGGTAAAGACCTGATCTAAGAATTCTCGGTCTCTAACGTCCCCTTGATAAAAACGCGCTTGCTTTGAAATTGCTTGTTGATGTCCCGTTACCAAGTTATCAATAACAACCACATCTTCATTTTGCTCAATCAATCGTTTGACCATATGTGAACCAATATAGCCTGCACCACCAAGTACTAAAATTGCCATTTATGTCACTCCGTTTCCATAGACTTTGCCACAATTATAACATATAAGTAGGCTTTTTGGTCGTTAGTTGGCTATCGATGTCCAACTACAATCCGCTTCACAATAGATTTCACCGTTCACCGACATTCTATGTAAAGTTACCATTTCATCATTTTCACCAGTTGTTTTTGCTACTTCACTCACGACAGTATGTCCATATTGAATTTCTTTATGATATTGAATATTTAAATGCGTCGGCATATGCGTTTGTAAAAAGTCAGCCGGCAAAACATCCAGCAACCATTCAAAGTAATGCGAATTATTCACATGGCCATTGGTATCCAAGTCGAAATAGCGAACCGCATACTGTTTTTTTAAAACTTTTTGACCATCAGGAATTTTTTGGACGCGCGGTAACCGCGTTAATCGTTTCACTTCATCGCTACCATATGGATCAATCAACTCAGGAATGAGTTTCCCCATCCGTCGTGTTTTATGATTCATCTGAACAAAATTGCTGTTGGCCTCCAATAGTGGCTTTCCAGATTCGTCCTCAATTCCAAAGTGACGTTCGCAAAAGAATTTGTTATGAGCAGTAGCTTCGGTAGACAAATGAATCGTTGTCCCGATTTTAGGCAAAGTATTGATTTCGATGGAATACTGGGTAACCACCCAACCTACACCATATTTTAAAACTTCTGGCGTGCCCACTCCTAATTCTTCACTTTGATCCTCTGAAGCTAACACCATTAAATTTATCAGCATTGGAATTGAAGCTCGCGAGGTTCGATCGCCATCATAATAAACCAATCTATGTGTTTCACTAAATTTTTTCCCTGCCATGTCAATCTCCTCTTGAATTAGTGGTTTAAAACAATCTAGTTTACGCTAGATTCAAAACGCGGAATAGCCACGATTTATACCACAAAAATATAACTCTAAACAACTGTCTATCTGTTGTTTAAACACATTTAAAAAAATTAAAAATTCAAAACTCTTAATCAGGCTGATCTTTATCATTTAAATGATGATACAGTGCATAAACATCCTGCTTTTTTAACCCCCGCAATTTAGCAACTTTTTTAATTGCAGCAGTTGGCTTCTCGCCGGCACTAATCAAATTATTAATCTGATCCTCGATGGGAATTTCCGGTAATTGTTCACCGGGTTGAACAGCATGACTATTGCCCTCCACAATTACTACAAATTCACCGCGAATCTCATTGTCATTAGCCCATTCTAACAGCTCCGCCAAGGTTCCGCGTAAAAACTCTTCGAATTTCTTTGTGAGCTCACGACACAACACCGCTGATCGATCTTTGCCCAATATGCTGCTCATATTGGTTAAAGTCTTTTTCAACCGATGGGGTGCCTCATAAAAAATGAGGGTTTCTTCTTTATTAACTAACTTTTCTAATTGACGCTTTTGCTCCACAGGTTTTCGATTAAGAAACCCGAAAAAATAAAACGGCTGGGGTTCCAAACCAGAAGCAATCAAGGCAGTTAGTCCTGCATTTGCTCCTGGCAACGGAACAACCGTAATACCCTGTTTAATACATGCCACAACCAAATCATGTCCGGGGTCACTAATTGAGGGCATTCCGGCATCACTGACCTGGGCAATGGTCTCACCATTTTTCAAACGTTCAACCAACTCCGGAACCCGCTCATGAGTATTGTATTCATGAAAACTGATTTGTTTGGTTTCAATTTCGAAATGATTGAGTAGTTTTTGCGTGTTTCGGGTATCTTCTGAGGCAATAATATCAACCTCTTTTAATATCTCAACGGCTCTAAATGTCATGTCACCAAGATTACCAATTGGCGTTGGCACTAAATACAATGTCCCACTAGCTTGATCTTTTGCAAAACTTTTTTGTGATTGCACTTTTTCAGTCTCCTTACCGATCACCATAAATGACATCAAGACAAAAGGCACATGGTTCGTCATTTTCACGATGCTTGCCAAACCATTCATTGCAAACATGATAGCCACGACCATATAACTTTTCTAAGTTTTTACGAGATTTAGAAAGACCATGTTTAGTACTTTTGGAAGTCTCTCTTTTTGATGGTTGCTCATATTTACCTAATTGCTCACGTAAATGCTCGTTTTCGATAACCAGCTCCGCATTTTCTTCAAGAATTTCAGTCAGTCCATTTTGCAATTCTTCAATTTGATCTGACATTTTTTTTGATTCTTCTTGAAGACCATCAAAGCTTTCGTACATCTCTCGTTTATTCACAGTTTCACCTCATTCACAGTCTTTAATCTTAGAATGACTCAATAAACACGACATAGTTTGATGGTTAACGCCTCTAAAACGTTTTGAAAACTCACATTACGATTTAACAAATTTTTAGCTTGCAATGCTTGTTCTGTGGCCGCCATCAAACTGTTTTCTGATTTTTGTGTAAGTCCTTTTTCAATTTGTGCATCCTGATTTGGAAAACTTAATCGCGAATTTTTTGGATTCACTTTTAAAATCAAGGCTTCACGGCAATACAACATGACAATATCCAAAATTAATTGTTGATTTTCTTTAGTTTTTGCCAAACCTGTAATTTTAGCCTGAACTTCAACGAATGCTCGCATATCTTTTTGGAAAACTAATAAAAACCAACGACTAACCGCAGATTGGACTAGTGTTAACCAGTCATCCGCCAACCAATTTTCGACTTCTACGGCACTATTAGTTAGGTTCATAGTCATCGCAATTAAACTAGGCGTAATTCCTTTTCCTTGTAATTGAGCCTTAAACTGGGCCGGTACCAATGGCTTCAATTCTACTACTTCAGTTCTAGAGATGATGGTTGGTAACATCAAATTCTTATTAGTTGTTAGCAGAAACGCAGTCACATTAGGACTTGGTTCTTCAATAAATTTTAAAAGACTGTTTGCAGCTCCAGACGTCATTTTATCCGCATCAGAAATAATAAATATCTTTTGATTTCCCTCAACCGCACTCTTAGTAAACTCAGATTTTAGAAATCTAACCTGGTCAACCTTAATACTTTGTCCATCAGGTTTAACAACAATCACATCTGGATGCTGATTTGTACTGATTCTTCGACATTCTTGGCATTTTCCACAAGGCATATCATTTTGAACATTTAAACAAAAAAGACGCATCGCAATCCAGGTTGCCAATTCGTCTTTTCCAATCCCTGATTCACCAGCAAACAAATAGGCATGGGCCAATTTATGCGCCGCGATGACCTTTGCAAAATGTTCAACTAATTCTGGTTGCTTTTCTTTAACTGTACTTTGGATTCCAACTTCTTCAGTCATCTGCTACTCCTCTACTGACTGCTTCAGAATTGTTTGAATTTCTCAATTGGGAGGACAAACACTGTTGCACCACCAACCTGGACTTTAACTGGATAAGCTGTTGTACCTTCCATGCTAGCATCCAAGTTTACAGGTGGGGTCATAAACTCTTCACGACTATGTGAAGATTCCTTAACCATTGTTAAAACTTCATCAACTCGTTTTTCGTCAATACCGATCATGTAAGTCGTATTTCCAGCTTTTAAAAAGCCACCAGTCGTAGACAATTTTGTTGCCCGAATATTGGCATCAATAAACTGCTCACTTAATTGACTTGCATCCTTATCTTGAACAATCGCAATAATTAATTTCATATTTGTCACTCTCCTGATTCATTAAAGAATTCTGAATTGGTTTTCCGAATAATCGTCTCAACATCTGAAACAACTTTACCTTTGCTTTGAGTTGCATCGACCAATTTGATCCGTTTCGGATTTTCCTTAGCGAGCTTTAAATAAGAAGCTCGAACACGCTTGTGAAACGATAATTGCTCAACATCTAAACGGTTAATCTCATCAGTTCGATGCGTCATGATTCGTTGTAACCCAATTTCAGAGGGGACATCAAAGTAAATGGTTAAGTCCGGCAATAAACCGGCCGTGGCAAAAAGATTCATTTGATAAACCTCTTGCTCGCCAATTTCACGTCCGGCTCCCTGATAAGCAACTGAGCTGTCAATATAACGATCACATAACACTAGTTTATTAGCTTTTAATGCCGGTTCAATCGTCTCCACAATGTGTTGTCGACGGGCAGCTGCATAAAGCAGGGCCTCGGTCCGATCATCCATCTCTGTATTTTGACGATCTAAGATAATATCTCGAATTGCTTCAGAAATCCGATTACCACCTGGTTCACGCGTTACAATTAACTGTTTTTTCAATTGGGGCTTTAGATCAGCCACGATGGTATTTAAGGCCGTTGTCTTCCCTGCACCATCCGGTCCCTCAAACGAAATAAATTTTCCTGTCAAAATGCCATCTCACTTTTTGATTAATTACATACTTGAAAGTATGTCATGCATGTTTCGGCACACTTTACATCTCTGTACGACCTTCAACTGCTTTAAATAAAGTCATTTGATCCGCATACTCGATATCACTACCAACTGATAATCCATGTGCTAATCGGGTTACTTTAATTCCCGCTGGCTTAATGAGTCGTGACAAATACATTGCCGTGGCTTCACCTTCTGGAGTTGCATTTGTGGCTACAATAACTTCTTTAACAGATTGATTTTTTTGCAATCGTTTAAGCAAACTAGAAATATTTAAATCTTCAGGGCCCTTTCCTTCCATTGGCGAAAGGACACCTTGTAGCACATGATAAAGACCATGATATTCTTTCATTTCTTCCATTGACATCACGTCTTTAGGATCCTCAACAACCAGAATAGTTCCCTGATCACGCGATTTGTCTCGACAAATCTCACAAGGATCATCTTCGGTAATGTTTCCACAAATACTACAAAAATGAAGATCACGCTTTGCAGATACCAATGCCTTAGCAAACTCCGTCACATCATCCTGATCCATATTAATCGTGAAAAATGCTAACCGGGTTGCACTCTTTTCTCCAATTCCTGGTAATTTCATATAACTATCAATTAATTTCGCAATTGGCTCTGGATATTGCATTATAGCCCCTCACTCTTACATTTTTGGCAAACCTTTTGTGTATTTGCCCATTGTTTTGTTTGTCTCATCAGTAATTTTTTTCATAGCATCATTGACTGCTGCCACAATCAAATCCTGTAACATATCGACATCATCTGGATCAACTGCTTCAGGCTTAATAGCAATATCCTTCATAGTTTTGTCACCTGTAAAAGTTACCTTTACCATGTCATCCGGTGCCGTTCCTGTAAATTCTGTTGTATCAAGACCTTCTTGTTCTTCAGTGACCTTTTTTTGCATCTTTTGCATTTGACGCATCATACCTTGCATATTTCCCATTCCACCGCGCATATTAACTCCGCCTTTCTAACTAATCATCTTTAACTTCTACCGTTTCTGAACCAAATAGCGTCTCTGCTTGCGTAACTACTGGATCTTGTTCAGTTTGAGAAGCAGTCTCACTTTTTGATGTTTCTTCATCATTTGTTTCATCTGACTCAGACTCGTTACTTTGCAAATCATCTTTGTGCTGCTGAATATAACTTTTACGAATTTCTGGCCATTGCTCTGCATCTACATAAGCAATTTTTAAATCATGACCCACTAATTTGTCAATGTCTTCGCTCAACAACTGACGCAAATCACCATCATCAGCTGCCTTTTCATATAAGAACGCATAATCAAAAGCAATTACAGCACCTGACTCGCTAGCTGCTACTGGCTGAGCTACGTGCATCAATGCCCGCTGTGTCACGTCCAACATTGCAATTAGATCTGGCCAAATCTCCTTTAATTGTACCAAATTTTGTTTCGTTGCGTTGGCCAAAACTGGATAAATCTTTGTTAAATTTGGTTTCACGCCTTGTTTACGTTTGCTTGTATTACTACGTACTGTCTTGTTCTGACCAGCCGGTTTTGAAGTTGTCTGGCTTTGCCCTTCTAACTTCTTAACCTGATTCGTTAATTCTTTTACCTGATCTTTTAGTTGTCCAAGTTCACCCTCAGTTGCTGCTACTGGTGCTTGATCCGCACCTGCCGTAACTGTCTGCAAATTAGTTTCAGACTTAGCTACCTTAGTTGGTTCAGCCAATTTAATCGTTAAAACTTCCATATATACATCTGGATGAGTGGTAAACCGCATTTGCTGTTGGGTGTCATTTAAATGATCAATCATCTGGTAAATTCGTTCTGCATTCAACGTAGCTGCAAATGATTTGAACTGCTCATCCACATCGCCCAACTCTTGATCCACAATAAGTGAGGGATCTTGTTGATACAACAACAGATTTCGACAGAAATTAATCAAATCTTCAATAAAACGGTTGGCATCTTTTCCTTCCGCTAACACTTTTTCCAGTGTGTTCAACGCAGATGTGACTTTTTGATCAGAGACATCTTTAACGTAAGTGTTCAACAGATCATGGCCAACGCTCCCGGTAACTTGAAGTGCGTTTTTTAATGTAATCTCATTATCACCAAACGAAAGGGTTTGATCCAAGATACTAAGTGCATCTCGCATCCCCCCTTCAGCTGCCTTGGCAATCGTCAATAAGGCTTTTTTATCAAATGTAATTTGTTTTTGTTGCAAAATGCAAGCCATTCGGTCATAGCTATCTTTGATTGAAATTCTTCGAAAATCGAATCGCTGCGTTCTGGAAATGATCGTCAAAGGAATCTTTTGGGGTTCAGTGGTTGCTAAGATAAAAACCACATTAGCTGGTGGTTCTTCCAATGTTTTTAATAAAGCATTAAATGCCCCTGTAGATAACATATGAACTTCATCAATAATATAAACTTTGTAATCTGCTTCCGTCGGCGCATACTTTGCCTTATCCCGAATATCACGAATTTCCTCAACACCATTATTCGAAGCGGCATCGATCTCAATCACATCATTTAATCGACCTTGGGTAATTGCTTTACAAGTTGCACATTCATTACAAGGTTCTCCGTCCTTTAAATGACGACAATTAATTGCCTTGGCAAATATCTTAGCGGCTGATGTTTTTCCGGTTCCCCGTGGCCCTGTGAACAAATAAGCATGACTAGTTTGATCGGTTATTAAGGCATTTTTTAATGTTTGGGTAATCACTTGCTGGCCCACGATTTCATCAAATCGTTGTGGTCGCCAAACGCGATATAAAGCCTGATAGCTCATTTTTAAATTCCTCTCAGTTGGTAACCTATATAAAAAACTCTTAGCCATGTTGACTAAGAGTTTTACCAATTTCCTAATAACTTAAGGCACAAGACAGAGCAGACTTAGTGCTGCTTCCTTCCGGATCTGACACAATTCGTGAGTCCATCCTTGCCTTAAGGCCTCTCGGCACTATTAATAATACTCGAAATCACTCAAAATTTCTACTAATTTGTTTACTTTTTTTGAACTTCTTTCTCCGATCCCGAATTTCACGAAAAAAGTCCTGCATAATTTGACTAGATTCTTTTTGGAAAAGTCCCTCAGAAACGCGTACCTGGTGGTTTAGACGCTGATCATTCAAAAGTTGATACAAGCTTTGAACCATCCCTGCTTTAGGATCGCGTGTACCAAAATAAATTTCTGGGAGTTGTGAATTAATAATGGCACCACTACACATCATGCATGGCTCCACTGTGACAAATAATTGACAGTCCCATAGGCGCCAACTATTTAAAGTTCGACAAGCTGCCTGAATCGCTAACACTTCTGCATGGGCAGTCGCGTCTTGATTTTTTTCTCGCAAATTATGACCGCGACCAATAATCTGATTGTTATGAACAACAACTGCTCCAATTGGCACTTCACCCATAAGTTTGGCTTTTTTTGCCTCTTCGAATGCTAAACTCATAAAATAAAGCTCTCGATTTGGTGACAATTCATTTTGCATCGACTACCTTCTCTTTCACACTTTTAATAATGTAATAGCCTTTTTGTTTTAAAATAATTTCTGCATTGCCAAAAGTTTGCGTCATTGTTTTTTTTGCGGAGGGTGCACCTTGCTTTTTTTGTAAAACAATTAGTAATGACCCACCAACCTGTAAATGATCAAATGCACCCGTTAAAATTTTTGTGACAACTGGTTTGCCAGCCCGAACCGGTGGATTAGATAAAATTGTATGATAATTCTTTTTTGAAACTGCTTCATAAGTGTCTGATTCCCAAATTTCAATATTTTGAATGCCATTTTGCGCTGCATTTTGTTTACATAAATCTAACGCCCTTAAATTTACATCCACAAGGTCAACGTGAACATCGTCAATGGCCTTCGCAATTGCCAGTCCAATCGGTCCATAACCACAACCAACATCTAATACATCACCTTGCTTCAAATCCTCCAAATCAACCGCATCTAACAAAGTGCGCGTACCAAAGTCAATTGTTCGTTTTGAAAAAACACCATTGTCAGAATTAAAAGTCAAATTATGCGAAAGTAATTTAAATTGCCATTGTGTTTTCTCATGTAAAACATCTGGATTTTGTGTATAATAATATTCAGTCATTTAATTTCTTCCTTTATTTGTTTTTCATCGGAATCATATTCTGATTTCTATTATAAAGGATTATCTAAATGAATTCACACCTAACTTAGCGTTAGGCCGAGTCCAAATGATCTTCCGAGTTATTTTTAATAAACCAAGCAAAAAAAATTTCTTTGAAACCTTATTAGACCACCATATTTAGTGTACGTAACATAAATGACACTAAATATGGTGGTCTTTTCATTGAATTTTACATAGGATGCTGTATACTGAAGGTATTCCAAAAAACACAAAAGTACCGAGAAATTGAGGGTGAGCAACATGAGTGAAGTAACAATTTATACAAAAAACAACTGTATGCAATGTAAGATGACAAAACGTTTCTTAAGTGAACACAATATTCCTTTTAAAGAACGAAATATTAACACTAATCCTGACTACATTGATTATTTAAAATCTCGCGGATTCCAGGCTGTTCCTGTGGTTGAATCTAATGGTAACGAACCAATTGCTGGATTCCGGCCAGACGTTTTAAAACAACTTGCCATCTAACAGATCGACATATTTGTTAGACCATTAAAAAGCACCGTGCTGCTTGTCACAGCTAGGCGTTTTTTTATTTATTCCATTTTTAGACAGGATCCCAGAAAGGCGTGAAATTATGAGTCTTAAGAACCTTAAAGATGTCACATACTACGATTTAAATAATGAAATTAACATTCCAGTTAACAATCAGATTCCTCTAAACAAGGATCATGAGGCCCTAGCCGCCTTCTTAAAAGAAAACGTAAATCCTAACACAATGAAATTCGATTCCTTACAAGATCGACTTGATTATCTCATTAAAAATGATTACATCGAGGAAGAATCCATTAAGAAGTATTCTCCTGAATTTTTACAAAAACTGTATGATTTTTTAAACAAGCAAGATTTCCATTTTAAATCATTTATGGCTGCCTATAAATTTTATGCGCAATATGCTTTAAAAACTAACGACAACAGCTACTACTTGGAACATTTTGTTGATCGCGTTTTTATGAATGCGACCTATTTTGCTGATGGTGACGAAGATCTTGCCATGTCCATTGCCGATGAAATTATTCATCAACGCTACCAACCGGCAACGCCTAGCTTCTTAAATGCGGGCAGAAAACAACGCGGTGAGCTTGTCTCTTGTTTCTTAATTCAAGCAACTGATGATATGAATGCAATTGGACGAACCATTAATTCTGCCCTCCAGCTTTCAAAATTAGGCGGTGGCGTTGGGATTAACTTGAGCAACTTGCGGGAGGCTGGTGCGCCTATTAAAGGAATCCAAGGTGCCGCTAGTGGCGTTGTCCCTGTCATGAAATTGTTAGAGGATAGTTTTTCCTATGCTAACCAACTAGGTCAACGTCAAGGTGCTGGTGTGGTCTATCTCAATATTTTCCATCCGGACATTATTTCGTTCTTATCCGCAAAAAAGGAAAATGCCGATGAAAAAATCCGAGTTAAAACACTTTCTCTAGGCGTGGTTATTCCAGATAAATTTTACGACTTAGCCCGGCATGATGAAGATATGTATTTGTTTAGTCCTTACTCAGTTGAAAAAGTTTACGGCAAACCCTTCTCTTATGTCGACATTACTGCTGAGTATGACAATATGGTCGCTAATCCTAATATCACAAAAACGAAACTCAAAGCTCGTGATCTCGAAAATGAGCTTTCTAAATTACAACAAGAATCCGGCTATCCTTATGTTGTCAACGTTGATACAGCAAACCGGGATAATCCAATCTACGGTAAAATTGTGATGAGCAATTTGTGTTCTGAAATCATGCAAGTTCAGACTCCTTCTGAAATTAATGACAAACAAGAATACACAACAATGGGAACTGACATTAGCTGTAATCTTGGCTCAACCAACATTGTCAATATGATGAATACACCTAATTTTGGCCACTCTGTTGAAACAATGGTTCGTGCTTTAACCTTTGTAACTGATCATTCTAATATCAGTGTGGTACCTTCCATTCAAAACGGAAATGCGCTGGCACACACAATTGGTTTAGGTGCAATGGGATTACATGGTTATCTAGCCAAGAACCACATGTTTTATGGAAATGCCGATTCACTTGATTTCACAAGTGTTTATTTCATGTTGCTAAACTATTGGACTTTAAAAGCTTCTAATAAAATTGCACGTGAACGTCACACAACATTCCACAATTTCGAAAAAAGTAAGTATGCGGATGGAAGCTACTTCGATAAATACGTTTCGAAAGATTGGGGTCCAAAAACTGAAAAAGTGCAGTCACTCTTCAAAACGATTGATATTCCAACTCAAGCTGATTGGCAAGCATTAAAAGAAGCCGTTATGAAAGATGGCCTTTATCATCAAAATCGAATGGCTGTTGCCCCAACGGGTTCCATTTCTTACATTAATGATGCAACCGCTAGTTTACAACCAATCGTTAATCGCGTCGAAGAACGTCAGGAAAAGAAAATTGGCAAAATTTACTTCCCAGCTCCATATCTTGACAACAGTACTTTGAAATATTATCAGTCTGCCTATGATATTGATATGCGTAAAGTTGTTGATATCTATGCAGCCGCTCAGCAACATGTCGATCAAGGGATGAGTATGACTTTCTTCATGCGATCAACAATCCCAGAAGGCATGTACGAATGGAAAGATGGCCGAACAAATAAGATGACCACAAGGGATTTGAACATTCTGCGTAACTATGCTTATAATAAGGGAATTAAATCTATTTATTATATTCGAACATTCACCGATAATGACGGTGAAGTTGGCGTCAATCAATGTGAAAGTTGTTCAATTTAATTTAGTTCAGAAAGGAACAAAAATAATGGCAGATTCTTTTGCAGATTTAAATCCAATCAAATGGAACAAAGATGGTAATTATAAAGCAATAAATTGGAATCAAGTTTCCGATGAAATTGATAAGGCAACATGGGAAAAGTTAACAGAACAATTTTGGCTTGATACTAGAATTCCCATTTCTAACGATCTTGATGACTGGCGTACATTAGACGAGGATCATAAATGGGTAGTTGGCCATGTTTTTGGTGGTCTCACCTTACTTGATACGCTTCAATCTCAAGACGGGATGGCGGCTTTAAGAAAAGACGTTCGAACGCCTCACGAAACTGCTGTATTAAACAACATTCAATTTATGGAATCTGTTCATTCAAAGAGTTACTCATCAATTTTTGAGACTCTTAATACGCCAGACGAAATTGATGAAATCTTCTCATGGAGTGACAGTGAAGAATTTCTTCAGAATAAAACAAAGAAAATTTACACCCTTTACCATGATGATGGTGATCCACTAAAGAAAAAGATTTCGAGTGTCTTTTTGGAAACTTTCTTATTTTATTCTGGTTTCTTTACACCCCTTTATTACCTTGGCCACAATAAGTTAACTAACGTTGCAGAAATCATTAAGTTAATCCTTCGTGATGAATCTGTCCATGGAACTTACATTGGTTATAAATTTCAGTTAGCTATGAAAGAATTATCAGAAAGTAAACAACAAGAGCTTAAAGACTGGATGTTTAACTTCTTGTATGAACTTTATGATAATGAAGAAAAATATGTCCATGTTTTATATGACCAAGTTGGCTGGACAGATCAAGTATTGACCTTTACCCGTTACAACGCAAACAAGGCCTTGATGAACTTAGGACAAAATCCTCTCTTCCCTGATACCGAAGCTGATGTAAATCCAATTGTAATGAACGGAATCTCTACAGGAACTGCTAATCATGATTTCTTCTCACAGGTTGGTAATGGCTATCGATTAGGAAAACTTGAAACCATGTCTGATAAAGACTATGACATTGGCGAACCAAAAGATAAGAAATAAACCTAAAAAAACGTCACTAGTTTACTAACTAAGTGACGTTTTTTTTAGAATGGAGCTATCAATATGAAATCAATCCAATCAATTTGTGTATTTTGTGGATCTAATACTGGCTATGATGATAATTATAAGAAGGGTACCATTGAACTTGCAGATTATATTGCCCTTCACCATCAACGACTTGTGTATGGTGGTGGCCGTTTGGGACTCATGGGAGTACTTGGAAATGAAGTTTTAAATAAGGGCGGAGACATTCTTGGCGTGATCCCTAAAATACTTGTAAACGAAAAACTGACCCGAATTCCAGATGATAAAATCATTACAACTGCTGATATCTCCGAACGAAAACAATACATGTTAGATGCATCTGATGCTTTTATTGCATTACCAGGCGGCTTTGGGACGTTCGAAGAATTTTTAACACTGTTATCTTGGAGCCAAATCAATCTTCACCAAAAACCCCTTGCATTACTAAATATAGATGGCTTTTATGATCCACTAATTCAATTATTAACCAATGCTTGTGAAGCGGGATTCGCGCCTAAAGAAAATTTAAATTTGTTTGTTACTGCTCATCATGTTCCAGATTTATTTGAGCGACTGGCAAGATTTCAACATACCCAACCAAATAAATGGACGAATTGACATATCCAGTAAACCAAAAGCCACCGATGTAAGTCTCAACAAGAGATGTGCATCGGTGGCTTTACTTCAAAAGAGGGTAAAAACGACTACCTTTTGTTTCTTTATTAAAAAAGGCCACTAATTCTGCTTTCTTTCCTTTCACTAAACTAGAAGTAATAAGAAAATAAGAATGATTAATTCTAACCACGTTTTCAATATATTCAGAATGATTTATAAAAGATTCAAGTTTATCTACAGTCGTTTCATTTATTGCAACAAAATATTTTAAAGGAAGATCCAGTAAAGAATGTTCCTTAATGTGATTAACAGGTATATTAAAACTTGTACCACTCTCATCTAACAACAAGTGATGGGTAACCGTCAATAAATCGCTCATTACACTATTTGCCGTCGGCTCAGAGCCAGCTCCAGGCCCCGTATAAGATGTCGTACCCAATGCGGTACTAGTGACTAAGATACTATTTTCAACGCCATTGACGGTCGCTAGTGGGTACTGTCTAGAAACTGCAACCGGCCCCACTAACGTATACAATTCGTGATGTTTTTCTCGTGCGATTACAATTGGCTTGATGGTCAATCCCAAACGAGAGGCCCCCTTAATATCCTCAGTAGTAATTTGTCCAATTCCTTTTCGATTTAACTGTTTTAAATTAATTGTTTGTCCAAATGCTAACTGGCTTAAAATCGCTAGTTTGTAGGCGGCATCAAAACCTTCAATATCATTAACAGGATTGGTTTCTGCGTATCCGAGCTCTTGGGCCTGTTTTAAACTTTCTTCATAACTATTATGATCGTTTTTCATAGCACTCAAAACGTAATTAGAAGTTCCATTGACAATGCCAGTTAATCCCGTAATTTGGTCAGTAATTAAACTATCACTTAAAACACGAAGAATTGGAATCCCACCGCCAACACTAGCTTCGTAATATAAATCAACATGCTTTTCATGAGCAAGCCTAGTCAATTGTGGTCCTTTTAAAGCAATTAATTCCTTATTAGCAGTGATAACAGACTTTCCGTTGCTAATTGCCTGATAAATTGCATCATAGGCCTCGTTAAGTGTTCCCATAACTTCAATAATAATTTGAATTGAAGGATCATTTATAACATTTTCAATTTGACCGGTAAACTGCATATTTTCTGTTAACTCAGTGTCTCTTTTTTTGTCAGGATGCTTAACTGCAATTTTTTTAACTTTAAAATGCACATTCAACGATTCAGCAATTTGTTTAGCCCCACGTTTTAAAAGCGTCAATACCCCTGTTCCAACTGTTCCACAACCAAGCATACCAACTGAAATATCTGTCATATCCAGGCCTCCTATAAATTCAAAATTTTATTGTTGTTTGATTAGACTTGCTAATTAAATTTTTTCTATGTCATTGTCCGTTGGCATAAACTGTACTTTTTAAAAAATTATTAGTTTTTTCGATGGATCAAGTTAAGCCAATTTTGATAGATCAGATGACTACTCCTTTTCCACGTATAGCGAATTCTGTTCTGATCATCAAAATAATTTGTAGGAATCTGGATTCGCTGCTTTTTCCCCAAATCTCGTTCATATTCAATTTTTAGTGTATCTGCCTCATATTCCGGATGACCGGTCAAATAAGTTTGGTTTATTTGCGGTGCATAAAGAATCATTGGTCCAATCTTGTCATTGCTTGCAATAACCTCTACACCATGCGTCTGTTCAATATTAGTGTGCCGAGATTGGGGCATCCTTAACTGATTTTCAACACCAAATCCTTTAACAAGGGGACTTTTTAAATTAATTTGCGTTGCTGAATAAATTCCAAATGTTTTTTCAAGTAAATCTCTTTTCTTAACATTAAATTCAACTTTCAACGCAGCTTGGCAGGCCCAACACTCAAATAAGGTCTGCTTCACATGCTCATGAGACCAACCTATAATTTGTTTGAACTCCTGCCAATAATCAACCTGCTCAAAGTTCAAAGTTTCAACAGGTGCTCCAGTAATAATTAAAGCATCGTAATCTTTTTGCGCGGCATCGCTAAATTTGAGATATGAACTAGCCATTGCCGTGCGTGACGTGCCCTTAAAAGAATGGCTTTCTGGATAAGCAAAGGTAAACCTAACATCTTGTTTCATGTGATTAAAAGATTCTAAAAACTGACGCTCTGTTGCCTGTTTAGTCGGCATTAAATTTAGAACAAGGACACTTAAGGGATTATTCAACTCTGCCGCATTTTGCCACTTTTGATTAAAATTCAAAAATCCGTTTATCGCGTTTGCTGTCATGCTATTGGCCTTCTTTTGTACAAAATAAAAAAGTCTTCATCTCATAATCTTATAAAAGATTATGGGACGAAGACTTTCGCGGTGCCACCCAATTTTTAATACATAATATTATCATGTTAAACTCAGTAAGCACTCCAAAGTTAAAAACCAGGAAT
The DNA here is from genome assembly GCF_001611155.1 of Pediococcus damnosus. Lineage (NCBI taxonomy): Bacteria > Bacillati > Bacillota > Bacilli > Lactobacillales > Lactobacillaceae > Pediococcus > Pediococcus damnosus. Next base: position 788,115 of record NZ_CP012294.1, read on the forward strand.
GCTCCGTAATGTATCGGTTACTACCGGGAAATCAGCCAAACAGTGACCGATCACCAACTCCGAGCTCATTTTCAGATTTTTAAACAACACCTCGTTACACCAATTGAGGCTCTCTTTAAGAAGTTTTCCAATCTTACTCTTCTCATCAACGTTTAATGCTTTTAACGTTAACTTAATTTAGCATTTGCTCATATCAAAGTCAATAACGAATTTCAAAATTCGATCATATTCTAAATTTCAAAGCATTGAAATCTAATCTACCTTTTCCCACAAAAAAATCTATTAAAGCAATTTACAGGAAGGGAAAAAATTATTCTCATTTTCAACGATCGCTCAACACTAACAAAACCAGTATTTCTAGTTTGTTAGTATTCAAAAAAAAGAGGAATCCACAAATGTAGATTCCTCTTAGCTATGCTCAAATTACTTAACAGTAACTGTAGCACCAGCTTCTTCAAGTTTAGCTTTAACATCATTTGCTTCGTCTTCTGAAACATCTGATTTGATAGCTGAAGGTGCCTTGTCAACAAGGTCCTTAGCATCTTTCAAGCCAAGTCCAGTAATTTCACGAACAGCCTTGATTGCTTTAACCTTAGCTGAACCTGCTTCTGTTAATTCAACAGTGAATGTTGTCTTTGCAGCAGCACCATCGCCACCATCAGCGCCTGCAGCAGCAACTGGTGCAGATGCTGAAACACCGAATTCGTCTTCGATAGCTTTAACTAAATCGTTTAAGTCTGTAATTGAAGCACCTTTTAAGTCTTCAATAAATTGGTCTTTATCTAATGCCATTGTTTGTATCCTCCATTTTTGTTTGTCTAATTTAAATTAAGCAGCGTCTTCTTCAGACTTCTTGTCTGAAACAGCCTTAACAGCGTATGCAACATTGCGTACAGGTGCCTGTAATACATTAGCAAGCATGCTGAGCAAGTCTTCACGGCTAGGCATTGAAGCGTAAACTCCAATTTCTTCGATTGAAGCTACCTTACCTTCGATCATGCCACCCTTAAGTTCAAGAGCATCATGTTCATCAGCGAACTTCTTCAAAATCTTAGCAGGTGCAACTGGATCTTCATCAGAAAATGCAACCGCACTTGGTCCAACAAAGACATCGTTTAAATCGGAATAACCTGCTTTGTCAGCAGCACGAGTCAAGATCTTGTTCTTGATCACATGCATCGTAACACCAGCATCACGTAACTCTTTACGTAACTCTGTATCCTCAGCAACAGTTAATCCACGAGAATTAACAACGATTGCAGAAGCAGCATTACTGAAATACTCAGCAGCTTTATCGACAACAACAGCTTTTTTAGCAATTGCTTCTTTACTCATTAATTTTCACCTCCAGCAAGTTTTTAAAAACTATAAAAAATCCGCACCCAGACTTCGGATGCGGAAATATACATTTCTACGTTCCTCGGCAGGTAAAATTAAGACGAACCAACGTCACCTGAGTCTTAGGCAAATTCAATTATAATTACTAGTCCAAGTTACCATAGAAACAACTTCCATGTCAACATTCAATTCAATTTAGAATTGTGAAAGATCAACATGAACGCCAGGCCCAAATGTTGAAGTAACAGAAACGTTGCTTACATAAGTTCCTTTAACAGATGCTGGACGTGCATGAACAATTGTTTCTTCAATGACATCTAAGTTGCCTAACAACTTGTCAGCATCAAATGATACCTTACCAATTGGCACATGAACGTTACCATCACGGTCAGTTCTGTAAGTCACCTTACCAGCTTTAGATTCTTCAACGGCCTTCTTAACATCCATTGTGACAGTCCCTGTCTTAGGGTTAGGCATTAAACCTTTAGGTCCAAGTACACGACCCAAACGTCCAACTTGTGCCATCATATCAGGTGTTGCAACGGCAACGTCAAAATCAAGCCAGCCACCCTGAATCCGTTGTACTAAGTCGTCATCACCAACAACATCAGCACCAGCAGCTTCAGCATCTTTAGCTTTTTCACCCTTAGCAAAAACGATAACTGTTTGTTCTTTACCAGTTCCGTTTGGCAAAACAACGGCGCCACGCAATTGTTGGTCAGCCTGTTTTGTATCTACATTTAATTTAAATACTGTTTCAACGGTTGCATCAAACTTAGCAAAGTCAATTTTCTTAACTAATTCCAAAGCTTCCTTTGGTGCATATGCTTTTGTAATATCAACCTGCTTTAAAGCATCTTGATACTTTTTACCTCTTTTTGCCATCTGTGTTTTCCTCCTTGCAAATGTGGTTTTATCGGATTTTCCTCCCACTTGATACATCCATTTTAACGGAGTATCCGACTACAACAACTTAGTCTTTAACATCAAAGCCCATGCTGCGTGCAGTACCTTCGACCATGCGCATTGCAGACTCAACGTTTGCGGCGTTTAGATCTTGCATTTTTGTTTCGGCGATTTCCTTAACTTGATCCTTGGTTACAGTTGCAACCTTGTTCGTGTTAGGTTCACCAGAACCATGTTCAACACCGGCAGCTTTCTTCAAGAGAACAGAAGCAGGTGGAGTCTTTGTAACGAAATCGAATGAACGATCTTCATAAACAGTGATTACAACAGGAATAAGCATCCCAGCCTGATCAGCTGTACGTGCATTAAATTCCTTTGTAAATCCCATAATATTGATACCTGCTTGACCTAATGCAGGACCAACTGGTGGAGCTGGGGTTGCTTTTCCAGCAGGAATTTGTAATTTAACTAAATTTGCGACTTTTTTTGCCACGAGACATACCTCCTTATAAGTCCGTGTGTGGTTATGATGAGGATTTAAATTTCCTCTCCCACGCGTGTCTATATGCAAAGCATACTTTTAAAGTATACCATGCAAGAATCAAAAGAACAATCTTGAATTCACTATAACTTAAACCATTTTTCTGATTTATGAATCAAGTTTATCAACTTGTTCCATATCAAGTTCAGTACTTGTTTCACGACCAAACATATTAATATTAACCTTAAGCGTCATATTTTTATTGTCAACTTCAGTAATCTTACCTGTTAAACCAGAGAATGCGCCATCAACGATCTTAACTGTTTCTCCAACTTCGACGTCAATGGTAGCGTGACGAACGGACATTCCCAAATGACGAAGAATACGCTCTGCTTCATCTGGTAACAGTGGTGATGGTTTGCTTCCAGATCCATGCGAGCCAACAAATCCAGTTACACCGGGTGTGTTTCGAACAATATACCAAGCCTGATCAGACATAACCATTTCCACTAAAACATAACCTGGAAACTCCTTTTTCATTGTTACTTTGTCTTTACCATTTTTAGTTTCGTGTTCTTCTTCTTCAGGAACAACGACGCGAAAAATATTATTCTCCATTCCCATAGAAAGTGAACGGGACTCCAAGTTAGCCTTCACTTTATTTTCGTAACCTGAATAAGTATGTAAAACGTACCAATTTTTCTCAGTTGTTTCCAATTTTATTTCTCCTCTTCAAAATTTATGACTAGTTTTTTTACCACAAACTCTTATTTTCAATATCTAAACAAAATAAAAAAACTCCGTCTACACGAAGTTCCAACACACTCATTGTACCAAAAAAACATAACTAACGCTATTGCTTACTTTAATGAGCTCAATAATAGCTGAATTAGCCAATCTACTAAGGCAAAGAAAGCAACGAAGAATACCGATAGTCCAATGACAGAAGAAGAATCCTTACGAAGTTGACGTGCATTGGGCCACGTGACCTCATGCATCTCTTGGATAACACTTTTAATAAATTTCATTGAACTTTTCCTCCTAGCGTGTTTCTCGATGTATAGTATGCTTATTACAGTGTTTACAATATTTTTTAACTTCTAACCTTGTTGTTCGGTTGGGATTAGCAGCCACTGTGTAGTTTCGTGATCCACAAACTGAACAAGCTAACGCAATTTGTTTTTGTGACATAGTTTATCTCCCTAATTAATCAGACTTAACTTTATCATTTGCAACCCTCTATGTCAATTTCAACGTGATATATATTTCCTTAAACGCAAAAAAATAGAGCTCACACTCTATTTTTTAAATCATTCACTTTGAAACCCGTTTGGCAAATTTATTGCGACAACGACTAACTGCATTCGACACTCGAGGAACCTCACAATGTAATAAACTTGCGATCTCCACTGAATGTTTGCCCTGATAATAATATTTAAAAACTTGGGCCTCAAATCTTGAGAGATCAGAATAATATCGTTCACAATTTTCCTTCAGCACCACCAATTCATCAGGGCCACCATGTTTTGTCATAAAAAGGCGCTCGTATTCTCCGCTTTCAGTTTTCATTGTTTCTAACGAGTTACAGAATAAATCTGAGCGCCGTTTAACCGCCATTTCTCGACGAATTAAACTATAAACTCGGTTCTGAAAGTTAGCCTGAAAATATTTTCCTAAGGTAATATGCCGCTTCGTATCGTAATTTGCAAGAGTATTAAAGAATATAATTCGCCCTTCTTGCAACCAATCGTCCAAATCATATGTGCGTAAAAAGTACTTATCCTTAATATGAATCACAATTGGACAATATTGCCGAAACAGGATTTCAAAACTAGCTGAGTCACCCATCTTGCTGTTTTTAATTAATTCAGCTTCACGGTCTTCATCAACTTGCCGGTTAAAGTTTGACATTAATTACTCCTAACCAGCCTCCTCAAAAAATAATATATCAAAGATACACCTTACCGACAAGCGAACGTGCGTTTAAACTTTTTCGTAAAAAAATAACAATTACCGATGATTTCAATGGGTCTGCACTTTCTGGTATTGGTGAATAACTAATACCGGTTTTTTGTCTGTTTTGAAAATCAGAAAAATAAAAAAGGACATCTGTCCTCTTTGTGCTACGATTTAATCGCCAAAACAAATCGAAAAGAGGAAATTCAGATGTCCCTAACTAATTCTATCTTATGCTTATTCGAAATAACAGACCCAAACTTAATTGTCACTGGTATTTCTAAAGAACGGTGTTCCACAAACCAACGTATTCATGTCGTCCATGCAACTTTGTCTTATCAACTTTTAAAGTGCCCACATTGTGGCCATAAAAGCTTAATTAAAAACGGAACTCACATGAGTCACCTGCGTTTAGGAACCTTATCCGGTGGTCGTTACGAAATGCATTTAAAACGTCAAAGATACCAATGTAAAGATTGTTCAAAAACCTGTGGTGCTAAAACTAAGTTGGTTAATCGTAACGAAACTTTCACACATAATATCAAACATCAAGTGATCGTTTTGGCACGCGATATGTTGACGAGTAAAGAAATTGCTAAACTTTGTGGAATTTCGCCAAGCAGTGTTCAACGAATCCTAAATGCCAATATTCACTTAGCCTATCGTGTTAAACATCTCCCAGAGAATCTTTGCTTTGATGAATTTCGTTCCTGTAATCACTGGATGTCCTTTAATTGTTGCGATGCCGTTAGTCATCGCCGAATTGTTACTTTAAAAGATCGGCTAAGTAAAGATATCATTGACTACTTTGAAGCTCGTTTTTCGGTTCAAGAACGTGCCCAAGTTCAATCAGTGACGATTGACATGAATGCTGAATATGGCAGCTTCATTCATCGCTTATTTCCTAATGCGGCCACGATTATCGATCGTTTCCATATTATTCAACTGGCTGGGCGTGCCTTAGATAATGAACGCACGCAGACCATTCGTACTATCCAAGATAAGCATTCACGAATTTATCATATTTTAAAATCTCAATGGCGTTTATTTCATCTTGATGAAATAAAAGTTAATGATTCTAAGGCTGTTTATTTACGCGGAATTAACGAGTATATGACGCAACAAAACGCCATTGATTTAGCTCTAGACGCTTTTCCCAGATTTAGATCTGTGTATCAAACCTATCAAGGTATCTTAAGTGCCATACACCAAAAGGATGCTAATGCGTTCCAATCCTTACTTACTAACTACCAACCCACTAGTAATCAAATGGACATAACGATCAACACGTTTATCAAAAATGGTTCAGCCCTTCTAAACAGTTGTCGTTATCCATTTTCCAACGGTCCAATTGAAGGACTTAATCGTAAAATCAAGGCATTAAAACGTAACTGTTTTGGTTTTCGAAATATTGACAACTTCTTTATCCGGATTAGTTTAATTCATGAGTAAACAAAAAGCACATTCACCGAAGTGAATGTGCCGTTCAAAATCTCCACCAATACGATTTGACAGAGACCCATTTTAATTCACATAATCGATAATTGCTACTTTTTTATTTTATAGTGGATGCCGTGTAGAAAAGCCTTGGTAAATCAATAAACTAGCTGCGACACTTGCATTTAAGCTTTGAACTTGCCCAACCATTGGAATCGTAAGTGTTTCATCAACCTGTTTTTTCAACAATGGTGAAATTCCTTTGCCTTCATTCCCAATAATTAAACCAATTGAACCTTTAGCATCCCATTTTCGATAATCGGTTCCATCCATGTCCGTGCCAAAAATCCACATACCTCGTTTTTTTAATTCTTTAACCGTATTCACAAGGTTAACTACGCGGACAACAGGTACATGTTCGATGGCTCCTGCAGAGGTTTTTGCAACCGTACTGGTCAAACCAACCGCGCGATGTTTCGGAATGATTACGCCATGAACACCCGCTGCATCAGCCGTTCTCAAAATTGAGCCCAAGTTGTGGGGATCTTCAATGTTATCCAAAATCAAGATAAAGGGTGACTCATCTTGATCTTTAGCTTTCTGGAAAACATCATCAATTGTGGCGTACTCAAAAGCCGCAATGGCTAACACAACACCCTGATGATTTTCGCCATCTGCTAAATGATCTAACTTCCGTTTGGGCACGATTGAAACGATTAATTTCCGTTTCTCTGCCAATTTCACAATGTCATGAATGGCATCTGATTTTAAGTTTTCTTGGATAAAAACTTTGTTGATTGTTTGCTGTGACTTTAAAGCTGCAACAGCCGGATGACGACCAATGATAAAATCGCCTTGGCCCTCGTTTGTATCTGTACTTGATTGATCTTGATTATAATTATTTTGTGGCATGGGTTATTTTTCCTTCCTCAACTTGCGTGATACACCAATTAGCGAGCCAATCCAAACGTTCTTGCTGGCCACTCAAAGAAAGGTAGCCCATCAACGCCTCAAATCCAGTAGAAATCCGATAGGTTAAGACGGAAGTATTCTTTGCAGAAGTATGACTCTTAGAATTACGTCCCCGTTTAAAATAGTCCTGCTCGGTTTCCGTTAGAATGTCTTGCTCTTTCATTACATCAATCAGAGCTGCTTGGGCCTTCGCTGAAACAAAATTAGTGGCCGTGTGATGTAACTTTGTAGGTTTGGTCAGCCCCTTATTAATAAGATGTCTTCTAATATAAACTTCGTAAACCGCATCCCCTAGATAAGCGAGCGCAATTCCGTTCAATTGTTTGTACGTGTCATTTTCTGTCATTCTTTAGGCCCTTTTCCACCGAGTTCCTTGGGGAGTATCCTCCAAGTTAATACCCTGTTCTTTTAATTGATCTCGAATTTCATCGCTCCGTTTAAAATCCTTGTTATCTCTTGCAGCATCGCGTTCCACAATCAGTTGTTTAATTGTTTCGTCCTCTAATTGTCCTTCTTCTAATTTAATTCCGAAGATGCTAACCAGCTGGACAAAAGTAGTTTTCAATAACTCTAACGTTTCTTTTTTCACGGTTGCTTGCTCACTATAAACATTCAAAACTTTAGCTAATTCATAAACTACAGCAATACCATTCTGCACGTTAAAATCATCATCCATTGCAGTAGTAAATTGCTCGACAAGTTCTTTAACTCGCTTATCAGTCCCTGCATCTGCACCAGATTCAGAATTTTGAAAACGATAATTTAAATTGGCAAACGCATTTTGTAATTTTGCCAGGTTGTTACCAGCTTCTTCCAAATTTTCTCGCGTATATTGAATTGGCCGACGATACTGAGTCGTTGCCATAAACAAGCGCAAAATTTGGGGATCCATTTCATTAATAATATCGTGGACCGTAACAAAATTACCAAGCGATTTACTCATTTTTTCGTTTTCATCGCCAACCGTGACAAAACCATTATGCATCCAATAATTGGCAAACTTCTTCCCAGTCTTGGCTTCACTTTGAGCAATTTCATTTTCATGGTGAGGAAATTCCAGATCTTCGCCACCCGCATGAATGTCAATTGTATCACCTAGATATTTGGTAGCCATCACCGAACATTCAATATGCCAGCCGGGCCGACCTTTTCCCCAAGGGGCATCCCAGGAAATTTCATCGGCTTTAGCACCTTTCCACAACGCAAAATCAATCGGATCTTCCTTACGAGCAGTCTCCTCGTCATTAATATGCTCGCTGGCCCCTTGCTCAAGTTCATCAATATTTTGACCAGATAATTTGCCGTAATTAGCAAACTTACGCGTCCGGTAATAAACATCTCCATCTGAAGCATAAGCGTACCCTTTATCAATTAATACCTGAATAAAGTCCACAATTTCGGGAACATTTTGCGTAGCTCGCGGATTCACTGTGGCTGGTTCAACATTAATAGCTTTGCTGTCCTGCATAAACGCTTGAATGAATTTCTCTGCTAGTTTTGGGACAGTCGTTCCCTCTTTCTTAGCAGTATTAATCATTTTATCATCAACATCAGTAAAATTAGAAACAAAATTCACCTTAAAACCGCGATATTCAAAATAACGACGAACGGTATCAAAAGCAATGATACTCCGCGCATTACCGATATGAATGTAATTATATACAGTGGGACCACAGACATACATATTCACTACCCCAGGCGTAATCGGCTGAAACGGCTCTTTTTTGCGTGTCATTGTATTATAAAGATTAATCATTCAAACGGCCTCTTTTCCTTTTTTTCTATCTGGTTTGATTTTATCACATATCCCGATTTCAACCCAGAAAACCCAAAAATTACTTAACTATCAAAAAAATGACACGTAATTTTTGAAAATTACATGTCATCTAATATTTCAATTTAAAGTAAAATTATCTTAATCCATTTCATCGATCATTGCTTTTAGGTGAGACATTGATGTCTTTTGACCTAACAATTCAATCGTTTCTGGTAATTCTGGTCCGTGCATTTCATGCGTAATTGCAATCCGAATTGGCATCCATAAAGCCCGGCCTTTAACACCCGTTTCTTTTTGAACAGCTTTAATCGAAGCTAAAATTTCAACGGTATCAAAGATTTCCATCTTCTCAAATTTGGCATAAATTGCTTTTAGAACTGGCAAAGCAGTATCTGCAGCCATTTCTTGTTTAGCTTCTTCGTCAATTTCATCAGGACCATTAAAGAATAAATCAGCCATATCATTGATTTGCGCTGTATAACTCATTTGACGTTTATACAAATTAATCAACTTCCGCGCCCATTCAATGCGTTCTGGCGAAGCACCTTTTTCAATGTTTCCAGCCTTAATCAATTGCTTCAATGCAGAATCCATCACGCGGTCCTCATCAGCAGCTTTAACGTATTGGTTGTTAATCCACTCCAACTTCTTACCGTCAAATGCAGCTGGTGATTTACTCAAACGTTTTTCATCATACATTTTGATTAATTCACGTTGGTTAAAGATTTCACTTTCACCAACTGGTGACCAACCGAGCAATACGATAAAATTCATCATGGCATCTGGTAGATAACCTAATGAACGATATTGTTCGATAAATTGAAGAACGCTTTCGTCACGTTTACTCAATTTCTTACCAGTTTCACTGTTAATGATTAAGCTCATGTGACCAAACTTAGGTGGTTCCCAGCCGAATGCTTCGTAAATCATTAATTGTTTTGGTGTATTTGCAACATGATCATCCCCACGGAAAACGTGTGAAATTTCCATCTTGTGATCATCAACAACAACCGCAAAGTTATAAGTTGGCATTCCATCACGTTTTTGAATGACGAAATCACCACCAATAGTACTTGAATCAAACGAAATTTTGCCTTTAACAATATCATCCCAAGCATATGTTTTATGTTCAGGAACGCGGAAACGAATAACTGGTTCCAAACCAGCAGCCTTAGATTCAGCAATCTTAGCTTGTTTCTCGTCTTCCGTCATACCAGCATATTCATATTCATAATGTGGCATCTCACCACGAGCTTTTTGAGCCTCACGTTGGGCTTGGAGTTCTTCTTCAGTTTCATAGGATTCATAAGCCAAGTCTTTATCAATCAATTCCTGAATCAATGGCAAGTAAATTGCCTTTCGTTCTGATTGACGATAAGGACCATAATCGCCAGGCTTGTCTGGACCTTCATCCCAGTCCAAACCTAGCCATTTGAGGTTTTCAAGCTGACTACGTTCACCATCTTTGATGTTACGACTGGTATCAGTATCCTCAATTCGAATAATAAACTTGCCTTTGTAATGACGAGCAAACAAATAGTTAAATAATGCTGTTCGCGCATTACCAATATGCAGATGACCAGTAGGACTTGGTGCATAACGAACACGAATCTTACTTTTTGCCAAAATTAACGCCTCTTTCTAAGTTTTTCACATTTTATTGCTTAATCAATTGTACAATTGCCGCTTAAATAAATAAAGGCACAATCCAGTAAGCAACTAAAAAAGCTTCTTTACATTTGTTTCTATTACTTTCCAGATTTCTTTTTATCTGGCTTTTGATCCGGTTTTTTATCGGCAATGCCACGTGTTGAATGTAATGGTTTCGCAAAAATCATCCGGCCAGCATCGGTTTGAAGGGCACTCGTCACAACGACATCAAGCTCTTGATTGATAAAGTATTTACCTTCTTCAACCACAACCATGGTCCCATCATCTAAATAAGCAACCCCTTGCTGCCGTTCAGTTCCATTTTTCACAACCATAACATGCATATTTTCACCTGGAATTACCCGTGGTTTCAGTGCGTTAGCCAGCGCATTGATATTAAGAACCTGAACATTTTGAAACTGACTAACTTTGTTTAAATTATAATCATTGGTCACAATAACTGCATCTTTGTCCTTAGCCAACTGAATCAGTTTACTATCGACTTCATCAATCTCGTCATAGTCGCCCTCATACATCTCAACCGGCATCACATGTTCATTCTGCAATTTGTTTAAAATATCTAAGCCACGACGACCTCGTACTCGCTTAATACTATCAGAAGAGTCTGCAATATATTGCAGTTCATATAGGACAAAGTTGGGTACCAGTAACGTTCCCTCGATAAATCCAGTTTTGATTAGATCATAGATCCGTCCATCAATCAAAATATTAGTATCCAGAATTTTGTAATGATGAAAATTATCATCCACTTTTCGCTCTAAAACATTCTTGGCGTTTTCGGGTTCTTTCCGCCATGTAAACAATTTCCGCCATTCGTCAGCTTGCGTTGTCCCAATTCGAAAACCCAAATACCCAAATGTTAGCATCAAAATAATTGGAATAACTGTATTTAAGAAAAAGGTTTGTTGACGATAAAACAAAGTTGAAATCAAAATGGCCAGCACCAAGCCCACAACTGTTGATAAACTACCATAGAACAATCGAACGGGTGGAATTGCTGCAATATGTCGTTCTAATCTTTTGACTAACTTTTCAATATAACCGGCTAAAAACAGTGAAATAATAAAGAAAATAATTGCTCCAACTAAGAAATTTGTTACTGAATTATTTAGCCACCAATACTTGTTTAACGACACTAATACCCACAGTGGTGGTAAAAGAATGACTCCAATGCCACCACCTGCTAGTGCGAAAACAGCTTTAATAATATTCTTTTTCAAAGTATCCCTCCTTTTCGTAATCTAATGTCTATTTTGCTTTCGCAAAATCTTATCCTCATGCGGATGTCCATCCGTTCTAACCGCTAAAGCGCTAAGTCGGACTGGCTCCTTTTCGTAATCTATTGTCTATTTTGCTTTCGCAAAATCTTATCCTCATTACGGATGTCCATCCGTTCTAACCGCTAAAGCGCTAAGTCGGACTGGCTCCTCTTCGTAATCTATTGTCTATTTTGCCTTCGCAAAATCTTATCCTCACTACGGATGTCCATCCTCCTAACCGCTAAAGCGCTAAGTCGGACTGGCCTTTTTCGTAATCAATGTCTATTGATTTCGCATCACCCGTCTTAATGAAAGACACGCTTCAAGGCATCACTTAAAGTTGCCACCCCAACAACCTTGATTCCAGTTGGCGGCGTCCACCCCTGTAAATTATTCTTTGGTATATAAATTCGTTTGAACCCTAATTTTTGAGCTTCAGCTACCCGCTGCTCAATTCGACTTACCCGACGCACTTCTCCAGTTAATCCAATTTCACCGACAAACGCATCCATTGGGTCAGTCCCGATATTTCGATAACTAGACGCAATGCTGATGGCAATAGCCAAATCAATCGCCGGCTCATCCAACTTAACTCCACCTGCCGCTTTTAGATAAGCATCTTGATTTTGCAACAAAAAGTTTGCGCGCTTTTCCAAAACTGCCATAATCAACGATACCCGATTATGGTCTAATCCAGTGGCCGTTCGTTTAGCATTCCCATAGGTCGTTGGCGTCATCAGAGCTTGAATCTCCACTAGAATTGGTCGTGTTCCTTCCATTGAAACCACAATTGCCGAACCAGTTGCATCTTTCAATCGCTCTTCCAAGAAGATTTCTGAAGGATTGGCTACCTCTCGCAAGCCAGATTCACGCATTTCAAAAATTCCAAGCTCATTCGTAGATCCAAACCGGTTTTTAGCGGCACGAAGAATTCGATAAGTATGATGTAAATCACCTTCAAAATACAGCACGGTATCAACCATATGTTCAAGAATCTTGGGCCCAGCAATTGCGCCACCTTTTGTTACATGTCCCACAATAAAAATCGTAATGTTATTGGTTTTAGCAATTTGCATCAATTCGGCTGTAACTTCGCGAACCTGCGCCACGCTTCCAACCGCCGATTGAATATCTGGTTCTTGCATCGTTTGAATTGAATCAATAATTACAAAGCTAGGCTTAACTTCTTTGATGGCATCCTGAATGTTAGTCATATCTGTTTCTGGAAACAAGTAAAAGTTTTCACTTGCTACATGAAGCCGTTCTGCCCGCATCTTAATTTGAGCAGCACTTTCTTCACCAGAAACATACAATACTCGCCGTTTTGTTTCACTTAGTTGCCCGGAAATTTGGAGCATCAAGGTAGACTTTCCAATTCCAGGATCTCCTCCGATCAAGACCAGTGACCCAGGAACAATTCCGCCACCCAAGACACGATTAAATTCCTTTAAACCAGTTTTAATTCGCGGTGCCTCAGACATATCAACTTCGCTTAAAATTTGTGGTTTAGCACGTTTACCTTCAAAACTAACGCGAGCCTTATGATTTTCTTTCTCAGCGCCCACGCGTTCTTCAACCAAAGTATTCCATTGACCGCAGCCTGGACAACGGCCCAAGAAACGTGGTGAAACATACCCGCAGTTTTGACAAACAAACTGAGTTTTTGCTTTTGCCATGGTAGTATTAGCTCCCTTCAATTTTAGCATATTCCTTTAAAAACAATTGACCACAAAATAATTTTACTAATCCTTAAGCTTCGATGCTACATGCCAGACGAACCAAATCCACCCTTACGAACTTGGGCACGTTCATCCTTGCCATCAACTTGTAAATATGGCATAAAAATTCCTTGACCAATTCGTTCACCCTTTTTAATGGTAATATCGCGCAATCCCATATTAATCAGTTGAAAATAAATTTCGCCCTCGTTGCTTTCATTATTATAATAATCAGCATCGATAATTCCTACTCCATTCGGCAAAATTACATTCCACTTCAACGGGCTACTTGACCGGTTTGCAAGTAGTAAATATTCATCATTTTGCATGTAGGCCTTAATTCCGGTTGGCACTAAAAAAGGTTTTAAATCTTTACTTCCACTTATTAAGTCTGCTTCAGTAACTATTTTATTGTGATGTAATAGCCAAATAACTTTCAAAAAATTAGCCTTCCAAATTGATGGTAAAACAAAATCCTTTGATGCTTCAAAATCATATCCGGCCGCATTAGTGGTGGAACGGTATGGCAAATTTAGAGCCTGTTCTTTATCCTTTGATACAACTTCAAATCCACGTTTCATATTTAATAATTCCTCTCTGATTCGTCTAACAAGTAAGTTCGCAGTAAAAGAGACAATCTTTGTACATTATCCGTTTGTAATCACGTTTTGTAAACTAATTCAATTGATAATTTATGTTTCTAATTGACTTTACAAAAATAGCAAGGGACAATTAGTGAGAAAGCGTTTATTCTATATAAGGAAGTGGCTGCATGAAATTTACAAACGATGGCAAACAAATTAAATTTATGCACGAAGATAAACTTGGTGGAGATGTTACTTATTTTTCCATTCGCGATGATCAAACATTAGTTATTGAACAGGTTTTTGTTGATCCTAGTCTTAGAGGACAGGGAATTGCTCAACAGTTAATGGTTGAAATGCTGACTTATGCAAAAAATCAGAATAAAAAGATCTACCCGCTGTGCCCTTATGCACAAGTTTATTTAACCAAGCACCCGGAATATCAGTTTCTGATTGATCCCCAGATTCCAGTTGATGACCAAACCAAAAATAGCTTACAAGAAATGGAGCAAAATAATAATGGAACAAAATGAATTAAAAAAATTAGTCGGCCAAGAAGCAGTTAAGTTTATTAAAGATAACATGGTAGTGGGACTTGGGACTGGCTCAACCGTAAAATTCATGGTTGATGCCCTAGGTGAACGCGTAAAAAACGAAAATCTTCATATTACTGGCGTTCCCACTTCCAATCGGACAGCCGAACAAGCAAAATCATTAGGTATTTCGGTCAAATCAGTTGATGAAGTCGATCACATTGATTTGACAATTGATGGCGCCGATGAAATTAGTGCTGATTACCAAGGAATTAAAGGAGGCGGTGCCGCTCACCTCTTCGAAAAAATTGTTGCAACTAATTCCACAAAAGTGATGTGGATCGTAGACGAATCAAAAATGGTTTCTACCCTTGGCAAGTTCCCACTGCCTTTAGAAGTCATCCCCTATGGTAGCAAACAAGTTTTCAAAAAGCTTGATGCTAAAGGATTACATCCCAAATTTCGTTTAGATGACAGTGGCAACCATGTTTTAACCGATTCAAAAAACTACGTCATTGATTTACATCTTGGTGAAATTAAACATCCGCACGAACTAGCTGACTACTTAATCAAACAAGTAGGAATTGTTGAACAAGGTCTCTTCCTCGACATGGTCAATACTGTTATCGTCGGCCGCCAAAATGGTCCTGAAGTTATTCAGGCCCGTCCCTAAGTTATTTTTTAATCAAGATTTAAGCATTTACTAATCATTCTTTTTCGGCTACAATGTTTATATATCAAAGGTTAGGAGTGAATATATTGAGTAATAATAGTATTTCTAAAGATCAAGTTGCTCGTTACGCAAAAAATTATAACGAACAAAACAAATCCAAGGTGCTTGAACGTGCAGTAACCAAGAATGGTATTTTAGCTGCTAGTGAAGGCCTTCGTGGTGGTGCTGATTTCAGTCCCGTTTTCTCAATTGATTTAGAGACAGGTGCCGTTGCTAACCAAAAGCAAAGTGGCCGTTGTTGGATGTTCGCCGCATTAAATACAATGCGTCATCATTTATCAGAAGAATTCAAAATTAAAGATTTTGAACTTTCACAAAACTATACTTTCTTCTGGGATAAGTTTGAAAAGTCAAACTGGTTCTACGAAAATGTGATTGCAACTGCTGATAAACCAACTTCAGATCGCAAAGTTTCATGGTTAATGAACGAACCTCAAGGCGATGGTGGTCAGTGGGACATGTTATGTGCCATCATTGATAAGTATGGCATTGTTCCTGAATCTGTTTATCCAGAAACCTACAACAGTAACAAATCAAACGAATTCAACACCCTCTTAAACGAAAAGCTTCGTAAAGATGCTGTTGAACTTCGCGAACTTGTAAATGATGATAAGACTTCAGATGAACAAGTTCAATCACGTAAAGAAAAAATGTTAGAGGAAGTTTACCGGATGGCTTCTTATAGTTTCGGCGAACCACCTACATCATTTGACTGGGAATATCGTGATGATGACAAAAACTTCCATCGTGAAGCTGGTTTAACACCTAAGTCATTCTACGAAAAATTCGTTGGCTGGGATCTTAAAGATTACGTCTCAATCATCAATGCTCCTACAGATGACAAACCATTCAACCATACTTACTCAATTGAAATGTTAGGTAACGTGGTTGGTGGCCGTCAAGTTAAGCATTTAAACTTAACCATGCATGACTTCAAGCAAGCTGCTATTAATCAACTTAAGGCTGGTCATAGTGTTTGGTTTGGTTGTGATGTGGGTCAGCATTCGGAACCAAGAAAACGCGGTTTATTAGACCTTGGTGTTTACGACGAAGAATCCCTCTTTGATATTGATTTATCAATGTCTAAAGCAGAACGCTTAGATTACAGTGAAAGCTTAATGACACATGCAATGGTTATTACAGGTGTTGATTTAGTTGACGGCGAACCTAAGAAGTGGAAAGTCGAAAACAGCTGGGGCGACAAGGTTGGAACAAAGGGTTACATGGTCATGACAGACGACTGGATGAGCGAATATTGCTACCAAGTTGTTGTGGACAAGCAATTCTTAACTGAAGACCAACGTAAAGCACAAGCTGAGGAACCAACACAATTATTACCATGGGATCCAATGGGTGCTTTGGCATATAAAGATTAGTGAACGGATTGAAACGCTTAACTTTTAAAATGTAAGGGTGCTGGATGCGAATTCTTGCGGCTGTTTTGTGCCACAAGAATCGACAGCGTACAGAGGATAAAAGATTTTCAGAATGAAAATTTTCTGATGTAATGAAGTAGCGCGGGATCGTAATCCCGCGGGAAGCACACTTAGATTTTTAAAGTTGTTTCAAGGAGTTGTCCTCAGATTAGTGAACGGAACAAATTGTTAGTCCAAGAAAAATAAGCGAGGCGAAAGTCAGGAGAATTCCTGGCTAGGAGCCTTGCTTATTTTTGTTGGACTGATTTGTGAAGTTGTCCTGATTAGTGAACGGATTGAAACGGTTAACTTTAAAAATGTAAGGGTACCGGAGATGGGATCATAATCCCACGAAAGGTGCACTTAGATTTTAAAAGTTGTTTCAAGGAGTTGTCCTCAAATTAGTGAACGGAACATTAAGGTCTAAACAAATAGAGCACCTACAGCAGAAATCAACTTTCGCTGTAGGTGCTCCCATTTGTACAAGTTTGTGTTATGCAATTGTCCACAAATCAGTAAACCCAAAATAACAGACTAAAAAAAGAATCATCAAAAACCTGAACAACAATCAGGCTTTTGATGACTCTCTTTTTAATCTAAAAACTTTTTATTAATAATTTTCAATTGGTCATCAAACTGGTACACAATTGGTTCGCCATTTGCCACTTCTACCCCATCGATTCCCTCATCACTAATTTCTTCCAAATATTTAATGAGCGCACGTAATGTACTGCCATGAGCCACAACTAACTGATTGTGCCCATCTAACAGACGAGGAGCAACTTCGTTCGTCCAATATGGTAACAGACGATTATAGGCCATTTCAAGGCTCTCTCCACGAGGCTCGATGTCACCCAGCTCAACGTACCGTCGATCTGATTCCGTCGCCTTCAGCAAAGGCGGAATGGCCTTAAAGCTTCGTCGCCATAGTGCCACTTGATGGGCACCATAAACTTTTCGAGTTTCATCCTTATTTTGACCACGCAAAGCTCCGTAATGTCGCTCATTTAAACGCCAAGTCTTATGGATTGGTAACCAGTCCTGTTGGATTTGGTCCATAACAATATCAGCTGTCGTAATTGCCCGTTTTAACAACGAAGTATGCACATCGGTAAACTGAATTTGTGTTTGCTGAATCAATTTACCAGCCCGTTTAGCTTCAGCTCTTCCTTGCGCAGTAAGTGGCACATCGCTCCAACCGGTATACACATTGTCACGATTAGCTTCACTTTGACCATGTCGTAATAAGACTAAGTAAGTCATTTTTAATCCTCATCTTCAAAATTTGAATTCAAACCTTTAACTTTATCTACTAAAGAATCATCAGTTTCTGACTGCTCTTTTTCAGGGTAAACAGGTTTTCCCATTTCTGATCGAACTGATTTGGAACGGTTTCCCATAAATGTAACGACCGATCCCAACAGGATAATCACGATTCCCACAATTGTTGGTACTGTAATTGTTTCACCTAAAATTAAAGCTGCTAGAATTGGTGCCAACGCTGGTTTGATGAAGAACACCAGTGAAGCCGTCGAAACATCGGAAGTTTCCATTGCCAAAAAGTAAAATGCAAATCCACCACCGGTAACACAAACGCCAATGAAGAATAATAGTGGCACATATTGCCAGCTGATGTTGTGAATAACCGGAATATTAACAAATTGCTTCAGAAAGCTAACTTGTCCCATTGCCCGTCCAATCGCTGGAACGTGCGTTAACATAACAATAACGAACAATTCAACCGTTCCTGTTAAGAACGTAAAACAAGTCATTACAATTCCATTTAAATCTCGTTTTTGTGAACCGTATCGAGAAATAATACTGTAAAGACCGAAAGTTAATGCCGAGGTAACTGCTAGTGTTAGTCCAACAACGTTTTTAATATGGGTTGGATTGACGATAACCAACAATCCAATCACTGATACAATGTCATACTGATAATGACACAAACAAATCCAGTCAATCCAAACAGCCTTAAATCTTGCCAGTTTAACCGGCGATGCTGTTTTTTTAATGCTCTCAAAGCGATTGGTAATAATACCAATCCACCAATCGCAAAACGAATGAGGTTTAATTGAATTGGATCAAAGGCCCCACCCGCTAATTTAAGTGCAATTTCCATCAAACTAAACATTAAAGTTGCAAAACTAATATAACCAACTGTTTTTCTCAATTTCCCTATTATCTCCCAATCTTGACAAACTTAACTTCTAAATTCAAGCAAAAACGCTACTTACTACAATCAATCTGTTGCACCACGCATTACGTAATTAATCCTGATTTAACAAACATCATTAACAATGGAATAATGATTAAACTCAATAACGTCGTTTCGGTTACCATAATTGCCGCATATTGTTCGTCCGCATGATACAATTTCGCTACTACAGGCGCATTAGTCATAACTGGCATTGCGGATTGCAAAATAAATACTTGCTTCATTAACAATGGAACCGGCATTGGTAGGACCAAAAGTGTCATTAATAGTGGTGCGAATATAAATCGACCTGACAATACTCCGAGACTATCTCGATTCAATTTCATATTTTTAATACCTGCTCGTTGAATCGCAATTCCGATAAAGAACATAGACAATGGAATCGTCAACCCACCAATGTACTGACAATCAGATAAAATAAACTGTGGTAATTGGATGTGCAAAAGCACTAAAAAAACGCCCACGATGAAACCAAGTAATGGCGGTGAAAAGATTTTTCCGAGCGTCGTTTTTAAATTAAATTTATGAGATTCCGTACCATCTCGCTGAATCAGCCAAACACCTAAAGTCCAAAAAATCGTTGTATTTGCCATGTAATAGACCAGTACATAAGGCAAACTGCTAGTCCCAAATAACGCCATATTAACTGGAAGTCCAATAAAAACTGTGTTTGAATTCAAAAACATTGATTCAAATGAGCCTTTATGTTGCTCCTTAATTCGGAGGACCCGAACTAAAACCATCGACAACGCAAACAAAATTAACATCGACAAAACCGGAAAACGAAGGTCTGGTAGTGTACTTAATAACTTTTTTGCAGTAAAATCATGTGTAATTGTGCTAATCATATAAGCTGGCAATGCAATTTGAGTGACCAATTTGGCGATGAGCCGTGAAGACCCCTCATCAAACCAATTTCGCCAGGATAGAATGTAACCAACCGCGATCATGACAATGATCGTCACAACGCCTTGGATACTATGTAAAAAAATTGTGATATTATCCCTTCTCCAAGTGGTGTATGATAGTTAAAATAATGAAACAAGGTCTAGTATAGCATATTTTCATAGACCATTTTCACAAATACCTTGGTAAATATGGTGTGATCACTATGAAAGCGAACACATTTTTTCAATTAAAATAGCTGAAAAGAGGACTACATTAGTGAGTGAGAAACATATGAAAGATACAAAGAAATCGCATAAAAAAATCTGGTGGACTATTGGTATCATTTTAGTTTTATTAATTGCTGGCGGCGCTAAAGCATACTCCATGTATGCCAATGCTAAAGATACGGTTAATTCAGCTTATCAAAAAACGAAAACACCCTCGACTCGGAATGTATCCAACGTCATTAAAAATAAAAAGCCTCTTAATGTCTTAGTCTTAGGAACTGATACCGGGGCCTTAGGTCGAAAGACAACTGGTCTTAGTGACACAATAATGGTGGCTTCCTTAAATGCTCAAAAAGAAACAACATACATGACCAGCATCCCGCGTGATACTGAAGTTACCATTGATGGGTCAACAGAAAAAATTAATTCAGCTTATGAAATTGGTGGGGTTTCTCAGTCCATTAAATCTGTGCAAACATTACTTGACGTTCCCGTCGATTTTTATGTTGTCATGAACATGGGCGGACTAGAAGATCTCGTAAATGCAGTTGGCGGAGTTAACGTCACTCCACCATTAACGTTTAAGTATGGCTCTGCCAACGTTAAAAAAGGGGTCAAAACACATCTTACTGGGAAAGAAGCCCTGTCTTATTCCCGGATGCGTTATGATGATCCTGATGGTGATTACGGTCGTCAAAAACGTCAGCGCCAAATTATCTTGGCAATTGCTAAAAAAGCCCTCTCCATTTCTTCAGTCACTAGATTTCAATCCATTTTGAACTCTGTGAAGAAAAATATGAAGACAAATTTAACTTTCAACGACATGTTAGCACTGCGTTTTAATTACAAAAACGCTTCTCACCATATTAAATCAACAACTTTAAAGGGTGACAGTCAAACCATTAACGGCTTATCATACCAGGTCGCTCCAACGTCTGAACGACGACGCGTTTCAAACAAAATTCGTAAAGAATTAGGGCTAAAAGCAACAACCACGCTAAAAGAAAGCCAAGAAAGTTCAAACACTGCTGACAGCTCAAGTAGCTCAGCTTCCAGTGATTCAAACACAAGCAGCAGTTCCGCTATTAATTCTTCCTCAATTAATAGCGATCCGTTTTCCAGTGCAAGCACACCGCAAACTACTCCCTAATGAAATATAAAAAGGACTTGGAAAAATTCCAAGCCCTTTTTTTCTACGTTCAATTCAATTTTAAAACTTTTTCAAATTTAACTCGTCGCTGTTGCCTTAATTGTTCTCCATCTAATTTTTCAAAACGTTTCATCGTTTTCATCAATTCATCATCAATTCGTTGTACTAATGAACCAGCTGGCGTCTCACTAATGATACTATCTGTAAGACCAATTTTTTTGAGTTGTTGCGCAGTCATCGGTAAAAACTCACTCGCATCCCTAGTCTCATCACGATTTTTCAAAATTGCTTGTACGGCTTCCGGTGATGCCACTGAAAACAGCGCATTTTCAAGCATCAGAATTGCATTTGCATTGCTAAAAGCCAATGCACCGCCACTATGTCCTTCACCCAGAAAAAGTGCGATGTTAATAACTTTTAATTGACCCATTTTGGCAATTAAATCCGCAATTGCTTCACTTTGTCCATGTTGTTCAGAAAACACGCTGGCATCTGCACCTGGCATATTAATAAAACTAATCACCGGACGGTTAAACTTTTCGGCCGCTTTAATCACCCGCAAAGCCTTCCGATAGCCTGTAACTCGAACTGCACCACCATTCACTTCCCGGCGTTGCTCGATATTAGTTCCCCGATTAATTCCAATAATTGTGATGGGACGCTGATGAAACAATCCAATTCCAGTTGTAACAGCCGGATTATCTCCTAATTGACGATCCCCATGAATCTCAAAAAAGTCAGTCACAAGTTGACTAGTAAGTTGGTGCGCAGTCAACCGTTTCGGAGAGCGGACTAAATTTATTTTTTCTTCCAAATTTTTTTCAGGCATGGTTACCTCCAAAATGAATTCGCAATAAGGTAATTAGTTGGCTACGCACTTTTTCACGTTGTATGACTTGATCCACTAACCCATGAGCCAACAAATCTTCGGCCGTCTGAAAAGTGTCAGAAAGTTGTTCATGGGTAGTTTGTGCAATGACCCTTTTTCCAGCAAAGCCAATTTGAGCGTGATCTTCTGCCAAAACATAGTCGGCCTTAAAACCAAAGCTAGCCGAAACACCGCCCATAGTTGGATCCGTCAAAATATTCACGACTAAATTTTTGCTATCTTCTAACTGACTCCACTGATTTAAAATGGTATTCATTTGCAGCAGTGAAAAAATCCCTTCCTGCATGCGGGCCCCACCTGACGCCACAAACAGAATTAATGGTAACTTCCGTGCAACGGATTCAGCCATTGCCTGTTTGATCACTGCGCCTATTGTGGTATTTAACGTTCCCATCATAAAATGGCTATCCATAACACCAATAACCACTGGAAAACCACCAATTTTGGCAGTACCAGCACACATCGCCTCCGCTTCACCAGTTTTGTCTTGGGCTCTTTTTAATTTTTCAGTATATCCTGGAAAGTCTAAGAAATCCGTGCTGGTTCCAACCGTTTCAAAACTTTGCCAGCTATCTGCATCAATCGTAATCCTCAGACGCTGCTTAATTGTTAACCGCTGTAATTGTCCACAAAAAGGGCATCGATAATTTGGGTGCCATTGAAGCTTATGGACATGTTTTCCACAGTATCGGCAAGCCTGCCAACTATTATTTTCAGGCATATGACTCATGTGATCCAGCCTCCATTAGTTTCCCTACAGAATGGATATTGTAATGATTTTCCGCAAACTGAGTACTATTTATTAATTGCTTGAGCTGTGACAAATTAGTGCCAATTCCAGTCACCTTAACGTCACTCAGAACTATTTGCATTTTCTTAATTGCCGCTTCGCGCGTTTTGGCGTACACAATTATCTTTGCCAACAACCGATCATAAAACGGCGTAATTTCGTCACCATTTTGCAAACCAGTATCTACGCGCACATCAGTTGGTAAATCAAACTGCGTTAACCTTCCCGTTTCAAATTGTTGTTTAGCGACATTAGTTTCGGCATTCAGTCGACATTCAATCGCATGTCCGGTGAATTCGATTTGATGCACCACTGGTTTTTCGTTCGCTGCCACCCGAATTTGTGCCTGAACGATGTCAATTCCGCTTGTTTCTTCGGTGACACCGTGTTCCACCTGCAGACGTGTATTCATCTCTAAAAAGTAGAAATGATGATGTACAAATAAGAATTCAACTGTCCCCAAGCTTTGATAGTTTGACCTATCCAACAACTGATGCACTAGCTTATATAAAGTAGTGCGTTCTTTTTTTGTTAAAATTGCGGCATTACTTTCTTCAATTATTTTTTGGCGATTTTTTTGCAAGCTACAATCACGATCGCCTAAAATCAATAATTGGTCGGGCATACCTAACACTTGTACTTCAATATGCCGGGCTTTTTCAAATGCCCGCTCTAAATAAATCGTGCCATCTAAAAAAGAAGACCCCGCCTCTTCTTTGACTAGTTGATACTTCTCAAAGAGTTCCTTAGCCGAATGCACTAAGCGAATTCCCTTTCCGCCGCCGCCATGACTAGCTTTTAATAATACGGGATAGCCAATCGCGTTAGCTTTAGCATAGAGTTGTGGCTCGCTGGTGATCATGCCAGAGCCCGGAATGATTGGTAATCCCCGTTTTTGGGCAAGTGCTCGTGAATTGGTTTTATCTGAAAAATCGTGAATTAAAGAAGCTTGTGGTCCAATCCAAGTCATGCCGCATTCTTCACACATTTGGGCAAATAAAGCATCTTCGGATAAAAAGCCGTACCCAGGATGAACTGCATCAGCATTAGTGTTAATCCCCGCCATCAAAATGGCCTCCCGATTAAGATAGGAGTTAACGGCAGCTGCTGGTCCGATACAGACTGACTCATCTGCTTGTTTCACAAATAGCGCCTCTCGATCAGCCTCTGAATAAACGGCCACCGTCGCAATTCCAAGCTTCTGACAAGCGCTTATAATCCGAACAGCAATTTCGCCTCGGTTGGCAATTAAAACTTTTCTAAACATGTTTGTTATCCTTTGTTAAAGCGATTAATGATTGATGAAACTCAACCGGATCACCATCTTTTACATATAACTGACTAACCACTCCAGCTTGTGAACTGGTTACATCGTTAAACAGTTTCATGCTCTCTATTTGAGCAACCACATCACCAACGGCAACTTTTTGTCCAACTTTTAATTGCTTTTCCAAGTGCACAACCCCAACCATAGGACTACTGATCACTGAATCAGAAAATGGTTGTTCTTGCTTTACAGGTTTACCAGTTGGTCCTACTGGAGCTTCACCCGTTGCCTTCTTTACATGAATTTTGGTTTTGTCAATTTCGATCTCTACTTCACTGAAGTTCATTTGATCTAGTTTATCTAATAATTTATTGATATCTTCTAAATTCAAATTATCTAACCTCCTAGAAGTTAATTAACATACTTGCATAGTCTAAGCCAGCGCCAAATCCGGTTAGCAGGACCTTTTTCGGTTGGCCTTTTACTCGCGATAATTGATCCAACGCCATTGGAATTCCTGCCGACGAGGTGTTCCCATAATGAATGACATTTACCGGAAATTTTTCAAGCGAAATCGTCAATGTCTGACTAATTTTTTCGATAATTCGTAAGTTTGCCTGATGACAAATCACAGCATCAATTGAGTCTGCACCCAACTGATTTTTTTCTAAGATTTGCTGCATTTGAGTCGGTACTGTTTCTGTCGCAAATGTAAACACCGCGCGCCCATCCTGATAAAATGCGTCTGTTTTTGGATAGTTATCTGCAGAAATTTCCTGAATTGGCTGAATTCTGCCACTGTGAATTGTTTGATTAGCACTACCTAGTGATTGCAGCTTCTCATCGATAAAGAATTCTTCACTCACATCATCTGTGGTTTCCAAAAGTGCACCACCAGCACCGTCACCAAAAAAAACAGCAGAGGTACGATCTTCAAAATCCATCATCTTAGAGTTAGTTTCCCCACTGATGACCAAAGCTTTGTGATAGCGTCCAGAACGTAAGAATTTTTCAGCCGTGCTCAGGCCAAATACAAACCCCGCACATGCTGCCGAAATATCCATGGCAAATGCATTTTTGGCACCTAATTTATCTTGCACAATACAGGCCGTTGCTGGTGTTAAACTATCTGGTGTGATGGTTGAAATCAAGATCAGATCAATTTCATCAGCCTGAACGCCACTCTTATCTAAGAGCTGTTTGCCAACCTGCGTACATAAATCTGAAGTATTCTCACCGTTCATTGCAAAATGACGAGTCTCAATACCAGTATGAGTCTGAATCCATTCATCACTCGTATCCATGATTTTGCTTAATTCAAAGTTATCGACAATACGCTTTGGGACATAATGCCCTGTAGCAGCAATCTTTATGTTCACCGTCATTTTTTGTTCCTCACTTACGATTGTTTTCTCTATTTTACCAATCTTTTCCGTCATTTGGTAATCTAACCCTGCTTCTATTCAAAAACTTTAAAAACTAAGTGCTAAACTGCTGAATTAGATTAATTTTTCAAAAAAATAGAACTAGAACACGTATTTGGTTGGACTTTGTGTGGCCAACCTTACCTGTTTTAGTTCTATTTTTTATAATTTATTTTTTGTCAGCATTGCTAACATGTCTTTTTTCCCATCATTTGGAATCTTTTGCGCATAAACCTGAAGGCCGGCAGCATGCAACGCACGAATGTCGTCAATTTCTTCAGGGCCAACTGCTATGGAATCATTAAGCATCGTCATTCCTTGAGAGAAGGCTAAGCTGCCAATATCAATCCCGAGCTTTTGAAAATCCATTCCACCACGCACAAGCCTTAACATATCTTGAACCGTCTCGGTTAATAGAAGAACCTTGAAAGAATCAAAACGCGGATCCGAATAAATTCGCAACATTTTGTCAATCGTCAACACATTCGTATTGACGCCTACTGGTGCTGCTTGGACAATCAACATCTTACGTAAATCATCATTCGCCACACTATCCGAAACAACTAAAATGCGATTTGGTTTAACAAATTTTGACCAGCCAGTTACAATTTGACCATGAAGTAAACGACTATCTACCCTTGCTAAACAAATTTTCATTGTCAAAGCTAGTCGTCTCCCTTATCTTCTTCTGGTAATTCCAAATGGCGAACACCAGATTTTGCACTTTCCTCTAAGCGAAGAACTGCATCCTTCAAGCTTTGATCACGCACAACATAGGCTTCACTTAACATTGCTAAGTTCAAACCTGTCAGTAATGCCATCCGATCTGGATGTTCAGCCACAATTTGGCCTGCCACGTTGAATGGCGTCCCACCAAATAAATCAACCAAAAATATCACTTGATCATCTTGATCAAAACCTTTTAATGCAGTTTGATAGTTAGTTAAAAGTTTTTTAGGATCTTCATCAGGTTCAAGAGCTACAGAAACTACTTTTTCCTGTTTTCCAAAGATTTCCCAAGACGATTTCACGATACTTTTAGCAAAATCCCCATGACTTGCCACAATGTACGCAATCATGCTTGTGTTCCTCCTTTAAAATTTAAATTGCTACTTTTTTAAAAGCTTTCTAAAACTGTGTCGCAGCCGATCAAACATATCTTTTTCGTAAACTAGTTGTTTTGCATCCATATGTTTGCGCATCGCTCTGAATACCCCTTTTGGGTCTTTAGTCGTGAACACATATCCGATATTACGCTTCGATTGCACGGAAA
This sequence comes from Pediococcus damnosus, assembly GCF_001611155.1. NCBI lineage: Bacteria > Bacillati > Bacillota > Bacilli > Lactobacillales > Lactobacillaceae > Pediococcus > Pediococcus damnosus. The sequence continues at coordinate 815,021 of NZ_CP012294.1, forward strand.
AACGCATGATCTTACCCTTGCGAATTCCACGTGCGGCCACAACATGACTAATCTCGTCCCAAGGTAAGTAAACAAAGTTTCGGTTCTTATGATTGTTAATAAATTCAAAGCCCTTATCACCAATCACAATTTTTCCGCGTTGATTAGCCCCGACAAATAAGTCAGCAGTAACTTTTAAATCAATTATTGTATTCTTTGTTTCAGTCATTAATGATTACTTTCCTTAATTATTTTGACTTGGTCCGACTATGCCGACTAAATTTATTTTTAATTTTTTGAAAAATATTTCTTGACCCACGCCTAACAACTTGAAGAAAGGATAATGAACGCAACATTTTATTAGGGTCAATATAAACTCGAATGGCGCGAAGGGTCTTTTTGGCATCTCGTGCAGCAAAAGAATAAGTCCCATTAGATTTAGTTTTTAAGGCAAACCTGGGAATCCACTTTCCTTTAAAAATAACTGAAGCGTACACATAGCTTACCTCGGTCCAAGGAATTTGCACATAATCTTTAACATTTCGGGAGCTATAAAATTCAAATCCCTTATCGCCGATCATGATTTGGCCATAACTACCTAAACCAATATACGACGTTCCTTTCATCACTAAATCAACCTTTGTATTAATAGATTGAACCATTTGCTCAACTCCATTCTCTCTTTATTGCTTTCACATTTATACAATTACAGTTATTATACGACGACTTGTACGTTTGGGCAAAAACTTATCTTTGTCTACTAATCAACATAATTAATAAAAAAGCCCGGGAACTAAATCCCAGGCTAATTTAAATTTATTACATAATGTGTAAGACATGTAAGATAATACCAGCGAAGAATAAACCAAAGATAATAACGATTGGTGAAACACCCTTCTTAAGTAACCACATACAGAATAATGTAAGAAGTAATCCTGCTAAACCAGGAATTAATTGATCCAAGTTACCTTGTAAGGTTGTTACCTTGTACCTATCCAAAGATAAACCAGCTGCTTGCTGTGTCAAAGCTTCTTTGATTCCAGCAGCGCCACTCTTAAGATGAGCCCAATCAATGTAAGCACCCTTAGCTTGTTCAACTTTTGAAATAACTGGGGTAAACTTAACAACAACCCAACGGTTAATTAAGGATCCTAAGATAAACATACCTAAAATTGAAGCACCCTTAGTTACCTTTTGTAGTAAGCCACCAGACATCTCCTTTGAAATTGCAGAACCGGCTTTATAACCGAATTCTTGTGAATACCAGGTAAATGCCATTCGAATAATGTTCCAAGCCACGAAGAAGATGATTGGTCCCATGATACTACCACTCATAGCCAATGAAGCACCTAAGGCACCTAAAATTGGACGAACAGTAAACCAGAACACTGGATCACCAACACCAGCTAAAGGACCCATCATACCAACTTTAACACCTTGAATAGCAACATCATCAATTGGTGCACCATTAGCACGATCCTCTTCAAGAGCCATTGTAACTCCAAGAATTGGTGAAGCTAAGTAAGGATGAGTATTGAAGAATACCAAATGTCGTTTTAAGGCTGCGGCACGGTCTTCTTTGGTCTTGTACAATCTCTTAAGGGCTGGGACTAATGAGTAAGCCCAACCACCATTTTGCATACGTTCATAGTTCCAAGAACCTTGAAGAAAGGTTGAACGCCACCAAACGGCTACACGATCTTTTTTAGTTAATCTTATTTTCAATGTTGTACCTGCTGCTTTTGTATCTGCTGTTTCTGCCATTTTTTTCGCCCCTTCCTTAATAATTATCTATGACATCGCCAAGCGGATCGCCGGAATTATCGGAACCTCCGTCGCTGCTTGTCGAACCACTATTATTAGAACTGCTTGCCTCTAAGTTTAGATAAATTAGAGCCATTGAAACACCAATTGCACCTAAACCAATTAAAGTTAAATCTTTAATGGTTGCCATTACAAAACCAATGGCAAAGAATGGCCATACTTCAGCAGTCGCCATCATGTTGATAACCATTGCATATCCAACAGCAACAACCATACCACCACCAATTGAAAGGCCTTGGGTTAACCAAGTTGGCATAGCGTTCAATACTGCTTTAACAGGACCAGCACCAACGGCTAAGATCAATGCAGCTGGAATAGCAATTCGTAAACCTTGTAAACAAATATCAATCCATTGCCACATATCAAGCTTATTAAAACTTCCTTCTGCAGCAACCCTATCCATAATATGAACAATCATAGTTGAAATTGTCCGAACAAGAATTGTTAATAGTAAACCGGCAACAGCTAAAGGTACCGCAATCGCAATCGCGGAAGCAATACCAGCTTTACCTTGGCCACCTAAAACTAGAATAATTGCAGATGCAACACCAGCCAAAGCGGCATCAGGTGCAACAGCGGCACCGACGTTAGCCCAGCCTAAAGCGATCATTTGTAAAGTACCTCCCAATACAAGGCAAGGCATTAAATTTCCAGTTACTAATCCAATCAACGTACATGAAATAACTGGTTGATGGAATTGAAATTGATCCAAAATACCTTCCATACCGGCTAAAAACGAGATAAGAATAACTAAAATTATCTGAATAGCGTTTAAATTCATTTCGATTAATCCTCCATTTCTTCCATTAAATTATTTCTGTTTCTGTAGCTGTGTTTCAGCTTTTTTAAGAATTTCATCCATATCGTCTTTGGAATCTGTTGGAACCTTACGTACATCAAATGTAACGCCATCAGACTTCAATTTGGCAAATGTATCAATGTCATCTTGATCAAAAGCTAAAACCTTATTAGGTTGAACTTTTCCAACTGAATGTGACATAGAACCCACATTGAGTGTCTTAAGTGGAACGCCACCCTCAATAGCTCTAAGCGCATCTTGTGGTGTTTCAAAAAGTAATAATGCTCGTTGACCACCAAAATGTTTGTCATCCTTAGATAACTTAATCATCTGATCAATTGGAACAACATGTGCTTTTACACCAGAAGGTGCAGCCTGTTTAATCATTGTTGTCCGTAATTCGTCTTTTGCAACGCTATCAGAAACAACAATAATTCGGGTTGGATTAGTTGCTTTGGTCCAGCCAGTTGCAACCTGTCCATGTAACAAACGTGAATCAATTCGTGCCAAGACGTATTCGAGTTTTCCAGGTTTCCCTGCAGCAGCTCCAGCATTTTTTGATTTTGTGCTAGGTGCTTTCTTCTGCAACTCTTCTGGACGAACCTTTACACCTTCGATTGCAGTTTCTTGAATATGAGCTGCAATATCACGTGCATTATCCATTGACATTCTTGAAGCATATGCCTCAATTAACATTGGTAAATTCAAACCGGCAACAATTGCCCATTTGTCTTTATGTGCTTCAAACAAGTTATTCACTTGATTGAATGGTGTTCCGCCCCAGAGATCAACTAAGAACAAGATCTCATCTTGGTTCTCGAAAGAGGCAATTGCCGCTTCCAATTTTCCTTTAATATCGTCAGGTCCTTCACTAGGCTTTAAAGTAACAGCCTTGACGTTTTCTTGCTCTCCAAAAATCATTGATCCGGATTGCAAGATCCCGTTAGCAAATTCACCGTGACTAGCAATGATAATCCCTACCATTTCTATACCTCCTATTATGATTGTTACAGTAAATAAAAATGAACAAATAATTTCTCAATAACCTGTAACTAAATTTGATCCTCACAAGTACAAGACCATCTTTTTTTGCACTCACTTATATATATGCAAAAACCGTGCCAAAGTACACTAAATGAAAACGCCTACTTTAAAGCGTTTTAAAATAACACACAAAACTGATACAGTCTTGTGTGTTATTTTGTGTGTTATTTGTGAATTACTTTTAACTATTCAATTGTTTTGTGTTGGCTGTTTCATCTTTAGCTTGCCAAGTTTCAAGGAGTTTAACAATGTAATAAACTTCTTCAGGCGACAATTCGATTCTAATCTGACGCAGGTATTTATCGTTTACAGACCTCACTGCTGAATACCATTTCGAATCTTTTATTTGTTTTAATTCTTTGTCTGTTGCAGAAATCTCGCCATTTGTTAGTGACCGTTCAATTGCACCTGCAATATGCATAATGAGATTAATCTTAAATGGTTCACTAAATTTTTTATGAGTATCGGTCTGTAATTGATTTACATATTGCCATAAAACATTCGTAATTTTATGTGGATTAATGAAAGTATAAAATTCGTCTAAATATTGCGCGCATACTTCTTTAGTCAATTTCACGTCCTGATGACTATCGAAAACGCTAATGGAATTTCGCTCCAACACTTTATCAATAAATTGTTCGCCGCCACCTTCCAAGAGATTTTTCAGTGACATGAACGGTACCTGAATATCAGGATGCGTGACCCCAGTCGTGGCGATAATCCGATACTCCTTTTGTAAACTCTTAATATGAGTATTCATATTAACTAACGAAATTGGAATGATTTTAATATCGTCAATTAGGTTTTCCACTAAAAGCTGATCTAATAAGGACTGAATCTTTTTTGCTGTCCCCTCACCCGTTGAACAAATCGCAACAATTGCCTTTGGTTGTACAGAAGAGTCAGCTTTAGAAGTCGTGTCCGCCAATTTTGGTTTCCGTGTGGAACTAGCATTTACACGAGAGTAACCACGGAATTCGCGTAACTCTGAATAAATGGCCGATAAATCAGTTTCGATAAAGGAGGTTTTACGAGCCGCCTCTAGTACCATTGAGGTCGTCACCATATCAATTGTTTGAACTGGAATATGAGTTTCTTTCGTAATTTTAGAAGCAAAAGTACTTAGTGACCCCATATCAACGAGAAGTAAAACACCATTTCCTTCATCAGCTCGTTTAACACATTCCACAATATCCTTGTATGCCACTTTTGGATCCATATCCAAGGGCATATCAAATGATTGAATGGTGTTATCAGATAGGAGCTGGGACACAACTTGTACCATTGATGTAGCTGTACTACTCCCGTGAGCTGCAACCACAATTCCAACTTTACCTGTAGTTGGTGCTACCTTTAACGAAACCAATAAAATTGCTAAGTAATAGCTTTCCGATTCCGGGATTGGCACATTGTATCGATCTTCCAATTGACTCTTAATCTGCTGAGAAACTTTCATTTCAGCTGGATACTCTTTAACCATGGCAACCAAATCTTGACTCATTGTCCGCATTGGTTTACCAGATTGAATTCTTTTAATGAAGGAACTAATGTGTAAACTCATCGCATATAGGAAATTATCGCGAAATTTATAGTTCAAAACTTTTTCAATTTTAACTTGAGTCTCTTTTGTGAAATCAATAATATCCTGATTGACGATTTCAGCCAACTTCGATTCGCTTCGTTTATCATCTTCGTCTGTTGAAAATGTCTTTAAATGAAGATTGATATCCGTTGTAATGAAATGATTGATATGTTCTTGATCCAAACCTTGTTGACGAAGTAAAGTCGCCTTATCACCAATAATCTCGTATAAATTATAGGGAAGCTCATAGCTATCATTTCGATTTGTGAGGACATGTGTATCGGAATCAGGTCGAATGGTCATGTACGGCTCCAACAACTTAGAAATTTCCCCAGAATCATGCCGATTAGCGGCTAAATGTACTAAGCCATCCTTAATATTTGGTGGTAAGTCGTCCACAGTAATCATGATTTCATCTTCATTAGAAATACTGTTTAAAAAGCCACGAGCACAAACCAATTGGATATTTGATTTTAGTTGTCCCACATTTCCATAGGTCACACTGCCTAAAAGTGACTGCACAACATCTTCAGTTAATGTGATTTGTTTATGCGTTCGTTTTGCCTCAATTCCCAAAAGAGCTTTTAGTAACTCAATTCGTTCTTTTGGACTTCGTTTGTTGAATGCCGGCAATTGAATGGTAATTGGAATTCGCCGTACAAAAGTTTTCAACAATGAACTTTCAGGATCTTCTGTCGTTGCGCAAACCAACCGCACATTAGCATGATGTGTCTTAGAAGTTTCACCTAACTTACTGTACGTGCCATGATCCATGAAATAAAAAATCATTTCTTGGCCCTCAGGTGGCAAACGATGCACTTCATCCAAAAATAACATCCCGTTATCTGCTTCTTGAATGAGCCCGTCTTTGTCTTCGTCAGCACCAGTAAAAGCGCCCTTGACGTAACCAAATAGATGAGACATTAACAGCTCTGGATTATGTGAATAATCTGCACAATTGAAAGTCGTTAACTGATCTGTTTTTTTAATTAAATTTTGGTTCTGCGCAAATTGAAACATTGCATTAGCGAAATACGTTTTCCCAGAACCAGTTGGGCCAATCACCAGTGTGTTTAAACCCCGCGGTGGATACAAAATTGCAGCCTTGGCCTGCTCAATTTGATTTCGCATACTGGAACTGTTACCAATCATATGTTCGAAAACATCATTAGTTCCAGTTGGGCCCTGTGGTTTTTCTGTATGTTCTAAGCCACTGTGAATTCGTCGTTTTCCTGCTGATAATGGTGAAGTGATAACTTCTTTTTTTGGTTCCTGGTCACCAACGTATCGGCAATAGCGAACCGGACGTCCTGATAATTTAGTCAGTTTATTTTCTCGTACCAGTTGATTTAATTCTTTACTAACATTTGACCGAATTAAATCCAGTTCTTTTGCCACTTGTTCAGTGGTAAAGGTTTTGGTATCAGTTGATTGATTGGTTTCATTTAACGTTGTTTTTTCTATAATAAATTGGTAAATACGATCTTTTCGTTTCATAACCTGTTCCTCAGTTCTGTATGTCCCTTTTTTGATACACTTATAATACAGTATCATTCTAGCACACCACCTGAATTAATACAGAGTTTAATTCTTGTTTAGGTATAAAAACTCAGCCACCCTTGATGTTTAGCTCGATTCAGATTAAACTTATTTATTGAACGCACTACATAATATGCAACGTGTGTATCATATTTAGAAAGGATTTTTACATATGTATCGAAAATTTTTATCAGTATTAACCGTTTTAACCGTTTTTGTGGCTTTATTTATGTTTTCCACGACAAATTCAGTAAATGCCAAGTCCACCTATAAACGGGTTTCTATTTCAAATGTCCGATCAACTGCCTACCATAATAAAAGCAATTCTGGTGCAGCATATAATCAGAGCCACTCTCGATGCGCATTTTTATTGAAATCACATCCGCATACCAGCTGGTACGTTACCAAAAAGGAGACCCTTCGTCACAATAGGGCCAACGCGGTTTACTTCTATGTCAGAAGTGGTAATAAAAAGTATTCTGGTTGGGTATGGCAACAATACCTCACAAAAGGTGGTGCCCCATTCTGGATTAAATCCACGCATGCGGCCGCAATTGATGTCAACACAGGAAAGTTCCTCTACAATAAAAGTGCTACCGCTAAAGTACCAGTAGCTTCCACAATTAAACTGCTTACCATCTATAACGTGCTCCAAAAAGTCCATAGTAAAAAATATTCATGGAATTCCATCGTGAATACATCTGGCAGTGGTCTCTATAATATGTCGAGAAGTTATGCTTGCGGCGGATTTGTTCTTAAACATGGCGTCAGATATACAGTTAAGCAACTTTACCAAGCGGCTCTAATCGATTCTTCTAACGCAGCAGTCATTGCTTTGGGGCGTTGGGTTTCTGGTAGCAATGTCAAACAAGTCCAAAGAATGCGTTCGCAATTAAATAGTTGGGGGCTTCGTGGTAACTACATTGTGTCAGTAAGTGGCTTAGATAACGGTGATCTGAACGGTTATGGTTATCGCTATCCTGGTTCAAGTGCCTACGCGCAAAATACCATTTCGGCGCATGATATGGCCGTGGTTGCCAGAAATCTCCTGAATAAATATCCTGAAGTGAACCAAACAACTAAGATAAATAACCTGAAAGTCCATGGTCAATGGGTCCACAATGTGAATACCACTTTACCAGGTCGTAAATATAATGTCCGTTCCCTTTATATTAACGGGCTTAAAAATGGTTACACACCGCGGGCAGGTTACTGTTTAATCGGATCTAGCCAGAAACCAGGCCACCACAAATTAATTACTGTTGTAATTCATGATGATGACATGAGCAGTGATACAACGGCTTTGATGACCCATGTTTATAAATATCATTCTTTGAAAAACTAAAAATTTAATGTACAAAAAAGCCACAAATTCTTAAAAATAAGAATTTGTGGCTTTTTATTTATGCACCCAAGAAGATTCGAACTTCCACCGGGAAAACTCCCGACAAGATCCTTAATCTTGCGCGTCTGCCAATTCCGCCATGGGTGCAACAAAACTATTACCTAAACTATATTAGCAAAAATCGGTAATAGTTACAACCTTTTTTCTCAAAATCACCTGCGTAAGGTTTGAATTAACCGCAGTGGGCCACCACATTTACCACATCGATACTTTTTTAAATTAATATGCCGCTTGCGATGATACAGTAACCCACAACTTTGACACTGATACACCAATTGCATCTTACTGCGTGAACTTATTTGGACCGCCGGCGCAAACCGAGACCCATGCACCTGTGCTAACAAGTGTTTAAAATCGGCATCCCGATGTTGATACCCTTGATGAGTTAAATGCAAGTGATAGTGGCACAATTCGTGTTTCACAATTCCCACCAATGTAGGCATGTCATGTTCAGATAACATTCGCGGATTAATATCAATATCATGTGTCTGTAGTTGATAGCGACCACCAGTTGTTCTTAACCGCTGATTGAAAAAAGCATGATGTTTAAATTGTCTGTGAAAATCCGTTAGTGAAATTTTCTCGACTAATTTTTGCAATTCAGTATCCGTCATTGATTTGCTTATTCGTTTGGATCAAGCATTGTAAGTTGGATTCGGTGCCGATCTAAATCAACACTTTCCACCCAAACTGTCACAACATCCCCAACCGAAACAGCTTCACCTGGATTCTTAATGAATTTCTTCGTTAATTTTGACACATGGACTAAACCATCTTGCTTCACACCAATATCTACAAAGGCGCCAAAATCGACCACATTTCGGACCGTCCCCTGAAGTTTCATATTCACTTTCAAATCTTCTAAAGTTAACACATCGCTGCGAAGTAACGGTGTTGGCATGCCATCCCGTAAATCACGACCTGGCTTTTTTAAACCATCAATAATATCTTCTAAAGTTTCTTGTCCAACGTCTAATTCTTGAGCAGTTTGAGCCACATTCAAACGATCTAATGCTTGAACAGCCTCATCTGTACCGATTTGATCTAACTTCAAGCCAACTTTACCAAGCAATTTTTTTGCGACTTTATAGCTTTCCGGATGAATGTCCGTATTGTCTAAGCCGTTTTTACCCTGCACAATTCGCAAGAATCCCACTGACTGCTCATAAGCTTTCGGTCCTAAACGGGGTACCTTTTTTAACTGATTCCGCGCCTCATAACTACCATTGTCATCTCGCCATGTCACAATATTTTGAGCAGTGGTTTTGGTTAAACCAGAAATATGCTCTAATAGTTGCGGACTGGCAGTGTTCAAGTTCACACCAACCTGGTTAACGGCTGTTTCAATCACTGTATCCAACTGATTGGTTAATTTCTTTTGTGGGACATCATGCTGGTACTGCCCCACACCCACTGCCTTAGGATCAATTTTAATTAATTCCGCAAGCGGATCTTGTAAACGACGCCCAATACTGATGGCACTCCGCTCTTCAACATGTAATTCTGGAAAAGCATCTCGAGCTGCCTTACTAGCAGAATATACAGATGCACCGGCTTCGTTAACAATCACATAATAAATTTTACGCGGAATCTCTTTCAAAACTTGCGCAACAAATTCTTCAGATTCTCGGCTAGCTGTCCCGTTACCAATGGCGATCATCTCAACTTGATAGTCTTCCAAAAATTGTTTAAATTCACCGGCAGCCGCCTGTCGTTTAGCTGCAGAAGCTGGCTTATGAGGATAAATAACTTTTTTAGCTAAGAATTTTCCGTTTGGATCCATAATCGCGAGTTTGCAGCCAGTTCGATAGGCTGGATCAAAACCTAATACAACTTTTCCTTTAATTGGTGCTTGCATCAATAAATGGTATAAATTTTCACCAAATACATTAATGGCCTGCGTGTTGGCCTCTTCACTAAGCTCATTGCGCAATTCACGTTCAATTGCGGGACCTATAAATCGTTTATAGGAATCCTCATAAGCCGCCTGTAAATACTTTACCGCGGGGCCTTCATGACTCCCAATAATTCGGAAATGAAGATAGCGCATAATGGGATCTTCATCCACATTAATTTGTGCCTTTAGAACTCCTTCTTTTTCACCGCGGTTAATTGCTAGAACTCGGTGAGACACCATATTTTCAATGGATTCATCAAAATCATAATAAAGTTGATACACACCCTGTTCGTCTTTTTCTTTTCCTTTAGGTTTAACTTGTGAACTGAAACGCCCTTTTTTATGCGTATAATTTCGAATCCAATCCCGAAATCCAGCACTATCCCCAAAAGCTTCTGCCAAAATTTCATGGGCGCCGGCAAAAACATCATCCACAGTTGCAACTTTTTTATCTGCATTAATAAATTCGCTGGCTTTTTGTTCCAAGCCAGTTTGTGGAAAAGTTAACAACCAAAAAGCGAAGGGTTCTAATCCCTGTTCTTTAGCGATTGTAGCTTTTGTTCGCCGTTTTTGTTTGTAAGGCAAATAAAGATCTTCAACCGTCTGAATTTTATCAGCAGCCTTAATCTGTTTTTCCAAAGCAGGTGTTAACTTATCTTGCTCGCCGATTATTTTTAAAACCTCATCACGGCGTTTTTCCAAAGTTTCTGCTCGTTTATAGCTACTTTGAATTTCACGGATCTGTACTTCATCCAGACTACCGGTTCGTTCCTTACGATAACGCGCAATAAAAGGAACAGTATCCCCTTCATCAAGTAATCCTAAAGCTGCATGAATTTGTTTAGGACGCACATCTGTAAGTTGCTTTTCAATAATCTTTACAATTCTATCTTCCAAAAAATTTCCACTCCAAACTAAAACTTTGAATTATTTCGTCATTGTCAAATACACACAGGCTTAAGTATAGCATGAAGTGTGCAAGTGAACGAAATGAATATTGTTTATACGTATGTGTCAAATTTTAGCCGAATTTAGTAGATCAAGCCTCTAATTAGATTTTATTTACGCTTTTTGGCTAACTTTGGTTCCGTTCCGGCGCTGATGTGGGGCCGTGTGGGTCGCTTGCGAGCTAACTTCTATCCTCAGGCCAGAAGTGGATCTCTCCAGCTCCCATGTCTCTGAGCGATAAATCGCCAAGTGACATCGACACACTCTTTCATCAACGCCTCCACTACACCTATTTACTTCCAGACTGCTTTTTAAAAAAATTTAAAAGTAGTATTCCGAGTCCTTTTTGTAATTTTAACCTGTAAATTTTATATATTTTGGCAGTTGGTTTTATAATAATGGGCTCAGCAGTGAAATTTTTGTTAATGCTTTAGCATTTATAAAAAGGCCAGTCTTTAAGATGTCTTTTGGCTTAAAGCTGTGTCCACTATTACGCATAAAGGTTGGTTTTCGTACCAAAAACCCACAATGTTTCATACGTTGTCGATTCTTGTGGCAAAAAAGCGCCGCAAAAACTCGCACTGCGTTCCAGCCTGATTGTTATAAAACCAACTGCCAAAATTTACTCGATTAAAAAACAAAAGAGACTCAAAGAACAAATTGCGTCTTCAAATCTCTCAATAAATATTTTGGTTAGATTCTAACCCACCATCATGTGCATGATCCGATCAAAGCCCTTTGAAACAGCTTCCATATCTTTATCTTGTGCTTGTTCAGCTTGAGCAAACATCGTTGAATCAAGACTTCGATTCTTCTCATCAATACTTTCTAACATTTTTTCACAATCAGCTGCATAGGTTTGATAAGCGGAAACAAATTGTTTGTGACGTCCCAAAACTTGAACGGGTGGTTTCGCATTCTTTAAAGTTTGGACATTTTTTTGATATAAATCTACCGCTTCTTTAAAGTTACTAACAATTTCATGCAGGTCTCGTTCACCCAAAGAATCTATTCCCTTTAAAGCCTGGGTCTTCTTCAGGTTTTGAAAATGAGGATCGACCTGTTTACCCATTTCATCAGTCTTATCCATGACATTTCCAATCAGGTTCACGTAACCTTGTGGATTTACTTTTCGCATTCTAATTTCTCTCCAATCTTAACGATGAGCACGGCGCTGGAACCATTTGACGATTTCAACAATCACCACAATTGATACTGACGCTCCAACTACGATTGCCCATTGATATAAGTCTAAATGAGTAACATGGAAAATATCATTTAAACCTGGTACAACAATTGTAACTGCCAACAATATAAACGATAACACAATTGCCCAATTAAAGAATTTATTTTTCAATGTTGTCGCACTAAAAATTGAACCATGAATTGATTTTGAGTTAAACGCATGGAATAACTGGATTAATCCAAGGGTTGCAAACGCCATAGTTAAAGCATCTGCATGTGCTAATGCGGATGAGGCATGCACTGGATGCAAAATTGCAAGTGCATACACGCCTAACGTAATAATTCCTTCCAAAAGTCCTTGATAGATCACGTTACTTGCGACTCCACCAGACAAGAAGTTACTCTGTCGGCCCCGTGGCTTTTGTTTCATAACATCTTTTTCAGAAGGTTCCAAGCCCAATGCAATTGCTGGTAACGTATCGGTCACCAGGTTAATCCATAAGATATGCACTGGCGCTAAGATTTGCCAACCCATCATCGTCATAACAAACAGGGTCAAAACTTCTCCCAAGTTTGCTGATAGTAAATATTGAATGGCTTTTTGAATATTAGCAAAGACTTTTCGACCTTCTTCAACCGCCACCACGATGGTTGAAAAGTTATCATCAGCTAAAATCATATCACTAGCACCCTTAGAAACTTCAGTCCCAGTGATTCCCATCGCAATTCCAATATCGGCTTGTTTCAATGATGGCGCATCGTTCACACCATCGCCAGTCATCGCCACAACTTTACCTTGTTTTTGCCAAGCATTTACAATTCGAACTTTATGTTCAGGAGCCACCCGCGCATAAACTGAATATTGTTTTACTTTTTTGGCAAAGGTTTTGTCATCCATTGTGTCCAATTCTGATCCCGAAATAACGGCATCATCTTGACCCTCTTTGATAATTCCCAATCGTTTCGCAATTGCTGACGCTGTATCGCGATGATCTCCCGTAATCATTAAAGGACGAATTCCAGCTTGTTTAGCTTCTTCAACCGCTTGGGCAACCTCAGGACGTTCAGGATCAATCATCCCGATTAAACCGGCAAAAATCAAATCTTGTTCAACCACTTCAGATTTTAAAGTATCGGGAATTTCATCAACAATTTGGTAGGCAAATCCAAGCACTCGAATCGCCTGGGTTGCAAGTTCATGATTAGTATCCAGAATTAGTTTGCGCTCTTTTTCGTCCATTGATTTGATTTCTTTTCCAGATTCAAACAACGTGGTGCGCTGCAATAACTCATCTGGTGCACCCTTGACGGTTTGGAGATAACGACCATCTGCTAACTTATTATAGGTAGACATTAATTTTCGTTCGGAATCGAACGGTACTTCAGCCACCCGTTCTTCAGATTGGACTAATTTATCAACATCTTCGTGCTTGTCCAAATTAAATTGAATCAAAGCCGTTTCCGTTGGATCACCAATCAGGCCATCCTCGGTCTGTTTTGTATCATTATTTAAAACCATCAACTCAAACAAATGATTATAAGGATAATCCTTAATTTGCAGGTCACGAGCATCATGCAATTTATTATTCACGAAAACTTTTTCAACGGTCATCTTGTTCTGCGTCAACGTTCCCGTTTTATCAGAAGCAATAATTTCGGTACCGCCCAACGTTTCAACGGCAGGAAGCTTACGAATAATCGCATGCCGTTTGGCCATTCGTTGTGTTCCTAATGCTAATGTAATGGTCACAATTGCGGGTAAACCTTCTGGAATTGCAGCAACAGCCAGAGAAATAGCGGTTAGCAACATATTAATGACTGTTTCTTCTCCCCGAACCATTCCGACAATAAACACAATAACGGCAACCACCAAAATCAATCCCGTAAGCACTTTACTTAATTGATTTAAATTGGCCTGCAAAGGTGTTGTATTTTCCTCAGCATTATTAATCATGTCAGCAATTTCACCAACTTGAGTATGCATCCCTGTTTCAACTACAACACCACTACCACGTCCGTATGTGACATTACTATTCATAAATGCCATATTAGTTTGATCGCCAATCGGTAGTTTTTCATCGGTCAAAACGGCGGTTGTCTTTTCGACAGGAACTGATTCACCGGTCAAAGCTGATTCTTCCATTTTTAAGCCAGCAGATTCGATCAAACGTAAATCCGCAGGAATAATATCACCAGCTTCTAGTAAGACGATATCACCTGGTACCACATCTTCACTTTTAATAGTTTCGACTTTGCCGTTTCGTTTAACATGCGCTTGTGGTGCCGATAACTCTTTCAACGCGTCAATGGCCTGCTCCGCTCTGGCTTCTTGGAAAACCCCAAAGATTGCATTCAAGACAACCACCAATAAAATAATAATGGCATCAACGCCCTCACCCACGAACACTGAAACAAGTGCGGCAGCGAGTAAAACAATAATCATTAAGTTTTTAAACTGCGCAATAAATTTTTGCAGCAAGTTCGTATTCTTCTTGGCCTCTAATTGGTTTTTCCCGTGCTTCTCTAAGCTTTCTTGAACCTGAGACTCACTTAAACCATCTTGAGAACTGTTTAACGTTTTTAAAACGTCTGCTACCTGCTGATTATAATAATTGCGCTTTGTATCCTTCATTTGTTGCCTCCTTATATTTTCGACATGCCCGAATCTTTAAAAAAAGACCCGTGCATGCCCACACTAAAATGTGAACATCCACGAGTCTCACTTTTTCAGACAACACCAGATTTACTCTTGCTGATGATGTTGCCGCAGAAATAACTGCTAGTTACTCCCTCATGATTTGTTGTTAATTTATTATAACTATAAGTAAAGATAATAGCAAGGAATTTTCACATTTAAATTTTCATTGATTTTGAAAAACTAAAGAATTCCATATAGCTTAACTGGTTTAGCTAAAATTTGTCATACACTGTATACGGCAAATGACGTTTATGGGCTGTCTTTTGGTACCAGTTTTCAATTTTTTCGGCAGCCTTATCGTCAATATCATGACCTTCGAGATAATTATCAATATCATCGTAAGTCACACCCAAGGCAACCTCATCAGGTAATGCCGGGCGGTTATCTTCAAGATCAGCCGTTGGAACTTTTTCATAAAGATGTTTAGGGGCTCCCAATGCTGCTAACAATGCCTTGCCTTGCCGTTTATCCAAACGCCAGATTGGGGTTACATCGGCACCACCATCACCAAACTTTGTATAAAAACCAGTAATTGCTTCGGCGGCATGATCCGTACCAACTACAATTCCGTGGTTAGCACCCGCAATCCCGTACTGAGCAATCATACGCTCGCGAGCTTTAATATTTCCCTTATTAAAATCACTAATCTTTAACTTGTTGGCTTCAAGAGCAGCCACCATGGCATCAGCAGCCTCTTTGATATCAACCCGTTTAACCTGATCAGCTTGCATAAACTCAATGGCTTCCATCGCATCTGATTCATCTGCTTGCACGCCATAAGGCAAACGGACTGCAATAAATTGGTAATCATCTTTACCAGTTTCCGCACGTATCTCTGTAATTGCCATCTGCGCTAACTTTCCGGCTAACGTGGAATCCTGCCCACCAGAAATACCTAACACTAAACTTTTAATAAACGTATTTTTCTTTAAATAAGCCTTCAAAAAATCGACACTTCGACGAATTTCAACTTCGGGATCAATTTCTGGTTGGACCTTTAGACTCTTAATAATTTCTTGCTGTAACTCGCGCATTCCTGATCATCCCTGTTCATTAATTTTTGACGAATTAACATATTCTCGAACACCTTTAATGCTAGCCATTTTATGATCGTAGCACTTCTGCGATAAATCAACCGGATAGTCCTGAGGATTTAAATCACGTTTATATTCATCCCAGAGTGAATCCAACATATCACGAGAATAAGCCTTAATATCTTTTAACTCTGGCAACTGATAAACCAGTTTGCCATCCCTAAAAATCTCGTGTAACAATGGCCGAGCAGTAAAATCGCTGACCGTCTTATTAATATATGTGTAGTTAGGATGGAACATATAAATTGAATCTTGTTCCTGAGGCTTTTCGTCCCACAGTGTGACATAATCACCCTCTGATTTGCCATCACCATTTTTAGAAATCCGCCATACCTGCTTTTTACCAGGTGTAGAAACTTTTTCGACATTATTAGACAACTTAATGGTATCCACCATCTTACCATCCTCGCCCTCAATCGAAACCATTTTATAAACGGCTCCTAAAGCAGGCTGATCATAAGCTGTGATGAGTTTTGTCCCCACACCCCATACATCAATTTTGGCGCCCTGCATCTTCAAGTTTTGAATTGTTTTTTCATCCAGATCATTTGATGCATAAACTTTAGCATTGGGGAAGCCAGCTTCATCCAATTGTTCACGCACACGTTTTGAAAGGTAGGCCATATCACCACTATCAATTCGGACTCCCAAGAAATTATTCTTGTCGCCACGTTCTTTAGCAACCCGAATTGCATTTGGCACGCCACTCTTCAATGTATCGTAAGTATCAACTAAGAAAACACAATCATGATGCGTTTCAGCATAAGCCTTAAAAGCATCGTAATCGTTTCGGTAATATTGCACAAGCGCATGGGCATGGGTTCCACTGATGGGAATCCCAAATATTTTCCCCGCCCGCACGTTACTGGTGGCATCAAACCCACCAATATAAGCCGCCCGGGTTCCCCAAATGGCTGCACTCATTTCCTGAGCACGGCGTGTTCCAAACTCAAGCAAGTCATCACTGCCAACGACAGATTTAATCCGCGAAGCTTTGGTCGCAATCAGTGTTTGATAGTTCACCACATTTAAAATGGCCGTTTCAACTAATTGACAATCAGCTAGAGGACCTTCAACTTGCATGATTGGTTCACCGTTAAAAACTAAATCGCCTTCAACAGCCGAACGAATGGTTCCTTTAAACTTAAAGTCTTTTAAATAAGCCAAGAAATCATCTGGATAGTGTTCTGATTCTTTTAAATAGGCTAAATCGGATTCGGTAAAATGGAGTTTTTGAATATACTTCACTACTCGTTCCAAACCAGCAAAAATCGCATAGCCGTTATGAAATGGCATGTCTCGGAAGAAAACCTCAAAAACGGCATTCTTATTATGAATTCCTTGTTCCCAATAAGTTTGAATCATGTTGATCTGATAGGCATCCGTATGTAACGTTAAACTGTCATCCGGATATTTTTTAGTCATGACGAGTGTACTCCTCAGTAATTTAATGTTTTAATTATATTAACAACGTTGCACCTATTTTATCATTTTTTCTTAAGTGCGTCATTTTCAATACCTGAAAGGATCAATTTTATTATGAATAAGCCATTTTCAAGTATCGACATTTTGGGAATTCCTTTTGCAAACGCCACTCGTAATCAATTCTTAGATCAGCTACAGGGCCGAATTGAGCACCATCAAAATACATTCGTGGTCACGGCTAATCCTGAAATTGTGATGTATGCAAGAAAGGACCCAGCGTATCGAAAACTTATTTTAACTGCTGATTTCATTTCACCAGATGGCATTGGCATCGTGAAAGCTTCTCAAACGCTAAAAACACCTTTGCCAGAGCGTGTAACTGGTTATGATATTTTTACACACCTTTTAAACTGGGCCAACCAGAATAAAAAAAGTGTTTATTTTGTGGGAGCAAAACCACAAGTTATCAAACAACTGAAACTAAAATTAGCGCAAGATTTTCCGAATTTGCAACTTACTGGAGCTCATGACGGCTATTTTAAGTCCGATACCGAGATTGTGAATGTAATTGAAAAACAACAACCTGATATTGTTTTTGTAGCCACTGGTTTCCCTAATCAGGAAAAATTCATTGCCCACAATCGGCATTTAACCAAGGGACTATGGATGGGTGTTGGTGGCAGCTTTGATGTCTTTGTCGGTGCCGTTAAACGGGCGCCTAAATGGTGGCAGGTCCACCACTTAGAATGGTTTTATCGCTTGATAACCGATCCCCGTCGGCTAAAACGTCAGTTAATCATCCCTCAGTTCATGTGGAAAATTCATCAATTAAAAAAATAAAAAAAACCATGATCAGTTTGTTCACTTCTGAAAAATCAGAATAACAAATCGATCATGGCTTTTTATTTTAATTAACGATTTAAATAGAATTCAAACCGTTCCCCAACGTACTGAGTCCGCACGTACTCAAACGGCTTTCCGTCCTGCAAATAAGAAACTTGACGTAGCCGCAAGATGGCATCTCCCCGTTTTACTGAGAGGTATTCCGAAATTTTTTCCGAAGCCAACATTGCCGATACCGTCTGCGTTGCTTTGCCAGGAACTAAGCCGGCTTTTTTCTCTAAGGTTCCATAAAGTGAACTGGTAACTTCAGCTTTACTGAAATCTTTGACTAATTTTTCTGGCACCGTAGCTGTTTCAAAACAAATCGGTAAACCATCCGCATACCGAATTCGTTCCATTCGCAACACCAACTCACCATCGCCTAGCTCCAACTTTTCGCTTTCGCTCATAGAAGGTTGGCTTGCATGGTATGAAATCGTTTTGCTGGAGGGCTTTTTCCCTTGGGCAATCATAAGGTCCGTAAAACTAGTGACTCCAGACATTTTTTCTTGCACTTTTTGGTTAGCAACAAATGTCCCGGATCCCACCCGGCGCTCCAGAATTCCTTCATCCACTAACGTTTGAATGGCCTGACGAAGAGTCATCCGGCTTACACCAAACTGATCAGCAAGATCCCGCTCGGCTGGAATTCGATCACCAATGGCCCATTTTCCGGCTTCAATTGACTGCTTGATTTCATTATGAATTTGAATATAAATGGGTGATCCCATGTTTCCACCTCCTATAAACGAGCTAAAAGTTTTGAATAGCTACAAATTAAGAATTACTTTTCTGTGTTTGAGAACTCACGGCCGTAACTGTAAGTTGCTAATTTATTAAGATTATCATCAAATAAGTTTAAGTCAGCATCTTTGCCCACTTCAAGGGTTCCCTTGCTGTCTAAACCAAATTCAGTAGCTTGGTTTACAGAGCTCATTTGAACTGCTTCTTCGATTCCACAACCCATGAACTTCATGGCATTCTTGAAAGCATCTGTATACTCTAGAACAGATCCAGCCAAAGTGCCATCTGCTAAACGGGCTTGCTTGTCTTTAACATAAACTTTTTGACCACCAAGTTCGCTTTCGCCTTCTGGCATTCCTTTTGAACGCATCGAATCTGTAACTAACTCAATGCGTTCTGGTCCTTTGACTTCGTATGCTAAACGCAACATATCAGGGACAATATGGAAACCATCGCAAATTAATTCTGCATAAATATTGTCTTCCAACATAACATGGCCGGTAACACCTGGCTCACGATGCTTCCATTCACGCTGAGCATTGTATAAATGAGTACCATGACTAACTTTACTATTTAATAAGTCGGCCCGTTTGGCATTACTATGACCTACAGAGGGGACGATGCCATGTGCTAAACAATAAGATTCAAATTCATCAGCACCCTTGTTTTCAGGCGCCATCGTAATTAATTTAACTAAACCATTAGAAGATTTGTTCCATTGTTCCAGTAATTTAATATCAGGATCTTTAATGTATTGTTCTGGTTGAGCACCTTTGAAAGTAGCTGAAATAAATGGTCCTTCCAAATGAACACCTTTGATGACCGGATTGACAGCAGCTGCTTTAGCTACCCCCTTCATCGCATGATCAATATTCTCATTTGATTGGGTCATGGTTGTACAGAAGTAAGTGGTAATCCCTTCTGTGCGGGTCATTTTGGTAACCATTTCGTTAATTTGGTCTGCATCGCCGTCCATGGCATCAAAGCCATAACCACCGTGACTATGAACATCAATAAATCCTGGTGTCACAATAGTTTCAGCAGCAAAATGAATGTCATCATCTGGCAAAGGACGAAACTCACTCATTGGTCCTACTGCTTCAATTTGTTTGTTAAAACGAATGAAACCATCGTTAATCTTTTCTAAACCGGTATAAATCGTAGCGTGTTTCAATACAGTACTCATTAGTTAAAAATCCCCCTCAGTTTTATTTAAGTTCATTATAATCGGTATAGACCACAACTGCAAGTGAAAACTTTAACTTCACGGGGATTCTCCATGTTTTGTGCTGACTTTTATAGTTTTTTATAAATGGTTGAACGTACAAAATCGCACCCAATTGCTTGATACAAAAACGTTCATGGTAACAAAATTAGATTAAAATGCCGTCTCCCAGCAAATCCGGCCCGAAACTTAGTGCGAGTTCCAGGCCAAGTGAGCAGGAGAACGACAATTAACCTAATTTTGGTGGACTAATTCGTTTAATATCAGTAACTGAAGTCACTTTTATGCTTTTAACCCAAATAAAGATATTTTTGCGTTTTAAAGTAACCTAACTACTTGTATTAGAGTGCACACCAAGGTATATACTCTAGGCAAGTTTAAAAATGGAGGTTTAATTATGAGTAAAGTTATTGTAATCACAGGTGCTTCAAGTGGCATCGGACAGGCAACCGCAGAATTATTAGCCCGACAAGGAAACAAAATGGTGTTAGGCGCCCGTAGAGAGAGTCGCTTGCAAGAAATCGTAAAAAAAATTAAGGACGCTAACGGTGAAGCGACTTACGCAGTCACAGATGTCACTGATTTAGCAAGTGTAAAGAAACTCGCCCAAACCGCAATGGACCAATACGGTAAGATTGCTGTTTGGATGAATAACGCCGGTGTAATGCCCCAATCGACTTTCATTGAAGGTCGCGTTGAAGATTGGAATCGGATGATTGATGTTAATTTGCGCGGTGTTTTAAACGGAATTGCCGCAGCTTTACCAATAATGCGCAAACAGGCATCTGGTCACTTTATAAATACCTCTTCGGTTGCTGGCCATGCAACTCATCCAGGTGGCGGGGTTTACAGCGCCACAAAGGCTGGTGTCTTAATGATTAGTGAAGCGTTGCGCCAAGAAGAAGCGCA
Organism: Pediococcus damnosus; assembly: GCF_001611155.1. Lineage (NCBI taxonomy): Bacteria > Bacillati > Bacillota > Bacilli > Lactobacillales > Lactobacillaceae > Pediococcus > Pediococcus damnosus. Next base: position 836,200 of record NZ_CP012294.1, read on the forward strand.
AGCACAAAGCAACGTACGGGTAACTGTCGTTTCACCCGGAGCAATCAATACAGAATTAGTTAACAGTATTACCGATCCAAATGTGAAAAAGGGAACTGCTCAGTATTACGATCAAGTTGCTATTAGTCCCGATCAGATTGCCAAGTCAATTGCGTTTGCCATCAACGCGCCAGAATCGGCAAGCATTAATGAAATCGTGATTCGGCCAAGCAAACAAGCCTAATGAAAAATATGATTGGTATTAAACAAGCAAGTAAGCTGTCGGAAACTTCTCCGGATACAATTCGTTATTACGAAAAAGTCGGAATTATTGCCCCCATCAAACGTGATAAAAATGGCTTTCGACAATTTTCAGAACGTGATATTCGGCGAATTAAGTTTATGCGTCACATGCGCACAGCGGGCTTAAATATTTCTTCATTGTTAGAATACGCTAATTTAATTCAGCAAGGAGATCAAACTAAGGACGAGCGTGTCACATTTCTAAAAGAACAGCGTGATCAATTACAAAAACAGCTCACAATTACACAATCTGCAATTGACCAGTTGAACTACAAAATCGATCACTATGATGAACATATGAGTGATGCAAAACACTTAATTTAAATCACCATGAAATTTCAGCTAATCACTTAGAAATCCATGTTTATTACTGACAATAATTATGCATAGTAAAACCCCCTCGTATTATATATTTTGAAACTTTGTTTCTTACTATTCACTACTTAGATGCTGCGTGATATTCTCTAATTGTTCATTGGATTTAGGTCCAACTGGTATAGGCTTTCTCCCCTTGTAGTTTATCTACGTTTTAAGCGTGCCGCCCAGACAATTCGAAACACCGCAAACCACAAGCTGTAGCGATTAGAGTGATTCGTGTTCACTCGCGTGACACGCAGCTGAATCACTTAATCTAGTCTACTTATATTGCGAGGATGCCCGTTAGAATTGGAATTAGGGAACATCACGCAGCACCTAAGCTTATCCAATTAATTCACAATGAAAGGAGGTCCTTATCCTATGAATTTATATTTAGGTATTGATGTTGGTAAAAATAAATTAGACTTTTGTGCTTTAGATTCGGATCAACGTTGTTGTTTTCAAGGTGAAACTACTAATGATCTCAATGGCGCCATTAAGATCAAACAGACGGTCCTAACCGAAACTCAAACGCATCATTATGAAAAAATCACAGCTGGTATGGAAGCTACTTCTGTTTATAACTTTCATCCAATGACTTTTTTGGCCGAAGATAGCGAGTTACAAGCCTTAGGCTTATCGGTAATTACCATTAATCCCTACACATCACATCACTTTAGTCAGCTCTTTAATGACGGTAAAACTGATGCAATTGATGCCAAGCAATTAGCCGATTTATTGCGTGTAGAACCACTTGGAACCCCTGTTGCTCGCCAAGAAAATTATGTTGCGCTGCAACGTTTAACCCGTGAACGCTATCACTTGGTTAAACAAATGACCGATTCAAAAAATCATTTTTTGAACAACCTCTATTATCGTTGTAATACTTTAGAACGAGAGTTACCCACCTCAGTTTTTGGCTCAGCTATGATGACCCTAATTACTGATGAAGAGTTAACCTTGGACGAGGCAGCGGCGCTACCTCTTGATGAATTAGTGACACATCTTCAACAGTTAGCCCACGGTAAATTTGGTGATGCCGAAGCCGTTGCTAAAGCCATTAAGAAAGCAACTCGTTCTTCTTATCGTCTATCAAAAGTCGTAACAGATTCTGTTGATGAAATCTTAGCGGTCTATGCTAATGAAATTCGGATGTTAAAAAAACAAATCCAAGTTTTGGATAAAACAATTACACAGATATCTACTCAAAACACAGATATCAATTGTTTAACTAGTGTTCCCGGTATTGGTCCAGTTTATGCGGCCGGTATTGTGGCAGAAATTGGTCAAATTGAACGTTTTCCGGATGAAAGCCATATTGCCAAGTATGCAGGTCTGGCTTGGTTACCACATGAATCAGGTACGAGTGTTCGTCAAGCTACGCCACGAACTCGTAAGGGTAATCAATATCTTCGTTATTATCTAGTTGAAGCTGCCAATTCGATAAGACGTTATGATATTACTTACCAACGCTATTACCACAAAAAATATGAAGAGGTACCCAAGTATCGTCATCGTCGAGCTATTGTCTTGACGGCACGAAAGCTTGTGAGATTGGTGGAAGTCTTGCTTAGAAACCATCAATTTTATATACCACCCAAAGTGGTATAGCCTTCGAGTTTACGATACTGAGTCCCTTCTTAACCCGCTAAATTAACTGTTTTAGTGGGCTGGGGAAGGTATACTCTCAAGAACTAATTAATAATAAAAACAAAGTTTTTTACATACTTGACTTATCACCACAAGGCTTAAAAATTATTTGTGAACCGCCAAAACTATACAAAAAGAGGATAAAAAAACGCCCGTCGCATCTTTCCTTAGAAAGCACGATGGGCAACTTTTTTATCCTCTTTTTGGTTCGCTAAAAAATTATTAGCTAAAAGGTTAAAGTCGCAGCACCGCGCACTTTAATAATTAAGCTAATAATGACTAAATTGAACAAACTAACTAATTTATGTGTCCGTTGCATGTGACTTCATCTCCTTTGATTTAATAAACTTATTATAGCGAGATAAAATGAGAAGTCAACATATTTTTTAATTTTTCTTTAACTTTACTGTGAAATGGTAAATATTGCTCTACCACTTGCTTGGATTCCACGTTCGCCCGTCAACTTCACCTTGGCTTTGCGTCAAACGTTTTTGCTGCTCCTGCACTAGATCACTCAGGGCTAAGTAAAATGCCCGGTCTTCGTACTGTTTACTTGTTTTTATGAGTTCTTTTAATTGCTTTTCTACCCAATCATTCGTATCCATTTTACTCATCCTCATCATCTTTAATCATTGAAAGTGTCCAGCCTAGCTCCTCTAAGTTCTCCCGATTATCTTGAATCACTCCCAGAATCTGAGCCGTTTTCTGTGAATTAGATGAGCCTTGGACTTCGCTAATCTTTTTCGATAATTGCTGTTCAAACCAAAGCTCCTGCCCATGAAAACTCTCAAAATCTGAATTCGTTATATATTGTTGATAGGAAACCAGTAATCGTTGTTTTGCTTGTTCAGATAGATAGGCAAACTGAAAAATTGGAAAAGGTGGTAAATAGGTCATTTCCCCTTTGTGGGCTAAAGCCTGATAAGGTCGCAATAATTCCGATAATGTAAACTGTTCTTCACCACCAGCTACGAACCCCTTTTGACGATCACCCGTAGAAACCACAATTCCTAATTCTTTTTTTGCGAGAGCGTGGCCTGTTCCATATACAAAGTTCCGGGTTAAAACTTCATCTTCCCACTGTTTCAAAATGGCTGGAGCACTATACCAATACAATGGAAACTGAAAAATAATTCGATCGTTTTCTTGAAGCAAGTCCTGCTCTGCCGTAACATCAAAATGACCTTCATTCAAGACATGCCAAGTCACCGAATCCATTTTTGCCAGACTTGTTTTCAAAAATTTTTGCGTGCCAGAATCCACTAAATTAGGATGTGCCACAATAACTAATGTTTTCACAGAATTTACCTCTTATCTAGAATAATTGAATTTGTCGTTTTTTAAATGCTTGCCATAATTTCTTTTGAACCGTCGGCCAGGCAAGGGTTGCAAATTTTTTAACTGGAACTACTTTACCCGAAAAATGACTAAGATCAAGTTCCTCTTGAAGTTTTGCATATAACAGCGTGACATGCCATTTTTGATGCGTAAACGTATGGTTCACAATTGGCGTATCTATTAATTGAAGTTCAGTCTGAATTTCAGTTTCACTCACAAACTTTTCCTCAACTGCTTTGATAATCGTTGTCGCATTAAGTTCTGGATGTGATTCTTTTAATTGATCAGCATCAACTAACGGAAACAACCATAATTTGGCTAACAGCTCATTACTAGCCCGTTGTTGAAGCAAAAATCCACCTGGCGTTTCAATAACTAACGCAAAATATTGTTTATCAACGGGCTTCAGGCGTTTGGAACGGACTGGAAACTCATCCAAACGCCCATCTAAATAAGCCTGATTAAATTTTTTGACTGGGGAATGCTCATTATCTGGATTTTTGGCAGTCATATAACTAGAACCTAGATCCATAATGGCTTGATTAAAGTCACCGGGACGATCTTTCGAAATGATCTTTCGAATGACCTCTTCAAACAAGCTCCGCGATTGAGGTTTTGTAATATCCGCATCAATTTCTAAAAGTTGCGAAAAAACGCGAAATGCATTTCCATCAACCGCTGGCTCCGGTTGATTAAAGGCAATGCTGGCAATGGCTCCCGCCGTATACGGCCCAATTCCAACTAGTTTCTGAAGTTCAGCTTTTGTATGTGGCCACTGACCACCATTATCTGTCAATAATTGCCGCGCCGCTCGTTGCATGTTACGCACCCGAGAATAATACCCGAGGCCTTCCCAAGCCTTTAACAATTGCTCTTCAGGGGCTTGAGCCAGTTTCTCAACCGTTGGAAATGATGCCATAAAGCGTTGATAATACGGAATAACGGTATTAACCTGCGTTTGTTGTAACATGATTTCTGAAACCCAGACATGATAAGGGTCATGATCTTGTCGCCACGGCAAATCACGCCGATTAGCATCGTACCAAGCTAGCAGCGTTGTTTGAAACTCTTTAATTGTCGCGTCTGACCATTCAATCATCCTGTAAATTCCTCACCAATTCCGTACCTGTTTTTAAAAGTGATTCGTTGATCGTTTCTGAAGTAAACCGTTGCAGTGGCGTTACTGAATGACGTTGGTTAAACGACATTTTTTCAGCGGTAATTACGGCAATAAATAGCCTATTCTCGGTCAAAAACACCTGACCTCTTTGCTTAAATTTACCCTTAGTGTGCTTACCCGTTCGCCATGAATGTGGTTTAACATGCCCCATATCATCTAGTTTAAATTTGTAATTACCAGAAGCATCCTTAACCACCGGAATTCCAGTATACCGATAAACATCATATTTGGTTTTCAACTTATTCAATCCTTACTATTCCCATTAATCCAAAATATACACCAATTCTATGTACAAGAAAAGAATTAGCAAGAACTTTACAGTCCTTGCTAACTCTTTTTAGTTGATTTTATTAATCTTACTTAAGAAGCTTTTCAGCCGCAGCCTTCAAGTCGGAATCATTCATATCTTCCCACTTTGCAGCTTGTTCAGATGTTGCATCTGTGTTGTGGCTGTTACTTTCCATGACCTTGTCCCACATTGCGTCTCTCAATGGGGTTGCATCGTCACTCCAGTCAAAAATATCTTTGGTTGCCGTGTCTAAAAGCGCGGTTTTTTCTGCAAAATCTGCCATGTTAAAAACCTCCAATTATATTTTTGGGGTGCCGCACAACAAATCTTCAGCGGCCACCAAGTACCTCATCCGTTTTGTTGAGTTAACTGTCTTCTATTTTCAAATACCCCAACACCCTCGTTATAACACTAAATTTGAAAATATGTTCAGAAAAGCACTTTTAGTTAAAAGTTCACTAAAATTAGTCTCAATTCTAAAATTTTTTAGCCTAAATCAGTTCAATTATTCCTTGTTCTTACTATTCTTATAAAAGCCCTATAATTATTTTCCAATCTTTTTTTAATTTTTTAATTGATTTTTAATTCTCTGCGTTGTACACTATTTTCAACCTAACCATTAATTATTGGTTATGGAAAAATAAAACAAAATCGTTATTTAAAAATCAGAATATATTTTTTAATCATTAACTAGCTATCTGGATTCACGAAAAAAGTGTTCAGTACCTTACTTCAGCCCGAAAACTTGCTTATTAGATACTACTCCCTTTACTTTAAGACTTTTAACCCGAACACAACATCCACTGATAAAAGGGATATCCCCCCTTAGATAGGAGCGATCTTTATGAAAAAAATTAGGCGTGTCATTATAAGTGATTTTTTCGATAGTCTTTCAATAGGTGCTTTCATTACATATGCTTATTGGTACATTTACGAAACTACAAAAAATCAATCCTTAGTTTCAATTCTTGGCACAATTTCAATGGCTGCAATGTTATTATCATTCATCGGAGGCTACATTGTGGATCAACAAAGCAAAGTAAATTTACTTCGCGCAATTATTTTAATTCGTTGTTTACTTGTTGTTATTGGTCTGTTATTACTATATTTATTTCACAGTAATTTAAAAACACTATTTCTTGTTGTGATTGCCAATTCCTTACTTAGCATAGTTTACACACCACTAAGCGAGTCAATTGCACCGGTACTTGTTGAGAATAAAAAAGAGCTTTTCAAAGCAAATTCATGGGTTTCTCTAGCTAACCAACTTGCGTCTGTTAGTTCATCCGGCCTTTCTGTCTTGTTTGTACTGTGGAGAAAGCCGATATGGGCTTTACTTGGGCTTGGCTTATCTGTCTTAATTTCGTATCTCACAATTTTGCATGTTCCAGCAGATGCCGCCCCCATTAAGAAACATAGTCTAAGTTTCAGAGAAACAATGAGCGATTTTAAACATGGCCTGTTACTAATTGTTCATAATCGCCTAATAAGTCTTATGATTCCAATTGCCTTAATTTCCAATTTCTGTTTTTGGTCTATTTGGTTACTCATGCCTAAATATAGTGTTGATATATTTAACCAATACAAGATCGTCTACAATGTTATTGATATTTCATTTACAATTGGCGGCATTTTAGGTGCCGCAGCCTTTTCAAAATATCATGGCCGACTTAAAACTGGAATATTTTATCCTGCACTTCTTGTTGGACAATCAATTATGTTAATCTTGCTTGGGGTTAACGCATGGGTTAAACCGTCAATAATTAATGTCTTTTTTATATCTATTTTGTGGATTGGATATGGAATATTTAACAGTATTTCTTCTGTCCTTTATTTCTCAATAATTCAAATGTCGGCCAGCAATGATACTATTGGCCTCATTATCGGTGCAGTACTAACTATTTTTTCTTTAGCAAATCCGATTGCTGCTGCATTAAGTGCTCCAATATCTAGGCTTTACACACTGCCAACTATTATAGTTATTTTTGGAAGCATTATGTTATTTGCGGCTTTAGTAGTCTTTAGTCCGTACTTTAACAAGGAGTTGGCCAAATATGATAAAAAGTGAGGTGCTTGATTTAATTAACAAACAAGCTTTTAGACCCTTTTCTTTCTAAAAAATAAAAACGACATCACGATAAATATCAATGTATATAAAATATTCCCGTTAATTAATTGGGTTTGAGTCAAATGGGTGGTTGAAAAATAATCTGGATTGGACCACTGATTGGCTATATTTAACATATTAAACGGATTCCACTTTATCAGTGGAATTTTTTTGATCAAAGCACTAATCAAGGCAGACGAAAGTCCTTCGCCAATAAAGATAAAACCAATTCCAACTGCAATCGCAATTGCACTGGAATTCATCAGGCTAGCCATCATAAATACTGAACTAACAATAATCAGCGATCCTAAAAAATCAACCAATGTATTAGTGAACAAATTCTGAAATAATGATGCATGATAAAGATAATTTTGAGAAAAAGATACATTTGTCCCAACGGTTAGATATTTTATAACAATGGTAAAAACCAGCGTAAAAATATGTAATAACACATCATAAAGAAACATTGTTAGTAATTTCGATAGATAAATTTTCATACGATTGTTGGATTCATAGATCAAATGCTTAATCGTTCCATATTGAAATTCCATAGCTACCATCGAAGCACATTCTATGATTAAAATAATCGTTATCCATTGGAACCCAGCATAACCGGCTTCGATATAAAATCGATTATCCGACCCATTTTTGGTTATTATACCGACTACCAACATCGCAAGGAAAAGTACTAACGGCGTAAACTGCACCGTCTTTTTATGACATAGTTTATAAATTTCTTGATTTATTAAAGATGACATATTAGTTGTTCTCACTTTCTATCAATTTTAATAAAGTATCTTCCAGACCATTTTCTTTGTGCTCAAGACCCAATAATCGAATGTCATTGTTAATAATTACAGCTAAAAGTTCATTTAAATTACTCGAACTAATGTTGAACGCTTTTATCATCCCATTTGATTCTTGTGCCTTAAAGCCTTGCTCCAATAGCACTTTCAAAGCCTTATCATTATGATTGGTACTTAGAAATAGCGTACTTTGACTTTGTTGTTCTAACTTGTTTTTCGAAACATTCAAAATCACTTTGCCATTATTGATCATCACAACATCGTCAATAATCTTCTCTAACTCGCTTAAAATATGACTAGAAATCAGAATTGTAATTCCTTGCTTTGCTAGTTTTAAAAGCAAATTTCTGAGTAAATATGTCGAGCTTGGATCAAGTCCATTCATTGGTTCATCTAAAATAATTAGCTGAGGATTATCTAAAAGCGCAATCGCAATGCCTAATTTTTGTTTCATCCCCAATGAATAGTCTTTAGATTTTTTATTAATGAATGACTGCATTTTTAATGCTTGAACAATATCTTCAATACAGTTTTTGTCTTTTGCATACATAACTAGATGTTCAGTTCCAGTTAAAAATGGATAAATTGATGGATTCTCTATTAAGGCTCCGATCCCGACGTTAAGGATATTTGAACTTTTAATATCTGTTCCATTTAAAATAATACTCGCTTTATGGTAAGGGTATAGCCCTAAGATGCACTTCATTATGGTCGTCTTCCCTGCGCCATTTGGACCAATCAGGCCAGTAATATGTCCCTTTCTACAGCTAAAATTAATATCTTTTAATATTTTTCGTTTTCCAATTTTCATATTAAGATGTTTCACTTTTAAAAAGTCATTCAATTATTACTCCCCCTATAAAAGCCCTATAATTTTATGTAATATTAAAAATAAATATCATTTTCCTTTTTCAGGCCTACGTTTAAAATCGTAACACTTAGAGTGAATAATTCAATAATGCAAAAAAAGGTGATAAACGATTTAATAGTCGTTTATCACCTTTTTATTAAGCTTTTACCGCTTTATCATCAAACAACGGTGTATTAATTGTTTCAATATACTTGGCCGCTTGAGGTTGTGCATATAATTCTTCATCATCTTTCACGAATACCTTCAAACCCGCAAGTTGTGTCATTGCCGTTTTAACTGCTGCTGGCTCTAAGTCTTCACTAACATATTTCAACTTAATGTGACGAACCTTACCTAAGCTACTTACAAATTCCATATCTAATTGTTTCATATTTGAGTCCTCCTAAATTTTAGTATACATAGTCGTTAATTGTGCTCGGGATTTCTTGTCTTAGTTATTTACAACTTTTTCTGTAGTGGTAACTGTAGCAAAATCAAATTTGTCTTTTGAAACTGCTTCAAGCACACTGCCAAGCCCTTTGATTTGATCATCAGTGACAGTTTCTGGCATATTGCCGAAACTTCGTTTGAGACCTTCTTCATGACCTTCACCTGACATTGTTACTGAAACAGCAGTCTTTAACCAATTCTTTTCCATTTGTATTCTCCTCCAATTCATTTTAGTAAGTGTCGCGACGGCTTACATCTACTAATAACGTTCGAGAAGTCCAAAAGTACACAAAGATATTAAAAAAAGAATCAGAATATTCTGATTCTCTAGCTTAAACGTTGATAGACTGCCTTACCATACGTTTTTAAAATTCACTTTGATAATATTATTTAGAATAATTTATGTCGAACCTCTTCCAAACTATGAAACGATCCCTTTTCAGCCTTTTTTAACTGAGCTAGAAGTCTCATACCTGCTTCCATGGACTTATCAGGTTGAATTGTCTTTAAAACTTGGTTATCAGTTTTTGTTTTGTTTTCATATTTCATTGCCTAACTTCCCCCTCGTATTATATATTTTGAAACTTTGTTTCTTACTATTCACTACTTAGATGCTGCGTGATATTCTCTAATTGTTCATTGGATTTAGGTCCAACTGGTATAGGCTTTCTCCCCTTGTAGTTTATCTACGTTTTAAGCGTGCCGCCCAGACAATTCGAAACACCGCAAACCACAAGCTGTAGCGATTAGAGTGATTCGTGTTCACTCGCGTGACACGCAGCTGAATCACTTAATCTAGTCTACTTATATTGCGAGGATGCCCGTTAGAATTGGAATTAGGGAACATCACGCAGCACCTAAGCTTATCCAATTAATTCACAATGAAAGGAGGTCCTTATCCTATGAATTTATATTTAGGTATTGATGTTGGTAAAAATAAATTAGACTTTTGTGCTTTAGATTCGGATCAACGTTGTTGTTTTCAAGGTGAAACTACTAATGATCTCAATGGCGCCATTAAGATCAAACAGACGGTCCTAACCGAAACTCAAACGCATCATTATGAAAAAATCACAGCTGGTATGGAAGCTACTTCTGTTTATAACTTTCATCCAATGACTTTTTTGGCCGAAGATAGCGAGTTACAAGCCTTAGGCTTATCGGTAATTACCATTAATCCCTACACATCACATCACTTTAGTCAGCTCTTTAATGACGGTAAAACTGATGCAATTGATGCCAAGCAATTAGCCGATTTATTGCGTGTAGAACCACTTGGAACCCCTGTTGCTCGCCAAGAAAATTATGTTGCGCTGCAACGTTTAACCCGTGAACGCTATCACTTGGTTAAACAAATGACCGATTCAAAAAATCATTTTTTGAACAACCTCTATTATCGTTGTAATACTTTAGAACGAGAGTTACCCACCTCAGTTTTTGGCTCAGCTATGATGACCCTAATTACTGATGAAGAGTTAACCTTGGACGAGGCAGCGGCGCTACCTCTTGATGAATTAGTGACACATCTTCAACAGTTAGCCCACGGTAAATTTGGTGATGCCGAAGCCGTTGCTAAAGCCATTAAGAAAGCAACTCGTTCTTCTTATCGTCTATCAAAAGTCGTAACAGATTCTGTTGATGAAATCTTAGCGGTCTATGCTAATGAAATTCGGATGTTAAAAAAACAAATCCAAGTTTTGGATAAAACAATTACACAGATATCTACTCAAAACACAGATATCAATTGTTTAACTAGTGTTCCCGGTATTGGTCCAGTTTATGCGGCCGGTATTGTGGCAGAAATTGGTCAAATTGAACGTTTTCCGGATGAAAGCCATATTGCCAAGTATGCAGGTCTGGCTTGGTTACCACATGAATCAGGTACGAGTGTTCGTCAAGCTACGCCACGAACTCGTAAGGGTAATCAATATCTTCGTTATTATCTAGTTGAAGCTGCCAATTCGATAAGACGTTATGATATTACTTACCAACGCTATTACCACAAAAAATATGAAGAGGTACCCAAGTATCGTCATCGTCGAGCTATTGTCTTGACGGCACGAAAGCTTGTGAGATTGGTGGAAGTCTTGCTTAGAAACCATCAATTTTATATACCACCCAAAGTGGTATAGCCTTCGAGTTTACGATACTGAGTCCCTTCTTAACCCGCTAAATTAACTGTTTTAGTGGGCTGGGGAAGGTATACTCTCAAGAACTAATTAATAATAAAAACAAAGTTTTTTACATACTTGACTTATCACCACAAGGCTTAAGTGAACTGTACAATATTTATTAGTCATAGTATAGGTGTTTTTTTGATTTTTAGTGAGGAAACCGCCACGCTTTTGACTGCCATTTTCCTCTGAGTCTTAGGCAGCTCGACAAAGCAAAAGTCAAAATATAACCATCCTTCCCGCGGGATTGCGATCCCGCACGCGCCCGTCTTTGCCTGCTACTTTCCGCTGAGTCTTAGGACAGTTCGGTAAAACAAGAGGCTGATCATAAACACGACTCTCGCGGGATTGCGATCCCACATACGCCCGTCTTTGCCTGCTGCTTTCCGCCGAGTCTTAGGACAGCTCCGACAAGTCAAAAAGAGAATCACAAGCGTGACGGATGCGGGATTGCGATCCCGCATCCGTCACGCTTGTGATTCTCTTTTTACCGACTTGTCTCACTCACTTTTACTTAAACGGATTATAAAATCTTCCGCCATTCACCTTAAACAAATAAATACCAACCAGCACCACCAATGCAATCACAATTAATGCCAGAAAGTCATTTCTCTTCATTGGTCTTGCCGCATACCAAGTCCGTTTCTTTAGTTTTCCAAACCGACGCAACTCCATTGCCTGACTAATCGTCTCAATTCGATCCAAGCTCGTAAAGATCAATGGCAACAAGATCTGTCCCGCTACCTTCACACGATGAGTGAGCTTTCCTTTTTTCGAAATCTCATTTCCCCGTGCCTGTTGTGCTCTACTGATTTGCCGATAATCATTTTGCACATCCGGAATATACCGCAATGCCAACGACACCGCATAGCTAATTCGATATGAAATACCAATTCGGTTTAAACTCGAAGAAAATTCACTTGGATTCGTTGTCATCAGAAATATTAACGCCAATGGCACCGTGAAAATATACTTTAAAAACAAGTTAAACTCATAAAAAAGCTGTTTCCACGTTAAATTGTACGGTCCAATTCCTTGCCAAATCACATGTTCCGATCCATACAGATGAACCCCATATTTGGGGCCGAAAATATACACCGCAATCAGATTTAACACAGAAAATACGGTGATAAATCCCAGTATAAATGACACTTCATGAAATTTAATCCCGGAAACTCGAAATAGGGCTAATGAACAAACTGTCAACACTAATAAGAACCGTGTATCAAAACTCGTCATTCCAATCACTGACAATGCAATTAGCCCAATTAGCTTGGTTGTTCCCGTTAAGCGGTCCACAAAGTTATCACGCTGTTTATATCCAATCAAGACGTTGTTATTCATCGCGCTGACCTACCCTTTCTTGATCAATAAAACTAGCAATCAAATCTTCAGGATCGACTTTAACGCGCTGGGCCAGTGTAAATAAACTCGTTTCAACTAACGAGGCTTGTTTTAAAAGATCCAAGTTGGCAAACAACTTCATTGGTTGATCATCATAGGCAATCACGCCATCGTTCAGGACCACCACGCGATCTGAATATTCCATCATCAAATGCATATCATGCGTAATAAAAATTACAGAAATTCCCGTTTTTTGATTTAAATCACGAATAAATGTCAGCATTTCCGTGTAGTGCCGCCAATCTTGTCCAGCAGTGGGTTCATCTAAAATGAGCAGTTCTGGGTTTAAAACTAAAATTGCTGCAATGGTAACCCGCTTTTTCTGTCCGAAACTCAAAGCAGAAATGGGCCAATGACGATACTCAAACAAGCCACAAACCTTCAGCGTTTCAGCCACTCGGGTTTCAATTTCATCAGGCGTAACTTGGCGCAACGTCAGGCCTAAGGCAACTTCTTCAGAAACGGTGTTTTTTGAAATCATCATGTTAGGGTCTTGCAACACATACCCGATATGATCGGCCCGTTCCTTAATTGAATCATCGTCCATCACTTTACCATTCAGCGTTAAGCTCCCTGAACTTTGATGTAGAAATCCAGTAATGATGTTGCTCAGTGTTGTTTTGCCAACGCCATTTCTACCCACCAAACTAACCATTTCACCTGGTTGAATACTCAAATTTAGTTTATTAAGGACTTGCTTCGAATCATAGCTAAAAGAAATATCTTTAGCCTTTAAAACAGGTTCTTGGTCCGTCGCAAGGGTTTGACTATGATGCGGTTGCACCCACTTTTTTACAGCTGCCACAGTGTTTTCGGTTAACGCGACATCATTAACATTATCGACATGCGCAACCTGTTTCAAGTCAACTCCTGCATATTTCAGGGCCGACAAATAAAGCGGCTCCCGTAAACCGAGCTTTGCTAAAATACCGCTTTTTAAAATAGTGTCCGGCGTATCGTTTGCAACAATCTCGCCTTCATCAACCAAAATAATGCGATCAACTGACTTATAAAGTACATCTTCAATTCGATGTTCAATAATTACGGTTGTTGTATCGCCCTTTTTTTGCATCTCATCGATTAATTCAATGGATTCACGACCGGCAACGGGATCAAGGCTCGCTAATGGCTCATCAAATAAAAGAATTTTACCTTCATCCACTAAAACACCGGCCATCGCTACCCGTTGTTTTTGACCACCCGAAATTTCTTGAGGGTGATTATTAATGATTTCAGAAATTCCTAATTGTTTGGCCCACTCGCTGGCCTTCTGTTTCAAAACTGACTGCTTTTCGCCATCATTTTCTAGGGCAAACGCAATATCTTCAGCTACCGTGAGCCCAACAAACTGGGTATCTGGATCTTGTAAAACAGTCCCAACCTTCAAAGACAGATCAAATATAGTTTGATCTGTCACTGATTGGCCATTAATTAAAATTTTACCGCTTAATTTTCCCGGATAAGCTGACGGAATCAAACCATTCATTAAACGACTTATCGTGGTCTTTCCTGATCCAGAAGGTCCCGCAATCAGCACCTTTTCACCAGCATAGATATCAAAATTTAAATGATTCAACGTTGGTTCTGACTGGCTTTGATACTGAAAACTGACATCCTGAAAGCTAATAATTGGGTTATTCATAAATTTATGACTCTTTCTTTAAACTGCCTTTCTTGGAACGGGTTCGGGCATAAGCCACCAATAAAATTGTCCCCAAAATTCCGACTGAAAGTGCATTGCAAATAACTGACGTGATTCCTTGTAAATAAACTTTGGAAGCTGGTTCTGAGTATACCAAAACGTCGCCAGTTGGTGCAATAATTCCCCAGACCAACACACTGATAATAATTTGATAGACATTGAAGATAACTAACTTATGTTTGGTCAAACCACCGTTTTCAATATTCAAATATTTTTTGGTTAGGCCAAATAAAATTCCGTAAATACCATCGGCAACGATCCATGTCCACCAAGGCTCGCCCCAGGTTAAATCGTTAAACATATGGCCTAGAAAAGCGATCAATCCACCCGCTACTGGTCCGAAAATAGAGCCCATTAATGCCAGAAATCCATATGCTAAATTAATATTTGTATCTGGAACTCCCGTTGGAATTGGAATATAACGCATTAACACAAAGAAAATTGCCGTTCCAATTCCAATTGCCACTACTGTTCTGACTGATATACCTTGTTTTTTATGCATAAATCTCTTTCCTCTCCTATGCCAATATATTTTAAAATTTATTACCCAAAATTAAAAACGCCCTCTACTTCAAAACTTGAAGTAAAGGACGTTTGACCGCGGTGCCACCTTTATTGAACGCAAAAACGTTCATCTCAACTCATAAGGGCTCGACACCCGCAGCTTAAAATTTTCATTTAACTGCAATGCTCCCAGACCATCTTCAGCAAAAACTTTCCGCTAGATTTCAGCATCCCTAGCTCTCTATAATTCAGTATTTTGCTTACTCATCTGTTCACAGCATTTTTTAATATTCTGAATAGATTGATAATACCCCAAAACAAACCTTTAAACAAGCCCTCTTTCTGAAAAAAGTTAAATTTTCAGAAAACAAAAAAAGAATCATCCATTTTCCATAGATGATTCGCTGTTTTGCATTTTAATTTTAAGCATCTTTACCAATGGTTTTACGACGAACAACTTTCTTTTCAGCAGCAACATCTGCATCCTTAAATCCAAATGCCCATGTGCAACCAAACGCAACAACTAAGGTAACAGCCGTCGCAATCCAGAAATTGATTTCGTTACTCATGCCGCCACCAAATTTGGCAGGTGTAAAGAATGATGGAAATCCAATAATTGAACCGGTAAATCCATACATATTTACGTTCAGCAGACCGGATACTAATCCACCGGCTGCAGCACCAATGCTGGCCGTCAAGAAGGCCCGACCGTACTTCAAGTTAATTCCGTAAATAGATGGTTCTGTAATTCCAACAAAGGCTGAAATTGCAGCAGCTCCTGAAAGCTCTTTAATGGAAGCAATTTTTGATTTGAGGAAAATAGCTAATACGGCAGCACCTTGAGCTACCATTGTCATTGAAACAATTGCATTTAAGTAACTATATCCTTTAGATGCAATATCATTCGCAATCAACGGTACAATTGCCCAGTGCAATCCAAAGATAACCAAGCTTTGATAGAATCCTCCAATGATTAATCCGGCGATTGGATAATTGAATTTCAGAATTGCATCTAACAACCATGAAATTCCTGTACTTACTAAAGTAATCGCAGGACCTACAAAAATGATGATAATTGCAGAAACAATAATAACTTCAAACAAAGGTACAAAAATCATTTGAAGAATTTGCGGAATCCATTTCTTTAACCAGATTTCAATGTAGTGAGCCATCCAAGCGCCCGCAATGATTGGAAAAATACTATACGTGTAATTTACCATGTGAATTGGTAATCCAAACAAATTTGTGTTTAATGCCATTCCCAAAAAAGTACCCGTTGTTTTCGTTCCGGTAGCAATTGAGAATAATGAAGGATAAACTAACACACCGCCAATAATTGCCATAATCACTGGATCAGACTTAAGTCGTTTTGCGGCTGTAAATCCAACAATGATTGGTAGGAAGTAAAAGGCCGAATCGCCCATCGCTGAAATAATAATATAGGTTTGTGAAGTTGGCACTGTCCAGTGAAAATCCACTGCCATCTGCAATAGACCTTTGAGAATACCACTAGCAGCCAATAACCCAACAACTGGCATCATGGAGCCTGTAATAACGCCAATTAAAGCATTAAACCCATCTTTTATTTTTTGGCCAAAGCTTCTGTTATCAGGTTCTTTAGCCGACCCAGCAGCTGCTTTTGTTTCTTGCACAGCCGCCTCAGTAGCATCAGGATCTGCGAATTCTTGCCCCAATTGAGCGATCACTGCATCATATACATCAGTGACTGCCGCCCCAATCACAACTTGATACTGCCCTTGTGCATGCCGAACATCGATAACGCCATCTAGATTTTTGATGACATCATCTTTAGCAATGCTTTCATCTTTTAAATAAAAACGTAGTCGCGTAATACAGTGAATTAAACTCTTTACATTTTCCTTACCACCAATATTTTCAATAATATCGGATGCAAGTTTGGTATAATCTTTTTTTGCCATTTTAAATACCCCCTCATATCATGCTTTAACGGTTACCATACCGATTTTTGCTTTGGCTGTAGTTTCACCAGTTGTCACATCCAAATGATCCAATTTATCAGCCGAATTCGTAAAGACAACAATAATGACATCGTCCAGATTCGCATCATGAATTTGATCCAAATCAATGGTGGCAATGGCGTCGCCGCCATTGACAATGTCACCAGGCTTAACACTGACAGTAAATGGTGCTCCTTTTAAATCAACGGTATCAACACCCATATGGATTAAAACTTCTAGGCCGTTAGCCATCGTAAACCCCAGTGCATGTTTTGTACCGGCGACCATCGTGACGGCGCCAGCCACTGGACTAACAATCTTGCCATCACTAGGTTTAACTCCTAGACCTTCCCCCATTGCCTTTTGAGCAAATACCGGATCACTGACTTTGCTCAAATCAATCACCTGGCCAGTTACCGGCGCATAAATAGCATTATCAGTGGCTACTTTTTTTCTTTTCCCGAATCCAAACATTTGTATTGCCTCCCAACTGAGTAGAAAATTTGACTTACTTAAAGCGCTTTCTTAATAACGGTTACATCATACATCCTGTATATACATGTTGTCAAATTTAAAGCTTATTCAACTTTCAGATTTCAAAAGCCCATTTAGACGCATTTATCAAATATATTGATTCCTTTTTACTTGTATAGACTAATCAAATAGTGATATGATGGAAGCGCTTTAGGAGGCGAATAGTAATGCGCAATAAATTTAATGCCATTTATCAAGATTTAGCCGATAAAATTAATCATCACAACTATCCAGTTGATAGTTACTTACCTAGTGAAACGCAATTATCTGAATTATATGGAACCTCTCGAGAAACCATCCGAAAAGCACTATCAGAATTACTTACAAACGGCTTCATTCAAAAAATTCGCGGAAAAGGTTCAATTGTTTTAAACTTACAACGCTTTAATTTTCCGGTTTCTGGCATTACTTCTTTTAAAGAGCTCAACAACTCGTTGCACATGAACTCTACTACTGAAGTTTTGTGCCTTGAAGACCAGCACGTGCCACTTGAAAAATTCGATTATCAATCATCTTCACCACTTTTGGCAACTTATGTCGAACGTCTTCGTAAAACTAACAATGAACCAATTGTTTTAGATCACGATTATATTTTAAAAAGTGTTGTTCCTGAAATTTCGCATAAGGTAGCTGCAGATTCTCTATATGATTATTTTGAGAATCAACTTGGTTTAACCATCAGTTACGCCACCAAAAAAATCACTGTAGAATCTCCCACAAAAGAAGAGGCACAGTTGCTTGAATTAAACGAGCATCAGGATGTGGTAATCGTTCGTAGTCAAACTTATTTAGAAGATACGACGCTTTTTCAATTTACTGAATCTGTTCATCGACCTGATAAATTTAGCTTTGTGGATTTTGCCCGTCGTCAAAAAATTAACTAGGGAGGCTTTTTAATGTCGTTTCAAAATAAAATAATTTATCAAATTTATCCCAAGTCTTTTTATGATAGTGATGGGGATGGGATTGGTGATCTCCAGGGAATCATTAAAAAAATTCCTTATCTCGTAAAACTTAATATTGATATGATCTGGTTTAACCCATTCTTCGTCTCACCACAAAATGACAATGGCTATGATATTGCTGATTATTGCAAAGTTGATCCCCGCTTTGGCACAATGGCTGATTTTGATGAGTTGGCTCGAAAATTAAAAGAAAACCACATCGGTATTATGTTAGATATGGTGTTAAACCACACTTCTACATCTCACGAATGGTTTCAAAAAGCTTTAGCCGGAAATAAAAAATATCAAGCTTTCTATTACATCCGCGATCCAAAACCAAATGGTGATCTTCCTACCAATTGGGAATCTAAATTTGGTGGCCCGGCTTGGGCTAAATTTGGCAATACTGGTAAGTACTATTTACATCTCTATGATCCTTCCCAAGCTGATCTTGATTGGCACAATCCGGAAGTTCGGCAAGCCCTCTACAAAGTCATTAATTTCTGGCGTGCGAAAGGTGTACATGGTTTTCGCTTTGATGTCATTAATGTCACGGGTAAAGAAGAAAAATTAATTGATGCACCAACAAACGTTGCTAGTAAAACTCTTTACACAGATACCCCAATTGTTCAGGATTATCTCAAAGAAATGAATCAAGCAAGTTTTGGACAAGATCCAGATGCCATCACTGTCGGTGAAATGTCGTCAACGTCAATTGCTAACAGTGTTCAATACACCTTGCCTGGCAATCATGAACTCAGTATGGTTTTCACTTTTCATCACTTAAAGGTAGATTATGTAAATGGTGAAAAATGGAGTAAAATGCCTTTTGATTTTATGAAACTTAAAGGGATTCTGAACGAATGGCAATCGGGAATGGCTAAGGGTGGCGGTTGGAACGCGTTGTTTTGGAATAATCACGATCAACCACGTGCCATTAATCGCTTTGGTGATCCGATTCATTACCGGGCAAAATCGGCCGAAATGTTGGCCACAACAATGCATCTGTTGCGAGGAACGCCATATATTTACATGGGTGAAGAAATCGGGATGAGTGACCCCGATTACACTTCAATGTCAGATTATGTCGATATTGAATGTAAAAATGCTTATCAAGAACTTTTAAATGCTGGTAAATCTCCAAGTGAAGCTTTTGAGATTATTAAAACCAAATCTCGAGATAATAGTCGTACTCCGATGCAGTGGAATAATTCCAAATATGCTGGGTTCTCGACACATAAACCATGGTTAATGCCAACTAATCAAGCGAAAGTAAACGTCCAAGATGAACTTGATCACGGAGAAATCTTCACTTACTACCAAAAGCTAATTAAATTGCGCAAAACCATGCCAATTATTTCTGAAGGCAATTTTAAACCCTTGCTTGAAAATGATCATCAAGTTTTTGCCTATTTACGAACTTATAGAAATCAAACTTTATTGGTTTTAAATAATTTCTATGGAAAAGCGACAACTGTTCAGCTGCCTAGTGAAATGACAAAACTGCATGGAAAAGTTTTAATTTCAAATTATGATGAATCAATTGAACTGCAGGACCAGCTGGAACTTAAGCCTTACCAGTCCGTGGCATTCTTATTAAATTAAATGTTACAACTAAAGGTTGAAAGTACAAAATTACAGCTAATTGCTTGATACAAAAACGTTCATGGTAACAAAACTAGATTAAAATGCCGTCTTCCAGCAATTTGGGCTGGAACGTAGTGGGCACGACTTAGAGCCGAAATACACGTCTCTAAGCTCGACCTTTATCTAAACGATGAATCGTTAAGATAAATGGCACTACTGAGCCCATTGCTTCCAGACTGATGCAAGTTTTAAAACTGATTATATTTAACACGAAGATTATTATGACAACGTTCATACGAACTATCTAAACACAACAACTTTTCCAGTTCGGAGGCGTTTTGGCCTCATGGGTGAAATTTATCTTAGCGATTCTTGCTTAGATAAAGGTCGAGTTTGAAGACAAGTGAACTGTTTGGCTTCAAATCGGCCCACCCCGTTCCAGGCCAAGTGAGCCAGAGAACGGTAGTTAACCTGATTTTGGTGAACTAAACTGCTTAGTATCAGTAACTGAAGTCATTTTTGTACTTTCAACCTTTAGGCTACAAAAAATACGTTTCCACACAGCCATTAAACCGCTGTAAATGGAAACGTATTTTTTAGTTTTTACCATTTATACACATAATCCGCATACGAGAAATAAAAAATTCCAATTCGCCTAATTTTCAGATTAATGTCGCCAACGCCATTTAAATAAATCTTAGGATGCCGCGGCGTGATCCTCGTCACATTATTAGTCTTTAACTGATTGGTATTCTTTTTGGTTACTGTAATTTCCGTTTTTGTTGCCGTAACGGGATCTGAATAACCACTACTTGCAAACTGAGCACTCAATTTTGGTGATAATAAACACAGGAAAAAGGCGATTCCTAATATAACAGCAATTTGATTTACATATTTTACCGGTTGATCATGATTACATATAATCACCGTGAGATAAACATCACAGATCAAAACCAAAATTCCACCGAACATTCCCACTGAAAGTAAATAAATCGGTGGTCTAGCAGTAATCGTTGCTAAAACCAACCAAATTAAAGCCACAAGATTGAGCGGACGCCATTTAAACAACGTCATCAATAATAGGACTGTGATTCCCACGATTGGCGCAAAATGTAAGGCGATGCTTTTGCCAACTAACATAGTAGAATCAACAGTTGGGTACGAAATTGAACGCAGTACCCACAGTATATTTAATCCCATCCAAACGCAAAAATATATTAACATTTTTAAATAGCGATGCTGCATCAATAATTCCTTCTAACTCAATCCTAATGACATATATGGATCCGAAATCGTTTCCACTCATCTAAAACATAGCACTTCACCGCATAAAAGCAAACCATAGCTTCTAAATCGTGAGCACAAAAAAACTGATCATTTCTTATATTATTTCTGAAATGATCAGTTGTTTAAAACTAAAGTTAAACTTCTTCTGGATAATTCAAATCGGCCACTTTAGCCACTTTGGTTATAAACGTTTTATCAAGCAATGTTCCCCAGGTGCTAGGATCACCTGCTCCGAAAACGTGAGCATCGGTGGTGATTGAAGCCAATTCAAATGGATCTTCAATCTCAATATTTTGTTTTTCACCCCATGCTTTTAATTGCTCATAAACTGCAAAATCACCATTTAGAAGATAGTAATTACCAGATGAAGTTCCCAGTGTCATCGTTAATTCATAATAAAAAACAGGTGACCACATATAGGTAGTCATTCTTCTTATAACACCAAATTGAATATATTGAACATCCGTTGCTTTCGTAGTCTCGACCACTTTTTTATCCTTATCAATCACTCGAATTTCTGTATCATTAAATTCAATTGTTTCAGGTGTTGCCAGTCCAAAAATTTTTCTACCAATTTTATGACTTTCTTTGTCTGAATTCTTCTGACTTCGCGGAAAAATTTGATCATTGATCGAAACACGCATTGGCGTAAAACATTTCTTAATGTAATCTACTTTTTCTTTTTCATAAATACCAGCTTTAGCAAAAGCTGTTGATGGAATTTTATGCATCCTTTTCACCAATCCTTCATTTAAAATTTGAGAGCCCCCACAATCACAACATGTAACTCATGTTTAACCGTAGCCCTGCCATTCTATGAATTTAAAATTAATAACCAGTCTAAATTGCATTTGTTTTCCCCCCAATAAGCAGAACATATAAACCGCTTTCATTCAATTGCATTCTAGCACTTTTTAGGGGGGGTGCAGCCAGTGCAAAACAAATTAGTCTAAAAAAATATCATGCCAAGTAGCATGATATCAGTTCTAAGTTATGATGAGTGACGATTAGCAATTGCCAGAATAAATACGGTGCTTAAAATCAAAATAGTTCCGATTGTTTCCATCACACCAAATTTTAGATTGAGAAACACCACAGACACAATGGTTGCGGATAAGGGTTCAAAGGCATCCAACAGGCCTGTAGCGGTCGCCGAAATGTAAGCCAAGCTTGCCAAATAAATAAAATACGCAATTACCGAACCAAAAATGACAATAAACAGATAACCAGCCCAACCCTTTGCATCAAAGTGGGGAACATCACGCCAAGCAGGTTGAATGAACATAAATAACACACCACCAACTAGCATGGACCATGAAGAAACAGTTAATGAACCATATTGATTTAATATTTTTTCTGGGAGTAAGACATAGGCGGCAGCTGCCACTCCAGTAACCACGCCCCAGAATAAAGCAGCTGGTGAAATTGTTAGAGATGTTGGGTTTCCACCTGTAATCAGTAGGTAGGTTCCCACTAACGCAGCGACAATCGCCCAAACGTCTCCTCGCCGTGGCACTCGTTTATAACGAATAATTGTAAAGACCACAATAAATACTGGGGATAGGAACTGTAAGATCGTGGCTGTAGCGGCATTACCTACCGCAACCGCTTTGTAGTAAACAGCTTGCATGGCCGTCATCCCAAAAATTGTAAAAATAAGTAATTGAATAATTGCTTTTTTATCATGCCAAATGGCAAACAATTTTGGCCGTTGCTTTTTCTGCAACATGCCAAACACAAGTAATAGTATCCCGCCAAATAACATTTTTGAACCGATCAACCAAGTTAATTTCATATGGTAGTTTGCAAATAGGATCTGAGCAATCGGACCAGAAATTCCCCAACAGATAGCTCCAATTGACGCGTATAAAATTCCTCGTGTTGACTTGCTCATAATTTGCATCCCCATTATCATTTCCCGTAATTTAAGTCACATCTCTAATTATCGAACTATTAGGGAACGAACGCAATGGAGATTTTAATGAATTAATAACACTCACAGATATTAGACATTTCAAAGGCATTAAGTTATAATTATGTTATAACAAACACAAAATTCATATTGAGGTAAACTAATGAAAAAAATAAAGGTTCGGAAAGTTGGCAATTCGCTAGGCGTTATTCTTCCCAAAAGCAGTGGTGTTGTTGAAGGAATGGAATTAGATTATCAGAAACAAAGTTCAAAAATTGAATTAACAATCAATGAAACAGAAAGAGAATATGATTGTAGAGAAATTGAAAAAGGATTCGATGATTTCGAAAAACAAAATATATTAACAGAAGACGAATTCGCCAAAAAATTCCAAAAATATGGTTGGCATAAATAATGACAGAATACCAAATACTATTTTCAAACTCATTCTCTCAAAGTTTAAATAGCGTTATTCAAGATTGGCAAAACATGGGATTATCTGAAACACAAATAAAAAAATTTATTCGGCTCATTAATAAAACTGTCATTTCTTTAAAATTTTATCCGAATCGTTTTTCAGACATCACATCACTTTACGGTTTTTCAAAGCTAACTCGAAGAATTTTAATTGGAAAAAAATACGCTATTTTTTATCGAGTAAATAAAAATCAACAAATTGTTCAAATTGGTAGCTTAGTTCAACAAAAACAGGTGAAGGTAAATTTCTAAAATATTTTTATTTATTGAAACTTGAGGACAGCTCGACAAAACAAGAGTAAAAAAATAGACACGCCTCCCGCGGGATTGCGATCCCGCATACGGCCGCTGATCTTTGCTTCCTTTTTCCGCTGAGTTTGAGGACAGCTTCGAAAAGCAAAAGGCAATAAATAAGTACACCTAACGCGGAATTGCGATCCCGCACCGGTGCACTTATTTATTGCCTTTTACCGCTTTTCTTCACTCACTTATCTAGTATCTCAATATTCCCGCCGCTACCTTATCGGTTGGCATATCTTCTGTATCAAGCAAGACTACTCTTCCACCATTCTTCATCGTTCTATCCACAATATCATTCACCAAATTATTGTTTTTAGCCGCCGTTGTATCAGTGTCCAATTTGCCTTCTTCATCAATCATTCCGATCACCGTTGTATCATTTCTTACAAACAATGTGTCGATCTGACCAGCCACCGCACAGCGCACCAATTCACGCATATCACTCGTTGCCTTATTCTTGTCCTTCGCAGTTTCATACCGTTGCGTTTGCACATTCATGATTCCTTCGAACCATTTACGAGCAACTGGGCGCATCTTATTTTCTAATTGATCAATGCTCAAACCACTAGGCGATTCTTCCACACATAAATGATGCGACAAGTTTTTATTTTTCGTGACTTGACGGAAACGAGCCTGATTTTCAGGTAATCCAAATACAATCGTCATCAAACCTTCTGGATGAGCATAGTTTTTAGTAACATACTGATCCACCATTTGGTAGTAATTGATTTGATCATTTGTAACTTCCTGGCTCTTCTCGTTATGGCCATGATAAGCTACTGCCACATCACCACCATGATTCGAAGCTCCACGGAATGACACTTCACCGCCGACTAATTCATTATCCCCGAGCGCCTCTTTTAACGTGCGAGGCGCATCCTCACCTAAGTGAATTTTTTCAAGATCATAACCATCCCCACGATAAAGTTCAAAGGAAGTTTGGTTAAGCCCAATTAATAAGTATTCAAATTTTAGCTGTAATTCTTGGATAATTGGTAAAACATTAGGCTGAGCGGAAACTGAAACTTGGTTCACACAGTTTCCAGAAAGCTGGAATGTTTCCACCTTATCCATATCTCCAATTAAAACGACTGCTTCACTTGCATCGTTTAACCAGAAACTATTGTCGTCGCCGTAAATACTCCAGCGGCTTAAATAGGCCTCGCGATCAACTTCAGGAAACAATTTGGTTAATTTATCTTTTGCTTCTTTTAGTAAGTTTTTGAAAGTGATTTTTGTATGCTGAATCTCTTTTAAGTCAGCAGGATTATTCACAATCATTGTGATAAACGGGCCGTGTTCTGAGCTCAATACATCATTTAAATCATTCTTGTTAATTCGCATAGGTTATTCCTCCAGTAAGAATATTGATATGAAAGCCTTTTCTATATCTGACTTAAGCATAGCATCTTTCCACAAAAATATCCAGTATAGTTATAGCCTTCATAAGAATAAAATTATTTATAACCCATATGAAAGTCTAACTTACATCTTACTGAAACAACTCAAAATGGGCTTTCAAGTACTTACCAGTCTCACTTTTGGCCGTGTTAGCCACTTCTTGAGGTGTGCCAGCCGCAATAATTTTTCCGCCAAATTGACCACCTTTTGGCCCAAGATCAACAACATAATCTGCATTGGCAATGACATCCAAGTCATGTTCAATAATAATAATCGTCGCCCCTTGATCAATCAACCGATCGAACACATGAATCAACGTTTGAATATCAAGCGGATGTAACCCAACTGACGGTTCATCAAACACAAACAACGTCCCATTTTGTTTACGACCCATTTGTGAAACTAACTTCAACCGCTGGGCTTCACCACCAGACAAAATTGGGGTACTCTCGCCTAATACAAGATATCCCAACCCCATTTCGGATAGTTTTTCCAGAATTGATTTAATGGCTGGTACATCTTCAAAAATTGGTAAGGCATGATCCACATCAAGCGCTAAAATATCTGCAATTGTATAGCCATGCCATTTTACAGCGAGCGTTTCATCATTATATCGTTTACCGTGACAAACAGGACACGTCTCCACCATATCTGGTAAATACTGAATATCCAGCGAAATTGTTCCCGTTCCTTTACAGTTTGGACAAGCACCGGAAGTCACATTGTAAGAAAAATGACTGGCAGTCCACTGTCGCTGTTTCGCTTCATCTGTATTCGCAAACAAAACTCGTAAAGTATCTAGAATTCCAGAATAAGTCGCAACCGTTGATCTGACGTTTTTACCGACCGGCACTGAATCCACCATGACCACGCGATGAATATGCGCACGATCTAACTGACTAATATGGGCGGGCAAAGGTTCCTTTTTGATAGCTGCCTTAATTCCCGGTATTAAACTGTCTAAGATCAACGTTGTCTTTCCGGCACCTGAATATCCGGATACCACACTAAGGCGTCCTTTAGGAAAATGAGCAACCACATTATGCAGATTAAATCGCTCAGAGACCCCGATGGTAAGATCGCCTTTATCAAACAACTTTGCTTTAGGAACCTGTTTTCTGACCAGCAGTTTGGCCGTTCCATTTAAAAATGGTGCAATGAGTGATTGTGGGCTCTTCTTAATAGTTGACACAGTTCCGTGATCAACCACCGTTCCACCATTTTTACCGGCTCCTGGACCAATTTCAATCACGTAGTCGGCTGCGGAAATAATTCGTGTATCATGATCCACAACCACTAACGAATTTCCTTGAGACACCAACTGATGCAAAATTTTAATTAATCCGCTAACGTTAGCCGGATGAAGTCCAACTGAAGGCTCATCAAGGACATAAAGAACTCCCGTTGTCTGGCTCCGCAAAGTGCGACCCAACTGAATACGTTGGAGCTCACCAGTTGATAACGTATCGCCTTCACGGTCCAAGGTTAAATAATCCAAGCCTAGATCTAAAATAGGTTGAACACTATCTTGTAATTCACCAACTAAATTAGTCCCAAGTTCACGCATCGTTTCTGGTAACCACGGTACAATTTTCGGCATAAACTGAGTTAATTCGGTGATGGTCATTTTTGAAACTTCAGAAATATTTTTATCAACTAACTTTGTCTGCAAAAGTTTGGGCGCAAACCTGGTCCCATGACAAGTGGAACAGATATCAAATGAATAAAACCGATTCAAGCGGGTAATTGCCCGTTCATTAGTTGTCGTCGCTAAACTATCTTCAACAGCGGCATAGGCATTTTCAAATTGCGCATTATCCATATGAAAAATTTTGCCCGTTTTAGAAGGAATATTAATCGCATATTTTTTATTTTCACCGTGCCAAACTTGTTGTTGGTCTTTGGCACTCATCTGATTAAAGGGTGTATCAATCGGGATTCCAATTTGTTCGGCCACATAAATCATAAAGTTACGGCCTGGTAATCGCCATGAGGCCACAGCACCTTCGCGGATCGTTTTCGTTTCATCAGGAATTAGCCGACTTTTAACAAGTTGACGGACTTTACCAATCCCATTGCAGGTTGGACAAGCTCCTTCCGAATTAAACGCAAAACTCTCCGCACCAGGCGCCATAAACTTCACCCCACAAGAGGGACAAACGACATAACCCATATTTTCTGCAACTTCTAATGTCGGTGGAACCCGATGCCCATTTGGACATACATGGGAACCTAATCGGGAAAACATTAAGCGCAGAACGTTTAAACTCTCGGTCATGGTTCCCACAGTTGAACGGACGCCAGGTACCGTTGGCCGCTGACGTAATGCTAACGCTGAAGGCAAATACTTCACCTCATCAACATTTGCTTTACCGGCTTGGCTAATTCGGCGCCGCGTGTAGGTCGATAGTGAATTTAAATAACGGCGAGCCCCTTCAGCATAGAGAACACCCATTGCCAGTGAGGACTTTCCTGATCCGGATTTCCCCGTAATCGCCACAAATGCGTTGAGAGGAATTGTCACGTTCAAATTTTTTAAATTATTAACATGCGCCCCAATCACTTCAATGTTATCGGGAATTGTTTCTTTATGTTGAATTGCCATGTAAACCGCCTTACCTTTCTGTTATGCTCCCTTTTCAGTATAACGCGTGTGGATATTTAGCAAAAATAAAAACACGTCCTGAAGTTCAGATTTAACTTCAGAATGTGCCTATCAATCATCTTATTTCAAGCTAAATAAATTACCGCAATTAAGGCCACTACCGCCGCAATAGCAGATGTTCCCGCCAACAATTTATTGGTGTTTCGTTTCTTAAAAGCGTAATGGCCACAAATAACCATAACAATAAATGCAGCAAGTAAAACCCAAAAGCCCATCTAAATTATCCCCCAAGTTAAACTGCAAATAACAAAAATACATTTCCAATTGCCTTTTTAATCTTTATGATAATGATTGATTTTAAGCCAATGTGCTATTTCCTGCATGGTTTTCTCATCATCTGAAGAATTGGTAACTGCTAGAACTAAGGATCCAGAATTATTAATTACACTATCATCCTTAACGACATAGTTATTATCATTTAAAAACCTAAGTGCCGCAAAAAGTGCAGTTCGTTTATTACCATCAACAAAAACATGTTTTTTTGTGATTTTTTGCAAAATAAAAGCCGCTTTGAGCCAAATAGTTGGATAAAGTTCATGTCCAAAAACAATTTGACCAGGTTGGTTAGCTATAACATCTAAAGCCTCATAAGATTGAACTCCAAAATTAGTTCCACCAGTCATTTGGACAGCATATTTATTAATCTCGATTAAATCACTTTTTGACAGATATTTAATTTTTGTCATTATTGTCTATTTATCCTTTAAATATTCTGCAACTGGTTTAAAACGATCCATAAAATCATGAATATCATTTTTTCGATTATCTGAAAGTCCATCTACTCTTTTAAAAATAATATCGCCATGATCATTCATGCTGGGTTCAAAAGTCACATTTTTAGGAATTCTGAAACTGCTAGGGATTGTTAGTACAGTTGCATTAGAAACTTTACGTGATTTGACGGTCATATTTATCCCTCCTTATTTTATTCATTTAATAAGTATACTATATCACATACACTGTACATATGTACAAACAAGTGATTGTTTTTTGTCCCACATCAAAAATCGTTGACATTTTTAACAAATTAAATTAAATATACAAGCGATTAAAACCAATTATCCGCGTCTGCTTTTGAAATCCTACTACGTTTTATTTTTAAGTCTAGGAACCACTATAGTTTATCATTCTGAATTAACTAAAACTCATAAGTACAGTAAAAATTAATGACACAAACAAGATACTAAGAAAAATTGCTCCAGTTGATATCACTATTGTTGCTTATAAAAATATTTTTCAATAGTTATATTTCTTCAAATAAGTTAGTTCTCTACTACGTTAAATAAAGAACAATCGCCAGTGCTAGGATCATCATTACTGTAAGAACAACTGCAAATGTTCGATTCTTATTTCTTTGTTTCGCAGCAAGAATACCACATGCAAGCGCAATAATAAATAAAGCTAAGATTGCCCAGAATCCCATTTTGTTTTCTCCGTTCCGTAAATTCTAAAAATAAATCTTTAAGTTTCCCTAATTCTACAAGCAAACTAGTAATTAAGTCAAAATTAGCGGGTCTGCACTTTCTGGTATTGGTGAATAACTAATACCGGTTTTTTGTCTGTTTTGAAAATCAGAAAAATAAAAAAGGACATCTGTCCTCTTTGTGCTACGATTTAATCGCCAAAACAAATCGAAAAGAGGAAATTCAGATGTCCCTAACTAATTCTATCTTATGCTTATTCGAAATAACAGACCCAAACTTAATTGTCACTGGTATTTCTAAAGAACGGTGTTCCACAAACCAACGTATTCATGTCGTCCATGCAACTTTGTCTTATCAACTTTTAAAGTGCCCACATTGTGGCCATAAAAGCTTAATTAAAAACGGAACTCACATGAGTCACCTGCGTTTAGGAACCTTATCCGGTGGTCGTTACGAAATGCATTTAAAACGTCAAAGATACCAATGTAAAGATTGTTCAAAAACCTGTGGTGCTAAAACTAAGTTGGTTAATCGTAACGAAACTTTCACACATAATATCAAACATCAAGTGATCGTTTTGGCACGCGATATGTTGACGAGTAAAGAAATTGCTAAACTTTGTGGAATTTCGCCAAGCAGTGTTCAACGAATCCTAAATGCCAATATTCACTTAGCCTATCGTGTTAAACATCTCCCAGAGAATCTTTGCTTTGATGAATTTCGTTCCTGTAATCACTGGATGTCCTTTAATTGTTGCGATGCCGTTAGTCATCGCCAAATTGTTACTTTAAAAGATCGGCTAAGTAAAGATATCATTGACTACTTTGAAGCTCGTTTTTCGGTTCAAGAACGTGCCCAAGTTCAATCAGTGACGATTGACATGAATGCTGAATATGGCAGCTTCATTCATCGCTTATTTCCTAATGCGGCCACGATTATCGATCGTTTCCATATTATTCAACTGGCTGGGCGTGCCTTAGATAATGAACGCACGCAGACCATTCGTACTATCCAAGATAAGCATTCACGAATTTATCATATTTTAAAATCTCAATGGCGTTTATTTCATCTTGATGAAATAAAAGTTAATGATTCTAAGGCTGTTTATTTACGCGGAATTAACGAGTATATGACGCAACAAAACGCCATTGATTTAGCTCTAGACGCTTTTCCCAGATTTAGATCTGTGTATCAAACCTATCAAGGTATCTTAAGTGTCATACACCAAAAGGATGCTAATGCGTTCCAATCCTTACTTACTAACTACCAACCCACTAGTAATCAAATGGACATAACGATCAACACGTTTATCAAAAATGGTTCAGCCCTTCTAAACAGTTGTCGTTATCCATTTTCCAACGGTCCAATTGAAGGACTTAATCGTAAAATCAAGGCATTAAAACGTAACTGTTTTGGTTTTCGAAATATTGACAACTTCTTTATCCGGATTAGTTTAATTCATGAGTAAACAAAAAGCACATTCACCGAAGTGAATGTGCCGTTCAAAATCTCCACCAATACGATTTGACAGAGACCCAAATTAGCGTATGAAAAAAGGATCAGCAAAATCTGATCCTTAGATTTAATTATTTAGCTAACTCATCATGGCCAACTTCAAGATAATGATTCATATCTTCGTCTGGCACCATGCTACCGCCAGTTGCCCAAACAATATGATTAGCATTCTTCAATGGAAAATCAGCTGCTAATTCGCCTAACGATTGATCCATAATTGAGAATCCAGCAGCTGCTGAAGGTTCCAAGCCAATCTTTTCCGTGTCATATAATCGCGCAACATCTTTCATCATATCTTCGTCTTTGAAAGTTGCCGTTCCTAACAACAAAGTCCGCATGTTTTTACCAGCAATTCGTGAAGCACGACCAACTGCTAACCCATCCGCTTTGGTAGTCCCATCAATTCCAATATCATAAACAGAAATTTTATCGTTTAAGCCAGTTACCATTCCCAGCGTCACAGAAGGAATGTGAGTAGGCTCTGCAAAAATTGCATGAACGTGTTTGCCTAAGACCTTCTTCAACCCAAAGGTAACTCCACTTGGACTGCCACCAACTCCAGCTGGTAAGTAAACAAATAAAGGATGATCCTTATCGACTTTGATATCCTGTGACTTCAATTGGGCTTGTAAACGTAAAGCAGCTACTGAATAACCCAAGAATAAATCGTATGAACCTTCATCATCAATAAAGTAAGTCATTGGGTCTTCAGCTGCCATTTTACGAGCTTCTGTAATCGCATGCGTGAAGTTATCATTATACTCCACGACATTTACACCAAAGGCGCGCAATTTGTCTTTCTTCCACTTTGAAGCATCAGCTGACATGTGAACGGAAGTCCGGAAACCTAATTTTTGTGCCACAATTCCGATTGAAAGGCCCAAGTTACCAGTTGAACCAACTGCAATCCCATATTTAGAAAACAAATTATGATACTTCTTGCTGGCTAATACCGCATAGTTATCGGCATAAATTAAACCACCTTCACGAATTGCGATTTTCTCAGCAAACTTCAAAACTTCATAAATGCCACCACGAGATTTGATAGAGCCGGAAATTGGTAAATAGTTATCGGCCTTTAAATATAAACCACCTTCAATTTTATTAGAGAAGGTTTTATTTAAGCGAGCTTTCATATCCGGTAAATCAATCAATGGTGATTCTAAAATTCCCTGGTTTGCCAGAGTCTCTGGAAAAGCGACCTCAAAGTATGGTGCAAAACGGTGAAAACGTGCTTCAGCATCAAAGATATCTTCAATTCCAACTGAGAGCTTAGCATCTTTTCCATAATCTGGATTCCGCCAGAAAAAAGGCCTCAAATCCTGCATTGTTTTTACTTCTGGGTACTTTTTAATCAAAGCATCGACATTCATTTTTAGATCTCCTTTTCGTTTTAACAAGGTTATTTTGCAATTGCAAAATCTTATACTCAATACGGATGCCCATTCTCATGTTCCTTGCTTTTCTCCATTAATCAGTATAACAACAATAGATTAATTTTTTAAGAGGCCTAATGAAATTAATGCCCATTTAAGCGCTCACATGGCCTTCATTGACTTTATAAACAACATCAGCAACATTTTGAATGACAAACCGATCATGACTCGTTCAATTTGTTCTCAAAAATATGTACTGAATTTTTGCCCAAAGTCTATGATATTTAAACCTACAGCCTAAATACTAGTCGTGTAATAACTTGGACCAGCACCAGCAAAACAATTAACTCACTTGATAACCTCATTCTGCTAACAAGCAGACAGCTCAACAAAAAGCTCAGCAAAGTCATCAAGATTCCCCACCAAAAAACATGACCGTAGCACAAAGCATCCCAAACAATCGTGGTTAACGTTATGATTGTCCATCGTTTTGCGCTTTCAATCAAAACTCTGCTATCTTCGACTTTTCTTGATCTAAAATACGCCATATTTTGTATTGCGTTATGTACCTTAACCGGTTGAACAATGACAAACAAGTACAGCCAAATTGATAAACAAAAAAGTGCTAAAGAACTTATCGTAAGGTCATTTACGGAATATTGTAAGCAAAACAATTGCTTACTTGATTGATAATAGCTATCTATTAATTCCAACCACATTAATGTCCCTACGAAGAAAAGAAATAAAGGTTTTAAATACGTGATAAGGTCCCGTGTTCTAATTTTAGACATTCATCAATCTCCATTTTTTCATAAACTTCATGCGAAGCAATTACGATATTGCAACCCTGTTGACGTAACTGATTCATAAGTGTCACAAATTTTTGTAGGCTTTCTTGGTCCAACCCTCTAGATGGTTCATCCAACAAAACAAGATTCTGTTTTTCCATTATGGCTTGAATAATGCCAGCCTTTTGACGCATCCCTACAGAGTAGTCTTTCATTTTGGTATGGGTATGTAAATCTAATGCCAATGTTTGACAAAGCTCTTCAGCATACACTTCGTCCAAATGAGACTTGATACTTGCCAAATAACGAAGATTGTATATCAAACTAAAATTTTCTAAGAATCCAGGATTTTCAATCAAAGCTCCTAAATTAGTTTTAGAACTTAATAAAATTTTGCCACGATCTGGTTTTTCTAGCCCCGCAATTAATTTAAACAGTGTCGATTTTCCTGAACCATTAATTCCTTTCAAGTGAATAATTTGTCCTTTATCGGCTATCTGTAAACTAATGTCTTTTAAGACAGCTGTTTTCTTATAACTTTTAGTGACTTTTTCAACTGTTAATAAATTTGTCATTGTACCATTCCTGCCGCCCTTCCTAAAATGTTCATGACAACCTCGTAATGCACCATAATATTTAAACTCATTGCTAATATCAGACCAAATATTTTATTAATTCTGAATAAAAAAGCATTGATACTTATTTCAAAAAGAATGCCCTGACACCAATTAACTAAAATAAAAATTAAGGTAATCCCACCCAATTGCGCATAAATTGGAATAATTAGTAAGGCAAGAATCGTTTCTATTCCCATATACAGACCAACACGGATAACCGCAGTCATTCCCATAAATTGTTTGTAAAATCTTTTCCCCATTCTAGGAATCAATAGCGGGCTAATGTGATCAAGCTGCCAACTCTGTTTAGCTGCCAAAAGAATATAAATATTATTGAAAATAAGCGCCTGCATATTATTCAATCCTAGACCTGAAAATAAATCCTTACTGTTATAAGCGAAACCTACTGCAATAACTGCCAGACCAATGAGAAAAATCCGTGTGGATAATAAAAAACTGCTATTGATGATTTTCTTCATAGAATTTTCCTCTAATAAATAATATGGTCAATCCTAAAGTGACACTCATGTACATCAGAGCAGTTAGCCCATACTGAATATAGAGCGGTACGCTTGGAATATCACTACCGATAATCTGATTCCCCGGCATAATTAAAATGGGAAGAAAGAACAAATAGCTTACCAGACCGTTTCCTAATAACGCCGGAATTAGGAACAACAGTAATCCGACCATTAAACCTAATCCCCAAAAAATGTATGGGTTTTTAATAAATAGGCTAATTACCAACACTAAACAAACAAATATGGCCCAACCAATTGAAGCCAAAAGGACAAAACAAAATAAATTTACATAACCATTTTGAGAGAAAATATATCCTAGCGAGTTTTTTAGGGATCTACTGGAACGCAGAATTTTAATTGGTGACATCAATAAATTAATTTCGAGTAGTAACAAGCATTGCCAGATGAGAACCGCAACAAAAGTGATCCCAAAAGTTTTAACAAAGAAATTCCGTATATATCGTTGAAGTGAACCTACTCTGGTGATCAAAAACTTATTAAAACCAGTATAACGATTTTGAGAAAGATTATTGGCAAAGAGTAAGGGCAAACAAATCATAGGAAGTAACATCAATAGCACTGATTCATAGGTTCCTTGGATGTTATAAAAGAAACTAATTCCTGCTTCGACACTATTTCTCACTGCACTGGCTGGCGGTTCTCCCATAAAAATAATATATGCCCAGATACCATAGATAAAATAAAAGATACCCAATGCATATAAATTAAATTTAGTTAACTTCATTTTTATCCTTCCTAACAATTTTGTAATGACACTAAAATACATATCCAATTCGTGTATTTAAAATTAATTAGTTGGAAATTTATAGTATTTTTTAAATCCATTTAAAGAAATGGAACGTCATCATGATTAACAGTAATGCGATTTGAAAAATCAGCATAATATTAAAATTTAAAATTAAATACTGCATCATGATAATTGTAACCCCAACGATCATGATGGCATTAAAAAGCGTTGGCCGTTCCGACTTAAATAACCACAATCCAGCCGCAAAAAATACCCAATATAAACCTGCCAACATTGCCATTCGTGCCGGTTCATCATCTAAAGTAGAAACCGCACCGGTGATAAACATATAAAAACCAAGTAGAATAGAAATTATTGAAAAAGCACTTTTAGTTATTCTCATATTTCACCTCAAAAGGACGTAATTTTGTAGATATTAGTAGATTTAAATGATCCTTTAAAATTCTCACCAATAATATAGAACCATAACTTGGTGATTGCATACCCTGTCATTATATTTATAGTGTATCTCCATATTTACTAAAATAACTAAGCAAAAAATTAACGTATAGTTTGAAGGTAGTATGAAATCATGGACACGATTTAGTATAATTCCATAATAGGAAGGATTGTGTTTTTATGACCAAGAAAAAGTACTCAGTAGATTTTAGAAAAATGATTGTCAAGCTGTACCAGGATGGCGCCCCGGTAGCTGATCTTACAGACGAATATGGTGTATCAAATGTAACTATTTACAAATGGATTAATCTATATAAAGAAGACAAAGGAAGTGGAATTTCCAAATCAGATGTTTTAGCGTTGCAAAAACGTTTGAAACAGCTAGAAAGTGAGAATGACATCTTAAAAAAAGCCTTAACCATATTCGCCAAAAAGTAAACCCAGATGACTGGCAGACAGCCGTTGATATTAATTTGAAGCACCATAGTATCCAAGAAACCTGTAAAGTACTCTCAGTTCCACGCTCAACTTACTATGAACATCAGCAGAATCATGTATCGCCACAAGCCAAGCGTCGTAAGACACTTAGCCAGTCGATTAAACGCATTTACTTTAATTCTAGACGTATCTACGGGGCACCTAAAATTCTAAAAGCGTTACAAAAAGAAGGTAAGACTGCCAGTATTAAGCTAGTTCAACGATTAATGCGCCAAATGGGGTTAAAATCAATCACGCGCAAGAAGTGGCATTATCAACAAACTAATGATATTGATGCGACTGATTATTCAAATATACTCGCGCAAGATTTTCGTACAACCAGTCCAAATCAAAAGTGGTGTGCAGACATAACTTATATTCACACCAAAGCCAATGGCTGGTGTTATTTATCAAGCATTCAGGATTTATATTCACGTAAAATCATTGCCCATAAAATCAGCCGTCATATGACTGCTGATCTTGTGATCAGCACTTTTCAACAAGCCTTTGAAACTAGAAAGACGACTAATAACTTAATTGTGCATACCGATCTGGGTAGCCAGTACCGCAGTGCTGGCTTTGAACAGATCTTAGCGCAACACCATATTCGCCATTCTTATAGCAAGCGTGGCTGTCCCTATGACAATTCATGTTTGGAATCATTTCACGCCAGTTTGAAAAAAGAAGAGGTTTACCAACACCATTATCAGGATTTTGAAGAAGCAAATGCTGCAATATTCAGCTACATTGAGAGCTTTTATAACAGTGCTCGAATTCACAGTAGCATTGATTATTTAACTCCAAATGAAAAGGAAAAATTAGTCGCTTAAATTATACATAAAATGTGTCCAGATTCTTGACCTAAATCCAGTTTTTACAGATTAACGTAAGAATAATTTTCTACAAAGGTCCCCAAATAGACAGAAAATAAATATATGAATAAAGAACTCATCAACCGTCTGATAATCAGATTATCGATGAGTTCATTTTTTGTTAAATATCTTACAAAAAAACCTTAACCCGATCAATTGTATAAGATTCAAAGCTCAAGTTCATACTTAATATAACCATTTTTAGAAGGTACCATAAACAACAAGTATGGCCTCTCACTTCTCAAATTAAATTGTTCATTTGGAATTAGAAATTTTAATAAGACATCATGTGTTTTTGTATTGGTCATTGATTGGTACTTAATCGCCGTTCCATCCAAATTATGTACCTGAGCAACACCCAACATACTGTAAGGAATTACAAGACGCAAGTTTTCCCAAAAATTGTAATTTACGCCACGATCACCATATGATAGCGGATCAACTTGCTTAATAGTAAACCTTGCAGATACTTGATAATTGGCCGATTTTCGTTTTACATGCACTTGATGAAATGAGAAATTCACTGCCGGTTGATGAATTATCTGATCTTGATAAATTTTAACGATTTTGATCGTTTGATGGCTATTTGCATTAACCTGTTGATAGCGATTCACCGTGAACCACAAAACGACTAAACCGACAAGTACACCCATTCCAAACTTAAACCAGTTGGCTTTTTTCATTCAAGTGTCCCTCCGTCATCCGAATCCGCCTAGTCGCAACTTGTTTAATAAAGTCTTGATCATGGGAAGCAATCAAGAAAGTACTCCCAAGATCTCGATAGTTGCGCACAAGTAACACAAGATTCATTTTGCTCTTATCATCAAGAGCGTTAGTTGGCTCATCAAGAACAATTAGTGGGTTATGTCCAAGTATGGCTTGGGCGATGCCAAGTTTCTCCTTCATCCCGAGGGAAAAGTTCTTGACCAAAGTTCTACTTGTAGGATCAAGGTTAAGGCTGCGTAATACAGTGTGTACCTCATCATCAGTAACTTGCGGTAATAACGTTGCAAGTAATCTGAGATTTCTAATAGCAGTAAATTCATTAATTAAGCTTGGGTTTTCAATAAGAATTCCTGCCTTAATTGGATAGGCATCACCTAACTTGAAACGCCGATCATCCACAATCAGGTCCCCAGAAGACGGTGTCAACCCCAACAATGCTTTCAAGAGAACCGTTTTTCCAGCACCATTTTCACCCTCTACTGCAAGAATTTCTCCTTTTTCAACTGACATATTTATGTCCTGAAGTAACATGGTGCCATTACGTAATTTGCGACTAAGCTGTCGCGCAATAATTAAATCCAAATTCACTCACTCCATTTCTCAATTAAATTCGGAAAACATCCAACATACAAAACGATGACCAATAAAAAGTTTCCATTCATCATCAATATTGAGATGAATTGAACCGATGATTCACGAATCAACATGGTCAAATTCAGAGGATTAAATGGCAAAATTGTGTAGACGGTCAAAACTAACCAAATAATGATAAAAGCAACTCCTACATATTGATTCAACCAGCTGAGCCATGTCTCAATCAGTAACATAAAGATCATAATTGGTAAAAGTATTGCCAAAAACCAAACCTCCCTCGGTAGTTGGACCACTAAAAGTGCACTGCAAACAATTAACCAATAGCTGATTGCGTACGTAACAATGAGAATCACATCAACCAAAGCAAATTGTCGTCGGGTGAAGCCTGTCCCCCATATTTGTACACCTTGCTGTCGCCAAAGCTGAGGGATGGAATCACCAAGTGCCAGAACGGGTAATAATAGTGTGATAAACCAACCAGTTGGAAAAACAGTTTGACCAACCATATCATTACCAACAGTCCCGCCTAACATAACCGTTAAAATCCTTAAATGTGGATTCCCGGCTGTCTGTACTACTACTCCACCTACAAATAAACCAAAGAGAATCATAAAAAAAATAAAACGGTTCCGATTTATATTCCAAAAAAAATAAAGTTGATGGGCTATTAATCGCCACATCTAAAGAACCTCCTTTGTAGTCAGAGCATCCATTCTACTTACACTTAATAAGATTAAACCAATGAGCATAACATCGTTGCCCGCTGATCGTAACGGGGTTTGTGGTACAGAAAAGGCAAAGATTAGTGTCGGAATATGATTGACTGCAATTAAGAATAAACCAGCAAGTATTAGCCAAGTAACTATCAGAGCAGCAATTTTACTTCGTAGATGCACCATCAGGCAGACTACAATAAAGTTAACCAGAAGTTGGCTCACCCAAACAGTCACCATGCTCATCAAGAATAGCAACCAATTCATATGTACTATGGCAGCCGTGATACTCAAATGCACGCAAACCAGTAGCAACCATAGTAAACAAAATTCGGTCTGTATGATCGCTGTTCGCATTAACCTTTGATAGAAAATAATCCGTCGCGTTCCTGTTGCTGCAATATCAACAGAACGTGTTTGCTGGACCAGTAACGTAATGAGGATAGTGAAAGGAAAATAGACTACCAAAAAATGAAATCGATCAAATAATGAGTTCTGCAAAGCAAATGTACCCGTGGTAGCCGATATACCGTGACAAACAAGAACACTGCTACAAAATGCCAGTAGGCCCAGAAAAACTAACCATTGCTTATGCCATTTAAACCACATTCGTTGTTGTTTAATTGCTTGCTTCATAAGCACGAATTCTCCCTCCAATCAACGCAAGTAGGATAATCACTGCTGTCATAACTAGTGTCATAATCAACACAACTTTTCCACTAACATTTGCACTCGCGCTTTCATGCATAAAATCATATGGAATATAACTAATTTGTCTTGGTAATGGAAAGACCATATTCAACAGCATTAATCCCACCTGTAAGATTAATCCAGACGCTACTGCAAAAAAACGATTATTAATAAACCAAGCCATTGACGTCGCAAATGCTGCAAACAGGCCACTCCATACAGTGGCAACTACAATCGAAAACAAGGCATGCAGGAACGGTTGGGTATAATACAGCGAAACCCACATCGTATCCTGTGTAATCACAGCAATATTCAGATTTAAAAATATATCTGGAACTGTATTAGGTAACAAGAGAAAGAATGCTAAAAAGTTAATCAATAAGGTTCCCCCAACCAATATGCTGCCGAGAATAAGGCTAGTTAAAAGATATCCCCAAGCAACTTTCAATCCACCTAGTCGTAAAATCAATTGACGTGTAAAATGTTCTTTCAAATCCTTGGTTATTAACGTTGCTCCGGGAATTGAAGCAAGGAGCGGAACCAACAAGAAAAAAAGGATCGGAATAAAATTGAATTGGTCCATCGAAAGCCAACTCGTGTACGGGGAATCATGAAAAATTCCTTCTCTGGCAGAAATCTGTATAGCTGATTGCAAATACTGCACACCGCTAATAATCATCAATAGTGTGAAACTTGCCAATGTTATTCGATAATCAATTCGCTGAATGAATACTTTATACATTTTGTTCACTTACCTTTCAAAAAAAGTCCAAAAACAGACTGCCCTGTTTTGGACTAATGTACTGTGTATCCTTATCTAACGCTATCTGGACTCCATGCACCTCTTGCATATCCGTTATTCCAACTTTTAGAATTAATACGAACAGAAACACCTTTGCCATGCTTCTCAACCGCATTATTCCATAAATAATTCACATCACCCTTATAGCTTTTATAACTATGTCCGCTTGATGCATCGCGACCGTCATACAACGCGGCCCAAATCGTGTGATAACCGACATTTGTAGCGGTCGTTTTGTTATAATACGCCGTCTTATTTGTTTTTCTCCGTGCGGGGGTATGATCGTTGGGACTCCAAACCCGATATTGGTTACTCCAGTTGGTATCGCCGTGATTGTCGGCATGAGCAATTGCCATACCACCAGAAATAGTGATCATCGATGCAAGTAACACTGTAATAATCTTCTTTTTCATAATTACATCCTCCAAATAAAGTGATTAGTTTCATTCATAATTTCGATAACTACTATGGTATTAATGAATTAATCGGCACCCTTAAGTAACCCAATACACGATCGTGGGAGTTATGACCAGGAATCTCCAACTTAAATCGCACGATAGCGTTAGGATTAAGGCTTCGAATTGCAACGTACTTACCTTTACTATTGACATAACATTGTGAGGCAAAAATGGATTGAAATTTTGTTGTGACTTGATTTAATTTCTGATACTCATCAACCTTTGTTCCACTGGAACCTAACATCAGATCTCCAATTTTTTTCTTATTAACAATGACATCTGCTTCCGATACCCATGCCGCTTTACGAATAAGACTAGCTGTTTTTTTAGTTACTTTTTGCTGATCAAATGATACTGAATAATTGAGGACAAACGAGTGTGGGGTTGTATCAATTTGATCAATCGAACCTTGGCCAACTGTAGAATTACCGACCTTTGCAGTAATTTTATGCACAGTTACAGGAAGCGCCTTGGTTTTGATTGTTGGTAGCGAAACATTTTGTGAAGATCCATTAACATGTCCAATATGAATATCAATACTATCATCCCTAGGTGACGTG
The DNA here is from genome assembly GCF_001611155.1 of Pediococcus damnosus. Taxonomy (NCBI): domain Bacteria; kingdom Bacillati; phylum Bacillota; class Bacilli; order Lactobacillales; family Lactobacillaceae; genus Pediococcus; species Pediococcus damnosus. Next base: position 877,719 of record NZ_CP012294.1, read on the forward strand.
TCATCGTTAACATAGAAAGCCACAAATTGACGATAATGACCGAGAGCAACTTGACCATAGTTTTGCTCAAGATCTATAACTGATTGATGTTGATTGAGTGTCACCTGTACATCCTGCCGACGAAGTGCCGCAGGATTTATATGAGCACCCCTATAATCAACGACAAATGCTTTAATGCCCGCGGACATCATTACACCTCTAATTTGAATTTTTAATCCATCTACTTTTACTGTTGATGAACTCACAGACTGGTAAGATGAAACATCTGATAAGTCACCAAATATCTTGTTCATGGTCGGATCATAGTTATGTGTCTTTTGGCTATTTTTATCAAGTAATTGATGAATTGCAGGAACAACGCCTCCAGCTTGAATGGTCAATGGATTAAACAGTGTTATACAGAGGAGCGCCGCAACTGTGATTATCAATCCAAGTCTTCGATGATGACGCTGGTGTTGGGTGGCTTGATCGAGTCCTTGAGTTATCGCCCGCGTCACAGCAGTCTTAGGAACTTCTATCTTGTCTGTTTCTTGACGCCATTTAATATTCACGGATGACATCTCCTTTCTCCCGTAACCATTCACGTCCGCGATTCAGTCTACTTTTAACCGTACCCGTTGGCACTCGCAAAACCTTTGCAATTTCAGATTCCTGTAATTCATTAAAATAAAAAAGAATCAGCACTAGACGATACTTTTCCGGAACCATAGCAAGATCTTGCATCAAATCTTGATGAAGATCCACTTGCCTATGACAATCCGTTGTCAATTCAACCACTTCTGATATAGGTCTATCACGATTATAAAAACGACGCGATACATTAATCAAAATACGTACCAGCCACGTGTCAAAATATTGTGGATGCCGTAGATGTTTAATACTCAAGAATGCCTGTAAGGAAGTCTCTTGCACAATATCCAAAGCATCTTCCTGATTGTGAACATATAATAGCGCAGTTTTGTACATTTTTGATTGCCGATCAATCAATAACGTAGACAACGCTTCTCTATCACCCCGCTTTGCTTGAAGAACTAGTTCTATACCTTTTTTCAATGCGTTTATCCCCCCAACTTTTGCCCCCACACCTATTAGTGGCTAGTCACAGATAAAAGGTTCCAAGAAATTCAATATTTAATAATTTTTTGTTGCCATATTTAATACAGCCTCATTACCATTTTAAAAAAAATCCCGTCAAAAATTCCATCCACAAATCTGCAAATGTAATTTTTGACGGGAATTTTAACAAATAATTTTTGTTTAAATTTTCCTCAATGTCTACGAAAAAATAAGAACCGGTAAAAAACTACCAGCTCTTATTTATATCCCAACCTCGTATATGACCGGTTTTCATTGCCACATATTTCACGTTGAATTTTTATTAACTCCCCCCAGAGCTTGGATACTTATCTCGCGTTGTATAAAATGTAAATCTTGATTTTACTAAATCAACAAAAATAATTATGCCAATAAATAAGTTGATTGCATAGAAACCAGTAGTTTACATCCCAGCAAATATTAGTTTACATGCTCATTATTTATGCATACCGAACTTTAATGAAGTTGAAAATTATTGTTGACCAATTTCTATTTGTTGTTTTAGAAATTTTCTATAGATATATTGTATATTCATATAACCTAACATAGGAAAAGAAAAAATTAACGTGCAATTTTTCACGATTAACGTAAGCATTTCCAAAAGACGAAAGTGTGAAATTGTAAAAATCACTTCAATAATTTATCTTTTTCATTGCTATGCTCGTTCTTGCGCCAGTAATACAAGTCTGTAATAATTCCAATGATTTGCAGCAGACTCCAAATAATTCCGCAAATTGTTGCTGTGAGGGCCGCACCGTACGTTTTTCCGCCCACCAAGTAAATCAGATTAAAAATAAGACAGGCTGCAAACAGTCCCCATTCGATAATTCTTAAAGTTTTACTATCTGCTTTCATAATGATCTCCTGTAGTTTTTATTATGTTGACAGCTTCTTTGACCTCATATTTTAAAAAACAATTTGCGTAAAAAAAAATCGAAAAATATGTGTAAAACACTGACCGAGTCGATAAGAAGCTAATCATTTTTAATTATTTAACAAGTGAGACTAAGAAACTACTGATTTTTTCAGCCAAAATAAGTAGCGGAATAAGGATTAAAAATCCAACAATTAAAGCTATCCAGCGAGAACCACTAACATATTTAACAAGGTTAAATATATAATCAAGTAAAATTAGTGCTAATCCTTGTGGTAGATATTCAAGAAACCACCTTATCACTTTTTTCATTATGAGAACTCCAAGTATCCATTATTTTTCTTCTTATCGTGCCTATCAAGAAATTTTGCAATTGGGTAACCCGGCGAAACAACTTCAAAAATCAGGCTGACTGCTCCACTGATAGCTACTCCCGTATATTTTAATCCCCAATGTTTTAACTTTGAAACTAAAACTCTTTTAACAAAATGTTTAGCGGCAGATTTCCCCATCTTTAGTAACGCCTTTCTTATAGCCGAAACGCCAACACCAGTTGCGGCAGACAATGCCAAATTAATTGCATGTCCAGCAAAACTATCACTTATCAAACCATGTTTCCCCTTGGCATGCACATCTTTCGCACTTAAATCAGTCATTAAAGTATTTTCTGACGAACTCGATTTTTCTACAAATTGATCTTGCGCATCTGCAATATTATTATAATTGCTGGACTTGGAATCGAATAAGCTTTTAAGTGCTTCTTTAAAAGCAATCTTGTCTTTTGCATTCGTTAAACCAGACGTAGCAACTTCTTCGTCTAACATAGCATTAAATTTAGCATAATCAGATTTAGAAAGTTTGTTGACATCAAAATCAACGGAATCGGCATTTTCTAATTCTTGAGATTGACTAATATTATCAATGTTTGTATGCGCATTACTTGCGGCGTTAACATTATTATCTAATTTATCTAGTACATTTGTGTTGTTAACTTGTATTATTGCCGGAGTTAAAATATCCAGTATTAAAACGATTAACATTGGAATAACTATAAATTTAAATTTAATCTCGTATAAAATAATCTTTTTCCCCATAAATACTTATTTTTTTCATTACCCTAAAGATTAACCTACTGACAATATAGTAATCACCTCACAAATTTGGTATGTTTATAGTGTATAATCAAATGAAGTGATGTAAACAAACAAAAGATAAACGTATCAATTCTTCTGATTAACGTAAAATGACTCTACAGTATAAGAACTGTAGAGTCATTTTAAGATTCTCTGTCTTTCATTAACTTAGTTAAGTCGCGTGCTTTTCGAAATGATACCTTGCAAACTAGTCCCTGATTAAACTGTAATTGTCTGGCTTGTGCATCGAAACTTGTCACATGGTCTAAATTAACCAAATAACTTTTATCACAGCGAAATAAATTAGTATATTTTTCTTCTAAATTATTGAGATTGCCTGGAAACTCAGCTTGCCGCTTTTTGGCAATCATCGTAACACTTCCTGGTCGTTCCTTAACCGTATATAACATCACCAATTCATTCATTGGGACGGAAAAATAACGCGATCCGATTCGATAGCCAAATAGTTTTTGCTGATGATACAATGCTTCAACGTACTGAGCCCGTGCTAAATTGATATCCTCAATTATTTTACTTTTAATATCTTCAAGCGTTTTATCTTTCAAGATATAATCCAGTGGCGCAATTTTTCGCTCTAACGTTAAAAAGGCCAGTTCATCATGAGTTGTGATAAAGACAATTTGAGCAAAAGGCATCTTTTGTCGAATTTTACTAGCTAGCTTTAATCCGGCATCTGTTTGCGACCCAATTTCCATATCTAAAAAGAACAGTCCTTGCTCTTGATCCAGGATACTGCTTTCTAACTTTTCAACATCATTTGTTGCACAAACCAACTTCATTGCATAATCGTTAATCATGATGGTATTTTTGATAACTTTCGCATAATACGCTTGTTGTTCAACATTATCTTCTAGTAAATAGATTGAAAACACTTATTTCTCCCCCGTAATAATTAAAGTGATCCGCAACTTTTGTTGTATCAACTGTGTGTCCAAATAAAAGTTTGTATTTTGGTTAACCAATTCTTTGACATTTGCCAGACCCAAGCCTCGATTTGATCCTTTTGATGAATAACCGCGCTCAAATATTTTTTGAAGATTAAATGGCAAAGTGACAGAATTTTCCACTGAGATTTCAACTGTATCGTCTGTTTTAATAAGCGCACAGCTAACCTTATGATCTGGCATCTCTTCGGCCTTTTCAATCGCATTATCTAAAAGGACACCCATAATTCTAACAATATCAACAAGTTGTTTTTCGATTAAGAGGTCATCTTGTTCAATTTCCAGATCTAACTCAACTTTTTGCTTGCGTGCTTCAAAGAATTTCTGAATAATTAGTCCACGCAGAGTTTCATTTTTAAGATGATCGAGTTCACTGATGCTAACTTTGCTTAGCGACTCATTTAAATGCTTTTTATTTTTTAATTCGTTTAAATATTCCTGCAATTCAGTTTGATCATCATGTTTTACCAATTCTGTCATTGAAAGCATAATATTTTGATAATCGTGTTTAAACTGGCGTAGCTCGGTATACTGCTGTTCTATGCTGGCTAAATAGTCATGTAACTGCTGATTTCTGATTCCTTCATCTTTAATATTTTGTTGAGCAGCATATGTTTTGATGAAAAACTGCATCTGCCAACTCATCAAAATGATAATCAACATAAAAATAACGATACTAGCGGCCTGGATCGTCGCTGTGATGTCCTGAATATCGCTAATAATCAAAATGGTTTGAATAGAGCCATAAATCATCACTAGCATCCAAAAAATCCGAGTGGATAAGCCTAAATCTTCAATCTGATTCATCGAATGACGCCACCACACGCGATGTCGATAAAACCAAATGAATAAGAGTATGGTAAAAAATAAATCAATTGTTATATCCTGAAATACCAATATCCCGCCGACATGCGAAAGTGCCTTAATGGAATGGAAATGATTTGCCCACATCAAAATTGTCGTACTAATGTATCCGCTAATGGAGATTAAGATTATTTGAATAATGACACTAATTAGCATCATATTCACGTATTTGGGATTGATTTTCAATTTTCTTTGTCTGACAATTTCGATGATGATTGCCCCCAAAACTAGCGGTAAGTAAGCAGCATCTTCCAAAATCATACTTAAAATTGCGCAAAAAATACTGATACCAAAATTTAAAGCGACTACTTTCAACCCAAAATCATGTCTCAGATAAGTATTTGTACTTAAAACAATAAAAATTAGCGCAAAATTCTCAACAAGATATTCACCAATCCCAAATTCTACCATTATCTGTTAGTTTAGATGAATCATAAAATTCATTCATCCTGGCTCCCTTTAAACCAAATCTGCGTCTTGCATCACATTCTTTAGTTTAACTAAATTGTATCAACGACACAATAGAAACAGTGATGTTTTCGATTAACGTGCGATAGTTCGTGATTAACGTCAAATTCGATAATCTTATTTTTTTAATGATTGAGACCTATTTAGAAAATAAGCAACAAAGTGTCCAAGAACAATAATACTCAGTGAATATGGTCTTAGATTATCTGGCGCCAACAAAATAAATGCTAAACAAGCCATTGAAAATATCGTCATCGTGTACCAATATCTTTTTCTAGCTGTCATTGTTTTATCTCTTGATAAACGTATTATGTACAAAATTACCCCAGTTAGATTCAGCCCCCAGCCAATGATATTATCCACAATATTACGTGTATTATAGCTGTCCAACGGATCGGCAGCTATAATTAGAGAACCGGCAAACATCAAAACTGTGATCAACGATTTCGATCGTATAAACTTTTTCATGCTTTCACCTCTACTCCTATTAATTCAGCGCTTGCATTTAAAAAAGCTCCTCTTATGCAAGTAATCTCAAATAGAAACTACTGAGTATTCAGATCTGCGTATCTTGATAATAACTGATAAGTGCGACTATCATTGCTAGTGCTATTAATCCAAAAGAAACCATTCGGAGCAAATCATTGGTCTTCCCAGGATTACCACCGGGAATTGCCATCACAATTAAAGATGCCGTTAACAGGCTTAGCAGTAATGTTCTAAAATTTAAAAGTCTCATATGCATACTTATCATTTCCCTCTTTTGGTTAAATTGAATGATGCTCAACTTTGAATAATTGTTGTTTAACGCTACTTCCGCTTTTTTAATAAGAGACTGCTTAAGTTTATGAACTTAACAACTAGGAATAGCTATTGCAGAAACAATTATGCTATAAATAATTTCCAGAATAATTACTCCCAAAATGGCTAGAATGCCACCTAACGTTCTAAGAAAACTTCCGTGAAATCTTGGTAAAAATTCAAAATAAGTACCAATTAAAAAGAGCCCAACTACCGTCACGCTATTGCCCCATCCTTTCCAAACTACTGTTATCCATGGAGACACGATCAGGCAGACAACTGCAAACCAAAAACTATATTTCATTATTTTTTCTTTGGTCATTCGAATTTTTCTCCTCAATTTTAAAAATTAAAACTATTAGTTGTCATTCTTTAGTCAATTTTAGGAATGACAGATAGCTAAAACGATAAAAGTATAAATAATTTCCAAAAAAGAGACTCCTAATATAGCTAAAATGCCGCCCAATACTCTAAGGAAACTTCCGCGAAATTTCGGTAAAAATTCATAGTAAGTTCCAATTGCAAGAATTCCTGTCGTCATTATTCCAATTCCCCAATTTCCCGCAACTACTGTTATCCATGGAGATACAATCAGACAAACAATCGCAAACCAGAAACCATATTTCATTATTTTTTCTTCAGTCATTAGCTTACTCCCCCTCAAAAGTGAGACAATTTAAAATTTATTTTCGATGCCGCTAATTTCCCATTTTACACCATTTGCGTTTTTCAGAGGATCAATTTAAATACAGTTGAAAAACCGTCCATAATTCAACGTGAATTATGAACGGTAAAAAAATATATCTTCTATTGTTTCTTGCAAATTACCAAAATTATGAATTTTTAAAACGCTCTATTAATTACTTGGCCAAAAGTTTGAAGTAGACAACATGTTAAGTTCACCCCACACCCCTTTAGAATGTGAAAAGTCGTTAATCTCTTGTAATATTTTGGCTTCTTTTTTAGATAGTTTTATTTTATCTACAAATGTATACTCCATTATATTCGTGTATACAGCCCGAACCTCCAATTGTGGTGTTTGTTGTTCTGATTCGACTTTTTTAATCCCTTGATCTAAAACAGAAGTAAATCTGCTTATCTTAATTGAATCATCTCTTGTTTCAAATAAAATACTAAGTTGCTTAAACAACTCAATGATTGTCTGCTTGTTATTGTCGTGTTTTTTCAAATTAGCCACCCCCATAAATAATTAACAAACGAGTTTTATTACATTTAAAAAGTTGAATTCAACTGCTCTTCCCTATCTATCAGTATAGGCACTAAACTTTCACTTAACACATTTTAATATTATCGTTAAAAAATTGGCAATAAACGTTTGCCTGCTATACATTCTTTTCAATTTCATGCAAAAAAGGCGTTTGAAAATCAAAACTGATTTTCAAACGCCTTTTCTTTTATTTTAGTACTTAATACCTTCATCCACATCGTCCAATGGCACAACGACCATGGCATTTTTCCGATAGACATTCACATGATGAATATCATGAGCTTTCAACATTTCAACCGCATTTTCATAATTGTTCATATATGAATTAGCTTCATGGGCATCTGACCCGATCGTATAACGTTTCCCACCAAGCTGCTTATAAATTTCAATTGCATAATCGTACAAACCGATATTATGATATTTATACATGCTAGTTGTATTCAATTCAAAGGCCATATTATAACGGACAGCAAGCTTCAAAATATTAGCTAACAATACACCCGCCGTTGTTTCAAACATCCCTGAAGTTAAATTAAGGTTACGTACACCGTAATCAAAGTGAGCTAAGACATCGGCATCGTGAAAGGCATTGATTCCCTTCCACATTAATCGATAGTACTTATCCGTTACTTCCAATGGATCCATCTGGGAAATCATGTTGTCACTAAAGTCATACTCAGCACTTCGATGGAAACTCAAAAGCTTAATATCAAAGGCATGTTGTTTCAGATAAGCATGAATGTCGGCCTCACGTCCAGCAAAGTAGCCGATTTCCACGCCTTTAAAAATGTGCTTACCGGATTCTTTTTCTAAACGTTTAATTTCACGTGAGTAGGCGTCATAATCAAACAGGTCATCCCCACTTTTATCATCCTTTGCCTTAAAATCTAAATGCTCTGTACTGACAAAGTTTTCACCAGCCAGCTTTAAATATGCAGCCATTTTTTCATCTGAATCAAATGAAAAATCTGTATGTACATGTTGATCATAATAATCCATAGAAAACTCATCTCACTTATCGTTTTTTTTGACTAATTGTTTAAAATATCCATGGTGATATAAATCCTGCTTCAGGTCCGCTAGGGTAAAGCGGTGATAGAATGCTCGATACTGATCATCGGCAAGTGTAAATAAATCAGTTAAGGTTTCCGACATATTATCAGAAATATGATCTGATTGATTGACACCTTCCGATTTTCCCGTAATAAATCGCGCATAACTTAAAGTTGGTGGGATTGTTAAATCGTATAACTCCCCCACGTTAATATCTTTGAGCGCTCTCTTTAGTTGATAACCGCCATTTTTCCCAACTGTTCCCTCAATGTACCCTTTTTTATGGAGGACTGATAAAATATTACGAATGACCACGGCATTGAGATCTAAAGAAGCGGCTAATTCTCGGCTAGCAATCTTACGCGGACTGTTTTCTTCTAAGTAAAATAAACTGTGCACCGCAACTGAAAAATCCAATTTCATTCGATCGGACCTCCTTGTTAATGTTTACACTTACATTTTAACACAAGTTTTCATTTTTCCACGGCAATAACCCCATTGGTAAACCGAAAATTCCTAGGATCATAAAAACGCCAGAAAGACAGACAATGCATGTCTATCTCCGGCGTTTTTTAGATTATTTTTCTGCTTGAATAGCGCGATAAACAGCACCAATAATGCCAGCATCATTCCGTAATTTAGCCGGTTTTACTTCCGCAAACCTTAAATCACGTACATCAGAGTTACGCGATTTCATGTCAGCAATTTTTGCATGCAATCCGTCAAGAAACTTAGGATTAGCAGAGATCCCTCCACCAATCAGCACAATTTCTGGATCAATTGCAACCATCAAATTAATGATTCCTTTTGCAAGGGCTGTATAGAAAAAGTCCAGGCTTTCTAACGCTACTTTGTCTTGCTTATCTGCCAAATCGTAAACCACTCTAGCATCCGTCACTTTTGGCTTACCACTGTGCTTGTTGTAGTAATTCAGTAGACCAAATACAGTTGCCCCTGTGAAACTAAGGCTGTTAAGTTGCAGATCCTGATCATCATTCACATCCATGACTGACATCATCCCAAATTCACCGGCCATCCCGTGACCACCACGATAAATCTGATCGTTAATGACCAGGCCACCACCAATGCCAGTTCCGACAACCATGCAATAATAGCTATGAAAACCAACTGCATTACCTTTCCATTGTTCTGCAAAAGCAGCTGCGTTCGCATCATTTTCAACTGTAGTGGTAATATTGGTGCGCTTTTCAATTTCTTGTTTCAAATTAATCCCAAAAAAGTCTTTAATGGCGCCACCGGTTGTCATGAAACCATCTTTTTGGACAATTCCAGGGGCACTTACCCCAATTGCTGTAATGTTTTTTTCTGCTTTAAACTTATCGACAATCGTAGCAATATTTTTGAGAATTTCTTCGCCTTTAATGCTAGTTTTGACGGCATCTTTCTCCAAAATCTTACCTGTTTCATCAACCAAGCCATATTTAATCGTTGTCCCACCAATATCAAGGCCAATATAATATTTCATGTGATTAACTTCCTTCATATTTATGTTATGTATGAAAAAAGGATTGAAATTAAGCCATCCGTTCCAACAAGATGACCGGAATGCTTTATTTCAGATCCTCTTTTTTCTAAACTTTTTGAATATACTGTCTTAATTTATCTGAAATGTGTTTAAAAAGGCACTAGTATTCACGTCGATGTCGATTGTACTATACCAAAAACCGGTAAGTACAAGTCGCACCTTTCTCCGCCTAGCTACGATAACCAAACGATTCCTAACCCGAATCATTCGGTTATCTAGGCTACTGCTCAAAAGCTATTTGCCTTTTGAAACACGCTACTTTAGGCCCTCACCATTGCTGGCAATCACCTTTTTATACCAATCAAATGAGTCTTTCTTTGAACGATTCAACGTGCCTTTTCCGTCATCATCTTTATCGACATAGATAAAGCCATAACGTTTGGACATCTGACCCGTTCCAGCAGAAACAAGATCAATGCAGCCCCATGGTGTGTAACCCATCAGGTCAACGCCATCAAGTGCAACTGCTTTTTCCATTTCAGCAATATGAGCTCGCAAGTAATCTACTCGGTAAGGATCATGGATACTACCATCGGCCTCAACCTTGTCACGGGCACCTAAACCATTTTCAACAATGAACAATGGTAAATGATAGCGATCAGTTAACCAGTTTAGAGAATAACGCAATCCAACTGGATCAATTGGCCAATCCCATTCACTCGTTTGCAAAGTCGTATTCTTGGTCACTGGCTCTTCCGGATTAATATCGCCATCCAAATCAATGCCGTCAGCCTTAACGGTCATAGAGTTATAGTAGCTCAAACCAATGTAATCAACGGTTCCTTGTTTCAAGATTTCGCGATCTTCATCGGTAATATCTTTACGATAGCCTTTGCGTTTCAAATAAGTTTCAATATTATTTGGATAAACGCCATTAGCATGCACATCAGAGAACCAATAACGGCGTTGCATCATGCGCTCTGCCAACATAATATTTTTCGGATCCGCATTTAATGGATAAATTGGCGTCATGTTGATCATGCAACCAATTTGGAAATCAGGATTAATTTTGTGACCCACTTTAACAGCTTTAGCACTTGCCACTAGTTCATAATGAGCGGCCTGATACATAGCAGCTTCGCGATCTTCTTTTTTCACACTGCTAAACAAAATTCCCGAGTTGGTTGCAAGTGAAAATTCACTATTAAAATCACTCTGGTTATCAATTTCATTAAATGTCATCCAGTATTTAACTTTGTCCTTATACCGTTTAAAACATGTTTCAGCAAAGTTCATGTAAAAGTCGATCACTTTCCGATTTGCGAAACCGCCGTACTCTTTAACAAGATGGTAAGGCATCTCAAAATGTGCCAATGTAATGACTGGTTCAATACCGTATTTGTGGCATTCATCAAATAAGTCATCGTAAAAACGCAATCCAGCTTCGTTTGGTCTGTCTTCGTCGCCGTTTGGAAAAATCCGTGTCCAAGCAATGGATGTTCGGAAACACTTGAAGCCCATTTCAGCAAAAAGCTTTACATCTTCCTTATAGCGATGATAAAAATCAATCCCATCATGATTAGGATAGTTCTTTCCAGGTAGTACACCATCTGTAATCTCACGTGGAACACCATTAGCTCCCGCCGTCATTACATCTGCGACGCTGACACCTTTGCCGCCTTCTTGCCAGCCACCTTCAAGTTGGTGAGCAGCAACAGCGCCACCCCATAGAAAACCATCCTTTAATTTACTCATATTCAATAAACTCCTCTCATTTTTATAATTCTTTATATTTTTAGCATAAGATTTTTTGCAAGCGTTTTACATTAAAATGCTTATTTTTTCCAAAAGTTTCATAGCGCTTACAATTACTCTGATAAAAAAATCTATTCACTTTGATTTTCATCGCCATAAATAGACTTTTTAGTTAAATTAATCAGTTGCATGTTCTGTTGTTGCAGCGGCATTTGCTTCTTTAGTATGTGCCTCTGAATCTTCGGCAGCATTTTCCTGTGCTAATAACATTTGATCTTGTTTGCGTGCAAAAGGCAAGTAAACAAAGAACGAAAGTACTAGTACAAATGCCTGCCAAATCATCATTTTCCAACCACCGACTAATAATCCAGAAATAATTGGTGGTGTAGTCCATGGAATATAGACACCATTCAAATATGGTAGAAAACCAACTTTAATTAATAAATAAGTTGATCCCATTGAAATAAGCGGCATCGCCATAAATGGAACAATCAACAACGGATTCATAACGACCGGAACACCGAAAAGAACAGGTTCATTAATATTAAACAATCCTGGAACAAAAGATAATCTTCCGATACTCTTCATCTGCGCCGATTTTGCGAAGAACGCCATAAATACAACTAATCCAATTGTCATACCAGATCCAGTAACAGTACCAAACTGATCCAATAGTGATTGAATAAAGATATGGCCACCGTTTGCAGCAGTAACAACACCATGTGCCTTGAAGATTGCAGCGTTTTGTAGAGCATTGGCCTGCAAAATGGGATCCATAATTCCACCAACAATAACTGCACCATGAACACCGAAAAACCAGAAAAAGGGAATCAGTAATGCAATAACTACGACACCACCAAATGAATCAGTCATACCTTGTAATGGTGTTTGTACTACTTGATAAATCCACTGTGTCATTGTTGTGTGAGCAGTAACATCAAACAAAATGTACACTAACAACCAGCCTGTCACAATTACAAAAGCTGGAATCAGAGCTACAAATGAATCAGATACTGCAGGTGGTACTTGCTCAGGCAACTTAATCGTAATATGATGCTTGAGGAACCATGAATAAGCCCAGCCTGTTAACAATCCAATAATGATTGCGGCAATCATACCTTGGCCACCAAGCCAAGTTCGATCAATAAATCCGCCTAACATTGTAGGAGCTTGTGTTGCTGAAATAACTGTTTTACCAGCTGCATTCAGTACTGGTGTTGATGGACGCATAACAAGAAAGAAACTAACTAATGCTGTCATTCCGGCAGGTAATGGTTCAAACCCATCATCTTTTACCCAGTTGTATGCAATACCAACAACCGCAAAAATAGCTAAAACACCAAATGAAGCATTATATGCTTGTGTCCAATATGGAGTCAGCCCTGTCGCATTCATCCAATTAGCAACAGCTGGCAGTGGAAATGAACTCAACAGTAAAAATACAGATCCAACCATAATGAATGGTAAACTGACTAACATACCATTCTTTAAGGCTGTGATCGCTTTGGTATTAACAAACTTCATAATTGGTGGTAGAAGTTTGTTGTTAATCCAATCGTTCATTAATATCACCTCAAATAATAATTGCTTATATATGTTCTAAGAAAATAATTGAAAAACCTTTGGCCAATGGTTACAAATCATGAAGCGCTTTCAATAGGTACATTATAACCTCAATATTTGGCCGTTGTACAGGCGTTTCCAAAATAAAAAACATGTTCCATTTAAGGTTCAAGTACCTTATTTGGAACATGTTTCATGAAAACGATTTAACCGCTTTCATACGAGGGCTTACAGCTGGCTCACTGCTTCATTAATTGGCGTTTCTCCCGTACTAACTGCGAATTCTTTTTTGATTGTATTAGGATTATGCAATACTGATATAAGTACTTCTGCCACATCTTCCCGCGCAATTTTACCAGTTTGTTGATCAATAACAACACCACCTTTGCCAGCATCATTAGTCAATGCACCAGGTTTTACAATGGTATAGTCTAAACTTGTTTCGTCCTTAAGATAGAGATCTGCATAATGTTTCGCAACATAATATGGTTTAATCGCTGTCCAACGGGTTCGGTCTTCAGCATTCATCGCACTTACTAAAACAAATCGCTTAATGCCTGCCTTTTCGGTAGCTTCCATACTTTTAACAGCACCATCCAAATCAATCAAAAGTGTTTGATCATCACCTGTTTTACCACCAGATCCGGCACTGAACACAACTGCATCAACATTCGTTAGGGATTTAGCCAATTCTTCAGGCTGTTCGTTTAAATCATACAGCTGAGTTTCGGCCCCCTGATCTTCAAAAAAGGCACTTTGTTTACTATCTCGAATTCCAGCGACAACTTCATCGCCACGTGCCAATAATTGTGCCACTAAGAGTTTGCCAATCTGGCCATGAGCTCCAATTACAAATACTTTCATGTAAAAACCTCCTATTATAGATAAGTTTGAGTAATTATTTATGTTCTTAAATTTACACTATCATTTCCCCATCCAATGTGAAAACAAAAATGCTTGAAAGACTCTAATAAATTTCCATCGCCACAATTTCCGGAATGGCTTCCAGAATCTCCGTTAATTTTTCTTTACTAAATGTTTCTGGGTATTGAACCGTCATTCGCACATTATCTAGTGCTTCTGCCTTTCTGACTCGAATACTAGCAATGGTAATATCATTTTTTGAAGTGCTTTTTGAATCACCGAAATGTTGTGATGTCCATGTTTAACCTTCAACCTGATTTCACTATAGTGGGGTAATCGTAACCAGGCCAAGTCACGGTGTAACATAATCTGAGTCCCCAGAACTAACAAGGCCGAAAAGATTCCAACAACGTACATTCGCGCCCCAATAGCCATCCCGACGCCAGCCGTTGTCCACAAGCCAGTCGCGGTTGTTAACCCGTTGACATCTTCATGTTTGACAATGATTGTTCCAGCACCAATGAACCCAATGCCACTGACGATTTGAGCCGCAATCCGGGAAGGATCCAACTCGATCCCTTTATTGCCCAACAAATCCATAAATCCGTATTTAGATACAATCATCATTAACGCCGAACCAACCGCAATAATAATATGCGTTCGCAATCCAGCTGTTTTAGCGCGGGCGTCTCGTTCATATCCGATCGCAAATCCGCAAGCGCCCGCGATTAACACACGTAAAATCAAGTCAAATTGTGTAGCAATTGACATGTTACTTCTAACCTCCTTGAAATTTATTTTTTGATACAAAAAAGCAGGATCATCTGTATTCAAGTATACAGTCAATCCTGCTTATCTTTTAATGATCCGTTTGATTATTTTTCGATACTATCGACAAAATTTTCTACTTCTTGACGAGTCTTACGATCACCATTCACAAAACGACCAATTTCTTCGCCATCTTCTAAAGCGATGAAGCTAGGAATTCCCATAACCCCGAATTTTTGCGCGATTTTAATATTTGCGTCACGATCCACTGTTACCCAATCATATTGATTGTATTCAGCTTCAATTTCAGGCATTACTGGCTTAATGAATGAGCAATCAGGACACCATCCAGCTGTGAAAAATAGCATTTTTTTACCAGTTTTAATCGTATCAAGGATTTCTTGATCCGTTAATTGTTGTTCTTGTGCATCCATTATAATTCCTCCCGTAAATTGAAATTTCTTTGCTTAGCACTTACTTTTTATAAGTCTTTAAACAATGAATTTATTGTACCATATTCTTCTTTAGATAGGGTAACTTTTTGCGCTCCTGCATTAGCTACAACCTGCTTAACCTGCTTGGCGCCTGGAATAACCACCGACACATCTGGATTTTTAATGTACCATGCCAAAACAATCTGGGCAATTGTGCCTTGATGTTTGTCCGCAATCGACCGTAATTCTTGCACGCGTTTAATGATTTCTGCAAACCGTTTCCCTTGGAAATCAGGATTATTATGTCGGATATCATCCGACTCAAATGAGACTGTACTTGAATACTTACCGGTTAATAAGCCTGATGCTAGTGGGAAGTATGGCACAAATGAAATCTGGTTGGCTTTTAGATAAGGCATGAGTTCTTTTTCGGCATCCCGATGAATCAAGCTATACTGATTCTCCACAATATCGACCAGACCATCTTTATTGGCCTCCTTGATTTGATCAAGCGAGGCATTGGAAATCCCAATCGCCTTAATTTTTCCTTCTTGTCGTTTTTCGTCCAGCGCCTTAACAGCTTCATTTAACGGCGTTTTGCCATCTGGAAAATGAATATAAAAAATATCGATATAGTTTGTCTGCAATCTTTCTAAAGCGTCTTCAACCGCCTGTTTCAAAAATTCAGGTGAATTATTCAGCTGATCAGGATGCCCCGTTGTTTGAGCCGCCTTAGTAGCAATCACGATTTTCTTGCGATCATAGCCTTGAATGGCCTTACCAATCAACTCTTCCGAACGACCAAATCCGTACGCATAGGCTGTATCTAGAAAATTGACGCCATGATCTAGCGCTGCTTTTACAATTTGAATTCCTTGTTCATCATTCAAATTGGGAAACAGGTTATGGCCACCAACCGCGTTCGTTCCCAATCCGAGTGGGTTTGCCATCACATTTGTCTTACCAATTTTTACATTTTCTACCATTAAATAGTCTCCTCTTCCCTGCTAATGTTTAATCGAATTATTTCTTTTGTTCTAATCACACCATTCATTTTAAACGTCGTTTATTAAAAAAGCATATAATTCGCCTCAAATAAAAAATCTAAATTAAATCTTAAAAAATAGCTACCTCTGCAATTTAAACGGCAGTCGTAGCTAATGTCTTGTTTTCATTTGATTCTAACGCTTGTGCATCAGTACTTCGCGTTTGCATATTTGGTAGGTTAGGATGCTCAGTCCATAAGAAATCATTCACGGAGTTAAAAACTAACGGATTATGATTCAAACTGCAGTGATAACCTTCCTCACAAGTAAAGAGGAGTTCCCGATAATTTTTCAAAACGCCATGTAAAAGATATTTAACTGACCGGGCTGAATTAACCGACATAAAACAATCATTGTCAAAATGGCCTTCTATTTTTCCAACCACATTAAATAGTTGCACGCCCTTAGGAAAATGATCGCGGTAGGTCAACATCCGTTTGAAATGTTTGGTTTGGTGCACGGGTCGGTAATCCATTTTAAGAATTTTTGGAACCGGCTGAGCCCCAAGGAATCCTTGCAGTCCGTTAAACGGTCCTGCAATGGTAACCAACTTTTTTAACTTAGGAACGCGTAAGTCATCCTCATACATCAACGCCTCATTTACCAAGTCGTTGCTGCCTAACGAATGGCCAACACCATTATATTCCATCACATTAAATTCACGTTTTAGTAGGATCAATAGGCTATGTAACCAATTAATCTGGACAAATTCTGGTGCGCGGTTATTTTCGAATAGCACTTGCACAATTGGGTTTTTCACCCTCATATTTTTAGATTCAGAAATGGTGATTCTGCCGTAATGTGTAATCGTGGCTGTCATAACTTGTTTGGCCAAGCCCGCATGCTGAGCCGATGAAATCATGTTTCTCGTTGAATGGACACCACCATTAAATCCGTGAACAAAAATAGTTACAGCATTCAATTTAAAATCCCCCCAATTATCTCTGAAATTCTGTTTACTTTACTGAGCCACATCTTTTATCCAAAAAGGACGCTGTGTTACCCAGAAATCAATATTAAACTTTTGTTTTTGAATATTTTCACCATTTACTTGCCCGTTTTCAGGTAAAGTAGTTTCGAGATGCAATTGGCTGGTTCGAAAATGATGCACCACTCGCGATTTAAGATGGTTGCCAGTTGTCAGCATTTGGATAAATAATCTTATAAATCGAGGTGCACCTAATTGCTCAACAACCACCAAATCTAATTTTCCGTCATGCAAATCGGCAAGTGGCATAATTGGTACCCCGCCGCCAAAATATTTTATGTTTGTTGTGGTGACTAAAAAAGCACGTGAAAACTTCTGTTCAGTCTCGTTAGTTTTCACAGACAATCCAAACGGCTTTTGCCTAAAAAAGGTCTTAATCAAAGAGGCAACATAGGCATTTGATTGTAAATGGTATTTTTTTAGATTATCTTTTTGGCCAGCATTAGCAGCATGAACCACTGATGCATCGAAACCAATCCCCACATTATTTGTAAAGAAGGTCTCATGTGAATCCATTCTATTTTTATAAACTCCAACATCTAAACTAATTGCATGCTGAACTTCAAGAAACTGTTTAACTGCTGCTAATGGCTGAGTTGGCATCTTAATGCCTCGGGCAAAGTCATCTCCTGATCCTGCTGGTAAATAGCCCAGGGGAATCTGATCTCCGCCACCTAAATGAAGCCCATTTAAAACTTCGTGCAAGGTTCCGTCACCGCCAACAGCAACAACTACCCATTTTTCACCCAACTTGTGATGGAGCGCAAAATCACGGGCAAGCTGAACCCCGTTTCCGGGATGATCTGTCATTTCTACTCTATAATTTACTTTTTCTTCCTTCAATTGAACTTCAATTTTTTGCCAAATTTTTTTAGCCTGTCCAGCATCTGCAAAGGGGTTCACGATCATTAGGAAGTTTGGTCTTATTTCTGTCACCGAAACTCACCACTCTTAATTTTATAATCAATACGCTCTAGTTTACCATACGAATTTAACCGAAAACCAGACGAATAGCGACATTATCATAATTTTTATAAAAAAGAGTGGGAAATAAGGCGATTAGATTTCGAGCATAGCCTAGATAACCTAACGATTCGGTTTGAGAATCATTTGGTTATCGTAGCTAAGCGGAGAAATCTGCCTTGTTTTCCACGTTTTAGATATAAAACTAAAGAGCAGAAAAATAAGAGACTAGGAAAGCACTTTTCCCAATCTCTTCATTATAAGATATTTAGTTTTTGTCTACCCATTGTTTTAGAAATTCTTCAATTGTTTGTTGATACTTCTCAGGATCTGCTTTGCGTGATTGCACATGATCTGCGCCATGAACTTTATGACTTTCTTTTGGCAGCTTTTTTGCAAGTGAAGCCTTAATCTCAGCCATCATTTCAACCGGCACATACCGATCTGAATCCCCGTGAATCATCAAAACAGGAATTGAGATATTAGCTGCTTGATGAGCAATGTCAGCCTCTTTAAGTGAATAACCACCGGTCACGCGTGTCATAAGACTCACAAATGTGCTAAGAAATGGTGGAAGAAAGTAGTGATGGCCCAAACGATAACTAAATTCCTTTTGAGCTGAGCTAAACCCACTATCCTCAATAACGGCATCCACATTTGATGGTAAATCAGGTTCGCCAGCTGCCGCTAGAACAGTGGCTGCCCCCATACTGACACCGAACAGCACGATTTTCTGCTTGCTTGTACTTCGTTTATTAATTTCTTCAGTCCATTTGATATAATCACGCCGATCTAACCAGCCAAAGCCCACAATGTGACCATCACTGACACCGTGGCCACGTGCATCTGGCATTAAGACGTTATACCCTAAATCCATGAACATTTTCGCATACGGAATCATTTGATCATGAACATTATGGTAGCCGTGCGCCAGAATAACTGTTTTATCGCTATCATTGGAAAGGTAAACAGCTGCTAAATGAATGCCATCTTCAGCCCGAATAAACCAGGTTTGTTTGACCAACTGTTTATACCAGTCATAACTATCTAATGTGTCATCCTTTTTATGGGCTTTACGAATGGCATGTCTCTTCTGCGAACTAGTGGTTTTAATCCCCATCTGATAACTCACCAAACTACTGATTCCAAGACTAGCAGCCACCCCGATTAACGATATGCCAGCTACTTTTAAAATCTTCTTTGTGCGCACGTCATCATCTCCTCGTATTATTTATTACCTTCATTATATCCTAGAACAATAATTAAAACATGGAACAGCCTTATAAATGAGTTCACTATCAATGACTCATTCTTAAAAATAACAGCTTAAGTATTTTGGGGAGATTTTGCATGTCTTAATTAAAAATTGCATTCAAGTAATCGGAAGTATTTGCATAAACGTTTCTGAAAAAAAGTAAAGATAACCAAATTAATGTAAGTATTACCGGCAATAAATGATAATATATACATGTAAGTGTACCAATTTATTCGCAAATGATATGTAAGTTAAAAGTTAAAAAATGTGGGGTGCTTATTATGACAAATACAATTAAACGGAGATTCCAAGCGATTCTAATGCTAGTCGCAATGTTAATGTCGATTTTCACATCGTTTCCTTCTCCTTCCAGCATGACTTCTCAAAAAGCTAATGCTGCGGGGATTACCGTTGATGGTTTGGGAGCCGGTGGTGCGAAAATTACAGATAGTTCTGGAAATAATGTTACAGATGAAACTAGCCTGGATAACGGTACAAATTATAAAGTTAATTATAATTGGACAATAGCTGACAACGTTACAATCAATGTTGGTGACACCGCAACCGTAACTTTACCAAGTACAGTTACGCCACAGTCTGATACAACTGTACCCATCAAAGATGAAGATGGCACACAAATTGGTACTGTGACTATAAAAGCTGGCGAACATACTGGGACAATTACGTTTACTCAAGCATTTAACAGTCACGGTCGAAAGGGAACCCTATCGCTTAACGTTATAGGTACTACCAACAACGGTGCAACTAATACTGGATTCATCAACAAAAACGGTTGGGTTGATGCCCCAAGTGAAGTTGATAGTATTCCAACCAAATTATATTGGAACTTATTATTAAATCGCGATGGCAAAAATGTAAATAACGTTGTCTTAACGGACACCCTTGGTTCTGGACAAGAGTACATAGCCGGATCATTAAAAGCTCAAACAGGGACTTATGCAAATGGCGAATTTACAGCAACTGGAGATAAAGACGCAAAAGTAACTCAGGACGGTAATACTCTTACAATTGATTTGGGCAACATCACTACTGCCATTAGTATTGTTTACAATGCCAGTGTAAAGGTACCTAATCTTAACCCGGATACCGGCTACACTTGGTCAAACAAAGTATCCGCAGCCTATACAGGTAGCGGCACCGGTACCGGTGATGGTAACACTAGCCAACGAGATGTTCCGTGGGGTGGCGGCGGTACTGCAGGCGGTTATGACGGTTCAGTCACGCTTAACAAGACCGACAGCAATACTGGCAAATCCTTACAAGGTGCTGAATTCAGTTTGACAAAGGACGATGATCCCAAATTTGAACAAAATCTTACAACAGATAGCAATGGGACCATTTCAGTATCTAAACTGGCATCCGGCTCTTACAAATTTACTGAAACTGCAGCACCAGATGGTTATAAATTGGACAACACACCCATACCATTTACGATTAAAGAAGGTTCAGACACAGATCTTAATCAGAAACTTGCAGTTACAAATTCTGCCACAACTTCAATCAGTGGGACTAAAACTTGGGACGATAACAACAACGCAAGCAGTAAACGTCCGGATAGTATAACGGTTAATCTGCTTAAAAATGATACGAAAATTGACAGTAAAAAGGTAACTGCCGCTGATAAATGGAAATACAGTTTTACTGGACTAGATAAATATGTAAATAAAACTGGGACTGAGGAAAATAAGTATAAGGTGACTGAGGATCCAGTAGATGGTTACACGAGTGCAGTAGCAGTAAATGGAACTGATATTACCAATACATTGAATTCAGCTGATAAAACTTCGGTTAGTGGAACCAAAACTTGGTCTGATGACAATAATGCCAATCATACCCGTCCTGATAGTGTCACTATAAACCTCTTAAAAAATGGTCAGCAGGTTGACAGTAAGACAATTACTGCTGCAGATAATTGGCAATATAGTTTCGATAATTTAGATAAAAATGATAGTAACGGAAAAGAAATCCCCTACACAGTTTCTGAAGATACCGTACCGAATTACACCAGCAAGGTAGATGGCAATAACATTACAAACACCTTATCTGGTACAACCTCCGTTAGCGGGACCAAGACATGGGCCGACAACAACAACGCGGATGGCGCTCGACCAGATAGCATTACCGTTGATTTGTTCAAAAACGGTACCAAGGTTGATAGTAAACAAGTTACCGCTGCTGATAATTGGAAATATAGTTTCGATGGTTTAGATAAATACGACGCCGACGGTAAAGCATTTACGTACACTGTAAAAGAAGAAGATGTTCCGGGCTATGCAGGTAGTCAAACGAATAACGACTTTACAAATACGATCACGGGCGAAACGGAAATTGCTGGTAACAAGACTTGGAATGACAACAACAACGCCAACAATACCCGCCCTGATCACATCACCGTTGACTTGTCGCAGAATGGAACGCAAATTGCTACCAAACAAGTTAGTGCAGCAACTAATTGGCAGTATGACTTCTCTCATTTAGCCAAATATGATGCTCAGGGTAACCGGATTTTATATGCTGTTTCTGAAGAAAAGGTTCCAGGCTACACAAGCAAGCAAGATGGCGATGATTTTACCAATACTGTTTCTGGTACTACTAAGGTCGATGGTACAAAAACATGGGTAGACAATAATAATGCTGATCACACCCGGCCGGACAGTATCACCGTTGATCTTTATAAGAATGGTACAAAGACTGACAGTAAAACGGTAACCGCGGCCGATAATTGGAAATATAGTTTTTCAAACTTAGATGAATATGATGCTCAAGGAAATTTAAATAAATATACCGTTAAAGAAGTCCCTGTTACTGGTTATACAACCAAACAAGATGGTGACAACTTCACAAATACCGTTGCTGATAAAACCAATATTAGTGGTACTAAAACATGGATGGATGGCAATAATGCTGATCATACCCGGCCAGACAGTGTCACCGTGAACCTATTAAAGAATGGTTCAAAGGTTGACAGCAAGACCGTCACGGCGGCCGACAATTGGCAATACAGTTTCAAGGATTTAGATAAGTATGATAGCACCACCGGAAAAGATAATTCGTATACTGTGACAGAAGATGCCGTTCCAGGATATACCAGCAAGGTAGATGGCGATAACATCACAAACACCTTAACTGGTACAACCTCCGTTAGTGGAACCAAGACTTGGGCCGACAATAACAATGCTGATGGTGCCCGACCAGATAGCATTATCGTTGATTTGTTCAAAAACGGCACCAAAGTTGATAGTAAACAAGTTACTGCTGCTGACAACTGGAAATATAGTTTTGATAATTTAGATAAATACGACGCCGATGGTAATTTAATTACTTACAGCGTAAAAGAAGAAGCTGTTCCGGGCTACGCAGGTAGTCAAACGAATAACGACTTTACAAATACGATTACTGGCGAAACTGAAATTGCTGGTAACAAAACTTGGAATGATAGCAACAACGTCAACAATACGCGTCCTGATCACATCACCGTTAACTTGTCTCAGAACGGCACACAAATTGCTACCAAACAAGTTAGTGCAGCTACTAATTGGCAATATGACTTCTCTCATTTAGCCAAATATGATGCTCAGGGTAACCGAATTTTATATGCTGTTTCCGAAGAAAAGGTGCCAGGATATACAAGCAATCAATCTGGTACCAACTTCACCAACACTGTTTCTGGCACCACCGCAGTTAGTGGTGAAAAGACATGGCTTGATAACCGAAATGCCGATCACACACGTCCGGACAGTATCACCATTGATTTATACAAGAACGGTACCAAGGTAGATAGTAAACAAGTTACTGCCGCAGATAATTGGAAATATAATTTCTCAAATCTAGAAAAGTATGATGACCAAGGCAACTCAATTAACTATACGGTCTCTGAAGAAAAGGTTCCTGATTATACAGGCACTCAAAATGGAACCAACTTTACCAATACCGTGTCTGAACCAACTGCAATTAGTGGGACAAAGACTTGGAATGATGACAATAACGCAGATCATACACGGCCTGACAGCATCACCATTGATTTGTATAAGAATGGCAATAAAGTCGACAGTAAACAAGTTACTGCCGCTAATGATTGGAAATATAGTTTCTCTAACCTAGCGAAATATGATTCTCAAGGTAACCCAAATAAATTTACAGTTAAAGAAGCTCCTGTCACTGGTTACACAAGTAAACAAGATGGCAATGACTTCACAAATACCGTTACTGGCGAAACTAATATCAGTGGGACTAAGACCTGGAAAGACGACAATAATTCGGATCACACGCGTCCTGATAGCATCACCATTGATTTATACAAGAATGATAACAAAGTCGATAGTAAGAAAGTTACTGCCGCCGACGATTGGAAATATAGCTTCTCTAACCTAGCGAAATATGATTCCAATGGTAAGTTAAACAAATACACGGTTAACGAAGAAAAAGTATCTGATTACGCAAGTAAACAAGATGGCAATGACTTCACAAATACCGTTACTGGCGAAACTAATATCAGCGGAACCAAGACTTGGAAAGACGATAACAATTCGGATCATACGCGGCCTGATAGCATTACCATTGATTTGTATAAGAATGGTAATAAAATCGACAGTAAGAAAGTTACTGCCGCCGATGATTGGAAGTATAGTTTCTCTAATTTAGCGAAATATGATTCCAATGGTAAATTAATTGCTTATACAGTTAAGGAAGAAAAAGTGTCTGGTTACACAAGCAAACAGGCTGGAAACAGCTTTACCAATACGCTTATTCCAAATACTCCTAATCCTAATAAGCCTAATAAACCAAATCAACACAAGACGCCTAAGGTACCCAATAAACCAAATCCTAAACCACCTGTTAAACCAAAAGTACAAAAGGTTCAGCATAAAACACCTCATACTAAGAAAAACACAACGTTAGCTAAGAAAGTTAAAAAAGCTATCAAAGGTGTCCTTCCTCAAACTGGGAGTGGCAGAGATGTTTTACTAGTTGTGATAGGTGTTGTGTTGTTGAGCGGTCTAGCTTGGTTTTCGAGAAAACGATTAAGTAAATAAGTTTGTTAAGTTAAAAGATAGAACAGAATACAATCTGTTCTATCTTTTTGTCTATTTAGCTTTGAAAGTACTCAAAAGTTTAAATTTCTTCTTCTGCAGTTTTGCGTTATACTGGTTAAGTAAGCTTTTTGGGCCCTTAGCTCAGCTGGGAGAGCGCTTGCTTCGCATGTAAGAGGTCGACGGTTCAAATCCGTTAGGGTCCATTGATAGAAAAAGGTTGGTACGGATAGGCGACTTTAACCGCCTATTGTACCAACCTTTTTATTTTTTATACAACTGATTAAAAGATACAAATGACAGTATAAATGGCAGTAGGAAAATAATTTAATAAACCGTGGCGGTTTCAAAAGATTATGAGAAATGAATATATTAATCAGCATTTAATTAAGGAACCTATTCGAATTTTAGATAGAAGAGGATCAAATGAAAAATAAACGTGGCATTTTAGCTCTAGCTTTTGCGCTGTTTATGTTTTTATCCATAGGCATAAGCAATGCTACAGCCAACACTGATGATGAGAACGACAAAATTAAACATAGTGTTTTTCATACGCGAAAATACAGACGCAGAAAAATAAAAAAGTAAAACGGCTTAACACGTACTTATTCATGATGACTAAAAAAGTTATTCACAGATAAAATATTGTCAAAATCAGTTCTACAGAATGTTCGTATTCTAAAGTGATCGATTTCGACTAGTTTAAAAATGGGGGAAATAATAATGAATACTGAAAAAGCTAAATTCTTACTCTACAAAACCGATAATAGAGCGGTCAGCATTGATGTCATTATCAGTGATAAAACCATTTGGGCTACTCAAAAATCAATAGCCGAATTATTTGGAGTTAGCATTGCTACCATAAGTCGCCATTTAAAAGATATTTTTACTTCTGGAGAATTAAATGAAGAAGTGGTTGTTACAAAAAGTGTAATAACCACTCAACATGGTGCTATAAAAGGAAAAACTCAATCAAAACTAACTTCTTTTTATAATTTAGATGCCATTATTTCGGTTGGTTATCGCGTAAATTCCATCCAAGCTACCCACTTTCGTCAGTGGGCTACCCGGACCCTTGATGAGTATATGATAAAGGGATTTGCCATTGATGATGAACGGCTGAAACAGGGCTCTAATTTGCTTGATAAAGATTACTTTGATGAACTGCTTGAAAGAGTACGTTCAATTCGCGCTAGTGAAAGAAGAGTATGGCAGAAGGTTACAGATATCTTTGCGGAAATCAGTTCAGACTACGACCCTAAAAGTCTAGTCACCAAAAACTTCTATGCTACCGTGCAAAATAAATTTCACTACGCTATTACAGGACAAACAGGCGCCGAAATCATTTACAAACACGCTGACCATAGCAAGCCACACATGGGACTAACCACGTGGAAAAATTCACCTAATGGGCGCGTTTTAAAATCAGATGCCCAAGTTGCTAAAAACTATTTAGATAAAGATCAAATTAGAAAACTTGAACGTAATGTATCCAGCTATTTTGATTATGTAGAGGATCTAACCGAACGACACAACACTTTTACTATGCAAGAATTTTCTGATAGCATTGATCGTTTCTTATCATTTCGAGAATATGCAGTACTTCCCGATAATGGATCCATCTCCATGAAAAGCGCTAAAAATAAAGCTTCAAAGGAATATGACGAATTTAATAAAACTCAAAAAATAACATCTGATTTCGATAAACAAGTTAAAAAAATGATTGATAAAGAACACAATTAGATATCTGAATTAGTTTCTAAATCAAAAATTCTGTCCAAAACTGATGACAAAAAAAGCTGAAATATTTTGGAGGAGTTTTTTATTATGTATAAATTCATTAAAAAAATGGTGATATGTTTGGCAATCATTACACCATTAACTGCAGCACCTACTGTTATGGCCAAATCTGCTAAGTATACCGTTCTGAAAGTATCAAAACTTAATACGGCATCAAAAACAGTTACCGGTACTGCTACAAAATCAGCAAAGATAACTGTAAAACATGGATCAAAGACGTTAGGTACTTCAAAAGCCTCTAATAAAGGCAAATATTCAGTCAAAGTAAGTAAATTAGGTTCTTAGTCTCTAAAAGTTTCTGCATCGAAAAAAAAGTATCGAACCAAAACTATTACCATTAAAGTCGCATCGCTACCTAAGACAATTAAAAGTGCCTCAATGATTGTTTACTACAAGGATCCAAGTAATAAGCTACTAGCAACGAGCAAACAAACACTCAAATTAAATTCCAAGTTTAAAGCCCCAAAGAAAAATATTAGTTGTTATACCGCTTCTAAGTCAAAATATTCAGGTTTTACTCTTAAATCAAGTAAGATCACCAAATTAACAAAAAAACCTACCTATACGATTACATACAAATACGCTAAAAATGTATTGACACCAGCCAATAAAAAAGTATTAAAGAGTAAGATTTCAAAATTTGATAATGCTCTGAAATCAACTAAGAATAGTGATTTTTATAAATCAAATAGTAGTAAGACTATCTCTGCATATAATAATGCTGTAACCAAGCTAGATACCTATGTAGCATCATATTTGAAGAGCACAACTTCTCCTAGCAAAATTAGTTCTAGTTTTATCAACAATGAAACTAAATTGCTGAATACTTGTCAAACTACACAATCTGCTTATAACTCCGCAAAAGGTGCATATGATAAATTACACACACTCACTATAAATGATAAGCAAGCATTGAATAAACAAATAGCAAGCATTGAATAAACAAATAGCAACCATTAATAATAAATTTAATTCTGCTAAAAGCGATGATTTTTATAAAACAGGCAACGACAAAACCATTAAGGTATATTCTGACGCCGTAACTAAATTAAATCAATTTGTAGCTCCTTACTCGTTAGATCAATTTTCAACCAGCAATATCGACACATCATTTAATACAAATGTGCAAAACTTAATTGCTAAAGTTCAAACGGCTCAATCTAACTTCAGTACTGCAGAAAATGCTTTTAATTTGGAAAAGCCATATAAAAATGCAATAGATGGAGTCATCATATATAGCGTTAACTTTTATGATTCAAATTTCAATAGAATTGGAACAACTGGCGCATCTGTTTCGGTAAAGATTAATAGTGATTTTAAAGACATGGTCTTTCATAATGGACAGACATATCAGCAGGTCATTTTAAACGGTGTGCAAGGATACATTATTTATGGCGATACTACTTGTTTTTACGCCATTAAACCGGATACAAATGACTTTTATAGTGATTGGATTTCAACATTTAGTCCAGCCGACTGTGGAAACCCAACTAATTTTGATAATGGTGCCCTATGGGATCAATACACTGCAAAAACGAGAGAGGAGATTTTATGGGAGTTTAACTCTGATACAAATATTTGGACTATTAAATAAATACTTTGTCTAATACTCTTGATGACATTAAAAGCTTGAGTTTATTCCTAAAAGCCCACCACGGAGTTATTCACAAACAAAAAATCGTCATAATCAGTTTTACATAATGTTCATATTCTAAAGTGATAGATTGCGACCAGTTTAAAAATGGAAGAAAATAATGAATACTGAAAAAGCTAATTTCTTACTCTACAAAACTGATAATAGAGCAGTCAGCATTGATGTCATTATCGGCAATAAAACCATTTGGGCAACTCAAAAATCAATAGCCGAATTATTTGGGGTTAATCGTACAACCATAAATCGACACCTAAAAGATATTTTTGAAACTGGCGAACTAGATAAAAAAGTGATCAGTGCAAAATCTGCACTAAACACTCAACATGGTGCCATAAAAGGAAAAACTCAATCGAAACTAACTAATTTCTATAATTTAGATGCCATTATTTCGGTTGGTTATCGCGTAAATTCCATTTAGGTAAACAGTTTTGCCCAAATCTGACGACATAAAAAGCTGTATAAATAATTGGAGGAGTTTTTCAATGCGCAAATTACGAATCACACTAATTCTGGGAATAAGCCTTATTTTGCTGGGAATACCAACCAGTGTCAGTGCACACAGTTTTAACTGGTGGTCGTTTCCAAGAAAAGTTATTGTCACCAAGACAACAACGATCAGCAAAGTTCACCCAGTAAATCCGGACTATTTAAGTTACTATTGCGCTACTGCAAATTTACACAGAGGTGATGTAATTACCATTCATCATTCGGCCAGTCACGACTGGATTGTGGAGAAAAAAGGGTTTGCAAATGGACTTGGTAAAAAACATTATTATTGGGTAAATGATCATACTGGTAAAACAAATTGGGTCACTCTCTATAATAAAAACTATGTGTTATGGTCACAAAAAATGCAATTGGCCAAGTATATACGTAAAAATAGCACTGCATGGATCTACTCAAAACCAGGTGGCAAAAGATTGCATCATCTAAAAAATTATCCCAAAACTAAATGGTTAGCAACAAAACAAGAAAAAGTAGAAAATGGTGCAATCTATTACTACGTTAAATCTCAACATGGTACTGCAAAAGGTTGGGTTTGGCGCGGAAACGTTAAAAAAGTTAACTAGGTACCGCTTGTTCACTGATGCCATAGATTCAAACAACCAGTCGTCTATTTAATTTATGTTAAGTTTTTCAAGCTATTCGTAATTCACCTCTAAGTTATGGTAAATTCAAAGTACTTACTTTAAAGGAGGTGGCGCGATGCTTCTCTCAATTATCATTATTGCCATTTTACTATGGAAATTTACTAGTGGTCTCCACAAAGGATTCGTTGTTGAACTGCTATATACAATTGGCTATTTTGCCGTCTTCATCTTTGCCAAAGTTTTGTGTGGCCCTGTAGCCAGTTTGCTATCCACAAGTTTCAGTAATAATCAAAGTTCTGCCGGTAATACGGCCGTCATGAGTTCCGTTTCTTTCATAATCCTGATGGCTATTGGTTGGTTACTAGTTCGTCTGATCGCCCGCTGGTCACGTCTAATTACATGGATTCCGGTTATCAAGCAGGTAAACGGTCTGGCTGGTGGAATTGTCAGCATTATCATTGCCTATTTTGTGATTTTTATCCTTTTGAGTGTCAGCCAATTTTTACCAAATGATGCCTATCAGGCCCAATTATCTGATTCTCCAGTAGCGCAATTTATCGTCAAAAAAACGCCCGGAATCTCATCCGATATTTTAAATAAATATATTTTGAATACTGATGAAACAACTAACACGAATACAATTTCAAATGAGGAAAACTAACCATGAATTATCAATTAATAAAAAAATACATTGCCTCTCACCTGGCCACACCAACAGCATCCCTGACGGAAATCAACCCTCCTGAAGCTGGCTTACTTTTTGAAAATGACGGGAAAAGTTCGTTTTTCTATCTTGATTCAGAGAATGACAATGTTTTTTTTGAAAAACACGACAATTTACTATTTAAACATGTGTATGATCCGGCCACACATAATTTTAAAACAACGTCGCTTTAACATTTGGAGGGAAATTATGGACAGATCACTCGTTTTGATAACACTGATAATCAGCCGCATTATTTTCACTTTGTTTGCAGTTGGATCGATCAGCGGATTATTATTCATTGGATACCGATTGTTTCTAACCAAAAAATAATTTTAACTAAAAAACGATCATTTGAACCTGGATTAAACACATCCAGGTTCAAATGATCGTTTTTGTTTATTTAAAATTAATAGAAACTTGGTTTATCGCCATCTGTATTTGGTTTATTCAAACCTGTTGAGGTCCGAACATCTTTTTTCGGATCTTGAATGAGTTTAACAACGTAATCAGCTACTGATTTTCGAGAAACTTCTGTTCCTTTCATCTCGTCATGACGACCGGTAGTTTCATAGTCAACTTCATCATTATTCGTTAACCAGTTAGGTCGGATAATTGTGTAATCTAAATCAGAAGCTTCAATCTCACTAGCTGCTTTAGATTGCGTTGGTAGATAGCCACTTGGATTAAGCATTTGCTTATTCCAATCACCAAATTTACCAGGAACTTCATCAAAGACACCCAATGTGGAAATCCAAATCAAACGTTTCAAGCCCACTTTATGCATGGCATTCACAATGTGAGGAATCATTTTATCTGTATCATCTGGTCCAAGATTTGCGTAAACAAGATCTTGTCCCTTCAATGCTGCGGTCAATTCAGTCTCATTATTTACATCACCAACCACAATGGTTTCACGATCTTGATTAACATCTGTTAACTTTTTTGGATGACGCACAAACAATGTTAATTGTGCATCTGTTTCTTTGATTAATTGTTTTGCTGCAAGTCGGGCAATATGTCCAGCAGCCCCCAAGATAATAACTTTACTCATTTATAAAACCCCTTTTCTTGATTTCAACTGTAATTATAATGCTTACAGTTTGAGTTTCAACCATTTGCACTTTTAGAAACTATTAAAAACTAAAACCATAAAATTTTATCAATAGGCAAACTTGTTGACGTTTCTCTCCAAAACAAAGATAATGGTTATACAAACCATAAGGAGGCTTTAGAAATGTCAAAAACTAACGATAAGTTCGACGCATTAAAAGATAAAACCATTGGTAAGGCCAAGGAAGAAGCCGGAAAAGCAACCGGTGATAATTCCAAAGAGTTAGAAGGTAAGACACAAAAGGAAACTGGAAAACTCAAGGATAAAAAGGCTGATTTAAAAGACAAGGCCGCAAAAAAAGTAAACGACGCAACTGACTAAATAGCTACAAAAATAGGAGCCGTTTAACTGCAATAATTGTAGTTAAACGGCTCCTATTATTTATTTTATACTTATTAGCCAGATGACATTCTGATTATTTTGGGGTAAAATTAGATCCTAAAAATTACTAAGGAAGTGTCTCTCTTGACGATTGCATATTTAAGAAAAACAACGCTTCAAGACTTACCAACAGTTTCTAAAATCTCAAAATATTGATCAGTGGCAAGATGGCTATCCATCATTACCTGATCTTCAGGCCGATGTGACCAACCAAATAAGCTATGTCCTGATGATTGACGGACAAATTGCTGGAACCGCCGCATTGCTACATGATCACGATAAGAATTATGATGTCATTAATGATGGTGCCTGGGAAGGACCAGCAATTGCAAAATATGCTTCAATTCATCGAATCGCCATGTCCGCTGATTTTCGTGGCCAACATCTCTCTGAAAAAATGATTTCCGGTTTGCTGACATTATCAAGCCAATTAGGCTATAACCAAGTTCGAATTGATACCCACCCCGACAACAAACTCATGCAACACCTGATTACTAAATGTGGCTTTGCTTATTGTGGAACTGTCTTGCTGGATGAAGATCCCAAGGAACTAAGATTAGCCTATCAATTGTTCTTAAAGTAATCAGACTACTGAACTTCAACCAATTCACCAATTGAAAGTAAATACAAATAGCATTCCTCTACTGGGTGTTTCAAAATATCAGTTAACGCCGCCGCGTATAAATTAACTTGGCCAGCGTAACGATTAATGATATTTTGAACCCCATTTTTTGGACTGCCCGGTTTTACGTAATCCGTTTTGTAATCGAATAAAATTGCTCGGTCTTCCAATTCAACGTACCCATCAATAATTCCATGAATTAAGATTTGCGTTTCTTCATCATTAGAAAAATCTTTAAAACCACTAAATAATTGGTTGGCCGGCATCAGCAAAGAAAATGGAACTTCACGATGAACTTTTTCTGGTACATCTAATAATATTTTCCCCAAACTAGAATCAAAAAATCTTAAAATATTATCTACATCAACTAGTTCTGCAACCTCGGGCGCCAAAGCTTTGTTCATAACCAATTCGCCAATAAGATCTTTTACACTCTTTTCAGTAGGCTTTTCCGTTAATGAAATTTCTTGCAAAATTAAATGCGTCGCTGTCCCGATCTCTGTTGGTTTCGGTTTGGCAGCAGTTTGTAAAAATTTAGGTGTCGCTAAATTACTAGACACATAACGATTTTGAGCTTTTAATTTTTGGTCTTGTTCTACAGTTGAAAGTCCCATTTCAAGGCTGTCTGGATCATCAAATAGGCGTTTAACTTCCGAAACAGATTGATAAGCGGTAGTCTGGGTTGCAACTTCATGAGGATATTTGAAGTTCAGCACTCGATCAATTTTCTGCGCATCTATGCTGGCAACATCTAATTCACCTATGGCTTTTTCAAACTCTTGCCACCAATCCTTTTGTTCTTTGTCTGTTTGAATCCCAACGATTCCTTGCAGATCAGCCTTTGTTTTAAACTGAACTTCAAATTCAGAAGTATCTCCACTTAAAGCGGCTAAAGGATTTTCTCCCTCTGATTCTTGATTAAACTTCGGATGGCGAACTAATGCCTCACCTATCCAATCTAGAAAGTTATTGGAATTTAAACGGGTCGCTTCAGTTAATAGTAACTGGTCACTTCGCCAAGCAGTTTGCCATTTCTTTAGTAATTTTTCTTGTGTGTCACACGCACCAATAATGATTAATTTTTGTTCGGCCCGTGTTAACGCTACATAGAGTTGGCGCATTTCTTCAGCCAAGCTACTTCTTTTGACATGATCAATAATTGCCAATTTTTGTGGCGTATCAACCTGGACACGTGTTTCTGGGTTCAGATAAGTAATCCCAATCCCCTCTTTGGAATCTAGAATATATTTACCTTTCATAGAATCCGTATTAAATTGATGCGAGGCATCCATCAAGAACACCACTGGAAACTCTAAGCCTTTACTACCATGAATCGTCATAACCTGAACGGCTTCTTCATCACTATTAATCGGAACTTCTGCTAAGTCTTTACTCCGTTTTTGCATCCGTTCAATAAATCGAACGAACTGAAATAGGCCTTTAAAACTAGTCTGCTCATAACCGCGAGCACGCTCATACAAGGCATGCAGGTTGGCTTGTCGTTGCTGTCCAGCTGGCATTCCACCTACATAATCAAGAAAACCTGTTTCACTATAAATTGTCCAAATTAAAGTAGCTAACTGATTTTGGTTTGCAATATCCTGAAAATGCTTCAATTGTTCCAAGAAATGGCTAATTTTTTTAAATACTTTTGCTTGAAAGGGTTGACTGGAGTTCGAATCAAAATGTTTATAAAAATCCATCACGGCCTGAAAATAATCACCCGTTTTATTATTAATTCGTAAGAACGCTAATTCATTTTCGTTTAAATTCACAATTGGTGACCGCAAAACAGCAACTAAAGGAATATCCTGGTAGGGATTATCAATAACCTTTAAAAGAGCCATCATGATCGCAATTTCAGTAGTTTGAAAATAGTTTTGCGCATCATTTACCACTACCGGGATTCCCATCTGTTTAAACAACTCAACAATCGTTAAATTGTTTCTTCTGGTCGGCGTTAATAGCACAATATCACTGTATGCTAACTGACGTTCCTCTTTCTTGTCCTTATCATAAATAAGTGTTTTGTCTGCCATCAGTTGCTTTATCCGTTGACCCGCTAGTGCAACTTGGCCACGTGATTTATCGTCAATTTCAAAACTAGTTGACTCTTCAGAATTATGAGGTGAACCCGCCTTTTCATCATCATAAACTAAAACCTCAGTTTCTTTTGAGGCATCATCAGGATAATACTTCGCGCCGTATACGAGCTTGGCGTCTTCATCATATGGAATTTCACCCAAATTCCGATCCATTAATTGTTCAAAAATCAAGTTGGTAAAATTATCAACATTTTGTACAGATCGAAAATTCTGCGATAAAATTATTCGCTCACCACTCGCATCATCTGCTTGATATGCTTGATCTTTCCCGATAAACAGATGAGGATCTGCTAACCGGAATGCATAAATAGACTGTTTGACATCCCCAACCATAAACATATTGCCAGGATCTTCAGTCGTCACACTTGTTAAAATAGCCTCCTGCAACGGGTTGATATCCTGGTATTCATCCACAATCACTTCATCAAATTGTTTTTGATAGGCTGTCCGTGCACTTTTAGACTCTGCTGAATCACCATTCAAAATTTGCATGGCAAAATGTTCCAGATCACTAAAATCGAGGATCTGACGACGTCGTTTTTCGGCCGCATAAGCTTCCTTAAATGCAAGGGTCACCTTGCATAGTTCCACAACCAAAGTTTCCGAATTCTTTAAGACTTCGGTCATTTGGACTTTATCTAAACTAAAATATTTATTAGTTAGTTCCTGAATACGCGCTTTGTAACCAGTTTTAGTGTCACCACGAATTTCTTTAACACGTTGCTTAAAGGCTTTAACGTCATCAGTACGCTTACCACCCCGCATTGTGCCAAATGTAAATCCTTGTAACTTACCACGTAAGGTATCCCAATCACTTAATCCCGTGTCCAAAACATCTTTAATTTGATTCACATCAGCATCAATTATGGGTCTTAATTTATCTAGATCTGTACTTCCCACTTCAATCATATTTTGAAGTGACCTTGCTTCTTCCAAACTATTTTGTAACTCTGATTTAACGACCGGCACGACTTGTTCTTGATAAAATTTTGTATCATCAAGATCGCCATCAATCTTGTAAACCTCAGGTAGACTTTTCAACCACTTATTAGGATCAGCAGTAGCATTTGCGAAATCATATACTCGCAACATTAAGTCAGTAAAACCATCATCACTGCGATCATTTGAGAAATTTGCTGTAAGTTGAGAAAATATTTCTCCCTCTGATTCATAAAGCGACTCGCGCAGATCACTCCACACTTCCTCTCGTAGGAGAATCCCTTCTGTATCATCAGTTAAAAGTCGAAAAACGGGATCTAAATCAATCACGTAATAATATCGTTTGATAATCGATAAACAAAATGCATGAATTGTACTAATATTAGCCGTATTTAATTTGGTGAGCTGCTCGATCAAATGATGTCGTTGACCGGCATCTTTTTCAATGCGAATTTGATCGTTTATTGCACCCTGAATTCGGTCATGCATTTCTTTAGCTGCCGCATCCGTGAAGGTAACTACCAGTAATTTATCAACATCTGTACCACCTAATATTTTTTTAATAACTCGTTGAACGAGCAACGATGTTTTACCAGAACCTGCTGAGGCCGAGACAAGCACGTTATGACCGCTATGACTAATCGCTTGCTGCTGATCTTTTGTATACCTACTTTTCCCCATGCTCATCATCCTCTTCCTTCAGTTTCGCCAAAACATCTTTACCGCTCAAATTCTCAAGTTTATGATAATTATTTTCAGGCAACATCTCATCAAACTGCATAATTGACTTATATGGTGAGTATTGCAGAGCCGTATGTGTATCTGGCCAACGAGCTGGGTTTAACTTCAACTCGCCCGCAAAGATTTTCTTACTAGCTTCCACAATCTTTCGTTCAGCATGCTTAATTAACCTTGTCAATTCCTCTTGTGTCACAATATGATTATCATAAGACGAATATTTCCCGGCTTTATTTTTCTTGAAGGGATAAATTAAAGAACTACCAGAATCTAGTTTCGTATCTAAATTATCCAGTAAATCTGGATCACTTAGGATAATCCCTTTATATTTAGTTTGCTTTAAAAGTTCCTTTTGAACGGTATCTGAATCCGTATTACGCAATTTGTTTACATTAACGGCAGGGTTTTGCAGGTGCATATATAATGCCCCTGAGATCAGTGGTGAATCCTTATCCTGATCAATTAGGTTAATATTTTGTTTTAAGGCGTCTATATACGTTAGCATCTGCATTGCCAGACCATAGTAAATATCTCTAAAGTTAAAGTCATGATCACTGGATTTATAATCAACAATCCCAAAGTATTTCTGTGATTGACCATTTTCTGAAGTTAAATTAAGTTCATCGATCCGATCGATTTTGCCACGCATATGAACTTTTTTAGTTGGTGCCACCTCGAAGTCAAGAGAATGCAATCCTGCCTCTGAACCGACATGACCAAATAATACTTCTGTTTGAACTGGCCGCATTTTAGAATTATCACTTTGTAAAACGAAAATTTTCAGCATTTGTTTGATCGTTTGGTTTAATTGGTCATTGATATAGTGCATTCGATTTGAGCTACCCAAGATTTCAAACTGGGGTTCCGTTTTAATTGTCTTGACTACTTCATTTAAAAGATTATCCAACTCTGAATCTGATAACTGATTAATTTCCAGATTTTGCTGGCCAATTAGCTTCACAAAGTGATCTAATGCCATATGAAAGTATTCTCCCGTGCTTGCTGGTGAAAGTTCAAAGACATTCCTTTCTTGCAGCTTAAGGCCATATTTCAAGAAATAGGCATACTCATTTTGATAAAACTCTTCAAGCTTTGATATTGAAGTATTAATCGTGTCGCCATATAGTCCCTGAACAATTTCTGGATACAGTTTCACAGGCTCATTTTTATAAGTCAAACTTTCAAATACACGCTTGGTTAGCTCACCTAATTGCGGATCGTTGTTTAAAACACGGTAAATGTACTGCCAATTTGGCTTAACCATTTTTTTAATACTTTTACTATCACGACTTACCTGCAATAAATGAGTTAATGTACTTCGTTTCGAACCCAAAAAATCAACTACCGATTCTTCGTCAACTTTTGGCCGATCAAAGTACTTTAAGACTTGTGAATCCGTAATTTGGAAATGCGTTTTAATTTCTTTTACATAGGGAGAAATTTTCTGTTCAGCGCCTTCACCATCACTGCTGGCATACGACAGAATTAGCCCTTTGCAACCTGACAGAAACGCCGCATAGTTCAAATAACGTTCAAAATGAGCTTGTTGGTTGTTGTTGCTGGCAAAAAACTGATCCTCTTTTAAGTCATCTTGTAATTTGTCGCAATCGTCATCAGTTAAAATTCCCTGGTTATTAAATTGCTCCGGCATCACCGCATCGGTGGCTCCCATAATGAAGGTGTACTTACGATCACCCATTTGTGCCATTCCTGTTTCCGAAATCATGACTTGATCTAAAGTCGATGGAATTAAGGAATAAGAAGCACCCTCAAAGCCTGCCTTCAGTAGTGCTGAAAAGTTATCAATTGTAAATTCACGATCACCTAAAATGGCCACATACTCGTCCAACATATCGCAAAAAGTTTGCCAAGTCTGTTCTGGTTGAGCTGCTTTTGATAAATCACCTCTATCAACCGCCTCATCACGCCATTGTTTGAGTCGATCGGCAACGCCCTGGTCAATCAAAAATTTGTATAAAACCGTGACCCCTTCTTTACCAGTTTTCGCATTATCTAAAGCTTTGAAAAATGGGGGTAATACGCGACGAATATAGTTCTTAATCAAATTAATTTGTTTCGTAATTGCCAAATCTTGATCAGTTTGAGTTCCAAAATCAGTTGAATTAAAACGTAGGTATTGCCAGTCTTCCTTTTGAAGCCAGCGACCACCCTCGTATCCATTTTTCAAAACCAAATTTTCAGTTAAATCTTTGGCCCGTCTAAATGCTTCAATTGGCATTGGCTGCTCATCTACGGTTGGTATCAGCAGCTCAGTTTTTAATAAGCGCATGACATCTTGATAACGATAATAATGATCTTTAACCGCAAACAGTGCCTCAATTAGGGCCACAAATGGATGATCTTTCATTGAAATTTGTAAATCATTAAAATAAGGAATTTCATATTCATCAAAAGTTGGATTCAAAACTGTGGCATATGTATCCAAATGACGCGTCAAAATCGAAAAATCACGATAATGAATTTGGGGATTATTAGCCACGGCCTGCCTTATCTTACACGCAATTTGTTCCACCTCAGTTTGCCGACTATCTGCTCGAAAAATCTGAATCGCGTTTTGATCAGATAAAGTTGTGACCTCGGTTGGTTCTAAATTTGTGGCCTTTATCCAAAAATCCTCTAATTTAACTAAATCAGAGATTACCCGAGATTTTTTAGCATACGTATCCGTTTGTACTTGTAAATGCTTTGCCTGCGCAAATTGATAAAGTTTGAAATAGGTTTTACCAGATTCATAAAACAAGTTCTCTGGTTCGGGCAATTTGTCATAATAAGGACGATCCAAGACCAGTCCTACAACAACGGCCTTGGCATTTTCAATTAAAACTTGAACTAATTTCATCTCTTGAGCTGATAATGAAGAAAAACTGTCAAAGAAAAACACCATTTGACTTAAATCCTGAGTAGCTAAATATTCGCACAAGGCTTGTATTAACGTATTACTATCTACATAATTTCCAAGCATTTCTTCTTCAAAAGCAGTATAAATAATCGATAGATCGTGCATCTTGGCAGTTAAATCAACAGTAGAATTTTCATTACTATTAACTTCATCAGTCAGATTCACCAAATCTTCTGCCGATATTCGGCCCTTTTGAAGTTCATCAAATTGACTAGCAAGTTGCTGAATAAATCCGGGCTGCGTCTGCTCACCATTAAACACAGTTAATTCATCTTGATGTTCTAAAATAATTCGATCGATTAACATCGCTACGCCCGCTTTTGATAGACGAGGGACCTGATAAATTGGCTCATTTTTCATAAAATACCAAGCTAATCGTGAAAACGAAAAGACTTGCAACTGATTCTGAGCATAAGTATGACTATTTTGACTATGCCGTTTGCGTAATTCATTTAGGACTGTTAATTCTGATTGAAATTTAACGTGATTGGGTACGATATAATAGACACGGTTTTGCGAATTTTCACT
Organism: Pediococcus damnosus; assembly: GCF_001611155.1. Classification (NCBI taxonomy): domain Bacteria; kingdom Bacillati; phylum Bacillota; class Bacilli; order Lactobacillales; family Lactobacillaceae; genus Pediococcus; species Pediococcus damnosus. The sequence goes on from NZ_CP012294.1 coordinate 916,968, forward strand.
TAACACTTGATCCACTTGGTCAATCATCGCGCCTTGTCCATCCCGGCTGGCTTTACCCAGAATAAATTTTAATGTCATTAAATGCCTCTTTTCTCAAAACTAATTTTTATGTTTAAAAAATTTATCTTCTATATGAAAACTGTTAAGGCAAACGCGAAAAGACAATTTGCTCATCTTTTAATAAATGCGCACGTATGTTCGAATCTAACTATTATTATACAGAACTTTGGCAAACTTTTCAGCCACAAATTCCAATCGATTGATTAAGTAAATCATTCGTTTGAATAGCTTGCATCATAACCTTTGCAACGCTGTGCGCACTCACATCTTTCGCATCTTGCATCGATTGTCCTTCTTCAATTAATTTATAATCCGGACCAGTAGTTTCCGCAATGTTGCTAGGCCGAATAATGGTGTACGGAATTTCTGACTCATCCACTAATTTTCCCGCATATTGTTGCTGTTTTATAAATTCTACAGGATCCTTTTTTGCAATCTGAATTTTTTCGAGCGGGTATTCGTCATTAACGCCAGCAACTGTCCGAAAAATAATCTTATCCAAATTAATTGTCTGCATTTCAATAGCATCTATTATTGCGTCTAACATGTAATCTGCATCCCAATCAACGGTATTTATAACCAAAATATCGGCTAACTTAAGTTTTGGTGCTAACTGATCTGCTGATTGAAAGTCAATTTTAGCATTTTTTCCTGCCACATCATTATCAATAAACATAAATTGAAGTTCAGAATCATCAATTTTTTTTATCATTTCCAACAAAGCTTGTCCAACCAGATTATTTATCCCCATTACTAAAACGCGTTTCATGCTTAATCCTCCGTATTTTATTGATAGTTTCATTATAAAACGAACGGACAAAAATTGCTGTGCTATAATCAATGCAAATTTGTTTAATTAGGAAGTGTTTAACCGTGAGCCAATCAAAAAATCCTGAACGTCAACGATTAATTGCAATAGATCACCAATACGTTGCACCAGCTGGCCGTGTTTCCAAGTTTGATTTAGTCGTGGATCATGGCAAGGGAGCAAAAGTCTGGGACGTGGATGGCAATGTTTATATCGACTTTCTAGCCAGTGCATCAGCAGTCAACGTTGGTCATAGTAATCCAAAAGTAGTAGCTGCCATTCACAATCAGACGGACAAACTGATTCATTACATCTCTGGCTATTTTTATCATGAACCTGCTATTAAATTGGCAAAACGATTAGCACTTTTGGCTCCCGGAAAAACACCGAAAAAAGTTTCATTTAGTACTTCTGGATCTGAAGCTGCTGAGGCGGTTGTAAAGTTTGCGCGAAGCTACACCAAAAGATCTGTAATTTTAACTTTTCAAAATTCTTGGCATGGTACAACTTTAGGTGCGGCGAGTTTATCTGCTATCGATGGCAATATGCACCGCGATATTGGCCCTTTGATCCCCGATATTCATCACATTCCCTTCCCAAATCCAGACAAGCGTTTCCCTGGTGAATCACTGGCAGATTTTTCAAAACGATATTTGAAAGAACTCACTGATTTGTTTACGCGCGACATTCCAGCAGACCAGATTGCGGCTATTTTAATCGAACCCATTCAAGGTGACGCCGGAATCATTATGCCACCAATTTCTTATATGCAGGGACTGTATAAAATCTGTCATGAAAACGGCATTTTATTTTGTACAGACGAAATTAACCAAGGTTTTGGCAGAAGCGGAAAGATGTGGTCAATTGATCATTTTAATTTAGAACCTGATTTAATGGCGGTCGGCAAATCGCTAGCTTCCGGAATGCCACTTTCTGCAATTATCGGAAAAGCTCCGATTATGGACTCTCTCGCGTCTCCAGCAAATGCAACTACAACTGCTGCTAATCCTATTTGTTGTGCGGCAGCCCTGGCAACCATCGATGAAATTGAATCTCTTGATCTAGTCGAGCGCTCGCGAAAATTAGGTGAATTTTCTAAAACACAATTTTCAAAATTACAAAAAGAGTTTCCTGTCATTAAGCACGTTAGAATGATTGGACTAAACGGCGGAATCGAATTTGCCGAAGATCAATCACAGTTAGTTACAAATCTTTGTAATTATTGCTTTGAACACGGTTTAATTGTCATCTCAACAATGGACCACATTATCCGTTTTCAACCGCCGCTGGTCATCACTAAGGCAGAACTCACTAAAGGAATCGGCATTCTTCATGATGGGTTAACAAATCTAGTTTAATTTTGCTTCATAGTTTGCTTAAATTAACTTAATTTAAGGTAGTGTTGGTGTGGAATTGTTATTTAAATCGGCCGTTAGTGTAAAGTTTTAGTAGGAAAGTGAAAAAAAGTCTTTTCAAAACAAGAGAAGACCGTTAATCTTCTAATTAGGTATAGCAGCCAAAAATTAGGAGGTAACGGTCTTCATGTCTCAAATATTAACAGAAATCATGACAGTTTTAAAGGATAGTAATAATTTATTTGATGCGGAACAAAATTTAATGATGCAGTGTCAGACGTTGATTGCCACTGCCTTAGGCCAGGCGTTAGAAGATCTTGATGATCTTCTAATTGGCAAAACAGAATACCAAGAAATTGTGGGCAAGCGCGAAAGAACTTTGAATTTTATGTGTGGGGCCGTGACTTTCAAACGCCGGTTAGTGAAACTAACTGATAAAAAATATGTATTTCCTTTAGATCGTTATTTGCAGTTAATTCCACGAAGTAGATTTTCACCCTTAATGGTCGAAAAGGTTGCCAAGCTAGCTTCACATAGTGTTTTACGGACAACAGCTTTGGCTGTTAACCTTTTAACCCCACTTTCTATCAGTCATCAGAAAGTTGGTCAACTTTATCAAACAGCAGGTACGCAATGTGAAAAGCAGCGTGAAGAAACCACGTTAGTAACTGTAGCAAAGAAACGTCAAGTTCCTTATTTATATCTAGAAGGTGATGCCTTTTGTGTCGCCATAAAGGCTAAACACCACCATAAGAATATCTTCGTGCACCGACTTCAATTAACGGAAGGCATTACCCAAAATGGCCAGCGCCGACAGACGCTAAACCGGCATGTGTTTACAGGATTAAACCGCCGAGTAGTTTTTAAGCAAGCACAAGATTATTTAAGTCAAAACTATGATTTACAACACACTACGGTGATCACCGGTAGCGATAATGGCAGTGGTTATGAACCATCCTGCTTTGATGAATTAGCAATTGGGGCAAAAAAACATGAACATTTTTTAGATTGTTATCACTTGAATCGAAAAATTCGTAAGCGATTAAGCATGATGCCTAAGAAACTACAAAATATGTTATTTCAGGCTGTTCATAATTGGGATAGTGACCAAATTCAGGTTATTCTTGATACTTGTGAATCAATAGCTAGCGATACAGATAGTCTTGAGTCAATTCAACTTTTACGGCGTTATTTGAAGCGTAATTGGAATTACTTAAAACCAGCTGTTGAGCGCAGCTTAACGGCTGAAAATGTGTGCTTGGGTGGTTGTGAAAGTAACCATCGTCGTTTTACGTACCGATTAAAGCATCAAGGTCGTTCTTGGAGTATACCTGGCTTAAAAGCAATGGTCAATGTGATTACGAGTGAAATTAATGGTCAACTGGAAGCGGCAATGTTAAATGTCCCCGCCGCCTCACCAATAAACGTCAAACCAGTTAACATATCTGCAAGTCATTTTCTTAAGCAACCCTTTACGCAACATCAAGGAATCAAGCATGGTAGTCTTCACCTAGATGCAGCAACCAGTAGTGCTATGGGTAATTTGGTGAAGATTATTTCGTAAAACCTGAATAATAGGTGTAGTGGAGGCGTTGATGAAAGAGTGTGTCGATGTCACTTGGCGATTTATCGCTTAGAGACATGGGAAGACTGGAGAGATCCACTTCTGGCCTGATGAGGGACAGAAGTTAGCTCGCAAGCGACCCACACGGCCCCACATCAGCGCCGGAACGGAACAAAAAGCAGGTAAAAGCTTAAATAAAATCTAATTAGAAGTACAACCTACTAAAACTTGACACATACAAATCGGCCTCGCCTATTGTGTACCGATTTTTCGTGTGTTAAGATTAGCGTCACAGAATTTAATAGCACTTACCTGTATAATGTCATAATATGGTTGATAAGTTTCTACCCGACACCTTAAATGTTGGACTATGGGCGAATAGTGTTTTAGATAGATGCTTATTTTGGCTATCTCTAACAATAGACGACTTGTACAGGCCACAACAGCAATGTTGTGACCTTTTTTCATTCATATACTACGACTGGCGCATCCCTAAGTGATAGAAAAGGAGAAATTCATTGAAGTCTATTGAACCAAATTCAAATGTACCAGCACAATCCATTTCAAACCCTAAAGCGGCCTTACTGGGATTGCAGCATCTTCTGGCCATGTATTCAGGAGATGTGCTCGTCCCTTTGTTAATTGGTGGTTATCTTCATTTCACCGCTGCTCAGATGACCTACCTTGTTTCAGTTGACATTTTCATGTGCGGAATTGCTACTCTGCTCCAACTTAAGAGAACTGCTCTTACCGGAATTGGGTTACCTGTTGTTTTAGGTTGCGCAGTTCAAGCGGTTCAACCTCTGCAAAATATTGGGGGAACATTGGGAGTTGGCGCCATGTATGGTGCAATTATCTGTGCCGGGATTTTCGTATTCTTAATCAGTGGGCTCTTCTCGAAAATAAAAGATCTTTTTCCACCAGTAGTTACCGGTTCGTTAATTACAATTATTGGATTCACTTTAATTCCGGTAGCCTTTCAAAATTTAGGTGGTGGAAACGTCTCTTCCAAATCTTTCGGAGATCCCAAAAGTTTAATTGTTGGTTTTACAACCGTTATTATCATTGTCGCAGTTAACATTTGGGGCAAAGGATTCATGCATTCAATTGCCATTCTCATTGGTATATTGGGAGGCACTTTCTTGGCCGGAGCCATGGGAATGGTATCATTATCGCCAGTTTCTCAAGCCAGCTGGTTTCATCTTCCTCAGCCTTTTTATTTTGGAACTCCTACATTTCACGGATCAGCAATTATAACTATGATCATGGTTTCTCTAACAACGATGATTGAATCTACAGGAGTTTTCTTTGCTTTAAGTGACTTAACTGGTAAAAAGATTGAGCAAGACGACCTAAAACGTGGGTATCGCGCTGAAGGCATTGCAGCCATCTTAGGTGGAATATTCAATACATTTCCTTATTCAACTTTTTCAGAAAATGTTGGGGTTTTACAACTTTCTGGTGTAAAAACACGTAAACCAATTTATTACTCAGCGTTCTTCCTGATTCTTCTTGGGTTGTTGCCAAAGGCTGGCGCTCTTGCTACCGTCATCCCTGATCCAGTTTTAGGTGGTGCCATGATCGTTATGTTTGGTATTGTTGGCGCCCAAGGAATAAAGATTCTTCAACAAGTTGATTTCTCCAAAAATAAAAATATTTTAATTACTTCCCTTTCGATTGGAATGGGATTAGGTGTTACAATTTATCCACAAATTTTCCAATTTCTACCGACGGCTGCGCGGATGCTTTTTACCAACGGAATTGTCGTTGCCAGCATTGTCGCCGTTGTGCTTAATTTATGTTTTAATGGGTTGCATGGTGATTCGAATTCTGAAGTTCAAAAATCTAAATAAAACTTTATTAACTAAAAAAGGTATCAAGTAAATCCCTTTAACAGGACTTACTTGATACCTTTTTCAGTTATTCTAACTTAATTGTGTTTAAACAACCTGACGGTCAAATGGATCTTTGCTGATACCTTTCTCAAGAATAGCTTTTGACCATTCCTTAGCAGAGAACAATGAATGATCACGATAATTTCCGCAACTGTACTTGTCTGTTCCTTGAACATCTTTCCATTCAATCTTGTTGGCAATATCTTCTAATGAACCCTTCAAAGCCTTTGCAACTTCTTCAGTTGAATGCTCACCCCAAGTAATCAAATGGAATCCTGTGCGGCAGCCAAATGGTGAACAATCAATGACACCATCCATACGGTCACGTAACAGGCCAGCTAATAAATGTTCAATTGTATGTAACCCAGCAGTTGGAATTGCATTTTGATTTGGTTGAACTAAACGTAAATCAAAGTTTGAAATTTTGTCGCCTTTAGCACCAGTTTCTACGGTGATCAAACGAACATATGGTGCCTTTACCTTTGTGTGATCCAATGTGAAGCTTTCAACTTTTGCCATAATATATATCTCCTTCTCAATTTTTATGTCTATTTTGCATTCGCAAAATCTTATTTTCGAAACGGATGTCCATCCTCGCTACGCCATTAAAATGGCTAGTCGGACTGGCTCCTTCTCAATTTTAATATCTTTTTGCATTTGCAAAATCTTATTTTCGAAACGGATGTCCATCCTCGCTACGCCATTAAAATGGCTAGTCGGACTGGCTCCTTCTCAATTTTAATATCTTTTTGCATTTGCAAAATCTTATTTTCGAAACGGATGTCCATCCTCGCTACGCCATTAAAATGGCTAGTCGGACTGGCTCCTTCTCAATTTTAATATCTTTTTGCATTTGCAAAATCTTATTTTCGAAACGGATGTCCATCCTCGCTACGCCATTAAAATGGCTAGTCGGACTGACCCCTTCTCTTTTATTCTTCACGTCTATTCTACAACTATTGGCTCTTATTTCAAATATGAAATCGGTTTTTGAACCTCAATTTTCGTACCATAGTACTTATCCTTAATATAACGCTGAATATCCTTCTTGTGATACAACTTCACTAATTTTTTGTATTGTGGATTCGACGCGTTGCCTTTTGCCGTTGCTAAAATATTGATATTGGAGCGAGTACTTTGGTTAATTTCTTCATGAAAAATTGAATCCTTCAGTACATGCAAATGACCCTCAAGAGCAACGGTATTTGAAATTAAAACGACATCCACATCCTTCAACACTCGGGGCCCCGTTGTATCATCAATTTCTTTAAATTTCAGATGACGAGGATTTTGTGTAATATCGTTAGTATTTCCTAACGCCCCAAAATTAGCTTTCAATTTAATCAGCCCCGCTGTCTGTAATAACAACAAATCACGCGCCGTATTGGCTGGGTTGTTCGCAATCGCAATTGTGGCACCATCAGGAATTTCTGAAATTGCCTTGTACTTCTTTGAATAAATTCCCATCGGCTCTAAGTAAGTGGTTCCTAAAGCCCGTAACTGTTGCTTTGGATGTTGTTTATTATACGCTTCATAGTAAGAATACGATTGAAACGCATTAACATCAATGTTTCCTTGCGCCGTGCCATTATTCAACTGCACACCATCAGTTACTTGCTGAACTTTAATTTTTAAACCCGCTTCTTTTGCATCTTTACTACTAGCAATATGTTTCCAAATATCATAATCTGAGCCCATTGATCCAACCGTAATTGTACTCGTTTTTGCTTTGGCCGAGTGACTTATCTGATGAACCCCCATCACGGCCGCCACCAATACTACAACAATTCCTAAAACCCACCAAGCACTTTTTTTCATGTTTTTCTCCCCTTTATCTTAAACATAGTTATTTCTCTTGAAACCCTCTGCTAACACCACCTTTAACCTTCAATTAAGTTCATTTCATTAATGTTCCAATCGTTTGGCCAACCAATCACCAACAAACTGGACAATAAACACCATCACTAAAATAATAATCATTGCCACAATGGTTACGTCATTTTCAAAACGCGCGTAACCAATGCTAATTGCAATATCGCCTAACCCACCTGAACCAATTGCTCCGGCCATGGTTGTTAACCCGATCAAACTAATGATCGTCACAACTGAAACGCGAATGATATCCGGTAATCCTTCTCGCAGATACACGCGAAAAATAATTTCGGTGGGACTAGATCCGGATGCCTCTGCTGCTTCCACCACCCCTGGATCAATTTCGGTTAAGGCGTTTTGAATCTGCCGCGCATAAAAGGGAAAGATGCCAATGATCAAAGGCACTAACGCGGCCGTTGTCCCAATCGTCGTTCCCACTAAATATCTTGTAAATGGCGCAATCACAGCCAACAAAATAATAAACGGAATCGACCTTAAAATATTCACTACTTTATCTAACAATCCATATAAGAAACTATCTTCAAGAATTCCGCCAGGCTGACTAACAATTAAGAAAATACCGGTTGCTAATCCAAAAACACCTGCCACCAGTGAAGAAATCAGTGTCATATAAATTGTCTGCCACGTTGCTTGAACAAACTCAGATTGCATATGAATTACATTTGGTAGCCAACTTGCCATTAGCCAGTCACCTCACTTTCTGTTGCTTGGTTTAATAGTTTTACACGAACTTGATTGACCTTTAGGAAACTAATCGCTTCAGTAATATCGGTTGGCTTGCCCGCCAAAACTAATATCATAAATCCTAGCGTTTCACTATGTAACTGTTCAACATTCGCAAATAGAATGTTGCCATCTACATTAAATTGTTTTGCTAAGGTTGAAATAATTGGTTCCTCAGTTGATTTACCAATGAAATTTAATTGCACTAATTGTTGGTCCGGACTAAGGTGTTGAAACTTTGGATTTTCAGTCACCTTTTGAACAGCAGGACCCACATTTGTGGCAATATTTATAAATTCTTGGGTCAACAATTTTTTAGGTGTTGAAAAAATAGATTCAATTGTGCCCCGTTCTACAACTTCACCCTTTTGCATGACCGCCACATGATTACAAATTTCTTTAACGGCCTGCATTTCGTGCGTAATTAAAACAATGGTCAGTCCTAATTTTTGGTTCAATTGTTTCAAAAGGTTCAAAATGGAAAGCGTCGTTTTTGGATCCAAGGCACTGGTGGCCTCATCACTAATTAAAATATCCGGATCATTGGCCAAGGCCCGGGCAATTGCCACCCGTTGTTTCTGGCCACCTGATAACTGACGTGGATAATCATTTTTACGTTGGTCTAAACCAACTAGCCTTAAAAGCTCGGTTGCTTTTTTAAGGCGTTCATCCTTTGACAATTTTGTTTTGAATAACGGATATTCCACATTTCCCAGAATCGTGCGGGATTTCATCAAATTGAAATGCTGAAAAATCATGCCAATCTTAGTTCGTGCTTGCCTCAATGCTTCTGGTTTCAAAGCCAATAGATCTTGATCGTTAACCTTAACTTTTCCCGAGGTCGGTTTTTGCAAAAGGTTGATCACGCGCACCAAAGTACTTTTTCCAGCACCTGAATAACCCACAATTCCGTATATATCGCCCTTTTCAACTTGTAAATCAACATCCGTAACGGCCTTTACCTGCTTCTCACCATCTTTAAATTCAACGTTTATCTGATTTAAATCAATGATATTTTCAGTCATCCAATCACCTTCTTTTTAGAATAAAAAAAGTTTCCGCCCCTAAATCTTCAAATTAAAGATTAGGGACGAAAACTTCGCGTTACCACCCATATTCATGTTATTCTCACAAATAACACCTCATCGACACCAAAAATTATGTCTGGGATTATATCGTATCCTCACGTATTTAAAGCTTGCACCTTAAATATTAGCTCTGAGCTCATCTTCAACCCCAACAATTGATTCCTTTTCACCAAACGGAACTCTCTAAACAACCAAAGGATTTACTCTTCTCTTCTTCGCATCATTATTTAATAATTGAATTCATTCTATCATCAAAATTTAATAAGTCAAGCTACCGGCTAAATTGCGATATAATAGACTTAAATAATTATGGGTGGTAGAAATACCACGATAACTGCTGGAGGTTAAAGTATGCAACAAACATTAGATGACTTCATCTGTACCTGGGCTAAAAATAGTGGACCTGAAATTCGCGCTTATCACAAAAACGAATGGTGCCGTCCTTCTCATGATGACCAATATATTTTTGAAATGATGAGTTTGGAAATTTTTCAGGCCGGATTGAATTGGGAACTTGTTTTAAAGAAACGACCCGCTTTTCAAAGAGCTTTCCATAATTTCAATCCCCAGCAAGTAGCCACAATGACGACTGATGAAACTGACCACTTACTAACTGATTCATCGATTATTCGAAACCGTTTAAAAATTGAAGATATTGTAATCAATGCACAGGCGTTTTTAAAAATTCAAAAAGAATTTGGCAGCTTTGATAAATATATTTGGCAATTCGTGAACAATCATCAAGTTAACAACCACATTCGAATTCCTGAAGAAATTCATGCAAAGACTCCACTTTCAGAAAAAATTTCTAAAGACTTGAAACAGCATGGCTTTAAATTTATGGGACCCACAATTACTTATTCTTTCATGCAGGCAATTGGCTTAGTAAATGATCATGAAATTAGTTGTATGGACAATCCTGGTTAACTTCAAATAAGGACGGTAATAATTATGGCGCAATCAAAATACGTTCAAACAACTGCCAACGGCTGCTTTGCCGGTGCTTATTTTATGGGTCGTTGGGTTCAAAAATCGGTTTTAAACCAACGCGCCATGTATACAACCAACCTTGGTGCCGCCATTTTATTTATGACTAAGGACACCGATTGTTTGAAATTAGCATTTGCAAACACTACCCCAACTGCTCGCTTTCAACCAGAAATTGGTATCTTTATTGATGATAACCCCGAGCTGCGATTTAAGGTCAATGAAGTCCCTGATGAACTTCATATGAAGCTGAGTGGTCCTCATTTGATTCGCATTGTCTTTGCTGGCAACTCTGATTCAGATGAGCTTTGGCAATACCAACAAGGACTGGCAATTACCCAACTTGCTGTTACGAATCCCGGCATTATGATCCCTGTGAAACCAGCCGGAAAAACTATTGCTTTTATTGGTGACTCAATTACGGCAGGCTGTTGGGTTCTAAAACGAACCCCCTCTGTCGGTTACGCTGCCGAACAAAATTATGCGGCACAGACTGCCCAAATTCTTAACGCGCAAGATTTAAGAATTGCCTACAGTGCAGCTGGCCTTTTACGCTACGGAACTGGTGGTGTACCCGCTGCTCCTCGTTTTGTAAAATACATTAACTTTGAAACTCCTGCTCCAAGCTACCATCCTGACCTTGTTGTGCTTAATATCGGGACTAATGATCAACGTTTTGATGGTAACCTGATGAAAATTCAATTTTTAAACTTCTTTCACGAACTTCAGGACCTTTTTCCGAAAGCAACTTTAAATGTTTTGATTCCGTTTAACCAAGCTTTTTCCAAAGAATTGCGTGAACTCTCGCAAGAGAATTCCGAACTATTCTTTCTAATTGAGACCGCTCAGTGGCCCCTTACTTATACTGATCAGGCCCATCCAGATCTAAAGGGTTCCACCCTGGCCGCACAATACCTTTCCAGGGTACTTGTAAACCACTATGGATCTGATTATTTTAAAATTTAAATTATGTTTGATAGGACTGTGATCAATAATGATCACAGTTTTTAGTTCAAGCCACCTTCAGAATCTGGTACAGCTTCTGTTTTTTTAGAATCTGTAACATGTTTCATGCCAATCCCTGTAAACCCACTAATAATGGAAAAAATTGGTGATAGGATGCTAAAGAATGCAAATGGCAAAAAGTGAAGAACTGGAACGCCAAGGGTATTTGCTGCAAAGGCCCCCGCAACTCCCCAAGGAATCAGGTAATTAATAACAGTTCCGCCATCTTCAAGAACTCGACTTAATGCTTCATTGGCTAGTCCGGCATCCTGAAATGGTTTCTTAAAGGCCTTGCCGGGTAAAATAACGGATAAGTATTGCTCACCGATAAAAAGATTAACGCCAATTCCAGTAAAAATTGTTGCAGTAACTAACTTACCATCGGAATTCAATCGTTTCGCTAAGGGCGTCATGACCGCTTGAATCAAACCAAACTTCATTAACAGGCCGCCTAACGACAAGGTTAAGATGATTAGGGAAACTGTTCCCATCATGCTGCCAATGCCACCTCGAGTTAATAACGCATCAACACTCGCATTCCCAGTTTTAGCGACAAAACCGTTTTCGATAATTGTCGCAATCTTACTAATCTGGGTTTGGGGCTGTTCAATAAAAATCATCACCACAGAAACCACAATATTTATAAACAAAGTTGGAATTGCGGGGATTTTTCGCCATGCACAAAAGAACATTAATGCGATCGGAATAATTGCCCAAGCACTCACACTAAAATGTGATTCCAGAACTGCAACGGTCTGGTTAATTTTACCCAAATTAGCCGTCGTTGTTGCTTGGTAGCCTAAGATCGCGTATAAAATAAGCGAACCAATAAAGGCTGGAATTGTTGACCACATGAGATTCTTAATATGTTTAAACAAATCTACGTCAGCAACCGCTGAAGCTAAATTGGTTGAATCTGAAAGTGGTGATGATTTATCTCCAAAAATTGCTCCAGAAATGATGGCACCAGCAACCAAGGCTGGATTTACGCCCATTGTGAGTCCCATTCCAAAGAATGCAATGCCGATGGTTGAAATGATGGTAAATGCTGATCCAATCGAAGTCCCTACTAACGCACAAACGACAAATACGGACGGTACAAACCATTTAACGCTAATCATATGAAATCCTAAGACCATCATTGAAGGAATGATCCCAGCGGCGATCCACGTACTGATCAGTGCGCCAACTAGAATAAAAATAAAAATTGGAATAATTCCCGTTTGAATACCTTCTTTAATTCCGTCATCTACATCTGACCAGGCAAAATGCCGAAACTTGGCCCAGAAAGTCACAATCACTAACACCAATAAAACGGGAGTTTGAGGAGATAATCCAAATTTAATAACTCCTAATCCCATTACCAACAGCATTCCCAATAACACAATGCTTGCTTCTTTAAAACTTACTTTATTTTCCATATTGCACCTCATTTTTAGTTTTTATTCACCAGCTCAATCAGTTAGCTTTAAAGACTAATAACGAGATATGCCTCCGCACTTACATTTATCCATATCATCGTGCCCCTTAGTTTCAAATTTTAGGTAATAAAAAAGTCCCTGCTGTAATTTTTTTACAACAGGGACGATAAATAAACCGTGGTACCACCCAAATTGAAGGAACCCAAAAATCAGATTCTTTCCACTCACTAGAAGGTAACGGCTCTAGTTATTATCCGTTCAATTGAAACTGTTTCATGGTATTTCATCTAAATTATCCTGATCGGTTCGCAGCAACCACCGACTTTCTGACACCCAGATAATTAGCTACTTGGTATGAAAGTTCACGTTAAATATTAAGTTGAATGCATCTTACCACGTCAAAATATGTTCGTCAACCAATAATTAAAAACAAATTATAGAATTGGTGAAAGTAATCGGGAAAAATCTTGCTTGAATTTTAGCCACCAAGACTGGTTATCGTACATTTCCGTTGTTTGTAAGGTTGATTTTTGAATATCATCTTTAAAAATTTCTTCTAATTCGTGCGCAATTTTTTTATCATAAATAAAAGCATTTACTTCAAAGTTTAAACTAAAACTGCGAAAGTCCATATTTGCGGAACCAACTGATCCAAGTTTACCATCTACTACCATGGTTTTAGCATGTAAGAACCCGGCATCATAGTTATAAACCTGGATTCCCCATTTAGCACACTGGCGTGCATAGTATTGTGTTGCCCGATAAACAAAGACATGATCCGGCATGTGGGGGATCATAATTCGAACATCAACGCCCGATAATGCAGCCATATGCAGGGCATCCATAACACTGTCATCTGGGATCAAATAGGGACTTTGAATCCAAATTGAACGATGAGCAGAATTAATCAATTTCAAGTATCCAAGTTTAATATTTTCAGTTTCTGAATCAGGACCACTGGATACAATTTGAAGACTTGTATTCCTGTTTACCTTTGCCACTGGAAAATACTCAGACCCTGGATCAAACACCGTATTAATTGGATTTTCATGATCGGTTGCATTCCAATCTCGCACAAATCGTGCTTGAAGACTGTATGCAGCAGAACCAACGATTCGCATATGGGTATCGCGCCAATAACCAAATTTTTTACTCCGTCCTAAATATTGGTCACCAATATTAAAGCCTCCAGTATACGCAACTTGTCCATCAATCACCACAATTTTTCGGTGATCCCGAAAGTTTAAACGAAAATCAGTTACTGCCGAATGGGTTCCCAAGAAAGGGGCCGCATAACCACCCAATTCACGAAGGTGTTTGAAAAATTTACTTTTAGTTCCCATTGAGCCCCATGAATCCCAGAGCACACGAACCTCAACGCCTTCTTTAGCCTTTTTTTCTAATAAATGTAAAACATCACGACCAATTTGATCATCGTAAAAGGTGTAAAATTCAACATGAACATGTTTTTTAGCTTTTTCAATATCCTCAAACATATCATGAAACAATTCTTTACCATCCGTAATTAGTTTCACCCGATTACGGTGACTTAAAAAAGCAGAATCAGCATTCATGAACATCGTCGCCATGCCACTAGCATCTTCAACGACTTTGTCAGCCTCTGTATGGTCATCATTTAGCTCTTTAGATTGACGTTCAAGAATGAGCTCCAGTTCGAGTTTGGTTTCCTTTTTTAATTGGAACATCTTATTCTTCGGCAATTTACGTCCTACAAAAGAATAGAAAATAAATCCTACAACAGGAAGAAAAAAGAGGACAAGCAGCCAAGCCCAAGTTGCTGCGATATCCCGCTTTTCACGAAAAACGGTTATGACGGCAGCAATTAAGTTCACAGCAATAATAAGTTCTATAACAATATGTACCCAGTTCATGGCTATCCCCCGATAATTAAGTTATTACTGGTTTTTATAAAAAATATGAATTAATATGATAACTTCCCAGCTAAATATATTTTCATTTTACCCTTATCGCCACTAATTTAAAACTGTTGGCGCTTAAATACGAGAAAAACTGTTACAGTCAGTAGATCAACTGATATTTCAAACCTAATTAAAAATACTTTTAGACACAAAAAAAGCGCTGCCGTCGCAACGCTTAATAAGTAACATGATCATTATATGATCATCCATTCACTTTATGGGGGGAGTAAATGAAAAAGTTATTTATGTATTTAATAGTATTCACAAAATGTGAATATTTTGTGAAGAACATGTGTCAGTTAAATTACATTTAAAATTATTGGAAAAAATTCTATTTAAAAAGGAAAACATGTGATGAAATCAACTAAAAATATAACAATTTTACCTGCAACAGCTTCAGATAATTCTGAATTAGCTGAAATTTATCTCCAATCTCGAATTGCTACTTTCTCTTGGGTTAAAAATCCCCAGTCAACTGACTTTATTCGTGATTCCAAAGACGAATTCATTTTAAAAGCCATTTTAGATAATCGCATTGTCGGATTTCTCAGTTTTTATAGCCAAGAAAACTTCATCCATCTTTTATTCATTGATCCTGCATATATTCATTTTGGGATTGGTTCCCAATTGCTTTCCGCAATTCGTCAATTGGCTACAGCACCGGTCACTTTAAATTGCGTCCGCCAAAACCATGACGCCTTGGCTTTCTACAAAACAAAAGGTTTTAAAATTGTTGGCAAATCATTATGGAAATCGCCTGCCTATTACACCCTCATGGACACCAAAAAAGAAGATTACCCGTTGTTGGGATAATCTTCCTTTTGTTTACTTCTTGGCTTGGACAAGAATTCCGTTAACCGTATCACTGTCTACCGTTCGGGCAGCATTGAAGCCATGGAACGTAAGCCCCTTATATTTCTTAGCAAGACCTTTTTTTAATTTAAATGAATATGTTGCTGGAATTCCAGAAAGTTTCATTTTCAAAGTTAGCACAGTTTGTTTTTGCTTATTTGTTGTTAGTTTATAATTCCCTTTTCCAAATGAACTTAACCCCTTTGCTTTCTTTGCAGCCGCATAAGACGCATAATATTTTTTAACGTTGTAAGCTGTCACTTTGCCATTCTTGGTAAACGTAAAGGCCTCTATTCCTGAATTAGATTTATACTTCAAATCTTTGGCGAAATACCATAATCCACCGTTGTTGCGAATTTGTTTACGAGCTGAAACCTTTGAAACCCTTGGTACACTCGATTTAATGGTTGTTCCTGAATCGGTTCCAGTCTTTGCACAGCCTGCCAAAAGCAAGCACAAACAAACCAGTGGTAACCCAATCATCAGATACAATTTCTTCATTCGTTTCATGTTACTCACCCCATTATTTCTATTTACTTAGATTATACTTCTTACTTAGATTATACTTCGTTTCAAATTTGCTTACTATCAAAGTTATTTAAATTCTGGTCGTTGCTTTGGCACCAAAAATTGTCCTGGAACGGCACCAACTCCTTTAGTTACTTTATTCCAATAACGCGGAATTAGATGAATGTGACAATGAAAAACGCTTTGACCAGCAGCCGCACCAGAATTTATTGACACATTGTAGCCATCCGGCTTAAATTGCTTGTCTAACAGTTTCTTTGCATCTTCGGCCATTTGTCCTAGTTCTTTCTTTTCTGACGCTGTGGCATCCCAAATTTGCGCGACATGCCGTTTAGGAACAATCAGTAGATGTCCTTTGCTAACTGGATGAATATCCCAGAAAGCGACGCACAAATCACCTTCAATAACAAAATCTGATGACTGCTTCTGACAAAATACACAGTTCGGATCAAAATCCATTGTCTCATCCCCCAACATCTGTATTATATCCTGTTTATCTAGTTAATTGGTGAATTCTAGTTTAAAACAAAAAGGATGTTGCGATTTTTTAATTCGCAACATCCTTAATTTCACATTAATCCCCAAAATTAATGTTTTTTATTCTTTTTCTTCTTAAACGAAACACCCTCGTAAGTTAATTTAATTAAGCTTGGCAAGAGAATTGGAATAATAATAACTAAAATTATCAGTCCAATAATAACTACCATCGCTACTTGAATTAACGTAAGTACTCCTGAAGGAATCATCGCAGCAAATGTTCCACTAAGAATAACCATTGCGGAAAGCACAACTGCACCGATAACCCCGGCAGCTTCAAGAATCCTTGCACTTGGTTTAAGATCCTTATTGAAATCACGATACCTCATCATCAAGAAGATACTATAATCTACACCCAGTGCGATGATCATAATAAATCCGAAGAAAGGTGTATTCCAAGTTAGCATTGGTTGCCCTAAGACGACCGTGCTAATTGCCTTGGTAATTCCCAATGAACCAAAGTAAGCCAAAAGTAACGTTCCAATGATATAAAACGGCATTAAGACTGAACGGGTAACAAATACTAATGCAATCAAAATTCCAACAATCATAATTACGGCTGTTCGAGTAAAGTCCCCACTTGCCGTCTTATTGATATCAGCTGTTTGAGCAGTTTGTCCCCCAATTGCTACCGTGGCACCTTTCAATTCTGTACCCCGAAGATCATCCTTAACTTGTCTTTGAAGATCCCGGACTTTGGCCATTGATGCACTTGAACTTGGATCCGAATCAAGCACAATCGTTAGTTTGGTTGCCTTACGATCTTCAGAATAATAAGACTTAAGCACTGGTTCAAACGTTTTACCGTGCAATTGACTATTTGGAATATAGAATGATTTCCCAACTGAGGAATTACCCATTCCATTGAGATAGCCATTTGCAGAGGTCATTCCAGAACCAATTGTCTTAGTTCCTTTGGCCGCAGTCTTTAAACCAGACTGAAGCGTATCTACCTTGCCAGACATGCCCTTCAAAGTTCCGTACATTTGTTTTTGTCCAGAAACTTCTTGATCAAGGCCATTTGTTAATGCTGGCGTTGAACTTGCCAAACTTCCAGCACCAGTTGAAAGCTGATTCAAACTACTTGTAAGAGTTCCCATACCGCTAGTTAATTGACCAACACCGCCAGTAAGTTCACCGCTCTTCCCAGCCAAAGTAGAAGCACCACTTGAAGCCAATTGAACGCTATTAGCATAGGTATTAATCCCATTATTTAGTTTAGAAACACCATTCACTAAGGCTGAATTCTTATTAACTTGTGCGTTGAGTTGTTCGACGCCTGCTGTAAATTGTTTCAGCTTTGAAATGCTGCCAGAAGCTGCTTGTAGTTGTGACCCAAGCGCTGTTAATTGATTTAACTGATCCGTACTAATATTCGTCGAATTTATCAATGTTTCTGCTTGTTTCATCACAGAACTTAATTTATTTAATTCACTGATTGTATTGGAGTCAATATTAACTGAATTTAACTCTTTTTCTAAACTGGATACTTGTGCCTGAACACTTGACAGTCCACTTAAAGTATTACCAGTTGTTTTAATGGTCTGAGCAGATGCACCGGCTGTTTTAGCCCCAGCAGTAATTTGCGATTCCGCTGTTGCTAATTTTTGCTTATCCGCTGTCGACATCGTGCTTTGATCCAAACTAGATAAAGTCTTAAGGGCTGCTGTATTTGATTCAGCAGCCTTTGCAGAATCTGTTGCTGCTGAAGTAAGTGATCCTGAAACCTTGTTTAGACTTGCAAACGAACTATTTACAGAAGCTAAGTTCTTCTTGGCTGAATTTAATTCAGTCAATAATGGTGCCAACTGTTCAAGACTGTTAATAGCACTTTGTGATTGGGCTAACTCAGCCTTCAAAGTATCTAGTTGCTTGACACTACTGCTTAAACCAGATAACTGGCTCATAGCCGCATTCCCAGAGTTAAGAGTTTGTTGTAACCCATCTAGTTGACCATCAATGCTAACTGCCGCGCTATTCAACGTAGAAACTCCGGTTGAAAGTTGCTGTGCTGAAGTTAGTAATTGTTGTGAACCACCAGATAACTGACCTGAATTAGCATTAAGTGTGTTTAATCCAGAACTCAGGGTGTTAACGCCTCCTGTGTACTGGTTTAATCCAGTAATCAATGGTGCCATCTGACCACTCATTTGAGAAACACCTGAAGAAATCTTAGTTGCCCCATTTGATAATTGGTTTGCACCATCAGTGACTTTAAGCGATCCGTCACGTAAAACTTCCGTACCAGCAATCAGCTTTTGGACACTGTTTAAACCGCTATCCATGTTGGTTGCCGCTAACTGATCAGAAGCACTGTTTAATCCTTTACCAATGGTATTAAGACCGCCATGAGCTTTATCAATTCCCGTTGTCACGGTCTTAACTTGGCCCTTCACATATAACTTTGCAATTGGCGAACCACCTGGTTGAGTGGCCGATGCAACAGTCTTCACACCTTTTTCATTTTGCAGTTGTTTTGTAATTTGATCAACTAACTTTAAGGTTTGTTCATTATCTAACTTTTTATTCGAACGAATGTATAACGTCGAAGGTTCAGCTGTTCCGGGAGAGAAATGATCCTTAACAACATTGAAACCAACCTTCTCAGGTAACGTGTCGCTTAATTCATCCAAATCGTTATAGTCTAAAGTTCCAGGTCCCTTAATCACAAACGGAATCGTCAACAATAAGACTAAGGCAACCGCAATAATAGGATGCAAGATTGATGAATTAGCTAATGCATGCCACATCTTACTTTGTGAATGGCCACCGAATTTTTTAGAAGGCCAGAACATCTTTTTGCCCAATACACTCATAAAGAATGGGTTTAATGTCAGTAAAACGGCAACCAAGACAGCAACCCCGAGAGCAACTCCAAAGGCAGATTTATAAATTGAGAACTTCGCAAATGCAAGGGCACAAAATCCTATAAATACCGTGGATCCACTAAATAGGATCGTGCGTCCCGCCGTTCGAGTCGCTTTACGACTAGCTGTATGTCGATCTTCACCTTTGCTTAATTCCTCTTTAAATTGTTCATAAAGTAAAATATTATAATCGGTTCCAATCCCAAACAGAACCACTACAAGGAAGACTTCGGTAAAGTTTGAAAATGGGAAATTAACCCGAGCAACTAAATTTGTAACAATTGATAACGTTGTGATAAACGCCACACCAACTGTAAAAACCGAAATCATCGGCACAATTGGCGATTGGAAAACTAAAATTAAGACAATAAAAATGAAAATTGCCGCAATTACTTCAGTTTTCTTAACACCCTCTTGCGTCGCTTCGGAAAACTTTTCGTTCAAGATTTCCCCACCAGTGATATAGGATTTCACACCTGGTGTTTTAACGGCTTTAGTTAGTTGCTTATCAATCTCCTTATAAGATCCGTGAGATTTAGATACAGACAGTTGAACTAACTCGGTTGTCTTATCTTTCGAAATTAGTTGTTTCCGGGTATATATATTATCGTTTGCCGCTGTGACAGACTTAATCCCGAATTTCTTTTTATTATCACGTAAATAGCTAATTGTACTATTAACGTTTTCTTTTTGATCCGTCGTTAATTTTTGCTTACCATTATTAAAAATGGCAACCACTTGCGTCGTATTTCCTTGTCCATATCCCCATTTGGACTGAATTCGATTCGCAACTTGGCTTTGCGCCGAACTAGGTATCTTAGTTTCCGCATGTGTTCTAACTAATTGATCTATATTTGGCAAACTAATCACACTAATCAAAATAATCCCAATCCAGATGATTAGTGAGATACCATGGTTTTTTACAAACTTGTGCATGTTTATCTCCTTTGAATGTCCAGTTTAATATACAAGATGATATTATAGGCGTTCTGAAAAAAAATGTAAATACTTTTCTTTTATTTTCATTTAATGTTCAACCGCCTGATATTTACCTCCAAAACAAAAAGGCCTGAATTTTATCCCGGCCTTCAGTAAACTAAATTTATCACATCATTGGATCCCAAACAGGTAATGGCTCTGGTGTCGAGTCAGCGATTTTCAATTGTGCAGCCGTTAAATACTTGCGGTGGACAACAACTTGATAAACATAGTTTTCAAACCAGTCATCAGTCATCGCAAAGTAGCCTTTTTCGCCACTCTTATCGCCCCAACTATTCTCTACCTTCCATTTAGTAGCCTCATCGTTAACCACATCAACCCCAGTTAAGGTCATTGCGTGAGAAACTGCCGCTTGGCCATATTGCAAACGTTCCGCCTTGCTCATACTCAAATCAACATCAAATAGCTCATCTGTTCGATAAAGCTTACTATCTAATAATCCATCATTACGATCCATTTGTTCCAGCACATCATTGCCAAACCAAACTGTTTCGCCGTCTTTGAGTTGTGCAATTGCTGCTTTCCGCAAAACTTCCATGTCGACATTTAATAGAGTAATCTTTTTGCCACCTACAATATTGTCTTCGGCAGGGAGACTATATAACTTATCAAAAGGTTTGTCGGGTGAATTAGTCACTACAACATAATCATCCAAATCAACCCCAATATATTTATCGTAAAAAGCTTTAGGCGTTAAATCAGCATCACGATGATAGTTCTTCTTGTCATCCCAATATTCAAAATCAAACTTTTCGGGTGGTGTTCCAACCGCAATCGCCGTCATCTGGTAAACTTCACCCAGTAACTGATCACGTTTGGCGTTCAATTGACCTTCAGTTGCACCACTATTTTTAAGCTCACGCAATTCAACTGCATCCTTACGTAATTTTAAATTTAATGAACTTGCAAAACCGCTCGTATCATTTGTATTAAAACTTTCCGGCATTACAGAAGCTGGAACCACGCCATACTTTTGAACTAAGCCAGCTGCCATTGCCCACTGGCCACCATCATCATCAGGTGAGTCTAAATAAACTGCCACTTCTCGATCACTCGTTGGTTTATCGGCAGTCCGAATAATGTTCTCATAGAAAACATTAGCTCGCTCAACTTTATCCCAGAAAAAAGAATAAGATTCGGAAAATTCAAAATCCTTCATGTTCTCTTTATCTGCGAGTTGATGACGAAGGGTATTTAATAGAGAAAATAGCCAGCAACGCCCACTATGACGCTGATTAGTTACCTTACCGGTGTCTAATTCGATTGAGAATGTCCGATTCAAACGAACCTTAGCGGCAATGTCCTCACTGGCATTTAAAACACCATTCTTCGTAGCAGCCCGTTGAACCGCACTGTTGCGATTATCTTTACCAAAATTTTTTCTAAATTTCGTCACGTTTTCTTGTGATATTTCTTTTCCCATAAGCGACCTCCAAAGTTATGATTCTAAAATAAGAATAATCTAAGCATATTTTAATCCTTTTACAATAAATAGCAAACCTTTTCCGATTTACAAAAAACTGAGCATGGATTTATTCATGCTCAGACTCTAATCACTTTATTTTCCCACTCTCCAGGACAGCTCGACAATGCAAAAGGTGCTAAATAAGTACGACTCCCGTGGGATTACGATCCCGCACTAATTCATTGCATTGGACGATTTTCGTCCCAAAAATCTTTTATCTTCCATACGCTGTCGATTCTTGTGGCACACTTCAGCCGCAAGAACTCGCATCCGTCCGTCTTTGCCTACTACTTTCCACTGAGCTTTAGGATAGCTCGACAAGTCAAAAAGAGAATCCTAAGCATGACTCCCGCGGGATTGCGATCCCGCACTAGTTCATTGCATTGAGTGATTTTCGTTCCGAAAATCTTTTATCTTCCATACGCTGTCGATTCTTGTGGCACAATTCAGCCGCAAGAACTCGCATCCGTCCGTCTTTGCCTACTACTTTCCGCTGAGCTTTAGGACAGCTCGACAAGTCAAAAAGAGAATCCTAAGCATGACTCCGGCGGGATTGTAATCCCGCATCCGTCACACTTAGGATTCTCTTTTTACCGACTTGTCTCACTCACTTCCGTTAATAGTCACCCGTACGATCATTAATATTTTTCTTAGCGGATGAACTTCCCCAAAATGGAACCTTTACAACTCCCATTACTTCATTCTTCTTAACAAATCCCCAATAACGACTATCATTCGAAACACTTCGATGATCACCCATTACAAAGTATTGACCTGCCGGAACCGTTTCTGGATTATTTCCCCAGCCACGTGCTTTGGCAACAGAAGCCAACGACCACTGGTTTGCTTCAGCACCAATTGCCGTTCCGTTTTCACGTTGGTAGGTATTAATGAACTTTTGTGGGACCAATTTATTATTCACATATAAGTTACCATCTTTATATGAAATTTTATCACCGGGCATGCCAATCACACGTTTAACATATTCTGTCCCAGGGGCTGCTTCTGGATCCGCACCATATGCATCAAAAACAATGACACTCAAATGCTTAATTTTTTCTTGTTTCATAACAAAAACACGTTCGTTATTAAGCAAATTAGGTTCCATTGACGTCCCATCGACACGGACAATCTCAAAAAGAAACGACCGAACTAACAATGCGATGATTAAACCAATTAAAATCGGTACAACCCAACTCATAATACTTTTTAAAGTTTTCATGAAAACTCCTCATTAAAATTATTTATATCTATATATTAGAGCAAAGCCCCTTAAAAATCTCGTTTAAAGGTCAAAACTACCCAATTTTTTCATAAATCATAAACTTTCTTTACGACTTTTATGCCAAACCAGACTAATTAGCAGGACTAACGCAATACAAATCATCGCAAATGCAAACCGGTAACTAAAATGCATCCCATAAACAAACCAACTTGGATGTTGCGTGGGGTAAGTAGTAATGCGTCTTCCTGCTTTTTGACTAATTCCAAAATATAGCAATGACGTGGATAAGGATAGCCCGATTGACATCCCCAGGTTTCGAGCAAGGGCTGCAATGGATCCCGCAATTCCTTGATACTGTTTACCAGCATTACCCATGATCATCGGATTATTTTGGAAGGCGCCATTGGCCAAGCCATATAGCATTAAACCAATGATTAACCAAACAATTCCCCAACTTGGCTGAATCGTCATGAAAATTGCTTCCGGAATCAGAAAAAGAACAAGCGCAATTAATGATACTTTTTCGGCGCCAATATGATCGCCAATCATTCCTCCAACTGGAGCTGAAAAAATATTTAGCAGCGGGATCGACATCAAAATTAAACCAGCAATGGCAGACGAATATTTTAACGTTTCCTGCAGATAATAGGGCATAATCATGTTATTGAAGTAACTAACCGCAAACACTAACATCGCAGAAATAACACCAATTGAAAACCCGGCATTCTTGAAAATATGTAAATCTAACAGAGGTTTGTCTGTATGGTTCTCGCGTAGGATAAAAGCTGCAACACACACGGCCGCAATCACGAATAACCCGATAATTTGTGTTTTGACGAATCCAATTTCTTGTCCCCAATAAATGGCTACAAAAAAACTGATAATGGCTAAAACATAAGCCAAGTACCCAGAATAATCCATGCTAATCTTTTGTTTTGGCCGCTCTTCTTTAGGAAAGATCTTGTGACCGAACGCAAAAGCAATTAGCCCAATGGGAACATTAATAAAGAAGATAAAGTGCCACGACAGCGTTGCAAGGATTAAGCCACCTAACCCAGGACCCATGATATTACCAACTTGCACAAATGAGCTATTCACTCCTAAGGCAACCCCATGACGATTACTAGGAAAAATCTGAGTAATGATCCCAAAGTTTGTGGCCATTGTCATTGAAGCACCAACAGCTTGAATAACACGCATGCCAAGCATCATTGGTAAGTTTACGCTAAGTCCACAGCCAAGCGAGCCCGCAACGAAAACTAAAGTTCCAATTTGAAAGATTGAGATTCTCCCAATTTGGTCCGATAGTTTCCCAAAAAATATTAACAGTACACAAATTAAAACTAAGTACACAGAAACAACCCATTCAGCTTCATTCATAGGTGCATGAAGGTCACGGGAAAGTTGTGGAACTGCAATATTAACGATGCTCGCGTCAATGGTCGACATAAAAGAAACCATTGAAGTAGCTAAAAGTAACGTCCATTGAGAATTTTGTTTCATAATTATTTACCACCCGCATCTTATAAGCTAGCAATAGTTTACCACTTAATAGTTTGGCCAAGGAGTAGTAACCTCTTGTTTCTAAAGTTCATTGAAATTCAAAAAGAATCCTGAGAACAACAACCTAGTTAAAGTCCCTGTTTGCAAGATTCTTATTAAGCTGCATCTTTTAAACGTTGCAAAATATTTTTATACTGATCGAACAGGTCGTCATACTCATGTAACTTCAGTTCACGATGAACTAAATTAATCTGCCAAGGTTTAACAGTTAGCGTATGAATCAAAGGAAACAGCCGAAAGCTAGTGGTGAAATGTTGAAAAACAGTATCTTGTTGCAATCGATGTTGTTCGTTAAACCGATTGGATTCGATTTTTTTCTTGTGCGTTAATTTATTTAAAGCAGACTGATCAGGCATAATCATCTTTCTGTTTGTACATAATTTTCGACAGCGTGCAAGAAAGCCGTCGTGGCGAATTTCTTTTAAATTCATTAATAGCACGCCGGAATTTATATAATCAAAGGTTTTTAATTCATGGTGAAAGAACCAACGCCCATAGTAATCTAGCACGCCCACAAAATCTGTTTCGGTAAGTGGTTGATTGTAAAAATTATCAAAATTGCGACGTGCGACCACATCTGTATCTAGATATAAGACACGATCAGGAATTTCCGGAACCAAATCAGCAAATAAGCGCAGCATACAATAGGGTGTGTACATTGTGTTCAGATTTGCCGTTGGTAAATGGTTTTGAAACTGCTTAGTAATATCAATCTTGATCACTTTATTAGCAGGATTTTTTGTTTGAACCTCTTGATTGAGGGTATCTACAACAACATCTGGCAATGCTTGAAATTTATGCTTTTTATCATGTATTTGAGCAGTTAAAACATATATTGAAAGTGGTTGATCACTATTTTTTAAAAGCGATAGGACCGAGATTATCAGTCCATCGGCCATGTTCGCATCCCCACAATACAAAACATTCATTTTGCTGTTTCCTCTCTACAAACCAGAATTCTTACATTTATCTCATTGTATCATATGCCCCTCCTTTCAATTAGTATTTACCAATTCATCCGTGACAACAATATGAATGAAACTTCAAAATTACCACGTTTTCTTTTTAATTGGGTCTATTATCGCAGTGCTTTTTCACATTACATTTTAATTTTAAACATAGAACTAATTAACCGGTTACGCAGAATTTTATACCACTTAAACAAAAAGCATTCCATTTCTCGCTCAAAAGGAGTCTAATAATACCATAGCCAAAAGGAAAGAGGCGACGGGAATGAAAATACGACTAGAAGTTGATAACACCCTTCAGGAACCCGAAGTTATCATTAAAGCATCCAATCATGATCCCAATGTTGAAAAAATTAAAAAATTATTAGAAAAAGTTTCTCTTACGAACACCCTGACCTGTTATCAAGGATCAACAGAATATTTTATAAACTTAGACACTATTCTCTTTATAGAAACTGCAGACCGGCGGTTACAAGTCCATACGAAAGATAACATTTATATCAGTAAAGACCATCTTTACGCATTAGCGGATCGCCTACCTGGTTATTTTTTACAAATATCAAAATCTGCACTTATTAATTTATATCAGGTTAACGCATTGAATAAATCAATTTCAAATTGCCTAATATCTTTTCAGAATTCCAATAAACAGATCTATGCATCCCGTCGTTACTACAAACAGCTTCAAGAACGATTAAACGAAATGAGGTAATTATCATGAACACAAAAACAAAATGGGGCCACTGGTTCTGGGGACTATTTTTCTTAGTCTGTGCTGTTATTCTCGTTGCCAGTAAAATGGGCTGGTTTTCTTATCATCTCAATATGTGGACACTAATTCTCACGTTAATTTTAGCGGCCGCCACAATTAAAAGTATCGTTTACTTTAGTGTCCCTGGCACAATTTTTAGTCTTGCCTTTATCAGTATGCTTTACTCAAAACCGCTTGGCATTACCAACTTGGTTCCATGGACCATTTTAGGCGCCGCGCTTTTATTAAGTATTGGCCTGTCATTAGTTTTGCAACCTTTAAAACGACGATCACATCGCCATCATCAACACATTTTTGTAAATGAATCCATCAATGGCGGTGAACATTTTTCTCAAAGCACAACTAGTGATTATGAATCAGACGTTACTGTCAATGTGCGCATGGGTAGTGCAATTCGCTATGTCCAATCTGCCAACTTTCAATATGCTTTAATTAACGTCACGATGGGCGATGCCAAGGTTTACTTTGACAAAGCTGCAGTTATCCAAAACCAGGCCAATATTGAACTCACTGGTAGCATGGGAGATATCGATTTGTATTTTCCTAAAGAATGGAATACACAAATTCAACTTAACTCTTTTATCGTAGAAACATCTGAAGTTGGCCTGAAACCAACCAAAACCGGGCCACTCATTGTGATTAATGGCGATTTTAAAATGGGAGATATCACGATCCATTACGTTTAAGTCCTTTCAAAAAAACAATTGAAGGACAAGTCTACTTCAGAACTGGGAGTGTTACTATGAACAAATTTAAATTATCGGCGCAGACCATCAAATTGTTAATTATCAAGTTTACCGGGACATTTGGCAGTGGCATGTTATCTTTTGCAATCGGCCTATATATCCTTCATCGCACTGGCTCAGCATTAGGCATGGGAATTTCTTTAATTACCGGTCCCCTCGTTTCATTAATTCTGACTCCTTTCGTTGGCTTTATTGTGGACACGTTTAACCATCGCAAAATCATGATTATGGCCCAAATTACGACCAGTCTAGGATTGCTTTTATTCGGATTTGTTTTTCGGTTATGGCCGGCGCAGTACTATCCGGAATTGATTGGCTTAATCATCATTTTACAAATAACCGACAACTTTCTCGGAACAACGCTTACGGCTAGTCTTGTTCAGTTATTTGATTCAGATGAATTACAAAGAGTTAATTCGTTAAACCAGTCCATTTCCTCGTTGGCCTCTTTTTTAGCTCCCGTTGTGGGGGCGTTTGTTTACACCCTTGTTTCAATTGATAGCTTTGCATTTATTGAGATTGGATTTGAAGTAATCGCTTTAGTCACCATTGCTTTCCTTCATTTTTCGAAACCAATCCCAAATTCAACTCCTGAAATTAAAAAAACTGGTTCATCAGAAACAGTTTGGCAGAATTTTCGAACTGGCTTTCAATATTTACGTAACCAGCACCTCATGAGTCTTTTAATAGTTTCAGCTGCAGCCATTAATTTCTTCTTTTCAGCCCTTAACGTTGGCCAGCCTTATCTGCTGGTAACAACTCTAAAACTGTCTAACACCCAGTACGGGGTCACGGACTCGGCCTTTGCAGTTGGGATGTTTTTAGGTGGTATCCTACTTAGTCTATTGAAACTAAAACACCATCCTATTATTATCTCTTACTTAAATATTGCCTTCCTGTCATTTATTTTGATTGCCACCGGAGTTCCAGAGGTGCTGGGCTGGTCATCTAGCTTAAACACTTTATATTTTATCGGTCTAAATGTCTTAAACGGTGGAATATTAGTATTCATCAATACACCGATGAGCACGTATATGCAACAATTAATTCCCCAACATATGCAAGGACGGATTTTTTCACTGGATAGCACCATTAGTATGTTGTTAATGCCAGTTGGGACCCTTATTTTTGGCTTCTTATTCGATCATGTTGCTGCTCTCCCGGTTTTCCTGCTTACTGGGATTGCATTGCTTGTGTTCACAATTTCGATTTTAACCCTCATGCGTAAACAAAAGTTATTAGACCTCCCAGAAAATACCGTTGAACAAGAAATTAAGGAATAAGTTGCTAAACTTGAACTTTTTAATAAGGACTACCAAGTTAACTTATAATCAGATATAATCGAATATGAAGGATAATTCGATTAATTAGTTCAAGGATCACTAATTTTGATTTGATAAAATTTTTAAGATGGAGGATATCTAAATGTATTTAACTTTCGATTGTTATGGGACCCTGCTTAACGAAGAAGGGCTTTACACTAAAGTAGCGGAAATTGCTAACAAAATCGGCGTGGATGGTCAAGTTGCGCGTAACTGGTTTATTAATTATTTAGACGACCGCAATCATATGGTGCCTTACTTAAACTATGATCGGTTAGTTCGCCAGACTTTAACTGAAATGGATAAGCACTTCAACTTGGAACACAAATTTGAAGAAAATTATGTTGAAGTATTACAAGCGATCCGTGACTTAAAGCCATTTCCAGAAGTTATTCCAACTTTAAATAAACTAGTCAAACGTGGCTATCACCTGATTGCCATGTCCAATTCCTCTTGGCCGATTATTCCAGCCAATGTTAAAGCTTTAGAAAACCCGTTTGAAGATGTCATAATTGCTGAAACAACTCACGCGTATAAACCGGATCTAAAATTCTTTCAATACGTTCAAAATAAATATCAATTTACTGCAGAAAATCACATTCATATTGCCCAAGGCTTCGATTCTGACATCGTTGCAACTAACCAAATGAACTGGCCAAGCATCTGGGTAAATCGTGACAACGAAACCCCAGATGGAAACGTGGAACCGACTCATACTGTAAAAACACTTGATGAAGTATTGAACTTAATTTAACTAATTAGTTAATGAAACACTAAAAGCCATCTGATTTCAAAATCAGATGGCTTTTTAAAACTCTATTTAGTTTTAAACTTCATTAGCTAACAACCATCTATAAGCAAGATGGCGTAAAATTGTTTCACGTGAAACAAAAAACATTTTAAAGGTGAACACTAGGCTTTTCTTCAGAATCTTTAAACAATGAAGCCGTTGCATCCCAGATTTGCTGAGCAACCTTACTATGGTTCATCGTATAAAGATGAATGCCATCAACACCATGGGCTACCAAATCTACAATTTGATCAATGGCATAGGCAATTCCTGCATCCCTTAAAGCTTCTTTGTTATCAGCATAATGATTTAATATCGCCGCAAACTTCTCTGGTAGTGGTTTCCCAGAAATTTTCGCCATGCGTTCAATCTGACTCTTATTCGTAACTGGCATGATTCCGGCTTCAATAGGAACTGAAATTCCAGCTGACCGCGTTTGATCCATAAAATCATAAAAACACTGATTTTCATAAAACAACTGAGAAATAAGATGATCCGCGCCAGCATCAACTTTGCGTTTTAAGTTAGCAATATCTTCTGTCAAATTAGCAGCTTCTTGGTGGCACTGTGGGTAGCAAGCTCCCATCAGTTGAAAATCACCAGGCTGTTCTTTAATGAAGCTGACAAGCTCATTAGCGTGGTTAAAATCACCAACCGGAGTTCTTCCAGCAATTTTGTCCCCACGCAATGCCAAAATATTGGAAATATGATGCCCTGACAACTCTGCCAATAACTTACGGACATCCTCTTTGGATTGATAGAGACCAGGAATGTGGGCAACTGCTGGAATATTTAAATCATTTTGAATAAAATTCGCAATCCCAACCGTTTGATTTTGGGCACCAATACCACCCGCACCAAGCGTAACGGAAATAAAATCGGGGTGGATATGTTCCAAATTAGTCAACGTCTTTCTGATCTTATCAACTGGCGCTTCCCCATGTGGAGGAAATACTTCAAAAGAAAAGACCGTTTTGTGTTTAAAGATCTCAGTTAGTTTCATAAAGCGAACTCCTTACTTTTTTAGCGGCCTCTACCATATTGGTTACAGCTTCAAAGGCTTCCTTCTCTGAACGGGTTTTTAAGCCACAATCTGGATTAATCCAGACCTTAGCTGCCGGTAATTTGGCAATAATTCGTTTGATAATTTCTTCTAGTTCTTCAACGCTAGGAATCCGTGGTGAGTGAATATCATACACACCAGGACCCACTTCAGTCTGGAAATCTGCCGCGACTAATTGATCAATCAACGACAAATCAGAACGAGAAGCCTCAAACGAAATCACATCGGCATCCAAATTATCAATGGCTTGAATAATGTCGCCAAACTCGCTGTAGCACATATGGGTGTGAATCTGGGTCTCTGGTTTTACGCCACTATGCACAAGTCGAAAGGCAGGAACCGCCCAGTCAAGATAGGCACTGTACCAATCTGATTTTCTCAAAGGCAAGTTTTCCCGTAACGCTGGTTCATCGATCTGAATAATTTTAATGTCATGTGCTTCGAGATCCAACACTTCATCACGAATCGCCAAGGCAATCTGCGTAACCGATTGTTCTGGGGTGATATCTTCACGTGGAAACGACCAATTAAAGATCGTCACTGGGCCCGTCAACATCCCTTTAACTAAATGATCGGTCAATTTATTGGCGAAAACCGTCGTATCCACAGTAATAGGTTCATTACGACTTACATCTCCCCAAATAATTGGTGGCTTAACCCCACGACTACCATAGGATTGCACCCAACCATTTTGAGTGAAGACAAATCCATCAAGTTTCTCGCCGAAATATTCAACCATGTCATTGCGCTCATATTCACCATGGACAAGCACATCCACGCCAGCATCTTCCTGGAACTTAATAATTCGTTTTATTTTTTCTTGATTAAACGCATCATATTCGGCACGCGTAATTTCGCCCTTACGCAATTTAGACCGATTTTGACGAACATCCTTAGTTTGTGGGAATGATCCAATGGTCGTTGTTGGTAGCTCTGGTAAATGAAAAACATCCTTTTGAATTTTCTCGCGTTTAGACCGTTCTGGCAATCTTGTATAATCAGCGGGGGTTAAATGGTCAATCCGAGTTTTAACCTGCTGATTTTCTGGATGTCGAATTGTCGAAAACAACTCATTATTAACGGCCAACACTTTTTGATCGTGGCCTTGAAAAATCGCATCTAATTCAACTAACTCGTCTAATTTTTGGTAAGCAAAAGCCAAATGACGTTGAACGGACTTGGGCAAATTAGTTTCTAATGAAGCATCATATGGAACGTGTTGAAGAGAACAAGAACTGCTCAATACCACATCGCCTGCAACATTCAATGATTTCAGAGTCTCAATGGTCGTTACGTAATGATTACGCCAAATGTTTTTACCATTCACAACGCCTGCAAAAAGGACTTTATCAGCTGGGAAGCCATCTTGTTTAACTAACTTAATATTTTCCTTCGTAGCAACAAAATCTAATCCAATCCCATCAAATGGCAGTTTCGTAATCGTTTGGTAGGAATCACGCACATCACCAAAATAGGTTTGAAGTAAAACTTTAACATCCTTTTTTGCCGCCAAAAGTTTGTCATAAATCTTAGCAAACAACGCAATATCAGCTTCACTTTGATCAAAACTAAGCGCAGGTTCATCTAATTGCAACCAATTTATGCCTTGCGTATTGAGTTTAGCAAGTAACTCACTGTATGCCGTAGTTAAGGAAGCTGCAAAATCACTTGCTTGTTTGTGTCCTTTAAAAATACTCAATTTGAGTAATGTATAGGGGCCCACAATGACAGCCTTAGGATTTTCGATACCCTGATCTTTAGCTTCAGTAATTTCATCAAAAAGTTTGGACCCAACTAATTTTACGTCCGTTTGGTCATCAAATTCAGGAACTATGTAGTGATAGTTCGTATTGAACCACTTTTTCATTGGTAAAGCCTTAACTGATGCCGTTTCACTCTGATAGCCACGTGCCAACGCAAAATATTCGTCTAAACTATCCAACCCTAAAGACTTGTAGCGATCCGGAACAATGTTGAATAGATAGGCAGCGTCTAAAGTTGTATCGAAAAATGAAAAATCACCAACCGGAATTAAATCAATCCCCGCTGCTTTTTGCTTAGCCCAATGCTGTGCTCTAAGTTGTTTAGCCGTTGTTAAAAGCTCTTCTTGAGTTGCTCGTTTCTTCCAATAATGTTCCGTTGCAAATTTTAATTCTCGATGTTCACCAATTCTAGGAAAGCCAATAATACTTGTTGTCATAATCTTCCTCCAATTATTTTTTAATAAAAAAAGCACCACCATTACGCGCTCGGAAATAAATCCGAGGACGCGTAACCGTGGTGCCACCTCTTTTTTTGTCAATTTCACAATCAACAACTCAACTAGTTTTAAAATTAAACTAGGGCCCCTTATCGGTGGCACAACCGGTGATTTGGCGTGAACCGCATCACAGCTCTGAGCTCATCTTCATCCCTACTCTAAATCCTCATTTTCACCGAATTTCTGAGGTCTCTAACATTTTTGTAGGAACTACTCTTCTCATCAACGCTTTGAATTAAATTTTAATGAGAGTTTACAACTAATTTAAATTATTGTCAAATGCAAAAACACTTCACAAAAAAATTCATAATAAAAACACCTCAGAATTTTGGCTCTAAGATGCTTAAAAAAGTGACCTATTTAACTTTAGCAATTCTACCTTGTTCAATATAAACACTCAAGATTGCGATATCAGCAGGATTAACCCCACTAATCCGACTTGCCTGTGCAATTGTTTGTGGTTGAATTTTCTCCAACTTTTGGCGACCCTCAGTGGCTAGGCCATTAATTTCTTCATAATCGATATGCTCTGGAATCTTTTTAGCTTCCATCTTCTTCAAACGTTCTACACGTTGTTTAGCCTTTTTAATGTACCCTGCATATTTAATCTCAATTTCAACTTGTTCAACAACTCGACGATCTAATTTTTTGTCTGGTGCTGGAATAAATTTTAGTAAATCTTGGTAAGTGACTTCTGGACGACGCAAAAATTCGGAGGCCAAAACACCGTCTTTTAATTCATGTCCACCTTTAGAGATCAGAAAATCTTTAACTTGCTTTGGTTTAATTCGAATGGTATCCAGACGTTTCAATTCAGCCTCAATATCAGCCTTTTTAACCAAGAAGGTTTGATAGCGATCATCATCAATCAAACCAAGGTCATGGCCCATTTCAGTTAATCGCAAATCAGCATTGTCATGACGTAAGATTAAGCGATACTCGGCACGACTGGTAAGCAAACGGTAAGGTTCCTTGGTTCCCTTCGTGACAAGATCATCAATCATGACACCAATATATGCATCGCTACGTTTCAGTGTAAATTGGCCATTATCCAAAGCTCGTAAGCCGGCGTTAATTCCAGCCATTAAACCTTGACCAGCAGCCTCTTCATATCCTGAAGTTCCGTTAGTTTGACCAGCTGTATACAAATTTTTAACAATCTTTGTTTCCAAAGTTGGTTTCAACTGATAAGGAGCTATTACATCGTATTCAATGGCGTAACCTGGACGCATCATCTCAGCATCTTCTAACCCTTTAATAGAATGTAAAATCTTTTGTTGAATTTCTTCTGGCATCGAAGTTGAAAGTCCCTGAACATACCACTCGTCCGTATTCCGGCCTTCAGGTTCAAGGAATAATTGATGATGATCTTTATCAGCAAATCGCACAATTTTATCTTCAATTGAAGGACAATAACGAGGTCCCACACCTTCAATCACGCCTGTAAACATTGGTGCCCGATCCAAGTTCTTGCGAATAATCTTATGTGTATACTCATTTGTATAGGTCAGCCAACATGATAACTGATTTTTCACATCAATATAATCACTATCTGGCGTTGTAAAACTAAAGTGATTAGGCTCTTTGTCACCTGGTTGCTCTTCAGTCTCATCGTAGTGAATTGTGCCACCATCAACCCGAGGTGGAGTCCCTGTTTTGAAACGCTCTAATTCAAATCCATAATTTTGTAAGTTCTTAGTTAACTCTTTGGCAGGTTGTGAGTTATTAGGACCTGAAGAATACATCAATTCGCCAATAATAATCTTTCCTCGGGCTGCTGTTCCTAAAGTTAAGACCACACTCTTGGCATGGTAGCGAGCCCCTGTATTTGTGATAACGCCTTTACAGACGCCATCTTCAACAATTAAATCATCTACAATTCCCTGTCGTAAAGTCAAATTGGGTTCATCTTCAATGGTCTTTTTCATTTGTGCATGGTAAGCATGTTTATCTGCTTGTGCCCTCAAAGCACGAATGGCAGGACCCTTACCTGTATTCAACATTCTCATCTGAACATAGGTTTTATCAATATTTTTGCCCATTTCGCCACCAAGTGCATCAATTTCGCGAACAACGATGCCCTTAGCCGGACCACCAACTGATGGATTACATGGCATAAAGGCAACCATATCTAAATTGATGGTCATCAATAATGTCTTGTTTCCCATTCGTGCCGCCGCTAAAGCTGCTTCTGAACCAGCGTGTCCAGCGCCAACCACGATCACATCGTAATCTCGACCTGCATACTGTTTTACCTCTGTCATGCCTTTTCCTCCACCATTTGAGCTTCAATCAGCTTCATAATTTGTTTTATAATTAACTTCACTTAACTTCAATTACTTACCTAAACAGAATTGACTAAATAATTGATCTAATAATTCATCTTGATAACTGTCTCCCGTAATTTCGCCGAGAAGTTCCCAGCATTGAGTCATATCAATCTGAACTAAATCAACAGGCATCCCATCATCTAATCCCTGAAGAACAGAGTCGAGTGCATCTTCCGCCTTATTTAGTAGTCCAATGTGACGCGCATTAGTTACGATGACACTATTTTGATTACTTTCGATGCCACCAAAGAATAATTTTGTGATTTTATCCTTCAAATCATCCAAACCGACACCCTTAGTAGCTGCAGTTCGAATAATTTGATCTTCTGGCACTAACTTCAATAACTCATCCATATCTAATTGTAAAGGTAGATCAGTTTTATTGAGAATAATAATCCGTTTGGCATCATTTGTAACTTCAATTAACTGCCGGTCATCTTTAGATAAGGGGTGACTGCTATCCAAGACAAGCAATACTAAATCGGCCGTTTGAATTGCCTTCCGACTTCGTTCAACGCCGATTTTTTCAACCTTATCGTTGGTATCCTGAATTCCTGCAGTATCAACCAATTTTAACGGCACGCCACGCACATTCACGTACTCTTCCAAAACATCACGTGTGGTTCCTGCGACATCCGTCACAATCGCTTTATCCTCATGAAGCATTCGATTCAGTAAACTAGATTTACCAACGTTAGGATGACCAACAATCGCCGTTGCTAACCCATCACGAAGAATTTTACCTTCTTGAGCCGTTTGCAACAATTGTTTGATTTGAGCTCTAACTTCAACTGCCTTTTCGCGTAATAATTTACTAGTCATGGTTTCAACATCGTCATACTCAGGATAATCAATATTAACTTCAACTTTTGCCAATACATCCAAAATATCTTGACGTAAGTTTTTAATTAAATGTGATAAATCACCATCAAGCTGATTTAAAGCCACCTTCATAGAGCGATCCGTTTTTGCTCGAATCAGATCCATAACTGCTTCTGCCTGAGAAAGATCCACCCGACCATTTAAAAAGGCCCGTTCCGTAAATTCTCCTGGTTTTGCCATCCGAGCACCATTACTCAAGACCAGTTGAAGAATATCATTAGTAGGCACAATTCCACCATGACAATTTATTTCAATGACATCTTCTCGCGTGTATGTTTTAGGAGCTAACATCACAGAAACCATCACTTCATCAATCTTTTCATTAGTTTTTGGATTAACAATATGACCATAATTGATCGTATGACTATTTACCTTATGAAGATCTTTGCCCTTAAAAACACGTGAAGCTACTTCTAAAGCCTCATTACCACTCAATCTAACTATGGAAATACCTCCTTCACCAGGTGGTGTTGAAATTGCGGCAATGGTATCTAATTCGGTTGCTGTCTCTTGCATTTCTTGTTTCCTTTCTAATAACTCAAGTCAAATAAAAAAAGCACCTAGTCCACGCCCTAAAAAGGTTGCACGTGGTAAAGTACTTTCACTACTTTATCTTAAATAAGAATAATTAATTATATCTTAAATTTTTATCACTCATTTGTCAATTTCTTACACTTGGTTTAGAGCTGTTCATCTTGCACAAGGGCCACAACGACATAGCGGTGTGGTTCATGTCCCTCTGAAAAAGTGGTTACAAAATGATTATTTGTCAGTGCTGCATGAATTACCTTTCGTTCAAAAGCGGGCATAGCATCTAAGAAAACAGGGTCACCAGTCGCAACAACTTCTCGCGCCGTACTCTCAGCCAAATGCTGAAGAGTTTTCTTTCGTCGTTCACGATAATTCTCAACATCTAAATTTACATTAGCGTGTGAAACGTTTTGATGCAATAAGAAAACTTGAGCTAAGGTCTGTAAGGCGTTAATTGTCCTTCCGTGCTTTCCAATCAGCATACCTTCTTGCTCAGTTTTAAAATTAATTTGGACCTCGCGATGATGGAAAGTGCTGGTTGCTGTTGCTTTAATTCCTAGTTGAGACACAATCTTTGTTAAATAATTTTGTAGCTCTGCAACAACTTGTTCATTCAAGTGTGGATGAGAAATCGTTTTGACAGATTGCGTTTCTACTTCTTTGGGCTTAGATTGAACTTCATTTTTTGTTTCATCAGTTGCTTCATCGGGCTTAATATGAACTTCAGAATTAGTTTTGTGTGCCTGTTTAGGCTCAATCCTGTTATTTTCTACATTTTCTTTTGGTTTTTTGATTTCAGTAACCGTCATTTCAATTTCAGCCAGCTTTTTGCCAATCCCTAGAAATCCTCGTTTGGGCTCAACAATTGTTTTAACAGTTACCTCATTTCTACTAACGTCCAGATCAGCTAAACCCATTTGGACTGCTTTTTCAAGAGTATTAGCTTTATAAATTGCCATGTTATCCCTCCTTTATCTTCAGCATTACAAATAAAAAAGGAGACCAGAACCTAAATTCCAATCTCCAGTCTTATTATTTTCGATTTCGACCTTTGTAGGCTTTACGTTTAGCTTTGGCAATTGCACGTTTCTTATCTTGCTCTGCCTTAGCTTTAGCTTCACGTTCTCGGTTAATCTTAAAGGGATTTTGTAGAAGCAGTGTTTGTCCGGCTTGAAAAATATTCGTAACAACCCAGTAAAGGGAAACAGCAGATGGCACACTCAGAGCCGTAAAGAAGATAATTACAGGCATCCCAATTGTCATCATCGTTGTCATCCCATTTTGTGTGGGTTGCGACTTCATACTGAGACATGAGCTAATGTAAGTGAACACCGCGGCTATAACTGGCAAAATGAAGTAAGGATCTCTATCACCTAATTGAAGCCATAAAAATGTTCCGGCCTTCAAAACTTCAGTTCGACTTACAGCTGCATACAAAGCATACAAAATTGGTAATTGTACAATCAATGGCAAACATCCAGCAACTGGATTTACACCAGCTTCTGCGTACAATTTTTGTTGTTCATCACGAAGCTTTTGTTGAGTTTCAATATCTTTAGAAGAATACTTCTTTTGCAGTGCCTGTACCTTAGGTTGAATTTCAGCTGTTTTCATCGAAGATTTGGTTTGATAAATCATCAAGGGTAGAATGATAATCCGAACAATAATGGTAAAGACAATAATTCCCCAACCATAATTATTACCAAATAATTTAGATAGCCATATAATCGCCCGTGAGAAATTATAAACAATCCAATGATCCCAAAAACCGGTACTGTTTTTCGTGATCGGTGCTGTACTACAGCCGGCCAATAAGACCGTTAAACTGGCAACTGCCATCATCACCATATTTCTTTTGCTGTGTTTCACTTATTTTTCCTCACTTTGATCAGTAGTTAAAATATTAGCCAATGTGAATACATGTTTCAATTGCTGTTTAGTTTCTTTCATTGAAAGACCAGACGATTGCGGCCGTGCAATAACCAGAAAATCGATATCCTGACGCAATTGAGGTTTAAATTCAAGAACGCTTTGGTTAATTCGACGCTTCATAAAATTCCGCATGACTGCGTTACCGATTTTTTTACCAACCGAAATTCCCACACGAAAATGCGGTTGCCCTGGTTTATCCATGACATACACAACAAATTTACGGTTTGCAAATGAATTATGAGTTTCAAAAACCCTCTGAAATTCTGTTTCTCTTTTTACACGGTATGACTTTCGCATGATCTCTCTCCAAAATGTATCGTATTATCAAGTTTCTACATATTATATAGAATAAAAGGGCTTTTGTCTTTGAATTTTGAAAATCTCTTCAAAAATAAAAGACCACTGGGATCAGTGGCCTTATGCAGATAATACTCTTCTACCTTTTAGACGTCGACGTGCTAAAACTCTACGGCCGTTACTTGTACTCATACGTTTACGAAAACCATGAACACGTGAACGATGACGTTTTTTTGGTTGGAATGTTCTTTTCAATTCGTACACCTCCCATAACAACACTGAAATTTTATAGTTTCATTTATATATTAATGAAATCAACTCAGTATCTAATCACAATTACTATAATATAATATCATAAATATGACTTCATGCAAAGGCCTTAATTAAAAATTGTTTCTTATTAGGAAAGCTTTTTATCCACAGCTACAAGTTTCACAGGTTACCTTCTTGTGGATAAAAATATTTTTAGTCTGTACTTATCCACCGGTTTTTCCAAACTTATCCGGATATTCACCCCCTGTGTTTGAGTTATCCACATTTTCATGTTTTTCAGTGGATAACCTCAACAAACACAGTATTAACGGGGGATAGTTATCCACAGCAATGTGTGAATAAATTGAAAAATCATGAAAATAATGCCCTTTTTCAACAACTTGTTGATAAACTTTTTCACTATCTGTGTGTTATTTTAAAAAGTTTTCCACATCCTGTGGAAAACTTTTTTTTTTCATGCTAAAATTATCTTATTGTTTCTTTCAATCAATAACTAAAAACGTAAAAAATAATTCGTAAGCCACTTTGGAGGGGTTTTTGTGCAAAGTAAAAATGAACTCTGGGATCAAATCAAAGCCGATTTTAAAAAAGATAATGACATCTCATCACTCGGCTTTTCTACTTGGATTGATGTCGCAAAACCTATCGATTTAAAAGACCATGTCATGACAATCCAGTTACCATCCCCATTACACCGGGATTACTGGAAACAACATTTGGCACCTAAATTTGTTGAATATGCGTATTTAATCACAAAAGAAGACATTACCCCTGATTTTATTCTAGAGGGTGCCCAAACTGAAAATGCCGAGGAAAAAAAACCGGCTGAAAAAAGGCCAAGAGAAACTCCTGACTTTATGGAAAAAACTTCTTTAAACGATAAATATACATTTGATACATTTGTAACTGGTAAAGGTAACCAAATGGCACATGCCGCAGCCTTGGTCGTTTCTGAAGATCCTGGAACGATGTATAATCCGCTGTTTTTCTACGGTGGCGTAGGATTAGGTAAAACTCATTTAATGCACGCGATCGGTCATCAAATTTTAAAAAACGATCCCAATACAAATATTAAATACGTAACTAGTGAAGCTTTCACTAATGATTTTATCAATGCCATTCAGTCTAAACATCAAGAAGAATTTCGCGAAGTTTATCGAAATGTAGACTTGCTGTTAGTAGATGATGTTCAATTCTTTGCTGATAAAGAGGCTACGCAAGAAGAATTTTTCCATACTTTTGAAGCATTATATAGTAATCAAAAACAAATTGTCCTAACTTCTGATCGTTTACCAAATGAAATTCCCAAGTTGCAAGAACGCCTTGTTTCTCGTTTCAAATGGGGGTTGTCGGTCGACATTACGCCACCTGATCTTGAAACTCGGATCGCCATTTTACGAGAGAAAGCCATGGCAGATAACATTGAAATTCCTGATGAAACCTTGAATTATATTGCTACTCAGGTAGATTCCAATGTTCGAGAATTAGAAGGTGCATTGGCTCGTGTTCAAGCTTATTCAAACTTACAAAACACTGCCATTACCACAGATCTTGCATCCGAAGCTATGCGGAGCTTGAATTTTGGTACCAAATTCAGTGAAGTTTCCATTTCACTTATCCAAGATAAAGTTGCCAAATACTATCACACTTCAATTTCAGATTTAAAGGGTAAGAAACGGATGAAATCAATTGTCATGCCTCGCCAAATTGCGATGTATCTTTCCCGTGAGTTAACTAATGCTTCATTACCAAAAATTGGAACGGAATTTGGTGGTAAAGATCATACAACTGTTATTCATGCGCACGAAAAAATCGCGGCGGCCTTAAAAAAGGACGATGATTTACAACGTCAAATTGCCGATCTCAAAAGTGAGCTCAAACCTTAGCCTGTGGATAGCTGTGAATTAACGTAATAGTTATGCACATTCTATCAACATGCCGAATCATGGACCTACCTAAGCGTTAGGTTACATTTGCACAATATCAACAGGCCCTATTACTACTGCTACTTTTACTATATAATTATATATAAATACATTTGCTAAAAAGGAGAGTCCATAATGAAATTCACAATCAAACGAAATATATTCATTCAAAAACTAAACGATGTTCAACGAGCAATCTCATCTAAAACAACTATTCCAATCTTGACAGGTTTAAAATTAGATGTGACATCAGATCAGATCATCCTAACAGGGAGTGACGCTGATATTTCTATTGAAACTGTGTTAGATTCAAAAAACGAAGATAATGGACTTTCAATTGAAGATCCTGGAAAAATTGTTTTGCCAGCTCATTTTTTCAGTGACATTGTCAAAAAGCTTCCTGAAGAATCAATGACGCTTGAAATCACTGAAGGTTTTCAAACTAAAATTTCTTCTGGAGCTGCTGAATTTACAATTAATGGTTTAGATGCAAATAATTATCCGCATTTACCAGAATTAGATGGCAATGATCAAATTCAACTTTCCGGAAATGTTTTTAAACAACTTATTAGTCAGACAGTAATTGCTGTTTCTTCTCAAGAAAGTCGGCCAATTTTAACAGGAGTTCATTTCAGTATCGATGGTGACCAATTCATGGCAGTTGCTACAGATAGTCATCGCTTGAGCCAACGAAAAATCACACTACCTCAAGCGAATTCAGGTAAATATGATGTAATTATTCCTGGAAAAAGTCTCATTGAGTTATCTCGGATGATTGGTGAAGAAAATCCAGATGTAATTATGCGAATTTCTGAAAATCAAGTGCTCTTTACATTAGGTGACACAGCGTTTTATTCACGGTTACTTGAGGGAAATTATCCAGATACATCGCGTTTAATTCCAAAGGAAGCAACCACAAAGCTTGAATTTAATGCACCTGCCTTATTGGCTGCAATTGAACGAGCTTCGTTACTTTCTCATGAAAGTCGCAATAATGTCGTTAAGCTAACAATTGCTACAGAAAATAATCAGGTTGTTATTTCTGGAAATTCACCTGATGTCGGAAATGTTGAAGAACAATTGGATGCTAAGGCAGTTGAGGGTGAAGATTTGGAGATTTCATTCAATCCAGATTACATGAAAGATGCTTTACGTTCTTTTGGTCAGACAGAAATTTTAGTTTCGTTTACATCGGCATTACGTCCATTTACGTTGGTACCAACCGAGGATAAAGAAAACTTTATTCAACTGATTACGCCAGTTCGAACATTTTAAAAAAAATAAATTCTAGAGACCAAAATACGAACAACGTGTTTTGGCCTTTTTTTGTCTGAAAATTAAATTTAGAGGTTTTGAGAATAATACGGAAAAAACGGCAAAAGTATCTAAATATGTTCAAGATGCCTTAAAACGCAAAATACGGCCTCTGAGTTTGTTTTTTTCGCTTTTTAAAGGTATAATAGATAAGTATTTAGTATTGATATATTTCAAAAATAAATTTCGGTATTTATTTTTTTCACTATAAATTTTGGTCGAAAAATTGAAGCGAAATGTTATTAAAAATTTGTAATAGTAAAGGTGGTTGTGAACTTGGAAGAGCATAAAGTTTTAATTACGACACCATTCATTACGCTTGGGCAACTTTTAAAAATGGAAGATATTATTGGAAGTGGCGGTCAGGCAAAATGGTATCTTCGTGAACATTCTTTAGAAGTTAATGATGAACCTGAGGATCGACGAGGGAAAAAGCTATATCCGAATGATACAGTGAACATTCCAGGTGAGGGATTGTTTCTTGTGCGTCCAAGACGTGAGGAATAAATATGTACTTGGAGAATCTTAGTCTTCATAATTTTCGAAATTATACTGATTTAGAAACTGAATTTATTCCTGGTGTAAATGTGCTATTAGGTGCAAACGCACAGGGGAAGACTAATTTACTTGAGTCTATTTATGTTCTGGCTTTAACTCGGAGTCATCGGACGTCGAATGATCACGATCTAATTAATTGGGATGCAGATACGGCGCAATTGGCTACCCGGGTCAAGAAACAAGTAAGTTCAATGCCTTTGGAACTGGAACTGAGTGCAAAGGGAAAACGGGCCAAGGTAAACCATATTGAGCAAAGTAAATTATCCCAATATATCGGTCAGTTAAACGTAGTCTTATTTTCTCCGGAAGATTTGTCTTTGGTGAAGGGCTCACCAGCCATTCGGCGACGATTTATTGACATGGAATTCGGTCAAATGAGTAGTAAGTATCTCTATAATTCAGCACAATATCGAACGATTTTGAAGCAACGAAATCAATATTTAAAACAGTTAAAGTTTAAAGTGCAAAGCGACAAAGTGTTTTTAGGCGTTTTGTCTGATCAATTGGCTGCTTACGGTGCTGAGATTACATTTCAGCGCCGTCAATTTTTAAAGAAGTTAGAAAAATGGGCACAACAGATGCATACGCAAATTTCGTTAGGCAAAGAACATTTAACGTTTGAGTATGTTTCTCAAGTTGATCAAGAGGAAGAACTGACGGTTGACCAGCTCTATAAAAAATTGCAAGAAGCGTTTTCGGAACATGAGGAACACGAATTACAGCAGGGAACCACATTAGTTGGTCCGCAACGGGATGATGTGCGTTTTTTAGTTAATGGAAAAAATGTGCAAACATTTGGTTCGCAAGGACAGCAGCGAACAACGGCTTTAAGTGTAAAACTTGCAGAAATTGATCTCATGAAAGAAGAAACAGGAGAATATCCGATTTTACTTTTGGATGATGTGTTGTCAGAGCTTGACGATGAACGACAAACGCATTTGTTGAAGTCCATTCAAAATAAGGTTCAAACCTTTTTAACGACAACGAGTTTGAGTGGTGTTGCTAGACAATTGATTGATGAACCTCGGATATTTACGATTAGTCAGGGGACTTTGCATGTGGAAACATAGTCTCACTAGTCTAAGAA
The DNA here is from genome assembly GCF_001611155.1 of Pediococcus damnosus. Classification (NCBI taxonomy): domain Bacteria; kingdom Bacillati; phylum Bacillota; class Bacilli; order Lactobacillales; family Lactobacillaceae; genus Pediococcus; species Pediococcus damnosus. The sequence continues at coordinate 960,793 of NZ_CP012294.1, forward strand.
CGAGGAGGGCCAGTTCGCCTAAGTATTTTAATGCTGTAGAGCGAATGGACACCGTACCGAGGATGAGATTTTGCGAGAACAAAATAGTCATTAAGAACGAGGAGGGCCAGTTCGTCTAAGTATTTTAATGCTGTAGAGCGAATGGACACCGTACCGAGGATGAGATTTTGCGAAAGCAAAATAGTCATTAAGAACGAGGAGGAATAAACAGTGGCAGACGACGATAAAACAAAATCAACAGAAAAAGTTGAATCCGCACAGGAGCGTAAAGAAGAAAAAGCTCAAGAATATGATGCAAGTCAGATCCAAGTTCTTGAAGGTTTGGAAGCAGTTAGAAAACGTCCCGGAATGTATATTGGGGCAACAAGTGCCCAAGGACTCCATCATTTAGTTTGGGAAATTATTGATAACGGAATTGATGAAGCTTTAGCCGGGTTTGCGGATAAAATCGATGTGACGGTTGAAAAAGATAATAGCATTACGGTTTTTGATAATGGCCGAGGAATTCCAGTTGGAATCCAGGCTAAGACTGGTAAACCAGCCCTAGAGACAGTTTTCACAATTTTGCATGCCGGTGGTAAGTTTGGCGGCGGCGGTTATAAGGTTTCTGGTGGTCTGCATGGTGTTGGGGCATCAGTTGTCAATGCGTTGTCAGAAGAACTTGACGTTAGAGTTATGCATAATGGCAAGATTTACTATATGGATTTCACGCGTGGCAAAGTTAAGACGGCCATGAAGGTTATTGGTGAGTGTGGTCCTCATGCACATGGGACGATCGTTCATTTCTTACCAGATGCAGATATTTTCCAAGAAACAACTACTTTTGACATTAAAACCTTACGAACCCGAATTCGTGAATTAGCATTCTTGAATAAGGGATTGCGAATTACACTTAAGGATTTACGACCTGAAAAACCTACTGAAGATGATTTTCTTTATGAAGGTGGAATTCGGCATTATGTAGATTATTTGAACGAAGGCAAAGAACTGCTTTTTCCGGAACCTATCTATGTGGAAGGTGTCGAAAATGGCATTACAGTCGAAGTTGCCATGCAGTATACGGAAGGTTATCAGAGTAAGTTACTAACTTTCACGAATAATATTCATACGTATGAAGGTGGAACTCATGAAGAAGGCTTTAAACGGGCTTTGACACGGGTTGTTAATGATTATGCGCATAAGACGGGATTATTGAAGGATAACGAAGATAACCTATCCGGTGATGATGTTCGTGAAGGGTTAACTGCAGTTGTGAGTGTGAAACATCCTGATCCTCAATTTGAAGGCCAAACAAAGACTAAATTAGGGAACTCCGATGCACGAACTGCCGTTAATGATGTGTTTGGCGAACATTTCAATAAGTTCTTAATGGAAAATCCAGATATTGGCCGAAAGGTAATTGACAAGGGCTTATTGGCATCTAAAGCACGAGTTGCTGCAAAACGGGCTCGTGAAGTGACGCGGAAAAAGAGTGGCCTAGAAATTAATAATTTACCAGGGAAATTGGCAGATAATACGTCCAAGGATCCTGCAATTAGTGAATTATTTATTGTCGAAGGTGATTCTGCCGGCGGAAGTGCCAAACAAGGGCGTTCGCGTTTAACCCAAGCAATTTTACCAATTCGTGGGAAAATTCTTAATGTCGAAAAAGCTACTTTGGATCGGGTGTTAGCTAACGAAGAAATTCGTTCGTTGTTTACGGCCCTTGGGACTGGTTTTGGTGAGAATTTTGATGTTACAAAGGCTAATTATCATAAATTAATTATTATGACGGATGCCGATGTCGATGGGGCTCATATTCGAACTTTGCTATTGACGCTATTCTATCGCTACATGCGGCCAATGATTGACGCTGGATATGTGTATATTGCACAGCCACCGTTGTATCAAATTCGCCAAGGAAAAATGATCAGGTATATCGATTCGGATGAAGAATTAAAAGAAACTTTGGGTCAGCTGCCACCAAGTCCCAAACCAGCAATTCAACGGTATAAAGGTTTAGGTGAAATGGATGCTTCTCAATTATGGGAAACGACCATGAATCCTGATAATCGTCGTTTATTACGAGTGTCTGCCAAAGATGCCGATGCGGCTAGTGGCGATTTTGATATGTTGATGGGCGATCGGGTTGAACCGCGTCGAAAATTTATTGAAGATAATGCTGTCTTTGTAGAAAACTTAGATGTCTAATTTAGGATTGGAGGTTAAATAATTTGTCTGACGAAGAGAATATCGGAACTCGTGTAACGGATGTCAATCTGAGTAAAGAAATGCGAACATCCTTCCTAGATTATGCAATGAGTGTTATTGTGGCGCGAGCTTTACCTGACGTACGTGATGGTTTAAAACCAGTACATCGTCGAATTTTGTATGGAATGAGTGAATTAGGGGTTACCCCTGAAAAACCTTATAAGAAATCAGCCAGAATTGTTGGGGATGTCATGGGTAAATATCATCCCCATGGTGATTCAGCAATTTATGAATCCATGGTTCGAATGGCCCAAGATTTTAGTTATCGGTATATGTTGGTTGACGGACATGGTAACTTTGGTTCAGTTGATGGTGATGGTGCCGCTGCGATGCGGTATACCGAAGCACGAATGAGCAAAATTGCTGTCGAAATGTTACGTGATATTAATAAAAATACGGTTGATTTTCAAGAAAATTATGATGGCACAGAACGGGAACCAGAAGTTTTGCCAGCTCGTTTTCCTAACTTATTGGTAAATGGGGCAACCGGAATTGCGGTCGGGATGACCACCAACATTCCACCTCATAATTTAACAGAAGTCATTAGCGCAATTCATATTTTGATGGATAATCCTGAGGCAACGACTGCTGATTTGATGGAGGCAATCCCTGGACCTGACTTCCCAACTGGTGGAGTAGTCATGGGAAAATCTGGAATTCGAAAAGCCTATGAAACCGGTAAGGAAACCATCATTCTCCGTGCTAAGGTTGATATCGAACAAGAGAAGAGCGGTCGCGAACGAATTATTGCAACTGAACTTCCTTACATGGTAAATAAAGCTAAATTAATTGAGAGAATTGCTGAATTAGCTCGTGATAAACGAATTGAAGGCATTACGGATGTGAATGATGAAAGTGACCGTGAAGGAATGCGGGTTGTCATTGATGTTCGTCGTGATATGAGTGCTTCAGTTGTTTTGAATAACTTATATAAAATGACTTTGATGCAAACGACGTTTAGCTTTAATATGCTTGCTATCGTAGCTGGCGCACCAAAAGTTTTAAGTTTGAAAGAGATTTTACAGTACTATCTCAAACATCAAGAAGAAGTTGTCCGTCGTCGAACTGAGTTTGATTTGAAAAAAGCTCAAGCTCGGGCTCACATCCTCGAAGGATTACGAATTGCGTTGGATCATATTGATGCAATTATTGCGATCATTCGTAATTCTCAAACTGCTGAAATTGCCAAAGATCAATTAATGCATAACTACTCATTATCTGACAAACAATCACAAGCTATTTTGGATATGCGGCTTGTTCGTTTAACTGGACTGGAACGTGAGAAGGTTGAAAGCGAATATACCAAATTGATGGCAGATATTAAGGATTATCGCGATATTTTGGCCCATAAAGAACGTTTAAATCAAATTATTTATCAAGAACTTCTTGATATCCAAGAAAAATTTGGTGATAAACGCCGTACGGAGCTTTTGGTTGGCGAAGTATTGAGCCTTGAAGATGAAGATTTAATTGATGAAGAAGACGTCATGATTACATTAACCCATAATGGGTATATTAAGCGGATGCCAACTTCTGAATTTAAGTCTCAACGTCGTGGTGGTCGTGGCGTGCAAGGGATGGGTGTTCATGATGATGACTTTATTGAACATCTTGTTTCCAGCTCGACGCATGATGTGTTATTGTTCTTTACAAATGCTGGGAAAGTTTACCGAATGAAGGGTTACGAAATTCCTGAATACGGCCGAACAGCTAAAGGAATTCCGGTAATTAATCTGTTAGGAATTAGCGCCGGTGAAAGTATTCAAGCTGTGATCAATGCTGGTCAAGATCGTGATAATTCGAAAGAACGTTACTTATTCTTCACGACTTTGAAGGGTGTTGCGAAACGGACACCGTTGGCTGAATTCTTAAATATTCGGAGTAATGGTCTCAAGGCGATTAATTTGAAGGATGACGATGAATTAATCAACGTGGCAATTACAGATGGTAAGCAAAACATTATTATTGGAACCCATAATGGATATGCCGTTAGTTTTGCGGAAGAATCAGTCCGTTCAATGGGTCGTTCTGCAACCGGTGTACGTGGAATTCGTTTACGTGATGAGGATTACGTGGTCGGGGTTGATTTGCTCCAACCTGAAAGTAAAGTTTTAATTATTACTGAAAAAGGTTACGGAAAACAAACACCTGCTAAAGAATATCCAATTAAGGGTCGAGGCGGTAAAGGAATCAAAACAGCGAATGTGACTGCTAAAAACGGTCAGATAGCTGGGATGACCACCGTGCTTGGCGATGAAGATATTATGTTGATCACTAACCGAGGCGTTATGATTCGGTTTGATGTAGGTTCAGTTCCAGAAACTGGCCGAGCAACAATGGGTGTTCATTTAATTAGAATTGGTGAAGATGCCAAAGTTGCCACAATGGCAAAAGTTGATCATGAAGATGAAGATCAATCAGATGAAGAAAATGCCAAGTCATCCGAGCAATCAGATGACCAAGCAACGACTGAAAAAACAGTTACTAAAGAAAATTCTAACGATCAAGAAAAATAATTAAATAAAATCCCAATAAACAACGTAACTTAGTTATGTATCGTTTATTGGGATTTTTGTTTATTGCGTTGCACAAGTATGAATGCTATAATTGGAGTTCGTGAGTAACTATTAATTTAGAAGCTCTCCTTGCTTTCTTAAAATTGTTAAGAAAGCCACTTAGTCCATAAGGAGGTGTAAAACACATGGCACAAAAATCATACGAAATTACTTATATCATTGCGCCAGATGTTGACGAAACAGCTAAGGCTGCCTTAGTAGAACGTTTCGACAAGATTTTGACAGACAATGGTGCAGAAGTGGTTGATTCAAAAGATTGGTCCAAGCGTCGTTTTGCTTATGAAATCGGTGGATACAATGAAGGTATCTATCACGTTATTAACATAAAAACAAACGATGACAAGGCTTTGAATGAATTCGACCGAATCTCAAAGATTACTGATGGTATCTTACGTCACATGATCGTTGTACGTTAAACAATAAACTTAATTAATTTAGGAAGGAGTCATTGTTTATGATAAACCGAACAGTTCTTGTTGGACGCTTAACCAGAGATCCTGATTTACGATACACCAACAGTGGTGCTGCAGTTGCAACCTTTACAGTCGCAGTTAATCGGCAGTTTACGAACTCTCAAGGGGAACGTGAAGCTGACTTTATTAACTGTGTCATTTGGCGAAAAGCCGCAGAAAACTTCTCTAACTTTACCCATAAAGGTTCATTGATTGGGGTTGATGGACGGATTCAAACCCGTTCATACGAAAATTCACAAAATCAACGAGTATACGTTACCGAAGTTGTTGTTGAAAACTTTTCATTGTTGGAATCCCGATCTCAGTCCGAGCAGCGTCAACGGCAGGAGAATAACTCGGGACTTCACAGCAGTGCTCCGCAATCATCATCTGCGAATACCAATCCGTTTGATGCCGGGCAAGGAAACAACAATAGCAGTAGTAGCCAAAGTAATAGCAATGGTCCTGCTTCTAGTGCAAGTACCAACCCGAATGATCCGTTTGCAAATAACGGCGAACAAATTGATATTTCCGACGATGATTTACCATTCTAATCGTCATTAGAGGAGGGAAATTTCATGGCTCAACAACAAAGAAGAGGCGGAAATCGTCGACGTCGTAAAGTCGACTTTATCGCAGCTAACCATATCGAATATATCGATTATAAAGATACAGACTTACTGAAACGTTTCATTTCAGAACGAGGCAAGGTTTTGCCACGTCGTGTTACCGGAACAAGCGCTAAGAACCAACGTCGTTTAACAATTGCAATTAAACGATCACGGATCATGGGCTTACTTCCATTCGTTTCCGAAGAGTAATTTAAATAAATACCTTTCAAATCAACTAATTGATTTGAAAGGTATTTTTTTTGATTATTTATACATAATTTAGTTTATTTTTTTGTAATTTATGATACGGTAAATAAGTATAAAAACGTATGAAAAGTTAAATCAGTAAAATTCATAATTTAAGGTGATATCGGTCTACACCAGCACTTGAATGGTAATATTATAAAACATTTTATCCAGAAGTGTTTTATAATGGTAAATAGTTAATACAATTAAAAGGGGAAATAAATGTATCGTTATTTCATTCAACCACAGTTAAATAAAATGAATAATTCGTTAATTGGATATGAGTTGTTAATTCGAAAGCATACAGATAATGGTTGGCGGATTCCAAAACTTTTTTCGGAGATTCCAGCGCCAGTGATTGCTGATACATTGACTGAGACAACGGCAAAACTAGTTTTAAAGATTGGGTCCGTATCGGTTAATTTAAATCGAACGCAGATGATGAATGCACAGATTAATGCCGCATTGATTAATGCCCAGGATCAGTTACGCCCCTTGAGACTAAATATAGAGCTGACAGAAGAGCCAGGCGATGAAAAGATTACGAATGCTGATCTGAAACCGATGTTTGAACATTTTATTCAACGTGGTATGGAAATTTGCTTGGATGATGTGGGTACTGGAGACAATCAACACGCGGAAATTGAAGCATTATTGCCATATGTGAGTGAAATTAAGTTTGCCCTTCAAAATTTTAAAGAAGGTTTCCAAGATCCTTCGATTCAGGCGAAGGTTGTGTATTGGCGGGATGTTGCCCGTGAAGAAAAATTAAGATTTATCCTTGAAGGAATTGAGGATGAAGCCGATGATCAGTTGGCCGATGATTTGGAAATTGATTTGCGACAAGGCTATTATTACGGGAAACCACATTTGCTTAAAATTAATGCTAGTGATCCTGATTAATTTAAATCTTAGGGAAGAAGGAAGCTATTGTGAAAGTTGTTGTAGTTGGTTGTACGCACGCCGGAATTGCAGCTGTTACGCAAATCTTTAAAGCTCATCCCGACACAGAGGTAACAATTTATGAGCGCAATGATAACGTCTCATTTTTGTCGTGTGGCATTTCTTTATATTTAAATGGTGATGTTAAGCGGCTAGAGGATATGTTTTATGCAAGCCCTGAAGATTTAGAAAAACAGGGGGCTACCGTCCGAACCCAACACGATGTTTTGAGTGTGGATACTAAGGCGCATCAGCTTACGGCGCAAAATATGGTTACTAAAGAAGTTTTCACAGATACTTATGATAAGTTAATCATGACAACTGGCTCGTATGTGGTGGTGCCACCGCTCATGGGAATTGATGATTCACGCGTTTTATTATGTAAAAGCTATGAACAAGCAGTTAGTGTAAGGTTTTCCTAGATGGTCAATAAAATTCTAGGAATATTCATTTTGAGTTGAATATATAGAAAAAGACCTGTAGCCTTTTAATCGACGAAGATTAAAGGAAGGGATACAGGTCTTTCATGTATATTTTAGCAGATTTTATTGAATCATTGGGAAATTTAGACAGTTTATTTGATTTAGAGGAGCAGGTAATTCTTCATCTTAGGAAGTCATTCCAGCTGGTTGTAGCTGAATATCTGAGGCAATTAGATGAAACACTCGTTCCATCAATTCCGGCAGAAAATACATTCATTAATCGACAGGCCAGAACAATTGAGTTTATGTTTGGCGCCGTGAATTTTGAAAGAAGATGTTATCTTCGACCCAATGGAAGTTATTACTTCCCGTTGGATGAACAACTTCAGTTGGAAGAAAGAAAAAGAATTTCACCTTATTTTAAAAGTGTCGTTGCCAAAATTGGGCAAACGACAACGATGAGAAATACGGCCGCAATGATCAATCTGGCAAGTCAGACGGATATTAGTGCCTGGTCAGTAGACCGAATTATCAGAGACATGGCAGATACCGTGAAGACAGAAGAAAAATCGTCCGAAGAGAAACTAGTTAAGAAACGAAAAGTTGAAAACTTAGTGGTTGAAGGCGATGCCTTTGAGATACACAAAATTAATCGACGAAGACAAGACGTCCACCATTACATTGTTTTTGAATCAGGATTAGATGGAACAAGATCAAACAAAGTTGAGTTTGTTGGTATCAATCAAAAAAAGGTTCAAAAACGAGTAACTGACTACATTGAGAAGTATTATAAAATCAGTGAAATGACCGTGTTTACAGCAAGTGATGGTGGCCCAGGGTATAACCCGAAAAGTATGCGAGAAATAGTTCCGAGTGCTCAAAGAGTTGAATTTACTATCGATCGGTATCACTTTGTCAAAAAGATTAAACAAACCTTTGGTTTATTTAATCCATTGGTTGATAAGGCCGTTAAGAGCGTTAGCCTGTATGATCAGAATCAGTTAAACGTTATTTTAGATACATTTGAGTCGCAAATTAAAACTGATAAGGAACTTGAGAGCCTAAGGGTCCTAAGACAATATTTGGCAAGAAATTGGCAGTTTATAAAGTCTCCACACGATCGTGGCTTCATGAGGGTCGGCAAATTGGGATCCGTTGAAAGCTCACACAGAGCGTACACGTATCGAATGAAAAAGCAAGGCAAAGTATGGTCCGAAAAGGGCCTTGAGGCTATGTTGAAATTAATTGAAGCTCGGGTAAACGGTAAGCTAGATAAATACTTACGTGGTGGTTTAAGAAAGTTACAAGAGCTAACGATTGAGATCGCTACGGAATCATTGAAGACGTTGAGTTCAGCTCAGCTGAGCAACAAGCACCATTCTAAGCATATTGGAGTTCTTTCAGGTAAAATACCAGTTGATGCCCCAACAAGTAGCCCTATCGGAGCAATGGCAAAAATATTTTCAAACTAATTATTGTGTATAAATATTTGGTTGATTATAAGGCACCTAGGAAAACTTGACACATACAACAAGCAAAACAGCTTTACAAAGCAGCAAAAGTACATAAGCATATCGCCATTGTTGGTGGCGGTTATGTGGGTGTCGAACTGGCAGAAGCTTACGCGGATACCAAACATGAAGTGACCTTGATGCAATCGCATGATCAAGTATTGAATAATTACGTGGGGCCATTAATATCAGGAAAAATCACCGAATTACTAAAAACTCATGGAGTCCACGTGCTTTTGAATGAAAAGGTACAGGCTTTCCATGGAAACGATCAAACGGATAATATTTTAATTGAAACGAGTAAGGGTGAACACAAAGCAGATTTGGCCATTGTTAGCACTGGTTTTATGGCAAATACAGGGTTACTGCAAGGCCAAGTTGATATGGATCGTCATGGAGCAATTCTGGTTAATGAATACGAGCAAACATCAAATGCTGATGTTTATGCGGCCGGAGATGCCTGCATATCCCACTTTAATCCTGCTGGAAATGATGCTTATATCCCGTTAGCGACGAATGCTGTTCGTCAAGGAGCATTAGCGGGAATGAATATTTTTGGTGAAGTCCAAAAAGATATGGGAACCCAAGCCACTTCAGCAATGGAGCTGTTTGGCTACACCTTAGCTACAAGTGGGTTAACGCTTAATGCTGCTAAAAAAGAAGGCTTAGACGCGACCTCCGTGATATATGAGGGCAACTATCGACCAAGTTATATGCCAACCACCGATTTATTGACGATTGAACTAGTTTATAATCGGAAGAATCGCCAAGTTTTGGGCGCGCAATTATTTAGTAAACACGAAGTTTCGCAATCAGCCAATGCAATCTCAATTTGTATTCAAAATAAAAATACAATTGATGATCTGGCGTTTGTGGACATGCTTTTTCAGCCTCACTATGATGAACCTTTTAACTATCTGAATTTAGTGGCGCAATTGGCAATTGAACAAGAACGACAAACGAACCAAGTAAAATAGGACAAATTTAAAAAGAGTCTCTGAAAGTCAGTAATTACGCTGATTTCCAGAGGCTCTATTTTAGATTTTAACTTACTTTTTGTAATTTTTCGGGTTCTTTTAAGAACAAATGACCAAGGAGTGCCAGAACTAAGAAGATAGTGCCCACCAGACAAACGCCTGACCAGCCAAAGTTACTCCAAGCTAACGTTCCAAAGAAAGTCCCTAAGGAACCACCTAAAAAGTAACTAAACATAAAGATGGAGTTGTTTCGGCTACTGGCCTGTAAGCTCAGTGATTGCACGATTGCTTGGTTGGAAACCTGACCGAATTGGGTGCCTAAATCTAACAGAACAATTCCCACAATTAAACCGATAAACAGATGGCCAAGACTGGTAAAAATAACAAATGATAAGGTTGAAAAAAGAATTCCTAAGCCAACGGTCATTCTTGGAGAATACTTATCGACCATTTGCCCAATGATTGAAGCAAATAGAACGCCGGTAATTCCCAGCAATCCCAATAAGCCGGCCACACCACTGCCAAAGTGGTACTGATGAGCTAAATAGAACGCTAAAGTTGACCACAAAACGTTGGAAACACCGAAGAGACAAAAACCGTTAATGGCGGATCCTTGCAAGTGTTTTTCTTTCGCTAATAGTTTTGGCAGTGAGGCCATCACTTTGCCGTATTGCATGTGTTGTTTTTGACGCGGATCACGAGGTAAATACAAATGTAAGACCCCTAACAAAATTGTGCAAGCAATTGCAGCAATTAGATAGACATATTGCCAGCTAAGAACACTGCCTAACAAACCACTGACGGAGCGTGATAACAGGATCCCAGTTAACAAACCACTGAGGACATTGCCCAAAACTTTTCCCCGATGCAAACTGGGTGCGAGATAAGCAGCATAGGGAATGATAATCTGAGGGGCCACGGAAGTGATTCCTACCAATAGGGAAGCAACCCCAAATATGATTAAAGATGGTGCCCAAAACGCTAGCAGTAATGACAAGATTGATAGACTCAACATAATTTGAATGAGGTGATAACGATTGAAGATATCACCCAACGGCACAATAAATAGGAGGCCAAATGCATACCCTAATTGAGTGAGCATGGCAACCACGCCAACGGCAGCCTTCGAAACTTGAAAGCTGTCGGCAATTAAGCCTTCAATGGGTTGGATATAATTTAAATTGGCCACGATGATCCCAGTGGCAATGGCCATTAGTAAAACAGTTTTTCCGGATAGTTCTTTTTCTGAATCCAAACTTACCCCTTCTTCTCTAAAAAGTTAATGAAATAAAATTCGATTATTAATTTTATTTATTAACGAAAAGGGATTTTCAGTGCGCATTATTAGCCAATGAAAAAAGCGGTTGTTTAACATGCTGATACCTCCATAACCAATTAAGTTTAAACAAAAGATTCGTTTTCGTAAAGGTCTGATGGCATGAAGACTGGTGAGTTGCAATCAAATTCTTGCCAAAATGTTTCACGTGGAACTTAAAAATACCGCCTATATTTTTATAAACCAAAGCTTAGTTTTTAAAATAACTGTTTTAAAAGTGAGTACTTTTTCAATTAGAAATTGCTAATTTTTATTGTAAAAAGGTTCGCTGATTAGTTAGTGTAAAGTTTTAGTAGGAAAGTGAAAAAAAGCCTTTTCAAAACAAGAGAAGACCGTTAATCTTCTAATTAGGTATAGCAGCCAAAAATTAGGAGGTAACGGTCTTCATGTCTCAAATTTTAACAGAAATCATGACAGTTTTAAAGGACAGTAATAGTTTATTTGATGCGGAACAGAATTTAATGATGCAGTGTCAGACTTTGATTGCCACTGCCTTAGGCCAGGCGTTAGAAGATCTTGATGATCTTCTAATTGGCGAAACAGAATACCAAGAAATTGTGGGCAAGCGCGAAAGAACTTTGAATTTTATGTGTGGGGCCGTGACTTTCAAACGCCGGTTAGTGAAACTAACTGATAAAAAATATGTATTTCCTTTAGATCGTTATTTGCAGTTAATTCCACGAAGTAGATTTTCACCCTTAATGGTCGAAAAGGTTGCCAAGCTAGCTTCACATAGTGTTTTACGGACAACAGCTTTGGCTGTTAACCTTTTAACACCACTTTCTATCAGTCATCAGAAAGTTGGTCAACTTTATCAAACAGCAGGTACGCAATGTGAAAAGCAGCGTGAAGAAACCACGTTAGTAGCTGTAGCAAAGAAACGTCAAGTTCCTTATTTATATCTAGAAGGTGATGCCTTTTGTGTCGCTATAAAGGCTAAACACCACCATAAGAATATTTTTGTGCACCGACTTCAATTAACGGAAGGCATTACCCAAAATGGCCAGCGCCGACAGACGCTAAACCGGCATGTGTTTACAGGATTAAACCGCCGAGTAGTTTTTAAGCAAGCACAAGATTATTTAAGTCAAAACTATGATTTACAACACACTACGGTGATCACCGGTAGCGATAATGGCAGTGGTTATGAACCATCCTGCTTTGATGAATTAGCAATTGGGGCAAAAAAACATGAGCATTTTTTAGATCGTTATCACTTGAATCGAAAAATTCGTAAGCGATTAAGCATGATGCCTAAGAGACTACAAAATATGTTATTTCAGGCTGTTCATAATTGGGATAGTGACCAAATTCAGGTTATTCTTGATACTTGTGAATCAATAGCTAGCGATACAGATATTCTTGAGTCAATTCAACTTTTACGACGTTATTTGAAACGTAATTGGAATTACTTAAAACCAGCTGTTGAGCGCAGCTTAACGGCTGAAAATGTGTGCTTGGGTGGCTGTGAAAGTAACCATCGCCGTTTTACGTACCAATTAAAACATCAAGGTCGTTCCTGGAGTAAAGCTGGCTTAAAAGCGATGGTTAACGTGATTACGAGTGAAATTAATGGTCAACTGGAAGCAGCAATGTTAAATGTCCCTGCCGCCTCACCAATAAACATCAAACCAGTTAAAATATCTGCAAGTCATTTTCTTAAGCAACCCTTTACGCAACATCAAGGAATCAAGCATGGTAGCCTTCACCTAGATGCAGCAACTAGCAGTGCCATGGGTAATTTGGTGAAGATTATTTCGTAAAAACTTGAATAATAGGTGTAGTGGAGGCGTTGATGAAAGAGTGTGTCGATGTCACTTGGCGATTTATCGCTTAGAGACATGGGAAGACTGGAGAGATCCACTTCTGGCCTGAGGACAGAAGTTAGCTCGCAAGCGACCCACACGGCCCCACATCAGCGCCGGAACGGAACAAAAAGCAGGTAAAAGCTTAAATAAAATCTAATTAGAAGCACAACCTACTAAAACTTGACACATACCGCTGATTACTGACGGTTCTTTGTCTTGGATCTTTGTGATAAAATGAGGTTAGTACACAATTCGAGGAGAAATTATGAAAAAATTACGCTTAGCAGAAAGGTTCCCAGTCTTTATGCGGAATCCTCGCCTGCGATTGTTAGCAATTTATATTATCTTGCTGTCAATCGTTGGTGATGGGGTTGCGTTTTATTACAACTGGATATTAGGAATCGCATTACTGATAATTCTCATTTTGGGAAGTATCTTTATTAACGATACGCTTCATAAAGTGAATGAAGAAACGACAAAATATATCTCGGACCTTTCATTTCGAATTAAACGTAGTGAACAGGATTCGCTTTTACGAATGCCGTTGGGAATTATCATTTATGGGGATGAAGAACAAATAGAGTGGATTAATCCTTATATGCAAGGCTATATGGGCGATAAAGATGTCTTGGGTAAAAAAATCGCTAATGTAGATAAGGATCTCGGTAAGCTTTTAGAAGATCACCGTGAAGAAAAAGGAACGGTGACCGTTTCTTGGGGTGATCGACAGTTCACTTTATTAAACGAGCAAGATAGTCATGTGCTGTACATGATGGATATCACGAAGTATGCCAAAATTGAGGAAGCTTTCGATGATTCGCAAATTGTAATTGGCCAGGTTTTCTTGGATAATTATGATGAAGTTACGCAATCAATGGCAGATTCGGATGTTTCAAGTTTAAGTAGCTTTGTGACAAATCAGATTTCTAGTTGGGCACAAGAATTTGGAATGTATCTTAAACGTGTGGATGATGATCACTTTTTCGTTTTAATGTATGCCGAAGTTTTGCAGAAGGTGGAAGCTGATAATTTCAAACTATTAGATACCATTCGAGAAGCTACTTCCAAGCAAAATTTTCCAATTACGTTAAGTATCGGAATTGCTTACGGTGATCAGGATTTAAATAATTTGGCTGACTTGTCGCAAAGTAATTTGGATTTAGCTTTAGGACGTGGTGGTGATCAGGTTGTTGTAAAGGCACCCGATGAACAGGCCCGCTTCTATGGTGGCAAAACTAATCCGATGGAAAAACGGACTCGGGTCCGAGCACGAATGATTAGTCAGGCGGTTACCGAATTGATGTCGCAGGCCGATCAGATTTTTGTAATGGGTCATCAGCAAGCAGATATGGATTCGCTTGGCGCATGTTTAGGAATTCGCCGAATAGCGCAGATGAATAATCGCCAGTGTTGGATTGTTTTGGATGAAGAACATATACATTCGGATGTTAAACGATTATTGACTTCCTTAGAAGATTATCCAGCGATCAAGGAGTCCATTATTAGCCCTGAGGCCGCTTTGGAGAATGCAAATAGTCAAAGCCTGCTTGTTATGGTAGATCATTCTAAGCAGTCCTTAACAACGGCACCTGAGCTTTATAAGAAACTTGAAAACCGGGTAATGATTATTGATCATCATCGCCGAGGCACAGAGTTTCCTGAAAACCCAGTTTTGGTTTATATTGAACCGTATGCATCTTCAACTTGTGAACTAATTACGGAAATGTTTGAATATCAGTCGAAAGACAGTGAACCAATTAATGCGATTGAAGCAACGGGGATGCTGGCTGGAATCGAAATTGATACCAAGTCCTTTACCACAAAAACTGGGACACGTACTTTTGACGCAGCTAGTTATCTAAGGTCAGTTGGGGCAGACGAAGGTTTGATTCGTCACTTTATGAAGGAAAATGTGGATAGTTATCTACAACGCAATCACCTGATTGAGTCCGTTGAATTTGTGGATAATAAGTTGGCTGTCTGTGTGGGTGAAAATGATCGAACGTACGACCCGGTTACCGCCGCCCAAGCAGCTGATTCATTACTTACAATTTCTGGGATTGAAGCGTCATTTGTCATTACAAGACGTTCCGAGAAAGTGGTTGGAATTTCTGCGCGAAGTGCCGGAGATGTCAATGTTCAATTAATTATGGAGCAAATGGGTGGTGGCGGACATTTGGGCAGTGCAGCTACCCAAATTGAAGGTCAATCTGTTGCTGAAGTTAAAACGCAGTTAACCACTATTTTAAAAAAGCAAAACGATAAAGAAAATAAAGACGACGAGGAGTGAACTTCATGAAAGTAATTTTTTTAGAAGACGTTAAAGGTAAAGGTAAGCGCGGCGAGGTTAAGAATGTCCCAGATGGCTATGCGCAAAACTTTCTTATTAAGAATGGTAAGGCACAGGCAGCTACGAAGGGTGCTATGAGTAGTTTGAAGGGCCAACAACGGGCTGAAGAAAAACATGAAGAAGAAGTTTTAGAAACAGCTAAAAAGTTGAAAACAAAATTAGAAGATGACAAAACTGTTGTTGAATTAACTGCTAAAGCGGGAACTGACGGCCGTTTGTTTGGATCAATTCCTAGCAAACAAATTGCCCAGGCACTTGAAAAGCAATTCGATCTCAAAATAGATAAACGAAAGATTGAATTGACGGATCCAATCCGTGTCTTAGGATACACGAATGTTCCGGTCAAGTTGCACCCAGGTGTGACCGCAAAGATCCGTGTTCATGTCGCAGAAAAGTAAGTAGAGCCAATTTATTTTGTGGTGAAATGACTGTGTAGTACTCTATAAAGAGTGGCTATGAATTTATTTTAGTAACTTTTAAGTCATCAGAGGTAGAAACATGAATAATGATAGTTTAGAGAATCAAACCCCGCCACAAAATAGTGATGCGGAAAAGGCCGTTTTAGGTGCCATTTTCCTGGATTCCGATGCATTAGTGGAAGCAATGGAATATTTAACACCCGAAGACTTCTATCAGCGTGCCCATCAGATTATTTTTCAAACGATGGTCACTTTAAATGATGAAGATGAAGCAATTGATGTTGTGACGATGAATAACCGTTTATCGGCCCAAAATCAGCTGGATGATGTGGGTGGCATTAGCTATATTGCGGAATTGGCAGCGTCCGTTCCAACTGCAGCCAATGTTGTTTACTATGCAAAAATTGTTCAAGAGAAGGCCATTTTACGGCGTTTGATCAAAGCTGCAACTAAGATTGTCACCAAAAGCTATCAGCAAGATGAGAGCGTTGGGGATGTTTTAGATGATGCGGAACGAGAAATTAGCGAAGTTTCCGAAGATCGGAATCAGTCAGGATTTAAGAAGATTTCAGATGTATTGACCGATTCGATGACTGAAATTAACAAACTGTATCAAAATGGCGATGAAATTACTGGATTGTCTACGGGGTATAGTGAATTAGATAAGATTACAGCCGGCTTGCATCCAGATGAGCTCTTTATTTTAGCAGCGCGCCCAGCTGTCGGGAAAACTGCTTTTGCATTAAACATTGCGCAAAATGTGGGGACAAAAACAGATAAAACAGTGGCCATTTTTAGTTTGGAAATGGGAGCTGAACAGTTAGTTAACCGGATGTTGTGTGCTGAAGGTAGTATCGATGCCAATCATTTGCGAACTGGTCAGTTAAATGAAGAAGAGTGGCAAAACCTGGTTATTGCCATGGGGAGTTTAGCAAAGGCTAATATTTATATTGATGATACGCCGGGAATAAAAATGGCTGAAATTCGAGCTAAATGTCGGCGGTTGGCAAAGGAACAGGGAAATTTAGGATTGGTTGTGGTTGATTACTTACAACTAATTGAAGGTTCTGGTCAAGAAAATCGCCAGCAAGAAGTTTCTGCAATTTCTCGTCAATTAAAAAAGCTAGCTAAAGAGCTTAAAGTACCAGTTTTAGCGCTCTCGCAGCTTTCTCGTGGAGTTGAACAACGACAAGATAAACGGCCAGTATTATCAGACATTCGTGAATCTGGATCAATTGAACAGGATGCTGATATTGTCGCTTTCTTGTATCGTGAAGATTATTATGACCGTGATGATGATCAAGATAGTGATAATAATAATAACGATTCTGATCCGCGTCAGGGTGAAGAACCAGATGTGGGCCCTGTTGAGGTCATCATTGAGAAAAATCGAAGCGGTCCACGGGGGACTGTGAAGTTATTATTTGTGAAGTCGTATAACAAATTTGCGCCAATTGCGTATGTACCTGATAATTAGACCAACATTAGCAGTTTTGCACGAATGAGGGATCCGATGTTTAGATTTTCTCTAAATGTAAAGCTGTTATATTATGTAGATTTTTAGTTAATTGAAGGATAAATGGAGGGGACGATGAAAGAACTTAAATTACGGTATTTGTTGCTTGGATCCTTGATGGATAGCATCGGGATGAGCTTTGTATGGCCGTTAACAACGGTCTATATGCATAACATTTTAGGCCATTCCCTCACCGTTGTGGGAATTGTCTTGATGCTCAACTCGGTTGCTAGTATCGTGGGAGCATTTGTTGCTGGACGTTTGTTTGATAAGTACGATGGCTATTATTTGTTGCTAGGCGGAATTGCGTTCACGGCCTTGAGCATGCTAGTTCTGGTATTTGTGAATGATTGGCCAATTTATCCCATTATGTTGATTTGTATCGGCCTGGGAACTGGTTGGATTCTGGCGTTTGTAAATGCTTTAGGAACGACTGTGCATAGTAAAGACGGTCGGTTTGTATTTAACATGCTGTACTTTGTCCAAAATTTGGGTGTGATGATTGGAACGGCCGTTGTGGGGTTGATGTTTAAAGACGATTTGGCTCCGCTATTTGCCATTTCGACCGCTTTATACGCTGTTTTTTTTGTGGTAGCGGCACTGAACTATCATGTTAAACGTGAACGACCAGAACGATTGGATCAAATGGATCAAGATGCGAATCCAGCTTCTAAAACTGAAAAATTACCGCATGTGAATATGATTGTGATGTATACCTTATTTATTAGTTTATTCGTTATTTGGATCTTCTATCAACAATGGAATAGCAATATATCGGTTTATATGTTGAGTTTACACATTCCGCTTAAAGATTATAGTTTCTTATGGACGGTAAATGGTCTCTTTATTGTGATTGTCCAGGCTTTCTTGAGTTGGCAAGGAGGAAAAGTTTTTAAAGATCCTTTCCATCAAGTTTACGTTGGAATGGTGTTTATAATTGCCTCATTTGTAATTTTAGTCTTTGCAACGCAGTACGTAGCGTTTGTCCTATCAATGATTATTCTAACGATTGGTGAAGCAATTACATTTCCACAAATTCCAGCCATTGCAAACCTACTTTCGCCTTATGGAATGAAAGGTCGCTATCAAGGGTTAGCAAGTTCGTTTCCTTCGGCAGGACGTGCTTTAGGACCACTGGTTGGTAGTTTGATTATTGATACCTTCTCCTTCGTTTCCCTATTTATCGTGGCTGCAGTAGCCATTGCCATAATCCTGTTTGTAAATATTGTATTGATTGAAGGAAAAAAGAACGAATTAATAGAATATAAATAGATTGAAATCGTAACCGGACTGAAAGTTCAGATCGGTTATTTTTTTACATAAAGTTCTCAATTCTTATCAGAACAGCGTTTCGAGCTTAATATGAAGGTAAAAATTTGTATAAAGCGTAGTTAAATGAAGGTTATCTTTTTAGATAAAAGCCCGTTCTGTAATTTTTTGTCATATTTTGAGATGAGTTTGTAAAAAAAATTACATGCGAGCGTATTATGTGCATGTTAAGATTAAGCTTGTTAAAATGATAAGAAATAAATTAAGGTAATGGGAAAGGAAGTCTTATGTTAAAAATTAATTTCAAACAAGTACTTGTGCTCACAGTTGGGGTTCTCGGGATTACATTTGGTGCTACGCATGTGGCTAGCGCCGATGCCACTGCTGGAGGTAATCAGCAATATACGGCTGAGCAAACAATTGCAAATAACGAAACAGCACAGGCCATGACAACTGAGACATCAGCTCAAAATAATTCAATTTGTGATATGGCTCGTAGCTTAGCAACACGGAATATTCCGTATGTATGGGGTGGAGAAGCAATGAGCGGCATGGACTGTTCAGGATTTACAGAATGGGTTTATGCACACGCTAAGGGTGTAACACTAGGCCATAATACAGTTATTCAAGAAGGCCATGTGACAAAACACACAGTTGCAGAAGCACAACCCGGAGACTTACTGTTTTGGGGATCACAAGGTGCAAGTTACCATGTTGGAATCTACATTGGTAATGGAAAGTATGTAGCAGCACCGGCACCAGGACAAAATGTTTCTGTTCAAACGGTTAGTGGCGCATTTATGCCAAGCTTCTCGGGCCATGTTAATGGTTAAATTAAACTAAATTAAAATAAAAAGCGGATGGCCAATTTGGTCATCCGTTTTAAATTACATTCATAATAGGTAAGGTTAAATCAAAATTGCTAGAATCATGCCCAGTAGTCCGGGAAGGGCTTCAAACAAGAAAAACTTTCGTGAAAATACAAAACCTTCGTAGATCCCATTGAGAAAAATAAAAAGGTTTAAGAAGATGAGAACATACTTCATGGGCCCGTTTGGGACGATGACAATGGTTAGGATAAGGACGAGGCCCACAAATCCACTAAACAAACCCAGATTTTGAATGAATTTTTGCATGTTTGGATCTTCAATGGTTTTTTCTGGTAGATTAAAGAAACTTGCAACCTTTGCATATGGGGCAAAGAGTTCAATATATAGGAAGTAAAGATGCTCTAAAGCAATAATCAGACTAATTAAGATGGTAAAGTTTAATAACATAAAAAACAAAGCCTCCCTTTTTTAATATGGCATAAACAAATTATAAATAACTTGAAAGCTCATGTCATGAAAATTATATAAGAAAGTTAGGATATTATGGGCTAAATATGAACATCTGTCCTTAAATTGAATGACAAATATTTCCTATAACATGGGATATAAGTTACTGAACTTCAAAAGAATTGCTTATTAGTGAAATCGACTAATTAGTCTTATGAGTGAAAGGAACCATGGCTTTTAAAAGAAATTTAGCTATTCTATATGAAAGAAACGCGGATATGGCGGCAATTATAGTAATCTCTATGATCCCCGACAGTGTAGGCCTAAGTAAGATTAACTTCAATTAAATTAAGTGCAAAATAGGTCTTATGTTACAAAAGTGTGACATGAACGTAAATGAAGGTCAATGAATATAAACCCTACTGAAACATAACTGCAACATTGAGAGTGTATTCTACTAGGTATATTAAAAAAACAAGGAGAGTATATATAATATGACATTAAGAACTAACATTACAAAATTCATGGTGGCTATGATGGCTGCATTATTCTTGGGCCTTACGTTACTAGTAACAGTTTCTCATGCTGACGAAGTTTACACAGTTAAATCAGGTGATACTCTTTCAGCAATTGCAAACAAAATGAATAACGGTACAACTTATCAAAAATTAGCTTCAGCAAACAAAATTAAAAACGTTAATTTGATTTATGTTGGTCAGAAATTATTACTTAAGAGCGACGGCGAAATTAAGGTTGCTACTAAGAAGGAAGTTAACACAGTTCCAGCAACACAAAGCACAACATCAACAAGTTCACAAAATACAAACACAACAGCACAAAGTAACCAAACAAGTCAAAACACTGCATCAACTAAAACAACAACAAACACAAGTACTACAGGTGGCGATTCATCTGCCAAAGCATGGATTGCTAACAAAGAATCAGGCGGTTCATATACAGCTACAAACGGCCAATATGTTGGTAAATACCAATTAAGTTCTTCATACTTACATGGTGATTATTCAGCTGCTAACCAAGAAAAGGTTGCTAACTCATACGTATCTTCACGTTACGGTTCATGGTCAGCTGCTAAATCATTCTGGCAAGCAAACGGCTGGTACTAAAATCAGTTAATTAAATAAGATTGAAAAAACTGCCTTTAATGGCAGTTTTTTTGTTTGGAATTTTATTTTTGAAACATTGATGATTTATCGAGTCTAACTAAATAATAAAGTGTTTGAATTTGATTCGGATATTAGGTTCGTCAATATAAATCAAGGTAAAAAAAGATGACCACCAAATTTATGGCGGTCATCTTTTTGATATTAAGGTATAAAAAAATCAGTAATCACGGTGTTTTAACACGGCGTGCTTACTGATTAATTGGTATTTATGGGTGGTCAGGGGATCGAACCCTGGACCCACGGATTAAGAGTCCGTTGCTCTGCCAGCTGAGCTAACCACCCATCATTAACCGACTTAAATATATTATCATATATTTCCAGTTATGGCAACCTTTTCTTAATAATTCTATGGTAATTGGAGTTCTAAATATTGACAATGAACCTCATGTACAGAGTCAATAGCTTTGTGAATCTATGACAAAATTGTTGATCTAGACCTTCTCATGTAGCCACTGAAATACGTGTGTTATAATAAGAACGCAATGCTTTTAAGCTTTTTTACCAAGCATAGAATATACGATTTAATTTAAAAACCACTCTGCAAGGAGGAACTAAGCTTTATGCAAAAAATTTTAGTTGTCGATGATGAAAAACCGATATCAGATATTGTGAAATTTAATTTAACCAAAGAAGGATACGAAGTTATTACGGCTTATGATGGAGAAGAGGCACTCCAAAAAGTTGAGGACGAAAGCCCAGATCTTATTTTACTAGACCTAATGCTTCCAAAAATTGACGGATTGGAAGTTGCCCGACGTGTGCGTGCTAAGCACAGTATTCCAATCATTATGGTAACTGCAAAAGATTCTGAATTAGATAAGGTAGTTGGTTTGGAACTTGGCGCCGATGATTATGTTACCAAGCCATTTTCAAACCGAGAATTAGTTGCCCGGGTTAAGGCCAATTTACGTCGTCAGGATCAATTAGTAAGCGCAGAACAAGAAAATAACGACATTAAAGTCGGTGATTTAGATATTAATCCTGACGCATACGCTGTGTCACGACATGGTGAGCAGTTAGATCTAACCCATCGTGAATTTGAATTGCTATACTATCTAGCGCAACATATGGGCCAGGTAATGACACGAGAA
Source organism: Pediococcus damnosus (assembly GCF_001611155.1). Lineage (NCBI taxonomy): Bacteria > Bacillati > Bacillota > Bacilli > Lactobacillales > Lactobacillaceae > Pediococcus > Pediococcus damnosus. The sequence continues at coordinate 983,030 of NZ_CP012294.1, forward strand.
CATTTACTTCAAACTGTTTGGGGATATGACTATTTTGGTGATGTCCGAACGGTTGATGTGACAGTCAGACGATTACGAGAAAAGATTGAAGAGAATCCAAGTAATCCGGTTTATCTTGTTACTCGTCGTGGCGTGGGATACTATTTACGCAATCCAGAAAATGAAAAATAATGGGAGTCATGTTTGCTTATGAACAAGAAAACCCGTTTTTACCAATCGATAAACTTTAAAATAGCCTTGGTATTCGCCTTGTTATTAATGATAACATTGGAAATCGTCGGGGTTATTTTTGTACGTCAATTGGAACAACGAAATTTGAGCCAATTTAAAACGCAGGTCCAGCTTGGAACGTATGTAGATAATACGATTTCAGATCAGTTGGTTAGAAGCAATACAAATTCTGCTAACAAGCAGATTCAACAAATTGTTTCAGACGTTAATAACACTAATATTACTGAAATTCGTGTTATTGATAGTAAGGGAACCGTTCGTGCTTCAAGTGACTTAAATGAACAGTCAGTAGTTGGTCAAAAAACAACGGATCGCGCTATCAAAAATGTTATTTATAACTCGCGATCGTATCAACAGGTTAACTATGATCAAGGAAACCATAATCGGTATTATATTTCGATTATTCCATTGATTAACACCAGTGGAAACACAAATACGGTGGTGGGCGCGCTATACGTCCGTGCTAATTTAGAGAGTGTCTACAAAAATGTCAACAATATCATGTTGATCTTTTTTGTGGCGGCCTCCTTTGCCATTGTCGTGGGGTTGTTACTGGCAATTATCATTTCGCGAGCTATTACCCGACCAATTGAAGAAATGAAGAAACAGACGCTTCGAATTGCGCGTGGAGATTATTCTGGGCACGTTCACGTTTATGGAAAAGATGAATTAGGTCAATTGGCTTCTGCGGTCAATAACTTGTCTGTACGGATTGAAGAGGCGCAAGAATCAACTGAGTCCGAGCAACGACGTTTGGACAGTGTGCTATCTCATATGACCGATGGTGTCATTGCAACTGATCGTCGGGGTCGAATTACCATTGTAAATGATATGGCACTGGATTTCTTAAGTTCAGATGGCGAACATACTGCCGGAAAATCCATTTTGGATGTTTTGGATATTCGAACAACATACACGTTAAGGGAGTTATTAGAAAATCAGGACGATATTGTGCTTGATTTCTCAACGAAGACACAAGATTTGATTTTGCATGCTTCATTTGCATTAATTCAGCGTGAATCAGGCTTCATTAGTGGACTTGTTTGTGTGCTTCATGATGTGACTGAACAACAAAAGATTGATGAAGATCGGAAACAATTTGTTTCAAATGTTTCTCATGAACTACGGACACCATTAACCAGCTTGAAGAGCTATATAGAGGCGCTGACAGATGGTGCTTGGAAAGATCCGAAGGTGGCTCCAAAATTTCTGAAGGTCACCCAGGATGAAACAGACCGAATGACTCGGATGATTAATGATCTGTTAAGTTTGTCACGAATGGATTCTGGAACTGCAAAACTAGATTTAGAGTTAATTAACTTAAATGAATTGTTCAACCATGTTTTGGATCGATTTGATATGATTTTGAAGACCGATGACAATCCAGATAAAACCTATAGCATCAAACGAGAGTTTACCCGCCGTGATTTGTGGGTGGAAGTTGATACCGATAAATTCCAGCAGGTATTAGATAACCTTATGAATAACGCTATTAAGTATTCACCCGATGGCGGGACAATTACGTGCCGTTTACTTGAAACGCATAATCACGTGATATTGAGCGTTTCTGACCAGGGACTTGGAATTCCTAAGAAAGACCTAACCCATGTGTTTGATCGGTTCTATCGTGTCGATAAGGCTCGTTCACGAGCTCAAGGTGGAACTGGTTTAGGTTTGGCGATTTCTAAAGAGATCATTTCTATGCATGGTGGCCGAATCTGGGTTGATAGTAAGGAAGGCAAAGGGTCAGTGTTCTACATTTCACTTCCTTATGAGCCAATAGATGAGGAGGATCAGTGGGAATGAGAGGAATTCGAACAAGTCGACTATTGCTTCACATCGGTCTGGTGTTAGTTGTCCTTATCAGTGTGGGACTATCCTGGGTTATTTGGACGAGTCCAGCCCGTTATGAAAAAACAAAACAACAATCAGATACAAACACTAGTGTTATTCAGAGTGAGCAAGCCAATAAATCGCTTGGTGACATTTTCTTGCCAACCCAAGTCATTTATACGCAGGCTGATTCAACCTCACATTTGATTAATAATACGAAGGTTAACCTGACTGATTCGATGCGCAGTGCCATTAAAGACTGGCGGTTAAGCAAGGTAACCAGAGAATCAACTAATAACCGAAAGGCTTACGAAACGCTGATGAACCGAGAAAATACGGTGATGTTAAAATATCCTGATAGTGTTACTGATGGGATTCTAAACAGTGCGTTTAAGCAAAAAGTCAATTTTAGTGGTAAGTTTTCACGAATTGTTTTTTCAACGGAGAAACGGAATCAAGTTTATTTGTTGAATGATACAAATTACGCAATTTACAAAGTTCAAACAAGAAATCAAAACTTGGCGCATATTAAAGAAATTATCAGTGGTAATGTTCAACAGTTTGGCGTCAAACAAACTTTGGTCAATCATCGCATGATTACGGAATACGAGAATTCTGTAAAGGTTCCAGAGTATAGTTATCTCGTAAACAAACAAACGGCGGCTTACTTTGTATCTACCTTAATAGATAATGATAATGCGTCATCAGTTACCACTAAAGAACAAGGTGGTAAAACCGTTTATAATGATAATAATTCAAGAAGAATGACGGTTAATAATAAAAAAGGCACTGTAGCATATGAAGATCTTTCTGGACGCAAATCCTATCATGAAAACATGAGTACTGCGATGTCCCAGAGTTTTTCGTTATTGAAGAAAATGGAAGTTCCGCTGGATAATATGCGTTATTACAAATATGATGCTGATGATAATGCGGTTGTTTATCGAAGTTATGTGGAAGGATTCCCTATCTTTAATCAAACAGATTATGGAACTGTCGAAATTCGGATTACCGGGCCGCGAACCAAGAAGATTGATTTCTCATTGTACAGTTTACAAGTTCCTGTCCCTACCGGAAAAGATCGAACAACCCTGCCATCGACACAAGAAGTCTTGGATCGCTTGAAAAATAGCGGGTATAGTACAGATGATATTGATAATATTGAGATTGGCTATCAATGGACAGCTAATCCTTCCAGCGATTTGGTCGTTAATTTGACCCCAACGTGGTACGTAAATTATAAAAATCAATGGGTTTCATATCAGCAGTTAATAGAAGATGCACAACAGTAAGGGGATGAGCATACATGGATTTCAAAAGAATTGAGTTAATTTTCTTTGCGGCGTTTGCGGCACTAGATATCTTTTTAGCTGTCTCTTTTTTCCAGAATAACTCTGATGTTCATCCTACCTCGGCAAATACAAATCATAGTGCGACGATTTTGAATGAAATGCGTGATGATTCAATTTCCTTTAAAAAACCTTCCAATAAAAAGGGGCAAGGGTACTACATCTCAACACAAACTTCTGGTACAAAACAATTAAAGGCAAAGATGGAGAAGCTGTCGGGTCAATCAGCTAAAATGGCGGACGGCGAAATTATTAGTACGTTTAATACACCTCTCACCCTTGATGTTAAAAACCCAGATCAAACGCTGAACAAAGTTGTCCAGAATAGTGATGAAATTGTGAATGGAAAATCCTATCAGTACGATAAAGCCACTTCGACAGATAGTCAGATTATTTATACACAGAAAATATCAGGACAGCGAATTTTTTCTAAATCTGGTCAAATCCGATTCAAAGTTAATAGTGCCAACCAAGTCGTGGGATATACGCAGGGGTATTTAACAAATGCGCAGCCACTCCGAGAAAAACAGGATACTATCAGTCAGGAGCGGGCAATCATATGGCTTTACCAGTATAATGAAATGCCAAACGATACTGTTATTGAATGGTCACGCTTGGGGTACACCAGATTGTTAAGTATTCAAAAAGGTTCCGTATATGTGCCAACTTGGTACATCGCCATTCATGGAAAGGGGAGCTCTGCACTTCAATATTACCGAATTAATGCCTTTACAGGCGTGATTATGAAGTACAGTACCCAAGTTTCTTCAACCAGTAATAGTTCATCCACGACGTCGAGTTCGCAAGATGATAGCAGCTTGTTGAATCAAGCCGTTTCGAGTTCTCAACGAGCTGTTGAGTCCAGCACCGAAGAAAGTGTGCGGTCAACGACGAATCGGGGTAGTTATAATAATTCATATAGTAGCAATGAATCTAGTGGAACAAGTTCTAAAACCAGCGCGAACACAACTAGCTCAGGTAACTCAACAAATGCTATCAATTCAACAAGTGTGTCAACTTCATCTGAAGTTCAGTAGATGCTTAATTTAAGTTCAATTTAGCTAAGAGAGTAGTAATAATTATTTGGAAACATGGTTTAGTTTGGATAAGGAGTAATGGAATTCATGAGTGAAGATGACATGAAAATTAGTGTTTTGGCAAGTGGCAGTACCGGGAATGTGACTTACATTGAAACACCGCAGCATAAAATGTTGGTTGATGCTGGGTTAAGTGGTAAAAAGATTGAGGCACTTATGAACAGCATTGGCCGAGATCTTTCTGATGTTGATGCTCTGTTTCTTACGCATGAGCATACAGATCATATTAAGGGCGCTGGCGTTTTGGCTCGGCGTTATAACCTTGATCTATATGCGAATCAAGGAACCTGGAATGCAATCACTCCCAAAATTGGACCAATTCCAGAGGCTCAGAAAAATATTTTCGAAGTCGGTAAGACGAAATCATTTGGCGATCTTGATGTTGAAAGTTTTGCGGTTTCCCATGATGCTGCTGAACCTCAGTTCTACGAGTTTCATCACAATGGCAAGTCGTTTGTTATTTTGACTGATACCGGCTATGTTTCAGAGCGTGTTGAAGGTCAAATTGAAAACGCAGATGCCTATTTGTTCGAAGTCAATCATGATGTCGAAATGTTGCGAATGGGGAGCTACCCATGGCCATTGAAACAACGGATTTTAAGTGATCACGGGCATTTATCTAATGAAGCTGGTGCAAACGCCCTAATGGATGTCATGGGATATAACACTAAAAAGATTTTTCTTGGCCATCTCAGTTTGCATAATAATATGAAGGAACTTGCTCATTTAACGGTTGCTTCGATGATGAAAAATAAAGATTTGGGAGTTGGCCATGATTTTCAATTGTTAGACACGGATCATGCAGTTGCATCCAAATTGACGGTAATTTAATTAAAAATATTAAAATCATTCATATTTTCATCACAATTTATTGATACCATGTAACCAGTTACAATTAATTGAATAAAGGGGGATAGCGCGGTCATTTGATCGCATATGGCTATGAAAAATAAAAACTTATGGACCGTCATTGTTACGGCGTTGATTGCTGGTTTAATTGGCGGTGGTATTGCGTTTGGAGTCGGCAATTACATTAATAATCGGCAAGCAGAATCAGAAACGGCCGTTCCAAGTGGCTCAAATAGTACAGGAACAACAAAGACAAGTAATGTGAATGTCAATGTTAGCAGCCAGTCTGAAAAGGCGTACAGCAGCATAAAAAACGCGGTTGTGACAGTTATTAATTTAAAGAAGGAAAGTTCAAATTCAAATAACAGTCTTTACGGATCAATCTTTGGGAATTCGTCCTCAAGTTCTAACTCGAGTTCAAAATCCAACAATTTGGAAACATATGCAGAAGGTTCTGGAGTTATTTATAAAAAGAGTGGTAACGCTGCTTATGTAGTTACGAATAATCATGTGATTTCTGGTTCTAATGCTGTTGAAATTATCATGAGTAATGGTAAAAAATTATCTGCTAAGGTCGTTGGAAAAGATAGTGTGACCGACTTAGCAGTTTTGAAGATCAATTCCTCAGAAGTTTCGACAGTTGCTAGTTTCGGAAATTCCAACAGTATTAAAGTTGGTGAAACAGCCTTGGCCATTGGGTCACCACTGGGCTCCGACTATGCAACATCATTAACGCAAGGAATTATTTCAGCTAAGAAACGAACAGTTGCAACAACGAATGAATCTGGTCAAGAGACCGGTGAAGCAACGGTTATTCAAACAGATGCTGCCATTAACTCTGGTAACTCTGGCGGTCCGCTGATTAACTTAGCAGGACAAGTTGTGGGGATTAACTCCATGAAGCTTGCAAGCAGTGGTTCTTCGGGTACAAGCGTGGAAGGAATGGGATTTGCGATTCCTTCGAATGAAGTTGTGACAATAATTAATCAATTGATTGAAAAAGGTAAGATTGTTCGACCAGCAATTGGGGCTTCGTTGCTAGATCTAACAGATATTACGGCTAGTCAACAAAAATCAATTCTTAAACTACCTTCTAAGGTAACTGAAGGGGCAGTCATTTATAATACGTATGCTAGTTCACCAGCACGCAATGCTGGTTTGAAGAAGTACGATGTTGTTACAAATCTAGATGGCACTAAGATCACAAGTGTGGCTACTTTGAGAGATAAGCTATATAAGCTCAAAGTTGGCGATTCAGTTAAAATTAGTTGGTACCGTGGTAGTACGCTAAAAACAGGAATCATTAAACTAACAGAAACAACAAGTGAATTAAGTTCACAAGATAAGTAAAAGTAGGTAAGAGAAAGACGTCAAGTTTAGGCTTGGCGTCTTTTTGTGTCTTTACGTTGTTTTTAATTAAAAGCAGATAGTGTAGAATTATACACAGGAAATGCATAAGGATTCCTAAACGCTACTGGTCGCCATAAATTTTAACTAGTTTAGAGAATCCACTTTATTTTTACCGATATTTGTGATTCCGAATGATCTTAAATATTCTAAAGATTTTATTAAGGTGAAACGGGCATTTGTGGAAATAAAAACGAACGTTAACCCCATTAAGAATTATGTATCGTTCAGATCGAAAAATCTCTGTGAAAAACATTTGTGGACAACTGTGGATAACTTTGTGAATAACTCAAATGGCAAATTTTGAAGAAGTCCAGAAGCGGGTAGGAATAGGTTATGAATTGCTTACAAAAGTTATCCACAGGTTGGGGCGAAACCTGTGGACTAAATTTGTTTCACAAAAAAGCGAACACCATAAATGCTTTGATACCGGTGTTTGTAGCCTGTGGATACGAACATGTGTTACTATTGAAAACAGTGGATAACTAAATTTAATGTTGACAAGTTGTGCATAGCCTATGTTGTGTTGATGAATATTTGACCCCTATATATAGGATTTTTGTTCACCAGCCTGTGGATAACTTTGTGAATAACTTGTGTAAAGGAGTGTTTTTATGAACATCAAGTTTATTGTGGTCGGAAAACTCAAGGAGAAGTATTTCAAGCAGGGAATCGCAGAATATGCAAAAAGGCTCAGTAAATTCTGTAAGTTTAGCATTGTGGAAGTTCCCGATGAGAAGGCTCCGGAATCTCTAAGTGACGCAGAGATGGCTGAGGTCAAAGAAAAAGAAGGTCAACGTATTCTGGATAAGATTAAAGAACGTGAGTATGTCTTTAGTTTAGAGATCTTAGGTAAGGAACGTTCGTCTGAGGAGTTTGCGAAGGAGATCGATCAGTTAGCAACGTACGGTCACTCTGATCTCACATTTGTGATTGGTGGGTCGTTAGGATTAAGTCCGGCTGTGATTAAACGGGCGAATGCGCACGTTTCGTTTGGACGGTTTACGTTGCCGCATCAGCTTATGCGGTTAGTATTAGTTGAGCAGGTTTATCGAGCGTTTATGATTAATGCTGGGAGCCCGTATCATAAATGAAGAATGTACAAAAATAATGAGGAACTACATAAATATTGTGACCTTTACATTAATACCCTAATCCATGACGAAAAAGAGGAGATAAAATGTATATACAAAAATTAGAAGTCAATAATTTTAGACAATTAAAAAACATTACTATCAATTTTGAAAAAAATACAAGTATACTTGCTGGTCCGAATAATAGTGGAAAAACGTCTTTAATTCAGTTGATGAAAAGAACTTTATCGGACAAAAAATTCAATTTTAATGTAGCAGATTTCAACGCATATGATCAGCAACAATGGTTAAAGCAATTCGATAGTATAATAGATGTATTGAAAAAAACAAATGCGGATAAACTTGGAGAGAAATTAAGTACTCTACAGGATGAAATGATGGAAGAGGATAGTAAATTATTGATTCCTGAAACCATTACTAAATGGCAAATCAATTACAGTGATAAGGATGATATTTCTAAATTTGTTAATTATCTCATGGATTTAAAGGAAAATGAAAACTCTTTTTATTTCATTTGTAAAATCACTTTAAATATTAGTAGTTTTTTAGAGGCAATAGTAATTAATTTGTCGAAATTCAATGATAATGAAATATTTAAATCTAAATTATTATTGAAAATTTATTGTGAACACATTGCGCCACATTTCTTTTTCACTGATAAAAAATATAAAATTCAAAATGAAATAGTCGATCAAAATGATTTTCATCAACTTTTTAACTTTGGAAATATTCCGGCCGCACGGATAGTGGAGGATTTCAATAATACACAACATACTTTAAGCAAGGATTTAATATCACTTACTAGTGGAAATGAAGAATGGAGTTCTGGAATTAATGCACTATCCACTGATGTTCTTCAAACAATACAAAATGGTAAATTGAACAAGGTAATAGAGGATAATTCAGTTAATATTTTAAATGATGTATTAAAAAAAATATCAGGATCTAATGGTGGACATACTGGAGAAATATCATTAAATGTTGATGTGTCAGAAGATGATGTTCAAAAGCTTATTGATGGAACAACTCGTGCACAGTATTCTTATATTGGTTCAGATAATTCATCTTATAAATTAAATGAGACTTCTCAGGGCCTGGGTTATAATAATTTAATTTATTTACATACTCAAATTGAAACGTTTATTCAAAGACGGGATGAACAGAAAGTAAACTTTCTTGTGATTGAAGAACCGGAGTCGCATATGCACCCGCAAATGCAGAATGTATTTACTCAAGAATTACTAAAAATATATGATAATAAAAATTTGCAAGGGTTGATTACTACGCATTCAACAGAACTTGTAAGAGGAATAGAGGTAAATAGACTTCGAGTTATAAGAATGGAAACACTGTTCAATAGTAAGGTTTATGATTTATCTAAATTTATCAATAAATTGTCTGAGGCTAATAAAGAAAATGTATCTAATGAACAGAAAAATGTTATTGAAAATTTTAAAACTTTTTTTAAAGTAATAGGTTTTGCGGATATATTATTTGCCGATGCGGCTATCTTGTTTGAAGGTGATACTGAACGCTTATATCTTAGTCAAGTGATAAATGAGGATGGTGCTTATGAAGCGTTAAAGCACAAATATATTGCGTATGTACAAGTTGGAGGTGCCTATGCGCACACGTATATTAAATTACTTAAGTATCTGAGAGTGAAGTCTTTAATTTTAACAGATATAGATTATGACAAAAAAACGGACAGTATTGAGAAGCTGATGGATACGACGATAACTAATGGTGCAATTTTAGATTTGTTTCGAGCTCAAGGGCGTAAAACTGATAATGAAAAGGTGAGAGATATATATAAATGGTTATCGAAATGTAAGAATGTGATTGAAACAACTGATAAGAGACGCTTAGATGGAAATGTAGTAAGCGAAGGTTTGATATATCTTGGATGCCAAACAAAAGAAGATAAATATACTAGAACACTAGAAGCTGCGATGCTGGCCAAAAAGTTTAATTTAAATCCATTTGAAAGAAGAACTGTATCCAAATGGGAAAAAAGTCGTAAAGAATCAAAATTGCAATTTTCTATACCTAAGGATCAAGAAAGCACCCCATCCTTAATTGAAATTTTAAATTCAACATCAAATGGAAAAACGAACTTCATGTTCTCGGTTATTCTTAATAATCAAGTTAAGAATATGCTACCTAATTATATTCAGAAGGGATTAAATTGGTTAGTAGGATGAGTAATCAAAAAAAATATAAAAATGTAAAAATTATTGATGCTCCGGCCGGTAGCGGAAAAACATTCAGTATTAGAAGCCAAATTAATCAGTATTTGATAAAAAACAATAAATCACAAGTACTGTGTATTACTTTTACAAATCGAGCGAGTGTTTAAATAATTATGTGTAAATGATTCATTGAAAAAGGGAAGCCTCTCCCTTATGATAGTTAGCGTCTAAACAAACATCACAGGAGGCTTCCCCATGAATCAGTTTACCAAAGAAATCGTCACAGCACTAGCGCAGCGTCAGGATCTAGATATTATTTTCAAAGATCAACTAGAAACGGCCGTTAATGAGCTATTACAAAATGAACTTTCTGCATTTTTAGGTTATGAGCCCTATGATAGGAATGGCTTCAATTCAGGAAATTCTCGTAATGGCCACTACACGAGAACCTTTAATACAAAATATGGCGAATTGAATCTTACGATTCCCCGTGATCGAAACGGAGAATTTGTTAACCACACATTACCAGCCTATCAACGACGAACAGACCAGTTAGAACAAACCATCATTCAGCTTTATCAAAAGGGAATTACCACTCATGAGATCGCCGATCTGATGGAAAAAATGTATGGTTCCTATTACACGCCACAGACAGTTTCCAATCTAACTAAGGTAGTTAACGAACAAGTTGAAGCTTTCAAGAATCGAACGTTATCAGAACGGTACGCTGTCGTTTATTTAGATGCCACATATCTTCCCTTGCGACGTGACACAGTTGCCAAAGAAGCAGTTCATATTGCGATTGGCATTCAACCTAATGGTCATAAGGAAGTGCTGTCTTACAAGATAGCTCCGACAGAATCTAGTTCTGTGTGGTCTGAAGTATTAGCTGATTTGAAGGATCGTGGCGTACAACAAACCTTACTTTTTGTGGCCGATGGATTGGTTGGCCTCGAAACTGCCGTTGGTAAATATTATCCAAACGCCGTTATTCAGCAATGCCTAGTTCATGTAAGTCGTAATATTTCGCATCATGTACGGGTTCATGACCGTAAAGCTGTGTTAAATGATTTTAAGTTAATTCATCAAGCAACCAATAAACGAATGGCTGAGCACAGCTTAGCCAACTTTGTTGACCATTGGCGCAAAAGATATCCCAAAGTTACGCAAGCTTTATTAAAGAACCAGAAATTACTGGTATTTTTTAATTTTCCACCGGCTATCCGGTCTAGTATTTATAGTACCAATCTTATCGAATCATTTAACAAAAAATTTAAGCGACAAACAAAGAAACGTGAACAATTTCCCAACGAAGAATCTTTGGAAAGAACCTTAATGACTGTAATTCTTGATTACAATGACAAATTTGGGCGACGAACACATAAAGGGTTCAACCTAGTTCAAGACACTTTAGAATCAATGTTTTAGTTCAAAAGTGAGAGGCTTTTTCATTTACACATAAAATTTGACACTCTCAATCGAGCAATGAAAGAATTAAAAAAGAATATTATAAGCAACCGTGTGTACATTAGTACTATACATTCTTTTATAAATGATTTTATTAGTCCTTTGTTTAAAAATGAATCAATTATTAATTACTATTTAAAAGAGTATGGTGAAAAAATCAGGAAAAACATTTCAAACACGAAAAGGAAGGGAAATGATGAGTATAGGAAAAAATATGGTCAATTAGATCTAGACACAATTAAAAATAATCTTTTAAAAAAAGGATTATTTTATGGTAAATCACAATATTCATCCTTTTACTATGGTCAATTAGGACATGATGATTTACTGGATTTCACAGTCAAAGTGACAAGGCGTTATCCAAAGCTATTTACTAAAATAAATAGACGATTTGATTTAATTATAATTGATGAGTATCAAGATACAGCTGAATCTATACTGAGCTTATTTCTTGATGCAGTTAATGATAAAACGAATGTAAGCTTGTATCTGTTCGGCGATTCTATGCAGCAAATATATCAAAAATATTCAGAAGAAATGAAAGGGACTTTACGTCAAATAGAAAACAAAACTAGAAAAACTATAAATTTTCGATCTAATCAAATGATTATTGACTTGTTGAACAATATTTATAATAATTCACAAAGGATTCAGAGTTCACCAGACAACATGAAAATTGAAAAAAGTGATTTTCAACCAACAGTTTATTTAGTGACTGGTGATGAACGGGAAAGCTGTATTAATGGTATCGTTAGTGAATACCCAGGTACCTTAGTTCTGTATGTTTTTAATCGAGAGAGGTTTGACCGTATTGGAGCGCTCGATTTGTTTGATTCATTTCAAAGTATGGATAAGTATGGATTCGTTAAAAATATTCATGCGGTAGATGTTTTATTGAATAAAAATGAAGATGATAATCCTGATATTTTGATGAGGTGTTTGTTAGTTTTATATAAATCCAAATTGAAATGGGAAAAGCATGAGTATGGAAGCTTTTTTAAGTTAATTAATCATAACGGTCGAAAATTCGGAGCCTCAGTTACTGTTAAGTCAAAAAAGGATAAGCAAAAAACGTTTAAGTTATGGAAGACCATATTTGATTGCTTTTTAAATGATGAAATAACTATCGGAGAATTTTTAGACAAATTGAGGGAAAATGCATTACTAGACGATATTTTTATACGTGATGTTTTAGATAGTGAGGAGTATCAAAAAACATTAGATGTGCAATTAAAGGAACTAATTAACTTAGAACAAAATACAGAAAATGTGTCTACTCAACATGGAGTTAAGGGAGAAAGTCATGATTCAATTATTTTTTCTGCTGAGGATAGTCGCCATCAACCATTTATTAATATGTTTGATTTTTTTGAATTGTGGTCAAAAAGACCTATGTCTTTAAGAGATTTTGAGATCTTCGTTACTAAATATCAAAGTTTTCTTACAAAAGTGGATAAAGATAAAGTAAAAACAGATTCAAAATATGGACGTGAAATGGCATTTGAAGTTTGTAATGAATTTCATGATGATTTCTTCTTTAAAAATGTGTATAAAGATTATTATAAAAATTACATTAAAAAGCAAACACAGATAAATTTAAAAAAAGTGTTTTCTAGCACAAAGATAGAAAGAATATTATTAGCATATAAATTGTTTTATGTTGGATGTTCTAGAGCTCGTAGAAATCTGTCAGTAGTTTTGGATAAAAGTTTTGTAGAAGGTTTTAAGGATTCGTTGATAATTAGATTCAAAAAGATTGGGTTTACAGTGATTGATTGTTAGCAGCTGTTACAGACTTATCGCACATTTGGATGCGCAAAAAAAGCATATTATCAACGTTGTTGCCTTATTAGATCAACGTCGAGGGATAGATATTCTACTCAATTGTTTCAGTATTTTTAGCGTTAAGAACGGTGAATTACAGTAAATAGATTAGTTTTTCTTTCTAAATTTCCCCAATCCTACACGTATTTTTCCCTGCAAATGTTGCATTGCCAAATACTGTTGTCGAGCATGTTCCATTCTTTTATATCTGATGGGATTCTTTTTATAAAACTCTTGATGGAAGTTTTCTGCGGGCCAGAATTTAGTTGCAGACAAGATTTCAGTTACAATTGGTCGTTTATATTTTCCACATGCAATTAATGCTTGTTTTGAGGCTTCTGCAATTTTGCGTTGGTGCGTATTTTGGATAAAAATAATTGGCCGGTATTCATTGCCACGGTCATTGATCTGTCCCATGTTGTCAGTAGGATCTGTAATTTGCCAGTAAAGATGCACTAAATCAGCATACCGAATAACACGGGTGTCAAAGACAATTTCAACGGCTTCCACATGGCCTGTTTGTTGCCCAGCCACTTCATCGTAAGTTGGTCTGGCTACGTGGCCACCTGTATAGCCAGATAACACAGAAATGATCCCAGGGCGGGTTTCAAAGGGTTCCACCATGCACCAAAAGCAGCCACCGGCAAATATTGCGCGTTCATAGTATGGACTGGCCAAATTTTGATGTTTTGCCACGTTAAATGGGGCAGCTTGGTCCGGAGCATTTGTTATTTTTGCATAAAAATCTGCCACATCGGGGGTCAAGTTATCACGCCATGCTAAAGGACGCAGGGCAACTTCAAGTTGTGCAAGCTTTGTATTGAAGTCTGCTCCTTTTTCAACCGCGTTTTTCATTGTAAGCAGCTGGGTTCGCTCCCAGTCTCTAGTTGCTGGGTTTAAAATCAGGTTATAAACCTTGCTAAGAGTTTCCTGTTTGTCGAGTTTCATTTTGCTTTCCCCCTCTCGACTTTTCAAGAGCATTATGCAGGAATCAGATGAGAATTGCACGTGTTATGAATTGTGTTTCAGTTTCTGAAAGTAACTAACTCCATAAAAAAACGTTAACTGGATGGTTATCCGATTAGCGTCCTTTTTTTCAATAAGTATGTATACAAAAAGGTCGTTCCGAGGAACGATCTTTTTTGCATTTGGTTTTATTAATTTAACTTTTACTTCAATGTGACTTTAACAACTTCTTCATCATTACCAACTTGACGAGCAAGACCATCGAACTTCATGTAGCCTACAGCAGGCATATTTGTAATAATGACGATCATGGTTGTGCCCTTGTCAGCCTGTTTAATTGCTTGCAGGTCAGCAGTAGCTAAAACATCACCATGACGAACTTTTTGACCTTCAGAAACGTTTACTATAAATGGTTTTCCTTTAAGTTCAACGGTGTCTAAGCCCATATGAACAAGCACTTCCAAACCATTATCGGTTTTAATTCCAATGGCGTGTTTAGTAGGGAAGACAGTTGCAATCTCACCATCAACAGGTGAAACAACTTTGCCATCTGAAGGTTCAACAGCATAGCCATCACCTAACATTTTTTGTGAGAAAGTTGGATCGTTGACGTCTTCAATTGCGAGCAATTGACCGGCAGTTGGTGTATAGAACGTGTCAACTGCACCAGAATTAACGTTTTCACTCACCTTAGTTTCCTGAGTTGGGGTAGCAGCATTGCTAGTAATCTTACCTATTGGAGCGCCTTGTTTATAAAGATTTGTCAATGCATCAGCAACAAATTGAACTTCAGTTCCAATTACAATTTGAAGATTAGTTTTGTCTAAAACGTTCATACCAATGGCACCAGCACCTTTAATGGCACCTTTATTAATTGTATCAGTATCTTTTAACTGCAAACGCAAACGAGTTGTACAGTTATCAATGGAAGTGATGTTATCTTTACCACCAATGGCTGTATAAATCTTTTTAGCTTGGATACTATATTTATCGTCGCTATCATCAGTATCGATTGCAACATCAACACTGTCAGCTGCATCGGCTTCAACAGGTTCACGACCAGGAGTCATCAAATTAAATTTCTGGATGGCAAAATTAAAGCCAAAGTAATAAATAACAGCCATGACAAGCCCTTGAACCAACAACATGTAAGGCATGTTGGCAATTGGCATTCGTGAACTTAAAACGAAGTCAACTAATCCGGCACTAAACGTAAATCCGGCAGTCCAATGCATAAATGCGGCAAAACCTAAAGATAAGCCTGTAAATACTGCATGAAGAACGTATAAAGGCCATGCAACGAACATGAAAGAGAATTCCAATGGTTCAGTAACGCCAGTGAAGAACGAAGCAAACGCACCAGCCATCATTAAGGAAGCTGTTTCCTTTTTCCGTTCAGGACGGGCATTACGATAAATTGCGTATGCACCAGCAGGTAACCCAAACATCATAACTGGGAAGAAACCACCCATGTACATACCGGTAACTCCCTTGACACCTTCGTTAGCCCAGAATTTACCAATATCATTGATTCCTGCAACGTTGAACCAGAATACTGAGTTCAAAGCTTGATGCAAACCAGTTGGAATCAGCAAGCGGTTGAAGAATCCATATAGACCAGCACCAACAGCACCTAAACTAACGAAGAATTTACCAAAAGCAACAAGTGCTTCATATACTGGTGGCCAAACAAAGAATAATAGCACTGTAACAAATAACATCACTAAAGCGGACATAATTGGAACTAATCGTTTACCGCTAAAGAATGATAAGGCCATCGGTAATTTGGTTTCGTGGAACCGATTATACAGAGCAGCGGCAATTAGACCTGCAATAATACCAATAAAAACATTACCACTGAGTGCACCAAAGGATGGATCGACTTGAGATTCCTTGATCCCCTTTAACAAGGCAACTGATGATGGTGATAAAACAGAAACAGGAACAAAATAAGCAACCACACCAGCTAAAGCGGCGGCACCATCTTTGTCTTTTGACATTCCAAGTGCAAGACCGACCGCAAATAAAAGCGCCAGCTGACCAAGAATGGCATTACCGCCAGCTTGCAAGAATTGTGCCACGGCCCATTTTGCAGGTAACCAATGACCAATACCAACTAATAACGCTGCAGCGGGTAAAACTGCGACGGGTAATTGTAAAGAACGACCCATGCGTTGAAGATATGACTTCATATCCATACTCCTCCTTAAAAAAAAAAAATAATTTATAAAACCATAACACATGGTTCATAATAATCTATTAACAAGCGCTTACACAACCCAAACAGCGTCTAATTAACCAATATTGCGTTCGGTCTATACCGATTGAAAGGAGACATTGTCCGATTCATGAGAAGTAAAACTTTATTGGTATGAAATTTAAAAAAAATGGTTATTAGCCTTTTAACTTGTGAAATATGTTTAATTTTAGAATTGAGATATGGTGCTTAGATTGAAAATTAGACTTGTTTTTGAGACATTTCAATTGGTTTGCGGAGTTCATTGCAGAGCTTCAATCCAGATTGCGATATAATGGAAGGTAACGAAGACATTTTTGAAAGCAAGGAGAATATATGGTATCTATTACTATTATGCTTATTATTTTTATCGCTCTGGCGGTAGTTTGGTTTGAAATCCAGAAACGGACTAATGTAATTAAGAAACAGCTCACACTTGAACAAATAACCAAAGTGATGACCAAGGATAAGAGCATCATCAAAACAATTAAACAGGCCCGTGTTTTGCAGGGAATCTCATTTATTGCCATTTTACTTATTCTATGGACGATTATGGAAAACTATTCAAGTAGTTATTACTTAGTTTTGCTAGATGTACTGCAATTGACAACTACTGCGCGACAGTATTACTTATATCTAGCTTGGCAACGGTGTGCATTCCTGATTAATGGCAAATCATAGATGAATCTGCATGGCTTAGTTATTTATTATAAAGATCAGTACAGTTAGTGCTTTGGTTAGTGCATTTTTGTTTTCAAAGCATTTGTCTGTGACGTTATCAAGACATGTTGCCCTGCAGGATATATTTTGAAAGATTTGTTGTTTTAAGGCATTTTTGGTCACGCTAAATTTTGATATTGTTCTGATTTTTATCTATTCAATTAATTTAGTTTAATTTTATTTATAATGAATAAATCGATTTTTTTAAAGATTGTGTTTGAAACAAGATCAAGGCTAAATCTTGATCTTGTTTTTTCATGATATTGAGTTATAAATTAAATTTATTTTGCTTATTAGTATTAACAATGTTAAACTTTTATAAATAAAGTTAAAGGAGATAACTTTCATGGATTGGTTTATTTCTTTGGAACCTGAGGACCAAGAGTTTGTAAAACAGTTAGTGTTAGCATCAGGATCATTAAAGCAACTCGCTAAGATTTATCAAGTTAGTTATCCGACGGTTCGGGTGCGGCTAGATCGTGTAATTCAGAAAATTAAGCTAATTGAACAAAATAAAGGAAATTCTTTTGAGAGTAAAGTGATGCAGATGGTCATTGACGAGAAGTTGTCGTTGGAATCCGCAAAAGAAATTATTACTAATTTTAAGGAGGAAAAGTAATGAGTGATTTAAGAGGACTTTTATTTGGTTTAATTGTTGTAGTGGCAATTTACTTGCTGGATCGATATTTACCCAGATGGGTTGGTGCGATTCCTGGTGTAATCTTTCTCGGATTTATGATCTGGTTAATAGTCACTAAAGGTAGTGCTAATCTGGTTACTATGTTGGTGGTATTAGTTGTCGGTGAAGCCGTTCTTAACGGTATTTGGCTTGAGACGATTGAAGATCGAAAAAAGAAGTTGAAACAAGAGTTAAGTAAAATGAAGGCCAAAGATATTACATATAAGTAGTGGCTGAAAGCTGGGGGAGTAACAATATGCTAACTAAAATAAGTAAAAAGGCAATAATTATTTGCTTAGTAATTGTGGTTGTTGTGGCTGCCTTACTGGGTATTTACGTGCATAATCACCAGCCCAAAATAGCTAGTAAGTATCAACAAACGAACATCCCCACATTGTTTCTACATGGCTATGGCAGCAGTTATCACGCCGAAAAGCACATGGTAAAGGCCGTTCAAAACGCGCATGCAACGAATGGTGTGATTCGCGCAGAAGTGTCCAAAACTGGCAAGGTGACCTTAGTAGGTCATTTACGCAAAAATATCGTCAATCCAATCGTCATGATCAATTATCAAAATAATCATGAACGAAGCTATCGGACTGACGGCAAGTGGTTACGGAATGTTTTACAAAAAATTCAGCAGACTTATCATTTCAAGAAATTTAATACTGTTTCGCATTCGGTTGGTAATGAGGCCGTCATGTACTACATGGCCGATTTCGCACCTCAAAATAAAGGGTTACCGCAACTAAATAAAGAAGTTAATATTGCGGGTCATTTCGCCGGAATTCGCGGATACGACGCGATTAAAGGTAACACACTTAATGCTCAGGGGAAACCGCGCCACATGATACCAACATATCAGGCTTTATTAAAACTACGAAAGACCTATCCACAAAACGGAGCCGTTTTAAACATTTATGGAAATATTGGTGATCGTAGCGATGGAACGGTCCAAAACTATTCATCTAAGTCACTGCGCTATTTGGTTCAGGATCGTGCTAAATCGTATCAGGAACTTGAGATGAAAGGAAAATTGGCCCAACATAGCAAACTACATGCGAATCCTAAAGTAGATCACGCCATTTTAAAATTTTTATGGGAAAAATAAATTAATTGACAAAAAACCGGATAATAAGAGAGTTTACCGAAATTAGATAACGATCTAATCTTCGGGACTTCTTTATTATTCGGTTTTGTGATTTGTATTATTTCAAACTAGCTGAAGCGGCTTATACTATTGTGTACTTTACAACTGATTTAAAAAATCATAATGGTGAATTCTAAAGTTCAGATGTTCCATTTCTTTGATAGAATAAAAATCTTTAAAGTTTACTTTTAATTTTTTTATTACGCTTCCTTGTTCGGCCGTTTAACTAAAAAGGCAATCAAAAAACCGATTACACTCATAATTGTGGTGGCTAAAAATGCAGCTTTATAGCCATCGAGATTAGCTAGCATTGTTAAGTGGTGCAATAATTGCGGTTGAGCAAGGTAGTGAGCCGGATTAGGCATGTGATTTTTAGTTACATTGGCCATGATAGACACAACCAGCGCAGTTCCAATTGAAGAGAAGATTTGTTTAACTGTGTTATTAACGGCCGTTCCATGTGCAATCAATGAACGATTAAGAGCGTTCATACCAACGGTGGTAATCGGCATTAATACCATTGATACACCTAACATACGAATTGAGTAAACTAGAATAATCCACCAAAGTGAAGTGTTCAACGTCAAGAAGCATAGTGGAATCGTCCCAAGGGTTAAGAAAAATAAACCAGCAATAGATAGCTCACGGCCACCAAAACGATCAACAATTTTTCCGGTGATTGGGTTCATTATAGCAATTACGATTGCTCCAGGGAAAAGCGTTAAGCCGGAAATTAAGGCAGATTGACCTTTGGCAATCTGCAAGTACATTGGTAAAACAAGTTCTGCACCAGTCATAGCGGTGTTAGCAATTGCACCTAATAAACTGGCAACAGTAAATTGACCATATTTAAAGACACGTAATTCCAAGAATGGTTCCTTAAGGTGTAATTGACGGTAAGCGAATATTGCAATTACGAGAACTCCAATGATTAGAGAGGTAATTACAGTAGTGGATGACCAACCGTCTTGGCCAACCATTGAAAATCCGTAAAGTAATGAACCAAAACCAATACTAGACATAATTAGAGATAGAAAATCCAGATGAGTTTTGTGATTTTCAATAACAGGTCTCATAAAGAAGAAACTGGCAATAACAATAAGCAGTGCAATCGGAATCATAATACCAAAAATATCGTGCCAAGTTCCATTATCAATAACCCAACCAGATAGTGTAGGTCCAACTGCCGGTCCGACGCCAACTGCGATTCCAACTAATCCCATTGCGGAACCACGTTGTGCAGGTGGAAAGATTGAAAACATAATTGTCTGCAATAAAGGCATTGCAACGCCAACACCAACCGCTTGAATTAAACGCCCAGCTAGTAGAATTGCAAAAGTTGGGGCAGCCCAACACATAATGGTGCCAATTGTGAAAACGGTCATGGCACTAATCCATAGCCATTTGGTGTTAAAACGTGTGGATAGCCAAGCTGATAAGGGAATCATAATTCCGTTAACTAATAGAAATCCAGTCGTTAACCATTGAACTGTTGATGCGTTGATACTAAATGATTTCATTAAATTAGGGAATGCAGTGGCCAAAACTGTTTGATTTAATACGTTTAAAAATGTTCCAACTAATAAAATGATAACCATCATGGTTCGATTATATTTTTTTCCGTTAATATCTGTGTTCATAATTGATTCCTCCTTAAATATGATGCTATTATCATAGTCTGAGAGGAAAAAGTCAATAGTTAAGTGGACTTTTTTTGATTTTGTGTTAAAATTAAATCAAATAAAACGCTCGGAGGTGTAGTCATGGCAAGTGTTGACAGCTTTTCAAACTGGATGGATTTGATTCAAGAAATTTCAAAATCAGACGGGATTACAATTGGAACTTCTGATTTAGTGAAGGCTACCGGTGTACCGGCCAGTCAATTACGTTATTGGGTGGAACAAGGGTATATTAAGCCGGTAGAAGTACCCAATGAACGAAGTCGTAAGTATAGTTATCGGGTTGTTTTTCGGGTTCGTGCTATTAAATACTTTCTTGATAATGGGTTTACGTTAGCATCTGCAATGGAGCGGGTTAATCAATTTAGAAATTTGGATGTTCAGTTACAAAATATTATTGCTGATCATATGGAAGATTTAAAGATAGCTGATAATGGTGATATTGAAATTTCTCTAGGATCAATTAACAACGGATCCGCTGAATTGAGGTTATCGATTCATGATGGGCAGTCTAAGTTTTGGACAGAAGTTTAAATTTTTAATTGAGGTCAAAATGATGAAGTCATTGGACCTAAGTTAATAGATAAAAAGGATTTAAACGTTTTTTCTGAATAGTGTTAAGTAACAAATGGCGAAGAATATTAATAGAGTCGTCACTTCTAAACTACTACTACGAATGATATTGTCTTTATATGAAATAAAAGCTGGATCTACCAACTAAGGTAGGTCCAGCTTTAATATTATTTTACATAAGCAGTTCGAAAATCCATGGCGCCACTAAACTTGTTGTAGACGACTCCATGCAAGCTTGATTTTACTAACATTCGTGAGCGACTCTCGTATAACGGTGTGACTGCCTGATCTTTTCCAGCCGTTTGAGCAGCCTTGACAAGATCATGATAACGCGCAGTGTTGTTCAAAGCATCTTTACCATCAGCAGTATTCATTGCCGTATCGTACGCCTTACTTTGATAGTGTCCCATATTAGAGTTACTATCTGAAGTTAAGATGGTAAGGGCTTGGGTAGGATCGGCAAAATCCATGCCCCAGCTAGTTAAATTAAGCTGAAAATCTCCTTGCGAAACTTTAGTTAACATTGAAGGGAATGGCATCGTGCTGATTGTAACCTTCAAACCCTTTAAATGATTCATCAGTTGACCCTGAATATAATCGGCTGTGTGCTGACTGGTATCATCATTTGCACAGGTAATGTTTAAGGTTAATTGCTTTTTACCTAATTGTTTTTGCGCCGTTTGATAGAGAGCTTTAGCTTTGGTGATGTTGTAATCCATGGTGTTTGGGGTATGGGCATCGTCTACGAAATCTTTATCAGTCTTTGGGTTCTTCAACATATCGTGCACACCAAACGCCTTTGCAGCAGTTGAGCCGTTTTCTAAAATTTTAGTTGCTAATTGTTGGCGATTAATCGTGAGTGAAATGGCGGTACGTAAATTTTTGTTGGCTGCTGTTTTATCCTTTTCGTTGTACTGAATAAAACCGACGCGACCAGATGATAAAGTTTTCAATTCGGGATTATTTTTGTTCTGTGTATTTTGTTCGCCAGCGAGCGTGACCATATCAAGTTTGTGTGATTGATACAGATTGTAAGCAGTAGAGGCGGTTTTGATCACTTGATACCTGATCTGATTGAGTTTCACCACTTTATGATCGCGATAGCTGTTGTTCTTGGCTAGAGTCCAGCTGTCGTTGGTTCCGTTCCAGCCCTTAAGTGTAAACGGACCATTATAAACGGTCGTTTTTGCGCTGGTTCCATATTTAGTTCCGTATTTTTTAACTGCTTTTTGGCTAATCGGATAGAAAGTCGTTCCGGATAAGAGCTTTTTGAAATAGGGAACTGGTTTGCTCAAGTTAATTTTTAATTGATATTTGTTTGTTGCTTTGACGCCTAAAGTACTAGGCGATTTTTTGCCGACCATGATGGCGCTAGCATTTTTGATACTGGCAAATAAGTATGTGAATTCCGACTTAGTTTTAGGATTGAGCGTTCGTTCCCATGAATAGACAAAGTCCTGGGCAGTGACTTTTTGCCCATCACTCCACCGACCATCGTGGCGTAAGTTAATCGTGTAGGTTTTGCCATCTTTAGAAATCGTTGTTTTGCTGGCCAATGCGTTAACTGGTTGGCTATTTTTATTTAATCGGTACAAGCCTTCATCAACTTGACTCAATTGACTGCTGGAAACGCCGTCGGTTATTTTTGAGGCATCGAGACTCGTTAAATTAGTGGTCTCATATAAATTGATTTTTTGAGCTGGCGCGGCACTGGCTTGTTTTGAGTTTGCATGAATCCCGAAACTAACTCCGCCGATAAGAATGATAATCCCTGTAAGTAATAAAGCCTTTTTGTTCGTAAAAATTCCCATGATTTAATTCCTCCAAATAAGTTGCATAATTTGTTTTGAAATTGATCAATGAGCGTTGCCATCGTTGTTCTACCATGTGTGTCACCCCGTTTATAGATATCAAAAAACCGTCCTTAACAGCCAATGTGTTAAGGACGGTTTCCCGCGGTGCCACCTCAATTGGGTTCATTTTAGGTTCACGAGAAACCTAAATATGTACCCCTACTTTATAGAGAACTAACATTCTCTTGACAACTGACGTATGTCTGACGTCTTTCCGTACTCTCGAAATTTCGGAAAAGCCCTCGGTGGTCCATTTAATTACTTGCGTTCGGCCATAACTTTCAGCAACGATGGCTCTCTTTGCGTGCACAGTAATCTTGATCTCCACTTCATCGGTTTTTAAGGACGATTTATGTTGCCATTAGCATACAGCAGGTTAGATGAACTTGTCAATTAAAAATTAAATCTAATTTTTAAAAATATAGGACACAAAAAATCATTTGATAACACAAGTAAAAGCAAATAATTACCGTAATCATTAATCATTGTCCATTTTTTTATATAACGGTTATTCATAAATCTCTTTCAAATAACTATCTGTTTTTTGTGTGTTTCTTTATTAAATAAACAATCCAGAACACTAAAATAACTGTAATTATTAGACCGACATATCCATAAAGGTCTCCAGTACCAATTGATGAAAGTAATATCATGTTTAATTTTCCTCCTCTAATAAGCATAAATGTATTGTTGTTGTAACACAATAATACTATGATAATGAGTGTTCATTGTTAAGATAATTCAAGAAAAATAAACCACTATCCTTAAAAAAAGATGAATTTTCTAAAAATAACGAACGTTTTTGAATTTGAAGACACATTCTAGTAATAACACACTTATTTGCTATTCTGTGTCAGGTGAATCTGCAGAATTAATTAAACTGATAAATGTTTTTATTAATAATGATGACATTACGATTGCTAGTATTACGGGAAATGAAATTAGTACAGTTGCCAGAATGAGTAGGTATTCTTTGACGTATAAAGAACAAGAATACTGGATACATAGGTATTATGAGCTTTCGTCTCAAATTTCCGAATTTTATATTACGGAAGCTCTAATCAGTGTTCTCAATAATAGAAATTCGAAGTAGTAACAAGCTCTAGAAAAATAATTTTAATTTTTTTATAAACTAAAGTTTACGATCAGAATACTTAATTCAGAGAGGAAATTATCATGAAGCACATCGTTGCAGGCATTATCGCCCATGTGGATGCCGGGAAAACCACGTTATCAGAGTCATTGCTTTATCGTGCCGGTGAGCTACGGAAACTCGGTCGGGTTGATAATGGGGATGCTTTTCTTGATTCGGATGACCTTGAAAAAAAACATGGGATCACGATTTTTTCGCATCAGGCCCATCTTCAATATCAAAATCTTGATCTCACACTCTTAGATACACCCGGCCATGTGGATTTTGCCTCGCAAACCGAAGAAGTTTTGAGTGTGCTTGATTATGCAATCTTGGTAATTTCTGCAACGGATGGGATTCAAGGGTATACCAGAACGCTTTGGCGGTTACTCGAACGCTATCATGTACCGACGTTTATTTTTGTCAATAAAATGGATATGCCTGGTACGGATAAAAAACAAGTCCTTGATCAGTTACAGACGGTTTTCTCGCAGGGATGCATAGATTTTAATGCAGACGAATCGAATATTTCGAATGAAGCCTATGAAGAAATTGCAATGCGTGACGATGCGGTTCTTGAAACTTTTTTAGATTCGGGAAATATTGATGATGAAACGATTCAAAAAATGATTAGACAGCGAGAAGTTTTCCCCTGCTATTTCGGAGCCGCATTGAAAGTGGCTGGTATCGACGCTTTTCTGACTGGGCTTGAACACTGGACAAGTGAAACAGTTTATAAACCAGAGTTTGCAGCACGGGTATTTAAAATTTCTCACGATGAGAAAGGTGAACGCTTAACTTGGGTCCGGGTAACGGGTGGCACACTGGCTACGAAGGCTGTTTTACTAGATGATCAGAAGGCCAATCAGTTACGGGTCTACTATGGAGCCAAATTTACGGTTCAACAGACGATTCCAGCAGGTGGAGTTTGTGCAGTTACGGGGTTAACGGGTACCTATCCTGGACAAGGACTTGGTGTTGAAAAGGATGGCGTAACACCAACTATTCAACCAGTGCTGAACTATGCGCTTGATCCTAAAGGTCAAGATATTCATGTTTGTTTAACGGCCTTGCGTCAACTGGAAGATGAGGATCCGCAGTTGCATGTATCTTGGTCAAGCCACCTTCAAGAAATTCGTGTGCAAATTATGGGTGAAATTCAACTAGAAATTTTGCAGCAAATTTTACTTCAACGATTTAACTTAAACGTTAGTTTTGGTGAAGGCAGTATTTTGTATAAAGAAACCATTACCCAGGCAGTAGAAGGAGTTGGCCATTTTGAACCTTTGCGTCACTACGCTGAAGTTCATTTATTGCTTCAACCAGCCTCAAAAGGAAGTGGACTTACGTTTGATAGCCAATGTGCGCTGGATGTCCTTGGTAAAAATTGGCAGCATCAAGTTCTGACCAATCTTAATTCTAAAGAACACCTTGGCGTGCTTATTGGGGCGCCAATTACGGATATGCAAATCACACTAGTTGGTGGTAAAGCTAGCAATGTCCATTCAGTTGGCGGTGATTTTCGAGAAGCCACTTGGCGAGCAGTGAGACAAGGATTGATGATGTTGAAAGAACATGGTGGCTGTCAATTGTTGGAACCGTGGTATCAGTTTCGACTAGAAATTGGGCAAGATCAAGTTGGACGGGCGATGAATGATATCCAAAAGATGAGCGGCAGTTTTAATATGCCAGAAACGACGGAAAATAAGGATGCTTTGACCATATTAACAGGAACCGCACCTGTTTCAGAAATGCAGGATTACGCTCAAGAAGTTCGTGCTTACACGCATGGCCAAGGACAGCTGGAATGCATTGTTGATGGATATCGGCCTTGCCATAACGCGGATGAAATCGTTAAAAAACTGAAGTACAATCCAACTTCAGATTTGGATAATACACCGGATTCTGTGTTTTGTGCACACGGGGCTGGATACCCAGTTTCGTGGGATGAAGTACCAAAGATGGCACATGTGGAATATACGTATTCCCAAGCAGATTTAGCAACGCTGACAAATTAAACTAAGGGATTGTTTTTCAAAATTCGGTATGATTGAACTGTAAATAAATGTTGCTAAGCGGAGTTTATGGGTTAAATAGGGTGAAAGCATCTTTTTTTAATACCCATTCTCACGTATAATAAGCAGTAAATTGACACTTAATGGAGGACGGACTCGTGGCCAAAACTAGTAGAATTATGGCATTTTGGGATAGCTTCCAAAAGTCATCAGAATATAAAATTATTAATAATTATCCGCAATGGCTTGTTCAAGAGACAGTTCAATACTTTGATAAAATGATGGCTAAAATTTATCCGGGATCGTTTCGTACTTGGAATGAAGACAAACTATTAGATGTTTTATACATGATGCTTGATCAGGCTGATGATGAAGATTCGGACGCAAATCATAACTTTTGGATAAATTTCGACATTATTAGTGAACTACTAAGATACTTAGCAGATACCAATAAGATCGGAATTGGTAAACAAGATTTGGAAGAAATGTTTGTCGAATTTCAAGAACATACTGATGCCAACGATCCAGATGAAGAAATTAGGGAAATGCGCACAGGTGAACTCCGTTATGTCAGTACTGATCCTTGGCTACCAGAATGGAAAGAGTATATTGCGATTAATATTGAACGCTATACTCTCGAGTGGGTAGATGATTATACTGAAAGTTCAGACTGGCATAGCAGACCTGATGGAATTGATAAGGCGTTTTTAAGTATGATTCTAAACAATCTGGCAAAGTGGGCCTATGATGATTATCGAAAAACACCTAAATCATGGACAAAGATGGCCATCACCGGGGTTTTAACGGACTCGTTTGTATCTGATTTAAGTTTGGAACCTGAAAGCTATAAGTTAATTGCACCTGCGCTTTCTCATTTTTTGACCTACGTTGCCAAGCGAGGGTGGTTGAATGAAAAACGGGCCAGTGATTATAAACGATTCATCGCCGCTGCAGTCCCTGACATGATTGAGCTGTCACAAGATGAAGATAATTTTAGCCCCTCAAAATTAATTACTATGAAAATGAATGAAGACGGTGTCGATATTACGGATGAAAAGGCCATTCAAGCTTACATTACAAAGGTTAGTCAAAATGGAGAAATTGATGACCTGTATGATGACTATGAAGCGGATGATTCTATGTTGGGTTTTCCACCGGAAGAAGTGCGCAAAATAACTAAGCATCCAGAACAGCTAAAAAGGCTTGCTGAAGTTTACGATCCAGATCCGGATCAAAATTATTTGAATAGTGTCCATTTACCAGAGTTTGAAGATCGGCGATGGCGTAGAAAAACTGCAATAGCAGTTCACGCGCAGGGTGTTCAGGCAGGACTAAGTTTGTGGTTGAATCGGCAAGATTATAAATTGCCTAAAAATTGGGACGCTGTCAGAGTGGTTCAAAATGTCAGTGTTTTTGTGGATTTGCATTATGCGCAAGCATTGCTGAAACCAACTGAATGGCCTGTACCAACTTTTCGTGATTTTGGTGAGTGGGCACGGGCTAAGCAGTCAGGCGAACATCTTGCTGCGACTAACCAATTGGTTCCTAGCTTATTAGCGGAGCTGACAGATGATGGAACGTTAGAACGAGAACAAGGTAAACAGTTGACGGCCGCTTTTTTTGGAAAATCGATTCCAAAGCCAGATAAACCAAAGAAGGTCAAAGGCAAAGTTATTTCACTGAAACAGGCTCGTAAGTTACTTAAGCATAAGAAGCGTTATTAAAAAATCAAAAAACGAGGTACGAGTGGATTAGTCTACTGGTACCTCGTTTCGATTAAAAAGTTTTTGTTTATAGCCTCTTCTCGCATTTTTGAGCAACATTAGTTAGTATATTTGGGAAAGTATTGGCTTCGTAAACGACAATTCTGTAAGGATTGCGAAAATATGGATGCTGGAGGAAGCTTTTGCATGAAAATTAGAATTATTGGTCCCGTTGGTAGTGGTAAAACGTTACTGGCAAGTCAACTGAGTTTAAAATACCATATTCCGGTTATTTCGTTAGATGACTTAAACTGGTCCAGAAGCTCTCACGGAGATATTCACCGGACTCCAGAGGAACGGACGGCACTATTAAATCAGGTTTTGAACCGCAAAGACTGGATTATTGAAGGTGTTCAGTATCGATATGGGCGCGAGTCGTTTGCTGATGCTGACGTCATTTATTTTAAAGATGTTTCTCATTTTCGAAATATGTATTACTTATTGAAACGATACTTTAAAAATCAATTCGTCAAAGGGCCTAGTCAATATAATCATTTGAAAATATTTTTAAAGTGGGAGCAGAGTTTTCGAAATAAAGAACGAGCAGAAATTGTCGTATTGTTAAAGCCATACATAGATAAGGTAGTTGTTTTGAAAAAGTAAAAAATATTTCACGTTGAATTAATGACAACGTGAATTTTTTTGGTATTTAATATTTATAGAGGTTTGATTACGTTCAGAAGTGCTAATCAAATTAATGGAAAATCAGGTATATTAATGATTTTTGGGTAAGTTAAAAAGTCAGCAGTATCTATACCGATATGGTATAATAACAAATGAATTGGAGTACGGTCATATTGGAATATTTTGCAAAGTCAAGGAAGCTTGCAAGGATTTTAAATAGCGAAAAGCTACTGAGAAAAACATTTGGCAAAGATTGTGCCACAAAGATTCAGTCTCGATTGGATGAATTCGATAGTGTGCCAACGTTAGTACAGATTCCATCTGATCCACCACCGCGTTGCCATCGATTGCATAATAAATTAGAAGGCAAATTTGCAGTAGACGTGAGTAGAAATTACCGTATTATTTTTGAAGGTTATGATAAAGATGATGAATTATCGGTCGTACGATCAGAAATAGTCACCGTCCAAATCTTAGCGATTATTGACTATCATTAGAGGAGTTGATTTGAATGCTACATCGTGAAAATGAAATTAAGAAATATCATACAACCTCAGCTGCTGATCTTATTCGAGAAACCATGAATTATTATAAAATTACGCAAACGGATTTGGCTGACAGACTCGGGGTTAGTCAAAAACATATCTCCGAAATATTACAAAAAAAGCGGTTCATTAATGAAAACTTGGCACTTCGTATTGAAGCAGTAATGGGAATATCAAGTATTTTACTGCTCAATTTAGATTCGAATTTCAAATTGCGCTTAGCTAAAGAAACGCCGGTACAAGACATGAAAAACAAATCGGATAAATTTCTTAAGCGTTATGACTGGGTCACAGTTTAGTTAGCCTGATGTAGGCGAGTGTAAAATGAGTGTTTAAAAAATAAAACGTAGGAAGATCACATTAGATTATCAGCTAGTGTGGTTTTTTATTTCAAATTATAAAGGCAGTAATCACATTCAGGAGTACAATTGGGTTTAGTAATAGTAGCTTACATAAAAGGGAGACTGAATATATGAAAATTAAAGAAGGATACATGCCATTTCATGGTTATAAAACTTATTACCGAATTGTTGGGGAACCAAGTAAGGACAAAGCACCATTGTTGTTAATTCATGGAGGTCCTGGTTCTTCCCACAATTACTTCGAATTATTAGATGACTATGCAAAAACTGGCCGTCAACTGATTATGTATGACCAAGTTGGCTGTGGGAAATCATCCCTTCCTGAAGATGAAAGCGTCTATGTCAAAGAGACTTGGGCAGAAGAATTAGTCGCTCTCCGTAAGTACCTCCATTTGGATGAAATTCATATGTTGGGCCAATCATGGGGCGGCATGCTGGAAATGCTTTATTTAACTAAGTACGATCAAAAAGGAATCAAAAGTGTGATGATTGATGGTTCGCCAGCTTCTATCAAGTTGTGGACTAAAGAACAGCATCGTTTAATTTCCTATTTAAGCTATGAAGATCGCTCGGCAATTGCGGAAGCAGAACGAACTGGTAATTTTACAGGTCCTAAATACTTAGCTGCCAATGATCGCTACATGGAACGATACTGTTGGGATGATCCTGATGAAAACTCGCCAGAGCCTTTACGCCGAGAAACAAATGGTAAACGGGCGAGTTTAATTGCTGAGGGACCTAACGAATTTACCGAAAACGGAACAATCAGTGACTTTGAAGTGACCGATGATCTCAAAAAGATTCACGTGCCTGTTTTAGTTACAAACGGAACAGACGACTTATGTACCCCATTGATTGCTAAATCAGTTTATGACCACATTCCTGGTGCTAAGTGGCACTTGTTTGCCAATAGTCGTCATCTAGCTCTTTTGGACCAACACGATGAATTTGTGGATGTGCTTGATCACTGGTTAGCAGCAAACGACTAGTTTAACTGGAGGTTTATGATGCCTGATATTTATGACGATGCTGATTTCTTTAAAAAATACAGTGAGATGAATCGAAGTAAGATCGGGTTAGCGGGCGCTGGTGAGTGGCCAACGTTGCAGAAATTGCTGCCCGATTTTCAAGGCAAAACGGTGTTAGATTTAGGTTGTGGCTATGGCTGGCATTGTATTTATGCGGCCGAACACGGAGCCAAGGCCGTTACTGGCGTTGATTTATCTGAAAAAATGTTGCAAGTAGCGCGACAAAAAACGACTGCAACCAATGTCACCTATCAACTTGCTGATATTTCTAAAGTTAATTTTCCAGAAAACACGTTTGATGTGGTGATGAGTTCACTTGCGTTTCATTATTTAAAATCATTTACGCAAATTGCGCAATCTGTCCAACGTTATCTCAAACCGAATGGTAAGTTTGTTTTTTCTGTTGAGCATCCGATATTTACGGCCAATGGAACGCAGGATTGGGTCTATGACGAGAACGGTAAAATTAAGTATTTCCCAGTTGATCATTACTTTGAAGAAGGTCAGCGGACGGCTAACTTTTTAGGTACGCCAGTTACGAAGTACCATCGTACGTTGACAACCTACATCGAAGGTTTGATAAATAATGGTTTTACGATTGATCATGTGCAAGAGCCGATGCCACCGAAAAATATGATGGATTTGCCAGGGATGAAAGATGAAATGCGACGCCCAATGATGTTGATTATTGCGGCAACGAAAAAGTAACTATGGAGTTTTTGAAAACCAAAATTACACACAAAACCCGTTTAGACCTAATTTATAGGGGTCTGCACTTTCTGGTATTGGTGAATAACTAATACCGGTTTTTTGTCTGTTTTGAAAATCAGAAAAATAAAAAAGGACATCTGTCCTCTTTGTGCTACGATTTAATCGCCAAAACAAATCGAAAAGAGGAAATTCAGATGTCCCTAACTAATTCTATCTTATGCTTATTCGAAATAACAGACCCAAACTTAATTGTCACTGGTATTTCTAAAGAACGGTGTTCCACAAACCAACGTATTCATGTCGTCCATGCAACTTTGTCTTATCAACTTTTAAAGTGCCCACATTGTGGCCATAAAAGCTTAATTAAAAACGGAACTCACATGAGTCACCTGCGTTTAGGAACCTTATCCGGTGGTCGTTACGAAATGCATTTAAAACGTCAAAGATACCAATGTAAAGATTGTTCAAAAACCTGTGGTGCTAAAACTAAGTTGGTTAATCGTAACGAAACTTTCACACATAATATCAAACATCAAGTGATCGTTTTGGCACGCGATATGTTGACGAGTAAAGAAATTGCTAAACTTTGTGGAATTTCGCCAAGCAGTGTTCAACGAATCCTAAATGCCAATATTCACTTAGCCTATCGTGTTAAACATCTCCCAGAGAATCTTTGCTTTGATGAATTTCGTTCCTGTAATCACTGGATGTCCTTTAATTGTTGCGATGCCGTTAGTCATCGCCGAATTGTTACTTTAAAAGATCGGCTAAGTAAAGATATCATTGACTACTTTGAAGCTCGTTTTTCGGTTCAAGAACGTGCCCAAGTTCAATCAGTGACGATTGACATGAATGCTGAATATGGCAGCTTCATTCATCGCTTATTTCCTAATGCGGCCACGATTATCGATCGTTTCCATATTATTCAACTGGCTGGGCGTGCCTTAGATAATGAACGCACGCAGACCATTCGTACTATCCAAGATAAGCATTCACGAATTTATCATATTTTAAAATCTCAATGGCGTTTATTTCATCTTGATGAAATAAAAGTTAATGATTCTAAGGCTGTTTATTTACGCGGAATTAACGAGTATATGACGCAACAAAACGCCATTGATTTAGCTCTAGACGCTTTTCCCAGATTTAGATCTGTGTATCAAACCTATCAAGGTATCTTAAGTGCCATACACCAAAAGGATGCTAATGCGTTCCAATCCTTACTTACTAACTACCAACCCACTAGTAATCAAATGGACATAACGATCAACACGTTTATCAAAAATGGTTCAGCCCTTCTAAACAGTTGTCGTTATCCATTTTCCAACGGTCCAATTGAAGGACTTAATCGTAAAATCAAGGCATTAAAACGTAACTGTTTTGGTTTTCGAAATATTGACAACTTCTTTATCCGGATTAGTTTAATTCATGAGTAAACAAAAAGCACATTCACCGAAGTGAATGTGCCGTTCAAAATCTCCACCAATACGATTTGACAGAGACCCATTTATAGGCTTAAACGGGTTTTTAAGATGTTATAGAAATCACTTCAATTTCAACAATTTTTCAATATTTCCATGGGCAATTTTTTCTTTGTCAGCATCAGAAATATCTGTGTTAGCTAAGAAGTCTTTCGCATTACCTTTAATATAAGGATAATCCTGGGCCCATACCACATGATCAGCACCCATTTCAGTCAAAACGAGTTGCATTTGTGGCCAAGTGTACATACCACTTGGGGTCACGTAAACATTCCTCTTGTAATAGTATGAAACGGGATGCTTGAGCGGGTTGCCAACTACAGGGGTCGTTGCTTCATCCAAACGTTCGAGGAAGTAAGGTACGAATTCACCCCAGTGACCTGAAATCAGTTTTAAGTTAGGAAACTTATCAAATAAACCAGATAAGATCAAACGGGTAACATGCAAGCCAGCTTCCATGTGCCAG
This sequence comes from Pediococcus damnosus, assembly GCF_001611155.1. NCBI lineage: Bacteria > Bacillati > Bacillota > Bacilli > Lactobacillales > Lactobacillaceae > Pediococcus > Pediococcus damnosus. Next base: position 1,016,356 of record NZ_CP012294.1, read on the forward strand.
CCCCACCCAGGAGTTGACATAATGGCGTTAAAACCGATGGGGTTCATCCCGCTGTAATAGTTCTTGCGAATGGTCTCAGTAGGCATTGAAGGATGGATGTACAAAGGCACATCAAGTTTAGCTGCCATTTCAAAGATTGGTAAGAATTTTGGTGCATCCAAGAATTGGCCACCTTTAGCAGTTCCTAAGATTAAGGCACCTTTCAAACCTAATTCGTTAACGGAGCGTTTTAATTCTTGTGCAGCTGCTTCTGGATCGGAAATTGGTAAAGTTGCGAGCCCCAGGTAACGATCAGGGTGGCGCTTTACTGTAGCTGCAATGTCGGTGTTAATTCTTTGTGTCAGTGGAATCGACTGATCAGATGGCAACATGTCAGGATTGGTGCTGGCATCTCCATAAGAAAGGATCTGAACGTCAATTCCGTTATCATCCATATACTTGAGACGTTTTTCGTCGACATCTTGCATCTCGTCTTGCGAAACCGAATAGGCAACTAGGCCTTCTGCAAAGGAGCGACCAAATTCTTTCATTGCCTTAGGATCGGCTGGTTGTGTTTTTAAATAGTCATTAATAATTTTGTTAGCATATGGCATGCTAATGTGTTCTTCAGCTGTGATTAATTTCATAATTATCTCCACCTCATTTATAAGATAAGCTTAGTTTACCTGAATTTACCCGAGAGATATGGACCGACTTTGCCGTTTTGTTGCATAACTAAAAAATTTTGTCGAGATTGTTGGTTAAATGAAGAAATAGATCAGTAGCTTGTTCCTTGGTCCACTTTTTGTTTAAAACGTAGTCACGTAGAAACATATAGGTGGCAGCAGCATAGACATTACAAATGGATTTCTCATCAATTAAATTTACTTTATTTTGATGAGCAACACGCTGATTGAATTCGGATAAACGTTGAATGAATTCGCGGCGTGTATTCGACCATTCCACAAGTTCAAACACAATCGTTCGTTTCTGCCAAATGGTCATTAATTGTAAGGTCATGCTGCGAGCGGTTAAGTTTTGAGGGCGAAATTCTTTGAGAAATTCTTGTAAATGTTGATCGATCATCGTCGTAATGACCTGTTTGGGTGATAGGTAGTATCGATAAAACGTTTGTCGAGAAATACCAGCAGTGGTGGCTAATTTGGGTGCAGTTAAAGTGTCGAAATCAACTTTGTTTTGACAGAGTTTGATCATGGCTGCATCGATTTTTTCTTTGGTTTTTAAAGTTCGTTCATCTGTTTTCTTCATAATTTCCACCTATAGTATTACCTATTTTAAACGCATAACTTTTTTCAGGCAAGCTAGAACTATCAAGGCTAACTATCAAGGCTATGGTATAGTTATTCATACATAAAATAGATATCTTGAAAAATATAAGTTAATAGTTTTGAAAATTATTCTAGGAGGAGCATGTTATGCCAGCAAAGAAAACAATTTTAGTCGAAAAAATGGAACACCTATTGCAGTTAGTTGGAGGTAAAAATCGAACAGGAGAAAATTTATTTATTACTCGTGGTGCGGTTCAAAAAGATCTTCAGCCAAGCGAAAAAGGAACTTACGGTTTTATTTCTTTTATTCGATCTGATCAGCAACCAAGTGGACCCTATTCAGGGTTATCAATTAAGGTAAATCCAGGGAAGGATCACTATCGCATTTCATTAGATATTGGTAATGAAGGTTTTGGAGATGATTATCAACTTGCGACGCTTCCAGGTACAAGGCGAAAATATTTAGAGCTTCAACATAACATTCGAATTTACGCTAAAGATAAAAAAGTGGATATAAAATGTTTTAGCGCTTTAGATTTTTCAAATGATTCTAAAAAAAGAGAATTGAGTGATTTAGAGGCCGAATATTACGAGGACAATATTGATTCACATCCGGTTGATTTATTTGTTGCTTTCACAAAACGACCAACTTTTAATGAAGACGGTATAGCTGATGAAAATGAGGATTTTTGGAAAGTTTTTAAAGTCATGATTGCTGTGTATGCAGAGTTAAGGCAATGGCCCAATATCGGAGAAGCTAAACGCGCACAACTGTACAAACAGGAGTTGAATCTGTCGAAAAGTGCGAAAGATGTTGATGAAGTAGCAACTGTAAAACATCTCTTGAAAACCAGAAGGTATGTCGTTGTTCAAGGGGCTCCCGGAACAGGTAAAACATACCTAACTGCGACACTTCGAAAAGAGTATGTAGATCAGAATGTTATTTTTACGCAATTTCATGCTGAAACAACGTATTCTGATTTTGTTGGTGGATATCAACCTGTGACTGAAAACGGGAACCTAACTTATAGGTATCATGAAGGCCCCTTCCTCCGAGCGATTAAAAAGGCAAAAGATTCTAAAGACCCAGTTTTGTTAATTATTGATGAAATAAATCGAGCTAATTTGAGTAACGTACTGGGAGAAGCATTTTATTTATTTGAAACACATTTTGATGAGCGACGTGCAGAAATTGAAATCGGTGATCCACAAGCTCCTGTGAAGCTGCAGCAGCTGCCAAAAAACATGCGAGTTATTGCTACAATGAACACAGCTGATCGTTCATTAGCAGTTATCGATTTTGCTTTAAGACGACGCTTTGCTTGGTTTACAATGAATCCTCGAGAAATTAAGAAAGAGGAATTATCAGTTAATGAAAAATTTCATAAAGAGATATTTATTCGACTACATAACATTTTCCAGATGTATGCAAATAGCAATGAGCTTATGCTTGAACCCGGACAGGCTTATTTCATCACAGCTAAGGATAATGCCGAGCAAGAAATGAAGGAAAGGTTGATGTATGAGTTGTTGCCACTGATTCGTGAATATTTGGAAAACGGGTTAATGATGCAGGCGTCTGATGCGTTTAACCAATTTTTTATTACCGAAATAGATCAAACACTTTTTATTTAGATCAATGAGGAATTATTATGGGACAAGATAATCATATTGCTATAATTGAAACAAAGACTTTTACAGACAAAATCTATCATTTACCAAAAAGTATGATTCCTGATCATAGATACTTAAATGAAGCGAATGAAGCATTTCTTCGCCTAAATCGTAAATCATTTGAGTTTTTAAATATCAATGGCTATTCACAAAATGGGGATTTACATATTGTTAGTCATAACTTTGTGGGTGCAATCCCAATAAGAATGCCGGGTAAAGGTAAGGGAAAACCAGTTACAGATTTAATTGTTAAACCACGTTATGGAAATAGTGGGAAGACTAAGGACTGGTTTGAGTGGATGGCAGGTCTAGCAGAATTTACAAAAATAAAACTAGAACCAGAGAGAAAAGAACAGTTAGAGTTAGTTCGATCTGCCGGAACCCCAACTCCACAATATTTGTTGGCTGCAGAAGTTATTAAATGTTTTCTATTAGTCATTAGAAAGGGACATTGAAATCAGTTTATGAATCAGGAATTGTTGGCAGACCGGCCGGTTGGTAACGTTAATTGGAATAGATATGCAAAGCAAACGGTAGATCCACGACGTAGGTTGAAGTTTCCAACAAGACTTAATTTAATGACGCAAGAACATGATGAGTTTCAGCGTGCATTACAATTATATAAAAAAGCTAAATTAATAATTGAAGGCCGAATGACCCCTAATAATATTAAACAGCAATTATATTCAACACTTTTACAGTTAGATAGATTATTACCTGCAGCAACTAGATTGACTATGCAAATGATAGAACCCTTTCGAGTCTCGATGCAGGATGCAAATGAAATAAAAAATTTGAAAACGTCACTTAATGCATTTATGTTAAATCAAGAAAAACAAAAATATGCTTGGCAAATTGATTTTTCAAAGTTGTTCGAAGGTTATACGCAAAGATTAATTGGTCAAGTTGCTGTATACAGTACAAATAATAGAAGAATTCCTAGAACACTTATGCCTGGATTTAGAAATAAAGTTTCAAGATTGATGCCACTATATCTTGAACCGGATATTGTTGCAGAATTTGGTGGAGAGAAAATAATTTTAGATTCAAAGTATAAATCATATTTTTTCCCTAGAAATAAAGAGAGTAAATTAGATCAGCGTCAACGTTTAAGATCGGACATCCATCAAATTATTGCGTATACAAGTTTAGAAAAGGCAAAAATTGCGATCATTCTAGCTCCTGTTGAGGAAAATCAAATTATTGAAGAAATGGTGAAGTATGGAGACATAATAGTGGGTACGTTGGGAATCCCGTTGCAATATGAACATGCGCATCAGTATAGCGAAACTATAAGGAATTATTTTAAAAAAGTGACAAATCTTTTGGCCTAATTTTAATATGTTTTGAAGTAAATTATTGAGAGGCATAATTCATGAAGAAACGTACAAAAATTTTACTAACAATCTTGATTTTTTTGATAGTTTTACTATCTGGCGGCTGGTTTTACTTGCACGCACAAGTTTATCATCCTAGTAAAGCTGCAGACAAAATCGCCCAACAAGCAACGACAACCCAGCCAGAATTGTATTTCAAAAGTAAATTGACGACGAATCCAGAGATAATCTTTTATCCTGGAGCTTTGGTTGAACCGGCTAGTTATAGTATCTGGGCTAAACGGGTAGCCGATGCCGGTTATCCAGTTTACATTGTGCGCTTTCCAATGGATTTGGCAGTATTGGCGCCTAATCAGGCCGGCAATGTGCTGAAAAATAATCAACGTGACTATGTAATTGGTGGGCATTCTCTGGGTGGTGTGATGGCTAGTCGTTATGCACACGAGCATCAGAAACATCTAAAAGGGGTTTTCTTTCTGGCAAGTTATCCAGACAAAAAAGGGAGTTTAAAAGGCACCGATTTACCCGTTTTATCAATTACGGCCAGTCGCGATGGTGTTTTAAATCGATCAGCTTATAAAAAGGCTAAGCGTCTGTTGCCCAAAAATACAGCCTATGAACAGATTAGTGGTGGTAACCACGCTGGATTTGGAAGCTATGGAGCGCAAAAGGGAGATAATACCGCTACAATCAGTAATCAAGCCCAACAACGGCAGGTAGCACAGCGGTTAATTCAATGGTTGAAAAACTTGAACTAAGGTAAAATTAAAATTAAAGTTAAATTAACCGGAATGGAGACGCACAATGACACTAGTTTTAATCATTTTAATTGCGTTATTTGGTGCCTTAGTTCGAACGGTCTTTGGATTTGGCGAAGCATTAGTTACCATGCCGTTATTAGCTTTAATTGGTTTCAATTTGCAAACGTCAACCGCTTTGATTGGGGTTTTAGGATTACTAGTAGCGTTACCAGCGACAATTAAGTTTCGCGCCCAAATTGATTTTGCTGTCGTCCGGCGGTTAGTTGCTGGATCATTACTGGGTGTGCCATTGGGGATCCTGCTCATTAAAACGGTGAATAGAACTTTGGTCCTTCATTTGTTTGGGGTATTTTTGATTTGCTATGGCGCCTATAGTTTGTATAAAGCCTTTCGGAAAAGCACTGGGAAAGTGCGATTACATGCTAAGGGCTGGGATTACGTAGCGGGCATGATCTCAGGAATTCTAGGAAGTGCCTTCAATAGTCACGGGGTTCCGGTTGTGATGTATGGAACTTTAAAACGGTGGCCAGTAGATAAAATGCGGGGGATCGCTCAGGCCCATTTCGTTTGTGTTGGCATGATTGTGGTGGCCAGCCAAGTTGCGTCAGGATTCTGGTCGTTGGAAGTGGTTCAGTTACTCTTAATTATTATTCCGTTACTGTTTGTGGTCATTCCATTCGAAAACTGGATCAGTGCCCATATCGCCCGTGAAACGTTGGTCAAATATATTTATGTGTTACTGATTATTTTTGGTGGACTTTTGTTTTTTCGGTAAAAGGTTTTGCTTAAAAGTGTGAATAAATAGCTAGGACAAAAAGGATAGTGCATTTTGCACTATCCTTTTTTAATTATTGTTTTGATAAATGCCCTTAGAGATAGTTTGGATTGTTTATAGTTTCGATATAGTGCTCCTAAATTATCAGCCCAACCACCATTAACAAAATAGGCACCCAGCGCTAGGAGTAAAATAATACCGATGATTTTAATAATTATCAAATGTCCTTATCTCCTTATCTGTGGATTTTGAAGATAACAATGATTAATGGACTTAGTTGCGAGTTACAATAATTTTCTGATTTGAAAATTCGTATTTCGTACCCTTCACTAAATTATAATATCCAAATTTATTAATTTGGATCATAAGTTGTTCATCGTCATCAGTGGCGGCAAACTGTTTAAGGTTCAGTGGATCAGCAGTAGGGACATTCCAAATAGTATTTGCATGTGTAACGAGATACCATCCAGCTTGGGCTCCATATACTTTGAAATAATAGTTCGTATCGTCAGTTTCAATCTGAATAATTGTGTGAAATCTGGGATGGGTAGTTGCTGCTATGGTAGGTTGCCTCATGTTTTCCTCAAGAAATACAGTACACTTTTTAATATCTTTGCTGGCAAAAGTAAGGTTGAGTTGATCATTTTTTAGTAATTGAAGTTGTTGAGATGTGATTACGACACTAACGCCATGTGTTTTTTTACGAAAAGCAGCAAAAGTTCCCTGAACTGGCCAAACCATTTTACCGATTTGTAATTTTTTTACATCTAAAATCCAATTTTGTAATAACGTAAGGTTGTCCGGCATTACCTGCCAGTCAGTTCGTTCAAAAACGGTTTCCAATTCATCTTTCATATTTAGCGCCCCCAATATTTTGCCTTAAGTATAGTTCATCATTCATAGAAATCAAACGCTTTCATTTGAGAACCTAATTAAGGCATTTAGGCTAAAAAACAACTAACTTATTTGATATTTTGATATGTCTTAATCTGGTTTAACTTCACCCAAGTTAAATTTAACATGAGCGACCTGTAACTGTTGAATGCGCTCTGTTCCCCAATCATACATGGCATTAATGATGGGAAGAAGTGATTTTCCCAGATTAGTTAAGGTGTACTTAACTTTGATACGGGGACCGGAAATCTCTTGGCGAGAAACAATGCCATCTGAAACGAGTTCTTTTAGTTTCTCAGCGATCATTTTATGGGAAGCGGTTGGCAATAATTTTTGCAATTCGCCAAAGTAATAGGCGCCGTCTTGGCCCAAATGGTAAATAATATTGATTTTCCATTTACCGCTAAACATCGATAATGTGAATTCTTTAGGACAACTATAATCGCCATCAGCAAGCTTTTTAAGGACACTTTTTCTAAGTTGATCAGTCATGAGTTACCTCCATTTTAGAGTTAGTTACTAAAAAGTGCGTTATTGTAGTTATTTGCAATTTAGGCAATAATGCAGGCGTAGAAGTAAATATATTTTAGGAGGAATGTAAAAATGAGTCAAGTTTATATTGCAGCAGAATTACCAACAATCACGACAGAGATTTTGAAAGCCCATCAGTTGGATTACAAGGTTTATGCTGGTGAAGGATTAATTTCACATCAAGAGTTGATGGCGCAAGTAGAAGATGCAAAATATTTAATTACTGCCCTTTCAACCCAAGTTGATAAGGAAATTATTGATCACGCGCCAAACCTGAAACTAATCGCTAATTTTGGGGCTGGTTTCAATAATATTGATACTAGCTATGCTAAGGAAAAAGGGATTGTGGTGACCAACACCCCGATCGTTTCGACAAATCCAGTAGCGGAAGTCACAATTGGATTAATCTTAGCTTTGAGTCATCGAATGGTGGAAGGTGACGCGCAGATGCGTAAAGACGGTTTTCCAGGTTGGGCGCCACTTTATTTCTTAGGGCACGAAATTGCTGGAAAAACTTTAGGAATTGTTGGTTTAGGGAATATTGGTCAAGAAGTTGCGCGGAAAGCGGCCGCCCTTTCAATGAAAGTCCAGTATTGGCAACCGCATCAAAAGTCGGATCCTGAAGAACGAAGCCTTGGGGTAAAATATGTGACCTTTGATGAATTAATTGAAACGAGTGATTTTATCAGTATTAATGCGCCGCAAACTTCAGCTAATTATCATCAGTTCAATCAAAATGTTTTTCAGCAAATGAAAGCAACCGCAGCCTTGGTCAACGTGGGTCGGGGACCAATTGTTGATGAAGCGGCGTTAAGGGATGCTTTGAAAAATAAAGACATTGCAGGGGCTGCCCTGGATGTTTATGAACATGAACCAGCTGTGACTCCTGGATTACAAGATATGAAAAACGTTATTTTGACGCCTCATATTGGCAATGCAACGGTTGAAGCACGGGATGCCATGGGAAAGATTGTGGCCGATAATATTGGTTTAATAAACGATGGCAAAAAAGCTAAATATGTTGTTAATCAGTAGCCTGGCTGATTCTGAACTTAAATATCCTTAAATTATGCCAAGTTATCGTTGTTTTGACTGGCTAGTGCTAAAATAGGTCATAATTAGGAGTGATTTTTGTGATACTTGAGCGAAGAAATTTTATGAACTTTGACAAATTAGGAACCAACTTTGAATGGCCAAAAGGGATGCCAGATATCAGAAATTTACAAAAGTTAGGGCAGCTATACCAGTTAGGTGAAGCTGGTGCAAACGAAATTGGAACGAAACTAGAGAATCTTGATTCTGAATTTCAGGTGAACTATGATCACAATCCAATTCATCATATCGAAGAGCGGATGAAAGATGTCCAAAGTTTAGCAGAAAAAATGAACCGTAAAGGCTACGACCTGACTATCGATAATATTAAAAATCATATCTTTGATGTCGCTGGAATTCGGGTGATTACAAATTATATTGACGATGTTTATTTGATTAAAAAATTACTTTTAAGTCAATCAGATGTGACATTGATAAAATGTAAGGATTACATCAAAAACCCGAAACCAAGCGGTTATCGGAGTTTACATGTGGTGGTTTCTGTGCCGGTTTTTCAATCCAACGGAAGTCATGATGTTAACGTTGAAATTCAGATTCGGACCGTTGGCATGGATATGTGGGCGAGTTTGGAACATAAATTACGTTATAAAACGGATATTGATGATAAATTGGTCGCCCAGTATGGCAATGATTTGCATGGGTACGCTGAAGAGCTATCCGGAATTGAAACTAAAATGCAAAAAATTTACAAAAAATTGAATAACTGTGAAGTCTAGAGCTTCAAAAATAAGCACATTGATGTTCCTTATCAAATGTGCTATTTTTATGGAGTAATAAGAAACATGTTATCAAAATGGGGGAGTGTAGAATATGGAAAGCGAGTCTGAAAAGTTATTTAGTTTGATTGATGCGGCTTATGGGGAAGATCTTAGCAATCAGCCGTTTGAGTATAAGCAATGTTTGTTGAAACGCGCAAAAGAACTGACTGCGGGGGCCGATGAATTAAAAGTATGTAGAGAAATATGGGAAGATTATCGAGTAAATTATATCGTACCCATGAGTTTTCCGAATAACAGTCGAATTTTATATGCGTATGTGAAAGATCAATTGGGTAACCTTAGTGAAAAGCAATTAAGAGATGCCAATCTTGGGTACGGACTCATTGCGACCCATATCACTTTTGGGCCGTTTAATTAAAATTGAGGTAAATTATGAAAATAGAAATTGTGAATGAACTTAATGAAGTTCAATTGAAGCAAGTTATGCATATTTGGTTGATGGGCAATAGCCAAGCTCATGATTTCATAGATCCAGGTTATTGGCGTAGCAATTATGATGAAGTTGCTAAACAGATTCAGCAAGCGACACTTATTTTGGCTACACAAGATGACCTGATTTGTGGCTTTCTGGGGCTTGTAGATGGCTATATTGCAGGATTATTTGTCAAAAAAGATATGCAGAATCAAGGATTAGGAACGAAATTGGTTGTGCAAGCTAAAAAATTACAGTTGCCGTTGACCTTAAGTGTGTATCAAAAAAATGAGCATGCCGTGAAGTTTTATGAAGCGCAGGGCTTTTCAATTGTGAAACAGGATACAGATGCTGCTACCAAAGAAATTGAATTTACGATGAAAGCAGATAAGTAATTTTTTAATAATGCTCATGATAATAGGAATGCTAGTGATACTAGCTCGACTTTTGAGTAAAACTATTTTTATTATGAGGAGGTTTCAATGTGGCCGATGCAAATTTTGGGCAAATGCTAAAACAATTTCGAAAACAGCGAGGGTTTACGCAACAAGTGTTAGCGGAACAACTTTATGTTTCGCGCAAAACAGTCTCAAGTTGGGAAACAGGTCGCAATTTTCCTGATATTGAAATGGTTAGCCGTCTTGCAACTCTTTTAAATGTCACAACAGATGAATTGATGGGCAGAAAACAAGTAAGACCAAAAAATAAGACGTGGAATATCGGGATTGCTCTGGCTGTTTTAATTACTGGGAGATTAATTGTGGCAACAACTGTATCAATGCTGTTGTTTTCAGATTTGTTGATTGCCTTGCTGATCTTGTTGCTTGTTTTATTTTTGAAACGAAAACTTGGATGGAAGGAGTTACTTATTGGAAGTAGTTTGTTGGCATTGGTACTGTTTGTTTCGGCCTGGAGAAATCTGTTTTTAATGAATTTTAGCTTACAAGTTGTTTATACTTTGACGGGGTGCTTGTTAAGTGTTGACGCAATTTATTATTGGGGATTCAAACTGAAGTTCATTTAACTTGTTTTTGAGAGCTAGGTGAGAATATGAAGTTTAAAGGCTGGTGGATGGTTAACATTGGTTTAGTGGTTTTGTTTTTTGGTACCTTCATTTTTATTTTGTTTCGAAAAGTAGATGGTGCTGGGGTGGTTCAAACGCCACAAGCTAAAGAGACTGCTTTAGTGGTCCTTGGCATTTTTTTCTTGTTAGTGATAGTTTGTCAACTAGTGGTTTATTTAGTGATTCATAATAGAAAAGAATAGTTTTTTAAGTTAAGTAAAGTAAGCTTTTTCGACTGGATAGTTATTTATAAGTAAATGTAAGCAACAAGACACTTTTTGTCTTGTTGCTCACATTTTTAGGTGCGCCCGGCATGGGCGCTAACTAGGCGGTGAAAGTCCGTTATGGGCCGTAGTAGTCGGAACCATGAGCCAATGGCAAGGGTGTCCACTGTGAAGTGGAATCCGAAGGAAGCCGCAGGCGAAGTACTGCACCGATGAACAAGAAGTGGCTACAAGGCCGAAATGACTGGATAAGGTTGCCTAACAAACTGAAGTCCGATACTACTCGAAGTCATGACGGTAAAGCCAACGGTGAGATGGTACGAAAGTTAGCGTTCTTACCCGGGGAGACCTGTATTACACGTTTCCGACAAGAGGAACGTTATGTTCCACAAAGACAAGCACTTCAGTGATGGAATGTTGAGTAATGCAGGAGTCAGCCGAGGTCATAGTAGTCCACGAAGTGAACGAAGGACCGAACAGTAATAACTCGTAATTGATATTGGAGGTGGAAGCAGTGCGAAAATCGCAGAAAACAGAACAAATAGCTGACCACCGATGGATGGCAGGTCTGGAAGACCAAGAGCATATCGGGGCGCGTAGCACTGCCTCTGGTGAAAATACAAGAATGAGTGGCATTAAGTTTCAAGACTTGGTTTTAGCCCGAAATAATCTGAATTTAGCCTATCAACGGGTGACCAAGAATAAAGGAGCAGCTGGTTTAGACGGCATGACCGTTGAAGACCTTTTGCCATACCTGAAAGAACACCGGAAAGAGCTACTTGAACAACTAGCAAATGGCACATATAAACCAGCGCCGGTTAAACGAGTAGAGATTCCCAAGCCCAACGGAGGTACCCGTAAATTAGGAATTCCGACAGTTGTTGACCGTATGGTCCAACAGGCGGTAGCCCAAGTTATGAGCCCAGTGTTTGAGCAAGCGTTCTCAGAGAGTAGTTTTGGTTTTCGTCCAGGAAGAAGTGCCCAACAAGCCATTAAACAGGTCGTTTCATTTTATAACGAAGGATTTCACCGAGTGGTTGACCTAGACCTAAAAGCGTACTTTGATACTGTGAACCACGATTTATTAATTAAGTTCATTGAACAATACGTGAATGATCCATGGTTAACAAAATTGATTCGTCGATTTTTAACCAGTGGGGTCATGAATCATGGCTTATTTGAAAGCAGTGAAAAAGGAACTCCCCAAGGAGGTCCACTTTCACCATTGTTAGCCAACATTTATTTGAACGAACTTGATAAAGAATTGACAAAACGAGGCCATAAATTTGTCCGATATGCGGATGACTGTAATATTTACGTTAAAAGTCAGCGAGCTGGGCAACGAGTTCTTGAAAGTATCTCTAATTTTCTGGAAGGTCGACTAAAAGTAACGGTCAATCAAAAGAAGACACAGGTTGGATCACCTCTACGACTAAAATTCTTAGGATTTTCATTGGGAGTCGGACATGGTGGTGCTTATGTACGACCAGCCAAAGAACCCAAGCTTAGAATTAAGCAAGCGCTTAAGCAAATTACTAAGCGCAATCGTGGGGTGTCAACTGACAAGATATTTCAAGAAATTCAGCAAAAGATGCGCGGCTGGATCCAATATTTTTCTGTTGGAAAGATGACTACTTTTATTGTTAGTGTAAGGTTTTCCTAGATGGTCAATAAAATTCTAGGAATATTCATTTTGAGTTGAATATATAGAAAAAGACCTGTAGCCTTTTAATCGACGAAGATTAAAGGAAAGGATACAGGTCTTTCATGTATATTTTAGCAGATTTTATTGAATCATTGGGAAATTTAGACAGTTTATTTGATTTAGAGGAGCAGGTAATTCTTCATCTTAGGAAGTCATTCCAGCTGGTTGTAGCTGAATATCTGAGGCAATTAGATGAAACACTCGTTCCATCAATTCCGGCAGAAAATACATTCATTAATCGACAGGCCAGAACAATTGAGTTTATGTTTGGCGCCGTGAATTTTGAAAGAAGATGTTATCTTCGACCCAATGGAAGTTATTACTTCCCGTTGGATGAACAACTTCAGTTGGAAGAAAGAAAAAGAATTTCACCTTATTTTAAAAGTGTCGTTGCCAAAATTGGGCAAACGACAACGATGAGAAATACGGCCGCAATGATCAATCTGGCAAGTCAGACGGATATTAGTGCCTGGTCAGTAGACCGAATTATCAGAGACATGGCAGATACCGTGAAGACAGAAGAAAAATCGTCCGAAGAGAAACTAGTTAAGAAACGAAAAGTTGAAAACTTAGTGGTTGAAGGCGATGCCTTTGAGATACACAAAATTAATCGACGAAGACAAGACGTCCACCATTACATTGTTTTTGAATCAGGATTAGATGGAACAAGATCAAACAAAGTTGAGTTTGTTGGTATCAATCAAAAAAAGGTTCAAAAACGAGTAACTGACTACATTGAGAAGTATTATAAAATCAGTGAAATGACCGTGTTTACAGCAAGTGATGGTAGCCCAGGGTATAACCCGAAAAGTATGCGAGAAATAGTTCCGAGTGCTCAAAGAGTTGAATTTACTATCGATCGGTATCACTTTGTCAAAAAGATTAAACAAACCTTTGGTTTATTTAATCCATTGGTTGATAAGGCCGTTAAGAGCGTTAGCCTGTATGATCAGAATCAGTTAAACGTTATTTTAGATACATTTGAGTCGCAAATTAAAACTGATAAGGAACTTGAGAGCCTAAGGGTCCTAAGACAATATTTGGCAAGAAATTGGCAGTTTATAAAGTCTCCACACGATCGTGGCTTCATGAGGGTCGGCAAATTGGGATCCGTTGAAAGCTCACACAGAGCGTACACGTATCGAATGAAAAAGCAAGGCAAAGTATGGTCCGAAAAGGGCCTTGAGGCTATGTTGAAATTAATTGAAGCTCGGGTAAACGGTAAGCTAGATAAATACTTACGTGGTGGTTTAAGAAAGTTACAAGAGCTAACGATTGAGATCGCTACGGAATCATTGAAGACGTTGAGTCCAGCTCAGCTGAGCAACAAGCACCATTCTAAGCATATTGGAGTTCTTTCAGGTAAAATACCAGTTGATGCCCCAACAAGTAGCCCTATCGGAGCAATGGCAAAAATATTTTCAAACTAATTATTGTGTATAAATATTTGGTTGATTATAAGGCACCTAGGAAAACTTGACACATACCTTTTATTCAGACATTGGACAAATGGTTAAGGTCTCGTATACGGCAGTATATCTGGAAACAGTGGAAGAAGACCAAGACAAAGATAAATAACTTGAAACGATTAGGATTATCTACAAGTGATGCGGTTAAGTCTGCCAATACCCGTAAGGGTTACTGGCGTACAGCGCATAGTAAAACCTTGTTATATACCTTAACAAATGAAAAACTGGAACGCCTTGGATTAATGAATCTAACCAAGACACTCCAGTTCATTCAAAGTGCTTAAATTACTGAACCGCCGTATACGGATCCTTACGTACGGTGGTGTGAGAGGTCGGTAGTTGAATTAATCAACTACCTCCTACTCGATTTTAGAAAAGTTTTGATTCCCATAAATATCAGTAAAACACCCATAATAACTTTTAAAACGACGGCGCCATTGCCAACAGCAAATTTTTTCATAAGTTTTGGAGCAATAGCAGCGCCAATGATGGAACCAGCCATTAAGCAAATGCCAACTGACCAGTCTATTTGGCCGCCAGATAAATGGGTAAGTGCCCCGATGATAGACATGCAAATTAGTACATAAGATGAAGTTGCAGAAGCTTGAATCATCGACGCTCCCATTAAAAGCAATCCGGCTGTAATTGGGCCACCACCGCTTAAACCAGCAACGCCGACCATTAATCCACTAATGGCGCCAAAGATTAGAGGCAAAACCTTGGAAGAATGTGGATTTTGTGTGCGAGAATTGGCTTTGAGTTTATACAGAACTTGAACACCTAACACAAAAAGAATTAAGCCAATGATTAAGTTATAAAGTTTTGTAGGAATAAAGGGCGCAATCAATGCCCCAATGATTACAGATGGAATCGCAGAAATTAGCATCGTATTCCCGAGGTGAAAGTTAATTTGACCCTGACGATAATATAACCAAGATCCAATTGCTAGAGATGGTAAGGCAGTGACGATCGAAGTGGCCGCAGCCGATGCGGGCGCCAAGTTGAAAACGGCTGTTAAGACACCTAAATAGATGGCACCACCGCCACCACCCATTGAAATGACAAATAGGCCAACGAAGAAACCAATTACGATTAATAACGCAAATTGAAGCATGATTTACCCTCTTTTTGTTTCAGATATCCTCAAATAAACGTCTTAATCCTAGTTCTTTTCAGTTTTTGATTCAATTTCAATGACCTGTGGTTAATTTAATGCCAACAATTCCAACCAATAAAAAGCCAACAAATATCCATGTTAAAGGAGACAAACTATCTTTAAATAAGATAACGCCTACTAAAATACTGCCAACGGCACCAATTCCGGTCCAAATTGGATAAGCGATACTTAGAGGTAATGTTTTTGTGGCTCGGGCTAAAAGCAAGAAACTTGCCGTCATGGCTACAAGCGTTGCAATTGAAAATCCTGGTTTTGTGAACCCTTCACTATATTTCATGGTGGTTGCCCAAACGGTTTCAAAAATTCCGGCAACAACTAATTCTAACCAAATCATATTATTAGTCTCCTATTTCTCTAAATGGGCATCGAATGCCACGTTAAGTTTGTGCATATTTTTAATTAATAATTTCAGGGTTTCGGTACCAAGCTGACCAGATACGTCGGCTTCCAAAGCCAGTAATTTATCGACGATGGGTTTAGCGAGGCGGGTACCCTTAGTGGTTAGCTTTAGCAAACGTTCACGTCCATCGTCATTAGTTTTGTCACTAATCTGGATTACACCGTCTTTAATGAAGACATTGCAAATGGTATTAATGGTTTGTTTTGAAGCGATCCAAATTTCACAAATACCTTTTTGGGTACACTGACCTTGGGTATACAGTTCATATAAAGTGATTAATTGATTGTAGTTGATACCCTGTTGTTTGGCCCACTGGCGATAAAAACGCTCAGATTGATTGAGCTCTTTACTTAGTTGGGTAAGTTGTTGTTGAAATTTTGGCAAAAGATCCTCCTAAATTAGTCCTAATATTTACTAACCTAGTATAGTAAATATTAGGACTAATTACAACTTTTATTTAAATTAAGCAGTTGGTAATCTGCAGCATCTGTTGAATTAAGCCAATTAAGCGTGTATATTTTAAGTACGTTAGTTTGCGCTTACAAAGCTATGAACGAGGATTATAGAATGATAACGAGGAAAATAAAAATGAAAAAATATCGTGGAATCGTCTTTTTTGATTTAGACAATACGCTTTTAAACGAACAGCACGGAGTTGATGATGATGTCTTAGCCGCCATTGAAACGCTAAAACATAATCAGGTTTTGCCCGTAATTGCGACGGGGCGTTCGGCAGGAGTTGCTGCTGGTGTTCTACAAACAACCCATATTAATTCGATTGTGGCCTTGAATGGTCAGTACGTTGCGTTAAATGGGCAACAGGTTTATTCCAAAAGTGTACCAATGCCATTATTGAAACGATTTATGGCGTATTCTGATGATCATGATATTGCGCTGTCCCTTTACGATGCCTATGATGAGTGGGCAACTGGGGTGAATTCCGCAATGAAGGAAGGATACTCTTTTCTCAATATGTCGGTGCCAACGGTTGATAGACAGCGTTATGAAACTAGCCCGGTATATATGATGCTTGCTTTGACTAAAAATAAAGCTGACGATGCTGTCTTAAAGGCAAAGTTCCCGGAATTTGATTTTTATCGAAATATTGAATTCGCGCTTGATGTTGTTTTGAAGGGTGTTAGTAAACAAACTGGAATTTCCCAAGCCTTGAAAGCAATTGGGCAAACTGATGTCCCAACGTTCGGATTTGGGGATGGCCCTAATGATGTGTCCTTGATGCATGCGGTGGACCATGGCGTGGCAATGGGAAATGGGATCCCAGAAACTAAGGCGGCGGCCGAGTTCGTTTCGACAGATTTTCGCGAGCATGGTGTTGTTAATGGATTGAAGCATTTTGATTTGATCTAACAATTAAATTTTTCAAAATTAGTATAATGATAATAAGAAGGATGGTGCAGAATGAATAAATACCAAGTACAAAATAATTCAATTGAAACACTATTAAATTGGATTGATTCGGGTGAAATGGGATTGCCTGAATTACAGCGCCCATTTGTTTGGCGTTCAGTAAAAGTTAGGGATTTAATTGATTCCTTATATAACGGATTTCCAATTGGCTATATTATCACGTGGATTAATCCGACAGTTCATCTAAAAAATGGGCAAGCCGCAATTGGTAAACAGATTATTATTGATGGTCAACAACGAATGACAGCTTTAAAAGCAGCTATTTCTGGTCAAGAAATTGTTGATAATCATTTCAAAAAGTATCGAATTAAAATTGCTTTTAATCCATTTACAGAGAGTTTTGCAACAACAACTCCAGCAATTGAAAAAGATAAACGTTGGATTGCTGATATTGCACAACTGTTTAAACCAAGCTATTCAGCTTTTACATTTATTACTGATTTTGCGCGAAAAAATGACGTTGCACCAGAAGCAGTTGATCCTAAGATTCAAAAAGTGTTGAATCTAGTTCACAATGATATTGGTAATATCATAATATCGCCACAGTTGGATATTGATTCTGTAACAGAAATTTTTAATCGAATTAATTCTAAAGGAACGGTGTTGTCATCTGCTGATTTCATAATGTCTAAGCTTGCTGCCGATACTAAACATGGTGGAAATACTCTGCGTAAAACTGTTGAATATTTTTCTCAGTTGTTAGTAGATCCTGGATTAATTAGGAACTTAAAAGATACAGATCCTGAATTTGTATCTAGTAAATTCTTTCAACATATTAAATGGGCAGCTAATGAATATTCAAATCTATATACACCTAATTTTTCGGATATGTTTCATGTTGTTTTGGGTACAAAATTTGGTCGAGGCAAACATTCAGAATTAATTGCACTTGTTTCAGGACGAGACTTCAAGACACAGAGCTATACAGAAGAAGCACAAAAGCATACATATGAGTTACTAGAGCAAGGAATTTGGGACTTTACTAATCAATCCAATTTTCAGCGTTATATGATGATTTTAAATAATTTGGGTATGATAGGTTCGGGCACATTGACCTTGAACGGAAAAGGGACATTCAATTTTGGCTATATGCTTTTTATGGTATTAGATAAACAGAAATTGACCCAATCGGAGCTGGAAACAATTGTCAAAAAGTGGATTATTATGTCAGCAATTACACAACGCTATAGTGGTTCGGCCGAGACACAAAGTGAAGCAGATATTAAGCTCTTTTTGAATGTTTCAAATCAAAAAGCAGTTGCAGGAAAGGTTTTTAATCAAGAGCTTGTTTCTTCTTTTTGGGAAGTTACATTACCTGAAAAATTAGTTACGTCATCAACCAGTAGTGGTGTTTGGCGTGTTTTCCAAATGTCACAGGTCTATAGAAATGGTGTTATTTGGCTAGAAAAGGACCATACGGTTAAGTCAGTTATTACAGAGCAAGGAAATGTGCATCATATTTTTCCAAAAGCGTATTTGAAAAGTAACGGATTTAAACAGGCGGAGTTTAATCAAGTTGCTAACTTTACGTGGTTAACCCAGCCACGTAATCTGGAAATTAGTGACAGATCTCCCAAAAAATATTTAGCTGATGCTAAAGTAACGGAATATGCTAGTGAAGAAAATCATGCAGATAATGCGATTCCGATAGAGTTGAAAAATTTTGAATCAGAAGACTACATTCATTTCTTGGAATTAAGAAGGCATTTAATCGCAAATAAAATCAGGGAATATTTTGAATCTTTGTAACAATGGAGGGGTAATCCATGAAAACGGCGGCAGAAATCTTTAAAGCTATTCAGGCTGATCCTCAAAACGCCCAATATACAAATCAAGGGATCCAACCGTTATATTTTGTGGAACCCAGTGCCGAGATTATGATTATTAGTCAGGCCCCAAGCAGAAAGGCACAACAATCCATGGTGTTTTGGAACGATCCAAGTGGAGATCGATTGCGTACATGGATGGGATTGAGTAAAGATGAATTCTATCACTCTGGAAAAATTGCGGTGATGCCATTAGATTTTTACTATCCAGGTAAAGGCGCTCACGGAGATTTACCACCACGTAAAGGCTTTGCGGAAAAATGGCATGCGCCAGTATTAGAGTTGATGCCACATATAAAGTTAACGCTGTTGATCGGGCAATATGCTCAGAAATATTACCTTCAAAAAAATCGACAACCAACGCTGACAGAAACAGTACGTCACTATGCAGATTATCAGCCAGCATACTTTCCACTAGTGCATCCCTCACCATTAAATTATGGATGGATGCATAAAAACGCTTGGTTTAACACGGATATCGTGCCGATTTTGCAGCAAGAAATTCGGCAAATTATGGATGACTGAGCAGGCGTGTATTAAGTGCTTGGTGAAAAACTAATATAAGGTAACCTAAGCGACCGGGAAAAAGTAATTTTCCTCAGTTGCTTATTTTTTTGTTCTACTTTTTAGGACAGCTCCACAAAGCAAACCACAACATCTAAATGCGCCTCTGGCGGGATTGCGATCCCACCGCCGTCACCCTTAGATCTTGAGGTTTAACCGCTTTGTTCCGCTCACTTTTTTAGGACAGCTCCACAAAGCAAACCACAACATCTAAGTGCGCCTCTGGCGGGATTGCGATCCCACCGCCGTCACCCTTAGATCTTGTGGTTTAATCACTTTGTTCCGCTCACTTTTGAAAAAAGCTTGCATAATATGTCGGAAAGACTTATATTAGATAAGTCGTTTCGACATATGGAGGTAAACATGTACGAATTATTAATTTTAGGAATGCTAGGAACTCGGGATATGTCCGGATATAAATTGGGACGCGTTCTTGAAAGTAGTTTGGTCCCTCGGCGAGAAATTTCTAACGGAGTAATGTACCCACTTCTTAATCGGTTAACTGCTCAAGGCTACATTGAAGTTAACGAAAAGCAAACCGATCCGCGGAAGAAAAAAATGATGCATATTACTCAAAAGGGAATCGAGCGTTTTAAAGAACTGATGAGTTCACCAGTGCCAATGGATGCCAAACGCGAATCTATTTATCGATTTAAATTTCATGGCATGGGTGGCGTGGATGAAGCTACCCAGCAACAAATCCTTGAAGAATATGAAAATGCAAACCAAACCGATTTAAATATTTATCGGAGTGTTCGTGAGCATCTTGAACATAAATTACAGGAGCCAGAAAGTAATCACGATTCACTTCAATGGGGTGTGCGGTCACTAGAACTTAGCATTGCCATCTGTGAAACCAAACAGACTTGGATTGATAAATCGCGTACACAAATTAAACAGAAGAAGGAATAGAAAAAATGGAACATAAGACAAGTGCAAAGCAATGGATTGCTTTGCTTGCTATGAGTATGGGTGTGTTCATGGGATTGCTAGATGTGACGGTTGTTAACGTTGCGTTACCCACGATGGTAACTGATTTTCATACTACCTTTACTAATTTACAGTGGGTGTTAAATGCCTACATGTTGGTATACGCAGTCAGCCTATTAATTATGTCTAAACTAGGTGATATGTATGGCCGAAAGAAAATTTTCTTGGGATCACTGGTTTTGTTTGTGATTGCTTCAGCTATCAACGGCATGGCGACTAATTTATTAGTGCTCGACATTGGTCGTGGTGTGCAGGCAATTGGTGGTGCCGGAATGATGTCATTATCGATGGCGTTAGTCACGTCGAATTTCGATGGCAAAGATCGCGGTTTAGCACTGGGGATCTTAGGATCTGTCATCGGGGTTTCCACAGCTTCTGGGCCCTTAATTGGGGGCTTCTTAATTGAACACTTTGGTTGGCCCGCAATCTTTTACGTAAACGTCCCAGTGGGCTTAATTGCCGTTATTTTAACGATGGTTTACGTAAATGAAACGCCAAGTTATGGGAAAGGTCAGAAGATTGATTTGATGGGGATGCTCTTTTCTGCCTTGGGATTGTTTGCCGTGATTTATGGCTTAATTGTCAAAGAAAGTAAGCCTCATTTGTCATGGCTGAACTTGCAAGTAAGTGGCTACCTAATTGGTGGGCTGCTCTTGTTAATTATTTTTGTAATCATTGAGTTACATGTTGATTCACCAATGGTCAATATGAAGATGTTTAAGCGGCCGCACTTCATCGGAATTGTGATTGTTGCCTTTGCCTTGGGAGCCGGTATTTATTCATTTAATACATTTTTAACGGCCTTAATGCAAAATTATATCGGTTATTCAGCACTACAAACTGGAATTCGGCAGTTGACAATGAGTATGTGGTCCTTAATTTTAGGCCCCATTGTGGGAATCTTGAGTTCTCGCTATTCAAAAAAATGGATGATTAGTATCAGTTTATTTGTCGGTGGCGCAGGCTTTTTGCTGGTGGCTCACGCGGTTGGTCCCAAAGTTAGTTTTGAAACTTTATGGCCAGGAATGGTCCTCATGGGAATTACCAACGGGATGGTTAATCCGCTGTTGAACACAACCGGTATGGAGGGTGTTAAACCCAGTGAAATGGGGATGGTATCTGGCTTGCTAAACGTGTTTCGGCAAATCGGAACCACCGTCGGAGTAGTTGGGTTAGGCCTGGTACAGGATACGAAATATGAGAACTATTTGAACGCTCATCTTGGATCAGTTAATATGCCGGCTGTCGCATTTTCAGGATTGAAAAAGGCATTAGTTGAAGCAGGGCCATTTTCTGGTCATAGTATTGCCTTTTCAACACGAATAAGTCACGCGCCGTTTGCCCATGAATTTCAGCAGGTCGTGATTAGAGCCTATGATAGCGGCATGAGAACCGTGTCAATTGTGGCAGCAATCATCGTGATTGTTGGGGGCCTCGCAGCTGCAATCTTGTTGAAGAATCATGTGAGCTCGGTTGAAATTTCAGAAAATAATAAAAATGTCGAATAAGAATCATACTTAGAAACGAAGGGATTTGCCTTTGTTTCTATTTTTTTGTGTTCATAAAAGGCATGAACGCTTAAGATCCATGCCACTGATGTATACTTGAATTAATAAAAATCAGAAAAGAGGAAGTCAGATGGAATTACGGTTATTGCGTTATTTCTGGACAGTAGCTGATACGGGCAACGTTTCAAAAGCTGCAGAGCAATTACACATCACACAGCCTACGCTTAGTCGTCAGATTAAGGAATTAGAAACAGAATTGGGCTCACCATTATTTACGCGTGAAAAAAATCGTTTGGAACTAACTGAAGCAGGTTTGTTTCTAAAAAGTCGAGCAGAAGAAATTTTGGACCTCACCCAGGCCACGCAACAAGCCTTTGTGGATCGGCGGCGCCAATTGTTCAGTGGCCATATTCGGATTGGCTGCGTGGAAGCTGACAACTCTGACACCATGGCAATGATGCTGGAGGAATTTATTCGGGATTATCCGGAAGTTAAGTTTACCGTTTTGACGGGGACAAGTGATTACATTACGGATCATTTGGATAAAGGCTTGGTTGATATGGCCATTTTATTAGAGCCGATTAACACCGATAAATATCATACTTTGACGTTACCACGAACCGAAAAATGGGGTCTACTAGTCTCACAAGATTCATTTTTAGCGCAAAAAGAATCAATTACCCCTGATGAGTTGGGTGGCGTTCCGCTGATGATGGGTGCCCGTTCGGAGATCAGTACGCTGCTTTCTAGTTGGACCGGGAGTTCAGTTGATAATTTAAATGTCATTGGCTATTTTAACCTTCATTATAATATTTTGCCGTTAGTGGAACGGCAAATTGCGGCGGCTTTGGTCATTGAAGGAGCTACGATTGACAGTAACGTCCGAAAACTTAAATTTTTGCCTTTGAATCCGGAAGTAAAAACAAATTGTGTGCTGGCTTGGCGGAAAAATCGAGTCTTGTCGCCGGTGGTTTCAGAATTGGTGAAACGGTTTAAACAGGCATTTGAGGAGAAATAGATGATAAAAGATAAGAAACTCCAAGTAGCTGAGATTGTCTCAGGGGAGCGCTACGAAAATTGTACGTTCTTGGCAACGCCTGAAAAGTTCAAGGTTTCGGACGTAAGTTTCAATGACTGCACGTTTGAACAAACCGACCTTAGTTCTGGTGAGTGGTTGGACTGCACATTTGAACGCATGAATTTTGCGAATTATCATTTTGAAAAGAGTCTTTTTTATCGAGATCACTTTAATACCTGTAATTTACTGGGCACTGATTTTTCTGATAACAACTGGAAGGACAGCAGTTTTGATGATTGTCGGGTGGATTACGCTAATTTTAGTGAATCGAAATTTACAAAATGTACCGCCCAAGCTTCTAGTTTTAAAGAAACCTACTTTAGATACGTTGAATTTAAATCCGGATTTGTGACCAAGGACTGTGATTTTGATGCCGCTAGTTTTATCGGCTCGAAGCTAAAAAAAGTTGACCTATCTAAAAGTGAATTTGAAGTCTTGGAAGTTTTACCAGAGGATCTCGATGGATTAATTATTAATCAATTTCAAGCAAGTGCGCTGGTTGGTGTGCTAGGCGTGGTTGTTAAATAGATGGTATGAGTGATTAACCGCAATGGGTAATCACTTTTTTGTTGCTTAGACTATGCTTTCTGGGCATATGTGCCATTTATTTAAGCATTAGACGCCTAGTCACATGCGCTGTAGGATAACCTATGTAGTCAAGCGGCGTTACTTGGAATGGAGATGGGAAACGTGCCGGTAGTGGTTTATTTTTCACATAATGGAGAGACATTGCTGGATGGCAAACATCAACAGGTTTCGTTTGGAAACACTGAAGTGGTTGCGAAAGCAATTGCCCAGGTAGTGGATGGTGAACTTGTGCAGTTGATCCCCAAACAGGCCTATCCAGTTGACTATCAAGCAACGTTGGCGCGCGCTAAACAGGAAATGAAATTTGAACAATCACCAGAAATCGGGTCAATAAAACATGATTTTCAAAATGAGGATGTCATTTATTTAGGATATCCGATTTGGTGGGGAGCGTTGCCAATGGTGATTCAAACATTTTTGCAGCAAGTCGATTTAAGGGGCAAAAGTGTTTATCCGTTTTGTACGCATGAAGGTAGTGGGTTCGGGCGTAGTTTTCAAGAACTGCAGGAATTATTGCCAGAATCTGATGTCCAAAAAGGATTAGCTGTGCGGGGTTCGCGAGTGACCTGTGCGCAATGTGCAGTGAATAATTGGTTAGGAAAAAAAGGAGAAAAATATGTCAGTAAAAGATAAAGTAATGGTTATTACAGGAGCTTCAAGTGGCATCGGCGAAGCAACCGCTAAGTTGGTTGCTAAAAATGGTGCTAAAGTAGTTTTGGGTGCGCGTCGCGAAACACGTTTACAAGAAATTGTGAAGGACATTGAAGCTGATGGTGGCCAGGCTGCGTATCGCGTGACTGATGTTCGCAAACCAGATGAAGTTCAGGCTTTAGTTGATTTAGCTAAATCAAAGTTTGGTGGACTGGATGTTATTTTCAACAATGCCGGGATCATGCCCAATTCACCAATTAGTGAGTTACGAACAAAGGATTGGAATGACATGGTTGATATCAATCTTAAGGGTGTTTTAAATGGCATTGCCGCCGTAATGCCAATCTTCACGAAACAAAAGAGTGGCCAAATCATTACCACTTCTTCGGTCGCTGGAATCAAGAGTTTTGCTGGATCCGGTGTGTATGGCGCCACTAAATTTGCGGTTCGTAATTTGATGGAGGTCATTCGGATGGAAAGTGCTCAAGAAGGGACAAATATTCGAACGGTGTCTTTGTATCCTGCCGCAATCAATACCGAATTATTAGGCTCAATTACTGATAAAAAAGTGGCTGATAATATGGGTGAGTTTTACAAGCAAGTTGGGATCACACCTGACGCGGTAGCCCGCGTAGTTAACTTTGCGATCGATCAACCAGAATCAGTTAATGTGAATGAATTTACAATTTATCCAACGAAACAAGTTTAAATACTTGCCTAAAGGTTGAAAGTACAAAAATGACTTCAGTTACTACCATTAAACGGTTTAGTCCACCGAAATTAGGTTAACTGTCGTTCTACGGCTCACCCGGTCTGGAACGGGGTGGGCACGATTTGAAGCCAAGAGGAACACTTGTCTTCAAACTCGGCCTTATCCTAAGCGATGAATTGCTAAGGATAATTTCACCCCTGAGACCAATCGCCTCCGGACTAAGAATGTTTGATGTTTCAATAATGCTCAGTAACGCTGATATAACAACCTTTATATTGCTGTGTAGATTGCAAAGATAAGACTTAGTCTGGAAGCAAATGGGCTCAGTAGTGCCGTTTATCTTAGCGGGTTTCGCTTAGATAAAGGCCGAGCTTAGAGACGTGTATTTCGGCTCTAAGTCGTGCCCACTACGTTCCAGCCCAAATTTGCTGGAAGACGGCATTTTAGACTATTTTTTGTAGGCTAAGTCGTTTAACATCAGTTATCGAAGTGATTTTGATACTTTCAACCTTTAATACTTGCGTTAAAGTGCACTCTAAGGTTTACCATAATTAGTGAATAGTAAAAATTGAATTTGGAGGAATTTTATAATGGTAAAAAATGAAGAAGCAGTAAAAAACGGTTTGTTTGCAGTCGGTGCTAAAAATGAGGCCTTTCAGCAATTTTTCCAAGGCCAAAGTTATTTAAATAATTTGGTTGGTGAAAAAGATATTAATGTCGGGGTTGGCAATGTTACTTTTGAACCTGGTTGTCGTAACAATTGGCATATCCATCATAATGGGTATCAAATTTTATTGGTGACCGGCGGCGAAGGTTGGTACCAAGAAGAAGGTAAACCCGCACAAAAATTACATCCTGGTGATGTGGTTGTGACTCACGATGGTGTGAAACATTGGCATGGTGCTACTAAAGACAGTTGGTTCTCACATGTTGCCATCACGGCGGGAACACCAGAATGGTTAGAACCAGTTTCTGATAAAGAATATAACGCATTGGAGGACTAGAAAATGGCTAAAAAACAAACTGCAGGACGTGACAATTTAGGTGAATTTGCGCCTAAATTTGCTGAATTAAATGATGATGTCCTATATGGAGAAGTTTGGTCTCGTGAAGATAAATTATCAGCACGTGATCGTAGCATGATTACCTGTGCGGCTTTGATGAGCCAGGGATTATTCCCACAATTGGAATCACATATGAAGCTTGCCAAACAAAATGGCGTGACTAAGGATGAAATGGTCGAAATTATCACCCATTTGGCCTTTTATGCAGGTTGGCCAAAGGCATGGTCAGCATTTGGACTTGCTAAAAAGATTTATGCAGATGATTAATTAAGTTAAGGTTTAGAAGATATTTTTTCTAAGCCTTTTTGTGTTTAAGAAGGAGAGAACGAATGACAGAGTATACAGATCAGTATTTTGAAGGCGAACGACCCCTGTTTGCCGCAAAGGATGCCGTAATTACGCGCACCACGTTTGGTGAGGGGGAATCACCACTAAAAGAGAGTCACAATATTGAATTGAAGGATTCTATTTTTAAGTGGAAATATCCATTGTGGTACAGCAAACATGTTAATGTCGATCACACAATCTTTGAAACCATGTCCCGATCGGGGATTTGGTACACGGATGATATTACGATTACTAATAGTACCTTACAGGCTCCGAAGTTGTTTCGGCGCGCGCATCACATTGCGCTGAAAAATGATCACTTTTCCGATGCGGACGAAACGTTGTGGAATTGTTCTGATATTCGCATTGAAAACGTTCAGGCGCGTGGCAACTATTTTGGGATGAATAGTGACAATATTTATGTAGATCATCTGGATTTAATGGGTAACTATGCGTTTGATGGTGCCAAAAATGTGGAAGTGCATAATTCAACTTTAGTTAGCAAGGATGCTTTTTGGAACTGTGAAAATGTCACTGTATATGATTCAGTAATTAATGGTGAATACTTAGGTTGGAACACGAAAAATCTGACGTTAGTTAATTGTACAATCGAAAGTGATCAGGGTCTGTGTTACATCGATCATTTAGTTATGAAAAATTGTCGTTTGCTGGAGACGGACTTGGCCTTTGAATATTGTCGTGATATTGATGCTGATATTCAGTCTAATATTACCAGTGTGAAGAATCCGATCAGTGGGAAAATTCATGCGCAGTCAATTGGCGAGGTGATTTTGGATACCACCAAAATTAATCCAGATCAAACAACAATTGTGACAGATAAAGGAATTTCAAAAAAGAGGTCAGCATAATGGGTGAGTTTGATCAATTAATTTCTCGTCGCGGGACAGATTCCATCAAATGGCACGTAAAAGATGGCGAATTACCCATGTGGATTGCGGATATGGACTTTAAAGCGGCCCCCGCAATTCTAAAAGCAATGCGTGAAAAAGTTGATTTTGGGGTATTTGGCTATGAAGAACCGCAAGCTGCTTATTTTGAAGCAGTGGCCCATTGGTATGCAACGGAACATCAAGCTCGTCCGCAAACGGAGTGGATGCTATATTGTACAGGCGTTGTACCTGCAATCTCAGCTGTTGTCCAACACATTAGTCATGTCGGTGATAACGTGGTCGTTCAGGCGCCAGTTTACGATATTTTCTATCATTCCATCGAAAACAATGGCCGCCATGTGCTATCAAGTGACTTGGTTTATGATCGCCAGGCGCACAGCTACGCCATTGATTTTGCAGATTTAGAAAAGAAATTGGCGGAGTCCCTAACAACGTTGATGATTTTATGTAATCCGCATAATCCGATTGGTAAGGTATGGTCACGTGATGAGTTGATTCAAATTAGTACTTTATGCAAAAAACATCATGTTGTTTTGTTGAGCGATGAGATTCACGGTGATTTAGTATTTGGTGAGCCAACGTATACACCCTTATTTTCATTGCCAGCTGACTTGATTCAACACACAATTACGACTGTTTCACCAAGCAAGAGCTTTAATGTGGCTGCTTTGCATGCGGCGACGGTGATTGTACCCAACGAAAATTTGCGTGAATCAGTTAATCGAGGCATCAATAACGATGAACTGGGCGAGCCCAATCTATTGGCAATTCCGGCGACCATTGCAGCGTATACGCAAAGTGCTGATTGGCTACATGCCTTAAAAGCTAAACTGGTTGAAAATCGAAAAGTGGTTGATCAGTTTGTTTCAACTGAACTTCCTGAAGTTCAATTGGCATCCGAAAATGCCACGTACTTATTGTGGTTTGATGTGAGTCAAGTTACTGATGATGCCGAAAAACTAACGGCATTTATCCGCGAACAAACGGGGCTGTTTTTGTCAGCAGGGACGGTTTACCGTGGTAATGGTCGTTACTTCTTGCGCATGAATATTGCGTGCCCAACCAAGATGGTTGAAGATGGCTTACACCGATTGAAAAAAGGTATTACAGAATTTAAGACACAAAAGTAAAAAATGAACTAATCTTTGAAGTTCAAGATTACTAGATAGTAATCAAGAGCACATCGATTAGTTCATTTTTTTGGATAGATTACTGGGGATGCGTTTCATCTTGTAAGGTGCCATCCTTTTTGTAAACTTTAACGGCTGAATCTTTGTTTTTAACAATTTCACGAGCTCGTTTGATGGCAGCTTCTTTGGTGGAAAAACTTTCACTAGGTTGTTTGCCACCCTCAGCTTTAACTTGCCATTGCTTATCTTCGTAGTAGACAGTTTCCTTGGCATCTAAAAGACGAGAATGGCTTTTATCGCCATCATGGTTATCGTGTTTTGTCGGGCTAGGTGTGTTCTTAAATGCTGTTTTTTCTTTGGGACTTGCATCGGCATACCAGCGTTCGGCCTGTTTCATGGCAATGGGAATGACGCGATCATCGGGATAACCGTCAGCAAGCAAAGCGTTAGCGATATCAATGGCCTTTTTCCGTTCAAGCTCTTTCATATTCTTCATTGAAGCGGGGTAATCTTGTGCGTCCCAGGACATAAAAAATCCTCCTTAAAATAACGATTAGTGGTTGTCTATAGTTAATAGTATATAGATGTGAAGGATTAGGAGAAAAACATTTGCTTAAAAAGATCAGTGCTTAATTTTATATAATTGAACTTCAATCGCCCTACTAGATTTAAAAGGCGAGGAGGCTTATTAGCGGAGACAGAAGGTATTTTACAAGTCTTATAAGTACAGACAAAAGAATTGAGTTTTTCTGAGTGGATGGTGCTAATATGATTTTTGAAGAGAGGGCCTTCTTTTTGTAAGAAACAAAAGTAAGCAACTAAATTTGAATTTAAAAGATATGGGGATTTTTAAATGAAAAAGGTTAAATTTTTTATTAAAGGATCGAAAAACGAACAGGACTGGCTAAATAATTTTAGTGAAAAAGGGTGGAAATTATCCCATGCTGGTAAACTAATGTATTCTTTTGAATTCGATAAAACTCCATCATATATTCTAACTAATTATTCAAAAGAATTAGTTGCGGAAAAGACATCCAAAAATTCGAGAGTTGAATTAATTCAAAACTTAAAAATAAAAAAGCCAAGTTTTTTTGTACAATATTACAGTACAACAGACGAGCACTTAGTTCTACCTAAAGGGGAAAGTGATCTAATTGTTAGCGGAAAAATCGCTAATATCTATAAAGATAGAGCTACTTTATCACAAATAATATGGGTTTTTGCCGGATTTTTATTATTCTTAGGTAGGATAATTTATATATCAGTTAACCATTTGGCACCAATGCAGGGGTTGGGAATGCTAAGTAATTTTGTGAATAGCAATTTATTTTGGATGTTACTTATTTCTTGGTTATTGATTTTGCTGGTCATTCTAGGGGCTTCAAGCAAATTTAGAAAAATAGATGCGAATTACAGAATGCAAACCAAGGACTACCAGGGAACTTATTTACCTAATAAGTATGTTGAAATTAATACTGATAGAAAACCATTTGATATCCAACTTTTTGCTGATGTTGGTATTTGGCAATTGGTGACTGATGATGGCAATGGAAATTTTTATTATCGACTACAGACGTTGTATACCGATGAAGAAATCGAGAAAAAAATAAGAGAAAAAGCTACCAATGTTAAAAACATAAAGATTACTAAATGGTTGGGATCATTTTATTTACCAATTGGATAGCCAAAATGTTTCTATTTTTAATTGGAGGAATTAGTATGAAGAAGAAAGTCGCAATTTGGAGCGAAATGGATAATTTAATTAAGGATTCAGGGACGCCTGAAAGGGAACGTGAATTATTTTTAAGAGCGAGAAAGGAACTTGACCAAGGTAAAAATGAGCAGGCGGTTGCAGCTCAGCTTAAATCTGGGTTGTCTTTCTTGTCTTTTAAAGAAAAGTTATCTCCAAAAACGGTCTCTTTTTTCACTGAGATTTCCCGTCTTTACTTAGGATACGGGAGAAGAGATATGATTAATTTCTGATTTTTTGAGTAACAGAAATTTATTTTAAAGAGATTACTGGTTTTAATTGAGTAACTGAATTGGGGGGGAGAAGTGATGACGACTTCACTAAATAAAAGAATTATTGCTGAATTAGTTAGTTTCAGAAAAGCGTTAATTATTCAAGAATCGTCTGATAGTACCAAACGAGCAGTCGAATTAACTGAAAATGAAATTAAAGCGCTAGACAATCCAAAATTGAATGATAGGAATATTTCGATTTCGGCGGAACAATATATGCAACGTATCAATTTCTTGATTGGATTTCAGGGGCTCAACCTAGAAGAGGCTGCTAAATGTCACTGGAATGCATTTAAACTGTTGGTACCACAGAGAAGATCATATATTAATGAAATGTCTTTTCATTAACTAAGTAGCCATACAAAGCATCAGGATGTGCATGTTATTGCGTTAAAAGAACACGGGGGAGAAAAATGAAATTGTTTACTGATATTAATATTTTTAAGCAAAGTCCAGTTTATTACATTCCCGCTCAGAATCAAGAAAAGCCAATGCAAAGTACCTTCGTTATTGGATCAAAAGAGTTTCCTGATCAAGGCAATAAAATTGGGAGAGTAATTTTAGATCGTCTTTTAGTTCCGAAATTCAATCAAAATGTGATCGTTAAGATTGATAAAGCTATTGAAATAATTTCTAAAGATGAGAAAGTCCAGTTGGCATTTACCGATATAAAAGAAGTTGAAGTAGGACTGATGAAAAAGTATAATGCTGATTTTCAGGGACCACAACCGACATTTAATTCCACGGTTATTTTTACTACAAACCAAATGGATTATTATTTTTTAGTAAAAACTAGTGAATTATCGATACAAATTGCGAATGGTATTTTGGGGCATGTGAAAATTGCCGATCCATTAAATTTGAAACAGTTCTCTAGTTTGAAAAATAATTCAAGAATTGATGAGGCAATAGACAGAGCTGAATTCGAAAATGTTGTTCAAGGAACAACCTATGAACAACTGACACAGTAGAAATTTTGGTTGGACAAACTGGAAAAGAAGAGAAGAACAATGAGTGA
Source organism: Pediococcus damnosus (assembly GCF_001611155.1). NCBI lineage: Bacteria > Bacillati > Bacillota > Bacilli > Lactobacillales > Lactobacillaceae > Pediococcus > Pediococcus damnosus. The sequence goes on from NZ_CP012294.1 coordinate 1,047,755, forward strand.
AATAAGTAATGCTTTTTCTACACCTGCTTGGGGATCAGTTCCCGAAAATATTTTATTGTTGAATAACCGCGTTATGGATGTGAAAACGGTAAAGGTAAATGAAAACACATTTCCTAATCAGGGGATGTTTGCGCATCTGTTTAAAAAAGGTGTTCTAGTTTCAATAGAAGCCAATGGGATTCAACTTAAGCAGGATGGTAACTTGAAAATTGATTTGAAGAGTAAAGATTTGAAAAGGCTGGTTATTTTCCTGGATAAAAGTTATGCCCAGAATCAATTACCAACGAACGGCCCCAGGTACAGAACAGTTATCAATATACAAACAAAGGCTGATAATTATTATTGGAGAGTCTTTGGTGTTCACGCCGGAAAATATTTAGTTGACCATCCGAATGTTGTAGCCGGTGTGCATATCGAAGATCCAATGAATATCAAACAATTCCAAGGTAATGATGACAATGAATTAATGAAACAGGTGAGCAAATTAGGGTATAAGTCATTGGTTAAGGAAACAGAATTTGAATTTTTAGATAAGGATACACCGTTTCATAAATAAAGAACTAGGAAGATACAAGCAGATCAAAAAATTAATGTGATATTTAGGAGGATGAACATAATGAATTTTGAAAAATTAGTAGGGGTTGTTTTCTTGCTATTGGCCATTTGGCAGTTTTATGCGTTTGTTAAAGGGTTTAAAACCTTACGTACTAAATCGAACAAAGGGACAACTGCCTTTTCAATAGCTGGAACTTGGTACGGATTGATCTTTGCAGTAATATTTCTTGGATTTGGAATTGCCTTGGTATTGGGTGGCTTGTAAAAAACAAGAAAATCAATTAACACAGTTGTGGTTTTCGCGAATTCAATTACAATGACTTCGAATAGTTGGGTATTTTGAATCTAGATTTAGAAAAATAACTGAGAATCTGAATTTGATTCTTGGTCATTTTTTACGGGTGTTTTGGTTATGCCATGACTAATATAGACCTTATAACTCCTAAGAAGTATAAGAAACAGTATTGGAATGCAATTTACATGGAGATAATAAAAATGGATTCAGGAAATTTACTAGGGCTTGGTTTTGTTCTGCTAGGAATGTGGCAATTCGTTGCATTTTTTAAAACTTTTAACGCATATCGTAAGCACGCAATTAAAGGAACTAGTGGTTTTGCACCTTATGCATTTTGGAGTGGGTTAGTTTATGCACTTATATTTTTAGGTATGGGAATTTCTCTGATTTTTAATAGATTAGCTGAATTTCTTAGTGGTATGTGAGTTAACTGTTTTAAATGGCTTAATAGTACCCAAGAGATTCTGATCTCTTTAAAGCATCACGACCAAAAATGACAATTAATAGACTAAGGTCCATTAATAAAATGAGCGTAAATCTACCCATCATAAAATCACCTACAGAGCTAATATCGTTATTTGCTAGGCTATATATATAGCTATCATTAAAAAAATTTAAGATAACATGAACGAAAAAAATAAGGATAAAGCTCAAAATAACTTTAATAGAATATTGGTGTTTTCGCATTTTTTTCCAGTTATCATAGTAAGACATAAAAATTGTGATATTTATGGCAAGAAGCGCGGGAATTAATAAAAAGTGAATACCAGCAATTCTAAAGAATTCAACGTAGCTTAATAACCACAAAATGAAGTTCAGAATGTAAGCTCGTTTCGCAACTTTATGAATTTGAAGGCTTTTTTCGTTTTGTTCCTTGTAATAACTTAATACCCGATTATCCCGTAGCAGAAGATCTAGCGAAACACCGTATAAATCACTTAACTTCACGAAACTATTTACATCAGGATAACTGCGACCATTTTCCCAGCCCGAGATTGTTTTACGCGAAACATGTAAAGTTTCCGCCACTTGGGCTTGTGTTAAAGATTTATTCATTCGACACTGTTTGAGCTTTTCTGATATTTCCATATTAAAATCTCCCCTAAAACTAGTTTACTACATAATGGTAATTTTTCATGCTCTAAATTGGTAAAGTGTACAGCACAAGCGGTGTCTTAATTTATAAGCCCTCTATGTCTTCATTACTCAGCTTGAAAGATTGCTTTTTTTGATTAAAGTTAGAGTTGTTCCAAAGAATTTGAAGTGTTTCTAAGAAGTGAAGATGAGTTTTGCGTGAAAGGCTAGTAGTGGGGGAGAAGCTTTTTAAAGTAATTTCGGATTAAAAAATTATTGTGATGGCGCATGAATAATGCTCGTCACTAAATTCTTGGGGGAGTTTATGAAAAAATTGAAGTTAAAAATTACTTTTGCCATTTTTATATACGCTGTAGTCATACTTGGAACTTTTACAGATATAGCGAATCCGATGCCGTCAATTGCTATGTATATATTGGCGCTTGTAGCTAGTGTCATACTGGTATTGAAGGAATCTAATCGAGTTTACAAATATTCACTTTATCCAGCGTTGGTATATGCGATTACGCAGACATTTGGGATTTTATATGAACCACAAAGTATGAGTATGGTGGCGGATAAGCTTTATTCTTTGGTTCTTTTATTCTTGTACGCTTTATTTTGTGGATTTCATAAAAAGAAGTAATGGCTTTTTTGATGTAATAACGGAAAGCCATTTTGGGGAGATTAATATGGATAGGCAACAAAAAGTACAGGGTGATTTAAATATATTTCGGACCAGATTAGGAATGTTAGAAAATACCTATGAAAAGCAAAGAGCGTTAGAAATCACTAGCGATTTTCTCGAAGCAATTTCTAAACACGAGGTAAGTGATTTTGTCCTCAGTGCTAAAGGCAGGACATTTATTAAAGAAATTACTGTTTTAAGAGGATTTACCACGCATAAAATTAAGTTAGATACCCAATCTATTGCTTTGTTTGAAGAAATTCGTGATTTAATTCCAGCATCCCAGAACGAAGTGAATACTATATTTATGCCATGGTGATGAGTTAAAGATAGAGAGCAATCAGGTTACAATGTGTTAACACAACTACACCATGTCAAATCTCGGTTTAAGAACGTAGAGATTTTTCAAAAAATAAAAAGTTATTTTAAGCAAAAACCGCGATTATTATAGTTTATAAAATTACTAGAGTGGGATGGTGAAGTTCATATGGAATTTAGGAATGAAGCTATTTTTGCAATGAAAGATCTAAGTGTGGAATTAAATAAATATCATTATGGATCTGAGACCGCCAAATATGTTAGGGAAACTTTGGCAGAATTACAAAAGAATGAAGGTGTGGCCTTTACTGGTACTTTGCAAGTCTTTTTTAATCGTGCCCCTGTTGTCAAACTATCTGAATCTGTTGAATTTAATGAATCAGAAGAAAAATTATGGAGAAATGTATTTTCTTTCAATAACTTAGGAAATAATCTTTGGGGGGCTAGATTGTAGTTCTTTAATGCAAACTCGTTTAAATTAACTGCTAAGTTCAGTCTATGGAAAGAAGTGTTTAGTTTGCAGGTACTAAGTTATTCAACGGCTATTTCTGTTTTTAATAAAGCTAAAAGAAATTAAGAGTCTATCAAATTAAAAAAATTTGATGGCTCTTATTTTTGGTAAAAAATTATATTGATCCTGAAATATTGATGGTTTTGGTAACCATGTGTGGATTAATTTAATCTTGGCTTTTTAAAATATCGGTACAGAAAATAGTGATGACTAAGCTAAAACTTATAATAAAAATTAGAATGAATCGGCCAAGCATCATTCCAGTTATAAAATTAATGTCATTATTGCGTATTTGATAAATAAAATCTTGATTAATAAAACTTAATAAAACGTTTATTTCAAAAAAGAGTATAAAGATAATAGTAGCTCTAATAAAACGTTTTTTTTCTTTTAACCTGTGCCAGTTTTCATAATGAGAAGAAAAAGTGATTATATTAATTAGAAGCAGCAAAGGTATAAGCAAAGAATGAATGCCAGCAATTCTAAAAAGTTCTATATAGCTAGCGCCTAGTAAAACAATATTAAAGATGTAGGAATATTTAGCAATTTTACGAATTTTAATATTTTTTCTGTTTTGTTGTTTGTAATAATTTAATACTTTATTATCACGCAGCAGTGAATCCAATGAAACTTTGTATAGATCACTCAGCTGCACAAAGCTGTTTACATCGGGATAGCTACGCCCATTTTCCCAGCCAGAAATTGTCTTTCTAGATACATGCAGAATTTCAGCAACTTGAGACTGTGTTAAGGATTCGTTCATACGACAGTTTTTTAGCTTTTCGGATATTTTCATTTTTAAATTTTAAATTTTCTTTCTATTTGATTTTCTAATTAGTCGAACGGAATTTGATTTATTAAGTAATGGAGATCATTCCAATAAAGTTAATTATGATGTGTGCAACGATTGGGTAAATAATGTTTTTGTCAGTTTTTTCATACAGAATACCCAGTAATAGCAGGGGCGCATATACGATCATTCCTGTTATTATTGTTTTTATAGTGATATTACCGTTAATAATGTGAGAACCAATGAATAATAGAGTTGATGCCAAAAGTGCATATAAGTTGCCACGTTTTATGTTTAACTTATTAAAAATAATTGGAAAGAAGATTTTTTGAAAGAAGTACTGAAATATTATTTCCTCTAAAATTGGTGAAATCAGGATAATTGTAACGGCCAATAAAACTAGTAACGAGATATGTGAAGCAGCAGCTGAAACACTATTTTCGGTTGAATGTTGAGCGGCGGGAACAGAAATATGTAATACCGAGATGACGATGTTATATAAAATAGCTGAAACGATGCATAGCAAAGTTGCCAACCAATTTTTAATACTTTTAAGATTTATAAAACAAGTTTTTAAATAGTTTCTGATAAAAAATATAAACACGGCGATTTCAATCCAAAATCTTAAAATTGAAAAAAGGGTCAATAATAAGGCTATTGTTTTGTTAGCTGGTGAAGTTTGGGGCATCATCAGACCGATGCCGTCATTAATAAATAAATCGAGTGCAGGAAATAATAATAGCCCTACAAATAACTGTTTTTGTGACTTCCATGAATTGAACATAATATTCTTCCCCCCCAAAAAAATTAATCAATAAATCAAGTTTACCACTGATTTATATGAACAGTTGGCGTCCATAAATCTGCACGACGATTTCTAACTTAAAAAATAAACAAAAAAATTGTCTAGGTGAAATCAAATTAAGCACTTATAATATAATTAATCAGATAAAGGAGGGTGTGAAGCATGTTTGCATACACGATAAATAAAGATTTAAAACTTGTATTACCAAATCCAGAACGAGATGCAAAACAATTATTTGAACTGGTCGACAACAGTCGGAAATCAATGCAGGTTTGGTTACCTTGGGTGGCAAACTTGAAAACAGTTGATGATGAAATAAAGTTTTTAAAGCATGTTAATGTTAATTTTGGAACCGGTGAGTCGTTAAATGTGGCAATTTATCAAAAGCAACAGCCAGTTGGGATGATCAGTTTTAATCACATTAAAAGAAATAACATGAGCACCGACATTGGCTATTGGCTAGCTGAAAGTGCTCGCGGACAAGGAATAATGCATCAAGCTGTTCTAGCAATGGTCAAAATCGGGTTTGAGGATTATGGGTTAAATCGTCTTGAAATTGAAGCGGCTGTTGGCAATCATGAAAGTAACCATGTTGCGCAAAAAGCAGGCTTTAAACTAGAAGGAACTTTGCGTGAAGACATACTACTTTTAGATGGCCGGTATCATGACCATAATTTGTATTCTTTATTGCGAAAAGAGTGGCAAGACAAGTAGTTCTGAACTTCAATTGTTTGAACTGTAGCAAATCATGAACTTAAATTAAGCTCGGAAAAACATCACTAGTTTCTTTTTTGAAATTGATTTTTTTGCTAAAACTGAAGTTCAGAAAAACAACTTTTTAAAAAGATGATTTAAAAAAAACTTTAAAGACAATGCGCAACTTGATGTAAACTGTTTTAGATGCTGATAAATTGGGATTTATAGGTGATATGTAAACCAGACGTTGCCCCCTGTAAACCAGTAAATAACATCATGTAAAGCCTAAGTTGCTACCTACTCAATGAAATGAAGTTAAATATGCAAAGCTAATAATAGCTTTGTCAGTTTATTTTCTTGAAACAATTTTCATACATAAGGTTGTGCTAAAGAGACGAAGAAAAATAATTGTAGTTCAGGTACGGATTCACAAATATGTTGATACCAGTAACCTAATGGGAGCTAACGCATTAGGTTATTTTATTATGCAAAAATATCCATTTCTCATGAAAACGCTTTACAGGGGCCTTTTCTTGCTGCTATAAAAATTCGGTGTTACGGTTTATTTGGATGATATTTTAATTTAGTGTTAGGGAGATTCTATATTGCTAACCCGACTAAATTACTATAGGTCTTTTTTTGTTTTCTAAGGAGTGATTTTTTTGCATCAGAGAACGCGAAATTTGCGACATACAACAAGTGTCATTACGATTGGTGGACTGCTTTTTGGTTATGATACAGGAGTTATAAATGGGGCTCTCCCATTTATGTCCAGCGCATCTCAATTGAATTTGAATGCGGCAAATCAAGGGCTAGTCTCAAGTGTTTTAATATTAGGGGCCGCTTTAGGGTCAATGTTTACCGGTAAGGTTTCCGGAATTTATGGTAGACATCGCGTAGTGCAATGGATTGCAAGTTTATTTATTGCAGCTAATGTCCTATGTTCCTTGTCTCCTAATAAGTATATTTTTATTGTGTTCCGATTTATTTTAGGAATTGCGGTTGGTGCTGCATCCGAAGTAATTCCGGTATATTTATCGGAAATCTCGCCAATTAATGCTCGCGGGATGGTTGTAACACGCAATGATTTTAAGATTGTGTTGGGACAATTTTTCGCCTACGTTGTGAACGCGATTATTGGTGGATTGTTTCCAAATGTGATGTGGATTTGGCGAGTGATGCTAGTGATGGCAAGTTTACCAGCTCTAATTTTACTTTTGGAAAATCGATCTATTCCAGAAAGCCCGATCTGGTTATGGAAGAATGGGTATTTGAAAAAAGCTAAGGCCGTGATGTCACGTTACTTGCGGCCAAGTGAGGCCAAAGAAGAAGCTCATGAACTTCAAGCTGATCCGGAAGTGGAAGCGCAAAGTTTTCAATCCGTAGTTTTTTCCAGCAATATAAAACTTGTCTTGGTTGGCGTTGGGCTTGCCATTGTTCAACAAATCACTGGAATTAACGCGATTATGTATTATGGGACGTTAATGTTAGAGAGAACTGGATTAACGCGGAGCTCCTCATTATATGGGAACATTATTATTGGGCTAGTCTCAGTAATAAGTGTTAGTGTCAGTGTTCGAATCGTTGGGCGTTTTTTACGGAAAAAGCTTTTACTGATTGGTTTGTTAGGCAGTACAACCATTTTAACTTGTTTGAGTATTGTAACTCATTTACTCAGCGGTCCGCGTTTGACCGTGGCGGTGCTGAGCTTTATTACCTTATTCCTTATCTGTCAACAAGGTTTGATTAGCCCACTAACTTGGTTAATTTTATCAGAGCTATTTCCAGTTGACATTCGCGATGTTGGGATGAGCATTTCAACCTTCTTTGTATGGATGGCTGATTTTGCAGTTAGCTTAGTTTATCCCAGCTTAATGAGTGCATTAGGATTATCATCGGTATTCAGGATCTTTGCCGGATGCGGTGTATTATGTATTCTATTTGTCTATCTATTTGTTCCAGAAACGAAAAATAATTTGTTGACCTCCACTCAGCAGGGCCATCAAGCTGTAAAAAGTGCTTAAGTGCTGAAATAATTCGGAGGTGAATGCGATGAAACCAGTAAAAACGGCGACCGTGGATGTTCCCCAGGGTGATATTCATGATTACGATTCAATTTTAAAATATTTTAATGATGAACCAGTTAAACAATCAAAAAAGGATCATTATCATTCGATTACGTTTGTGACGACCGGAATTATTGCTTATGATGGGGGGCCAGACCACCATGCTTCATTTAGGAACCTTGCTAAGTAAACAAGGTTACCATGTTTACTATTTGAGTTATGTCCCTCAAACGGTTGATGAGATGGAACAAAACGCTGAATTTAATTATGAAGGTTATGAAGGAACATGTGTAGACATGTCGCAACTTGATAAACATAATTCAGATATTTGGTTGGCTACATTATGGGAATCGGCGTATGTTATTAAAAATAAGCCGGGATATAAGATGTATTTTGTTCAAGATTATGAACCTTATTTTTATCCTTTTGGTGATCGTTATCAATTAGCCAAGAAAACATACGAGCTTGGTCTTCACATGGTTTCTTTGGGCCCTTGGTGTGCGAAAATGATTAAGGAAAATTGTAAAGTTAATAGTCCGATTGATGAAATTAATTTTCCTGTTAATTTGGAACAGTATCCTTATCAGGCTCATGACCTCAGTAAGTATCCAGATAAAAAAGTAATTGATGTTGCGGTGTATACGAAATGGAGCAGTCCAAGACGAGCACCGATCAATATTCAAATGACATTAAATAATTGTCAAAATATTTTGGCAAAGCAAGGATTGAAGTTAAATCTTCATTACTTTGGAACGGACAAGAAAGCACAGTTCATTAATGGTGAGAATTTAGGTAAGTTAACTAAACCAGAGATGATTAGTTTGTATAATCGTTGTGATTTTGGAATTGCTCCATCAATGACCAACTTTTCGTTAGTGCCATTTGAAATGATGAGTTGCGGTCTTCCTTTGATCGATTTCAAGGAAGGCACTGGAAGCTATTTCCTACCAGAGGGCGCATATTTGAAGACTGGATTTAATGAAAAAGATCTAGCCAAAACCTTCTTACAGGCAAAACAAAATCCTTTGGAATTGGAACATATGGTGCAAAAAGGCGTGGATCATTTGCAGTCCATCACTTGGAAGCAAACACTCACTGACTTCGAAGCCATTATTGAAAAGATTTCGGCGGCTGTAGCATAGATAAGTAACAAAAAAGATTGGCGTCATGATCACTTGGATCACGATGCCAATCTTTTTACTTATTTATCTAAAGGTTGAAAGTACAAAATCACATCCAATTACTTGGTACAAAAACATTCATGGTAACAAAATTAGATTAAAATACCGTCTTCCGGCGAATCTGGGCCGGAACGTAGTGCGACTTCTTGCGGCTATCCTTGCCACAAGAATCGACAGCGTATGGAGCATTAAGGGCTTTCGGTACGAAAACCCTTAATGCGTAATAGTGGGCACGACTTAGAGCTGAAATTCACTTCTCTAAGCTCGGCCTTTATCTAAACGATAAATCGTTAAGATAAACGACACTACTGAGCCCATTTGCTTCCAGACTGTTTCAAGATTTAAAACTAATTATATATTTAACGCAAAAATTGTTATACCAATGTTTATGCGAAGTATCTAAAGACAACGGTAATTAAACTAATTTTTGTGGATTAAACCGTTTAATAGCAGTAACTGAAGTCATTTTTGTACTTTCAACCTTTAGTTATTTATTTTGTTGTAGCTTCTAATACTTTTACTTCAGGAGTAATTGGATTATGAACGGCTTTGAATTTCAGTAAGGAAACAGCATCCATATTGGTGATAATGACCATCATTGGGGTCTGTTTACCGGCATCTCGGATGGCTTGAAGATCAACGTGGGCAACTAGATCGCCATGCTTGACCTTTTGCCCGTCGGTTACCTTAACGTCGAAGGGCTTACCCTTTAGTTCGACGGTGTCGATTCCCATGTGTAAAAGAATTTCCAATCCGGAATCAGTGGTAAAACCAATTGCATGTTTAGTAGGGAAGACGGTGGATACTGTACCATCAACGGGCGAAGTGATCTCGCCAGTTTTAGGTTCAATTGCGAAACCGTCACCTAACATTTTTTGTGAAAAGGTTGAGTCATTTACATCTTCAATGTTCATATACTGACCCTCAGCGACGCTATAAAATTCACTGGTGACCGCTGATTTAATTGAAGAATCAGTTGGTGTAGCAACAGACTTTGCTTCAGGCTCTTTTTCGGCCGTGTTTTCAAGTGTAGATAACGGCGTTTTTTCATTAAAGAGTTTGCTTAGTGCATCAGCGACAAACTGAACTTCGGTTCCAATAATAATGTGAAGGTTAACTTTATCTAGTTTATTTAAACCAACTGCCCCACTTCGTTTGATCGCACCTTCATCAATTTTGTCAGTGTCTTTAAGTTGCAAACGAAGCCGGGTCGTACAATTGTCGACAGCTGATATGTTATCAACCCCACCAATGGCAATATAGATCTTTTTGGCCTGAATTGAGTATTTATCATCGGTATCACTTGTTTGAATACTTACCTGTGCATCATCAGCGTCTTCGTCGGTAACTGGTTCGCGGCCAGGTGTCATCAAATTGAATTTTTGAATGGCAAAATTGAAACCAAAGTAATAAATGGCCGCCATGACAAGCCCCTGAGGAATCAACATTAAGGGATGGTTGGCGATGGGATTCTTGAGGCTCAGCACATAATCAACGAGACCGGCACTAAATGAAAAGCCGGCGGTCCAATGCATGAAGGCCGCAAATGCCATTGATAAGCCTGTAAAGAATGCGTGCAGTACGTATAAAGGCCAGGCTACAAACATGAATGAGAATTCCAGCGGTTCGGTAACCCCGGTAAAGAAAGAAGCAAAGGCCCCAGCTAACATGAGGGAGCCAACTTCTTTTTTACGTTCAGGGCGAGCATTTTTATAAATAGCGTAGGCCCCAGCTGGTAACCCAAACATCATGACGGGAAAGAAACCGGCTTGATACATCCCAGTAACTCCTTTTGGTCCTTCATGCGCCAAAAACTTCCCAATATCATTAATCCCAGCAACATTAAACAGAAAAACGGAGTTTAAAGCTTGATGAAGACCGGTGGGAACAAGAAGTCGGTTGCAGAACGCATAAATTCCAGCGCCTAGCGGACCTAAGCCGACAATAAATTTCCCAAAGACAACCAAGGCATGATACAAAGGTGGCCAAACAACCAACAAAACTGCACTGATTGCCAACATGACAACGGCTGCGAGAATTGGAACTAGTCGTTTGCCACTGAAGAACGATAGTGCCATCGGTAATTTGGTTTCATGGAAACGATTATACAAGGCAGCCGCGATCAGACCGGACATAATCCCAATAAAAACATTGCTGATTGCAGCAAAGGAAGGATCAACTGCTGAAACTTTAATTCCCATGAGCGTGGCCACAGAACTTGTTTTGAGGACGTTTGTAGGGACTTCAAAAGCAACAAGCCCGGCTAATGCGGCAGCACCATCTTTATCTTTGGCCATGCCGAGCGCAGTTCCGACCGCAAATAGTAAAGGCAACTGCGTTAAAATGGCGTTCCCACCCGCCTGAAGGAAACGGGCAATAAAGCCATTATCTGCTGCTGCCCACCAAAAGCCGACCCCAACTAAGAGCGCCGCGGCTGGAAGAACGGCAACTGGCAGCTGTAAGGAACGACCTAATCTCTGAAAATATGTTTTCACAATGAAAGCCTCCTGAAAATAAATGAAAAATTTTAAAAATAATTTCATTTATTAGTCTAGGACAGGCTAAATAAAAATGCAAGTGGTCATGTTACATAATGTCACATATGCAGGCGTTTATAACGATAAATTAAAAATTGGTGTACCTAACAATTTACCGATCTTAGTTGCCTTGAAAGCCTGTTTTCAGAATTAAAGATGAAAACAAAAGCTAAAAGTGAAAAAGTTTGACAGCGGATACACACGCTGCTAATATAGAAACATTGTCACAATGTTATTGCGTTCGGGTAAGCATGAGTGATAAAAGATAAATAAGTCCAAGAAGATGAAAATCTTTAGCGGATTACATTGAATACAATAAGGTGTTATCAAAATTTTGAGCATGGTTTATTCACGATAGAAAGTTAAAGTGAATAAGTCCTCTAGGTGATTATTGTGAAAATAAAACGCGTTTTAAACAATAACACGGCCATTTCAGAAAATCATAATGGTTTGGATGTTCTATTGATGGGGCCGGGAATTGCATTTGGTAAGAAAAAGGGTCAAGAGGTTGATATTTCCAAGGTAGAAAAGACGTTCATTATTAAAGATCAAGACACAATGAACAAATTTACAGACCTGGTTATGGATGTCCCAATGAATGAGATTTTAATTGCAGAGAAGATTATCAACTTTGCTAAAATCAAATTGGGTAAGCAGCTAAATGAGATCATTTATGTAAATTTAACGGATCATCTGCATACAACAATTCAAAGATATCATGAGAAAATTGTTTTAAAGAATCCGTTGAAATGGGATATTGCCCGTTTTTATCCGGATGAATTTGCAGTTGGTCAAAAGTTTGTTGAAGTCGTTAAAAATGAGCTTGGAATTACGCTGGAAGATGATGAGAGTGCCTTTGTGGCATTACATTTTGTTAATGCAGAAACCGAAACTGGCGACGAACAAAATTTAGCGTATGACGTAACCAACATGATCAAAGAAGTTGAAGACATCGTGAAGGATTACTACAATACGGAGTTTGACGAAAGCTCGCTAAATTATTATCGGTTCATCACCCATTTGAAGTTTTTTGCGCAGCGTGTTCTCCAAAACAAGCATTATGACGACGATGCCGATGAAGATCTGTTACAAACGTTGAAGAAAAAATATGCTGTTGCGTATAACTGTGCTCGAAAAATTCAGACTTTTGTTCGGAAAAAGTATGATTACGAGATCAGTAGTACGGAATTATTATATCTGACGGTGCACATCAGGCGCCTTGTCAAAAACTTATAGGGTGTTATCTTAATTGAGCATGACCTAAGTAGCTTATTTAGCTATTTAGGTCTTTTTTTGTCAAAATTTGAAAAAAGAAAGGATTGATCACATGGATTATAAAGATTCCGCAAAACAAATTTATAAAGCAGTCGGTGAAGATAAAAATATCAATTCACTGATTCATTGTATGACGCGGTTACGTTTTCGACTCAAAGATGAAAGCATTGTGAATGATGATACTGTTAAAAAAATTCCTGGAGTAATGGGGGTTAATCATCAATCTGGTCAGTACCAAGTAATTATGGGTAATGATGTCTCTAATTATTATGATGAAATTTTGAAATTAGGTAACATTAACACTGGTGATGCAGATCAAACTTCTGATCAATCTGATCAAGGAGAAGAAAAGAAGAAAACAAATTGGTTTAATCGTTTTGCCAACTTTATTTCATCTTGTATGTCACCCATAATTCCAGCTTTAATCGGTGGTGGGATGATCAAGGTTATCTTGATCTTGCTGCCAATGTGGGGTTGGATGAGTGAAAAAGGTCAAACCTATGCAATTTTGAACATTTTTGGTGACGCGCCATTTTACTTCTTACCAATTATGTTGGCATATACGGCGGCTCAATACTTTAAAGTAACACCGATGTTGGCTATGACAGTTGCCGGAATTATGATTCATCCAAACTTTACAGCAATGGTCAAGGCTGGCCATGCGGTTCATTTCATGGGTTTGCCGGTAACATTGGTAAACTATTCGTCATCTGTTATCCCGATTTTAATGGTTGTTTGGGCCATGAAATATATTGAAATGGGTGTTGATAAGATTTGTCCATCTTCGATTAAGAGTATTTTGAAACCGCTACTGGTTTTGTTCATTACCGGAACCTTGGCTCTCGTCGTCATTGGACCAATTGGAACTTACGCTGGCAAATTACTTTCCACAGTTATCTTGTTCATTCAAAGCAAAGCTGGCTGGCTTGCCATGGCATTGATGACGGCCTTTATGCCATTGATTGTAATGACAGGAATGCACTGGGCATTTGCACCAATTTTCTTGGCCGCATCTGTTGCGAACCCAGATAGTTTGATTTTACCTGCTATGTTAGCTTCTAATATTGCCCAAGGAGCTGCTAGTTTAGCAGTTGCTGCCAAAACTAAGAATCGCAACACCCGTCAAGTTGCCGGTGCTGCTAGTATCTCAGCCTTGTTAGCAGGGGTTACAGAACCTGCGTTATATGGTGTAACCTTAAAATATAAAAAGCCATTGTATGCTTCTATGATTTCAGGAGCTATAACTGGATTGTTTATGGGAATTGTAAAATTGAAATCCTTTACTTTCGCGGTTCCGTCATTACTTTCATTACCTCAATTTGTCAGCAAAACAGATAGCAGCAATATTGTTAATGCAGTTATCGTGGTAATTGTTTCCTTTGTATTAACATTTGTCCTTACCTGGGTATTCGGAATTGATGAAAAAACACCAGCTACGGCTTCAGCTACAGATACAACCACAGCCACAGATGCAACCACGACAGCTGATGCACAAGATACACCAAAAACTACAAAAGTTGTTACAAATAATGTACATTCAGGATCTAAAGAAACAAAGAAAGTTTATAGTCCCGTTAAAGGTGAAATGATTAACCTAGAGAGTGTTTCTGATGACACGTTTGCTAAAAAGATGTTAGGTGACGGAGTGGCCATTATTCCTGAAGAAGGTAAAATTTATGCGCCATTTGATGGTCAAATTATGACCGTCTTCCCAACTAAACATGCGATTGGCTTGAAGAGTGATACTGGAATTGAATTATTAATTCATATTGGTTTAGATACCGTTAATTTGAAAGGTGCCCCATTCACGGCTCATGTGAAGGACAATGATCAAGTTAAAAAAGGTCAATTATTGATGGATGTTGATTTAGACGCAATTAAAAAAGCTGGTTATGATATTACAACGCCAATCGTTGTTACCAATACCAAGGACTTTGTTGAAATTGTATCTAATGACAAGACAACCGTCACAAATGATGATGTTGCTTTGTACGTTATTTAAGGAGGAACTCAGTTATGAGTAAATTTCCAAAAAACTTTATGTGGGGTGGCGCCACGGCTGCCAACCAATTGGAAGGTGCCTATCAAGAGGGTGGCAAAGGTTTATCAATTGCCGATGTTTTGCCTGGTGGTCCAGATCGTTTTAAGCTAGTTGATGAGCCTGATTTTGATTGGACAATTGATGAAAAACATCATACGTATCCAAATCACAAGGGGATCGACCATTATCATCGTTTTAAGGAAGATATTGCCTTGTTTGCTGAAATGGGATTCAAATGTTACCGTTTCTCAATTGCTTGGTCCCGAATTTTTCCAAACGGTGATGAGAAAACGCCTAACGAAGCTGGTTTGAAATTTTATGATCAGGTTATTGCAACTTGTCAGAAATATGATATTGAACCCGTTATTACAATTTCACATTATGAAATGCCTTTAAACCTAGTAAAAAAATATGGTGGCTGGAAGAATCGTCAGTTGATCACATTTTACGAACGATTTGCGCGGACGGTACTGACCCGCTACTACAAGCAAGTTAAGTATTGGATGACTTTCAATGAAATTAATAGTGCGCTGACCTTCCCCGTCATGGGACAAGGATTGGTTGCTTCTAACGGTGCCAATGACAAGCAAAACATCTATCAAGCTTGGCATAATCAGTTTGTGGCGGGAGCTAAAGCCGTTAAAATTGGCCATGAATTGGATCCTAATTTGCAAGTTGGTTGCATGCTGTTGTATGCAACAACCTATTCATATGATTCTAATCCGGTCAATCAGATGGCAACGCTGGAACAGAATCAGGCGTTTAACCATTTTTGTGGCGATGTCCAGGTGCGTGGTGAATATCCTGCGTATACCGAAAAACTGATGAACAAATATGGTTTTAGTTTTTCAGATTTAGAAATTGGTGACGATGATTTGGCCATTCTTAAGACCAATCCAGTTGATTACATTGGATTCAGTTATTACATGTCTTCAACGGTTGATGTTGCCGATTCAAGTCTTGAACAGGCTTCTGGAAACTTGATTGGTGGCGTTAAAAATCCATTTCTAAAGACCAGTGACTGGGGTTGGCAGGTTGATCCGATCGGTTTAAGGATTGCTTTAAACGAATTATATAATCGTTATCAAAAACCAGTATTTGTGGTTGAAAATGGTTTAGGCGCTGTTGACAAACCAGATAAAAATTTCCATGTTCAGGATGATTATCGAATTGATTATCTTCGTGAGCACATTGAAGCCATGGCAGGTGCGGTAGCCGATGGAGTTGATCTAATGGGCTACACACCATGGGGATGCATTGATTTGGTTAGTGCCTCAACTGGCCAAATGTCGAAACGTTACGGCTTTATCTAT
This sequence comes from Pediococcus damnosus, assembly GCF_001611155.1. Lineage (NCBI taxonomy): Bacteria > Bacillati > Bacillota > Bacilli > Lactobacillales > Lactobacillaceae > Pediococcus > Pediococcus damnosus. Next base: position 1,063,900 of record NZ_CP012294.1, read on the forward strand.
GTTGATTTAGATGATCAAGGTAACGGAACGTTGAATCGTTATAAAAAGGCTTCTTTTGATTGGTATAAAGAAGTTATTGCCAGCAATGGTGAGAATTTAGGATAGATAAAAAGTAGCTAACGAAATTTTCGATTTCGTTAGCTACTTTTTTGGGTGCGCCCGGCATGGGCGCTAACTAGGCGGTGAAAGTCCGTTATGGGCCGTAGTAGTCGGAACCATGAGCCAATGGCAAGGGTGTCCACTGTGAAGTGGAATCCGAAGGAAGCCGCAGGCGAAGTACTGCACCGATGAACAAGAAGTGGCTACAAGGCCGAAATGACTGGATAAGGTTGCCTAACAAACTGAAGTCCGATACTACTCGAAGTCATGACGGTAAAGCCAACGGTGAGATGGTACGAAAGTTAGCGTTCTTACCCGGGGAGACCTGTATTACACGTTTCCGACAAGAGGAACGTTATGTTCCACAAAGACAAGCACTTCAGTGATGGAATGTTGAGTAATGCAGGAGTCAGCCGAGGTCATAGTAGTCCACGAAGTGAACGAAGGACCGAACAGTAATAACTCGTAATTGATATTGGAGGTGGAAGCAGTGCGAAAATCGCAGAAAACAGAACAAATAGCTGACCACCGATGGATGGCAGGTCTGGAAGACCAAGAGCATATCGGGGCGCGTAGCACTGCCTCTGGTGAAAATACAAGAATGAGTGGCATTAAGTTTCAAGACTTGGTTTTAGCCCGAAATAATCTGAATTTAGCCTATCAACGGGTGACCAAGAATAAAGGAGCAGCTGGTTTAGACGGCATGACCGTTGAAGACCTTTTGCCATACCTGAAAGAACACCGGAAAGAGCTACTTGAACAACTAGCAAATGGCACATATAAACCAGCGCCGGTTAAACGAGTAGAGATTCCCAAGCCCAACGGAGGTACCCGTAAATTAGGAATTCCGACAGTTGTTGACCGTATGGTCCAACAGGCGGTAGCCCAAGTTATGAGCCCAGTGTTTGAGCAAGCGTTCTCAGAGAGTAGTTTTGGTTTTCGTCCAGGAAGAAGTGCCCAACAAGCCATTAAACAGGTCGTTTCATTTTATAACGAAGGATTTCACCGAGTGGTTGACCTAGACCTAAAAGCGTACTTTGATACTGTGAACCACGATTTATTAATTAAGTTCATTGAACAATACGTGAATGATCCATGGTTAACAAAATTGATTCGTCGATTTTTAACCAGTGGGGTCATGAATCATGGCTTATTTGAAAGCAGTGAAAAAGGAACTCCCCAAGGAGGTCCACTTTCACCATTGTTAGCCAACATTTATTTGAACGAACTTGATAAAGAATTGACAAAACGAGGCCATAAATTTGTCCGATATGCGGATGACTGTAATATTTACGTTAAAAGTCAGCGAGCTGGGCAACGAGTTCTTGAAAGTATCTCTAATTTTCTGGAAGGTCGACTAAAAGTAACGGTCAATCAAAAGAAGACACAGGTTGGATCACCTCTACGACTAAAATTCTTAGGATTTTCATTGGGAGTCGGACATGGTGGTGCTTATGTACGACCAGCCAAAGAACCCAAGCTTAGAATTAAGCAAGCGCTTAAGCAAATTACTAAGCGCAATCGTGGGGTGTCAACTGACAAGATATTTCAAGAAATTCAGCAAAAGATGCGCGGCTGGATCCAATATTTTTCTGTTGGAAAGATGACTACTTTTATTCAGACATTGGACAAATGGTTAAGGTCTCGTATACGGCAGTATATCTGGAAACAGTGGAAGAAGACCAAGACAAAGATAAATAACTTGAAACGATTAGGATTATCTACAAGTGATGCGGTTAAGTCTGCCAATACCCGTAAGGGTTACTGGCGTACAGCGCATAGTAAAACCTTGTTATATACCTTAACAAATGAAAAACTGGAACGCCTTGGATTAATGAATCTAACCAAGACACTCCAGTTCATTCAAAGTGCTTAAATTACTGAACCGCCGTATACGGATCCGTACGTACGGTGGTGTGAGAGGTCGGTAGTTGAATTAATCAACTACCTCCTACTCGATTTTAATAAGGTCTTGACGATCTTTTTTGGAACGCTTACTATTAATTTGTAAGAAAAACTTACGAGGTATAAATATTATCTGGGGAGATAATCATATGCGAAAATGGCGTAAACATCTTGCCCAGGCACTGTTAATTGGTGCTGGGCTTCTAGTTGCTTTAAGTGGTGCAACGACTTCGGTTTTTGCTAACGCTGATGGGACAACCAATGTAAAGAATGACAAAGCTACTGTAAAACCAGTTCATGGTGTAACTTCAAATTCCATTCGTGGAGTGGATATTTCTAGTTTACAAGCTGAACTGAATGCAGGTGTTAAATTCTATGGTTACAACGGTAAACAACAGGATATTCTGCAAACTTTAGAGGATTCTGGTGTTAACTATGTTCGATTACGAATTTGGAACGATCCGTATGATAGTGATGGTCATACATACGGTGGCGGAGATGCTACTTTAGATAATGCTGTCAAAACAGCTAAAGATGCAACTTCTCATCACATGAAAGTATTGCTTGATTTACAATATTCTGATTTTTGGGCAGATCCTGCAAAACAAGCCCTTCCTAAAGCTTGGAAAAACTATACATTTGCACAAAAGAAAACAGCTGTTTATGATTATACTGAAAAAGTATTGAAGACCATGAAAGCAGCCGGTGTTGATGTTGGGATGGTCCAAGTAGGGAATGAAACGACTAAAGGGATGATGCAGGAAAAGGATCCTGCTAAATACATGCAGTTTATTGCTGAAGGTGTAAATGCTGTTCATAAGTATGCCCCTAACGCTTTAGCTGCAGTTCACTATGAATCACCAACAGCATCTTCATTTGCAAAAATTGCTGCTGAGTTGAAGACTAATAAAGTAAAGTATGATGTCATGGGAGCTACTTTCTACCCACATTGGAATGGACCAGATTCCAAGTTAATTGGTGCTGAAAAAGTAATTACACAGACTTATGAAAAGAAATTTGCGGTTATGGAAATGAGTTATCCATACACGACTGATGATATGGATGGACAGTCTAACATTGTCGGATCAATTGCTAACCCGCCATTCCCAATTTCAGTGCAAGGGCAAGCCAATGCAATTAGTGATACTTGGAAGACTGTTATGCAAAACGGAAATGGTAAGGGCCTTGGTGGTTTCTACTGGGAGCCGGCTTGGATTCCAGTCAAAGCTGGCTGGGATAATTATCAATTCAACCGTGATGCAAGTGTGAAATATGGTACTGGTTGGGCAACTAAATATGCTGCTAAGTATTACGGTGATGCAGGATATTCTGACCAGGAAGCTAATGTTAATCAATATTGGGGAGCTTCATCGTATGATAACCAAGCTCTTTTTGACCCGCACGGTTACCCACTTCAGTCTTTGCTGACGTTTAAGAAAATGATTACTAATAATTATGTTTCAAAGAGTGCCAAATCGCCTGTAGATCGTTATGTAGCTAAGAAAAATAACGCATATGCATATACGTTTAAAGGCTCAAACGATAATTTCACCTTTAAAAAGGCCTTTGCGGTCAGCTCTTTGAAAGGTATTTACAAGATTGACAAAGCTGAATATGTGGTTAAAGCAGACGGAAAAACATATCTGTACTATCACATTACCTCTGGCAAAAAGACCGGTTGGATTTGGCATTCATATCTACAAAAGAAACCTAATAAAATAGCAAAAACGACTAAAGTAAATTATAAGCACCGTTATGTTGTTAAAAATAAAAAGGGAAATGTATACGGATTTCAGGGTGGTTCAAATGATTTTCAGTTTGTGACATTACATTATTTGAAGAACTATCCTAAGACCCATTTTGTTGTGACACGGGTAACTTATGTGAAGAAATATGATGGTAAAACATACAAATATTATTATGTTCATTCTTTGAATGGTAAAGTACATGGTTATGTTTGGAATGGCTATTTAAAGTAGCAACTATTTAAAATTCTTACAACTGTGATTTGGTTGTAAGAATTTTTTTGTTTTAAAGAGTTGTGGTATCTTAAAGGCGTAGAAATTCAAGTGGAGATGATGAAATGAGTACGGTTCTAGTTATTAAGGCGCACCCTGCAACCGAAAATGTCGCTAATTCTGTTGTGATTGGGGAACGTTTTGTTGAAGCATATCGAAAGGACCATCCGCAAGATCAGATTATTGAACATGATTTATATGCAGAAGGTGTTCCAGAGATTAACAGTAGTAATTTAGATAGTTGGACGAAACTGACAAACGGGACGACTTATCAAGATTTATCCGAGAACGAACAAATTTTACTAAGTCGGCAACAAAAATTGCAAGATCAATTTATTCTGGCCGATAAATATGTGTTTGTTAGTCCCATGTATAATTTGTTTATCCCTAATCGTTTGAAAATGTACCTAGACCTTGTGATTGTTTCTACGAAAACCTGGGTTGAAGGTGAACACGGCCCCGAAGGTACGCTGCACAATAAAAAAGCTCTTCATATTCAGTCATCCGGCGGAACCTATCACCATACGGATAACGAATTTATGGCAAAACTTGATTTAGGTGACAGCTATTTAAAGGCATTGTTAGGACAAGTTGGAATTAAAGATTATCAAGGCATCTACTGTGAAGGTAATTCGCATCGTGATCCAGAAGATATGGCCGCTAATCGCGAGATTGTGGCAAAACAGGCAGGGAAAATTGCCAAAACATTTTAATGATAAGAAGAGCACAGAGATTTTTCTCTGTGCTTTTTAAGCCTCTTCAATAAGTTATTTTTGATTCGAAATGTTCCACATGAAAACTTTTAACTAAGCTAAATAAGTACAGAAAATAACGTTATAGAACGGTTATAATTATCAGTACTGTAAGGAAGCGCTTTGTTTTAGCCATTTTAGTGTTAAACTAGATAATGGATATTAAAACGAAGGGAAGTCGATCATATGAGTCCTGGAGCGAGATCGTTAAATGAAGGTAGTTTTAAATAAATTCGAAGCGACATACAAGGAGAAAAAAATGATTGAAGCAATAAATCTTAAAGCAGGTATGACATTTGTAGAAAACGGTAAGTTAATTAAAGTGCTAGCTTCCGAACATCATAAGCCAGGAAAAGGTAACACTGTTATGCGCATGAAGTTGTATGACTTGCGTTCTGGTGCAACTGTTGAAAAGACGATGCGTCCTGAAGAAAAAGTTGAACAGGCTGTTGTAGATACAAAAGATGCTCAATATTTATATACACAAGGCGACGTTGCGGTATTTATGGATATGGAAACATATGAGCAATACGAAATTCCAACGGCAACTATTAAAAATGAAATGAAATACATGCTTGAAAATATGAATGTTAAGATCGACTATTACAACACTGAGGTAATTGGAATCAGTTTACCAAATACAGTTCAGTTGAAAGTGAAAGAAACGGAGCCTTCTATTAAGGGCGCAACCGTAACTGGATCTGGAAAAGCTGCAACAATGGAAACTGGCTTGGTTGTTAACGTTCCTGATTTCATCAAGGAAGGCGAACTTCTCGATATTAACACCCAAAAGGGAACATATCTAAGTCGTGCTTCAAAGTATGATGAAAGTAAGTAATAATTAATTTTAATAGTAATCAAAAAAGATGGCTTCCATAAAGGAAACCATCTTTTTCATACTCATTTAGTCTATAAAATTTCAAAAGCTTATTAACAGATCTTTCCGCCTAAAGTTTTCATTTCGTCTGTCATTGCTTGTTTATCTTGTGTAGGCGCCTCGTAGTTTTCAACGGTAACGGCACCATCTAAGACGCCACTGTCATCGGTAAGTTTTAAGGCAGCATTTTTGTAATCAAGTGCTAAGCCATTGCCGAGGAATGTCGTTTCTGGATCGCCAGTTGTCATGTAAAGATTAGCGTTGTTGTCAAGAGCCACCGCATAGTCTGAGTCGGATTGGTCAGTCACAACTAGTTGAAACTTATTACCGATCGCACAAGAACCGCCTAATTTAGAAAACTTACTAGAGCCGTCGTCCAGAGCTAAGAATACGTGCTTGCCTGCTGGAATCTTTTTTGCTAAATATGTTTGGGCTTCATCTTTAATGTTAATTTTCATTATGCTCACCATCTCTCAAATTTTTGTTGTACCTTTGACAACAAGCATAGTTTACTCGCTTACTTTAAATAAGTAAAGAGGACTGCTCAAAATATTTAAAAAAAGTTTGTTATCTTTAATCTTCATTTAAAGTGGAGGTCTTAGTATGAATTTATTCATTAAAGAAGGAGGCGGGTTTTTATAAACCTTCCTAATTTGGAAGATGATGGAATGTATTTCCATATGTTCAACTCCCCTGTAAAAATTAACTTACATCATTGAAAGCTATTCAATTAGCTCAAAGACCGAATCATACCGCGAATGTGATTCGGTCTTTTTCTGTCCTAATTATTATCTTTAAAATAGTGTTCTTGCCAATTATTTCTATCGAGAGAAAAAAAGTTATTTTTATTCCCAGTCTTAATCTTCATTTAAAGTTGAGGTTTTAAGATGAATTTATTCATTAGGAAAGAAGTGATTTTTCGTCACCTTCCAATTTGGAAGAAGATGGAATGTATTCCATATGTTCAACTCCCCTGTAAAAATTAACTTACATCATTGAAAGCTATTTAGTTAGCTTAAAGACCGAATCATACCGCGAATGTGATTCGGTCTTTTTCTGCATTTTGGAAGCCCAAAAGTTCATCTTCTATAGGTTGGCCTTAATTTTCGTTTAACGTAGACTCCTTAAAATGAAGTTTATCAATCCAAGGAGATGACAAAATGAATTATTTAAAACGGGCAATGCTTTACTTGACCCATAAAAAAGGTCAGAGCTTATTGTTGTTGTTAATTATGTCAGCAATCTTAGTTTTTGTATTATCGGGATTAATTATTCAAAATGCTGCAGTGTCAGCAACCAATAGTGTGACCAAATCGGCAGGAACCACGATCAGCGTATCAGCCAATCGAAACAAAATGTTTTCAAAGATGCGCTCAGGCACATCCAAATCGAAACCAAAAACGATTACAACGCCGACAGTTTCAAACGAGAAAATTAAAAAGGCTGGTAAGTTAAATACGGTTGCTTACTATAATATTACGAATACGGCCTCTGTAAATGCTAGTTCGTTTGACACGGTATCCACAAGTACGGGGACTTCCGGCGGTGGTATGGGGATGAAAGGTGGCGCTTCAGCAGGCGATATTAGTATTGACGGGGTTTCAAGTACTAAGCTAACCTCTGCATTTGTTTCTAAAACAAATAAGATTGTTTCTGGACGAAATATCACCACAAGTGATGTCAACACCAAAAATGTTGTGATTGAAAAAGAACTGGCGACGCAAAACGGAATTAAAGTTGGCGATTCAATGACAGTAAAGATGACAAGTTCGGGTAAGAAATCACTTAAACTGAAAGTTGTCGGAATTTACAAGGCCAAATCAACCAGTAGCAGTGTGCCAGGTAGCGACCCAAGCAATACAATCTATACAAGTTATACGTTACCCGCGACAATCACGGGAACGGAGGGTAAATCAAGTACAGTAACTTATATACTTGAAAATTCAGCTAAAGAAAAAGCAACCACTAAAAAAATTAAAAGAATCATTAACAATAGTTCGTTTTCTGTAAGTTCAGATGATGCCAGCTACAAGCAATTATTACAACCAATGAAGAATGTCCAATCATTCGCTAAGAAGATTGTTTGGTTAGTCGCAATTGCTGGAACAATTATTTTGGCATTAATCATCATTTTATCAGTAAGAACTCGGCAACGAGAAATCGGCGTGCTAGTTTCCTTGGGTGAATCGAAATTTCACATCGTTGCGCAACTATTTTCTGAATTGTTCGTCATCTTAATTGGAGCAATGGTTGTAGCCCTTCTTTTAGGCAGTTTTGTAGGTAACAAGGTTGGCAATCAGTTGTTGTCACAACAACAAACCACATCGGTTTCCACAACTTCAGGATCAAATGGCGGTCCTGGTGGTAGTGGAGCACCAGGATCCAGTCAAACTGGTGGCGGCATGCGGGGTGGGATGGCTACTCAATCCGCAGGAACCACGAGTGCAGCAAACAAAAAAACACTGAAAACTTTGAACACAAGTATTACCCCAAGTTCGGTAATCAAGTTAGGCGGCATGGGATTAGTCATCATTGCCTTAGCTGTTTGTGTTTCGGCAATTAGTATTTTGAGGCTGCGACCAAAGGATATTTTGATTGGTGAATAATGGTCTTTAGAGAGTTTTTTATTTTTAAATGTAATCGCAACAGATAAATGCACACAAGGAGTTGAGAAAATGTTAACAGTTAAGAATTTAACTCACTGGTATGGAAAGTCAGAAAAGCCGCTATATGAAAATGTAAATCTAAGTTTTGAATCCGATAAAGTGTACACGATTGTCGGTTCATCCGGTTCCGGAAAAACAACTTTTTTATCTTTCATTGCTGGTTTGGATAAGCCTCAAAAAGGAGACATATTCTTAGATGGGACAAATATTAAGAAGCTTGGCGCAACAAATTATCGGAAACATAAAGTGGCCATCGTTTTTCAGCAATACAATTTGTTGACCTATATGTCTGCTCTGGATAATATTATGACGGCTCTGTCTGTGACAGATTCCGAACACAAAGGTGAAAAGCAGTATGCATTAGATGCGTTGAAAAATGTCGGCATTGAAAAATCTGATGCCGAGAAGAATGTTCAGAAACTGTCTGGTGGGCAGCAACAACGCGTGGCAATTATCCGTGCGATGCTAGTGAATGCCAACATTGTCATTGCAGATGAACCAACGGGAAACCTGGATGGTGAAAATTCAAAAATGATTATTAAATTGTTTCAAGATTTAGCTCATGCACATCACAAAACAGTCATTATTGTGACTCATGATCCAGAAATTGCGGATCATGGTGATGTAAAAATTAGTTTAGAGAATCGCCAGTTTGTGGTGGCTTAATTTAAAAATGAGGTTGAGGCAATTGGTTTCTTTGTCTTAACCTCATTTTATAGGGTAAAATAGGTAAGAGACAAAAATGAAAGAAATTAGGGATGTAAGATGACAGATATCGTAAAAATTTTATTAATTGAAGATGATCATCAGCTTTCAGACAGCGTGCGTGACTTTTTAGTTGATATTGGTTCAGTCAAGCAAGCATTTGATGGTGAAGAAGGCGAATACTTGGCGACAGAAGAACCTTATGATCTGTTCATCGTTGATTTGATGTTGCCACTGATGAATGGTTTGGAAATCATCAAAAAAATTCGTGAAGCCAAAATTGAAACGCCAATTTTAGTTTTAACTGCTAAGGATAGTTTGGAAGATAAAATTACCGGCTTTGACACTGGCGCGGACGATTATTTGACAAAACCGTTTCATCGGGAAGAATTAATTGTGCGGGTGAAAGCCTTGTTAAAACGAAGTGGTGTTTATCAAGATGATAAGCGGTTGGTGATCGATGATAATATGTGGTTGAATACAGAAAATCGCCAGGTGATGGTTGATGATCAGCCTTTAAAGCTGGTGGGTAAAGAGTATGAGATCTTGGCTTATTTGGCGCAAAACAAAAATATTATTGTTTCTCGGGAACAAATCTTTGATCGGATTTGGGGAATGGATTCAGATACGACAATTAATATGGTGAATATTTATATTAGTAATTTGCGTCGTAAACTTGAGAAAGCAGGTCGTCCTAAACTAATTCAAACCTTACGTAATGTAGGATTTCTTTTGGAAGTGAATTAATGGATAAAATAGTAAATAGAAAGCAGCAAATTAAATTATTTCTTATAGAGTTCTTTAGTTTTTTAATTGTTTTTACGATTTTAGGAACAATTATTTTTGTGTTTTACCAACGTAATACTTATAACAGCGTTGATAGCACGTTAACTCGTCGAACACAGATGGCATCAAATAGTACCAATATGATGGGGCCACCAGATTTTCAAACCATCACAATTTACTACAATTTTAAGGGAAAAATCTTGAATTCACAGTATTTGAATAACATGGCAAGTACAGTTTCCAAGATTAAGGTTAATAAAGATAAGTTGAATAAAATCTATAACCTTGAAGTTGGCGAAACCACGTTACGTTGTGCCTATGTAAAAGTTCATTCGCAAATGACTGTTGATCGAAACGGGGAACCAATCAAAAGAAGCCAACGGCCAAAGTATGTGCTAGTTTTAAGAAATGTAACACCTGAGCTTCAGGGTGTAGAACGATTTAAGGAACTTTTACTAGCATCCTTTATTGTCTTTGGACTGATTGTGTTTATTATTAGTTACATTATTTCAGGATACAATATGAAGCCCGTATTGAAGGCTTGGAAACAGCAGGAAGAGTTTGTTGATAGCGCGGCACATGAAATTCGGACGCCATTGACAATTATTCAAAATAAACTGGAAGGCCTGATGACGAAGCCAAATGATACGATTAAAGAGCAGGCCAGCGCAATTATCATGTCACTTTCGGAAATTAGGCGGCTCAACAGTTTGACCAGTGATATGTTAACACTGGCGCGGGCAAATTCTAATGTAATTACGTTAGAAAAAACGCCGGTTAATTTTACTGAGTTTATGAATCAAATCCTGGAGCCTTATGCAGATTTGATTGAGAGCCAAAATAAGAAATTAGTAACTTCAATTAACGTGACAAAACCAGTGCTAATCGATGCCAAGCGCGTCCATCAGTTAATCGTCATCCTGTTGGATAATGCCATTAAATATACCCCAACGGGAGCCACGATTACGGTGAATAGTAGTATTGAAAACCGCAATTTAAAGATTCAAATTTGCGATACTGGAATTGGGATTAGTGATAAGAATAAAAAATCAGTTTTTAAACGTTTCTATCGAGAAGAAAAATCTGGCAATAAGAAAACCGGGGGTAACGGATTGGGCTTGTCCATTGCTGAATGGATTGTTAGCGCCCATAAAGGCCATATCAAAATAACTGATAACCCGGGCGGCGGTTCTATTTTTACGGTGCTTTTACCAGTTGCAAAATAATTAATTTTAAAACGCATTTAGCATTTCAAGATGAAATGGTGAATGCTTTTTTTTGGCTACTTACTGATATATTATCAAAAACCATAACTTCATTGTTTAATTATATTATGGACACAAAAAATTCATACTTTTCCTTTAAAGCCTATCTTATAATAATTATAAGAAAATATGGAGGAAATATAATGCGAGATGAAGAGTGTACCTATCAACGGTTTGAAGTTACTTGTAGTCAGTGTCCAATGGTAAAAAGTGGTTTTGGTGGAAGAGCAATCAAAGAGTATGAAAACACCTATTTGATTGAACTTGACATGAACACAGTCTGCAAGGAGGATCGTCATTCTTTGATGCGAATTCCAGATTTCAATGGTCGCGTTGTGATTAGTAAAAAATACGTGCAGGCAATTGAAGATGAAATTGATAATTCTAACGAAAAATTAGCCTAAAACCGGGCGCTTACTTTAATTTGTAAGCGCCTTCTGTTATGATTGAGAGAATCGTGCTTAAGTAGATATACAGCTATTTTTGCATGGCATGCTAGACTACTTGGCAGTAACAATAGTTTGGTAATGTATTTTGAAGGAGAGAATCATGACAGACAGATTAATTGCCGTCGATATGGACGGAACTTTTTTAAATAGCCACCAAGATTTTGATCGCGAGTATTTTTTGAAATTATATCCGCAAATGCGTGAAAAACAGGTGACTTTTGTTGTGGCAAGTGGGAATCAGGATTCACAATTACGAGCATTTTTCCCAAAAACTGCCTCACAAATTTGGTTTGTTTCAGATAATGGGGCCCTGGTGAAAAAACCAGATGAATCCGTAATGTATTCGGCCAAAATGGACCCAGCTGTATATCAGCACGCAATTCAGTTTTTAACTGATTTGCCGGATGTTCATCCAATTGTCAGTGCAGTTAAGAGTGCATACATTTTGAAATCTGAACCAAAGTCTTTTTCTGAAATGACGGCTAAATATTATTATAAATTACAATCGGTTAAATCATGGGATGATATTGATGACACGGTCTTGAAGTTGGGCATGTCATGTCCGGATGACCAGACGGATACAATTTTACAAATGCTCCAAGATGAATTAACGGGTGATCTGTTACCAGTTTCATCTGGGCACGGGGACATTGATTTAATCATTCCCCATACCCATAAAGCCAATGCCATTAAACGGATTACCAAGCAGTTGCACATTCCAATGGCAAATGTGGTGGCCTTTGGTGATGGTGGTAATGATGTGGAAATGATAAAAGAAGCCGGACAAGGGTTTGCTATGGCAAATGCACCACAGGAGATCAAAGCAATTGCAGATGAGATTGCGCCGGATCATGATCGAAATGGGGTATTGACTACGATTGAAAAGCTTTTAAAACAGTGGTAAAAAAATAATGTACTAAAAAACTTCCGCCAATTAACGATTGAGCGGAAGTTTTTTGATGGTTTAATTTAATGTTTGGAATGAATATAACGGATTCGGAAAAAAGTTCCAAGGACAAAGGTCACTAACATGATCAAATAGGTCCATCCCTTGTAAGTCGGAAGTAGTTCCCGAGCCTGCAGTAAATATTGATTCTGAAAAGCATTTTGGTATTCACTAGTTAGTTTGGTTTGAACGCCAGCACCAATTGAAGAATTGATGATAAGTGTTGAAATGCCATCAGATTCAAGTTGTTGTTTGACGCTATTTTGAAAACCAGTTGGGTCAACTTTAATTTCTTTTCCCTCATAAACCTGTTCAACAGCCGTCTTTAAGTCAGGTTTAATGACGTTAGAGGTTACTTTAATCGTGTAACCGTCATATTGTGGGATTTTTTCATTGACTGTATCCGTGATTTTATCGACAACCGGGTCACTGGTAGCTACGATCACCCCAAAATTCTTGTTAAAAACCGTGAATAAACAGATCGTTGCTAAAATAAAAATGACATACAGAAATGTGGAAAAAGCTCGTGAGCCATATTTGGGTTTAATCATATTTTTATGCTGTTCTCTGATAATTGGCGCCTCCTTGATGAATATGAATACGTTTCCCCCAAGATTAAGCCCCAAGCTTTGGTTTGTCAATTTGACATAAGCTGATAAGGTTCCTCTTCTGGATTAAATGTGGTGGCTAACCAGCTGAGTGGCGTACCTTTAACGATATTCTCGTATCCCTTACGTGCAATTGCATCATTCATGTCTTCTAAGGATAAGTTACTACCAAACTGTTTAAGTTTCATCGGGTCATTGACGACAGTGTGATTAAAAATTGGTGATGCCAATAAAATCACTGCCGGCAATGGTGTTGGGGTATCAAAATAGTAAGTGGTATCCGGAAATTCCAGGATGGTAATGGTATTGTTTGAAACTCGCCCAGGATAGTAAACAGCAAAGCCACGCAAGATCAGAACAGTGAGTGAGTTCAACTGAGTAATAGGATAACTCTTGTATGCTGTTCCTTCTATTAAAATTGTGATTTTATCTTTATCAAATGCGACGGTGGTTTTGGACCGCATTTTTGGATGAGCAACGCGGTGCTTTAAAACGCTTTTGCCACCCCGTGGATATTCTTCGCCATCAATTTGAATATGAGCCCAAGATAAAAATGGATCAACGCCCGTTTGTTGAGGTTTAAATGTAATTTGAGATTTTAAAATATCAGGACTAATGTTCATAAGAATCTACCTCCCCTTAACTTAAAATAGAAATATGAAAACGGTTACGTAATATCACACCGATATCGTAACACCATCTTCATAAAAACACAATCTATTTAAGCTTTTTATATGAGAGGATTTAAAGTTCAATCGGATTATCGAAAATATCTAAACTCTTTTTACCTCCAAAGCGGTCATACCAAGGAGTTGCATAATTTTCAAGAATATCATTTAAAGCTGTTAAATTAGTTTTTCCGGTTGTCTCTAACCAAGTTTTTAATCCTTGCTCATCGCTTGTTGCATAAGTGTGGATGGCTTCTTGCCATAAGGATTGTCCAGCTAAGATACCGGCAAACTTGGCGCCAGATTGGCCAGCAAATTTAACGGCCGCCATGAAGGTTTCAATTGATTCTGGACCACTTTCATATAAGAAAGGTCGAGTTGTGATATCACTGGCCTCTTTAAAGAGTTTAGCAGCTTCCCGTTTTGAATATACTGAGGTGATTTCAGAATCAGTAAAGCCATCCACAAAGTTAAAATCAATCGGGGTTTCAATTTGAAGAATGTCAATGTGATATCGTGATTTGGTTAATTCTTTGAGCGTATCGATGATTAGCATTGGTCGAATTTTAGCAAATTCTGCACTTTTTCGATCTATGATGGTATCGTCGTAAACCACTGGCTCAATAAAAAGTGGTAAGTCCGCCGCTAAGGCTTCTGCACCTACACGTTCCAAAAAAGCCTGTTTTTGATCGTTAATTTGAGCATCACCATGAGGATTATAAGCAATACGAACCTTAACGCCGTTTGTCGATGTGTGGGCAAGCCGATTTAAAGAAAGATTTGATAAGAGCCGTGGAAAATGAGTATTTTTAGAATTATCAGGCTCAGAACAATCATAGGCAGTGATGAGACCAGCCTGGGCAGTTTTCGTTTTCATAGCTTCGGTGCCTAATTCTTGATCTAATAGGACCCCGGAAGCGAAAGGCGAGAGATATTCAGAAACTAATTGTTTAAATTCGTAACATTTTTTCTCATTAAATTGATTACCAGTTTGTTCCTGTGCTTGAGCCATTGCCTTTTGAAACGATTTACGCTGATCGAGGCCTAAAATCGTTAAGGTACCTTCGTCGTCAGCTAATTTTTGAAGATTTTCAAATTTACCACGTGATAATTTTGTTTGCATGAGCTTACTCCTGTCTTTTTTAAAATATCTAAATCAACCGTATCACAATGCACGAAAAGATGAAATTGATCTGTTATTGAAAACCTGATTTTTAAACCTGAACGGCTTTAAAATGATATAATGATGAAAAATATTCACGAGGTGATTTTATGGACCATAAAGCAGAAATTGAAAATTATTGGCAAACATTTACCAGTAAACATAATCTTAAAAATGTTAGCTATAGTGCCTGGGCGTTTGGTAATACCCCGGAAATGGCGAACGAGTTAGCAGATCTTACCTTTAGAGGGATTAAAACAGCAACAACGTCAGCATACGACTTATATGAAGATAATGAACCTTATCCACAAATCGGTGAATACAACATTATTTTGGATGGAAGCGGCCATCCGGTATGCATTACTAAAACAGTTGTTACCGAAATTATGCCATATAAGCATGTAACGGCTGAACATGCCTACCATGAAGGAGAAGGAGACCGGACTTTAGCTTATTGGCGCAGTGTTCATAAGCCATTCTTTAAAAAAGAATTCAAAGAAGCTGGGCAAACCTTTACTGAAGACATGACCTGTTTTTGTGAAGTGTTCGAGGTCGTCGGTTAGGCATTTTTAACCCGAGCTTCGAGGGCCAATAGATCACGTTTCAAAGGCAATCCACCGTGATAACCACCGAGCGAGCCATCCTTTCGAAGGACACGATGACAAGGGACAACAATTTGATTGGAGTTTCTCCCGACGGCATTGGCAACGGCCCGTGTGGCGGTTGGCCGCCCAATTTTTTCGGCTAAGGCGCTATAGGTGGTCGTTTTCCCATATGGAATGGTCTGTAACGCATGCCAAACAGCATTTTGAAACGGTGTGCCCTCAAATTCAATTGGCAGAGTAAACTGCTGGGACTTTCCGAGCAGTAAATTTTTGAGTGCTGTTTTATAGGGAGCTGTTTTTGCAGGATCTTTCAGAAATTGGGCGTTAGGAATAAAATGATGCAATTCGTCTTCTGAATTATGGGATCCCACAAATGCCAGCCCATGATCGCCAACAGCTATTAAGTAGGTATATCCTGAGACAGTTACACGATCAATATATAATTTTTTCATATTCAAAGCCTCCATTAATAACATGATTTTGTCTAAATTATAACAAATAAGTGGACAAATAAATTCAAAAAGAAACTAAGCGATAGGGATGATGGCGTGAATGATCAGTTAAATTTTAAGACGGGGGTCAAAGAGGCACTTCCCACGGTATTTGGTTATATTGGGATTGGCCTAGCTTTTGGCGTGGTCGGGAAAACAAGTGGGTTAAGTGTTTTAGAAATCTTTTTAATGTCTTTAATTACATATGCGGGTTCCGCGCAATTTATTATGGTGAGTTTGTTACTAGCTGGCAGCTCAATTCCATTCATTATGTTATCGGTTTTTCTAGTCAATGCCCGTTTTATTTTGATGAGCACTACGGTAGCCCAGTATTTCCGGAAGGACTCTTTAGGACAAAACATTGCCATTGGCTCATTGCTAACCGACGAATCGTTTGCTTTAAGTATGAACAAATTGAATTTTACGAATCATCAACTAAAACCAGGGTGGATTCACGGTGCCAATATTGTCGCTTATTTAACCTGGGCGTTAGCGACTGCCGCCGGGGGATTACTTGGTAATTTAGTGGGTGATCCGAAAGCGTTTGGCCTAGATTTTGCTTTAGTAGCCATGTTCATTGGGCTCCTCTATCTGCAAATGATCACGGATAAAAGTAAGGCTTTTAGTTTTCAAATTATAATGGTCGTGATTGTCTGTTTTTTGATGTATGGCTTAACAATTTTCTTTACAAATAATGTAGCGCTGATTGTGACAACGTTGGTAGGCTGCTTTTTAGGGATGGTGATTGAGCAATGGCGCTCACGGTAAAAGTATTATGGGCAATTATAGGCTGTGGCATTGTGACTTGGCTATCACGGGTAATCCCGTTTGTGCTGGTTAAAAACTTTGATTTGCCCAAATGGTTAATTCATTATTTAAGTTTTGTACCACTGGTGATTATGACGGCGTTAATTATGGAAAACATCTTCACTCATCATGCGGGTTCACTACCAACGGTCAATTATGAAAACTTGCTGGCTACAGTTCCGACTTTTGTGGCAGCTATTATTTCTAAGAGCTTAATTGTAATTGTTGTGGTTGGAATCGTTAGTATGGCGCTGATTAGACTGGCTTTTTAAGATTTAGCTTGACTTCCGAATGTAACTCTCTTATTATGAAAATAATATCAAAGGCAATGCGGTAGCCGAAGTAGCAGATTACCCAACATTTCAGAGATCTGGTGGAATTGCGAACCAGAATGTGGTGGTTGTGAATTACAGTTATCAAGCTTCTAAATTCAAGAATTAGCGATTCATCTCGTTATCGATGTTGAGTGGTTACAGTTAAATGTAATAACTTGGGTGGTAACGCGGAGAATTTCGTCCCTAGAGTCTTTATTGACTTTAGGGACTTTTTTTATCTTATTAAAAATATAAAAATATCAGGAGGTATGATTATGAACATTATTGATGAATTAAAATGGCGGGGCGCCGTGAACCAAACGACTGACGAAGAGGGCTTACGGAAGTTAACAGATAAGAAACAAATTGGCTTGTACTGTGGGGTAGATCCAACGGGTGATAGTTTACATATTGGTCATTTGATTCCATTTATGATGCTGAAACGATTCCAGTTGCAGGGCCATCATCCTGTGATTGTTATCGGTGGCGGAACCGGTGCGATTGGGGATCCTTCTGGTAAAAACTCAGAACGAGTTTTACAGACGATGGATCAAGTTAAAAATAATGAAAACGCGTTGTCTGCTCAGATGATTAAGTTATTTGGAACGGAAAACTTTACCATTGTAAACAATTACGATTGGCTCTCAAAACTAACTTTGTTGGATTTTCTGCGCGATTACGGAAAGCTATTTAACATTAATACCATGTTGAATAAGGAAGTTGTCTCAAGTCGTTTGGAAGTCGGCATTTCTTTTACTGAATTCACATACCAGATTTTACAGTCGATTGATTTCCTTCATTTATATCGCCATGAAGATGTTCAGCTCCAAATTGGTGGTGCTGATCAATGGGGAAACATCACTTCTGGAATTGACTTAATTCATAAAGTCGAAGGCTCTGACACAGATGTGTTTGCACTGACAATTCCGTTAATGTTGAAGGCTGACGGGACAAAGTTTGGTAAAACTGCTGGTGGTGCTGTTTGGCTGGATCCCAAAAAGACGTCACCTTATGAATTCTACCAATTCTGGATTAATCAAGATGATCGGGATGTTGTGAAATACTTGAAGTACTTTACGTTTTTGGATGAGGCTGAAATTGATGAGTTAGCAGAAAAAGTGCAAACCCACCCAGAAAAACGGGAAGCCCAACGCCGATTAGCAGAAGAAGTGACCAAATTTGTGCATGGCGAACAAGCGGTAGTGGAAGCTCAGCACATTACTAAGGCGTTGTTTTCTGGCGAAGTGCAAGAGCTAACGGCTGAAGAAATTGAACAAGGATTCAAGAATATGCCTTCTGTCGAGGTTAGTGCTGAGAAGAAAAATATTATCTTGTGGTTAGTGGATGACACAAAGATTGAAGCGTCAAGACGACAAGCTCGTGAAGATGTAAAAAATGGAGCAATTCGTATTAATGGTGAAAAGATCCAGGATGTGGAAGCAGAAATTGATCCGAGTGCGCATTTTGATGGCAAGTTTGTGATTGTGCGTCGAGGAAAGAAAAAGTACTTTTTGGCTAGAATTAAATAAGTGAGCGAGGCAAGTCGCTAAAAGACAGAAAATAAGCACGCTGTATGCGGGATCGCAATCCCGCGGAAAGCGTGCTTATTTTCTGCCTTTTGACTTGCCGAGCTGTCCGGAGGCTCAGCGGAAAAGTGCAGGTGGAAGCGACAGCGTACGGAACATAAGAGCTTTTCGGTACGAAAAGCATTCCATTGAATGGACGCAGCGTAGGATCGCAATCCCGCGGGAGTCGTGCTTATGATCAGCCTCTTGTTTTACCGAGCTGTCCTAAGGCTCAGAAAAATGACTAGCTGTTAGTAAAGATTATCTTTATCCTGAAATATTCATAGTAAAGGACCCAACGTCAGTGAATTACCACAGTCACTGACGTTGGGTCCTTTTTTATTTGCACCTTTTGGGTGCGCAAATTTTGTATGCAAAGAGCTCCCTTTTCTGATATAGTTATTATCGCTAAAAAAGAACCATCAGAAGGAGAGCTCCTATGACAACTTTACAGGAAAAGCAAGTCCATTTCAATTCTAAATTACATATTTCTCACACTGGTGGTGAACTTTCCAGTGATGCAGGCTTAGTGCTCATCAAAGAGATCATGCATAAACTTGATTTCGCAAACCTTGCTGAAAAACTAGTTTCATTTAAAGACCAGCGACGCTATTACCAGCACAGTAATGTTAGTCTAATGGAACAGCTATTATTACAGAAGATTGCTGGCTACGCCACCGATCAGGTTGCTACCAGTTTGCGTTTTGATCCTATTTTTAAATTGCTACTTGATAAACCTGCTATAGCTTCGCAAGCTTCTATTTCGCGATTTTGGCAACGTTTTGATGAAAAATCTGTCGCTTCTTTACAAGTGTTAAACCAGACTCTGCTTGACCGAGGACGCCTGACTACTAATCAAACGGAACTAATCATTGACGTTGATTCGACTCATTCTGATACCTTCGGTAATCAAGAAAGCAGTGATTTCAATGCTCACTATCAAACGAACGGCTTTCATCCATTGGTTGCTTTCGATGGTCAAAATGAAGCTTTTTTAGCGGCCCAATTGCGACCAGGCAATGTTTATACCAGTAAGGAAATCCGTCCATTTTTAGAACCTCTATTACAACACTATCAAAATAGTCTGCCTTGTACTGAAATCCTGGTTCGTGGAGATAGTGGCTTTGCCACACCAGAACTCTATGATACTTGTGAAGAAAACAAGGCATTTTATTTGGTACGTTTAAAAGCTAACCGCCGATTGCGTGATTTGGCTGAGGGCTATGTACGAATTGACGATAAACAACAATGGGATCAAACCGAGATTCACTATTATTCGGCTAAATATCAAGCTGGTTCTTGGAATCAACCTCGCCAAATCTATATTAAATCAACGCGTGAAGTTGGTGAATTACTCTTTAATCATGAATATGTGCTTACCAACTTAACCAAATTAACACCGGAAACAGCCTTCGAATTATATCAACATCGTGGTCAAATGGAAAATGATATTAAAGAAGCCAAAGAGGGTTTCTTTTTCGACAAAACTAACAGTACCGGTTTTATTGAAAATCATGCACGGATGATGCTGAGTGTCTTAGCTTATAATTTAGTAAGTCTCTTCAAACAACTATGCTTACCACCGCAACACGTCAGTGTGCGTGTTGGAACGCTCCGTCTTTGGCTGTTTAAAATTGCAGGAAAGTTAGTTCGAAGTGGTCGAAAACTATATTTAAAATTAAGTAGTTCGCACGTTTACCAAAAACTGTTCTATCAGGTATTGGCCAAGATTCAACAATTACATTGGTAACTATCGAATTGTGTCAAATTAATCAAAATTTTCAAAATAGCTCTTAATGAGTTTATTTGGAGTACATAAATTTTGACCTGCACATCACTTTCGATTTAAAAACTTGCTATTTCCTTGTTGTAGAAGCCCCAAAGTTAAACCCATTAAAAAAAATAGCCCTTGCAAGGGCTATTTTTTAAATACATAAGCATTATATTTCGATCTATGAATATTTCAGGTTTATATAGAAGAAAAATGAAAAAAGCGACTAGTGGCCAAGCACAGATATTGTTTTGCGTAACCTAGTCGTTTTTTGGCTATTTAACAGGTTTACCCAAATAATCATCGTGATAGCGATCCGCCAAATAAGTGTGAATTTCTGCTAACATCAATTTTGTTGAGGGTGCTTCTGCTTGGGTTTTGTTGGCACTGAGACAAATCGTGCGGTAGTACTGGTGAGAGAATGGATAGACATTAACATCACCGGTTAGTTTTTGAAGGGCTAGTTTAGGCAAAATACCAAATCCGAGGCCACTTTCTACCATTGAAAGGATAGACTGGTCATCGATAGAGTAAGAAATGGCATTCAGAGCAACATTATATTGATCTAATGTCTTTTTTGTGTCGCGATCATAATCAATTTGCTGCAAGATAAAATGATAATCACCGATGTCATCAGTGGTGATGTAAGTTTTGTTTTTAGGAACAAAGTCAGCAGGGGTCACACAGTAAATGGGATCAGCAACTAAGGGCTCAGTGTTTAACTGTGAATCCACGGGTAAGGTGGCAAACCCGATATCGACGGTCCCAATTCGTGCCATTTCGGCGATTTCTGAAAAAGTTCCTTGTGTAATCGACACATCAACACCGGGATACTTTTTCTTAAAATGTTGAATAATAGATGGAAGCCAGTTAATACAGACACTACTGAATGCGCCAATGCGAACGGTACCTAAGTTTAAACCACGAATTTGATCGGCGACCTGCTGTAGTTGTGCTTCGCTATTTAGAATGTTTTGGACGACCGGCAAAATTTGCTGACCATCAGGAGTGATTTCCACACCAGTGCGGTTACGAATAAACAAAGGAAAGCCAAGCTCGTTTTCTAGTTGACTGATTGCATGACTTACCGCGCTAGGAGTGACATTTAGAATCTTGGCAGCCTGACCAAAGTTTTTAGTTGTGACAACTTGTGCAAAAATTTCATAGGAAAAATTAGCCATAATAGTCTCCAATTCAATTTAGTAGTGAAAAGCATTCACATTTTATTGAGAAAGTTGAGTTTTACTTCATACTAAATAATTAGTATCATAGAGTCAATAACTAAAATAAATAATATGGAGGGAATAAACATGGAAGAAGAATTTGCAAGTCGTGTTTCGTTGACTTCAAAAAGTGGGTTGAATGCAATATACCCCAGTCGGGATCCGGAGATGATTTCATTTACTGGAGGATTTCCTGATGCAAATTTATTTCCCACACAAGAACTCGGTAATAGTTTTCAAAATGTGATTGGTGGTGCACAAACACCTTTTCAATATCAAATTGGCCAAGAGTCGGAGCCTCTGCGTGAACAGATTTCAAAGCTGTTGGCTGCGGATGGCACCCAGGTAAGTCCTTCTAAAATTATGGTTACTCAAGGTGCACAGCAGGGCTTAGATTTAGTTGCAAAATTATTAATCAATAAAGGCGACGGTTTGGTCGTTGAAGGCCCAACCTATATTGGTGCTTTGGCTGCCTTTGATGCTTATGAGCCGACTTACTACACTGTGGAGATGGAAGAAGATGGCATGAATCTTGCAGATTTAAAGAAGATTTTGATCCAACAACAAGTAAAATTAATTTATACAATTCCAGATTTTCAAAATCCCACAGGAACGGTTATGTCACTTGTCAAAAGAAAACAACTGATCGAACTAGCAAATCGCTATAATGTTTTGATCATAGAAGACGCTCCTTATCGATGGTTACGCTATGAAGGAAAGTCTTTACCAACCTTAAAATCACTCGACACGCAAGACCGTGTGATTCAGTTAGGCAGTTTTTCCAAAATTTTAGCACCAGCCCTTCGATTAGGGTGGCTTACAGCAGGAAAAGGTCTCTTTGAACGTCTTCAAGAATTAAAAGGCGGGTCTGATTTAGAGACTTCAAGTTTAATGATACAAACGGTTAACTACTATTTAACGCATTACGATCTTGATGCGCATTTAAACCAGTTACAAAAGAGTTATCAAGTGAAACGAAATGCAATGATGACAGCAATGGAGAACTATTTACCAGATTTTGCGCATTATACGAGACCACAGGGAGGATTCTTTACTTGGCTGACTGTTCCCAAAGACCTTGATTTAGAAAAGATCCAAAATAGCCAATTAAAACCAAACTTTCATGTCATGATGATTCCGTCAACGAACCTTTTCCCTGATAAGAAGCATTGTAATGGTGCAAGAATTAGTTTTAGTAATGTAACCCTTTCACAAATTGATTCAGGAATTCAACGACTAGCCAACGGCCTATCTAGTGGTTATCAAAAGCAGTCAGTCTAAAATTGGTATAGGTGGTTTTAACGGATGAGTTTTGAAAGAAATGAAATTAGTTTGAAAAAGTCCTTGACGAAATGTTCTCAGGTTGTTATATTTATATACGTTGCCTGACGGAGAAAGGCGTGCCAAGTTAAAAAAAGAAGCAAAAGTTTTTCTTGACAAGCTTTTAACCAGATGGTATACTAATTAAGTTGTCTCGGTTGATAAGCAATTGAAACCGAAAAGACAATTGGTAGACCTTTGAAAACTGAACAAAGTTTCGACAAAGTAAAATGTGTAGGGTCTTCAAATGAAAATTTTGAAGCAAACATTTGCGAAGTCAATTCGTTTTAAACAATGAAACAACAAATGAGCTTGTAAAAACTCAAGTATAATATGAGAGTTTGATCTTGGCTCAGGATGAACGCTGGCGGCGTGCCTAATACATGCAAGTCGGACGCACTTTCGTTGATTGAATTAGAGATGCTTGCATCGAAGATGATTTCAACTATAAAGTGAGTGGCGAACGGGTGAGTAACACGTGGGTAACCTGCCCAGAAGTGGGGGATAACACCTGGAAACAGATGCTAATACCGCATAATAAAATGAACCGCATGGTTTATTTTTAAAAGATGGCTTCGGCTATCACTTCTGGATGGACCCGCGGCGTATTAGCTAGTTGGTGAGATAAAGGCTCACCAAGGCTGTGATACGTAGCCGACCTGAGAGGGTAATCGGCCACATTGGGACTGAGACACGGCCCAGACTCCTACGGGAGGCAGCAGTAGGGAATCTTCCACAATGGACGAAAGTCTGATGGAGCAACGCCGCGTGAGTGATGAAGGTTTTAGGGTCGTAAAGCTCTGTTGTTGGAGAAGAACGTGTGTGAGAGTAACTGCTCATGCAGTGACGGTATCCAACCAGAAAGCCACGGCTAACTACGTGCCAGCAGCCGCGGTAATACGTAGGTGGCAAGCGTTATCCGGATTTATTGGGCGTAAAGCGAGCGCAGGCGGTTTTTTAAGTCTAATGTGAAAGCCTTCGGCTTAACCGAAGAAGTGCATTGGAAACTGGGAAACTTG
Organism: Pediococcus damnosus; assembly: GCF_001611155.1. Lineage (NCBI taxonomy): Bacteria > Bacillati > Bacillota > Bacilli > Lactobacillales > Lactobacillaceae > Pediococcus > Pediococcus damnosus. The sequence goes on from NZ_CP012294.1 coordinate 1,087,921, forward strand.
AGTGCAGAAGAGGACAGTGGAACTCCATGTGTAGCGGTGAAATGCGTAGATATATGGAAGAACACCAGTGGCGAAGGCGGCTGTCTGGTCTGTAACTGACGCTGAGGCTCGAAAGCATGGGTAGCGAACAGGATTAGATACCCTGGTAGTCCATGCCGTAAACGATGAATGCTAAGTGTTGGAGGGTTTCCGCCCTTCAGTGCTGCAGCTAACGCATTAAGCATTCCGCCTGGGGAGTACGACCGCAAGGTTGAAACTCAAAAGAATTGACGGGGGCCCGCACAAGCGGTGGAGCATGTGGTTTAATTCGAAGCTACGCGAAGAACCTTACCAGGTCTTGACATCTTCTGCTAACCTAAGAGATTAGGCGTTCCCTTCGGGGACAGAATGACAGGTGGTGCATGGTTGTCGTCAGCTCGTGTCGTGAGATGTTGGGTTAAGTCCCGCAACGAGCGCAACCCCTATTATTAGTTGCCAGCATTAAGTTGGGCACTCTAGTGAGACTGCCGGTGACAAACCGGAGGAAGGTGGGGACGACGTCAAATCATCATGCCCCTTATGACCTGGGCTACACACGTGCTACAATGGACGGTACAACGAGTTGCGAGACCGCGAGGTTAAGCTAATCTCTTAAAACCGTTCTCAGTTCGGACTGCAGGCTGCAACTCGCCTGCACGAAGTTGGAATCGTTAGTAATCGCGGATCAGCATGCCGCGGTGAATACGTTCCCGGGCCTTGTACACACCGCCCGTCACACCATGAGAGTTTGTAACACCCAAAGCCGGTGGAGTAACCTTCGGGAGCTAGCCGTCTAAGGTGGGACAGATGATTGGGGTGAAGTCGTAACAAGGTAGCCGTAGGAGAACCTGCGGCTGGATCACCTCCTTTCTAAGGATATTTAGAAACGGAAACCTACACATATGTCGAAACTTTGTTTAGTTTTGAGAGGTCTACTCTCAAAACTTGTTCTTTGAAAACTAAATAATATCGAAAAATTTTCTAATTTTAATTATCAGATAATTAAACCGAGAACATTGCGTTTTATAGAGTTTTAAAACAAGATTAGTTCAAAAATAATCGCTAAACTCAAAACCACTTTATCTTTGATAAAGTTAGGTTAAGTTATAAAGGGCGCATGGTGAATGCCTTGGTACTAGGAGCCGATGAAGGACGGGACTAACACCGATATGCTTCGGGGAGCTGTAAGTAAGCTTTGATCCGGAGATTTCCGAATGGGGAAACCCAACAACATTAATCCGTTGTTACCGCCACGTGAATACATAACGTGGTTGGAGGTAGACGTGGGGAACTGAAACATCTCAGTACCCACAGGAATAGAAAGAAAAATCGATTCCCTGAGTAGCGGCGAGCGAAAGGGGAACAGCCCAAACCAGGAAGCTTGCTTCCTGGGGTTGTAGGACCGAACATTTGAGTTACCAAAGATTTTCATAGCCGAACAGTCTGGGAAGACTGGCCAGAGCGGGTGACAGCCCCCGTAGGCAAAATGAAAATCCCTCAGTTCAGGATCCTGAGTACGGCGGAACACGTGTAACTCCGTCGGAATCCGGGAGGACCATCTCCCAAGGCTAAATACTCCCTAGTGACCGATAGTGAACCAGTACCGTGAGGGAAAGGTGAAAAGCACCCCGAAAGGGGAGTGAAACAGTTCTTGAAACCATGTGCCTACAAGAAGTCAGAGCCCGTTAATGGGTGATGGCGTGCCTTTTGTAGAATGAACCGGCGAGTTACGTTTGCATGCCAGGTTAAGTTGAAGAAACGGAGCCGTAGCGAAAGCGAGTCTGAATAGGGCGACTGAGTATGCAGATGTAGACCCGAAACCAAGTGACCTACCCATGTCCAGGTTGAAGGTGCGGTAAAACGCACTGGAGGACCGAACTCGTGTACGTTGAAAAGTGCTGAGATGAGGTGTGGGTAGCGGTGAAATTCCAAACGAACTTGGAGATAGCTGGTTCTCTCCGAAATAGCTTTAGGGCTAGCCTCGGACTTAGGATCATGGAGGTAGAGCCACTGTTTGGACTAGGGGCCCATCTAGGGTTACTGAATTCAGATAAACTCCGAATGCCATTGATTTATGTCCGGGAGTCAGACGGTGAGTGATAAGATCCATCGTCGAAAGGGGAACAGCCCAGACCACCAGTTAAGGTCCCTAAATATATGTTAAGTGGAAAAGGATGTGGAGTTGCATAGACAACTAGGATGTTGGCTCAGAAGCAGCCATCATTTAAAGAGTGCGTAATAGCTCACTAGTCGAGTGATTCTGCGCCGAAAATGTACCGGGGCTTAAACATATTACCGAGACTGTGGATGCCACCGTAAGGTGGCGTGATAGGAGAGCGTTCTAAGGGCGATGAAGGCAGACCGTGAGGACTGTTGGAGCGCTTAGAAGTGAGAATGCCGGTATGAGTAGCGAAAGACAGGTGAGAATCCTGTCCACCGAATGACTAAGGTTTCCTGGGGAAGGCTCGTCCACCCAGGGTTAGTCGGGACCTAAGTCGAGGCCGAGAGGCGTAGACGATGGATAACAGGTTGAGATTCCTGTACTAGTTAAACTTGTTTGAACAATGGAGGGACGCAGGAGGCTAAGAAAAGCACACAGTTGGATAAGTGTGCCCAAGCAACAAGTCTTAGATAGAGTTAAATGCTTTATCTTTTCAGGACAAGTTGTGATGGGGAGCGAAATTTAAGTAGCGAAGTTTCTGATGTCACACTGCCGAGAAAAGCTTCTAGTTAGAGTTTAACTACCCGTACCGCAAACCGACACAGGTAGTCGAGGAGAGTATCCTCAGGTGAGCGAGAGAACTCTCGTTAAGGAACTCGGCAAAATGACCCCGTAACTTCGGAAGAAGGGGTGCTGATCGCAAGATCAGCCGCAGTGAATAGGCCCAGGCGACTGTTTATCAAAAACACAGGTTTCTGCAAAATCGTAAGATGAAGTATAGGGGCTGACACCTGCCCGGTGCTGGAAGGTTAAGTGAATGAGTTAGCTTCGGCGAAGCTTTGAAATGAAGCCCCAGTAAACGGCGGCCGTAACTATAACGGTCCTAAGGTAGCGAAATTCCTTGTCGGGTAAGTTCCGACCCGCACGAAAGGTGTAACGATCTGGGCACTGTCTCAACGAGAGACTCGGTGAAATTATAATACCCGTGAAGATGCGGGTTACCCGCGACAGGACGGAAAGACCCCATGGAGCTTTACTGTAGCTTGATATTGAGTGTTTGTACAACTTGTACAGGATAGGTAGGAGCCGTAGATATCGGAACGCTAGTTTCGATGGAGGCGTTGGTGGGATACTACCCTCGTTGTATGAACCCTCTAACCCGCGCCACTAAGCGTGGCGGGAGACAGTGTCAGGTAGGCAGTTTGACTGGGGCGGTCGCCTCCTAAAGAGTAACGGAGGCGCCCAAAGGTTCCCTCAGAATGGTTGGAAATCATTCGCAGAGTGTAAAGGCACAAGGGAGCTTGACTGCGAGACAGACAGGTCGAGCAGGGACGAAAGTCGGGCTTAGTGATCCGGTGGTACCGTATGGAAGGGCCATCGCTCAACGGATAAAAGCTACCCTGGGGATAACAGGCTTATCTCCCCCAAGAGTTCACATCGACGGGGAGGTTTGGCACCTCGATGTCGGCTCATCGCATCCTGGGGCTGTAGTCGGTCCCAAGGGTTGGGCTGTTCGCCCATTAAAGCGGTACGCGAGCTGGGTTCAGAACGTCGTGAGACAGTTCGGTCCCTATCCGTCGCGGGCGTAGGAAATTTGAGAGGATCTGTCCTTAGTACGAGAGGACCGGGATGGACATACCGCTGGTGTACCAGTTGTTCCGCCAGGAGCATCGCTGGGTAGCTACGTATGGATGAGATAAACGCTGAAAGCATCTAAGTGTGAAACTCACCTCGAGATGAGATTTCCCATTCCATTTATGGAAGTAAGACCCCTGAGAGATGATCAGGTAGATAGGTTGGGAGTGGAAGTGTAGTGATACATGGAGCGGACCAATACTAATCGGTCGAGGACTTAACCACAAAGTGGTGTTTTCAAGAGAAGGATTCGATATTATTTAGTTTTGAGAGAATAAATTTCTTTCACACGAGCCGCGTAAGTGGATCGGAGAAGTGTGGTGACGATAGTGAGAAGGATACACCTGTTCCCATGTCGAACACAGAAGTTAAGCTTCTTAACGCCGAGAGTAGTTGGGGGATCGCTCCCTGCGAGGGTAGGACGTTGCCATGCACTTAGTAAGTTCCCTTAGTTGGGAGCTTTTTTTGTGTCTAAATTAAGGTATGGTATACTTATTGAAGCAATTTAATGCCACTGTAGCTCAGCTAGGTAGAGCACTTCCATGGTAAGGAAGGGGTCATCGGTTCAAATCCGATAAGTGGCTTAAAGAGAAAAATTTGGTAAAAGACAAATCATGGAAAAACCCATGATTTGTCTTTTTCAATTTAAAATTAGAACAGTTTTTTAAAACATCTATCGAAAAATAGATAGAAATAACTAAAAATGTGAACTGAAAAAAACACTATTTTTATTAACCGCTATCAAAAGGCCTCGATTTTTTTCCTGAGAAGTGTATAATCAATAAAAATGTGTCAAAATTTTTAAAGGAGGAACTTTTTATGGAAACCAAAGATCGATACGCTGTGGATATTGTACCAGTCGAAGAACGTCATATGTCCTATTGGGATATGTTTGCTACTTGGGTTGGTGCTAATGCGAACAATGGAACATGGTTTGTCGGCGGAATTATTGCTGCCTGTGGGTTTTGGGGTGGCATTCATGCCTTAATTATTGCTTCAAGTATTTCATACATATTTTTATCATTGGTTGGTTATATGGGATATAAAACAGGGGTTTCAACCATGGCTGTTTCCCGTGCTTCTTTTGGAATTCGAGGAAGTATTGTTCCCTCTATAGTTAATGTGACCCAATTTGTTGGTTGGACAGCGGTTAACACTTTTATTGCCGCAACTTCAATGTCATATATTTTACATTCATTATTAGGATGGCCAGTTTATGGTCAACCTGGTGGTGCCAAAGGATTAATTTTTGGAATTTTGGTTATGAGTATTTTACACTTAATAAGTATTTCTGCCGGACAACGGTCGATTCAAATCATAGAACGAATAGGTATAATTCTTGTTATTATCTTCGTTTTATGGGAATCGATCGTTGTTTTTCGTGATGTATCTTTTTCTCAAATTGCTAATTGGAAAGTGCCAAGTCACCAAAAAATGCCATTCGGTAGTGCAATTGATACATTAGCAGCATTCAATCTAGCTTGGGTCACTGCAGGAGCAGATTTTACGCGCTTTACAAATAAAAAGGGTACGGCAATTACCGCACCGTTCCTAGGAGCAGATCTTGGCGTGTTCTGGTTTGCCTTTATCGGCCTGGTTGCGACAATCAGTATTGCGATCACTTCTGATGTTTATGATGCCAATAATTCTGATCCCAGCACGATTGCAAATCGTTTAGGACTCGGATCAATTGCCATGGTTGTGATTGTGTTAACTAGCATGACAGCCAATGCAGTTAATTTACAAGCTGCGGGGTCAGCCGTAAATAATATTTTTCCAAAAATAAGTCTGAAAAAGTCTTTATGGATTGTGACAATTCTAGCTACCTTAGTAACGTTTATTCCAGTATTTGTGGGAAGTTTCCTGGATACTTTTACAGCTTTTCTAGATTATGTTGGTATGGTGCTTGGGCCCATTGTTAGTATCATGTGTGTTGACTTTTACCTGGTACGAAGAAGAAACTATCAACCAACAGAGCTATCTAAAAAGGGCGGTCGGTACTGGTATCGTGGTGGGGTTCACTGGCTGGCGTTTTGCTTGTGGGTTGTTGGTGTTCTGGTCTACTTGCTCCTCCAACGCGTACCCTGGATTCAAAATCATACAGGAGCAACATTTATTACGATGATTCTGGTTGGGATTGCTTACTATTTGGTTATGAAAATTAAATGCAACATATTACTTAGTCATCAAAATTAAACCTACTAAAAATACAAGGAGTGCAAATAATGTTAATCAAAAATGTTTATATTGAAAACAATGAAACTAAACAGGTTGTGCGAATTGAAGATGGCAAATTTACAGAAATCGATACGCAACTTGCAGCTCGTGAAAATGAAAAAGTAATTGAAGCGGATGGTAAATTATTATTACCACCGTTTGTGGATTCCCATGTCCATTTAGATGCCACTTTAACCGCTGGTGATCCTGAATGGAATCAGAGTGGCACTTTATTTGAAGGTATTCAAATTTGGTCGGAAAGAAAGAAAAAGTTAACCCGTGAGGATGTTAAAAAAAGAGCTAAGGCCACGCTTCGTAAACAAATTGAAAATGGCATTCAGGTTGTACGTAGTCATGTGGATACAACGGATCCCACGATGACAGCTTTAGAGGCTTTACTGGAAGTTAAAGCTGAGATGCAAGATGAGGTAGAAATTCAACTGGTTGCCTTTCCACAAGAGGGTGTTTTATCTTATCCCCACGGAAAAGAACTACTGGAAACCGCCGTTAAAGAAGGTGCCGATGTTATTGGCGGGATTCCTCACTATGAATTCACTCGTGATTATGGAGTTCAATCATTACACTACATCGCAGAGTTGGCTGAAAAGTATGACCGATTGATTGATGTGCATTGTGATGAAATTGATGATCCCAATTCACGCAACTTAGAGGTACTTGCAACGCTGGCTTATGAAACAGGGCTATCAGACCGGGTTACTGCCAGTCACACAACGGCAATGGGATCTTATAATAATGCTTACTGCTATAAACTATTTCGTTTATTGAAATTGGCTAATATCAATATGGTGTCTAATCCACTGGTCAATATTCATTTAGGTGGACGGTTTGATACCTATCCTAAACGCCGTGGAATTACACGCATTAAAGAATTAAATGAAGCCGGGATCAACGTCTCATTTGGCGAAGACGATATTAAGGATCCTTGGTATCCAATGGGAAACGGCAACATGATGGATGCCGTCCACATGGGAATTCATGCCGACCAACTGATGGGCTATCAAAGCATTCTGGATTCTTATAATTTTGTGACAAACAATGCTGCCAAAACTTTGCATATCAGTGATCATTACGGAATTGAAGTTGGCAAACCAGCTAACTGCATTATTATGAATAATGATAATTTTTATAATGCCTTGAACGAACATTCGGAAGTGTTGTATTCAATCCGTCACGGAAAAGTGTTAGTTGAAACGAAACCCAAAGAAGTAAAACTTAACTTTTAACGATTCATACAATTAATTTTAGATAAATTTAAAGGCGAAGAGCGGCTACAAAGTCACTGTTCGTCTCTTTATTTACACTGTTTCTTGAGTATATTGTATGGTAATTTAATCGGAATGTGAGAGAATAAAACTATAAACTAATTTTTGGAGCGTTATTATGACGACATTATGGAATACATTTTTAGATCAAAGAACCGAGCTTCTTAAAGCTTTGTGGCAGCATTTACAGATATCATTGACATCTTTACTGATTGCCATTGTAATTGCTGTTCCATTGGCAATTTGGGCAACTCATCACAAAAGCGTGGCCGAAGTACTTTTGCAAATTACGAGTGTCCTCCAAACAATTCCGTCCTTAGCTTTGTTGGGACTTTTAATTCCACTGGTCGGGATTGGGAGTGTGCCAGCAGTTATTGCTCTTGTGATTTATGCATTGCTACCAATTTTTCAGAATACATATGTGGGCATTGACGAAATTGATCCTTCTATAGAAGAAGCGGCAGATGCGTTTGGAATGTCGCGCATGCGCAAACTAATTAAAGTAGAAATTCCGATTGCACTTCCGGTAATTATATCCGGAATTCGAACCGCTTTGGTCCTAATCGTGGGAACCGCAACCCTGGCCGCATTAATTGGAGCTGGCGGGTTAGGTAATTTTATTTTACTTGGAATTGATCAAAATGATACATCATTGATTTTAATCGGAGCAATTACGTCGGCTTTGCTTGCAATTGTTTTGAGCACCTTAATCAAAGTTTTACAAAAGGCGAAACTACGGACTGTCATTGTGACAGTTGCAGTGATTATCATAGGATTCATTGGTGTGAGTGGTTATCAAGCTGCTGCCCAACCTAAAGAGAATATCATCATTGCCGGAAAACTGGGATCTGAACCAGATATTTTGATTCATATGTATAAAGATTTGATTGTGCAAGATGATAAAAACGTAACGGTTACTTTGAAGTCAAATTTTGGAACAACCAGCTTCTTATTTAATGCGCTTAAAAGTAAAAGCATTGATATTTATCCTGAATTTTCTGGAACGGTTCTGGAAAGTTTGGTTAAAAAAACGGGTAACACCACTAATTTGAATGCCCATCAAACTTATGTTAAGGCCAGAGACGACCTTAAATCACAAGACGATATCGCGTACTTAAAACCAATGAAATATCAAAATACCTTTGCAGTGGCTGTAAAAAAATCGTTTGCAGATAAATATAATTTAAAAACAATCGGAGATTTACGCAAAATCGAAGACAAAATTAATGCTGGGATGACGTTAGAGTTTATGAACCGTACGGATGGCCTAAAAGGAATTAAGAAGAAATATGGGTTAGACTTCAAAGTCAATTCCATGCAGGCAAGTCTACGATATGAAGCACTCCAACGAGGGAACATTAACATTGGGGATGCCTATTCAACTGACAGTCAGATTAAACAGCTGAATTTAGTGATGTTAAAAGATACCAAGCATGTTTTTCCTCCTTACCAGGGGGCACCAATCATGACGGAAAAATTTGCGGCTAGTCATCCTGAAGTTGTGAAATCTTTAAACAAATTAGCTGGTAAGATTTCAGATTCTGACATGCAAGAAATGAATTACAAAGTGAATGTGAAAAAGGAGTCCGCTGCAAAAGTTGCCAAGCAGTACTTAATTTCTCATGGATTGTTGAGGGATGACAAATGATAAAACCAAAAGTGCCAGTTATTGAGTTTAAAAATGTTCGTAAGGAATTTGGTGAAAATGTAGCCATCCATGATCTAAATTTAGCAATCCAACCTGGGGAACTATTTGTGCTTGTGGGAACTTCCGGAAGCGGAAAAACAACGACCTTAAAAATGATCAACCAATTAATTACTCAAACAAGCGGGGATATTCTATTTGAGGGCAAAAAGTTAAAAGACATTGACACACAAAGCCTACGACTCGATATTGGGTATGTTTTGCAGCAAATTGCTTTGTTTCCAACCATGACAGTTGCACAAAATGTGAGTGTTATTCCAGATATGAAAAAAATGCCGAAAAAAGAAACGGCAAAAATTGTGGATGATCTGCTGACTCAGGTTGGATTGGATCCTGATGAATATCGGGATCGGATGCCTGATGAACTATCTGGTGGTGAACAACAACGAATTGGAATTATTCGGGCGATTGCTGCTAAACCACCCGTAGTTTTATTTGATGAACCGTTTAGTGCGTTGGACCCCATCGTGCGGACCCAATTACAGGATTTGGTGTTAGATCTCCATCAGAAAATGCATAATACCATTGTTTTTGTCACCCATGATATGGATGAAGCCCTGAAGTTAGGGGATCGAATTGGTGTGATGAGTCATGGCAAATTGCTTCAAACGGATACGCCAGAGAACATTGTGCAACATCCGGCTAATCAGTTTGTCGAGAACTTTTTCGCGAGTTCCGTTGCCAAAAATATGTATGAAACCCCGTTAGCTAAATTGATAAAAACGGGATACGTTTTAAAAACCATTGATAATTCAGAAAAAGCAAAAGAGCTTGAAGATACGGCAACACTGGAGAGTGCTTTTATGACCCTCGCTGAAACTGACGTGATTGCAGTGATGCATGAACATAAAAAAGTTGGTTATCTTAATCGGCAACAAGTTATGAGGTATTTGAGCGAAGTGCAACGGTAAATTAAAAACTAAAGGAGTGGCTCAAAAATGGATAAATTTGATGTTGTAATTATTGGTGCTGGCCCAGGTGGTAGCGCTTTGGCCTATGATTTAAAGGCGCAAAATCTAAACATGGCAATTGTTGAAGAAAATTTATGGGGTGGAACCTGTCCTAATCGGGGCTGTGATCCTAAAAAAGTTTTAATTTCAGCCCTGGATGCAAAACGGCAGGCAGAACACTTAGTTGGCAAAGGGATTCAAAAGGCTCCTAAGATTGAGTGGGCTGATTTAATGAAATTTGAAAAAACGTTTACGGATCCTGTCTCTTCTGGGACGAAAAAGGGACTAGAGGATGCTGATATTTCCGTTATTGACGGTTCAGTGAAATTTAAAGATGCACATACGATTCAAGTTGGTGACAAACAGGTAAAAGCTGATAAGTTTGTGATTGCAACCGGGGCTCGCCCAGGAATTTTAGAAATTGATGGTAAAGAACATTTCAAAACGAGCACGGACTTCTTAAAAATGCCGACGATGCCAAAATCTGTAACCTTTGTGGGTGGTGGCTATATTGCATTTGAATTTGCCGCCATTGCCAGTGCTGCAGGAGCAGAAGTTCATATTGTGCATCACAACGATCGACCTTTAAAAGCATTCCCGGCAGCTGATGTGAAACGTTTAATTTCACAACTTGAAGCCAATGGCGTGCAATTTCATTACGGCGTGGATGTTAGCCGCATTGAAAAAAACGAGCAAGGCTATGAACTTGTGAGTGCCCAAGGATTCAGTTTGCAAACAGATCAAGTATTCTGTACAGCGGGACGGGTACCCAACGATGATACCTTAGCGTTAGATCAAGCCGGTGTGACATTTTCTAAGCGTGGCGTTCAAGTCAATGACCATTTGCAAACAACGACCGAAAATATTTTTGCCCTTGGAGATGTTGTGGACAAAAAGCAACCTAAGTTGACACCTGTATCCGGATTTGAGGCCCAGTATTTGGCTCAAGAATTTGCAGGTGATCAGACAGCAATTGCTTATCCGGCAATCCCAACCGTTGTTTATGGAGAACCCCGTTTGGCCATGGTAGGGTTAAAAGCAGCCGATGTTAAAGAAAAAGCAGATCAATTTGAGATTAAAGATCTCGATTTAACTGGATGGTTTACTTATCGGCGCTTGAACGAACCGCTGGCACATGCTACAGTAATAACATCTAAAAAAACCGGTGCGGTTGTTGGCGCAAGTTTAATGAGTAGCGAAGCGGATGATTTAATTAATTATTTTGCCATGGCGATTAATGGCCAGCTCACACCAGAAAACTTGAAACAAACCATTTTCGCTTATCCAACCGCAGCCAGCGATTTATCTTATCTTATTTAAACTTATGGAGGCTGCAATATGGAATTTATTGGGACACTTTGTTTAATCTTATTTTTAACGTTATTTGTTGGTCATTTTAGCCAACGAATGGGTGTCCCAGGGGTCATTGGGCAGCTTTTAGTCGGGGTCGTTTTGGGCCCGGCTATTTTAAATTGGATTCATTTAAATACGCTGGTGCAAACATTTGCAGATCTTGGCGTAATCATTTTGATGTTTATCGCTGGATTGGAAAGTAATATTGCTTTACTGAAAAAATATCTGCGGCCAGCCTTGGTGGTGGCTGTTATTGGCGTTATCTTCCCTGTGGTGATCATGGGAGGGGCTGGATTGTTGTTTCATTTCAGTCGTCTCGAATGTTTCTTTATTGGGGTTGTGTTCTCAGCAACGTCCGTAAGCATTTCGGTGGAGGTGCTAAAAGAGTTCCGAGTCTTGAACACTAAAGAGGGTGCGACTATTTTAGGAGCAGCCGTTGCCGATGATATTATCGGCGTCATTTTGTTAAGTATTATGGTTAGCATGATGGGTGATTCCGCTGGAAATGAGAATCTCGGCTTAGTTATTTTTAAACAACTTCTGTACTTTGTTGGCGTGTACCTTGTCATTAAATGGATTGCCCCTTATTTAATGCGCACTGCTGATAAACTTTTTATGACCTCTAGTCGGACAATTATGTCGATGATTATCTGCCTTGGGATGGCTTGGTTAGCGGAAATGGTTGGTCTTAGTGGTGCTGTTGGAGCCTTCTTTGCGGGGATTGCTGTTGCGATGACGCCTGCCCACGATGAAATTGATCAAAGTATTGAACCAATTGGGTATGCCGTTTTTATTCCGATGTTCTTTGTCAGTGTCGGCCTAAATATGGATTTTTCCCATTTATTCCAATCATTAGGTTTTGTAGTTTTGATGACAATTCTGGGAATTGCGACAAAACTAGTTGGTTGTGGAATTGGCGGTAAACTATCTGGATTCAATTTAGCAAGTAATTATGTGATTGGTGCCGGAATGATTTCTCGAGGAGAAATGGCGCTAATCACTGCCCAAATTGGCTTTTCTGCTCATTTAATTGATCCAACTCATTACTCAGATGTGATTTTGGTTATCATTCTTGTGACGATGATTGCACCATTCATATTGAAAAATGCAATTAGCCATCAACGGAAAGTACAAGCTGAAGTACAAACTAAATAAGCTAAATTCAAATAAAAAAAGTATGAATTGTAAAAATAATTGCAATTAATCATTTTAGAAGTACCCAATCCTTAAGAAATGTCGTATAATGAACTTAAGAGTTTCTTATACTGTTTAAGGTCTGGAGGTTTATCACATGAAAAATAATGAACAGAATCAAAATGGTAAAGTACATTTTAAGATGTATAAGGTACATAAACAATGGCTATATGCTGGCCTGGTTTTGGTGGGCATTAGTGCTGTAGGGACATTTAATGCACCTCATGTATCGGCGGACACTTCTGCAAATTCAACAGAAGCTAGTTCTAATCAGACAAAATCAAGTAGTTATGCATATTCAAATTCCTATGCAATGAGTTCAGCTACTAGTTCAAAAGCTAACTATAGTAGTGCTGATCAAACAAAGACATCTTCTAGTTATTCAAGTGCCGCTTCTTCAGCTAGCTCAAGCAGTTCTAAAAAATCTGCTTCAAGCGAGGATTCCAAGAAGGCTTCTGATGCAGCATCAAGTGCCGCTTTAAGTTCTGCAATTGCTAGTTCGCAGGCTGCTGCAAATAGTGCAAGTAGTTCAGTTGCTGCCTCATTGGCACCTAGCTTGAGTACTACTACAGCTAGTTCAGCTTCAAGCGTTGTTTATCCTGCATCTTCAAATGCAGCCAGCGTTTCACCAATTAGTAGCGCAGCCAGCAATGTGGTTGCTTCTAATAGTTCAGAGGTTACCAGCGCGGCATCTTCTGCAGCTAGTGAAGCTACCCCAGGATCATCTTCAGATTTGAAGACTGATCAAACAAGTAGTGAAGCTACCTCAGTTTCTGCGGCTAGCTCTGAAGATTCTAGTTCTGCAGTTTCAAGTGCTTCAGTATCTTCGACCGCAAGTTCAGCCGAATCGGCTAGTTCAGATGCTAAGACTAGTTCATCAGCTGCTACCAGTGCAACGACAATGGCTGTTAAAGCAGTAACTACACCGGCTACCACTCAAACGGCGCAAACAGCAGTTTTGAATGCTACAATTTCAAAAGTGATGAGTCAAGCAACTGATGCGGTTCAGATTAGTACAACGCAGCATCAACGAGTAGATCGTACAGCTTATTTAACTGATTTGAGTGCATTTGTAACCACCAAAGCGGCTTCAAAAGTTGAGGTTCCAGATTTAAATGACTCTTATCAACAAGCTGCTATTCCAGTGATTCAATTCCAAGCAACGTCACGAGCCATTAGTAATGCTCAAAGTGAAGCTTCACAAGTAACTGAAAAAGCATCTGCTAACAGTGATAAGGATGATCAGTCATCTTCTGAAATGACTGTTCAGACATCTGATTTTGCAACTGGTGGCAGTTCAGAGTTAGTTGGCGGAACATATGTAATTCAGCACGATAAACGAAAATAAGTTTTAATAAAACCAAGCATAAATAGTCATTCTAATTCACTAACTGTGGGTTGGGAGGCTATTTTTTTATTTGGTTTTACTGGATAATTTTTCACTTATACCGTGCGACCAAAAATATAGGTGTTGATCATTTTTCGGAACAGTTAACTAGTACCAAAGCTTGATGGTTGAAAAAAATAATACCAATTATTCCGCATTGGGTAAATAAGTTGTAATATAAAAGTTAGTGAACTTTTTAAGGGAAGAAGAGAAATCTTTTGTCGAAACGAAATATCTTAATTGTTACTTGTGCGTTATTATTATCGAACGCGATGAGTGGCCTGGATAGTACGATTATTAACACTGCCTTACCAGCCATTATTTCTGATCTCCACGGAATTGAAATGATGGGCTGGATTGTGGCCGTGTTTTTACTTGGAACGGCTGTTAGCACGCCGTTATGGAGCAAATTAGGGGAGCATATTGGAAATAAGCGTAGTTATCAACTAGCAGCGTTAATTTTTGTTGTGGGTTCTTTACTTCAAGGGTTAGCACCCAATATTGTTTTTCTGATTATTGCTAGAACGATTGCAGGAATCGGTAATGGTGGGGTTGTTTCATTACCTTACATTATTTATGCGCGGATGTATGAAAATCCCCGTAAACGTATGCAAGTGCTAGGGCTGGTTTCGGCAAGCTATAGTACCGCAACGATCATCGGTCCTTTAGTGGGTGGTTTCATTGTCGATGCATTCACTTGGCACTGGGTTTTTTATTTGAATATTCCGGTTGGGTTACTTTCCATCTTGTTGGTCCAAATTTATTACAAACTAAAAAAGGAACCGCACAAAACCAAACCGGTCGATTATTCAGGTGCCATTTTTATGAGTGTTGGCTTGATCAGTTTATTGACGGGCATTGAAATGATTGGGAGTGGCAACAATGTTTTAGTGGGTGCTGCCTTTATCGTTGCCATTATTTGTTTAGCAGGGATGGCTCATTTTGAAAAAAGAGCTGCAGATCCAATTATTCCCAGTCGCCTATTTAAAAATCGAGCTTTAGTAGTCGATTTTGCGTTATTTACATTGATTTGGGGTGCTTTTGTTGGATTCCTGATCTATAGTCCAATGTGGGGCTCAAGGCTTGCTGGGAACTAGTGCGCTTGTTGGGGGAGCTACGCAAATTCCAAGTTCATTTACTAATTTTATGGGCTCTGGATCGGTAGCACCATTACGCCGTTATTTTACACCACAAAGAGTTATTGCAATGGGCATTATCATGCTGATTATTTCGTTTGTTTTTCTGGTTATTGGTGGTGTTAAAACGCCATACTGGGTTCTATTGGTGGCCGGAGCATTTGAAGGATTTGGTAATGGAGCGTGTTTCAACGAACTCCAAGTCAAGGTTCAACAGGATGCCGATAAAGAGGATGTTCCCGTTGCGACTTCGTTTAGTTTCTTAATTCGAATGCTTAGTCAAACATTCACCGCATCAATTTTTGGTTTAGTCATGAATGGTGCTCTTCGAAAGGGCGTTAATCGGTCAAATGGCACGATTACGATGAAGATGATGAATAAGCTAAGTGATGCAACTAATATTAGTTCGTTACCAGCCCACCTAATTCCACAAATGCGGGTAATTTTACATAACGGTCTTCATAATATCATGTTGGTTGCTTTGGTATTGATGCTAATTTCTTTGGGAATCAATATCTGGGCTCAGAGAATGGAAAAAAATGCGGGCGTTAAAGTGGAATGATTTATTGATTTTCGGGAAATGTATTGAAACGAATGACTTTCAGTAATTTTGTATAAAGAACCTAAAAAAGAGGGTAGCAATTTTGTCACTATGGCTTACATTTATAATTTTATTGGTTACAGGAATAGCCGCTGGTCTGCTTTCGTCAATTGCCGGATTGGCGTCATTGGTTTCGTATCCGGTATTACTTTTGTTAGGACTACCTCCAGTTAGCGCGAATGTGACGAATACGGCCGCTTTGATTTTTACAGGAGCCGGATCTAGTTTGTCTTCATTAAGAGAATTACACCATAGTCGAAAAACGGCCTGGCAAGTAACCACCTATACCCTAATGGGTGGTGTCGTTGGAAGTGTTTTACTAGTATTTGCGCCAGCGACGACCTTTGAACGGGTGGTTCCATTTTTGGTTTTTGGGGCAGGAGTTTTGATGCTATGGTCACAATTTAGACGGCAACCACCGCAAGCTAAAACTGACCAGAGTAGTTTAAAAACTGTTATTTTAAAAAATATTGCAATCTTTCTAGTTGGTGTTTATATTGGGTATTTTGGAGCGTCAGCGGGGATAATTTTGTTGTCGATTCTCATTGTAACTTTGAACGAATCCTTTGCCGTAACCAATGCAATTAAAAATTTTGCCGCATTTATGACAAATATTTTATCGCTTGTTATCTATGCTTTTACAACCAAAGTTTATTGGTGGATGGTGGTTCCCCTTGGGATTGGGATGTTTATTGGTGGCTACACCGGTCCAGTGGTGGTTCGCCATGTACCGGTTAAACCGTTACGGACGATCATCGCGTTTGCTGCCTTTGGATTAGCGGGTTATCTATTTTATACCGCATACTTTTAAAGATTATTGGAATTCGATTTCTGCTGAGAAATTTCTTAGTGAAAATCGTTTTTTTGTTTACATAAACAATTATGAGTTTCTAAATGGTTCCATCAATGTTAAAATTAAATTAGTAAATATTAAGAAAACATGAGGAAAATGCAAAAATGAAAACAACTTACACGAATGCTAACTTATTTAACGGGATCGATAACAAAATTATACCCAATACATACTTTACAGTTGACAATGAAACTGGAAAATTTACAGAGATGAGGACTGGTACACCTACAAATGATAATCCTCAAGTGGATTTAAACGGCCAGTACGTTATGCCGGGATTGATTAATGCCCATACCCACATCATGTTAAATCCAGTAACAAATAAAATGGATTTCTTAACAGAAACCGAAGTTGCTTTTACGGCGTTGCAGAATTTAAAAGATCTCCTGCATTCTGGCGTGACCTACATTCGTGAATGCGGCTGTGCGTTTAATACAGATATCAAGCTAAATAAAATTGCAAAGCAAACCAAAGTTTTAGGACCTGAAATTGTGCCAAGCGGGCGCCCATTTTCTATATTTGGCGGTCACGGTGACTCACCTGAGAATGAAAATGGCAGTACTAATTTTTCTTATTTAATTAGTTCCCCAGACGAAATGCGCAAAGCAGTACGAATCGCGTTTAAGAATGGAGCAAAAAATATTAAATTAATGGTAACGGGTGGGGTCATGTCAGCAGGTGATCAAGTAGATGATACCGAGTTGAGTATCGGTGAAATGAAAGTGGCAGTTGCGGAAGCTCATTCGAAACATATGATTGTGTCGGCACATGCACAAGGTCATCAAGGGATTCAATTGGCACTGGATGCCGGAGTTGATTCAATTGAACATGGGATTTATATAGATGAAAAACAGGCGACATTTATGAAGGAGCATCATGTTTATTTAGTGCCAACTTTAAATGCGCCAGCATGTATTTCTGAGTACGGCAAAGGTAAAGTCCCAGCATACATGATGGCAAAGAATAAACAAGTCGAAAAAGCCTTTTATGAAAACATCGGAATGGCGCTTAGAAAAGGTGTCAAGCTAGTGACCGGAACGGACGCTGGAACCCCATTTAATAGTTTTAAAACTGGGACCTGGGAAGAATTGGCTTTAATGGTTCATAAAATTGGGGCAACTCCTTATCAAGCACTATTGGGGACGACCAGTTATGCGGCTGATTTATTAAAAATTAGTGATGATTATGGCAGTTTGGAAGCTGGAAAGGTTGCCGACTTCTTAGTGTTGAAGGAAAATCCTTTGGAAAAAATTGAGGCAGTGCAACAAGTGGACAAAGCCATTTATAAAAAAGGCCAACTAGTTGTGTAAAAAGTTTAGGGATGTTTGTAACAGGTTAAAATAACGAGATCAATATTTTGAAAGAATTCAGGAAACTTAAAAACATCCAGAACCTTTTTACAGGTCTGGATGTTTTTAAGTTATTTTACGTTTTTACTGAGGACTTTTTCGATTTCATCTGTCATCTTTAAAGGATTGGTTTTGGGTGCGTAACGTTTTACAACATTGCCTTCAGAATCCACTAAAAACTTAGTGAAGTTCCATTTAATGGCAGAGCCCAAGGCGCCTGGAGCAGATTGGGTTAAATAATTAAATAAAGGTAAGGCGTTTTTGCCGTTGACATCCGCAATGGTGTGCATGGGAAAACTAACTCCATAAGTCGTACGGCAAGCTGCAGCGGCTTCTTCACTGGTAGCAACTTCTTGTTTAAATTGGTTAGATGGGAATCCCAATACGACCAGTCCCTGATCTTTGTATTGCTGATAGAGTTGTTCAAGTTGTTTAAATTGCGGGGCAAAGCCACATTTAGTTGCTGTATTCACGATAATTAAAGGGTGACCACGATATTTTGATAATGAGTAGGTATTGCCGTTTTCTAGCATTACTGTGTAATCATATATTGACATGTCTAGTACCTCCTTGCTTTTATTATAACTATTTACAAGAAAAGCTTGGTGTTTAATGCTCTGGTAAGATTTTAACTTTGTGTGTTTGGAAAATATTTAATGACTTATTAAACTCGTGATAATATTACTAAGTTAAAATATCTGTTCTTGCCGTCATTAAAGCAAATTTGAAGAGTCCAGACCGACAGAAATTTACCAAGTAAGTTGTGAACAATCGAAAAATGGTGTCTGACTTTAATTAAGTCAAACACCATTTTTGAATTAATTAGCCTTATTAAAGGGTAGAACGGTTGTGGCAGTCCGATCATCAGATGTGGGTAAGTAAACAGGATGGCCAAGGGCAAACCCTTGCAGCATGTCAACTTTACAATCACTGAGGAGGAGGAGATCATCCTTTGATTCAATTCCCCCGACTGTAAACAACTTGTGGTTCTTTTGAGCCTGTTCATTCCAGAATATTAGTTGCGGAATCAATTTATCTAGAACTTTATTTGTGCGAAAATTTTGCATGCCAAATTTGTACTCTTGGATAAAAGGGTCTAGAGATTGAATTCTTTTAAGCTGATTGTTCCCAAAACCAACGTCATCGATAATCAGGTCAATGCCGCAAGCAGAGAAGTGTTTGGCAGCTTCGTAGATTTGAGATTCAGTGACTAGCGTGGGGCTGTTATGTTCTGTGAGCTCAACCGTTAAAGTAACTGGCAAAAGCTGCTCTTTAGTGCTTTGCAGTGCATTACAGAAGTCTGAATCGACAAACTGTTCAGGATTTAAGTTAATAGAAATATTTTTAAACTTAGCTGCGAATTGTGATGTTGTTCGAACCAGAAGCTCAGCAATTTGCTGCGCTGGGAAACGTTTAAAATCAGTCGGTAAAACCCAACCATTAGTCACTTTTTCGCGCAAAAAGAGTTCGTAACCAATTGGTTGTAATGGGTATAAAAGGAATTTTGGTTGTCCCCAAAAACGAATCATAATAGTTTCCTCCGACCTAGAGCTCAAAACTTTTTGACACCAAATATTGATTCTTTTTGTAAATTGAATAATACGATAACGACATAATTTTATCACAGATCTTTGAAGGCACAATAGAAAAATACGGGATGGTACGCGTTACTTGGTGTTTAAATATGTTTGCTGGGGCAACAAATTCGATTCTGTAACGGGAACTAATTGTCCATGGTGATAATAACAAACTCAATTTTTTAAAAAATCCTTCATATATAGAAAATATGAAGGGTTTTAATTTAAATTTTATTAGAAAACTTTTCCTGGCCGTAGAGTGACTTGGGATCACTTGTCTCCGGTTTAGATACGGTGACACAATCGCGTCCCTTACCTTTTGAATGGTACAGCATTTGGTCGGTACGTTCGTATAATAGATTTTGTGTAACATCTGATTTTTGAAGTGTCGAAACGCCCATAGAAATGGTTACCTGAATAGCTTTGTTTTCATTGATTTTGAAAGTTGTTTCTCGAATTTCAGACTGGAGCTGATAACTAAATTTTGCAGCCTGTTCTAAAGTAACATCAGGTAAAAGAATATTAAATTCTTCACCACCCACCCGGTAGCACTTTGCTTGAGGAATAGTTTTCGTTTTTTCGGCAACGAGGTGACTAACAGCTTTTAAAACGGCATTACCAGCTAAATGACCATGCTGATCATTTACACGTTTGAAATGATCAATATCAAAGGCAATCATTGTTAATGGCTGATCGACGTTTTTAAAAGCATGGAATTCTTCATTAAAATCTTTTTTGAATACGGAATAATTTTTTAGTTTGGTCAGTGGATCAGTACTTGCTTGATGAGTCAAGCTGGTTAAGTAGTCATTTTCATTGTTTAAGCGCGTCAGTCCGTAGTACAAAGAAAAGTTCATAATGATAAAGGCCATCCAATAATACCAAGATGAAGAGACCGTTACATCATTAAAATAGCGGAAACGAATGAAGTGAAAGACTATCCAAAACACACCGACAACGATATCTAACAGCCCGATCAAGATTAATTGATTTAGATGGAAATATCGAACAATGTATACAATAACACTTACAAACAAATAGATGAGAACCGTGGTAAGAACAAAGTAAAGGGTGCCCATTGTGAGACCCCAGAATGCCGCACGGGCAATGAAGCTTGATAAAATCACAATTAAACTGGTTCGCTGTCCCAAATAAATAATGACATAGAATAATAGCAATAATCGAAAATCTACAAATGCCACATCTTGCTTGGTGTGGGCAGCAGCATATTCAAAGTACACTCCCAATATAGAAAAGTAAACTACACTTAAAATGGATAGCCGACCCACTAAATAATTGATCGGTTTTTCTTCCGTCCTAGAGTGGGTTATCATTGAACGGGTAATTAGCTGGAAAAACAAAATAATTCCAAGGGTGACAAAAATCCCAGTAAATAAGGGTGACAATAGCCATTCGTGTTGTGTCAAAAAATTCATCTCTTAACTAAAATGATATGAAATAAGCCAGATAGTTTTAAATATAAAAAATCCCGTTGTATTTGTTAACGATACAGGGCGCGGATCCTAATTATATCAAAAAAATAGAGGACAAAAAAGTGGATTTAGGCAGAAAAATTAAGCCCATTAATTAACTGCTTTTAAAAATTTGGCTTTAGATGGTTCCTTAAATATTTTGAACGCAGAATACAAAAAAACAACCATCATAGTAGTCGGGATGGTTGCTTGTAAAGCACTATATTAAATAGTGCGGCGTGTTTTAGCACGCATCAGACAATTGTCTGATAAGATTTGGCACCTTATGGGCTAGTTTAACACAAATTAGTTAGGTTTTAAAATGGTTCCAAGCATATGTATGTGTCAAATTTTAGTAGGTAGTACCTCTAATTAGATTTTATTTAAGTTTTTACCTGCTTTTAGTTTCGTTCCGGCGCTGATGTGGGGCCGTGTGGGTCGCTTGCGAGCTAAATTTTTGCCCTTCAGGCCAGAAGCGGACCTCTCCAGTCTCCCTCTCTAAGCGATAAATCGCCAAGTGACATCGACACACTCTTTCATCAACGCCTCCACTGCACCTATTATTCAAGTTTTACGCAATAATCTTCACCAAAATTCCTACTAATTTTGATTGGTGAAAAGATGAGTGATCACGTAATTTCTAATTGAATTGCGTTTTTAATCAGAATATACTGAATCTAAGTTTTAAAAAATGATCGATGGGATGTGACGCACTGATGTGTACGAGTGTAATGTATCAGAATGCAAAAGGGAACTGGTTTTTAGCGCGAACAATGGATTTTTCGTTTGAATTGGGCGGCCGTCCTGTTGTGGTTCCCCGTAATTTTCATTTTAAAAGCGATGCTGATGCAGAAGGTTTTGATACCAAACTAGGTTTTACCGGTGCTGGCCGTGATCTGAATGGCTACATCCTGGTTGATGGCGTTAACGAGGCTGGTGTGGGGGCGGCGACGCTTTACTTTGACGGCTTGGCAAAGTTTGCCGAAGAAACTGAAGCTGATAAAATAAATTTGGCCCCTCACGAGATGATTAATTGGATCCTTGGCAATGTTACTAGTGTAGCTGGTTTAAAAGCTAAAATTAATGACGTCAATATTGTGGCCGTGGCCAATGATCTATTTAAAATGGTTGTGCCACTTCATTGGATTGTGGCTGATAAAACTGGTGCCTGTGTGGTATTAGAGCAAGACGGTGATGGGATGCACGTGATGGATGATCCCGCCAAAGTGATGACCAACAGTCCTGATTTTCAGTGGCATTTGAAGAATCTGAATAATTACGTTCAATTAAAACCAACTTCACATGGTGAAAAAACCTATGGTGAATTTAAATCTGATGCTTATGGTTTAGGCAGTGGTGCGCTGGGACTACCTGGCGATTATACATCGGTGTCCCGATTCGTAAGAGCGGCATTTATCCGTGAGAATACAGAAAAGGCTGACACTACAGCTAGTTCGATTAATGCCCTGTCACACATCTTGAATAGTGTGGAAATTCCTAAGGGTGTTAAAGCTGACGATGAAGGTGGCTGTGATTATTCGCAGTATCGCGGGTATATGAGCTTGGACGAGGGCGCCTATTACATGCAACCTTATGCTGATCAGACAATTACGCGAGTAGCGCTAACACCGGCAGTTTTAAATGCCGACAAACCGACTGAGTATCCATTACAGTCTGAACAACAATTTAATTCGGTAAATTAATTTTGAAAACACCAATATATATGAAGGTTGAGAAATCTGTTTATATAATGGTGTTTTTTAATTTGCTTAGGTTCATTAAAGCCAGATTTTAAATGCTATAATTCAAGTAATAACGAAACAGGATCAGAGAGGACGATTACTAAAATGGCGTTTATTACATTAAAAGACGAAACAAAAAAATATACAATGGAAAATAATACAATCGTTGCGAACGATAAAATTAGTTTTGATATTGATGAAGGTGAGCTGGTCATAATTTTAGGCGAGTCAGGAGCCGGAAAATCAACGGTTTTAAACATGCTGGGCGGTATGGATCATCCAACCGAGGGCAGCATTATCATTGATGGCCAAGATATTGCCACTTATACTGAACGTCAATTAACTGAATATCGCCGAACTATGGTGGGATTTGTTTTCCAGTTTTATAATTTAATTCCTAATTTAACGGCCCACGAAAACGTGGAACTGGCTAGTCAGGTGGCTTCGGACGCTTTAGATGTGGATGAAACGCTTAAGCATGTCGGCCTGGAAAAACGAATGGCAAACTTTCCAGCCCAATTATCAGGTGGCGAGCAGCAGCGAGTCGCTATTGCCCGAGCACTGGCAAAAAATCCCAAGTTGCTCTTATGCGATGAGCCAACCGGGGCTTTAGATTATCACACCGGCAAACAAATTCTGAAATTACTGCAAGACACGGCGCGCAAAACCCACCGAACTGTTTTAATTGTGACGCATAATTCAATGATTGCTCCGATGGCCGACAAGGTAATCCATCTAAAGGATGCCCAGGTTAAAGGAATTGAACGCAACGAGCACCCAACCCCCGTTGAAAACATTGAATGGTAGGTGGAAATAATGAATCGAACTTATTTTAAGGCTACCGTGCGTGAGATTACGCAATCAATGGGTAAATTTGTCTCAATCGTGCTGATTATTTTGTTGGGGTCATTACTCTATGTGGGGATTCGAGGGGTTGGGCCGGATCTGAACCAATCAGCAAATCACTATTTTCAACAACAGCAACTAAGTGATGTTAAAGTTAGCTCAACCATGGGCCTGACAAACAGTGATTTAACTTCAATTAAGCACAATAAAAATGTTAAGCAAACAGCGGCAAGCCATATGGTTACGTTGCAAAAGAGTCGTAACCAAGTTGTCAGTGTGTACAGTTATCAAAAACAGGCTAAGCTTGATAAATTGAAGTTGGTAAGTGGTAAATTACCAACTAAAACTAATCAAATTGTTTTAGATGCCAAGGCCAAAGAAAATGGTTATCATATCGGTGATACCTATCAGCTTCCTAAGAATACCAATTTAAAACGGCGCACGTTTAAAATTGTCGGCTTTGTTAATTCGCCCCAATTTGTCAGCAGTACAGATCGCGGGACGACCAATTTAGGTAGCGGAACCGTCGATTATTTTGCCTGCGTGCCGAACGGGGCATTTAGTCAAAAAGAATATGCTGCGATTGCGGTGCAATTTAAAAATTCGAATCACTATGCAGCCGGAACAGATGCTTATAATGACCAGGTTGATCGGCAAAAAGCTAGTTTGAAAGCAACTTTAAGCAAGCGACCTCGTGACCGGCAAAAACAATTGCAGGCGAGTGCACAAGCTAAATTAGATAAACAGTCTGATAAACTTAAACAACAAGAAAAACAATTGGCCAAGGTCCCAAGTGGTTATCAAACGACCCAAACCAAAGCGGCTAAACAAGAACTCGCAGCTGGGAAAAAGAAGATTGCGGCTTCTGAAGTTCAGATTAAGCAAATTGCGAAACCAACTTATATGTATAACGATCGCAGTACCAACCCTGGGTACCAAGATTACTTTGATGAATCGCACAGTATTGCGGCAATTGCGATTATCTTCCCCGGTTTCTTCTTATTCATTGCCATTCTAATTACATTTTCCACAATTTCGCGAATGGTGGAGAAAAACCGTCGTGAAATTGGTCTGATGCGCGCGTTAGGCTATACCAAACGTGAAATTGCGATGAAGTACATTGTTTATACCTTGTTAGCAGGAATTTTAGGTGCCGGACTTGGTGGTGTGCTGGGAATGCTGACCTTGCCACAGTTTGTCTTTAGTTTGCTCAGCAATAATAATCTAACTGAATTTGTGGGCGTGATTCCGTGGTCGTATCTTGCTCAGACAATGGTAGCAGGCTTAATTGCGACGTTAGGCAGTGCCTTAATTGTTCTAACCATTAATTTGCGCGAGGTACCAACGAACTTGATGCGGGAACGGGCTCCAAAAGCTGGTAAACGTATCTTGTTGGAACGCATCAAACCACTTTGGTCACATCTGAGTTTCAATCAAAAGGTGAGTTATCGAAACCTCTTCCGTTATAAGGGCAGAATGATCATGACCATTGTGGGAATCGCCGGATGTACGGGTTTAATTTTGACGGGATTTGGGATTCAAGATTCCGTGAACGACTTGGTTCCGACTCAGTATGAAGACGTGCAACATTTTCAAGCATTGGTTACCGTTGAAAAAGCAACGCAACAAGTTCATGCGGATAATATTGCGGCGCAAAAACCAGTGATGGTGAAGTCGATTACAGCTAGACCGACACATGGAACGGCCAATGATACGGTCACCTTAATGGTTCCGAAAACAACGACTAACTTTGCCAAGTATGTGACATTGAAATCAGTTGCAACAAGTAAAAGGCTTCATTTAACTAATAAGGGCGTCATTTTATCCGAAAAACTCGCAACCGATATGCATGCGAAGGCTGGTAGTTCAGTTAACCTTCAGATCGGTGGCAAGAAAGTGACGGCTAAGGTGACAGGTGTGACCACCAACTATGCTGGTCACTGGCTTTATACCACTCAGGCTTACTATAAAAAGTTAACGGGTAACTCTGTTCAAACGACAACCCGGTTAGTGAAAACAACCCATACTAAAAAGGCGCAACGGGAAAAGTTAAGTCGGCAGTTACTGAAGGAAAAGGGTGTTTTGAACGTTAGTTTTCCAAGGTATGCGGCTAGTTCGTTAAGTACTGGTGGACTGGGATCGGTTGTCTTGATTATGATCGTGATGTCCGGCGCGCTGGCTTTGGTTGTGCTCTATAATTTAACGAACATTAACATTTCTGAACGGATGCGTGAATTAGCGACGATTAAAGTGTTGGGATTCTACGATCGAGAAGTAACCGCCTATGTGGCGCGTGAAAATGTGATCTTTACAATTGCTGGAATTGTCGTTGGTTGGGGAATCGGATTGTTCTTGCACCAATTTATTATGGTCAAGGCGCAAACTGGGAGTATCTTATTCCCGATGACGATCCATTATCCAGGTTTCATCTGGTCCGCGGTCATTACGGGATGCTTTAGCTTGTTTATCGGAATTTTGACGCATTTTAAACTCAAACATATTGATATGTTGGATGCTTTATCAGCAGGTGAATAGTTGAAAGGAGAACTTCGCGTGCAAGAGAAACAACAAAAAATTTTCAATGC
The DNA here is from genome assembly GCF_001611155.1 of Pediococcus damnosus. Lineage (NCBI taxonomy): Bacteria > Bacillati > Bacillota > Bacilli > Lactobacillales > Lactobacillaceae > Pediococcus > Pediococcus damnosus. The sequence goes on from NZ_CP012294.1 coordinate 1,113,985, forward strand.
CGCCCAGAAAACTTTTAACGAATTAGGTTTCAAAAAAACTAGTATTGCTGCAATTACGAAGCGTGCGGAAGTTGCGGTCGGAACGTTTTACCGTTTTTATAATTCTAAAGAAGAAATCTTTGTTCAAGTTTATGTTGAAGAAAATAAACGGGTGAAGCAAGCGGTATTGGCAACAAGTGATCTTAGTGAAAATCCACGAACTTTATTGCCTAAAGTGATGAGTCAATTGCGAAATCAAGCGAACAATAATCTGATTTTACGGGCTTGGTATACAAATCCAAAACTGAAACAGCTAATCAAAAATAAGACCTCAGTGGAAGAAAATTTTATGTATTACACGGTTTTACAGCTGATTAAGCAGTGGAAAGATCATGATTTGATTCAACCGGGGATGACGGTATCACGTGTACAGCAACTGTTCGGGGCATTAATTGTAGTGGACAGTCACCACGATGAATTGCCAGCGGGAGATTATGAACAGTTAGTAGCTGATTTAATTCAAGGGATTTTGGATCGCATTTTAAAATAATGAAGAAACAAGGCTGGAGTAATTTCAGTCTTGTTTTTTTGCATTGTAAGGCTGTAATTTATACTAATGTCTTCTCTGAAAAATTGTATGCTTATGAGTTGAAGACCTAAAAAGACAGAGGTTGATCTCCTATAAAGTGGTATAATTATACCTATATACATATAAACTGATGATTTGTTGCATAAAACGTAAACGGAAAGAAAGGGCGATTAGTTATGCAAGTTAAAAATAAAAAATATTCAAAATTAATTCATGATAGTGGAGAAAATAAAGAACATTATAAGATGTATAAAACCACTAAGGGATGGCTTTTTGCGGGGATTACCCTGTTTACTTTTGGAGCAGGGTTTACTTTTGGACCATATGCGGTTCAGGCGAATGACAATACTTCGAATGCAGAAAACGAAAGTTCGGTTGTAACAAGTAGTACGAGTTCTTCATCCGCAGCAGCTAGTTCAGAAAATTCCAGTGTAGCTTCTACAAGTTCCTTGAACGCACCCTCTAATACTTCTGCAAATAACTCCTCATCTACAAGCAGTAGTACTGTTTCCAAAACACAGAATTCTAATAGTTCTAAAAACTCATCAACAAGTTCCTCTAGTTTATCGGCACAGTCAAGTTCAAGCAGTTCCAGTTCATCATCTGTAATTAGTGATGCGAGTTCAGCAACGAATTCAACAACTTATAATAGTTCTTCGCCTAGTTCCGAATCAGCAACAGCATCTGGCATGAAGAGCTTATCTACAAGTACAGTTTCTAGTAGTGCTGTTTCTAGTGGTTCAATAAGTTCAGTTGCTAATGGATCTACATCTTTGGCCTCGACGGCAGAATCTTCTAACGCAACTCCTAGTATTGGTGCGTCAAACAGTGATACTAGTGACTTGAGCTTGTCAGCTGCTACTTCAGTGGCTGTTTCGGATGAAAATATCAGTATCTCAAGTACAGAACTTACGGCGACAGATGCAGTTGGTAATGTGGTGGTAATTCCGGATGACACCAAACAAACTGCAGCGCCATTAATGAATGTAAGAGCTAGAAGGACAATGGTTGCGGCCGTATCGGCAGCTAGTGCAGGTGTTAAATTATCAGAAAACTCGATGGGATATGGCACCAGTGCAGATGGTATGACAATTACATTTAGCTTTACTGGTTCTGCGAATGATGTGTTTACAATTACGATTCCTGCCAACAGCAGTGTGTATCAACTAAATAAAAATTTTGACACGATGTCCACCGGCGGAACTACAACATTTGTTAAAAATGCAGATGGTTCGACAACGATTACGGATACGCTCAGTTCAACCTTGACTGGAACACAGAGTTTCAGTCAGACAATTACTTTAGATCAAAACAGTAATTATCTTGGACAGCCGGCCCCAATGACAGATATTGGCACAACAACTAATACTATTAATTACACGATTAATGGTACAACACAAACCCCAGTGCTGTTTACCCAAACGATTAGTCCAACGGCGTCCTTATCAACGCCAAGCCGCACGTATCCAACAACAGCAGTTGGATCGGTATTACCAAACACAGATTACGTTTATAACATCAGTGCAAATGAGGCCGATGGAGTTTTGGACAATGGGTCTAAATCAAATCAAGTTAATTCTGCGGCCAACTTTGGTGGAACCACGATTACGATTCCAGTCCCCAGCAGTTTTACTTTTGATAGCAGTCTCACTAATTCTTTAAATGGTTTTACAGATGGCACCACAATTACGCAACCGGATGGAAAAGGCGGTAACGTGATTATCACTGTACCAGCCGGTTCAGGCAAACAAAATTATCAAACTGGTACCGATTTTTCCTATAAAATTGCTGGAGCATACGATGTGGCGCAAACTGCCAGTGAACAAACGTTAACGGCTTCAGACCCAGCAACATTGACCCAAGTCATTAATGCTGCCGGAGATACAATCACTTCAACAGCTGCAGACAGCTGGACAGAAACTGTTCTCGCATCTCGTGATTCGGGAGAACAAAGTGCTGACATGACAGCAGTTGGAAACAGTAGCTCGTCTAGTACAAAGCTTTTACTCGATAACGATCTAACTAATGACTCGACTTCACTTAACACATTTGTATTTAGCACGGAAAGTGCCAATTCACTGACGGATGCGATAATTACCCTAAATATTGCGAATGGGCTTGATGCAACAAGCATTCAAGTGCCAAGTGAAGGTGCCACGACAACTTCTTATCTGCCTGGGGCAACCAGCTATGCGTATACTATGACATTGGCAGATGGAACGGTCGAAAAGGGGACCGTCCTGGCAGGGGGAACGCTTACGCCGAATGATAGTTCGGCCATTTGTACGGTTACATTTACACCTAATTTTTTAGCCGCCGGGGCAACAAGTGGTAGTATTCATGGAACAAGTCTACTTACTTTATCTGGAACCGGATTCATTGTATACGGTACCCTTTCTTCGACTTATGATGATGGTTCTTCAGTCAATGATGGTGATCAGCTTGCATCATCTATTGAAGTCGACATTAACGGAACCACAACCGATACGTCATCTACGCAAACGGTAATTTATCCAAAAGATACAGTTGCTACGGTTACGGGCTATAAACATCAAACAAGTGAGGTTGTTGGGGCAACAAACGCAGGATCTCTTTCGCTTGCAATGTCTGGTAATACTGGGCAAACAGCAAATGAGATCTATGAACCTGTTTACTACTTTGTTATCCCATCTGCCACGACTGTTACAGGCGTCACAAATTTTCCCGATGGTGGTGTAGTTTACGAATTTCTAGCAGATGATGGTCGAGAGGTAGTTAAAATTGATTACACGGGTACAGGCGTTTCTGTGACAACTCAAGACACCTATCTCATACAAATTGATTTGGCCAATAATAGTGATGCAATGCCAGGAAGTTATGAATATCTAATGTATGTGACATCTCCGGAAACCCAGCTGACAAATAAAACGGCCGTCACTGACACTTCCTTTACTGATGGTGATGCAAATGCAGTTTTGATGGGCGATGGAAAAGGAACGTGGACGATTGCAGCTGTAGCAACACTTGCGAATGCCAGCTTAGCACAAGGAAATCAGGACTTGACTGCGGTACAAGATGGCACTTCCTATATTGGTGGAGATCAGACACTGACTTTCTATGACACAGTTCTTAACATTGTGTCTTCAAAAACAACAAATGCAGTTTCCTTGATTAATCTGCCAATGGTTGGTGATAGTCAAGGTTCGGGATATACATTTGATTTAACAGGTCCGATTGCCTTACCAAGTACTTATACAACTGGGGATGCCTTAACAGCTACAGTTCTCTATTCGACCTCACAACAAGCACCTGGTGATACTGTATCCACAGCGGGATATATGACGGCTGAGCAGGTATCAGGAAATTGGTCATCTGTTCGTTCAATTATCATTGAATTTAATGCTATTCCAAGTAATGCTTCCACCGGAAGAATTGCAATTACGGGAACCACTACTGATTTTAATAATCAGGCCGGGAAGACAGGCTATTTGCAGACAGCATTTTACGCGGACGGTTATGTTCCTGCTATCTCGGGGACGGATTCTGCAGCTAAGATCACAATTCTAAATGCTCCTACTGTAGCTTTAAATAAACAGAGCTTTACTTATGATGGTACAACTAATGCTAGCTATGCTAGTGGTTTGGTTGCTACGATCACTTTAACAGATGGTACTACCCAAACATTGAGTTTAGGTAGCAAAGATATTACGGTAACTAATGATGGAAAGACAGTTAATACGTATACGTATGGTTTATCAGCAATTGGACTATCCGCAGTTCAAGCCATTATTGGAACCACAACGAGCTTGGGCGATCCGGATACTACAGGGATGATCAACATTACTCCGTATGAGACTAAAGCTTTATTAAATAATGTGAAAATTTCTTATGACGGGACCACGAAGGCTAGTGAAGCTGTTGGCTTAACGGCAACAATGACAATTGCAACCGCGGATGGAGCTACAAAGGTCGTAGATTTAAACAGTGATGATATTAACGTGATCTCAGATGGTGTTAGTGTAAATGATTATGTCTATACTTTAACAACGACTGGGTTGGCAAAGGTACAAGAAGTTGTAGGTAATAATTATACGGTTAATGACAATAATGTGACTGGGAAAATTTCGATCACAGCAGGATCGGCTGCTGCAGATTTAACTGGTAACGAATTTACGTATGATGGTACGAAAAAGGCTAGTGACGCAACTGGCTTGGTCGCAACAGTGACATTGACAAGCGGTAAAAAGACAACGGTTGATTTAGACAGTTCAGATATTACTATTTCCAGTGGTAGTGACAGTGCAAATGCAGGAAGTTATACATTTACTTTAAATGATAATGGTTTAGCTAAAGTACAGGCCAAAATTGGTAACGGCTATACAGTTAGTCAAGGAAGCACAGGTACAATTATCATTGACAAAGCGCCAGTTACTATCACTGCACCAACTGTTTCTAAATCGTATGATGGTAAACCATATAGTGATGATTTAACAGCTAGTGTGGAGGGCAAGCCAACTGATGGCGCAGATTTAGTTTATAGCTTAACGGATGTGAGTCAGGATGTCGATCAAGGGACATATCCAATTGATGTAACCGCCGTTGCCACTGATAATCCAAATTATACTGTTTCAGTGGTGGCTGGTAGTCTAACAATTAAGGCTGCCAATGCATCTGTTGTTTTGAATCCTGGAGGCTTTGCATACGACGGAACCACTAAGGCTAGTGAAGCGGACAATTTAACGGCGACCGTCAATGGACAAACTGTTAATTTAACAAGTTCAGATATTACTGTCACAAATGATGGTACTGCTAGCGGTGATTATACGTACTCCTTATTTCCAGCTGGTTTGGCCAAAGTACAAACAGCAGTTGGTAATAATTACACGGTTAGTGACAAGGATGTAACTGGAACGATTACAATTACACCGGTACCAGCCAATGTAACTTTTAAATTTGTAGATGAGCAAGGAAATACAATTAAAGCGGATCAAACGTTGAACGGTAATGTGGGCGATGCATATGATTTCGCAGCACCAACGATTGCAGGATATGCGTTTGCTTCATCTGATCAGCCATTAAGCGGAACTATTACTAGTGACAACACGATTACACTTGTCTATAAGAGCGGAACTGTAGCCCAAGAAACCTCAGCAAAAGTTACCTTTAAGTTCATAGATGAGCAAGGCAAAACAATTAAATCCGATGAGATTCTTAATAGTTATGTTGGTAACGCTTATGATTTAACAGCCCCAACGATTACAGGCTATGCATTTGTCTCATCCGATCAACCACTGAACGGTAAGATTACCGGTGATAATACAATCACATTGGTTTATAAACATGGCCAAGTGGCCCAAGAAACACCCGCAAAAGTTATGTTTAAGTTTGTGGATGAACAGGGTAATATGATTAAAGCTGGTCAGACTTTGAACGGTTACGTTGGTAACGCCTATGACCTAACAGCACCAACGATTGCGGGATATGCGTTTGTCTCCTCAGATCAACCATTGAGTGGCACGATTACTGGTGATGATACAATCACATTGGTTTATAAACACGGCCAGGTTGCCGAAGAGACACCGGCAAAAGTCACGTTTAAGTTTGTGGATGAGCAAGGTAATACGATTAAATCCGATGAGGTGCTCAATGGTTATGTTGGCAATGCTTACGATTTAACGGCGCCAATGATTGCAGGATATGCATTTGTTTCGTCTGATCAACCACTGAGCGGTAAAATTACTGGTGATGATACGATTACGCTTGTCTATAAGAGCGGAACCGTAGCCGAAGAAACACCGGCAAAAGTCACGTTTAAGTTTGTGGATGAACAAGGCAACACGATTAAATCCGATGAGGTTCTTAATGGCTATGTTGGTAACGCGTATGATTTAACGGCACCAACGATTGCAGGCTATGCATTTGCCTCATCCGACCAACCATTGAATGGCAAGATTACCGGTGACAACACAATCACATTGGTTTACAAACATGGTCAAGTAGCTGAAGAAACACCGGCAAAAGTAACGTTTAAGTTTGTGGATGAGCAGGGCAACACAATTAAAACCGATCAGATTTTGAATGGTTATGTTGGCAATGCGTACAACTTAATGGCCCCTACGATTTCAGGATACACATTCCTAAATGCTGATGGTTCACTTTCTGGGACAATTACTGGTAACGAGACGATTACGCTTGTTTATAAAGCTAAAACTTCATCACCTAATCCTGGAGGCAACGGCGGCGATGATACCGAAACAATACCTGGTAAGACGCCTACTGACTCAGGTAAACATGAGGGTACTAACACTGTTCCGAGCCAGAAGTCTAACGGTTCTGTTGAAAAAGCTAGTTTTAGTACCAGTTCACAGACCAATTTAAGTGCTAACACGCAAACGAGAAAAACTCGTTATCATGCTAAAGCTCAAGCCAAACAATTGCCGCAAACTGGTGAAAGTCAAAGAAATCCTTTGGCGGTAATTGGGATGAGTTTGATGGCCATGATCTTTGGATTATTTGGAATCAAACGGAAGAAACACGAACAAGAGTAAAAGAAAAATATTAATTCAATATAAAAAGACCGATAAATCACTTAATAGTGTTTTATCGGTCTTTCTTTGCGTTTAGCATGTTTAAATATATTGAATGGATTAGTATTGCTGATTTGCTTTTTCTAACGCTTCTTGTTTCAAGCGGAAACACTCGCGCTTGTTCTGCAAACGATATTGTTTAGGGGTTGTTTCTGAGAACTTTTTAAAATGCTTGATGTAGTTACTGGAATCGTAATAATTTAGCATCCGGGCAATTTCACTTAATGGTAAGTCAGTATGGAGAAGCAATTTTTTGGACTCGTCAACGCGCTGTTTATCGATGTAACTTTGAATCGACAATCCCATCGTGTGGGTGAACAAACGAGAAACGTATTGGTAAGAAAGATTCAAATAATCAGCAATGCGAATTGGCTGCATTTTGTCATACAAATGCATATTTACATAATAGGTAATTTGATAAACTTGCTTAGGAACAGTATCCGTAGCGGTAATTTCATCTTCAGGCGTCTGTAAATTGTAGAAATCTTTACAAATTAATTCCAATGTTTTCTGGAAATCTTCAGGATTCTCAGGCTTTTCTGGTGTTAGCCAATCAAAGTAAGTTTCACGTAATTGAACGAAGTTTGTTGCATTGAAATGGTTTGCCAATCCAGTCATTGTAAAATCACTCACAACATTGATTAAGCTGCGGTGTAGTTCCTCATGAGACGCTTCTTTAATAAGATCGGCATGGTTCTCAAAGAAAGATGCCAGTTCACGTTTGGCACGTGACGACTCACGTTTTTCAAAATTAAAAATTAAGCTGTATTCCAAAAAAGAAAACCGAAGTAAATAGTTAGCTTTTTTTGAGTCTAGTTTATGGTGTGCAAAATTCAATTGATCATAATCATAGTAAAACATAGTTTTTTTCCTCCAAGTTACTAATTCTTTTTAAATATGTACTATTAATATTCGTAAGGACGCACCTAAAATAATACCACAAAAAAAGATAAAAAACGCAATTTTTGACGCCTATTAGTATTTTTGTAACGCTTTTAGTTACAATCCTGGGCATAATGATATCACCAGATAACAACTATTATTAAAAAAGTTCAATATCGATAATTTAAGCTTCAAACAAACTACTGTAAAGTAAGCAAGCTTTTATTTTCACTACATAAATTATACTATTTTTTTAGTATAAATAAAGGGTTTTGCTTAAAATTTTGAAGTTTCGAAACGGCAGATTCTAATATAATTTGAAAATATAAGTATACAAAAAGAGCAGATCCTTATTCCAATAAAATAGGATCTGTTCTTTCATATTGGCTTATGATTTTTTTAAAAAGCCGTGTTCCAAGATATCGATATATTGACGCACGTGAGTGATGATTTTATCAAAATCTGTGAGATCGGCTTCTGGATTGTCCTGCATAAATGTTTTCGTCTCAGCAGCAACCTGATCCATCATGCCGACCATGAGCCGTTGAATCGTGGCTTTATCAACATCATCACGAATCGCTAACCGATCTAAAATTGGATCAATCAGATTGCCAATGTTGTCATTCGTTTGATTTGCGTAAAACTCGGTCACTTTGTGTTTTAGTTTGGCTGGTGCATCACCCAACCCAGCATAGGCATCCAAAAGAAGTTTAAACTCATTCGGAAATTGTAACTGTAATTGGATTTTATACTTGGTGGCATTCACAATCATTTCATCCAAACTGCGGGCATCTTGCCAAACACTGTAATCCACGACCTGGGTCAGATTATCGGTCGCAAATTTTAAGGTTGCAATGTATAAATGAGCTTTATCACCGTAGTAACGGAAAATGATCCCCTTTGAAACTTCTGCCTGTTCGGCGATTTCGTCCGTTTTGGCACCTCGGTAACTGTGAGCACTAAAAACGGCTAGGGAAGCATGTAAAATTCGTTTCACTTTAGCAGGATCCATCGGAATTCGATTCTTTTTTTCGGTCACGTTGGCTAGACCTCCTCTATTTTAGTCAATTATAAATCTGTTGATTAGTTTTCAATCAAGTCGCGCCGCTGATAACCGAGAAACCCAATGACAATAAGTATAATACTCAAGGCCATCAAGAGTCCAAATTGCGTCCAATTGACGTTGCTAACGGGGACTTGGTTGATCCATCCGTAAGGCGTTAATTTTTCGGCCCAGTTTGGGAGATTGAGTAAGTTACCAAAATAAAGACTGATTAAGCCATAAACGGGAATTGCCCAAATGATGGTTTGCAGGCGTGGTAGCCATCCAATGATCAAAGCACTAATGCCGAGAGTCACATAAATAGCGGGAAGGTAGCCAATAAATTCGCGAAACAGGCGCTCAAACGAAAGCGGATTGGTCATCACGGAATTATTGGCAAGCCAAAGTCCGAAGACCGCCGCAAACATGGAAAGGGTGCCGATAAGTAACGAAACCGCGACATAACTGCCAAAAATATGACCGCGAGAAATGGCTTTGGCGTGAATTTGTTCCAGCCAGCCTTTACGTTCATCCCCGTTAATTCGAAGGAGGGTTTGCACACTGGGCACGGTGACCAACACAGCAAAGACGACCATTAGTAACGCTGCAAACTTCAAAACAACAAGCCGATTGGCTGCATCAACGGCGGTGGCGCCCATTAGTTTGCCCATTAGCGGATTAGTTTTCATAATATCACCAACCGTGCCAAAAATTGAGCCATAAGAAATTCCGAGAACCACTAAGCCAATGACCCAAACAATTAAGCTTAAGCGATCGAGCCGCATAACCAAGCTGAAAGGTCCAGTTAGAAAGACGGAGGCACGTTTTCGGCCACCACGGGTCGCAAGTAACCCAGCTCCCACATCACGATGACGGCTGGCATAAAAGGTTAAGAGAAGTAAAACAATAGTTAGCCCCAGCATGAGAAAAACTGGTAACCAATTATTTTTATGGTAAATCGATAATTTTTCTATCCAACCAAATGGTGACCACCAAGTGAAATCAGGATTTTGGACATCGGTCAGCATTCGCACAAGGTAGGTAACGCCTAAAAATAAATAACTTAACATGGTGGCGCCCCGCGGGTTATCGCTAACCTGGGCCATCAAGAGGGCAGCACTTCCAAACATGAACCCAATTGCGGCCAGCCCGATGCCAATCAGAAGGTTTCCCATGGTCGACATTCCGTGCATGCCAGAAACTTGTAGACCGCCGAAATAGCACAGTCCCATTAAAACGTTAATTAAAAAGAGTTCCAAGGTCGCGGCCAACAGGGGACTTTGTTTACCAACCGCATGCGAACGAATTAATTCTAACATCCCGTTGCTTTCTTCACCGCGAGTATTGCGGACGGCGAAGTAGATGTTCATAACGGCCATAAAGAGGGCCATGAAGACCATCATTTCACTCGCAAAAATGTCTGCGGTTGTGTAAGGAGCTCGGGCCACAAACGTCCCGAACATTGAGACCATCGCTGGCATTTTGAGAGTGGTGACGATGGCGGCAATTGAGCTTCTGGAACCATAAAGATCATTAAATTTAAACGCCACGGCTGCCATTAGCCCACCCAGGATGAGGGCCCAGATTAAAATGACCAACCAATCTCGGCGCAAGTTGAAACGGGTCAAAAACCCACTTTGTTGATACGCGTCATGCTTCATTTTCGCCATCTCCTTGTTTACCTTTTTGATAGTAGCGCAAGAAGAGATCTTCCAAGGTTGGTGGGGTACTTTGTAAACCGATGATTTCTAGGGATGCAAGAGTTTGCATGACCTTGTCCATTTTATCGGAGTCAACGCTGAAACTAGCCTTATTTGGTGTATTGTCGGAGCGCTTGAAGTTGTGCACATCTTGGGTTGCCGAGAGATCAGGCAAAGCTTGCCGAGTTTGAACGGTGATGAGTGTGCGAGTTAAATGCCGCATCTCAGTGAGCGTTCCAGTTTCAATGATCTGGCCCTCGCGAATGATGCCAATGCGATCACACATGCGTTCTACTTCCGATAAAATGTGGCTGGACAAAAGAATACTCTTTCCTTGCAATTTAAGTGCCAGGACATTTTTTTGAAAGATTTCTTCATTTAAAGGATCTAACCCAGAAGTGGGTTCATCAAAAATATACAGATCAGCATCGGTTGAAAAGGCCGCAATTAAGGCGACTTTTTGCCGATTCCCTTTTGAATAGGTGCGCGCTTTTTTGCCAGGATCTAATTCAAACTGTTTGATCAAGTCATTCGTACGACTGGTGTGCCTTTGATGATTTAATTTAAGGAAAAGATCAATGATTTCACCACCAGTTAAATTGGGCCATAAATAAACATCGCCGGGAACGTAGGCTAAATGTTCGTGAATGCGGACAGAGTCTTTCCAAACGTCTTTGCCAAAGATGGTTGCGGAACCTCCTGATGCTCGCAAAATGCCCAGAAGAGTGCGAATGGTCGTGGATTTACCCGCCCCGTTTGGTCCAATAAATCCAAAAACTTCACCGGAATGCACATCAAACGTCACATCTTTAAGTGCGGCAAATTTACCGAATTTTTTTTGTAAGTGTTTAACTGAAAGAATTGTATCAGCCATCATGCTGACCTCCCTTATTTTTAAGCAATTAGTTGCTGTTATCGACTTGAACAAACAGCTTTGGTTAATTGATAAACAGAGTATATCCTCTAATGACTAGGTAGTCAATATAACAACGTTTTGTTTTTTGCAAAATAGCGGTACCATGAAAAGGGTTATTACTACGCAAAAAGTAGCCAAATATTTTTTTATTTACCATTCACGGTGGTAGAAAGTAGGGGAGTAGCGTGAAAAAAGTTTCAAGATTAGTTATTTTGGTGATTGCGACGTTTACGTTAGCGTTTAACGTTCAGCAATTACCTAGCAGGAGCCAAACGGCCCAGGCAGCAAGTTACGTTTATGTGACGAAAACGGGTAAGCATTATTTTTACAAACGGCATGACCGAGGCTTAAACCGAGCCAAAAAAGTTTATCGAGTTAGTTTAACAACCGCTAAAAGACGGGGCTTAACGTTGTCGGCAACGGAAAAGGCGCCAAAGAAAAAAGCTAAGAAGCGCGTTGTTAAGAAACGGGTTGTCCATAAGAGGAAAGGCGTTGCGAAAAAGAAAAAGGTAACTAAGAAAAAAGCTGTTCACAAAGTCATTAAAAAAGTGCCGGCGAAAAAAGCAAAAGCGGCTAGCACTTCTAAATTGAGTACCCTCAAGTATCATGGGACACAAACGGTTATTGTAAATAAAGATCGGCCTAGTTTTTCAAAGGCAACTTTGTCCACCAGAAAGGGTGCTTGGCAAAAATACAGTAATCTGGATGGTGAGAATCGCGCAACCGATGCTAATGCCATGTTGAATAAACGATTAATGCCTAAAGGTAAACGCCAAGCGCTGTACGTGGATCCAACTGGTTGGCATAATAAAAAAATCAGGTCGGGATGGTTATATAATCGGTGCCACTTAATTGGTTATCAATTGACAGGCCAAAATAATAATTGGCAGAATTTGATTACTGGAACACGATCCTTAAATGATCCACAAATGACAAAGTATGAAAATGAGACGGCCAAGTATCTACGTGGTAGTTCACACCGCTACGTGCGTTATGAAGTCAAACCGATTTATAAGAGCTCGGATTTGTTGGCAAACGGTGTAGAAATGCGGGCACAGTCCATTGGTTTCAACAGAATTCATTACAATGTTTATATTTTTAATGTTCAAAAAGGTGTTAAATTGAATTATGTGAATGGGACTAGTAAGGCTGCTTAAAAAATAGTCGCTTAAACCTTTCGAAGAAATTCGATGGTTTAAGCGACTATTTTTATGATTTTTGTGGATGTTTGACACTCAAGAACCAAGCTGGAATCAAGGCCACTAAAGTAATGATAATGGACCACAGAAACGCGACGTTGTAACTGGCTGATATATTACTAATGGTTGGCGTGTTACCAGTCATGGCGTGGGTCATCACAGTTGCTAGAATGGCCGTTCCAAACGCACTACCGATATTTTGAAACATGCGGGTGGCGCTGGTAGCTTCGGGAATCTGGTTGGGTTTCAAGCCAGTGTATGAGTCCGACATGATGGGGATTGTAAAGGCACCAACGCCGGTACCGCGAATCAGCAAACAACCCAAAAGTAACCATTTGTTGGTGTTGGCATCCGCAAATACAAACGGTAAGGTGCTCAAAGTGGCGATTAAAATGCCAACAATCACTACCCAACGAGCGCCAATTTGATCCGTAATTTTGCCCACTTGAGTTCGGGTCAGCAACATGCCAATCCCTTGGGGAATCAAGTAAATACCGGCCCAGATAACACTTAATCCTCTGATGTTCTGAAAATAGAGTGGTAATAAGAACATGGCGCCGTTTAGCGTGATCCCAGACATCAAAAGAAGAATTGAGGCAGCCGAAAAGCTCTGTGATTTAAATAAGGTTAAACTCACGAGCGCCCGTTTTGGAAAAATCAGCGCATAAATGACGTAACTGATTAAGCAGGCGAGACCAATCCCTAGCGGCCAAAGAACGGCATTTTGCCACAGATTAGTAGTATGACTAAATTTTGTGATGCCCAGAATGAAACCAGTGAAGAGACCAGTAAACAAAAAGATGCTCGGGATGTCTAAACGTTTGCCTTGCCGATTAGGGGTGAATTTGGGTAGCCAAAGTGCTAGGACAACCAGTGAGATAAGCACGATGGGGATGTTAATGTAAAAAATCCAGTGCCAACTTAGTTTATCAATAATGAAGCCACCAATTGTGGGGCCAAGAATGGGCATCAAAACCATGGGTAGCCCGACGACTGACATGAGATAGCCTAAATTTTTACCATTGGCGGCACGGACAACTAAGGTGGAAATGGTAGGGATGATAATGCCCGCTGCCGCACCTTGAATAATTCTACCAATGATTAACATCGTAATGTTGGTTGCCATTCCGGAAAAGATGGAACCAGCAAGAAAACCAACTAGTGCCCATATATAAAGTTGCTTACCTGTGATCCAATCGATGGCCCAGCCTGCAATTGGCACAACAATGCCTATGGCCAGAACGTAAATCGTCACAACCCACTGAACGTTATCTACGTTGGTGTTCAAACTTTGCGTGATCGAATTAACGGCGATATTGGCCATTGTTGAATCTAACATGGGGGCAAGTGCACCGATAACTAGTAGCGCACAAGTGACGATAATGGAACTCTTTTTGGAAGTTGTGATTTGAGACTGCATAATGATTCCTTCTTTATTTTTCAAGTTTAGTAATAGCGAAAATTTTATAATAAGATACGCGCGTATCTACAATTAAGAATGATATAATAGAACTAAAATAAAAGCAAGCAAATCAGGTGAAAAAATTGACAGAAGCAAAAAAATCTGCCCGTCGCCGTGGAAAAGAACTGGAAGATGCTTTATTAACCGCGGCTTGGGAAGAGTTTCAAGAAAAAGGGTACGACAAATTAACGATGGAAGGCATCGCGGCACGGGCGCAAACAACGAAAACGGTGTTGTACCGGCGCTGGCCTAAAAAAGCAATTATCCTTCTCATGGCGTTTAGAAAGTTTGGTCCGGACATCCATTTTGAGGTTACGGATACGGGATCATTGCGGGATGATCTTTTTAATTTATTAAGTGCTCCAATCGCTGGCTTTAAAGTTTTGGGAGAAGAGGCGATCCGCGGAATAGTCGCTGATCAGGTTGGCGGTAATATTGGAAACTTATTTGATACGTTACTTACTTCTGATGGTGGTTTTAGAAAACGAATCTTAACCATTTTAAAGCATGCCGAACAGCGTGGTGAAGTTGATCTATCGAAGTTAAGTGACCGAGTTATTAACCTCCCTATTCTGATGTATCTGGATGAGATTTTGTCAACCGGTTTTTTAACAGAAGCAGGCGTAAGAGAAATTATTGATGAGATTTTGATGCCGACCTTCACAGCTAGTCAGCGAAAGGAATAGTGGAATGAAAAAATATGCAACTGTAAGTGAGTACATGGCAGATTTACCCCAAATGCAAAAAAACGTCGTCAAAATCATGCAGGAATTGTTGGCAGATGCAGCTCCAGAAGCCGAAGAAACAATATCTTATAATATGCCGGCCATTAAACAGAATGGTAAAGTGTTGGTCTACTTTGATGCTGGAAAAAATCAGTTGGGTTTTTATCCTACGGCGGATCCAATTGTAGCATTTGCGGACCAATTAAAAGAGTTTCACACCTCTAAGGGTGCGATTCAAATCCCTTACGACCGACCGTTACCAGTTAAGCTTATTCGCGAGATTGTGGCGTTTCGAGTGGAGCAAGTGACTGGAAAATAAATTCATGAGACTAGATTATAGCTAACCATATAATTTAGTCTTTTTTATTGTCGTAAAAGAAATAATATTTCATAAATACAAGCGAAATATAATTAAACATTGAAATTCATATTCATAAAATGTATACTGTATTTGTAAATGAAAACGGTAACAAAAGATGGGAGGAATATTATGTTAGGTTTCTCAATTTATCTAGACACTGAAATTGATGGCCGAACTGAGAATTATATCAAGAATATGAGTCAAAACGGTTTTACTGGAGTTTTTACTTCGGTGCACATTCCTGAGGATGATGATTCTAAATACGTTGAACGGCTGAAATCACTTGGAGAAATCTGTGCAAATCAAAACTTAGAGCTGACCGTTGATATTGATTATCAAGGATTAAAAAATTTAGGATGCTCAGTGAATGATGCGGGGAAGTTAACTCAATTTGGAATTTCGGCTCTGCGATTAGATGATGGATTTACAAATTCAGAAATTGCTATTTTAAGTCATCAATTAGCCATAGCCTTAAATGCAAGCACCATAAGTGAATCTGATGTGCATGAGTTAACTGTTCAAAATGCTAATTTTGATCACATGGAGGCATGGCATAACTATTATCCCCGTCCGGAAACAGGATTGGATGCTGCTTGGTTTGCTAAAAAGAATGCTTGGTTAAAAGAACAACATTTTTCTGTTATGGCGTTTGTTTCTGGAGATACTAATTTTCGAGGACCAGTTTATAGAGGCTTGCCAACTTTAGAAGTACAACGAAATATGAACCCGTTAGTAGCAACTAATGAATTGGATAAAAATTTTGAGGTTGACAAGGTTTTTGTAGGTGATCCACAGATATCTAATCAACTTATGAAACAATTTGAGTCTTTTTACCAACATAACGAAATTCGACTTCGAATTAAAACAACTTATCCCCAAATTTTTGATCAAGTTTGGCATAATCGTCCAGAAGTGGCACGAGATGTTGTGCGTTTAGTTGAGTCGCGGCAACAAAATCAAAAAACCAGCGTAAATATACGACCAGAACAAATGAATGTAAGGAAAATTGGGACAATTACAATTGATAATTTAAATTATGGTAGGTATGAAGGCGAGATTCAAATTTGTAAAAGGGCACTTGAAGCTAGCAAAAAGGTAAATGTGATTGGACAAGTTAATCAAACTGACATTGTCTTGTTACCCTTAATAGGAGAAAATACCGCAATTAAATTCATACCATATGAGGAGGATTCACAATGATGGACTTAAGTAAGTTAACTACAGAAACGCGAAATGAAAAGACAATGAATCTGGATGAACTATCAACTAGTAAAGTTTTAGAATTAATGAACGCCGAGGATCAAACAGTACCAGTCAGTATAAAAAAGGCCTTGCCAGAAGTTGCATTAGCCGTAAAAAAAATCGTGGACAGTTTTCAAGCTGGTGGGAGATTATTTTATATTGGTGCAGGGACCAGTGGCCGTTTGGGTGTCTTAGATGCTGCGGAATGTGTACCAACATTTGGAACAGATCCTGAAATGGTTCAGGGCTTGATTGCTGGTGGTGAACAAGCAATGACAGTAGCTGTAGAAGGTGCTGAAGATTCTGTGGAATTAGGGGAAAATGATTTAAAAGCCCATCATTTATCCGATAAGGACACAGTAGTTGGAATTGCTGCTAGTGGCAGAACGCCTTATGTTATTGGTGGATTGGATTATGCAAAAAAAATTGGTGCATCTCGGATTAGCTTGGCTTGTAATAATCATGCTGAAATTAGTAATCATGCCGAAATTGCCATCGAAGTTCCAGTTGGTCCAGAAGTTTTAACAGGTTCAACACGTTTAAAGTCTGGAACGGCTCAAAAAATGGTTTTAAACATGCTTTCCACAGTTTCAATGGTGGGAATTGGTAAAGTTTATAAAAATTTGATGGTTGATGTGAAACCGACAAATGCAAAGCTAGTTGAACGTTCTAAACGGATTATTATGCAAGCAACGGAGTGTGATTATGAAGCCGCTGGTGATGCCTTTGTAGCTGCTGATAAGAATGTAAAATTAGCAATCGTCATGATTTTAACAAATCTAGATAAAAATGAAGCTGAAATTCGTTTGAAAAATGCAAACGGATTTGTACGAGGCACAATACGAGGCACAATTAAAGGAGGTAAAGACTAATGGCAGACGAAAAAGTTACACGGATTGCAAATGAAATATACAAAAATGTTGGCGGACCAAGTAATGTTGCAAAACTAATTCATTGTATGACACGGGTCAGAATGACCATTATTGATATGGATAAGGTCGATATGGAAGGCTTGAAGAATATTGATGGTGTGCTTGGTGTGGTAGATGATGATACACTGCAAGTCGTTGTAGGACCTGGGACAGTGAACAAAGTGGCTCAAGTTATGGTTGATCAAGTTGGCGTTAAATTGGGTGATCCATTTCCTAATGATGCTGCTGGTGAAAACGGTCATTTAACGGATAAAGAAATGGTTGAAGCCAAAGCTGCTAAAGTTAAAGCAGAACAAAAATCTAAACAAAAGCAGACACCGATTAAAAAAATCTTGAAGTCAATTTCAAATATTTTTATTCCATTAATTCCAGCATTCGTTGGTGCAGGATTAATCGGTGGTGTGGCCGCTGTTCTTTCTAATATGATGGTTGCTGGTGATATTGGCAAGAACTGGAATGACTTTATCATGATTATGAAGGTCATTCAAAATGGGATGTTCAGCTATTTGGCCATTTATGTAGGTATTAATAGTGCCACGGAGTTTGGTGCAACACCCGGTCTAGGTGGAATTATTGGAGCTGCAACATTACTACCAGGTGTACTACCGACTGCTCCTTTGCACAATATTTTTAATGGACAACCTTTAACAGCTGGTCAAGGTGGTATTATTGGTGTTATCTTTGCAGTTTGGGTATTATCAATTGTTGAAAAGAAATTGCATCAGTGGGTTCCGGATTCAATTGATATTATTGTGACTCCAACAGTTTCACTATTTATAGTCGGAATATTCACGATCTTCCTTGTTATGCCAGTAGCTGGTGTAGTTTCATCTGGCTTGGTTGGTGCGATCGAATGGATATTGCATGTTGGTGGTGCGTTCTCAGGGTTTGTATTGGGTGCAATGTTTTTACCAATGGTTATGTTTGGATTGCATCAGATTTTGACACCGATTCATATTGAAATGATTGACAAAACTGGAATGACACCACTGCTACCAATTTTAGCAATGGCCGGTGGCGGTCAGGTTGGTGCAGCAATTGCACTTTGGGTTCGTTGTCGTCGTAATCATAAACTAACCAATATGATCAAGGTGCTTTACCAGTTGGAATTCTTGGAATTGGTGAGCCCTTAATTTATGGTGTAACTTTGCCACTTGGGAAGCCTTTTATTACCGCTTGTATTGGTGGCGGAATTGGCGGTGCTGTGATTGGTGGATTAGGAAATATTGGTGCAATTGCAATTGGACCTTCAGGAGTTGCGCTAATTCCATTAATTAATAATGGTCATTGGTTAGGGTATGTTGCTGGTTTATTGTCGGCGTATGTTGGTGGTTTCGTTGCTACATTCTTCTTTGGAGTTCCAAAAGAAGCAATGAATCCAGATGCAGCCACTGATGACGGTGCAACTGTACCAGAAACTAGTTCTGACACAAATGAAACAGAAACAACAGAAGCAGTTGAAAAACAAGTTGTAACAAAAGCAGCAGATACAGTAACAGCACCAGTTGATGGACAACAGATCCCCGTAAATGAAGTGAGTGATCCAATTATGGCTCAAGAAACAATGGGAAAAAGTATTGCTATTAAACCAAATAATGATTCACCTGTTTTTTCACCAGTAAACGGTAAGGTAATGTTTGTTGCAGATACTAGTCATGCCATTGGATACACAAGTGACGCTGGTGAAGAAGTCTTAGTTCATATTGGAATTGATACAGTCAATTTGAAGGGAAAATACTTTGATTTGACTGTTAAACCGGGAGATGTGGTTACGCGTGGACAAATTGTTGGAAAAGTAGACTGGACAGCAGTTGCAAAAGCTGGGTATGATACAGTTACTTTAGCAATTATTACAAATAGTCAGGAGTTTACAATTGATAAACATTCTGATGAAACAAGTGTTGAAAAAGCAACAGTTGTTATGAATACCAATCCAGTCAGCTAGTAAGGTAGGCAAATCGTATGAAAAGTATCCTATTCTCTATTCACAAACAAATTGCATCATTTTCTAAGTCAGAGCGCAAAGTGGCTCAGTTTATTCTGGACAATCCTCAACAAGTGATTAGTATGAATGCAGATACTTTAGCCGACAAGGTGGGTGTTAGTGCAGCGACCGTTGTTAGATTAGCAAAGCTATTGAGTGCTGATGGGTTTCCTGGGGTAAAGATTCAACTTTCAGCTGAAACTAAAGTTGATGACAGCTTATATATGGAAGTAGATCCCAAGGACCCTTTGGATGTTGTTAAACAAAAAATGGAATTTAGAATTGGACATATGATTGAACAAACCAATATTACTTTAGATGATGATGCTGTTCATAGGGCGGCAAAACTAATTGATCAGGCCGATGATGTGTATACGTATGGGCTGGGTGCCTCTAGTATTGTAGCTGCAGATCTTCAGCAAAAGTTTATCCGGGTTGGCAAACCGGTTGTGCAAACAATGGACACGCATTTGATTGCGACAGGGATTGCAAAACCTGAAACGGTGTTGATTCTTATTTCAAATACTGGAGAGACTGTTGAAAGCCAGAAGTTAGCAGATATTGCTCATGAGCATGGAATACCAGTTATTACCATTACGCATAGCCGAAAGAGCTCATTGGCAAAAAAAAGTGACATTGTTTTGGTTCATGATGATAGTGAAGAAAATGAGAAACTCAGAACGGCTGCCACTACCTCCCTGATGGCGCAACTGTATGTAGTTGATCTGCTCTATTATTCATATCTTACAATGAATTTTAATGAAAACGCGGCAAAGATTAAGGAATCAAGCCATGTGATTCGTAAATATTTTAAATAAGCGAAATTTAAGAAACAGGCGTTACCGGCTAGTAGTGTAGTCGATAACGCCTGCTTTTAATTAATAGAATGGATAAAATTAAGTTAATAAATGATTGAACAAACCAAAAGTAGTCGATATAATTTTTGTGTGTCAAAAAATTGTCTTAACCTGATTTAAATAGTGAATTCTCGCCTTGTTCCATCTCCTTTTTTTGTTTATAATGGTGTGGAACACTTAATGTTTCACAATGGAGGAGCAAGATGAACCCAGAAGAGTTTCAACAGACACTTGCGACGAAGGGTATTAATTTATCTGAGACGCAAATGCAGCAATTTCATACATATTATAAATATTTGGTAGAAGTTAATGAACATGTGAATTTGACGGCAATTACGAGTCTTGAGGACGTTTATTTGAAGCATTTTTATGATTCGCTACTACCAGGAGTTCAAAATTCTGAATTATTTAAGCAACCAATCACGATTTGTGATATTGGTGCGGGAGCGGGATTTCCCTCAATTCCATTAAAAATTGTTTTTCCAGAATTACATGTGACCATCGTGGATTCTTTGAACAAGCGAATTACTTTTCTAAAGGAGTTAGTGGAAAAGTTACACTTAACAAATGTCACGCTCTGTCACGATCGGGCAGAAACTTTTGCCGCTCCTAAACTAGGACACCGGGAGTCCTTTGATCTTGTGACGGCCCGCGCAGTTGCCCGTTTGTCCGTTTTATCCGAGCTTTGTTTACCAGTGGTCAAAATTGGTGGCCAGATGTTGGCCTTGAAGGCGAGTCATACGGAAGACGAGCTTGCAGATGCCGGGAAAGCTATCCAAATTTTGGGTGGAAAACTAACTAAAGATGAGCACTTAGAATTACCCGTTTCAGGTGATGAGCGACATTTGGTTTGGATTGAAAAGATTCGAAAAACCCCAAACAAGTATCCACGTAAGCCTGGGACACCAAATCGCGAACCCATTGCCAGCCAGAAGAAAGAAGTTACCAAGCATGACAAGTAAAGCTAAGTCCACAATGGGCGCTGAAAAACTTTTGCGAGATGAGGATAGTAAACAGGTTGTGGAAATCAACCTCGACGATATTCGTCCCAATCCTTATCAACCGCGCCATAACTTTGATTCTAAAGCATTGCGGGAGCTCGCAAATTCTATTCAAGCGTCCGGAGTTTTTCAACCAATCATTGTGCGGCAACCAGTTTCAAAAGCTAATCAGTATGAACTGATCGCTGGAGAACGCCGTTATCGCGCGGCTAAAATGGCCGGTTTACATACAATTCCAGCCTTAATTAGTCAGTTGAATGATGCCGAAACGATGGAAGCAGCTGTGATTGAAAATTTACAGCGTGAGGATCTTACACCATTAGAAGAGGCCCAAGCTTATGATTCTTTGATGGCCAAGTTGAATTTTACGCAGGCTCAGGTTTCAGAAAAATTGGGTAAAAGTCGTCCGTACATTGCAAACTATTTACGCTTGTTACGATTACCGAAAACTATCAAGGATATGTTGCAGGCCGGTGATTTGTCAATGGGTCAGGCACGAACCTTGCTTGCTTTGAAGGATCGGCATAAACTAATCCCACTGGCCAAACAGGTTGTTTCTGAACATTTGACCGTTCGCCAATTGGAAAACTTGGTTAATCGACTGAATGAACAACAAGTATCAAAGAAAAAAGCGTTGACTAATACGCACAAGGAATCGCCGTATGTGCGTGAGATCGAAGAACAACTACAAGAAAAGTTTGGAACCAAGGCAGTTATTGATCAAAAGAATAAAGGTGGAAAGATCGAAATTAATTATGTTTCGAATGACGACCTAAATCGAATTTTAAATCTGTTGAACATTTCATTGGATTAAGAGGAGTTAAGAAAATGTATGATCTAAACGATATCGTCGAAATGAAAAAACCGCATGCTTGTCAGGCTAATGAATGGAAAGTTATCCGGATGGGAATGGATATTAAAATCAAGTGCATGAATTGTGGCCATATTGTCATGCTTTCTCGTCGGGACTTTGAACGAAAGTTAAAAAAGGTTTTGAAAAAAGCAGAAGATTAGGTTTCTAAGCTAAAGAAGTTTTGCAATCACAGCAAGTGTGTGATGTGAAACTTTTTTAATTTACTTTTTTTCAAATTAACGAAAAAAGGCTTAATAATCCGAAAATAGGTCCCAATTTTTACTAATCTAAAGGAGTTGCCTCTGTCCTTGAACGCGCTTTTTTGTTACTATATTACTATATACACTTAAATAAAAATTATTAAAAAGAAAGCGTGTGAAAAATGTCATTAACAGCAGGAATTGTTGGTTTACCAAACGTTGGAAAGTCAACTTTGTTTAATGCAATTACCAAAGCAGGAGCCGAAATGGCCAACTATCCATTTGCGACCATTGATTCAAACGTCGGAATGGTTGAAGTTCCCGATGCCCGCTTGGATCGGATTCAAGAAGTTGTGCCAGCTAAAAAGATTGTGCCAACCACCTTTGAATTTACTGATATTGCCGGAATTGTTAAAGGTGCCAGCAAGGGTGAGGGCTTAGGAAATAAATTTTTGGAAAATATTCGTCAGGTCGATGCGATTGTGCACGTTGTGCGGGCATTTGATGATGACGAAATCACAACGGTTTCTGGAAAAGTGGATCCAATTGAAGACATTCAAACAATTAACCTTGAGTTAAGTATTGCTGATTTGGATGCTGTTAACAAGCGACTTGGAAAAGTGCAACGGGCTGCTAAGGGCCGCGATAAGGATGCCTTGGCTGAGTTGGCTGTTCTTGAAAAAATCCAACCTGTTTTGGAAAGCGGTAAAGCGGTTCGTTCAATTGATTTCGATAAAGATGAATTAAAGATTGTGCGTAGTTTATTCTTATTAACTTCAAAGCCGGTTTTATATGTTGCAAACATTGCTGAAGATGATATGGCCGATCCTGAAAATTCAAAGTATTACAAGACAATTAAGGACTTTATTGCTAAAGACGATCCCAACGCTGAGGTTTTAGGAATTTCTGCTGAAACTGAAGAAGAAATTGCCGAACTTGAAGATGCTGATAAGAAAGACTTCTTAGAGGCTGAAGGAATCGAAGAACCTGGTTTAAACCGTCTAATTCGTTCTTCATACAAATTGTTAGGCTTGGAAACATTCTTCACAGCTGGTGGTCCTGAAACCCGCGCATGGACGTTTAAAAAGGGTATGACGGCCCCTCAATGTGCTGGAATTATTCATTCTGACTTTGAGCGCGGATTTATCCGAGCAGAAACAGTTTCGTTCGCTGATTTGGATGAAAAAGGTAGTATGCAGGCAGTTCGTGAGGCCGGCAAACTACGTTCAGAAGGTAAAGAATACGTTGTTCAAGATGGAGATATTATCGAATTCCGGTTCAACGTATAACTATTGTAGACAGAGGAGAGAAATCGCATATGAGTGAAGACAAGACAACGGAACGCAATGCCGGTAAGCAACAAGAACCTACTAAGAAACCTGCTGGCAAATCAAAACAAACATTCACCAAACGAAACGAAGATTTTATGTTCCGACTTAAAAGGGAACTTAAAACAAGTAAACTTTCAGATGAAAAGAAAAATGAGGCTCTCTTAGAAACCGAATCACGTTTACTAGAGGGTCAACTGAAGGGTGAAACTGCTAAACAAATTTATGGTACCCCCACTGACCGAGTTAAAGGGATCATTGCGGGGCCAAAAAAGGCACCAGTAGAAACAAAGTATTGGATGAAAGTTCTGGATAACAGCATGGTCTTTCTCATGATCTTCTCGTTGATGTTTGGAATTATGATGATTGCACAGCCAAAATCGATTGCTGAGCAACCTGGACCAGCAGGAATTACGGCTATGGTGGCAATTTCACTCATTGGTGGTGCATGTGCACCATTCTTAACGGATCGATTGCAACCAACTAGTAAGACAAAAGAACGCAGCTCGATTTGGAAAACAATCGCAATGGCAACAGGGATGATTTTGGTTTGGATGGTAGCCTACATGGCCTTCTCATCATTACCAGCAGCAGTAAATCCTGTGTTACCATATGAAGTTTACTTAGCAATGGCAGTAGCCCTTTTCTTTGTTCGCATGTGGTTCAAGCGTCGTTACCATCTTACCGGTGGGTTTTTAGGATAAAAACAAATTTTATATAAGCAAAATAGTCAGTCAGAAAGGTTAGGGATTTAATTATGTCCAATTGGGATACAAAGTTTGTGAAAAAAGGTTTAACTTTTGATGATGTGTTATTGATACCGGCAGAAAGTCATGTTTTACCAAATGAAACTGATTTATCGGTTCAACTAGCAGATAACATTAAGCTAAATATCCCGATTATTAGTGCCGGGATGGACACAGTGACCGAATCAGCGATGGCCATTTCAATGTCACGACAAGGTGGCATGGGTGTTATTCATAAGAATATGTCCATCGAAGATCAAGCAACGCAGATCTTGGAAGTTAAGGCAGCTGGTAAAGCAGATCCTAAAAAGAATCCGCATGCTTCAAGTGATGAAGACGGCCGGCCTTTGGTTGCTGCTGCAGTTGGTGTTACTAGTGATACTTTTGATCGGGCAAAAGCTTTATTGGATGCAGGCGCTGATGCGATTGTGATTGATACGGCTCATGGCCATTCAGCTGGTGTTTTGCGAAAGATTTCAGAGATTCGGACTCATTTCCCAGAAGCAACCCTGATTGCAGGAAATGTTGCAACTGGCGAAGGCACGAAAGCGTTGTTTGATGCAGGAGTTGATGTCGTTAAAGTGGGCATTGGTCCTGGATCAATTTGTACGACGCGGGTTGTGGCCGGAGTTGGCGTTCCTCAAATTACAGCGATTTATGATGCCGCTACGGTTGCCCGTGTGTACGGTAAACATATTATCGCAGATGGTGGAATCAAGTATTCCGGTGACATTGTAAAGGCATTAGCTGCCGGTGGAAACGCCGTAATGCTAGGAAGTATGTTATCAGGAACAGATGAAACACCTGGTAAAGTTATTGAAGATAATGGTAAAAAGTATAAGAGTTATCGCGGCATGGGCAGTGTGAGTGCAATGTCGAATGGTTCTGCAGATCGCTATTTTCAAGGTGGCGTGAATGAAGCTAACAAGTTGGTTCCTGAAGGGATTGAAGCCCGTGTGGAATATAAAGGTTCGGTTGAGGACATTATTTTCCAGATGATTGGTGGATTACGTTCTGGAATGGGCTATGTGGGTGCACCAACGATTGAGGCCTTGACGGAAAATGCCCAATTTGTCCAGATTACGAATGCGGGCTTGATAGAGTCCCATCCGCATGATGTACAAACGACAAAAGAGGCACCGAATTACAAAAAGTAGTGAGTGAGACAAGTTGGAAAAAAGAGAATCGTAAGCGTGACGGATGCGGGATCGCAATCCCGCGGGAGTCATGCTTACGATTCTCTTTTTGACTTGTCGAGCTGTCCTAAAAAGTAGTGAGTGGATTGAAACGATTAGACTTAGGGATATAAGGGCGTCGGTAGCGGGATTGTATCCCGCGGTTAGACGTGCTTATATCCCTAAGTCTGTTTCAAGGAGCTGTCCTAAAGTAGTGAGTGGATTGAAGCGTTAAGTCTCGGAAATATAAAAATGCTGTTAGTAGGATCGTAATCTCACGGTTAGGTATCTTTATATTCCTGAGGCTGCTTCAAGAAGTCGTCCTAAGAAAACAAAAAGGCCGTTATCCCAATCGATAGCGGTTTTTATATAATAAAAAAGAAGTCCATCAGCTTAACCAGAGACTTCGACAAAATTATTTTCTGTAATCAAATTTAGTTAACCGATTATTCAGTGCCAGAGAAAACCAAATGACTAGTGTTAGTAAAAGCCAGCAACCAGCGATGGTGATTAAAACAACACCGAAGAAAGCAAATCGGTTTGGAGCTTCGAAAAAACTAGTTACTAAGCCGTTTAGAATCGGCCGATGGGTCAATAAATCGATTGGAATTCCTAATATACTTAGGATAAGCATGGCTCCGATGAACAACATGCTCGCAAACATAGATCTTTTTACCATAAATAACTCCTCCCAATGATTATTATAGCATAAGTGCTTTGACATTAGAGCTGGCCAAATATGATATACTTTTTCTTGAAGCCTTATAGCGTGCAGCAAAATATTTTTGAGTAACAGAACTAAATTGTTTAGTAAAAGGAGAATCCAGCATGCAAATAACCCTTTATATTGTTTTCATGACTTTGGTTACTCTTTATGTCCTTATCAGCCTGATTCGAGCAATTAGGCGAAGAGGTTTCTTTAGCCTAGTGGTCTTGATTTGGTTTCTTGTTTTGGTGGCATTAGGAATTTCAGTTATAGGTGTGTACACCATTATTCAAGGTGTTACGATGCCAACTTAGTTTTCAAATCTTGGATTACAAAGACAAAACTTATAGGCGTATTCTTAACATTACTTAAAACATTGACGGATATAATTCCTTGTTGATGTTTTTTTTGCTACACTAAAGAAAATTGAGTTTATAAGGAGATTTCAAATAATGAAAATTTTAGTCGTTGATGATGATAAAGAAATCGTTGAACTCCTCGATATTTATATTAAAAATGAAGGTTATGAACCAGTTTCTGCATTTAATGGAAAAGAGGCACTCACAAAGTTACATACGGATTCAGACATTGGGCTGATGATTCTGGATGTGATGATGCCCGAAATGAGTGGGATTGAGGTTGTGCGTGAAGTTCGACGTGACTCCCAGATTCCAATTTTAATTCTTTCTGCTAAAACAGAAGATATGGATAAAATCAAAGGCCTGCTAACGGGTGCAGATGATTATGTAACCAAACCATTTAATCCGTTGGAGGTTATGGCCCGCGTCAAGTCACTACTTCGTCGGAGTCAAAATAAGATGAAGCAAGACGAGCCTGAAGTTTTAGACATTGGCCCTTTAACCATTAATAGTGATTCCCATGAGGTAAAAACTGTAACGGGTAAGTCTGTTCAGCTAACCGCTTTGGAATTTGGAATTTTATATTTATTGGCGAGTCATCCTAATCGGGTATTTTCAGCTGATGATATTTTTGAGCGGGTTTGGCAACAAGAAAGTATTATTTCGGCCAAAACCGTGATGGTCCATGTGAGCCATTTACGTGATAAAATTGAAGAAGCTACAGGCGGTGAAAAGGTAATCGAAACCGTTTGGGGCGTGGGTTACAAGATTGAGTCCCACTAAACGAGAGGTACAGAAAGTAAATGTTGAAATTAACTGTACGGGAAAAAAGTGAATTACTTGGTGAAGGATTTGTAACAGTTATTTTGTTACTCCTTTTGAACTTGTCGCTTTTAATTTTGCTAAATGAATTTATCCGTTCAAATCCTGGATTGGAACGGGGAATTTTTCAAATCAAAGAATCAATCACGATTGGCCCTAATAACTATCGGGTGTGGAGCTATCAAAATTTTTTCATCATCTTTATGATGTTTGTGGATATTTGGGTGGTCTACTGGCGATTGATGCGTCGGTTTAAACAAATGCAGTTGCGGCATATCATTAGTGAATTGCATTATATTGCGAACGGTCATTTTGATCATCGCATTCCGTTTACCTTGAAGGGTGATCATCAGCGAGTCGTTGATAGTGTGAATGCGTTGGTAGATTCGGTTATTGAATCGATGGATGAGGAACGCAAAATTGAGCAGTCGAAAGATGAATTGATCACGAATGTAAGTCATGATTTGCGGACGCCGCTGACTTCGATTATTGGATATTTAGGATTGATTGAAAACAAACAGTATAAAACTAAAGATGATGTGCTCAAATATACACATACGGCATTTTTAAAAGCCGAACAAATGAAATCTATGGTAGACGATTTGTTTGAATATATAAAGGTCCGTCAATCTACAACTAAAATGACGTTTAATGAGATTTCCGTGGAATCAATGTTGGAACAGCTGTCAGCTAGTTTTGAGTTGGAAGCCAAGAAAAAACAAATTGAAATTTCAGTTAAATCAACACCTAAATCCTTAAAAATTGAAGCGGATGCTGAAAAACTGGGCCGATTATTCAATAATTTGATAACCAATGCGTTGAAGTACGCAAATGGTGGCCGCCACATTTATTTGGAAGCCGAAAAAAAAGGCGACCAGGTTATTTTCAAAGTATCTAATGACGGGGAACAAATTCCAGAAAAATCAATCAGTCATTTGTTTGAGCGCTTTTATCGGGTAGAATCTTCAAGGTCCAAAGCAACCGGTGGAACCGGATTGGGATTGGCAATTGCTCAAAGTATTGTGGAATTACATCATGGAAAAATTCATGCGGAATCGAGCAAAAAGTTAACAAGTTTTATTATTGAATTACCTTTAAAACAAACTAAATCAAATAAACAACAAAACGGAAAGTAGTTCGCGATTGGATTTCTGTTGTAGGCGTAACTAGTGTTTTAAGTTGACCTAAACAGGCCGAAACGACTGGTTTGCGTTTTTTTGTTTGCAGAAATTAAAAAAAGTTTTGCGCAACTCACGTAGTTTGTTATATTCTTGTTATGAAAGGCGGCGTTTTGATGTTTAATAAGTGGAAACAAAAGCTCGCAATTATTTTTAGTATGATTTTAATGTTAAGCGCAATGGCACTAGCACCAGTTCAGGCTCAAGCAGCAAACGTCAATATTTCAGCCAAAGCAGGCATCGCTGTAGATGCACAAACGGGACAGATTTTATATTCAAAAAATAGTTCAAAAGTGCTGCCGATTGCTTCGATGTCAAAAATGCTTTCAATTTATATTATTTTAAAAAGTATTCATGAAGGAAAACTTAAGTGGGATCAGCGAGTTCATATCAGTGATAATGTGGCCAAGATTAGTCGGAACAAGGAGTTAACGAATGTTGTTTTAAATGCAAAGCGGACCTACACAGTTCGTGATTTGTATAAAGCATCGTTAATTTATTCTGCTAATGCGGCGGTGATTGCCTTAGGGGTTACCCAAGCGGGATCCTCCGAAAAATTTGTTAATGAAATGCGCTCACAAGTGAAAGCATGGGGGATCACAGACGCCAAAATTTATAATGCGGCAGGGTTAACAGAAGGCGAGGTTGGGACGGAAGCCTATCCTAATACCGCTAAATCGGCAGAAAATGAGATGTCAGCGAAAGATGTCGCCGTGGTGGCATCTAAACTGGTGAACGACTATCCTGAAGTTTTAAAGACAACTAAGGAAACCAATGCTTGGTTTGCGAAGGGAACCGATGATGCGATTGATATGACGACGCATAATGAAATGCTGTCGGGCAAAGATTATTATATGAAAGATTATAATGTGGATGGTTTGAAAACTGGAACCTCGAACAAGGCTGGCAACTGTTTTACGGGAACGGTTAATAAAAATGGAAGCCGAATTATCACGGTTGTAATGCATGCCAATGGGCGTAACAAAGCTGATGATCGGTTTGCCAATACTCAGACGATTATGAAAGAAGTCTATACTAACTTTAAACCGATCCGTTATAAAAAGGGTGCTCAGCTAAAGAAGGCCACATCGTTCAAGGTGCCAGAAGGAAAGACGACAACGGTAAAAGCAGGAATTAGTCAGCCAACAACGATTTGGGTGGCTAACAAGCAGTCAAAACAATCAATTAGGTTTACAAGCAAACAATCGAAAAAAGGACTCACAGCACCAGTAACGAAGAACCAGAAAATAGGAATTGCCACCGCTAAAGTTGACGGGAAAAGGATCACTTATTTACAGTCTGAGGATGCTAAGTTACAGGTACTCGCAAAGAAATCTGTCGAGAAGGCAAACATATTTGTGCGGATGTGGCGCTCAGTTGTAAGTGTATTTTAATATAGAGGAAACCAATGAAAAAAATCGAGTTTAAAATTGCTACGCAAGAAGATCTGCCATTTATTGTAAATGTATATAATCAAACGATTGCTGGACATACGGTGACTGCCACGTTAACGCCTGTGACGGTTGCTGAACGGCAGCCATGGTTTGATGCCCA
This sequence comes from Pediococcus damnosus, assembly GCF_001611155.1. Classification (NCBI taxonomy): domain Bacteria; kingdom Bacillati; phylum Bacillota; class Bacilli; order Lactobacillales; family Lactobacillaceae; genus Pediococcus; species Pediococcus damnosus. The sequence goes on from NZ_CP012294.1 coordinate 1,144,343, forward strand.
TAAACCTGATGAGCATCCAATTTGGTTGGCCTTTGTGGATGGTAAGCGAGCAGGCTGGGTAAGCTTGTCACCTTATCATCCTCGCGAGGCTTATCGAATTACAGCTGAAATCAGTATTTATATTGACCAGAGATTTAGACATTTAGGATTGGGTACGAAAATGGTCCAGTACGCTGAGCAGGCGGCTCCAAAATTAGGCCTCAAAAATATTGTGTGTTTAATTTTTGGCGCCAATTTACCCAGTTTAGGACTGTTTGAAAAGTTAGGGTATAAAACTTGGGGAACATTACCTAACGTGGCCTTACTTGCGGGAAAAATGATGGACTTGAAGATTTTAGGGAAAGCCATTCACTAATTTTGGCTGGTTATTCATGATTTATGCGAAAAACAGAAAAATGTTACTATTCAATATTGGTTGAAAATGTTAGAATTACTTCGCAGTGCTTTCTTGTATTTTCAGTAATTATGATCCAGTTTTGAAGATGTAATGGAGGAACAAATTGTGAAACAGATTGAAAATGGACCACAATGGCGGGTGACGCTCAAAGAAGTCTGGCCGCTGTGCTTGAGTTACATACCAATTGGACTAGCTTGTGGCATTCTTTTACATACTTCTGGTTTTAATACGATCTTGACCGGGTTAGTATCCATTTTCGTATTTTCGGGTGGTGCGCAATTTATGATTGCTCAGATGTTAACCACAACCGCACCGATCCTGACCATTGTGTTAATGCTATTTTTCCTTGAGTTACGGTATGCTTTGTTGGGTTCCAGTTTGGCAGGCTATTTAAAGGGCCAAAATAATCGCTTTTTATTTTTCTTTGCAATTTCAATGAATGATGAAAACTACGCAATAAATTATTTGAAATTTGTAACGGATCGTAATTGGACACCAAAAGATGCGCTGCAAGTTGAGCACTGGTCATTGTTAGTGTGGACCATTGCAAATGTCGTTGGTAGTTTAATTGGAAGTGCGGTTTCAATTGACCTAACGGTAGTTAACTTTGCATTAACAGCATTGTTCTTGTATATGATTGTGATGCAACTTAAAACCCGGCTTATTTTATTGATTTCAGTAGTTGCTGGAGTATTGTCGGCTGTCTTTATGATGCTGACCAAGAGTACATTAGGTTTAGTTATCTCAACTTTGATTGCATCTTTCTTAGGTTTCATGATCGAAGGCTATGTAAAAAAACGCTGGCCAAACAGTCATTTGTTGTATAAGATCCATGATCCATCGGGGCAACCAGAGGTGGATAAGGAAGATATCGATATTTAGAGTGTTTCAAAGAGCGTTTAGCTTTTGAACATAGCCTAGTTTAACAAATGATCCACGGTTCTTAGTGGGTCGTTTGTTAAACGTAGCTAAGCGGAGAAAGCTGCGACTTGTACTTGCCGATTTTTGGCTTAGTGCAATCGACATCGACACGGAGGTTAGTGCTCTTTTAAACACGTTTCGGATAGATTTATGACTTCACAGTAAAGGAAAATTCTTAGCCAAGAGCGCTAAGAATCTTGCATGTTTCGGACGATGACCATTCTTGTGGCCCACAGTTCGGGCCGCAAGAACTGGCACTACTTCACAGTAAAGGAAAATTCTTAGCCAAGGGCGCTAAGAATCTTGCATGTTTCGGACGATGACCATTCTTGTGGCCACAGTTCGGGCCGCAAGAACTGGCACTACTTCAGGAGATTGTGATATGAATTATAGTACAACTGACCATTTGTTAATTGTTATTTTAGGTTTCTTTGTCGCACTTGGTCCGCGATACATACCGATTCTTTTCTTTTCAAATCGGAAAATCCCAGATTGGTTTAATAACTGGATGAAATATGTTCCGGTCTCTTTGTTTACTGCAATTGTGGTCAAAGATCTCTTTATTTCAAATTCCTATAAGTTTGTGATTTCTGGAAAACTTGATTTGATTTTAGCCTCATTAATTGTCATTGTTATTTCCTACTGGACACGGTCGATGGCACTCTCTGTGGTGTTTGGACTTGTGTCGGTCATTTTGCTATCGATGGTTATGTAAATGTAAATAAGAACTTTAAAATGTGCAGAACCAGATTGACATCCATTAAGGATGTCAATCTGGTTCTTTTTAAATTTGTGGGCCAGCGTTTAAGTTGACGGTTAGTTCTCTTCTCTGTGATAATTCTAAATATGATAATTTTTTATTTATGATTGTACGTAGCCATTCTTAAGGAGGACTCCGCAATGTATTCACAGCATCGTCATGACATACTTGAACAACTAGAAACTTCGCGCCACGATGGTTTAACAACTGAGGTGGCTAATGCTAGGCTCAAAAAATATGGGCTAAATGAAATGCAACATGAGCAACAAGAACCGGGCTGGAAAGTTTTTTTAAAGTCTTTGACAGAACCGATTATTATTATTTTATGGATTGCAATTGCTTTAACATTAATTAGTGCAAGTTATGATTTTCTTGTCAGAAATGATTTCGATCATGGCATGTCGGCGATCTACGAAGGGCTCGTTATTTTAATTGTAATTTTGGTTAATTCCAGCCTGACTTACTGGCAAAAATCGACGGCTAAAAAATCGCTAGATGCCTTGAGTTCGGACTCACGTCATCAATCAAATGTTTTACGTGATGAAACATGGCAAAAAATCGATGCTGATCAACTAGTTCCCGGTGATATTGTGGATGTTAAAATGGGCGATTTCATCGAAGCTGATTTACGCTGGCTTTCGGTAAATGAACTCCAAGTGAATGAATCTCATTTAACTGGTGAAGCCGAGGCTGTTGAGAAAACACGTGATTCCTTACCTGAGGACACCGAGCTGGGCGATCGAACCAACATGGGATTTTCTGGGTCAACAGTAGTTAATGGAAGTGGTATCGGAGTGGTGACTGCCACTGGGATGCAGACTGAATTAGGTAAAATTGCTGACTTATTACAGCAAACTAAACAAGAAAAAACACCAATTGAACGAACAGTGAGTCAATTAACAAAACGATTGATGGTGGCAGCCGCAGGGGTGGTCGTTGTGGCAATCACGTTTGATTTGGTTAAAGAGTATCTTAATACAAATACAATTTCGGTCACTGGATTAATGAATAGTATTTCTGGTGCCATTGCGTTGGCAGTCGCTGCGATTCCTGATTCAATGCCAGTAGTGCTTTCAATTGTTTTAACGATTGGGGCACGTTCGTTAGCCCGCAATAATGGACTAATTAAGTCACTGAGTAGTGTGGAGACCCTTGGAGCGACGACTTTTATTGCATCTGATAAAACGGGAACGTTGACTAAAAATGAGATGACAGTTACTCGTTTCTTTTCCAATGGGGTTAACTTTGCGGTCGATGGCAATGGGTATGATCCAGTTGGGGAAATTCATTCAGTTAAAGATGGTAAAAATGTACAAGAATCTGATTTTACGCCATTCTTACAAAGCGCTGTTTTGAATAATGAGGCTCAGATTCAGCGTAATGATGCAGACAATTACGAACCGTTGGGTAATCCGACTGATGTGGCTTTGATTGTGTTAGGTCGTAAAGCAAAAATATCACGAGATAAACTGTTGAGTGAGACTGGTGAAAAAGATTGTGATATTCTTCGCGTATTTCCGTTTGAGAGTACGCGTAAAATGATGAGTACCATTATCAAAATTGGTGATGAATATCAAATTCTTACTAAAGGCGCTCCGGATGTTATCATGCAACATACTAAGGACGCTATGTTTAATAATAAGTTGGTTTCAATTAGTGAAGCAAAAGAAACACTGGAAAAACAAGTTTCGGATTATGCCAATGATGCACTGCGAACTATTGCAGTTGCCAAAAGAGATTTAACTAAGGATGAGGCGCTTAACGGCACGCAAACAGATTTAGAGAAAAAGCTTACTGTATTGGGGATTGTGGGGATTATTGATCCACCAAGACCAGAAGTGAAAAAATCGATCGCTGTTTTGCATAAAGCATCAGTTGAAGTAGTTATGATTACGGGTGATCATGCGGCCACGGCCCGTGCCATTGCTTATCGACTTGGACTTGTAAAAGATAAAGAAGGCCGCGTGGTTGAAGGTTATGAAATCGAAAAAATGTCTGATGATGAGCTGTTTGAATTGGTACCCGATATTCGAGTTTACGCGCGGGTGTCACCAGAACATAAACAGCGCATTATTAAAGCACTGCAAAAGCATAACGAAATTGTTGCCATGACAGGGGATGGTGTGAATGATGCACCTGCTTTGCGCGCTGCTGACATTGGTATTGCCATGGGCATTAATGGGACTGAGGTAACAAAGGATTCAGCCGATCTTATTTTGATGGATGATAAATTTACAACGATTGAAAAGTCAGTTTCGGCTGGACGGACAATTTTTGCAAACATCAAAAATTTTATGCGTCAAGAACTGACCACCAACGTCGCAGAAGTGCTATCCATTTTGCTGGGAACCTTTTTAATTACACAACCGATTGGCCATGTTTCCGAACTAACGCCAACTTTAACTACAATCATGGTTCTGTGGGTTAATATGATCAGCGATTCCTTGCCTTCGTTTGCAATGGGGTATGATGAACCGGAACATGATATCATGGCGGAGAAACCTCGCGATGTGAACCAATCTTTACTAGCTAATCATCTTTTGTCACGCGTTTTAATTCGTGGTTTTGTGATGGGACTTGCCGTGTTTGTGGCTTTTTACTGGGCTGCTAGTGCTGGTTTGCAAACGAACGAGGCTCAAACAATTGCTTTCCTTACGTTAGTATTTGGGCAGTTATGGCATGCGTTTGATGCGCGAAGTGCGCACACGTTATTTAGACGGAATCCATTTAGTAACATGTATTTAATTGCCGCAGTTTTATTTGCGGGAATTTCATCGCTTTCAATTACGATGTTGCCATTCTTTAATATGTTGATGGGAACGAGTCCCCTTACTTGGGAATTGTATCTTGCCGTTATTTTCTTACCTGCCATTCCGACGTTTGTATTGTCAGGATTGAAGGAAATATTTGGGATTAAGATTTGGTGATATACGGGAAGCTAGTAAGTAAACAATTTAATTTAAATAAGAACAACTTGGGACAGGATTAGTAGTTAAACGACGGCTAATTCTGTTTTTTGTGGTGTAATTGGCGATTGTAGAAAGAAATGATATTTTTCGGATTTAAAAAAACAGAGTCTTGTCCCAGCTACCCGGTTTTGCCAGTACTATCTGCAGATTTTTATATATGAGATGATCAAAGACATAAAAACAATCATTTTAATGAATTTATCATTTTCTTAGTGCATCGGCAAAAAAATATTTTTGGCCTTCAAAAGTTTGAAAGCTTGACATAAGGCACTTTTTTGTTTCAATTGGTATAAATGATAAATTCACTTCTAAAAAATGAACATACTTTATATACGTATTGTGATAAATCATGTTATAATAAAGCGCTTACAAGATAACTTTTGCGGTTTTTATGGGAAACGGAGGGGCTGTTATGTTAAATGGAAATAAGAAGTATAAGAAAAAGATGAAATTATTGCGGGATTCTGCTCAACGGACGGAACATTATAAAATGTATAAAATTGGAAGAAATTGGTTATTTGCCGGAATTACCATTCTGTTTTTTGGAGCAGGAATTTCCTTTGGACTGCCAACTGCGAATGCAGATACTGATTTGAATTCTTCAAGTGAAGTGATATCAGCTAGCAGTGCAGTGAATTCCTCATCTGGTTCAAGTACCGAAGTCACGGATGTAGTAGCTGCTAGTGCGAGCACAGCAACTGATAGTGGCAGTCAAAAAAGTAGTTCAGGCGGTGCAACAAGTACGGTTGCCAGCACATCAGCAATTACCAAAGAAAGTTCAACTGACTCTAGTCAACTGACCAGTGCAGTGGCAAGCTCTACAACTAATGAAACTATTTCTTCAGCTAGCAGTTTAAGTGGATCTTCAGTAACAGCTCAGGCCAGCTCTGGGAAAACTTTAAATTCGGTGGCTAGTGCTGGGCCTTCAGCAGTTAATTCTAAAAATGCTGTGTCTGGTGATTTAAACAGTGAAGTATATACGGAAGCATCTGTTGCAAACAATTCCACAAGTGTATCTGCTGTATCTACAAGTTCTAGCGTTGCCAAAATAAGCAAGGCAGCAGCACCTATCTCCAGTGCATTGACAACGTTACAAACCAAATTGCCGGCGGGTTCAGTTGTTACGACCCAAACTGATGGTACCGTGGTGATCGCGCTTGCCGTTGGTGCAGACGAAACGGCTGTTAAAGCACTGGTTGATAAAGCCAACTTAAATACGCAGGTGGTAATTGAGGCTAAAGATGCAAATGTCGTTGTTCCTAATTTAAATGATGTGGCAAATATTAATAAGGCTGGTGATAAATATACTGGGACTTCCAGTACAGTTGCTCAAGATTTTACGGCAGCTGGAACAGCTACTTTACCAAGCGGAAATGGTTATTCAAGCTTAACTACGAAAACACAGAATCAATCTGGCTATTTGGTATTAGATAATCAACTTAATTTTAGTTCTGATTTTAGTATGTCAGGGACTATCTATCTTGGGGACAATGTCAGCAAAGCAGCTGATGGCCTGACCTTTGTCTTTAGTCCAGGTAACCCTTCCTCACTTGGAACTGCCAGCACTGGTGGTAACTTAGGCTTAGGAGGTCTAGCTAATTCATTTGGATTGGCACTTGACGAACATTATAATAGTGGCGCGTATGGCGATTTCGATAACGCAGATGCTATATTAGGGAACCCCTTTTTGACAGCTGCTACTATTTCATGGCGAACAACGGATAGTACTGGAAAGTTGAACCCTAACACAAGACAAGGACAAGGAAATCTTCTTACTGGATATGGAAACGTTAGTGCAATTGATAAGACGTCTCAAGTAGTGGCTATGAATAATAACATGATAGATGGTAAAGCACATGCATTTTCCATCTCATACAATGCTACCACTGGAGTATTGACAATCACCATTCCAGATAACGATAATCAGAATCAAATTTATAAACCCACCGGCGCAACTAGTGCGACAGTGTGGACGCGTACATTGACGGCTGCTCAAAAAGTCGGGATGTCATTGTCGATCGCAGCGTCCACCGGGGATGACTTTAATGCTTTTGGCGTTCAGATTAATAATTATAGCTATACTAAGGCAACCTCAACAGTAACTTATAAAGAAATAGATAGCGCAGGTACAACACTACCTGGAACTATTACTCATACAATTATTGGTAATATCGGGGATACCATTCGAGTGTTCGCGGATCAAGCGAGTGCCAATGCAGCAATTACTGCTGGGACGGCAACTGCTGCGTTATCTGTAGTAGCGCCGAAGGTTCCTGGATATGTCTTACAAAATACAGTATCTTCAGATTTTGTAGTCGGCAGCTCCAATGTGAGCTTGATCTACAACAAGCAAACGGCGCCAGTTACGGTACACTATCAAGATTATGCTGGCAATATGATTTCAAAAGATGCAACTTTGACGGGCTCATATGGAGACACAAAGATTAACGGCACGACAACTACTAATCCGATGGTTCCGACAATTACTGGGTATACGTTTAGTGCAACCGATGCCAAAAATGCTGCTGCAACAGTGATTAATTTCACTGCATTAGATGCTAATGGAAATATGTATGTAACGGATGCAAATGGCAAGGCAATTACAGCAATAACACTCTACTACAAAGTCAATGCTACAGTAACCCTCAGCGGTACCGAAACTGAGCAGTATACTGGTATGCAGCAAACACCGAAAGCCAGCAACTATAAAATTACCTTACCAACCGGTGTCTCATATCCGTTAAAAGATAGTGATATCCAGTTGGTAAGTGGCGGTAAGGATGTCGGCACGTACGCTCTCGAACTAAGTACAGTTGGCGTCAGCAATATTACAGCAGCAATTGGCAATAGCTATGCAATTAGTTTTAATACAGCAACTGGTTCATTTGTTATTACAGCAGCGGATACCAAGGTAACATTGAGTGGTGCTGAAACTGAGCAATATACTGGTGCGCAGCAAACGCCGAAAGCCAGCAACTATAAAATTACCTTACCAACCGGTGTCTCATATTCGTTAAGAGATAGTGATATTCAGTTAGTTAGTGGTGGTATTAATACAGGCACCTATAGTGTTGTTTTGAGTGAAACTGGAAAAACGGCCGCGCAGGCAGCAATTACAGCAGCGACTGGGACAAATTATAATCCGGCGACTTTTGAAGTAGCAAGTGGCACAACTTTTGTAATTACAAAAGCGCCAATTACAGCAACGATTAGTTCAGCTACAAAAGTTTATGATGGTGCAGCAACAGGCACAACGGCAACGGTAGTCTATACAGTTATCTCTGGTAGTATGATTCCGCCAACGATTTCATGGGCTTCTAGCGATTTTGAGTATCTAGCGGCTGACGGGCAAACAGTTGTAACAATTCCTACAACTGTTGGGGCTTATACGGTTCAATTTAGTGCAGCTGGAAAAACCAAATTAGCAGCATCCCAAGTTGAAGGTGGTACCGCGCAAAACTATACCGTTACACCTGCTAACGGTACTTATATCATTACGGCAGCTACTGCTACAGTTAACTTAACGGGTAGTCAAACCGTACCTTTTACTGGCGTGATACAGAGCCCAACTGCTGGTTACTACAACGTTACTTTGTCAAACGGGACAACATATACGTTGAAGGCTGGAGATATTGCATTAACTAGTGGTAGTGACGGTAAAAATGTCGGGTCATATACGGTTCAGTTAACGAAGACTGGTTTAACAAATATTACGACGGCCCTTACATCCGCAACTGGTGGTAACTATACTGCAGTGACATTGGGCAAGACGACTGGTACGTTCATCATCACACCAGTGTCTACCACAGTGACTTTAAGTAGCACTGAAACTGAGCAATATACTGGTGTGCAGCAGTCACCATCCGCCGGTAACTATAAAATTACGTTGCTAAGTGGCGTTACGTATGCATTGAAAGATAGTGATATTCAGCTAGTCAGTGGTGGAACTAACAGCGGCACTTATGAAGTCACATTAAGTAACACCGGTAAGATGGCTATTCAAAATGCGATTACATCGGTAACTGGATCTAACTATACGGTTTCATTTGATTCGGCCACGGCACCATTTATTATTGTTTCTGCTAAAGTAGCTGCCGAATTAAGCAAAACTAATTTTGATTATGACGGGACTACAAAAGCAAGCGGTACAACTGATTTGTATGTAGTGATTGCTGTTAATGATGGTTCAGCAACAACGCTTAAAGTTCCGTTATCAAATGAAGACGTTGATTTTGTAACTAACGGAACTAATGTCAATTCGTATGAATTTAATTTAAATACTGCAGGTTTGAAGGCGGCTAATGAGGCCCTTAGCAAGGCGACTAACGGCAATTATCAATTGGCGGCAGCAAGTGATGTAATGACTGGTTCGGTAACAATTAATAAAGCAAAAGCGACTATTAGTATTATTAGCAATGACAAGATCACGTATGATGGTAATGCACATAGTTTGAATATTGAAGTAACTGGGGCAGTGAATGGCGAAAAAATCACTTACGCATCTGTCAACAATAGTCATACGACGGTCGGCCAGTACACGGTTACGGCAATTGCTGATGCTAATGTTGTTAATAGCAACTATGAGATTGCCGTAAAAAATGGCTCAATGACAATCGTCAAAGCGCCAGTAACTCCTGGTGAAATTACTATTGGGGATGCAAATGCTGAAGATCTCAAAAAGACTTATAATGGCCAAACATTTAGTGGCAGCCCTATAGTTCAAGGACCAGAGACTGATGTTACCCTAACAAACGATGATTATGAGTATTTGGACGCTAACGGGAAGATTGTTACAGATCCCGTTAACGCTGGAAGTTATACGATCAAACTGACCCAATATGGAATCAACGCGGTTACTGATGCGAATAGTGATTATGACTTGGGTAATCTAAGTAATTTGACGAATAATGCCACAATTCAAAAAGCACAAGCAAAGATTAATATCACAAGTAATGACAACATCACTTATGATGGTGCTGCGCATAGTTTAGATACTGAGGCAATTGGGGCTGTCAATGGCGAGACAATCACCTATACAGTTACTAATAATAGTCACACGGCAGTCGGTCAATATGATGTATCGGCAAATGCGGATGCAAATGCAATAAATAGTAACTATGAAATCACTCCTGGGTCTGGTTCGATGAAGATTGTCAAGGCACCAATAACACCTGGTGAAATCATCATCGGTGACGCAAACGGAAATGATCTTGAGAAAACTTACAATGGCAAAACGTTTGATGAAAGCCCTGTGGTTCAAGGACCAGAGAAAGATGTTACCTTATCAAGTGGCGATTACGAGTATTTGGACGCTAACGGTAATGTTATTACCGATCCGGTTAATGCTGGTGATTACACGATTAAATTAACTGAATCTGGGATCAAAGTGGTTACTGATGCAAATCGTAATTTTGATTTAGGTGAATTAAGCAGTTTAACAAATAACGCTACCATTAAAAAGGCGAATGCAAATATTAATATCGTAAGTAATGACAAGATTACGTATGATGGTGCGGCACACAGTTTGGATGTTGCCGTGACTGGTGCAGTAAACGGTGAAACAATCGCGTATACAGTTACCAACAATAGTCATACAGCTGTTGGTCAATATGATGTTGCAGCAACCGCTGACGATGATGCCATCAATGACAATTACAATATTATGGTCACTAATGGCTCAATGACGATTGTGAAAGCAACAATACCGGAAGGCCAGATTAGTATTGGTGATGCGAATGGTTATGACTTGAGTAAGACTTACGATGGGAAGACATTCACCGAGAATTCAGCAATAGTCGTGCAAGGACCAGAAAAAGATGTCACCTTAGCAAATGGGGAGTACGCGTTTTACGATGAAGGTGGCAACGAAATTACGGATCCTGTAAATGCAGGTAATTATATGATCAAATTTACGGAAGCCGGAATCAAGGCCGTTACAGATGAAAATAGTGGATATGAATTAGGTGACTTAAGCATTTTGACGAATAATGCCACGATTAATAAAGCGAAGGCAAGTATCAACATCACAAGTAATGACAAGATTACGTATGATGGTGCTGCGCATAGTTTGGATGTTGCCGTGACTGGCGCGGTAAACGGTGAAACGATCACTTATCTAGTTACCAACAACATTCAGACAACGGTCGGCCAATATGATGTCGCGGCAACTGCTGATGATAACGCGGTTAACAGTAACTATGAAATTACCGCAGGAACTGGCTCAATGGTGATTGTTAAAGCACCAATAGCTCCTGGTGAAATTACTATCGGGGATGTAAATGGCGAAAACCTCAATAAGACGTACGACGGAAAAACATTTGATGGCAGTCCAGTAGTGCAAGGACCAGAAAAAGATGTCACTTTGGAAATCGGTGACTATGAGTATCTGGATGCTAACGGTGTTGTTGTTAAAGATCCTAAAAACGCAGGCAATTACACAATTAAGTTAACCAATGCCGGAATTAAAGCCGTTACTGCCGTAAATAGTAACTATGATTTAGGTGATTTAAGTAGTTTGACGAATGAGGCCACGATTAATAAAGCGAAAGCAAGCATCAACGTCGCAAGCAATGACGACATTACGTACGATGGTACGGCACACAGTTTGAAAATTGAGGTAGTTGGGGCAGCCAATGGTGAGACGATCATCTATACGGCTGAAAACAATAGTCAAACGACGGTCGGCCAATATGATGTTACGTCGACGGCTGATAAAAACGCGGTTAACAGCAACTACGAGATTACAGCAGAAACTGGATCAATGACAATTTTAAAGGCTCCGACGATGCCAGGTGAGATTATCATTGGGGATGCAAACGGTGCTGAATTAAGTAAAACGTATGACGGTAAGACGTTTAGTGGAAATCCAGAGTTAGTAGTACAAGGACCAGAAAATAATGTTTCCTTAACGCCTGGTGAATACGCCTATTACGATAAAGATGGTAACAAAGTTAATAATCCGGTCAACGCAGATCATTACACAATTAAATTAACTAAAGCCGGAATTGACGCGGTCACTGCCGCAAATAGTAATTATGATTTGGGCGATTTAAGTAGTTTGACGAATAATGCCACGATTAATAGAGCACCGGCGAATATTAATATCGTTAGTGATGACAACATTGTGTATGATGGCGATGCGCATAGTTTGGATATTGAAGTAACTGGTGCAGTCGATGGTGAGACGATCACCTATACACCAGCCAACAATAACCATACGACAGTTGGACAATATGATGTGACGGCCACTGCTGATGACGACAATCCAGTCAACAGCAACTACGAGATCACCTCTGAACCTGGCTCGATGACGATTGTTAAAGCACCAACGACGCCTGGTGAGATCACTGTTGGTGATGCAAATGGTGAGGATCTCAATAAAACTTATGATGGTAAGACGTTTAGTGGGAACCCTGTAGTGCAAGGGCCAGAGAAAGATGTTACCCTAACAACCGAAGAGTATGCATATTACGATAAAGATGGTAATAAAGTGCTTGATCCGGTAAATGCCGGCGATTACACAATTAAGTTAACCGATCTTGGGATCCAAGCGGTCATAGATGCCAACAGTGATTACGACTTAGGCAACTTAACTGTGTTAGCTAACAAGGCCACAATTCAAAAAGCGAAGGCTAGCATCAATATCACCAGTGATGATGCCATCACATATGATGGTACAACACACAGCTTGGATATTGAAGTGACTGGTGCAGTCAATGGTGAAACGATTACCTATACACCAGTCAACAATAACCATACAACTGTTGGTCAATATGATGTGTTGGCCAATGCAGATGATAATTTAATTAACAGTAACTACGAGATTACCAATGGTACCGGCTCAATGACGATTGTTAAAGCACCAACAACATCTGGTGAAATTACGATTGGTAATGCGAATGGTAATGATTTAAATAAGACGTATGATGGAAAGACGTTTAGTGATAGCACTGTAGTTCAAGGGCCAGAGAAAGATGTAACTTTAGCAAGTGGGGACTATGAGTATCTTGACGCTGACGATAACGTCGTTACAGATCTTAAAGACGTCGGCAATTACAAGATTAAATTGACTGAGTCTGGGATTGACGCGGTCACTACTGCGAATAGTAATTATGAATTAGGCGATCTAACTGCCGTGGTCAACAAGGCCACAATTAATAAAGCAAAATCAAGTGTCAACATTACAAGTAATGATGACATTACCTATGATGGTGATGCACATAGTTTAGCTATTGAGGTGGCTGGTGCGGTAAATGGTGAAACTATCACTTATAAATCAGTCAATAATAGTCAGACAATAGTTGGTCAATACGATGTGACGGCAACGGCAGATGAAAATGCAGTTAACAATAACTATGAGATTGCCAATGGTTCGGGTTCAATGACGATTGTTAAAGCACCAACGACGCCTGGTGAAATTACGATTGGTAATGCGAATGGTAATGATTTAAATAAGACGTATGATGGTAAGTCATTTGGTGAAAGGCCTGTGGTTCAAGGACCAGAAAAGGATGTAACTTTAGCAAGTGGCGACTACGAATATTTGGATGCCAAAGGTAATGTCATTACAAAGCCGGTTAATGCCGATGATTACACAATTAAACTGACTGAGTCTGGGATCAAAGCTGTGACGGCTGCAAATAGTGATTATGATTTAGGTAACTTAAGTAGTTTGACGAATGATGCCACGATCCGCAAAGCGCCAGCTAAAATTAATATTGTAAGTAATGACAATATTATGTACGACGGCGATGCACACAGCTTAGATATTGAGGTAACTGGCGTCGTCAATGGTGAGACGATCACCTACACGACAGAAAATAATAGCCAGACGACAGCTGGTCAATATGATGTGACGGCAACCGCAGACAATAATGCAGTTAATAGTAACTATGAGATTATTGACGGCAAGGGTTTAATGACAATTGTTAAAGCACCAACAACACCAGGAGAAATCACTATCGGTGATGCAGATGGCGAAGGCTTCAGTAAAACTTATGACGGTAAGACGTTTAGTGATAGCCCTGTAGTTCAAGGGCCAGAGAAAGATGTAACTTTAGCAAGTGGTGGCTATGAGTATCTTGACGCTGACGGTAACGTTGTTACAAGCCCTAAAAATGCAGGGAATTACACGATTAAGTTAACTGAATCCGGAATCAAAGCAGTTACTGATGCCAACAGCGATTATGACTTGGGCGATTTAAGTAAGATTGTCAACAAAGCTACAATTAGTAGAGCCAAGGCAACCTTAACAGTTACAAGTAATGATGACGTCACGTACGATGGTAAGGCACATAGCTTAGAGGTCGTTTCTAAAGGTGCAGTTAACGGTGAAACTATCACTTATACAACTGATCACAACAGCAATACTAATGTTGGTCAGTATGATGTGATCGTAATTGCCGATGATACTGCGGTTAACGAAAACTATGACATTACGGTCGTTAAAGGTTCAATGACGATTGTCAAGACAACGACACCTGAGGGCGAGATCAGCATTGGTAATGCCCAAGGTGAAAATATCAACAAGACTTACGATGGCAAGACATTTGATGAAAATCCAGTGGTTCAAGGACCAGAGATTGATGTTACATTAGAAACTGGCGACTACGAATATCTTGGCGTCAATGGTAATGTGGTTAAGGATCCAGTTAACGCAGGTGATTATCAAGTTAGGTTAACAGAAAGTGGAATTGATAAGGTTAAAGTTGCAAATAGTAACTATGATTTAGGTGACTTAACTGCACTCGTTAACAAAGTCTCAATCAATAAAGCTAAAGCAAGTTTGACAGTCACGAGTAATGACGACATTACGTATGATGGTAAAGCACATAGCTTAAGTGTTATTGTCGACGGGGCTGTCAATGGAGAAGCCATCACCTATACAACTGGCAACAATAATCACACTAATGTTGGTCAGTATGATGTAACGGTTGCTGCCGATCAAAATGCGGTCAACAGCAATTATGACATTACAGTAGTAGATGGATCGATGACGATTGTCAAAGCAACGACTGGGCCTGGCGAAACCACAACGCAAGTTAAAGTCAATGATGTGTCATCAAATTATGGTGACCCCACACCAGATTTCAGCATCACCATTGGATCTACTCTCAAGGATCCGGGTAACTTAACCAATGCAGATTTCACCTTTGTGGATAAGGCGACTGGTGAAGTGGTTGAAGGTGTTCCAACAAACGTTGGTGACTACGAGGTTAGTTTGAACGCTAGTGGCAAAGCTAAAGTGGCCGTGGCTAATCCAAATTATGATTTGACTGACAAAGATTTTATCAGTGGAATGTACACGATTAATGACGTTATTACCCACAGTGAAATTATCGTGTCACAGACAGTGCATTACACCGGGGCAGGATTAAGAAACCCGGCGGATAAAGTTCAGTCGATTACCTATGATGTGGCAACCAGCAATGCGACTGGTCAGTCAGTTTATACACCCGAGGCTGGGTATAGTACAGTAGATACACCAGAAATCGCTGGATTTACAAATGGCGGTGATGTCGCTGGATATACGCCTGAAACTACGACAGTTAAGCCAACAGATTCAACCGTTACGGTTACCTATAAACCAACCAATGAGCTTGTATATAGTGAAATTACTGTTACTCGGACCATTCATTACGAGGGTGCTGGTAATCAGACGCCACGTGATGTTATCGAAAAGGTAATTTACAAGGTTGTGACTAATAAGACTACCGGAGAAGTTTCCTATACACCACAGGGAGTCTTTGATGCTGTGACAACACCAACATTAGCTGGTTATACAAACAGTGGTGATGTGGCAGAATCAATTCCAACGGCGACAATGGATAAACCAGAAGATAGTTTAGTTGTTGTTCAATATAAGAAGATTTCTGACGGTAATGGAACTAATCCAGGTAATCCTTCGAACCCTGGTGGTAACAATAATAAGCCAGGCAATGGTGGGGCAACACCTACCACACCTGGTACAGGTTCTGATTCTGGAACCGGTAATTCAAGTGCAACTACTGAAGGAGTTAAGAATTCCGCAGGCTCACAGGCTAAATTGGAAACTTTGGAGAATTCAAACCAGAAAGATAATAAAAATATTTCTGTTGTTAAAGCAGGAATATTGCCACAAACTGATGAACAACATGAAAATATTCTTTCAGTGATTGGCATGATGCTCTTAAGCGGTTTTCTTGCATTGTTTGGATTAAAACGTCGGAAACGTGATGATGAGAAATAACAAGTTCGAAAATTTGAATGAGATTTTATAACTGATTTTTAAAACTTGTTGTTAAATTAAGCAGACTTAGAAGTGAAACGACTTCTAAGTCTGCTTTTTTGGAATCAAGTTATATATAGTAGTAAATATTTAAAAAAATCCTGTTGATAAATTAACAATTGCTAATCTATTAACAGGAAAAGTATGGAACTTACTTTGTTTCACTCACTGTTTGAGGACAGTTCAACAAAGCAAGACCCAAGATATAAGAATTCTTCCCGCGGGATTGCGCTCCTACCTCCAAGACTCTTATATCTTGAGCCTTAATCGCTTTGTTTCACTCACTATCTGAAAGACAGCCTTAAAAATAGAAGCATACCTAACCGCGAGATGCGATCTCGCTACCGGCACGCTTCTATTTTTAAGACTAATCGTCTTCATTCACTCACTATTTGTACATGTATTCTCTAGTCATTGGCAACACATTGTTGCTTGCGCCAGTACCCTTTGTTAATAAGTACTGGATGACATCGATATTTCTAGATTCGAATGATGCTGAACACGCTTGTAGATAGAGATCCCACATGCGCACAAAGCGTTCGTCAAACATTTCTTTGACTTCTTCGCGATGTTCATTGAAGTTCTTATCCCAAATTTCTGTCGTTTTTTGATAATGACGGCGTAGAGGTTCCAAATCATCAATCTGTAATCCGTTTTCGATAATGTGATGAATGTTTTCTTCCAAGCCGGGCACATAGCCACCTGGGAAGATCCATTTGTTTAACCAACCGTTGTTAGCACCGCCCTGTTGACGAGTGATTCCGTGAATCAAAGCAACACCATCAGTTTTTAGGTAATCAGCAACACACTTGAAGTAGGTTTGGAGATTTTCCTTACCGACATGTTCAAACATCCCAACGCTGGTTATGTAGTCGAATTGTTCGTCTTTGATTTCGCGATAATCTTGTAAACGGACTTCAGCCACATTTTCTAAGCCTTCATCCTTAATTTTTTTATTCACTAAGTTGAATTGTTCCTGAGAAAGAGTCACACCAACAACGCGTAAATCATATTCTTTAGCAGCTGTTAGCATTAAAGTTCCCCAGCCACAGCCAATGTCTAAAAGGGTCCGGCGTGGTTGTGGGTGCAACTTGTTTAGAATATGGTGAACTTTGTTGATTTGAGCAGTTTCAAGATCATCGGTATCTTTCTCAAAATAAGCACAAGAATAAGTCATGGTTGGGTCTAACCATAAACTGTAAAAGTCATTTCCGATGTCATAATGATTCTGAACATCTTCTTTGCTTTCTTTTTCATCATGTTTTTGTTTGGGAAGAAAATGAATAAACTTCTTGTCATGGAAAAAGCTCCCAGCCGTTTCGTAGGCCGAAGTTAGTAAAGCCTGGATACTGCCATCAATTTCGATTCTGCCATCCATGTAGGCCTCACCAAGCGCAATGGAGGCATTATTGATAACCTGCTTGATTGGCACCTCTTCTTTAAGGGTGATTGAGACTTCTGGAGTACCATCTCCGTATACTTCAGAACTACCATCCCAATAAGTAACTTTAATTGGAATATTGAAAGAGTGCTTAAAAAACGTCTTGTAAAATTTCTTTTCTAACATCAATTCGGGTCCTTTCTTATTAAATGGCAATATTAAACAAGCCTATTATACGCTCCCTTATTTAGTTTTTCGAATCTTAAGTTTTTTTCGAAACTGGAAAAAAGATTTTCAAGCTGTTAACATGATATAATTAAATACGTTTCAAGTTGGAGTTAAACATAATAGTAGGGGGTGGCACGTTTGAGAAAATGGGCATGGGTAATTGTGACATTTGTTGTGATCTTAATAGTTGGAGGCTATGCATTTTCACGACACCAATCGATTGAAAAACAATATCATCTGGAGATGGAGAATGCGGCAGCAGCTATCAAAGATAAAAATTATACGGCCGCAGAGAACTATTTTCAATCGGCTTTGACGCGCCGAAATAGTGATCCGACTGCCACACATCGTTTGAAGCAAACAAAAACGTTTGTAAATGGAATGGATCAGCTCGAAAACCATCATTTCTCAGCTTCAAAACGAACTTTCCAGCAAGTGTATACGATTCACAACGGTTCGGAAGTATTAAATGATCGGGCGCATCAACAAATTAAAGAAATTGAAGTTGTTCAAAAAAATGTGACAAAATACAATAAAACGTTAGATTACGCGCGTGAGTTAAATCAAGCGCAGTCGTTTGAACTTTCAAATGAACAATTAGATACTTTATTCAATACCAAGGAATTTAAGAAGGGGTATTATACTTCAATTTGGAAAGCTGCTAGGGCGCTGCAAAAGAGTAACAAAACTGGGTTAGCACAAACAGTAATACCGGATGTTGCTGACAATAGGTCCTCATCACAGAGTAATGCGGCTGCAAGTGAAAGTAGTACAAATGGTACGAGCCAAGCAGCAGGAAATGGTAGTGTGTCTAGCTTGCCAAAGCCTAACTTGAGTTCTTCTGAACAACAAGCGGCAAACAATTATTCCGGGAGTAATGAATTTACGGTCACCAAAAAAGATACGGAGTTAAATGGTAAAGTGATTAGTCAGGATCAAATCACAAAAGCTCGCCAAGAATTAGGTAATCGAGCTGGTCAATTTAGTGATCAGGATGTCCGTAACTTGATCAAAGAAGCCGGTCAAAAGGGCATTTCTGTGACTGACGCGGCTAACAACCAATAAGGTAGGCCAAAAATATATAATTAATTTAATTTAAACGTTTAGTTAGAGACTGCAAAAGTTTGTGATTTAGTGTAAAATAGCAAATGTAAACTTAAAAAAAGAAAGAGGTTTTCATACATTATGGCAAAATTAGTATTAATCCGTCATGGTCAAAGTGAATGGAATTTATCTAACCAGTTTACTGGTTGGGTTGACGTTGACTTGAGCGAAAAAGGCGTTGAACAAGCAAAAAATGCTGGTAAGTTAATCAAGGCACAAGGCATTGAATTTGATTATGCTTTTACTTCAGTATTAACTCGTGCAATCAAGACTTTGCATTATGTTTTGGAAGAATCCGATCAACTTTGGATTCCAGAAGTTAAGACTTGGCGTTTAAACGAACGTCATTACGGTGCTTTACAAGGCCAAAACAAAGCTGAAGCTGCTAAAAAGTGGGGCGACGAACAGGTTCATATCTGGCGTCGTTCATACGATACTTTGCCTCCATTGTTGGATAAAGATGCTGAAGGTTCAGCAGCAAATGATCGTCGTTACGCTAACTTAGATCCACGGATGATTCCTGGTGGTGAAAACCTTAAAGTTACTTTGGAACGAGTTATTCCTTTCTGGGAAGACCAAATTGCTCCTAAGTTGTTAGATGGCAAGAACGTTGTTATTGCTGCACATGGTAATTCATTACGTGCTTTAAGCAAGTACATCGAAAACATTTCAGATGAAGATATTATGAATCTTGAAATGGCAACTGGCGAACCAGTTGTTTATGACTTCAACGACAAGTTGGAAGTTCAAAACAAATCTAAATTAGATTAATAGTAATTTTAAGTAAGCAATTTTCGGTTAGAAGGTTGCTTATTTTTTTTGCTTTTTTTAATACTAAGACAATCAAAATGTAGTAAACTTTTTTTGAAAAATTGAATTATTTTTACAGAAGTAACATTAATTGATAATAAAATAGTAAATAATTAAACTTTGGTTTTAGCTATTCACCAGGCAAATACTAGTTATTTAATTTTCTAATATTTGGTGTTGATTTTTCTAATATCAGGAGGTAATATGGATGAATAGATATATTTTAATATATATTTATAATAAATAGTTTATACGTAAGCATGTGCAAATTGTACACATTTTTTTGATCTAAATTTGTAAATGGTGTGCTGTTGTACTTTGACGAAATGTATACAATATTATTTGATTTAAATCAATCATATTAAACCACAGGTTGTTTTATAACAATCGGCGCATTTTTTTTACTATTAGGTAGGTAAGCACTTGATTCTAGGATTTAAGGATATATAGTGGAGAACAAAAATGGAAAACAATCTTTTCGAAAAGAAGCTTCATTATAAGATGTATAAAAAAGGTAAGGCATGGGTTTACGCTGGAATCGCGGTTTTCAGCTTAGGTATCGGACTTTCTCAAACCAATGTCCAAGTCTGTTAATGCTGCCACAGTTAAGTCAGCAGACGAAAGCACAGTAACCAGTCAGGCTGCATCACAAGATTCCAAGGCCAGTTTAACGACCTCAAGTAGTGACAGTGAGAAAACTAATTCGAAAGTTGATGTTAATAGTAATACTGATGAAACAGCTACTTCATCTGAGAGTACCTCATCAGCTGCTAAAAGTGCAGCTACAGTTAGTAAAGCACAGAATGACACGTCAGCTACTAGGGCTGCTGTTGAAAGCTCATCTGTAAGTGATGCCACCAGTGCGTCGATAAGTTCACCCACAGAAGCTACAAAGCCAGCTAACTCAGAAACAACTGACAACACAGTAGTTGCTACAAATAATAGCAGTTCGAATTCTTCTGTAGCATCAACTACTAGTACTGCTACTTCAAGCAAACAAGTAAATGTAACGAGCCGTTCAGATAGCGCGGAGAGTACAACTAAAACTACTGTAATTCCAGAATTACCTACCGGAGTATCAGCGGTTACTAAGAATGACGGTAAGTTGGTTGTTTCATTGCCAGATGATGCTTCAACAACGTTAATTAAATCAGTACAAAATGCATTTGCTAACTATACAGAGCCAGTAACTTTAGAAACTAAGGCCGCTGATGCTGCCGCACCTGCGGGAACCGTTGTAGTTACTGCTGATAATTTTTTGGATTATTTTAAATTGAACGGGACAGCTACTTACAATAAAGGGGTAGTTACCTTTACATCTGATAATCCAGATCAGAGTGGAAATGTAACTCTGAAAAACAAAATTTCAACGGATCAAAGCTTTACACTTACTGGACAAATCAATTTAGGCAATAAATCCCAACCAGCTGGTGCTGATGGCCTTTCTCTAGGTTTTCATGATGGAGATACTGATGCAGTCGGGATGGACGGTGGGTCGTTAGGTTTCGGTGGACTTGAAAATGCTTTTGGATGGAAAGCTGATACGTATTGGGATTCCCAACCAATTAACAATGCGGATACAGGCTATTTTGATGCTGATCCTCAAAAGTATCATAATAATCATTATAATTGGTTCAATAGTAGTTCAAGTTCATTTGGTGGTTTTGTTCACACTGAATTAGTGAATGGTAAAAACAAGGCAATTACTGAAGATGGTACGAATGGCACTAAAGACTTAACAAAGGAAATTAAGGATCCTAATGGACAGTTTAAAGATTTTACAGTTTCATACAATGGAACTACCAAGTCGCTTACAGTAACTTACGATGGTAAGAACTGGAACGAAGATGTTTCTAACTATATTGGTGACAGTAATAGCTTATCATTGTTTATTGCTGCAGCTACTGGGACTTCATTTAACCTACAACAATTAAGAAATATCAATTTAACATACGTTGCTCTGGGGGTAACTAATATTCAATATGTTGATGATGATAACAATGGCAAACAAGTTGGAGATTTGGTGGAATTGACTAGTGGCAATGATGGCACAGCAACCTGGGATGCAACAGTTGGTTCGACAGTCTGGAAGAAGGCTAGTATTGCCAATTCAGAAAATTACAAGTTAGCCGTTGGTCAAGATACTTCAGGCGATTACACATTTGATGTTAGTGATAATGCACCTATTGTTATCCATTTAAATCACGTCCATTCGTCTGTACTCCCTGATACCTTTAATGGTAAGACAACTGCAGAGGTTACTTATTCTGGAGCTGGTGAAAATACGCCAAGCAAAGAATCACAAACGGTCACGTGGACAACGGATACTGATATGGTTACTGGAGCTGTTACGTATATACCTAATAAATCATATACACAGGTTGATACGCCAGATATTCTAGGTTATACACCGACGCATAACTATGTGCCTGCAGTTGAATTAAGTGCTACAACTGAAATACCAAGTGATGTGGAAACGGTCAATGTAAATTACATGCCCAATACAGCTAACATAAAGATTAACTATGTTGCAGTTGATAATGGTGGTAATCAGGTATTGATTTCATCTGAGACTCTGGAGGGCTTTCATGGTGAAGGCTCAAGTTATACTGCAACAGTGCCAACTGGTTATCACTTTACCGTTAACACAGATGGTGCAGCGCAAGAAGTTACTAAGGAGTTTAAATTCAATAGTCTTGAAAATCAGACATTGACATTCTTTGTAGCATCTGACGAACCGCAAACAGGGAATGGTACAAAACACTATGAGATCACCATTCATACAGCCGACGAAACTAAGGCTGCACAAGACAAGATCAACGATCTGATTACTAAGGATAAAGATAACGGGATCATCTCAACAGGCAAAGTTAATTTAATTACAACCAATGAGGGTGTAAGTACAAGCCATGAACTTGGGAATGGAACAAAGCACTATGAAATCACCATTCATACAGCAGACGAAACCAAGGCTGCGCAAGACAAGATCAACGGTCTGATTACTAAGGATAAGGATAACGGGATCATTTCAACAGGCAAAGTTAGTTTGATTCCAACTAATGAAGGTGTAAGTACCAGTCATGAGCTTGGGAATGGAACAAAGCACTATGAAATCACCATTCATACAGCCGACGAAACTAAGGTTGCACAAGAAAAGATCGCCGATCTGATCGCTAAAGATAAAGAAAAAGGGATCATTTCAACAGGTAAAGTTAGCTTAGTTCCAACCAATGAAGGTGTAAGTACCAGCCATGAGCTTGGGAATGGAACAAAGCACTATGAAATCACCATTCATACAACCGATGAAACTAAGGCTGCACAAGAAAAGATCGCCGATCTGATCGCTAAGGATAAAGATAACGGGATCATTTCAACAGGCAAAGTTAGTTTGATTCCAACTAATGAAGGTGTAAGTACCAGTCATGAGCTTGGGAATGGTACAAAGCACTATGAAATCATTGTTCACACAACTGCAGAAATTGCGGCTGCACAAGCTAAAATTCATGCCATGATTGCCGCTGATGAGACTAATGGAATTACTTCAACTGGTAAAGTTGTTTTGGCTCCCACAGATGATGCTGTAAGTACCAGTCATGAGCTTGGAAATGGGACAAAGCACTATGAAATCACCATTCATACAGCAGACGAAACTAAGGCTGCACAAGGCAAGATTGCCGATCTGATTGCTAAGGATAAAGAAAACGGGATCACCTCAACAGGCAAAGTTAATTTAATTCCAACCAATGAGGGTGTAAGCACCAGTCATGAGCTTGGGAATGGAACAAAGCACTATGAAATCACCATTCATACAGCCGACGAAACTAAGGTTGCGCAAGAAAAGATCGCCGATCTGATCGCTAAAGATAAAGAAAACGGGATCATTTCAACAGGTAAAGTTAGCTTAGTTCCAACCAATGAAGGTGTAAGTACCAGCCATGAGCTTGGAAATGGTACAAAGCACTATGAAATCACCATTCATACAGCCGACGAAACTAAGGTTGCGCAAGAAAAGATCGCCGATCTGATCGCTAAAGATAAAGAAAAAGGGATCATTTCAACAGGTAAAGTTAGTTTAATTCCAACCAATGAGGGTGTAAATACAAGCCATGAGCTTGGAAATGGTACAAAGCACTATGAAATCACCATTCATACAGCCGACGAAACTAAGACTGCACAAGACAAGATTGCCGATCTGATTGCTAAGGATAAAGATAACGGGATCATCTCAACAGGCAAAGTTAGTTTAATTCTAACCAATGAGGGTGTAAATACAAGCCATGAGCTTGGAAATGGTACAAAGCACTATGAAATCACCATTCATACAGCCGACGAAACTAAGACTGCACAAGACAAGATTGCCGATCTGATTGCTAAGGATAAAGATAACGGGATCATCTCAACAGGCAAAGTTAGTTTAATTCCAACCAATGAGGGTGTAAATACAAGCCATGAGCTTGGAAATGGTACAAAGCACTATGAAATCACCATTCATACAGCCGACGAAACTAAGGCTGCACAAGGCAAGATTGCCGATCTGATTGCTAAGGATAAAGAAAACGGGATCACCTCAACAGGCAAAGTTAATTTAATTCCAACCAATGAGGGTGTAAGCACAAGCCGTGAGCTTCTTAATCATGAATTTCTTAATAATGATAAGAAAAAAACAGTACAACTGTTAATTAACCATGGTAATGAGCACGAAAATGTAATCAAAAAAACAGTCATTCCAACTGTTAATGGTAAAGAAGCCACTAAAAATTCAGCAACTAAATCGATTGATTCGTCTAACGCTGATCAAAATAAGACAAAAGTTAATAGACTTCCCCAAACAGGTGAAAAACAGTCCGCAGGTCTTTCTGAGTTAGGTTTTCTTGCAGCATTGTGTGCTCTTTTTGGTTTTACTTTCATACCAAAAAGAAAGCATCAAGATTAATTACAGGTAAATAAATTCGCTAACAACTTATTTCTCACTAGTACCCAAAATTATGCTAATGAGGATGAAGTTATAGGCTAACGTTAGGGCTTATATTCATAACATGAATATGAGCCCTTTTGTTATGATCTGACGTAGCCGGGACTTATAGACTAAGCATACTTTTATCAAATCTTACTGATAAATTATTCTACTTCTTTATTACTTCAGGAATTCTGATATCTTTGAAGTTGATGGTGTAATGATTAGCTTTTATGGATTGCCACTTTTAAGAGGATATGAAGTAATATGATACATGCTATAATGTAGTGAAAATAAACATAAGACTTTGGAAACTGTTTTTAATTAGTTGCTTATAGTTTTACTAAAGGATGAAGGTGAAATAATGAAAAGCAATTATCGGGTTGTTGAACTATTAGTTCAGCTGATGGCCGGCAAAACACTTAAACAAGCAGATATTCAAAAAAAGTATGCGATTAGTTTGCGTACCTCCCAACGTGACTTGTCCTATATCAAGAATGCATTGGCGGAATACGATGCTGGAGAGATGATAGAGCAACAGGGGACATATTATTTATCGCACCAAAGCGAAACAAAAGATCTTGAGATGGCTTTAGCAACCAGCAACATTCTATTGGGTAGCAGAGCCTTAACACCGGATGAATTAACCCACACATTAGATTTTCTTAGTCGTGGATTATCTCCAGCTATGCAAAAAGCTGTTCATAAACAGTTAGCTTTTCCTCGTGAAAGTTATACGCCACTTTCTGCACCAAAACCGTTACTTAGTCGATTACGAGGGATTGCAGCCTGCATTGCCAACAATGAGAAACTGGTTTTTACATATCATAGTAGTCATTCAGGAGAACCAAAGCCCCTCATTCATCATGCTCAGCCGGTTGCAGTGTTTTTTGAAATACACTATTTTTATGTGGCTATGTGGAGCAGAGAACGCGGTGGGTATTGGCTATATCGCCTTGACCGCATCGTTGATATTTTGGATAAATCACCCGGAAAGAAACTCGATTACGCAAAACGTTTTTCATTACAGGATCATCGTCACCAAGTCTATTTGGTAGATTCAGGGTCGTTGACCAAAATTAAATTTATTTATCGAAACTATATACAGACGGCGTTGGATAACTTTCCTGATGCCCGTGTCATTCAGAAAAATGCGGATGGCAGTACGGTTATTGAGGCCTATGTTAAAGTTGACGGCGCAATGATGTGGTTACTGAGCCAAGGAGCCGGTTTACAGGTTGTTTCGCCACCCTCACTGGTCAAACGGATGCGAGATGCGTTGAGTGCAGCTCGTGAACAATATCTTGAATAAGAACTAAACAAATAACGTGGTATTGAATTAATTTTCAATATCGCGTTATTTTTTTGGTTGCTTAAATAAAATTTTGTATAGCACTCACAAATGACATAATATGACACCCACTATTAGTACTATGTAGAAGGATATATGTAGCCATGTTTACATAGAAAAATAAGGAGGAGTTTTATGATGATTAATTCGAAAAGCTTAAAAATAACAGGAAAGAAATTTATACTTACTTCGTTAGCAGCTATCTCATTAATGGGTGTAGGCGTTGGAATAACAACTGCAGTGTTAAATGCTCAACCGACTGAGGTAAGTGCTGCTACTGATCTCGGTTATCTTATTCGGGATTATACGCCTAGCGAAGGCGATTACAAACATTCTGTTCCATTGCCTATGTTAGATCTTAAAGTAGGTCAAACAAAAACAATTAAGGTACCACAAATTAAAGGATACACATCAAACGTAAAAACAGTAAAAATCACTGAATATGGACCCTACTCTATGTTATCAAATTATTTTTATTATACAAAGAACAAATCAACGCCAAAGGCACCAGCAAAGGATCCTGTAAGTTATAAATCTCAGAAATCGTCTATGCAAGTTCGTTTAGTACCAGGTCACGATTTTTATAATCACGTTCCAGGTAGTAAATATAATGCTAAACGCACTCATTATGGCAAAACTTACAAAGGTCGCACCGTCACAATCAACATGACAGCAAAACGACCAGGCGTCAAAACACCATATTATCGTTGTGTAGTCGGTGGTAAAACTATCGGTTGGATCTACGGCGGTGCACTTGTAAATGTTGCTAAATATAAAACTGTGAAGAAGACAGCTACGGTTGTTTCGAAGCCTACCAACAACTTCTACAATCACGTAACTTCAAGTATCTATGCCACGAAATTAACGCATTTTGGTAAGACCTACAGAAACAGAAAAGTAACTATTAACATGCAAGCTACGCGGCAAGGAACCAAGACGCCATATTACCGTTGTTCTGTAAATGGCAAGAGTATTGGTTGGATTTATGGT
The DNA here is from genome assembly GCF_001611155.1 of Pediococcus damnosus. NCBI lineage: Bacteria > Bacillati > Bacillota > Bacilli > Lactobacillales > Lactobacillaceae > Pediococcus > Pediococcus damnosus. The sequence goes on from NZ_CP012294.1 coordinate 1,171,474, forward strand.
AGGGCGTTAAGCAATGTTCGTTAGATTAAAAAACAAGGAGAAAAAACAATGATTAAAGACGAAGCTTATTTCACTTTAAAAAAAGAATATGCTAAATATGGTAGTTGGGCACTTTGGAATGTGTCAGATGTGACAAAAACTATTCACACACCTGACTGTTCTATTGATCCCGTTAATTTACAATTAAAAGATGCTGATTATCGGCATAAAAACTTAACTAACAACGGAATCATTTTAGGCTTAAATTGGTCCGAACGCGGAGCATGCAGTACCGATGATTGGGCTAATTTCCATGATGTAACTAAAAATAGTCGTGATTTTAATATTGTTAAAATGATTTTGAACACACCTTTTAAAGGTAGTTATATGACCGATATCATTAAGAATCATCTTGAGACGAATGGATCGGATGTTGCACAAGCAAGTAAACGGCCTGAAAATGCTGAGAAATTAAGTAAAAACGCCAAGTTGCTACAAGGTGAGCTCGATCTGATTCGACCAAATTATTTAATTGTATTTGGTAAAGCAGCAGAGAAAGTGCTTAAACTCATGATGGATCGTGACTTACTAGACATTAAAGCGGCCAAAATTGTTGAGTTAGATCACTATTCCGCTGCATTGTCCGCAGAAAAAATATCTGCAGCAGTCGAAAAGCTACAAAAATTACCGCTTAATTAGTTTTCAAAGAGTAGCGCACAAATGAAGTTGTGCGCTACTCTTTGAGTTAGTCAGTACATTGTTTTTAAACATGTTTTGAAGGAGTTGTTAGCTTTGAGTAAAGATGAAAATGACCAACAAGACACACCAAAATTGGTGAGTCGAGCGAACAATAATGATAGTGAAAAACCGATAGAATTACAACCCGAGTATGGTAAATATATCTATGGTGAAATTATTCGTGATTTTCCTGATATGATTGATTACCTTGGGCGACTGAAATTTTCTGCCACCAGTACTTGTATCGATTTATTGGCATTGGCGCAGTCGTTACGAGTCCGAATTAATTATAGTAGCGATTTAGATAAGGATTTTATGCTTTATCAACCAAAAACAGAGGCCATGAATCGGCATAACGTTGAGGCTGTATTAGTTGTTACAGATAAACAAATGACTTATCAGAATCAAGCATGGTTTGTCGCACAGGGATTGGCGACGTATATCCTTGATTTTGCAGAATATATTCCTGATTTTAGCGAAAATAAAGATGCCATGAACAAGTGGACCGTTTTCAAACTTGCAGAGGCGTTGTTGCTACCAAACGATTTGGTGGAGCGAGTCGTTGATCTTTCGATGGCGTTGAATGAAAAAACGTTGGATAAAGTAGATCAACAAAATCATTTTTTGGTTTTCAATGCACCACGGACAAGCATTATTACACATACGGCAGCACAATTGGCAAATGTACCAGAGTGGCTTATGTCGCAACGAATAGAGGAATTCTATAACGGTTAATAAATGCCAAATGTTCACTTTTTTGAAATCGACGTCCAAATGATTAAAGATGAAGCGTTTAAAAAAACTGATTAAAAAGTAATTTTATTTGTTACTAAGTTTGTTAGCGACATAATGTGTCACGTCCATTTTATATAATAGCCACTGTTGTAAATAAAAAATATTGAACGAGGGAAGATAGGAAAATGAAAAAGGCAATTATTGGAACCATTTTAGGTCTAAGTTTATTTGGATTTAGTGCATCAGGAATTACGACTGCTCAAGCAAGCAGAACAAGTGTTGTAAGATACACTAATATTCGGGATGCAAAAGTCCATGTGGCAAAAGGAACGATGTATACATCTGCTAAGCTAAGTAAGACAGCACATTATGCCAAAAATTATAAGTACACAACTTTTACCAAAACTGAACAGGCAACTGTTAAGAAGAATGGTAAAAAAGCCGTCTATCAATATATTAAAGCTGGCAAGATTAAAGGCTGGATTTGGCATGGATATGTTAAAAATGGTAAGGCTAGTAATGGTGTTTTGAAATATACTAATATTAAAGACACCAAGGTTCATGTTTCAAAAGGAACATTATTTACAACTGCTAAACTAAGTAAGGTTGCTCATTATGGTAAAAACTATAAGAGTACGACTTTCACGAGAACAGAACAAGCAAAGATTAGAAAAACTGATGGTAAGACTTATACTTACCAGTACATTAAATCAAACAAAGCATCAGGCTGGATTTGGAGTGGCTATGTAAAGGCGGGTAATGCACCTCGATCATTTAGTAGTTATAGAGCCGCATTTCAGGATTATATTCAAGGGACGGGTCTAGCTTCCACGATATATACTCAAAATGATTTACAAGATATTGCCGTTCAATTAGAAAACTATGGTTCAGGTTGGAATATTGACGAATCATATAATGGAACACAAAAGGATCTTGCAGCGTTTGAAAATATTTATAATTTATTTAAGAGTCGTTTTTCTTCCAGTCAGCGGACGCACTTCACTTCTATGATTAATAAGACGAAAGCGGAAAAAGCATCAAGTGCTGATGATAATGATGCAATCAAGTCAGATTTAGGACAATTATCGAATGCTTTAGGTGAAGCAGTTGCAGCATTTAAATAATATAAAAAGATTTTATTAAGTTAGTAGATTACTAATGTTTTAAGATAAAAAGAGGCCAGAAGCAAAATCAATTCTGATTTTGTCTCTGGCCTTTTGGTTACTTAAGTTTGTGGTTCGAGTTTATTATATATTTTTAAATCAATTAATTTTGTGTATCCATCTTTCCAATCTGTACTTGCAACTGTCCCAGTGCTTTTTCAGGGGTCACATGATTAGCCGTCATTTGACCGATGGATTTATTTAAGGCGGAGAAATACTGTTCGTACCCGATAAATGCTGGGTCTTGGAAACCAAAACTAAGTGACCGTACCGCGGCCTTTGCAGTCGGATTCTTTACTAAGTAATTTTGGTAATCAGTATCTTTTTGAGCCGATTTGGTCAACGGCACGTAACCCGTTTTTTCTGCCCAACTAATGGTTTGCTTCTTGCTCATTAAATATTTTACAAAGGCAGCGGCGCCTTTACGTTGTGATTTTGAAGCAGATTTAAACATTACAATATCATTTCCTGCCATTCCTGCTGACTTTTTACCCTTATAACTTGGTAATGACGTTGTACTCCAGTGCAAATTTTTAGGTGTGGACGCCTGAAGTGTCGAAATTGCAGCCGAAGAACCACTGTAGAAGAGGGTTTTACCTTCAAAAAAATTTGTGCTTCCATACCCATCTGTCCCAGCGGTTGTGGCTGTTCCATTCTGGAGCATATCCCAAATCACATGTGTAGCGGTCAGTGTTTGTTTTTTCCCCAAATTAGTCTTTAGTTTATTGGTAAGTAGTGGTGTGCCGGCCTGCCGGCAAAGGCCTCCCAATTCAGTTAAAAAGCTCTGATCAAATGCTATTGCAGTGATTCCTCTTGCTTTGAGCTTTATACCATCTTTTTGAATATCTGTCCAAGTGGCAGGGACACTGAGACCATATTTTTTTAATAAGTCTTTGTTGTAAAACAAAATACGTACTGATTTTGAAAACGGCATTGCATAATATTTACCTTGGTAGGTACTTGATTGTAAAAATACTGGATAAATATCACTGAGGTCGGATTTACTGATGTAGGAATTAAACGGGGTGATAAACCCACCACGGACGTATTCCGGAACATTAGTATATGCAGTTTGTGCAATCGTAGGCAGTGTCTTGGACTTAGCCGCGGCGGTAATTTTTTGTTGGACACTGGCAAAGTCACCTTGTGAGCTTCCCACAACTTGATATTTTGATTGAGATTCATTGAAATTACGAATGATTTTATTTAAGGCAGTTTTGCGGTCACCAGTCATGCCATGCCAAAAAGTGATTTTGACCCGATTTGTTGAGGTGTTGGCCTGTTTACTGGCACAGGCACTGAATGTAGTGATGATTGCTAGTGCAAAAAAGCTGAGTAAAAGTAGATGACGTAATCGTTTCATGATAATTATCCTTTCAAATCGGCTTTAGTAATGCCGGCAATAATGTATTTTTGAAGCAGTAAGTACAAAACTAGTAACGGTAAAATAACAAATAAAGTGGCGGCCATTAATAACGGGTAGTTGGTGCCTACTTCACTGGTAAAAGCAGTTAGACCTACTGGTAATGTTCGTAATCGATCTGAATTGGTGACAATCAGTGGCCACATGAAAGAATTCCAAGAACCAATAATTTGTAAAACTGCGACGGCTGTGATGGTGGTGCGATTGGCGGGTACCAAAATGTGCCAAAGATACTGCCAGTCATTGGCACCATCAATGCGCGCGGCATAGTAGGTCGATCGGGGTTGCGCTTGGAAAGCTTGACGCAAAACAAACATCGTAAAAATACTGGCAAGCCAAGGAACAATTAAGGCAGCGTAGGTATCGATCCAATGTAAATGGGCTAACGTAACAAAGTTTGGGATTAAAAGTAGTTCACCCGGAACCATCATTAAAGCAATCAGAACTGCAAAAAGCGTTCGCCGTCCATAAAATTGCAGGTGGGTAAAAGCAAATGCAGCCAAAATACTGGTGAATAATTGGCCTAGGGTAGTTACACTGGTTACAAGCAATGAATTGAGATAGTAACGGGCAAACGGAGCAGCATGCCAAGCCTTGACATAGTTAGTCCATTGCAAAGTTTTCGGTAACCACATTTTTGGGATGACAATGGCTTCGGCTGGCGTTTTTAAGCTCGTCACAAGCATCCAGATAAAAGGGAGGAGCATAACAGCAGCTCCGAGGCTGAGTAACGTATAGCTAATGATATTTTTGCAAGCTTTCTTCATAACTGGTTACCACCTAATAGTTTAGCGTGACGGCGAAAATACCAGCATGCCAGAATAGTTACAATGGCAATGAACCCAAACAGGACAATGCCACTAGCAGCTGCGACTGTGTACTGGTTTTCAACATAAAATTTTTGATATAGATAATACATCATAGTCAGATCCGCATTTGCCGGTCCGGCAGTACCATGAAATAACGCAAAAACCTGATCAAAAACTTTGAAACTAGTGATAATTGCGTTAACGGTGACTAAAACGATAGTTGATGTTAACAATGGCCATGTGATATTTGTAAGCTGCTGTTTGGAACTAGCGCCATCAACACTGGCGGCTCTGTAATACCGACGATCAATGTTATTGAGACCAGCCAAAAACAAAATGATATTAAACCCTAATTCTCGCCAAATGCAGACGATGATTAATGCAATTAGGGAGTAACGAGGATTGTTTAACCAATCAATCGGGTGAACGCCAAAGCAACTTAATAGTTGATTTAGTAAGCCATGATTGTAGTGAAAAATCCAGTTCCAAACTAAAGCAATGGCCACAGTTGAGGTTACGAAAGGTAAAAAATAAATTGTACGAAAAAAGCTTGCTAACCGGTTGATACGATTAAGTAGCAGGGCGATTCCCAAAGATAGCAGAACAGTTACAGGGACCACAATGACGACAAAAATAAGGGTATTGCGGACTGCTAAATGAAAATCAGGATCGTGCCAAAGATAAACGAAATTTGCGCCACCTAATGCACTGACTTTGTTTGTGAAGTAATTATATTTGGTGTAAAAACTCATCAAAAAAGAACTGATTAGTGGCCAGATCGTGAATACCAAGGTAATGATTAATAAAGGTGCAAGGTACAGTAACGCTTTAAAGGTAGACTTTAGCGTTGGCTTGGCGTTAATCATGTTCATCACCTGCCCAAATACATTCACCATCGCGGTTAAATAGGTAGCAACCCTTCGCAAGCACATAGACTGAAATGGCCTGTGAACTGGCGGTAGTCTCAGAAATTGCTGTGCTGATTAATTGACTGGTTTGAAAACAGATATGGGTTCGTATTTCACGTCCAAATTGATTCTGTTTTTCAATTATTGCTGGAATTTTGGCAATGACGGGTTGCTCTATGGAATTTAGTGAAACAGCTTCACTGCGAATCCCAATGGTTGTAGCTTTGACCAAAATATCGTCTGGAATCGTGGGTGTTATGTATGGTTTGAACTCTGCAATGGGAATTAGATTAATTTTTGGTGTCCCCACGAATTGAGCGACAAAGAGATTATGTGGGTGATGATACAACTCAGTTCCAGTACCAATTTGTTGAATTTGACCATTAGCAAGCACGATGATTTTATCAGCAATTTGTAAGGCGTCACTTTGATCATGGGTCACAAAAACCGTGGTCACACCGGTAGTTTGTTGGATTCGGCGAATTTCATCACGTAATTCGATTCGCAAAGTAGCATCAAGGTTTGACAGTGGTTCATCCAACAATAAAATTGCCGGATCTTTAGCCAAGGCCCGGGCAATGGCAACGCGTTGCTGTTGGCCACCAGAAAGTTCACGAGGTAATTTAGCTAATTGTGTTTCAACATGAACTAACTTAGCAAGCTTTTGGGCTTGTTTGCGACGCGCTGATTTTTTAACGTGCGCCATTTTAAAGGGAAAGGCGATATTATCCAGCACACTTAAATGCGGATATAGTGCATAATCTTGAAACACCATCCCGATATTGCGAGCACGGACGTCTTGTTTGGTGACGTCTGACTCATTAAACAAAATTTTTCCAGTCGTGGGCGTTAGAAGCCCAGCTATTAAATTAAGCATCGTCGTTTTTCCGCTCCCACTTGGGCCAAGCAGCGCAACTAATTCACCGTCATTAAATGTGCAGTTGAGACGTTCAAAAATATTATGATGTTTTTCATAAGTTAGTTTGATGTCTTGAAGTTTGACCTGCATGCTGGAATCCTTCTTCCCGATTTGGCGCTCTTTGTACCCGCTTATACGCTCTGTATAGAGTATAGCAATAAAAAAGGGCTTGAGGTTATCATATTATAATAAAAAACCTATTTTTTTGAACAATAATTTATAGCATGATTCGAAAAGTGCCAATCTATTGAATAAGATTGGCACTTTTTGTGCACAGGATAATCAAAAGTATTCAAAAATTATATTTTAAAAAGTGATAAGCTATATAGCATAGGGGAGATATTATTATATTATGAAAAAATTCGTGTTTTATCTTAGCACTTTTTTAGTGTTATTTGGTTTGATCTATACATATCAAGGAATTTCGGTTCAAGCTTCAACGGCAGATTCCGTAAGCTCTTCAAGTTCATCGGCTTCAAACGAGCCTTCTCAATCAGAATCCATCAAGGCATCTTCATCAGCAGAAGGATCATCAGCGGTGGTGCCAAAGCTAAATTTGACGGGAAGTTCAACGGTTATCATTGGAGCTAACGATCAGTTAAAAGGAAATGTCACAAACGTAAAGAATGCTAAACCAGTTTGGTCTTCAAGTCGATCTGACATCGCTACGGTCACCCAAAAAGGACTTGTAAAAGGTAAAAGAGCTGGTAAAACAACAATTACACTTACTTATCAAGGGCAAACAAAACAAATTGTGGTGACTGTTCCAAGGCCTAATTTGAGTCTTACAGGGAGTTCTGCTGTCAATGTTGGGGCTAGTAAACAGTTAAAAGGCAAAATTACTAACGTAAAAAACGCTCATTTTTCGTGGAAATCTAACCATGCCAGTATTGTGAGTGTTTCCAAAAACGGATTGATAAATGGAAAGAGGGCCGGTAAAGCGACAATTACAGTTGCTTGCCAAGGAATTACTAAAAAAATTACGGTTAACGTTTCCCAGCAAGGCAGTTCTACGCTGAATAGCCAATTTAAGAAGGCTCGTGCAGGTAAAACGGTAACCTTGGTTGGAAACTTTAAAATGAGTTCCAACGTTAAATTACCACTGGCTTCAAATGTGCATGTTAACGCAACTAAGGCAACTTTCACTGGGAAATCTGGTTTCTTTTATAGCGTGTTAGGTCGGGGACTAAACTGGCGTGGCGGGATATTTTATGGTGGCGGCCATGAATTTCGTTTGCTACGAATTAGCAAAGCCACGTTTAACGGACTAACTTTCCATCAAGCCTGTGGAATTGGTGGTCACATCTTTGATTTGATGGGTTGCTCACATGTTTCAATTACAAAAAGCCACTTCTATGGCTATGGACACACTTTGAGTACCAAAGTTATGCGTAAAAATGGGAACCATGGTGAATACGGTGAATCGATTCAAACCGACTATGCTAATTTTAATAGTGGTGGTCCTGGTTTTAATAAGTATGGGAAGGGTCATTTTAACGGCGCCCCATCGACGTATATTACAGTTACGCACAATACCTGGGCACCGGAATATAGCGGAAAAAAGTTGGTTTCATTAGCCCAAGTTGCAATTGGTCAACATGATACGATTAGCAGTAATCGACGGATGATTGCCCACATTACATTTTCTGACAACACGGTTAAAAATGCGGTTCGTTTAAGTGGCATGGGTGCAGATGTTACGTATTTTGGAGCTCCGGTTCATTTTGAGTCTTCGAAATCATTGACAGTTACGCATAATACTTTCAGTACGACGTTAAAACGAGCACGTCCAGAAAATGGAATTATCATTTCCAATCAGTATGGTCACATGCCGCATACGACTTCGGTTTCAATTCAAAATAATTCATTTACCGGCTATCATGCCAGTCGATCAGCGATTCAATTATACGCACGAAGGGGCCATTCGATTACTGGCGTTAAAGTAAAACGGAATGCCACCCATGGGATGCGCTTGATCAGACGGTTTGGCAACACAAAAGTTAGTTATTAAAAGGTTGAAAGTACAAAAATGGTTTCAGTCACTGCTATTAACTATTAAGTAGTTTAGTCCACCAAAATCAAGTTAATTGCCGCTCTCCGGCTCACTTGGCCTGGAGCGGGGTGCGAGTTCTTGCGGCTATCTTTGCCACTAGAATCGACAGCGTATGAAGCATTGCGGGTTTTCGGTACGAAAACCGACCTTTATGCGTAATAGCGGGCACGATTTGAAGCCAAGAAAGTCACTTATCTTCAAACTCGACCTTTATCTAAGCGAAAATCGCTAAGATAAATTTCACCCCTGAGGCCAAAACGCCTCCGACCTGGTGAAGTCGTTGTCTTTAGATAGCCCGTATGAACGTTATCATAACAAGCTTTTCGCTAAATATAATTAGTTTTAAAAATTTAAACAGTCTGGAAGCAAATGGGCTCAGTAGTGTCGTTTGTCTTAGCAATTTATTGCTTAGATAAAGGCCGAGCTTAGAGACGTGTATTTCGGCTCTAAGTCGTGCCCACTACGTTCCAGCCCAAATTGCTGGAAGACGAAATCTAAACTAATTTTCTTATTGTGAGCCCTTTTTACCAGGCATTTAGGTAAAACTTTGTACTTTCAACCTTTAGTTATTAGAAAGCACATAAAAGGCCTCCACTTCGCTTTGAAATGGAGGCCTTTTACGTATTTATTTAAGCTAAAACTTGTTTCAAGACTTTGGCAAAACCTTCTGGTAATTGGGCGTAACCCAAGTGACCACCAGGAATTTGTGTGACTGGTACATTTACCTTAGTTGAAATATCTTTGGTGACTTCAACTGGGAATGAGTTGTGTGAATCCGTACCAACAAGCAAAACGAGCTTGTCACGGTTCTTTTCGAAGATTGAAAAATCAATCTTGCGACTTGTATACTGACGGATTTCATTCACAAACCAAAAGGCTTGGCCACGTGTTTTTGCATTGGTTGCATTTACAGCAGCATCGTTGATATTAGAAACATTTGTTGCTGGTTTTGACATCATTTTAGCATCAATTGCGCCGATTCGCATAAATTCACCAAATTTTTGCATGGCTGGCATCATACCTTCAGTTTGGGCAACATCAACAACGGTTTGATTATTATCTTGTTGTTGTTTTGCATCTGATCGGAAAACGTTGATAGGTGATTCATGAATCAAAACTTTCTTGAAGATTTCAGGATAATCTTGTAGAGTTTCCATCACAACAATTGAACCGGAACTACTGCCAAGAATAGAGACGGGTTCATCACTGACGGCTTTTGCTAAAGCAGCCAAATCACTAGCATCAGTCTTGATGCGGTAAGTATCATGCGGATCGCTAATCCCATCAGGCAAAGGCTTTGTTAATTCGCTTTCACCATAGTTACGGCGGTCGTACATAACAACTTTGTAACTATCTTTCAAATAATCAGCAGCGTGGCTGAAGATGTTACCTGTCCCATTTGCACCAGGAACAAAGATTAAAACGGGGCCTTCTCCAACTGTTTCATAATGTAACGTTGCACCATCTAATTTTAATTCACTCATATTAAACACTCCTCGAATTATATTTATTTATTTAAGTTCATCCAGTAATTGTTTACCGTTCTTATAGAAAATCATTTGCTTAGTTGCTTCGGATAAGACGCCAGTATTTTCTAACTCTTTAGTTAGTTGGATAACTTGTGGTGCTGGTGTATATGGAGCGTCGGTTGCGTACAACAAATGCGTAGGATCCGAAACTTGTTGAAGCACTGGTAGTTGATGGGGAAGAACCATTCCGGCAACATCAAAGTACTGTGTTGCTAAAACACTGCCCATATCTACTTGGTCGTCTTTCAAATCAGGATTGAGTTTCTGTGCAAGTGAAAGTCGATCTGAAATAACTGGGAGTAAGGCACCAGCATGTGGAATAATGAATTTAATATTGGTATAACGAGTGAAGACACTGTGTAACACCATATTGGTGACCGCTCGGGTAGTATCAAAGAAGAATTCCATGATCGGCGCTGGCAACTCACTATTAACATCTTTTGCAATTGGTTTTGGTTCATTTGGATGCAACATAACTAGTGTTTTTTGTTCGTTTAATTTTTCCATGATGGGATCTAAACTTGGATCACCAAGATAGGTACCATTAGCGTTAGTTGGCAATGTAAAAGCAGAAGCGTGATTTGCTCGGGCACGATCAATTTCGGCAATGCTTTCATCAACATATGGAAGTGGCAATGAAGCTGCAAAACCAATTTTATCTGGATAAGTTTGCTGTTGCTTAGCACCATACTCGTTAGCTTCAGTGGCTAAATCGCTAGTTTTACCAGCATCGTTTGTATTTGAAATATGTGGTGAAGATAGTGAAATAATGGAATACTCAACATTATTGTCGGCCATTGTTTTTAAAGTTGAATCAATTGTGTAGTCAGGTGTTTTAACACCGTCGCCATGATCATCGAAATAAGTTTTTAGAAATGATTTGAAACCTGGTGAGAGATAATGTGCATGAAAATCAATTTTTTTATACATATAAAAGCTTCCTTTCGTTGTTAAAGGTTGATTTAATTAATTCACACTGTGTATAATAAACTCACGGTGTGAATATGTCAACAAAAAAAGATCGGAGAAATTAAAAATGGCACGAAAAACTAATTTATCAACAGCAATTGTTATTCGAAAGGCTTATGAAATAGTGCAAGCAGGCGATTTTAACGATTTATCTTATCGAGGGCTTGCGCGTGAATTGAATGTTCAACCGCAAACTTTGTATCGATATGTGGCTAATATAGAAGAACTTCAAATAAAAGTAGTACTAGTTTTTCTAAATCAATTGATCGATTATGCGCAGGATGCGGTGATTGGATTGAGTGGCGAAGAAGCAATTTTAGCCTTTGCGAGGGCAATATTTGAATTTTCGGAACAAAATCATTCACTAAACAGCATGTTAACGCTGGTAAGTAAAATTAAGGATCACGATGAAATTGTGGCAAAAATAATGGAATTAAGAGATATTCCGACTAAAATATTGCAGCGAAGTTCTAGTGATCCAAGCAAATTAAACCAACACGTTCAAATTTTAATGAGTCTTATTTTTGGTTTTATTGAATTTACAGATTTGGGGTTATATAGAGATAAAGAAAAGATGACGGAGACTTTAATAGCAGGAATGAAAGAAGCTATTGTGAATTGGTAAAAAGTGAGTGGATTGAAACGGGAGCTATAAAGATATAAGGACGACGATAGCGGGATGGCATCCCGCGGTAAGGCGTGCTTATATCTTTATAGCTGTTTCAAGAAACTGTCCTAAAAAAGTGAGTGGATTGAAACGGGAGCTATAGAGATATAAGGGCGACGATAGCGGGATGGTATCCCGCGGTAAGACGTGCTTATATCTCTATAGGTGTTTCAAGAAGCTGTCCTAAAAAACGTGGAAAACAAGGCCGAATAATCCGCCTTATTTCCCACGTTTTTTAAATAGCAAAGATTCTCTATTTGCGTTTATAATCTAATTTTACTTTTTCTCAATTTCTGTTTTAACAAACCCAGCTTTTTCTATCAAACGAGTGCTCTCTTTTAAATGATGGATTAGGGCTTCTTGATCGTTGGCATCTAGGGAGCCGACGAGACGTTGAATTCGCGACTGAATGAGCTCCATATGCTTTTTTATAATTCTTTTGCCTTTTTGGGTTTGTTGAACATTGATGACACGCCGGTTTTTCTCATTATGGTGACGATGAACAAGGCCACGTTCTTCAAGCGTATTGACGATCCGTGTGAGCTGAGGTCTGGTGATACCAACACTTTGGGCAAGCTGCGTCATAGTGATTCCTGAATGTTGATAGACGTTTCTTAACGTGGTTGCTTGTAGATTTGTGAGCCCAAACTCGTCTAAAGATCGACTTTGTGAAATGACTTGGGCAAAAGTTTGAAAAAATTTTGCGAAAATATCACTACTGGTGGATTCTGTTTCCATTTGTTAACTCTCCCATTTTTTAAATAAAAATTTAAGCATTGTTAATAGTTGACAATTATGAAGTATGTGCTTATAGTTAACAATTGTCAAACGTAAATAATCAAAAAATAATTATAAAAGAGGATATGCCGTTGTTAAAATTAAGTCACATCAACAAATATTACCACGTTGGCGACACTGTCACAAAGGCACAAGATGATGTTTCAGTCGAATTCCGCAAACAAGAATTTGTCGCAATTCTCGGTCCTAGTGGATCAGGGAAAACAACCATGCTGAACATTATTGGCGGGTTGGATCGCTATGATTCTGGTGATCTTCTTATTAAAGGAAAATCTACCAAAAATTTTAAAGATTCTGAATGGGATGCTTATCGAAATAATTCTGTCGGTTTTATTTTTCAGTCCTACAATCTAATTTCACATCTTTCGATTATGGAAAATGTGGAGATGGGAATGACATTAAGTGGTGTTCCCGCTGCGCAAAAGAAAAAGCAAGCGACTGACGCCTTAATTCGAGTTGGTTTAAAAGATCAAATGTATAAACAACCAAATCAACTTTCCGGTGGTCAAATGCAGCGGGTAGCGATTGCACGGGCAATTGCCAATGATCCAGAGATTCTCCTTGCAGACGAACCAACGGGGGCTTTGGATTCCGAAACAAGTGACGAAATTATGCAGTTGATCCGTGATTTAAGTAAGGATCGCCTTGTCATCATGGTCACTCATAATCCAGATCTTGCGAACAAGTATGCAGATCGGATTATCAATTTTGCGGATGGCCAAATACAAAACGATTCCAATCCGTTTGAAGAAGAACAGAAACAGTCTGATTTTTCATTAAACAACACCAAAATGAGTTATTGGACGGCTCTTAAACTTTCCTATACAAATATTCGAACCAAAAAAGGACGAACGTTCCTGACCGTGTTTGCCTCAAGTATCGGGATTATTAGTATTGCGGTTGTTTTGGCTCTTTCAAATGGGTTCCAAAAGCAAGTGGATCAAACGCAAAGTAATGCCTTATCGACAATGCCAGTGACGGTCTCGCCCACTAGTAACGATCCGAGTGCGATGAGTTCAAGTAGTAGTGGCAGTTCTGATAATTCTAATAATAAGGCTGCTAAGAATAATCAAGTGTTGGCAGAAAAAAGTGCTGAAGATAAAGCACAACATACAAATAAAATTACAACTGACTATCTTGACTATTTGAATAAAATGCCTAAAAAAGATGCTAAAAACATTGCGGTGAGTTACGGGACCGGAATGAATTTATTACGCGAAGTTAATGGCAAATACAAGCCAGTGACGTTTTCAACGAATGATCCTGACAGTTCCTCAACTAGTGCAAGAGCCGCGATGAGTGCTTCAACAGGGATGAATGGTAGTGTTTATCCAGTGGAACGGAATGGCAAACAAAGTTTCTTGAGAACTTACTATAAAGTGCTTTCGGGAAGTTATCCAACGAAATCAACTGACATTGTGTTGGTTGTGGATAAAGATAACACCGTGAACATTAATGCATTAAAGAATCTTGGTTTTAATGTAAAAGAAGGCCAGAAGTACAATTATAAAGATTTAGTGGGTACAAAAATTAAGGTAGTTGCAAATGATGATTACTATACAAAACTACCTACTGGTAATTATGTTTCTGGAACCGATTATTCAAAAATGGCTGCTAAAGCGAATACGAAGACTTTAACGGTTAAAGGAATCCTGCGGGTAAAGAAATCTGGTAATTCAGACGGGATTCTCACAAACGGGATTGCCTACAGTGCTAATTTAACCAAAGATGTCTTAAACGCTAATAAGGATTCGAAGGTTGTGGCTGCTCAAAAGAAGAGCGACAACAATGTGATGACTGGCCAAAAAATGGATAAAGCTGCTCGCTCGGCAATTTTGACAACGCTTGGTGGTGATTCAACCCCAACCAATATTCAAATTTATCCAACTAAGTTTAAACAAAAAGATAAAGTTCTTTCCTATTTAGATAAATACAATCAGGGTAAGAGCAAGTCAAACAAGGTCGTTTATACGGATTTGGCAAGCACCATTTCTAGCATGACTGGGGGCATCATGGACGCGATTACGTACGTCTTAGTCGCCTTCGCCGGAATTTCATTGATCACTTCCATGATTATGATTTCGATTATCACATACACAAGTGTCTTGGAACGGACAAAAGAAATTGGTGTATTAAAAGCCTTAGGTGCCCGTAAAAAAGATATTACGCGTGTCTTTGATGCCGAAACGTTTATCTTAGGATTCGGTGCCGGTGTATTTGGAATTGTCGTTGCTTGGGCGTTAACTTTCCCAATCAATGCAATTTTGGAAAATGTGACCGGACTAGCCGGAGTTGCGGTATTGAACCCAACCCAGGCCGTTATCTTAGTGATTGTTTCGACTGTATTGACCATGTTGGGTGGCCACATTCCAGCCCGGATGGCAGCAAAGAAAGATGCAGCCGTTGCGTTACGAGCAGAATAAGTTAAAAAATTTGAGAGGAAGATTCATGATGACATTTGAAAATCAAAGACCCACAACAAATACAGTTGAAGAGATGCTAGACAAACAGCAGATTACTGAATTAGTGCAATATGAGCGATACGCTCGGGACTATGGTTTATGGGATGGCATGGCCACATGCTATACCGATGATGCGACGATTGAAATTTCTTGGTATAAAGGTGACATTAAGGGCTTTTTGAAGGCTTCGAAACCATCCCCTGATGCGCAAACTGATTCCTTACCAGCCCATAAATTACACGAAACCCTTGTGTGGTTGAATGGTGATAAGGCTGTGGCGGTCATTGTAACAACTATGACAGGTCGGACACCCGTTCAAGGCAAAACAATGGATAATTTGATCTACGTTCGATTAGTTTATTCAGTAAAGAAAGTTAATGGCGAGTGGAAAGTTTACAGTATGACTCCTGTTTATGAGCGTGATACCTTATTACCAGTTACTCCAGATGATGTGAAACCTGTTGAAGGTGCGCGTGATAGCTACAAGAACCTCGCAATTGTTTTGAAAGGCATGGGTGTTAAAGCTAGCGATGATTTGCCTGGGTTGGACGAACCCAAGTCAGTTAATAAATTTTTGACGCAAGTTAACGACTGGTTTAATAAATAATAAGTAACTTTTAAACGTCAATATAAAGAAATTGGAGGATTATGATGAGAAAAATTATTACCGTCGAAGAGCATTACGAAATTCCTGCTCCAGCAACAAAAGGCAATTTTAAAACGCAGGTTAATGCCAAAGGTGAAAATCCGAGTGCAGTTACGCAACTGTTGACTGATTTTGATCAAAAACTGAAGTATATGGATAAATACGGCATTACGATGCAAGTGATTTCCAATGCTGGTCATTCTCCTCAATTACTTGATGACGTTAAGGAATCAATTGCTGGTTGTCGTAAATCCAATGACTTCTTGGCAGAACAGGTCAAAAAACATCCGGATCGTTTTGCCGGACTGGCTGTCCTTCCAGTTGGTGATCCTGATGCGGCCGCAGAAGAACTCAAGCGTTCAATTAATGAGTTAGGATTAAGTGGAGCGTTGATTGCTGGTGTGCCAAATGGTCATTTTCTGGATGAGCCACAATATTTACCGATTTTTGCCGAAGCTGAAGAGTTGAATGTGCCGCTGTATCTACATCCCGGAATGATTAGTAAAGCTGAACGTGACCTCTTGTATAAGAGTCCCTCTTATTCAGATAAACTTGGCGATATGATTGGACTAGCAGGGTGGGGTTGGCATATTGAATCCGGAACTCAAATGATTCGGTTAATTGCCTCTGGATTGTTTGATAAGTATCCTAACTTACATTTAGTCTCCGGCCATTGGGGTGAAAATGTCCCTAATTTTTTGGAACGATTAGACGAATTTACTGGAATGGTTCATCCACCTTTGGATCGTAAATTTTCTGATTATTATCGTGACAACGTTTATGTAACGGCATCGGGGATGTTTACTGAACCTCAGATGACTTTAGCTCTATCAGAAATGGGCCCAGATCATGTTTTATGGGCCGAAGATTTTCCTTTCCTTCAGCGTAAAGAACAAGTTGCAGATTTTTTGGAAAATGCCAAAATTGATGAGGAAACGAAAGACAAAATTTCTCATCAAAATAGTGAAAAATTGTTTAACTTAAAATAATAACCATAATCTAATTTAGAAAGACTGACGCATGTAGGTTCGGTCTTTTTAGATTCAACTAAAAGGATGGCAAAACAAATGGCAGAAAAAGAAATCATTACCTTAATCACTGGTGCTAATAAAGGAATTGGATTTGCTACAGCGGAAGGCTTAGGTAAATTAGGGCAGCACATTTTAGTTGGCGCACGCGATGCTAAACGTGGCCAAAATGCGGTTGAAAAATTGCAGGCAGAGGGGTATAAAGCGACATTTATTCAATTAGATGTGACGAATAAAGCTCAAATTCAGAATGCTGCTGATGAAATCAAACAAAAGTTTGGTTACTTAAGCGTTTTGGTTAATAACGCTGGAATCACACTTGGTCATCATACAAAAGCTTCAGAAATGAGCACTGATGAAATTCGTAAGATTTTTGATGTCAATTTCTTTGGTTTACTTGATGTAACGCAAGCGATGGTTCCTTTACTGAAAAAAGGACGACCGGCAAAAATTGTAAATGTGTCTAGTGACATGGGTTCTTTAGGGTTAGCAACGGATCCCCAATCACGTTTTTACCGTATTTCATCAGTTGGGTACCAAGCATCTAAGGCTGCGGCAAATTTTGCAACGATCGATTTCAGTAAAGAATTATCGGCTAGTGATATTATAGTTAACGCGGTAAATCCTGGTGCAACAAACACTGAGTTTGGTGGGCGACCAAAAGGATTAAAAATTCCAGGTATGAATAGTGTAGAGGCCGGAGCTGCTCAGATTGTCAAAATGGCTAGCCTACCATTTGATGAGAAAGTAACTGGTACGTTTACGGAAAATGTGGGAACATTACCTTGGTAAAAGACATAGGAGGATAAAAAACATGGCAGCACTTGAGATTAATGGGCACACGTATTCAGAATTACCAATTCCAGATGATTATCATCAAGTTTACGATAAAATCGTCACACGAGATGGTGAACAAGTTCATCTTCGACGTTATCAACCGGCCAAGTTGAAAGATGAGGCACTTCAACATGAAAGAGTCGTGGTCTTATATCGTGATGATGGTTATGTGATGGCGTATAAGGCTTTGATTCATCCTAGCGATGGTAAGATGCCTAACAAAAAGCAGACATGGGAAAAGGCTGAACTTGTTTGGAAAAACGTAGATCCTGATGGAAGCTATCGTGATCGGCTTGATCGTCTGAGTACCAGTCATCAAGAACGAACTTATATTAATGATGCTGGTGAAACCATTACAGTTCCGATTACCTGGGCTAAGTATATTGATGTTGCAGATGAGGGAAACTACTGCTGGGTTGGTCTTGGTGCCAATAGTGAAGTCCTTGAATTTGAGCGGGACAGCTATTGGGACTATGCGGCTGGTCGAGAAAGTTCAGAAATGTGGAACTATGATGAATGGATTCTTGCCCGTCGTGGTGATGGTCCACAACTAGATGCGCCACTGGCTCTTGCGTAAAAGCTTGAATAAAATAAGGAAATGAGAAAAATATTTTTCTCGGTTTCCTTTTTTATTCCCAAATATTATATCTAAAACGTGGAAAATAAGGCAGATTCCTCCGCTTGCCATGCTTCTTGCGGTCTGATTTTCGACCACAAGAATGGCCAACGCCCGAAGCATGAAAGATTTTCGGAACGAAAATCATCTCCATTTGCAGAGTAGTAGCTACGATAGCAAAATGATTCCTAACCCGAATCATTAAGCTATCTAGGCTGCCATGA
Source organism: Pediococcus damnosus (assembly GCF_001611155.1). Lineage (NCBI taxonomy): Bacteria > Bacillati > Bacillota > Bacilli > Lactobacillales > Lactobacillaceae > Pediococcus > Pediococcus damnosus. The sequence continues at coordinate 1,189,977 of NZ_CP012294.1, forward strand.
GAACTTGTTGCTTTAGCAACTTTAGTTCCATGGACAACGTAGTATGCTCGAAATCTAATCGCCTTATTTCCCACTCTTTTTGTTTTGAATTGAAATAATCCTTTCTTCTACCATGATGGCTATATTATAATGGGGCTAGGAGATGTTACGGATATGAATTTACTGTTTGCTATTGATAATCACGTGGTGGATCAGCTGCTCACAACCCTCTATTCAATCACGGTTAATACGCCTAACCATACCTTTGATGTGTATGTGATTCAGAAAAATAAGTTAAAGAAAACCAAAAAAATTATGACCTTTTGTCACCAATTAGGTTTAAATTACCATCCTGTTATTTTGGGAGAAACTTTCTTAAAGGACGCTCCGGTGACTGATCGCTATCCAGAAACAATTTATTATCGGTTGTTGGCCCAAGAGTATTTACCCAGCGATATGGAGCGGATCCTATACTTAGACGTCGATATTTTGGCGATTAATGATTTGTCGAAACTCTATCAGCTAGATTTAGGGAATTTTTTATATGCCGCAGCAAGTCATTCTGCGCTGTCTAATAATGTCACTGAGCCAATCAACAAATTACGACTTGGTAATTATGAAGCGGAAAGTTATTATAATTCAGGAATTATGATGCTCAATTTAAAGGCGATTCGAAGTAATGTGAAAATTGACGATATTATTGCCTATATTAATAAAAATAAAATGGCGCTTTTTTTACCAGACCAAGATGTGTTAAACGGATTGTATGGGCACCAAATTAAGAAAATTCCTGATGAACTTTATAACTTTGATGCGCGGCGCAGTCCCCTATACTACGGATTGAGTAACGGTAAGTGGGATCTTGATTGGGTAATTCAACATACAGTAATTTTGCATTTTTGTGGCCGTGATAAGCCATGGAAAAAGGATTATCATACGCGTTATGCGGGACTATATAAGCATTATGCGTATCGGGCTCAGAATATATTGCAGTAAACAAGTTAAGAAGAAAATGATTTCGGATTCGTTGGTCAAAAGACTAATAAATAGAAAGAAGACTGACTGGTCTTCTTTTTTTGTGCCTTGACAGGAGTAGATGTGCCATGTATAGTTAATCACGTAAGTAACTAACTGGTTTACTTTATGGAGGGAAATATGGCAAATATTCTGGAAGTTAAACATCTAGATAAGAGTTTTGGACGCAAAAAAGTTTTACATGATATTAATTTTACCGTGCAAAAAAGGCGCATTGTGGGGCTTGTGGGACCTAATGGAGCAGGAAAATCAACAATCATGAAAACTGTTTTAGGATTAACAGATTTTTCTAAAGGCGAAATTCTTGTTGAAGGACAAAAAGTGACGGCAACAAAACATGCGAGTTTAGAACATGTCGGAGCCTTAATTGAGTATCCCGGCATTTATCCATTTTTGAGTGGTCTCGATCACTTGCGATTATTTGCAACTGGTGATGATCAAAAGCAGCGTATTGATGAAGTAGTCACTGAATTGCGAATGACTAAATATATTAAACGAAAAGCGAAATCCTATTCTTTAGGGATGAAACAAAAACTAGGAATTGCGTTAGCTTTGGTTAATCATCCTCATTTTATCGTGTTAGATGAACCGATGAATGGTTTGGATCCGGAATCAAATAAGGATTTACGCAATATTATTACTAAATTAGCCCAAGATGGGGCAACTATTTTAATTTCTAGTCATATTTTAAGTGAACTCGAAAAGTTAGTCGATGATGTGTTGGTGATTGATAAAGGGCGCATTGTGTCGCAATCTTCCATGCAAGCGTTGATGGATCAAGGCAAGAAATACCTTGTGATTAAATCGGCTGATGATGAACACGCCAAACAGTTGTTGACTAAGGCTGGTTATACGTTGGGTGATGGTTCCGAAGTCCGGATTCTTGCAGATGAAGGTCAAAAATTAATGCCAATTCTAAAATTATATGTAGAAAATGACATCGAAATTTTGGATATTCAACATCAGCAAAGCGATTTGGAAACATCGTTATTGGCATTATTAGCTGATGATCAACTGACGGAATAGGGGGAGAAACTAAATGTTAACTTTAATAAATCAAGAGCTATTTAAATTACTGCATAAAAAAAGTACCTATTTTGCGACAATTTTATTGATTGTCCTAATGAGCCTTTTTGCAGGGTTAGCCAAAGCACATCCAAATTATTTTGATCCAGAAGGATTATTCAAATCAAACTTTACGGGAACGGAATGGGTGGTCTTTTTAATGATTGCCGGTTGTGGGGCCATTGTTTCAATGGAATTCCAATACGGAACGGTTAAAGAGCTTTTATACCGCAAATATAATCGTGGCCAAGTAATCGTAAGCAAATGGTTGACGATGTTTATCTATTCCGTTTATCTGTATGCCCTAACGTTTGTTATGACCATTATTTTAAAAGTCGTTTTGTTTAATGATACGTTTGAACTTACAAAAACCGCTAGTAATGGCCGGACGTTAATTGAAAACCTCGGGATTACGATGGGTGGAAAGTTTATTGGATTATGGCTCATCTTGACCCTAGTGTTACTTTTGGCAACGCTGTTTAAAAATGCAACGGTGGCGGTCTCAGTAGGTATTATTGGCTATTTTGCCAGCAGCATCATTGCTAATTTGATGTTTATATTAATTGCTAAGTGGGACTGGTTGAAATGGAATCCAATTAATATGCTGAATTTATCCAGTCAGGTGGTTGAATCTTCCTACAAAACGCTAACTAAATTATCGGTTGATCAAATGGTGTGGGGAAACCTAGGGTACATCGTTGTTTTCCTATTTTGTGGGTACTTGGTCTTTAAAAAACGAAACGTATAAAATTTAGGAGTTATAAAAAAGTGTTGAGACAATTTTGTCTCAACACTTTTTTTGGTGCGCCCGGCATGGGCGCTAACTAGGCGGTGAAAGTCCGTTATGGGCCGTAGTAGTCGGAACCATGAGCCAATGGCAAGGGTGTCCACTGTGAAGTGGAATCCGAAGGAAGCCGCAGGCGAAGTACTGCACCGATGAACAAGAAGTGGCTACAAGGCCGAAATGACTGGATAAGGTTGCCTAACAAACTGAAGTCCGATACTACTCGAAGTCATGACGGTAAAGCCAACGGTGAGATGGTACGAAAGTTAGCGTTCTTACCCGGGGAGACCTGTATTACACGTTTCCGACAAGAGGAACGTTATGTTCCACAAAGACAAGCACTTCAGTGATGGAATGTTGAGTAATGCAGGAGTCAGCCGAGGTCATAGTAGTCCACGAAGTGAACGAAGGACCGAACAGTAATAACTCGTAATTGATATTGGAGGTGGAAGCAGTGCGAAAATCGCAGAAAACAGAACAAATAGCTGACCACCGATGGATGGCAGGTCTGGAAGACCAAGAGCATATCGGGGCGCGTAGCACTGCCTCTGGTGAAAATACAAGAATGAGTGGCATTAAGTTTCAAGACTTGGTTTTAGCCCGAAATAATCTGAATTTAGCCTATCAACGGGTGACCAAGAATAAAGGAGCAGCTGGTTTAGACGGCATGACCGTTGAAGACCTTTTGCCATACCTGAAAGAACACCGGAAAGAGCTACTTGAACAACTAGCAAATGGCACATATAAACCAGCGCCGGTTAAACGAGTAGAGATTCCCAAGCCCAACGGAGGTACCCGTAAATTAGGAATTCCGACAGTTGTTGACCGTATGGTCCAACAGGCGGTAGCCCAAGTTATGAGCCCAGTGTTTGAGCAAGCGTTCTCAGAGAGTAGTTTTGGTTTTCGTCCAGGAAGAAGTGCCCAACAAGCCATTAAACAGGTCGTTTCATTTTATAACGAAGGATTTCACCGAGTGGTTGACCTAGACCTAAAAGCGTACTTTGATACTGTGAACCACGATTTATTAATTAAGTTCATTGAACAATACGTGAATGATCCATGGTTAACAAAATTGATTCGTCGATTTTTAACCAGTGGGGTCATGAATCATGGCTTATTTGAAAGCAGTGAAAAAGGAACTCCCCAAGGAGGTCCACTTTCACCATTGTTAGCCAACATTTATTTGAACGAACTTGATAAAGAATTGACAAAACGAGGCCATAAATTTGTCCGATATGCGGATGACTGTAATATTTACGTTAAAAGTCAGCGAGCTGGGCAACGAGTTCTTGAAAGTATCTCTAATTTTCTGGAAGGTCGACTAAAAGTAACGGTCAATCAAAAGAAGACACAGGTTGGATCACCTCTACGACTAAAATTCTTAGGATTTTCATTGGGAGTCGGACATGGTGGTGCTTATGTACGACCAGCCAAAGAACCCAAGCTTAGAATTAAGCAAGCGCTTAAGCAAATTACTAAGCGCAATCGTGGGGTGTCAACTGACAAGATATTTCAAGAAATTCAGCAAAAGATGCGCGGCTGGATCCAATATTTTTCTGTTGGAAAGATGACTACTTTTATTCAGACATTGGACAAATGGTTAAGGTCTCGTATACGGCAGTATATCTGGAAACAGTGGAAGAAGACCAAGACAAAGATAAATAACTTGAAACGATTAGGATTATCTACAAGTGATGCGGTTAAGTCTGCCAATACCCGTAAGGGTTACTGGCGTACAGCGCATAGTAAAACCTTGTTATATACCTTAACAAATGAAAAACTGGAACGCCTTGGATTAATGAATCTAACCAAGACACTCCAGTTCATTCAAAGTGCTTAAATTACTGAACCGCCGTATACGGATCCGTACGTACGGTGGTGTGAGAGGTCGGTAGTTGAATTAATCAACTACCTCCTACTCGATTGAAATAGATTCTAATCTTCCTGCTTTTTTGAGGAACTCAGTGGTGAAGATTTAAAAATAAACAGCTTGCTGAAAACGTAATTTATGATGACGATTAAAACGTTATCAATGATTTTTACTAAGATGGCATTTCCGCCTAACAGTGAGATGCCGACCCACATAATTAAAGTATCAAATAGGAGTGAAACGATTCGGAAAAAGAAAAAAGAACTAATTTCCTGAATGAAGGCCTTGGGAGTAGATGTTTTGGAATTGAATACCCACAATTTATTAGTTATATATGCAAACAAAACTGATAAGAACCAGGCCAGAACGTTTGAAACTTGATAGTTCCAAGTAGTCATATTGTGTAGAACGGTAAAAACACCAATATTGATCAAAGTTGTTAAACCACCGAAAAACAGATAACTGATCACACTATAGTACTGGATAAAAAGGGCCTTAATTTTTTTCATAACTTAACCTCTTAACTGATTTTAGGATGATACTTTATTACTGAAAGTGTAGATCAAAGATGCATAAGCATGCTGAGTGTCCTTGATTCTAAGCGGATATGGGGCTAACCGATAGCTTTGAGTTTGAACAATTTGAAGCTTTTGAGCCTTACAATTGAAATTGTTCAAAACAATTTGGTAAGTGCCCCTTTTAAATTTACCATGGACGATAAAATAAGTTTTCGTTCGTTTAAAAGTATAACGTTTTTGATTATTTAGTGAAACTAAGGTTCCAGTTAGATGAGCCCTTTTAGGAACTAGGATTGAAACTTTCGTTGTTGGTTGTTTGATTTTAACCTTTTGCGTTACGGTCGTCCCAGGTTGAATGGTGGCTAGTTTAGCGTCATATTGGGCCGATAACTGACTGCGCTGACTAGCCACAACTACTTCTTTGGGTCTTACGAAAGAGGTTGATTCAGTAACAAAAACAAGAACTGCAAGAACAGCAATGCCACCGGTTATTAATCCCCGTTTGCGCATGCTAAACGTTTTGGTCGACTGCAGGATTGATGGCGTCGGAAAGGCACTGACTATAAATAAAAGGGGTAATAAGGCCTGGCCATAGCGGCTTTCAGTTTCCCAGACAAACGTGTGAAACAGAAGATACCCAACCGCTGTAATAACCGCCAAACCAATGATTGGTTTTCCGGAAGCTTTTTTTGCCGTTAGCATAACTAAGCATTTGAAAAAGGCAATGCCATAGATAAAAATAAAGCCGACCCGCATAATTAAGGATCCCAACATTGTCAATATAATTTGCAACTTCGGCTGAATATTGGGAGCCTCGATAAGGCCACCGCTATAGGATGCCTGCAGATCGCCTACCTTAAGAAGAATTCCAGTTTTAATCAACCACTGTTCAATGACTCCGCGGGGGCCTAAAGCTTTAATCCGTTTGGGGATCGCTTTTTTTAAGTAGGTTTTTCGGTCCGCGATGGTAGAAAAAGTATTCATTTTCTTAACTGCCGAATTTGAGTAGGTTCCATAACTTTTGTGATCATAACTCATCCAAATCCAATTGGCAGTTGGTAATTCATACTTGGTATTATTCGTAAAGTGGACATTATTTTGAATGGCGGCCTTGGCTGGAATGCTTGCGCCAAAGCCGATTAAAATAATGGCTAAGGGGATTCCGTAGATTAAAAGCTGAGATCGATTACGAATAAGAAATATTCCAAGTAGAACGATAATTGCAATGCCAAATACAATTAGATTTGGTTTGATGAGTTGACCAATTAGAATTAACAAAAATAAACCCAACCCCTGAAAAAGGCGGTTCTTTTTGGAAAGGGTCGGCCATCGCATTAAAACATTGAATCCAAACAAAAGGCATACCATTGCTGGTAAATCAGAGTAAAAGACTTGTAAATAGTACGTGTAGGCAAAGGGACTAATTAAAAAGAAAATCAGAGCCGCTAACACCAAACCATTTTGTTTGGAAAATCTCCGAATATTTTTAAGGGAAAGACTAATAAAACTATCTAAGAAAATTAGTGACAAAAAGTGAAGCCCAGCATTAGTTGTGAGTCCCAAAAAATTTGTAAATTTCAACCATTGACCTAATAGAAACGTTATCGAAACGTTATTAGGATAGCGCCAAAAATAAGTGGAGTTGCTCCAAGAGTAGTTATTTTTGCTCAGCAATTCAGCCTGTGAAAGAACACGAAATGGATCATGATAGACAGTTACCGGTAGGAAATGTAAAACAAGTAACTGGATAACAACCATCAATAACAATCCACTAATAATAAATCGTGTAACTGATTTAGAAGATAGGCGATTGGTTAATGTTTGGAATAATGGCCAAACAAAGGCTAATCCAGCGCATGCAATCACGACCAAACAACTTAATTTAACATCTTGCGGAAAGAAGATGTTTGAAACAATTCCGATTAAGAGACCAAAAGCCAAAATTAATGGAAATATTTTAAAAACAGTTAATTTTTTACTCATTTGAAGTTACCCGATTTTGCTTTCAATAGTAAAGCGTGGACGCTTTTTGGTTTCTTTCGTGAGTTTACCAATGTACTCACCAATAATTCCTAAACTGATCATTTGAAAACCACCTAATATCCAAATAGAAATCATTAATGAAGACCAGCCATGGACAGTTAAGCCCATCCATTTACTAATGAAGGAATAAAGTAAGGCGATCACACCTAACAGACTAGCAAAGACACCTAGCAAGAGAACAGTGCGAACTGGTGCAATTGAAAGTGAGGTAATTCCGTTCCAGGCAAAAGCTAGCATCTTTTTGAGTGGATATTTAGATTTACCGGCCATGCGGGGAGTCCGTTTGTAATAGATCTTTTCGGATTTAAAACCCAACATTGGAATGATACCACGAATAAATAAATTTCGCTCTTTATATTGAAGTAGTGTCTGAACGGCACGCTTTGACATCAGACGGAAATCCGCATGGTTTTGAACGAGTTTCACGCCCAAAAGATTTAGAGTTTTATAAAATAGATTGGCACTTGTCCGTTTGAACCAAGTATCGGTATCTCGATTATTCCGAACACCATACACAATGTCAGTACCGGCTAAAAATTTATGCACCATTGCCGGAATGGCATCAGGATCATCTTGTAAATCGGCATCAATGCTTACGATAACATCAGCTGTTTTAACTGCTTCTGTCATGCCAGCAATGAGCGCATTTTGGTGACCAAAATTACGGCTGAATTTAATGCCAGCCACATGAGAATCCCTTTTATTTGCCTCAGTAATCAGTGACCAAGTTTTATCTGTAGAGCCATCATCGACTACGATGATATTAGAATCAGGGTTAATTGTTTGAGCAGTTATTAAATTATTTTCAATTTTTAGAAGTCGTTGCAACGTTGAAGGAAGAACTTCTTCTTCATCAAATGCTGGAATGACAATGGTTAATTTTTTCATAGGTTATTCTTCTTTCTTTTGAATAGATTGTGATCAGAATTTATATTGGAAGTATATGACGCGCATCCATTCCCACCACGAAAGGGCTAGTAAAAAGCTGGCGAAAACATCACTCGGAAAATGATCACGCAGATAAAACCGCGAAAATGCGACAAAGCAAAACCACGTGATGGTCAGCAGTGAAACGGTTAGTTCAGTTTCACGATTTTTGATATAAGGAACAATGATAAATAAAATTGTTAAACCAAGCAGGGCAGTACTAAACGTGTGACCACTCGGATAGCTAAATCCAGTATCTTTTACAAGTTGCATATTAGGTCGCGGTCTGCGGATAATTTCTTTAATTAGAAAAGCGACGGCATCGCCACCAAGTTGGACGAGCATTATCCAACTTGCAATCACCCGATTTTTAAAATGCCAAAAAGCGCCCGCAATGAGTAACGTTGCAATAATTGTTACGGTTGGGCTGCCAAAGAAAGCAATAATCGTAAACACATGAGTTTGTGACGGATTTACGGAATTTCTCACAGTTTCCTGAATACTTCTATCAATGAAGGCGAGGCCGGAAGAATTGGTGTAAACGGCAATCGTTAGGCTTAGAAATAAAATGGTTGCGATAATACCAACGAAAAGCCAATTTCTATTCTTCTGCATTTGAGTCAGATCCTTTTCGGGTTCTTTTTAAGAGCATCACCATCATGGGGATAAGAGAGATAAGAACAATGGCTAACATAATTAATTCAAAATGGGCTTTAATTATTGGAATGTTACCAAAGAAGTAGCCTGATAGAACGGCGATACTAACCCAAGTAATTCCACCAATGACGTTATACAGAATAAATTGACGATAATGCATTTTACTTATTCCTGCTGTGAAGGGAACAAAAGTCCGAATAATCGGAATGAAACGGCCTAAAAAAATAGCCCAATTTCCGTATTTTTTAAAGAAGAGTTCGGCTTCGGCAAGGTATTTCGGCTTAATCCACCGTTGCCACTTGGGACTCGATAAATGGCCTCCAAAGTGATGACCCAGTTCAAAATTTAAGCTATCTCCTGCAATCGCGGCAATTGATAGGAGAACAATTAATGTGATGTAATTGAGCGAGTGAGTCGACATGGCAGCAATCGAGCCGCTTAAAAATAAGATTGAATCTCCGGGTAAAAAGGGAAAAATAACCAAACCAGTTTCAATAAAAATAAGGGCAAAGAGACCCACGTAGACAAGTGATCCATATTGAGCAATCAAGTGAGGTAGCAAATGGTTCATATTCAATAAACCTGTTAGTAAAGTGGTTATCATTGAAGGTCCTCTTTTCTTAATGAATTTGATTCGTTAGGATTACCCCAACGACAGTGAAAAACTGCCGGCCTAAAATAGGATCAATAAAATTGCTAAGCACGAGGTTTACCACTGTCATTAGAAATAATAAGATGATAAACACTGACGGTTGAATCAAATGCCTGAATATAAAAATCAAAATCAGGGTTGTTAAAGCAATAATTACTAGGACAATTAACCGATTTGAAGTTTGTGAAATACTAAGTAACCAGTCACCAGCGTTAAAGGTAAAAATCATCAAAAAAACGGATGTAAATTGCAATGGATATTTGAGAGTTACCAAGTGAGCATGCTGATTGAACGCGAGAAGTCCTAAGATAAAACTTGCCCCAATAAATAATGAAGAACAAGAAAGACCAAAACTTTTATGCCAGGCGTCAACAAGCGAAGTACTAATACTGGTAATTGTGGCCGTATTAACAAAGCAAACTAATGGTTGATTTGAGTTTTCTTGCCAATAATCATTTAAGATGATGAGCAACGAAATAATCGCGACTAACAAGGTGACCGGTCGGGAGATGATTAAGGTCAGAAAGTCGGTAATTAAGTTCCCAACACTCATTGCAATTAGAATCAGTAAACCAGTTTTAATTGCGGATGGATGCAGTTTAGAAAAGACGTGAATAGATTTTTGACCGTTTGCCGACATTTGAATGTCACCTCACTTTTTTGATTGTCTTCATCATATTTTGTTAATGATTTTCTAGAAAGAGGATCAAAATAAAACGTAAATGAGAATTTTTCAGAAACAAAAAGAAACCTCACTAAAGGTTGCCATAGTGAGGTTTAAAATTAGAAATTCTCAAAATTAGATTTTTGAGTACAAAAAAATTCCTTGAAAAATCCAAGAAATTTAAAGTAATCATTAAAATGTTAACGAAAAAATGGTGCCTTGGGGTTGGTTTGCTTCAAACGAAAGCTGAGCATGGTTTAAATCAGCTAGTTGTTTAGCAATCGCCAGACCCAATCCGGTTCCGGAAGTAGACCCACGAATTTCGCTACTTCTATAAAAGCGTTCAAATATATGAGATCCGTCCTCCGCGGAAATTCCGTTGCCTTGATCCGCAACTTGAACAACAACATGATCATTCAATTTTTTTACACTTAGTTTAATTTCACTAGTGGGATCAGAATACTTACCAGCATTGCTCAAAAGATTGATGATGATTTGTTCTACGCTCTCCTTGTGAGCTTTGACAGTTATCTGTTCAGAAATATCGGTTGTCAATTGTTGTTTTAAGAGGGGAGCCATTTTATCTTTAATGACTAATAATGATTTGCTTAAATCAAATTCTTTTAAATCTAATGATGTGCGATCGGCCCGAGTCAGGGTCAGTAATTCGTCCACAAGATTTGCCATTTGGTGTGATTCTTCATTAATATAACCGACCGATTTATCAATAACTTCGGGATGCTCTTTGCCACGGCGTTCAATGAGTTGAGCATGGGTTCGAATGGTTGCAATGGGGGTTCGTAATTCATGAGCAGCATTTGAAATGAACGTTTTTTCCTTCTCAGATTGTTCATATAAGTGCGTAAGTAAACGGTCAAAACTAGTGGCCAAGTTTGTTACCTCAGTGGGACTTGCTGGCACCGGAAGTTGAGAAGCATGGCGCAACATATGACTACTTGAACTGGCTTCTGCACTTTTGGTCAGTTTAGTTAAAGAGTTGGTTAGGCGGTTTGCTACCAGCTGGATATATAAAGGACTGATTATTACAGTTAATAGCAAAATGACGATCATGACCATAACCACGCGGACCAAGGTTTCAAATTGGGCGTCGAGACTAACCCATAGTTTGTAGTCAATGCCTCTAGCGTGGCCGGTGGCATAGTATAAGAATCCCATATCATGGCGATAATAGAGATTTTTAATTAACGGAATCTTTTTGGGCTTTATTTTTAATAAATTGCGCGTATCCGGTGAATAATAATACTTTGTATTCGCATCTTTTCGCATATTATGAACGAAGACGTGGCTCGTGCTGGTATCAAGTGCATTAGTAGCACGCCAATTTTTCCAGTCATCGTTGCCATCAATATCTGTTTTTTTTAGGCTTTTAATGATACCACTTGCGCTTTTCTGGCTCGTCTCCATCAATTGATTTCCAACCGCAATAACGGTAATTATTCCTGAGATCAAAATGATAACAGTAATTAAGAACATGAAACTGCGTAACATAATCGAAGAACTGTCTTGTTTGAATTTAAATTTCTTTTTCATATATCAGAGCTCCTTGTTCTAATAACTAGTTTGAATTATCTGGTTAATCGTTAACCGTTAGGGTGTAGCCAACGCCGCGAATGGTGTGAATGAGTTTTTTTGAGTCAGGAAACTTATCAATTTTATTGCGTAAGTAACGAATGTAAACGTCCACGATATTTGGTTGGCCATCAAAATCAACGCCCCAGACTGAGTCGAGCAATTCATCACGTGTAAATGTTTTCCCAATTGCTTTAAACATTTCTAAGAGTAATTTATATTCCCGTTGCGTTAGTTGAATGTGATGATCGCCACGCGTTACTTGGCGTTTGGCAGTATCCAAAGTTAAATCGTCTAACTGATAAATAGGTGTTTTGTTGTTGGTTTGAATTTGACGCGGACGGCGAAGGACAACTTGCATGCGAGCCAAAAGTTCTTCGGTATCAAATGGCTTGGTAATATAATCGTCAGCGCCGGACATTAAGCCTGCCACTTTATCGCCAGTGTAATCGCGAGCAGTTAGCATAATGATTGGTACGTCACTTTCACGACGAACCCGGCGTAAGACCCCCAAGCCATCTAGTTTTGGTAACATCCAATCCAGAACAATCAGATCAATTTTATTTTGATTTTTTAAATATGTTTCGACAGCACTAACACCATCCAAGGCAGTTAGGACTTGATAATCCTCAAATTGAAATTCAGAAGTTAAAGCATCAACTAAACCTACTTCATCTTCAACCAAAAGCACTGTTTTCCCCATTTTATTTATCCCCCAAATTAATGTGTACATTGTTAATTATATTTTACTGCAGATTCTCGAAAAAAAGAAATTAAGACGAAAAAACAAAAAACTCCCTGAGCCGGATGGTACTGGCTTTAAGAGCTCAATTTTGAATTATGTTTAAATTAAGATTCCTTCACAATGATCAACTTCATGTTGGATAATTTGGGCAATCCACTCGGAAAATTGTTGTTTATGAGGGGCAAACTTTTGATCCAAATAAGTAACTTCAATTTTTTTGTATCTGGTCGTCGATCGTTCACCTAACAAGGATAAACAGCCTTCTTTAGTGGTAAATGGATCGATTTTTTTGGTGATCACCGGATTAATCATAGGAATCGCCAAGGGTCCCATTTGAACGACAATAATTCGTTTATTAATGCCAATCATATTAGCGGCCATGCCAACACAATCTGCTTGATGAGCCTTAAGGGTGTCCAGTAAATCAGTAACCGTTTGCCGATCAGCCTTGGTAGCTTGGTCGGCCTTTTTTGAAAGTGTGCTTTGATTGCGATTAATTGGTTTAATCATAGTTTTCTCCTGATTTTATAATTTGTAGAAAATAATGAGTTCAAATCAAGTTTAGATTACTTTGGTGATTTTAACAATTGTTCGAGGTAAACTAAAAGCCCTAATTTTAATTGTAGTTAATTAAACAAATGCAAGTTAGTTCACAAGGATATGTGCGATCCATAATTTTTTTTGGCTCCTTTCGCCAGTCATATTTAAAGAAATTTTATGTATTATCAAAAATAGGTTAGCCTTTTCATGCCCAACAAGAGTAGACTTTATTACATGGTATGTTAAAAGATATAAATATGGGAGATAGCTCGTTATGAAAAAATCTAAATTTTTATTAATTAGTTTGATAGCATTAGGAATATTTGGTGGTGGGGTGTTTGGACAAACAGTTAAGGCTGATTCTGGAACCACTGCAAGTAGCAAAGTAGTTAGCACTGAATCATCTGCTAATGTTACCAAAAATTCAGCTTCAAGTGGGTCAAACATGAGTTCTTCAGATGCCATTCAAGGTTCCATGCATGATCCAGAATTTTATATTGTCAGCTATAATAAAAAGACTCACACAGAAACAGTCAGTCGAACACCCGTTGCACCCGATTCAGAGTCAAACTACGATAGGATGAAGAGTTCCAATCCAAATGGCCATATAAATGATAGTAAAAAAGTAAATGATAGTAAAAAAGTTCAAACTGTAACGTACAGCAAAACGGCACCACAATCCAAGGCAAATACAACAAGTGAAAACAATGGTAATGCTGACAACAAGGTGCAACCAACTACTTCGAATAAACTAGTAGCAAATAAAGAAAATTATAAAAACATTTCTGAAAACTCAAACGTTTTACCACAAACATCTGAACACCAAAGCAATACCATTAGAATAATTGGGGTTATATTGATGCTTATTGCTTTTGCAAGTTTCTTTTTTGGAAGAAGAAAATAAATAGTGATCAGAGTTTCTGGTTATTTTTTATTCATTCACTTTTTAAAATTCCGGTTCAATAAAATATGACATAATGTTATAATATCCTTCATTCAAATAAATTTCGATGTGCTATGGAGGTATTAAAACGATGACACAAGGACAACTTAAAAAGATCGGTGTACAAGACTGGCAAAGATTACAGCAAATTAGTATTGAAACATATACGGATACATTTGAGCCTTATAATTCACCAGAAATTATGGATGCTTACCTAACGACCGCGTATGAGCCTCAAAAATTACAACGAGAACTTAAAAACCCAGATTCAAGTTTTTACTTTATTGAAAAAAATAATGAGGTTGCTGGCTATTTAAAAATTAACCTAAACGGTTCCCAGACCGAAAAAATGGGACCGGACAGTTTGGAAGTGGAACGAATCTACATTCGGCCGGCTTTTAAACACCAAAGCTTAGGAACTCAGTTGATTGAGAACGCAGAAAAACTAGCACAGAAATATCACAAATCAAAAATATGGCTTGGTGTGTGGGAACACAATGAACCCGCTAAACATTTTTATGCTAAGTTTGGCTTTAAACGGATTGGTCAGCACTCCTTCTTTATGGGGGACGATGAACAAACGGATTATTTGATGCAAAAAGTTCTTTAATGTAAGGAAGATTAACTAAAAAAATTTTAGAATATTTATATAAATACCCCCATGGAATAAGAGAGCCAGAAACGAGATTTTTCACTCGTCTGTGCACTTACTTCATGGGGTTTTTACATCTTTTTATATTTTTAGTGGCAACTGCTGATTCTTGAGAATATGCTTTGCCTACAATTGAAATCATATTAAGAGATCCACCTTATTTTTAATTTGTTTATTCGTTTTGGAGCGACTTATGCTAACATTGAACTATTATGAACCGTTTTCAAAAGATTTGGGGAGGCGACAGCTTGAGTGTTAAAAGACCAAAGACAAATCGTGAAAGAGTCATTGAAAGCTTGAAAACTTTAAGCTTGGCTCTGCTAGATAACAACGAGTTAGGAGTTTCAGCTAATACAATTGCCCAAAAAATTGATATTCAACGTAGTACGGTCAGTCTTTATTTAAACGAACTGGTTAGAAATAAGGAAGCTATTAAGATTAATACGCGACCAGTATATTTTTTGGACGCAAATATCTATCAAAATAACAAAGATAAGCTTTCAAGAATTACGGAGTATATTGAAAACAAAGAAACTGAGCAAGGCAATCAAGATCCTTTTGATGAGTTAGTGGGTAGTGATGGTAGTTTAAAAGATGTGGTTGATCAAATAAAATCAGCTGTTATTTATCCGCCTAGAGGGCTCTCCACACTTCTCGTAGGAGAATCAGGAGTTGGTAAAAGTTTTATTGCGCAATTGGCTTATAAATTTGCGCAACAAAAAGGTTTGGTTAAAGGTAAATGGATTGTGCTTAACTGTGCAGAATATGCAGATAACCCAGAACTACTATCGAGTATTTTGTTTGGTAACGTAAAAGGTGCTTTTACTGGTGCAGATACAGATAAGAGTGGATTATTAAAGGCAGCCGAAGATGGGTATCTGTTTTTGGATGAAGTTCACAGATTGACACCAGAAAATCAGGAAAAATTATTTCAATACATGGATAAGGGTACCTATCGACGAGTTGGAGAAACTGATCAGGTGCACACGTCAAATGCTAGATTAATTTTTGCAACGACCGAAAAGCAAAACGCCGACTTTTTACAAACTTTTTTGAGGAGAATCCCTCTTGTAATTCAAATTCCAAATTTTCAAGAACGAACTCGTAAAGAGCGGATTGATTTAATTACGATGTTGTTTTTTAAAGAAGCCAAGACAATCCAACACAATCTATACATTGCTTCGGAAGTGGTACAGGTCCTTATTCAAAATGTAAATAAAGGAAATGTCGGGAAACTAGCGAGTATCGTGAAACTTTCTTGTGCCGAAGCATTGTTACGTGCAGGATCTGGCGAAAAAGATATTCACATAAAGTTGGACAGCTTACCGCATGATTTTTTGCGTACAACAAGCGTCCAAGACATTTCCACAACTAAAGATTATAAAATTCAAATTCATTTCAAATCTGAACAGATTAAGAGTCGCAATACCATTGAACGAGATCATCTTTATCAGTTTGCAGATAAGCTTATTCAAAATGTTTTGCAGTATGGATCAAACAAAATTTCAAAACAAGAATTTTATAATCAAGTTGGTAATGTGGCAAATGGCGTAATTGATTATATTTCGTTTGAATTACGAAGAATAAAAACAAATGCGTTTTCCGAATATGTAGAGCAAACATTAAAGAGTATTCTGGCTAATTTATATGTAAATATTGGAATTAGTCAATTCAATAGTAGTGCAAATCTGCTGACTAAGTTGATTATTTATGTGAATGATTATGAAGATGATCAAGAAATTGAGAATCTTGACCAAACTATATTGATTCTCAAACAAAAGTTTTCTGATGAAATGAAATTAACTGACCGTGTTGTGACTGCAATTAAGAAACAATTTGATGTTCATAATACGTCGTTATATCAAATATTAGTTTTTGTATTTATTTATTCTCAAAATCAAAAAATGGTTGATCGAGAAACTAATGCGGTAATTATTACCCATGGCTACTCAACGGCTGAAAGTTTGGCTTCAACTGTCAACCGACTATTAGGCAGTTATGTTTATGAAAGTTTTGACATGCCTTTAGATGCCAGTGTGGACGATATTATTCGGGAAATAAAGGCGTATTTTAAAACTGTGGATATTGAAAAACCGCTGGTTATTTTGGTGGATATGGGATCTTTAAAAGCGTTAGATCAGCGGCTAAAGAAAATTTATTCAGGAGCCATTGCTATTATTTCTGGAGTATCTACGGAGATTGCCTTGGATATTGGCAATAAAGTGCTTCAAAATAATATTGATGAGGATGTCCTTAAAAGAAGTGCCAGGGAAGCTGCTCCTAAAATTACGACTGTTGAGCCGGTCAAACGAAAAAATGTGATTTTGACCACATGCATTACAGGGATTGGGGCTGCTACCTATTTACAAAAACTGATTCAAGATAATACACATGGCGAAATTACAGTTATTTCAAAGGATTTTTACGAATTAAAGAAAAATGGAATTAAAGATTCAGTGTTTAACAAATATCGTGTGAAGATTATTGTTGGGACGGACGATCCAAGTATTCCTGAAATTCCATATCTATCTGTGGAAGGTCTGATTAATCGGGATGTTGGTGATCCAGTATTTCTAACAGCTTTTCCAGATGTGTTTACAAATGCCAGTTTGAAAAGTATGAACGATAGTATTGTACGTGCTTTTACGGTTGACAATATTGCGAATAATATGACAGCTTTAGACCCAGCTGTAACAGTTTCACAAGTAGAGGGCTGTGTGACAAAACTGGAGCGTAGTTTAGGCACAAAGATGGATGTTTACTTAAAGATTAGTCTTTATATGCATCTTTGCTTTATGTTTGAACGGGTTGTTCAGGGTGAGCCAAACTTGGATTACCATAATGTAGACCATTTTAGGCAGTGTTATGGACGCTTCATCGAAATCACGGAAGATGCGCTTAGTGATATGCAACACTATTATAGTGTTAAGATACCGGTTTCAGAAATTGGATTTATTTTCGATATTTTAAAAAATCGAGTAGATCTATCAAATATAGAATAGTTGAAAGCGTGGGATTTGTGCGCCTTTTAAGAAAGGGCTTACACTAATTGGCACGCTTTTTGCTTATATAAAGGTGAGGACAAAAAATGGCAAATGAAGAATTAGTTGTGCGAGTTGATAATCGTCTGATTCATGGACAAACCGCTGTAATGTGGAAAGAAGCATTAAATTTTGATCGAATCGTTGTTCCCGATGATGAAGTTATGCATAATTCGATGATTCGACAGTTAATGCGGATGTCAGTTGCAACAAGTAATGCAAAAAGCTATTTTTCTTTAGTTAATCAAGCTCCAAAATTGATAAAAAAGTTGTCACAAGAACAGAGCTCTTTGTTAACTAATAAGAAAGGCAATCCAATTTTTATTGTATGTCGAAATCCATTTGTCGTCAGAAAACTTATAGAAGGAGGAGTTAAGTTTAACAAAGTTAGTATTTGGAATATGTTTGCAGATGAAGGAAAGCAAAAAGTAGTGGGGTCGGTTTATATGGATAAAAAAGATAGAGAGGACGTCGAATTTATCAAACAAGCAGGCGTGCGAGTTGTTATTCAGGAAACGCCTTTTTCCAAAGAGTATGAATTATAAAGGAAGAGATGATTTAAATGTCAGTAATTTTAGCACGAGTGGATCAGCGTTTAATCCATGGAATTGTGGTCAATCAATGGGCCGCAGAAACGCAAGCAGGTCGATATATGGTAATTGACGATGAAGTCAGTAAAAATGAGAATTTGAAAGCCAGCATGCGATTATCAAAACCAGTTGGAACTGGAATGTCCATCATTGATACTGAAAAGGCTATTCGTAATTTCAAAAATGGTAACTATGATAAGCAACGAGTGTTTGTGATTGTAAAAGAGCCAAGCACTTTAATTAAGTTATTAGATGCGGGAATCGAAATTCCAAAAGTAACGGTTGGTATTATTTTTAATGAAAATGGACGTAAGAACATCTCCAAATTTGTTTCAGTTAATGACGAAGAAGTTAAAGACTTTAAGGAAATTGAGAAGCGTAAAGTTCCTTGTGTAATTCAGTATGTACCAAATGATTCAGAAGAAAATATAAACAAATTTATTTAATTTTGAGAAAAGAGGTTTTTTAAATGACAGTAATGATGCAGGATATTTTAATCATTGCGCTTGCAATGTGGATACCAATTGAAAGTGGTGGTATTGCAATTTTAACAGGATTCCCAGCGATTGTTAGTATTTTTGCTGGTTTAATTATGGGAAATATGCATACTGCGTTATTGATTGGTGGTACATTTCAATTAATGAATTTAGGTGTTTCAGGATTTGGTGGTTCATCAGTTCCTGATTATGGGCTTGCCACGATTGTAAGTACTTTTCTTGCTGCAAGAACAGGTGCAAGTTTTGCTACTGCAATGGCTGTTGGATTACCAGTTGGTATGCTAGCAATTAATTTGGATGTTGTGGTAAAGCTTTTAAATAACTTTGTTGCGCATCGCTCACAAAAATATGCTCACCAAGGACAGTTTGGAAAAATGAAGGGAATTATGTGGCTTGGGCCGTTAATGGCTGCAATGAAACAATTAATTCCAATGTCAATTATTGTGTTTTTCGGACCACAGGCCGTCAAGATTGTTTTAAATGTAATTCCAAAATGGGTTACTACTGGATTGAATATTGCCGGTGGTATATTACCAGTTGTTGGTATTGCGTTATTGCTTCGTTATATGCCAGCAAAAAAATACTTTTCTTATTTGATTGCTGGATTTGTGTTAGCCGCATACTTAAAGGTTTCAATCCTTGGAATTGCTCTTCTTGGTTTTGCTGCTGCATATGTGATTTATCAAAACGGTATCAAAGAAGCTAACGCTAAAGAGAATGCTACTCAAAATAGTAAGGATGTAAATATTCAACAAGGAGATGACTATGATGAGTAAAAATGAAAAAAAGGAAACATCAGTTGCAGAAGAAGCAAAACAAAATGGTGTTCTAAATAAACATGATCTTCGTAAAGCAGCTGTTCGTTACAATTTTATGGGTGTAAATACATTTAACTATGAAACACAACAAGGACCAGGTTTAGTCTGGTCTCTAGAGCCTGCTTTGAGAAAAATATATAAGAACGATGACGAAGGCTTTAAGAAATCACTAGATAATCAGTTTAAGTATTTTAATACAACTACCGCAATGGCTAACATCATTATGGGTGCTGGATTAGCAATGGAAGAAAAGGATAAGACTAAATCTTTGGATGCTGTCCAGTCTCTAAAAACCTCTTTAATGGGACCATTTGCGGGAATTGGCGATACAATCATCTGGGTTCTTTATCCAACCATCATGGGTTCAATTGCAGCTTATATGGAACTCCAAGGAAATATGACTGGTGGGCTTATCTGGATGGCATTAAATGCTGCCTTCCTATGGATAAAATATAAGATGTTTGATCTGGGCTATTTTTCAGGTGTTAAATTAGTTAGTGCTTTGGGTGATCGCATGTCAGTATTTACAAATGCTGCATCTGTTATGGGCCTTGCAGTAGTTGGTGCATTAGTTGCCACAGTTGTAAAAATATATACACCACTCACCTTTAAAACTGGAAAGGTTACATTGGCTTTACAAAGCGGTGTTATTGACAAGATAATGCCAGCGTTATTACCGGCTCTTGCTGCTTGGGGTATCTATGTACTACTTGGTAAAAAAGGTTGGACTACTAATCGAATTATTCTTTTAGTAATTGTGATTTCATTGTTAGGCGCATTTACAGGAATCTTAGGTGTTCAACCAGCATAGAATTATAGAGGCGTCATAATTCGGAATAGTCTCAAAGACTATCCCGTTTTTAGTTAAGAGAGGAGAATACTATATGCAAAGACAAATTGTGATAGCTTCCCATAATCGGTTGGCCGAGGGATTTAAAGCAACGATTGAGTTTATATCGGGTAAACAGGAAAACTTGCATGTTTTAGCAGCATACATTGACAATAAGCCCATTGAAAAATCTGTTGAAGAAATCATGACCAAAATTCCATCTGATAATGAAGCTGTAATTCTAACCGATATGTTGGCAGGAAGTGTTAATCAAAAATTCTTTTTATACAAGAATCGTCCACATACACATATTATTACTGGAATGAACTTGCCACTTGCACTGGCTATGGTTATGGAACCAAGCAATGATTATCTCACTGATGATCGTGTACGAGAGTTAGTAAAGCAAGCACAATCGCAGCTAATCTATGTTAATGACATCGACACGTCAGCCGATTCAGAGGATGAATAGATATTAAAGAAAGTGGGTACTTTATTGTGAGCAATATTATACAAGGAAAAAAATACCGTTTTACTATTTTGACTGAACGAATGATTCGTTTGGAATATTCGGAGAGTGGCCAGTTTGAAGATCGGACAACTCAAGTTGTTCAGAATCGAAAATTAGATAATCCTGAATACCAGGTCTATCGTGAGCGTAATGGTCATAAGCTGGAAATCACTACTAAGTTTATCCATCTTTATTACGATGGTGGTAAGTTTACTGCAGATAATTTGTATTTAGATGCTGCATACAGTTATGGAACCTATATGAGTCGATGGTACTTTGGTGAGCCAATTCAAAATAATCTTAAAGGTACAGCTAGGACTTTGGATAAAGCAGATGGTGTGATTCCATTAGAGGATGGGATCATGTCAAAAGATGGATTCTCATGTATCAACGATTCAGAATCGTTTATTTTAAATAATGAAAAGTTTGAAATTCGTGAGCATCCTGAAATTGACTATTATTATTTTGCTTATGGGCATGATTACGAAGAAACCTTGAAAGATTATTATCGTCTGACGGGTTTCACTCCATTGGTTCCTCGGTACGCATTAGGCAATTAGTGGAGCCGTTACTGGAAGTATACGCAAGAGGAGTATAAAGAATTATTTGAACGTTTTACGGATGAAAAAATCCCAATTTCAGTAGCAGTGATGGACATGGATTGGCATCTTGTCCATGGTATTCCTAAACGTTTTGGAAGTGGTTGGACCGGATATTCTTGGAACAAGAAATTATTTCCTGATCATAAAAAATTATTGAAATGGTTACATAATCAAGGAAAACATGTGACATTAAATGATCATCCGGCTGCCGGTATACGAGCGTTTGAGGATGCTTATCCGGCGGTTGCCAAACGACTTGGTTTAAATCAGGAGAAAGAAGAACCGGCACTGTTTGATTTTCAAAATTCGAAATATCGTGACGCTTATTTTGAAGATGTTCATCATCCATTAGAAAAGGACGGAATTGATTTTTGGTGGATTGATTGGCAACAGGGACAGAATCGCAGCGCAAAAAAAGTTGATCCTCTTTGGTTACTGAATTATTATGTGTACAAAGATAATGAACAGCAACATCCAGGTGAGGCTTTAACTCTGTCACGATATGGTGGTCCTGGTAGTCATCGCTATCCACTGGGATTTTCAGGTGATACAGTTTCTAGCTGGAGTTCATTGAAGTTCCAACCATACTTTACAGCAACAGCTTCAAATATTGGGTATACTTGGTGGAGTCATGATATCGGTGGTCATATGAAAGGATCGTATGATAGCGAGTTAGCTGTTCGTTGGTTACAGTTTGGAGTGTTCAGTCCTATTAATCGCCTTCATAGTTCAAATAATCCATTTAAGGGTAAAGAGCCTTGGAATTTTGATGAAAATGCGCGTCAGGTTATGAATGAATTTTTACGTTTAAGAAGTGTACTTGTGCCTTATATTGATACTGCTAATTATTTGACACATACGCAGGGACTGCCACTGGTTGAACCAATGTATTATAAATATCCTGATGAAAACTCAGCCTACAAAGTTTCAAATGAGTATTATTTTGGTAGTGAAATGATTGTGGTTCCTATCACGGAACCAGCAGATGAAATTAGTGGAGAGGGGCAAGTCAAAGCTTGGCTACCTAAAGGAGACTGGTACGATCTGTTTACGGGGCTTAAGTATGTTGGTGACACATATGTAAATGTTTGTCGATCAGAAAATAATTATCCAGTGTTTGTTAAGGCCGGTGGAATTGTACCGATGAACCCTAATTACATGGAGAATGTTGAGAAGCTTCCAGAAAAATTAGATATTCGCGTTTATCCTGGCCGAGATAACCAATATAAGTTAATAGAACATGCAGGAAATTCTGTTGCAAAAACAACCTTTGATTTTGATGGGATTGATAAAATAAGCATTACAGTAGAAGATGCGGATCATATTATTCCAAAGATAAGAAAAATTAATATTTTTGCTTGTGGTAACGTGGCAAATAAAAATGCGCATGCAAAAGAAATTATTTTTGGCTCAGAAAAAGATTCAAAGATTGAAAAAATTAAATTTCAGACAGACAGTAAATTGTCTAAGTCATTAATTTTTGAAAAACTACAACATGCAAAGATTAGCTTTGATTTAAAGAGTGAAATTTGGAAACAGCTTAATAAGGAATCTAGTGTGATTCAAAAGGTAAGTTTTTTAAATAGTTTAGATGATAAAAATTTGGCTAAAATGTTAATTGAACTTGTAATCGCTTAGTAAATAAAAAATCTTCCTTAAATAAAGGGAAGATTTTTTACTTTATTTACAATTTTAACAGCTTCTCTGCGGTTCCATGAGCAATCATTTCACGATCTGTTTCACTAATCTTTGCATCCCGGATGAATGGTTCAATTTGATCAGTAGGCTCAAACGGGTAATCAGTGGCGTACATGATGTGATCAGCACCCATTTGCTCAATTGCCCAGTTCATCATCGATTTTGTATACAAGCCACTCGGCGTTACGTAGACATTATCCTGGAAGTATTCAGAAATTTTGCGATCCAGATTCTTGGCGACGGGCATCAGAGTTTCATCAAGTCGTTCCTGATAAAATGCCGTTAATTCGCCCCAATGACCCATAATAAGTTTAAGACTTGGATGGCGATCGAGGACACCCGCCAACATCATTCGAACGACCTGTAAACCGGCCTCGGCATGCCAGCCAAAACCTGGTGTCGCCAGTGCACCACCAGCTGCGGGAGAATATTGATCACTCAAGTATTGGGATTTAATGATTTCTGGTTTTGGAACTCCCGGATGGACATAAATGGGCACATCTAGTTTTTCAGCCTCAGCAAAAATTGGTTCGAAAAAAGGATCATCCAAATATTTGTTCAAGGTGCGACCATGAATCATCGTACCCTTCATGCCAAGTTCCTTCACAGCACGTTCTAATTTTTGAGCAGAGCCTTCCGGATCTTGAGTGGCAATCGTTGCAAACCCAGCATAACGATCAGGGTGTTTGGCAACTAATTTAGCAGTTTCATCATTTGCTAGTTTGGCGATTGGCAAAGCGATGTTTCCAGGGATGGTTTCTAAACCTTCTGCGGATAAGACTTGCATGGTGATTCCATGGTCATCCATGAATTTTAAACGAGCATCCATATCTTCAAACTTTTCGTCAGGAAAATTATATTGAGCTAAACCACCGCCAAGTGCCTTACCAATTTCAGGATTGCCGGCTCTTTGTGGTTGGGTTGCTTTGTAGGCCTTGAGTTCGCGTTCCACACTCGGAATATTATAGTGCTCTTCGGTTGTAATTAATTTCATGTATTTGGCTCCTTAACTAAGGTAAAACGACAACTTTACCAAAACTATGTTGGCTATCCAAAAAGGCTTGCGCATCCCCAGTGTGATCCAGATCAAAGGTCTTTGTTGGGGAAACATCTAAGCTATGATCTTCAATTAATTTCAAGAGATTGTTAAATTTAGCTTCAGTAATACTGTTGGAACCGAAGCTTGTCAGATAAGTGCCAGAAGGAATTGCACCCATAGGATCAAAGTCTTTTATTGTCCAAATACCACCAAGTTCGCCAGTTAGGCAGAGAATACCACCTTCATTTAATGCACTTGAAGAATTTGTTAATGTCAAACAGCCAATTAATTCCAGAATTTTATCGAAGTGTTTATCACCAACCTGTAATTCGTTATCTTTATCTTCAAACACGCCATCGAAGCCGACTGATTTAAGTTCATCGCTTTTGGCAAGATTGCGAGTGGTGCCATAAACTTTAATGCTAGGGTCCATCGCCTTAGCTAATTTTACGGCGGCAACGCCCACTCCGCTGGTAGCACCACGAACTAACAGAGTATCATTTTTCTGTAATTTTAAATTTAATAGTGACCCATAAGCCGTGAAATAAGTTTCTGGGATAGCAGCTAAATCAGCCCAATCTAAATTAGTTTTAACAGGATAGATATTGTCATTGGGAATCAAAGCATACTCTGCATAACTGCCATCGAAGGCTCGGCCCATACCACCCATTAAGGTAACCACTTTTTGGCCTTTAGGTAATCGTTTCGCATCAGTTGTATCAGCAATTTTACCGACACCTTCAATTCCTAAAATCCGTGGTAATTTTACATCTGGTGACCAGCCATTACGGGTAAAAATTTCGGATCGGTTAATACCAAATCCCTTAATTTTAATTAATGACCAACCAGGCTTTACTTCCGGGGTGGCAACCTCTTTATATTCAAATGTGTTGGCATCTCCTGGTTTTGTTAAAACAACTGCTTTCATAATTGATTTCTCCTTTTTTGATGATTATTTTGTGTTTGCAAGCTTTTGTTCTCGTTACGGTGTTCAATCTTGCTATGTCAGTTAACTTCTGAGTCGGACTAGTTATTTCATTAGAATTCATCGTTGGTCGAAGCTTAAGTATCTGATGAACCAATTATAGTCACAAACTAGGTTAATTAGGACACGTCTCCGACTCATTTAGCGGGTAGCTCATGACATTAGTCTAGGTTTTATTGCCTAAATTGGCCAATAAAATGCACGGATTTCACGATAATAAAAATGCCACTCTCAATCTCGTCTTGTTAACGACTTTGGAAAGTGGCATTTTCTATTTATACTCCTAGCTTATCTTCTAAAGCCTCAGTTAGTGTTTCACTGAAATTGATGCCCTTTTCCTTAGCTGCATTGGCCAGAGACATCGGAATAGTGACATTTTTACGTACGGTAACGTTTTTGGCTTTCCGACGAGCGGCCTTCATGTCTACGCCAATTAAGTTAACAAGTTTTCCTGGATTTTCTAATTGAACTTGATCTATTGGTGTAGGTTTTGGATACTTTGGATAATCGGGAAGTGCTACAGCAACGCGTCAGGGGCATTTTTGATAGCTTCTACCAAAGTTTTGCCATCGGTGGCTGTGTCAGGAATATCGGGAAAGGTAACTGTATAGTAACCATCATTATCTTCATTATCAAAAATTGCTGGATAAACGACGTAATTAGGTTTTGTCATAGTTTCTCCTTCACAAATTAAGTACACAAGGGTACAGTAGCAGATTTTTTAATTAAAAAGGAAAATCAAAGCTAAAAAGTACGTTTTGAGCCACTTGATAAAAAGTTTCTTCATCAAGTTGGCCAAGCATTTCAACGTTGCGGTTAGCCTGAGGGGTGTAATCGAGAGAGAAAATCTGGTTTGTGTTTACTTTGCTGCTATCTGACAGTGATTTATTGTGTACTGAAACCAAAAATGGCCGCTTTTTATCTGTTGAGGTAATTGGACAAACGATTATTAAATTTGTTGCACGATTATAGGATTCACTACTCATTACTAAGGCTGGGCGACGTTTCTTAATTTCATAACCTTTGGATGGATCGAAATCAATATAAATGAGGCTTCTTTGGGGGATGCTTATCACTTGCTGGCCTCGTCTCCAGATGGTATATAATCCACGTTAATTTCTGGTGTATAAAACTCACCAGGCTTGGCATTCTTAAAATAATTTTCAACCTTCGGGATTAATGTGATTGAACCATTCTCCTTTTTAACAATGATAAATTCTTGACCAACACTTACATTTAATTTCTTGGGTAAAGTAATGGCAACTGAGTTTCCTAATTTTCTAACTTTTGAGACATTTTCATCGTTCAAGCTAATTAGCCTCCTTGTACTTCTGTATAACCTAATTATATATGTTAAATTAATAACTATCAATTTCTTTCACTTCAAAACTATTAATGCAATGGGTACTCAACAATTTTGGCTATATAATTAGAATTACGCGCAAAAACGACGAATAATTTTTTTGCAAAAAAAGAGCCTCAAGAAACAAAACGCGTTCCTGAAGCTCAAGCAATTGATTAGTTTAATCGTTTAAAGTAAATTGTAATTTCATCTGAGGTTCACCTAACGCTAACATTTGACCAAGTAATTTGTTAGCACGTGTCATGGCAACGTCTGACATTTGGTTGTTTACTGATTCCAGATAAGCTGAAACATCAGCCTGTTTGCTGTAGGCAGCATCAGCTTTATGTTGCAAGTTACGACAATCAGCAACTGTATTTTCTTCGAATAAGTTTTCCTGATCTTCATACAACCCAAAGTTATGATCACCCATTAAAGCAAGCACATTTGTTAACCAGTACATGTTAGTTGGATCACATTCGCCAGTTGTGCTTTGGTAAGCAGTAGGCGTGTCATTGACATTAGCGTAGAAAGGAACGGGCGCATTAAATGTGTTAGGACCAAATGCGAGCCAATGAATTGCTGCAATTTCAGCGGGGACATCGTTACGAATTTGGAGAATATGCAATTCCTGATTTCGGTTAATCCCGATTGGTCGGAATTGTTTTTTCTCATCTTCAGTACCAGTACCATAAGGATCATAAGGGGTGTTTTGATAATGAGAACTCAAAACAAACTTCATATCTTCAACACTAATTTTCTTTTGAGTGCGACAAATGAATGGTAAGTCTTGATCGATCGGACTTTCGTTACGTTCTGGGTTAAAGTATTTTTGGCCATACCAAGCACGCGGGTTATTATAACGCGTGTCTTTAACGGTAGCACTGCCAAAAATATGACGTAAGTTAACTTGATCGCGGTCAGGATTTAAGTGATTCTTTTCAATCAAATCAGGTAAGTCTGCGGCAAATAAAGTATCTTCAGAATCAAAATCATATTGATCGATGTTGAAACGGTTGGGGGCAATCACGTATGCATCATCAGGGATGCGAATAGCTGCCCAGTGATGACCGCCGATTGATTCGAAATACCAAACCTCATCTTTATCAGAAAAAGCCATCGCGTTCATTTCGTAGGTCCCATATTTTTCTAATAGGGCACCAAGCCGTTTGACGCCTTCACGAGCAGAATGAATGTAAGGAAGGGTAATGGTGGTAATATCTTCTTCACCAATTCCATCATCTACTAGTGGGTCAACACCAAGAATGCGTGAATTAGAAGTGATGGTTTCAGTAGCGGTCATTGCGACGTTTTCACTATTGATTCCAGCACCCGCCCAAACGCCGCGACCGTCTGTTGCATCAGGAGTTGATGTGTAGCGGAGGGGATTATCAGGAAGATCAATCTCAACAGGACTTAAAACAGATTTGTAATGTGTTGGTTGGTCAGCTGGTTTGATTACAACAAACTTCTGAGGATTGAGTGGACCAGCACCGTCTTCGTTACGGGCGATCATTGTGGAACCGTCAATCGAAGCTTTTTTACCGACTAAAATTGTGGTACATGAACCTTTAATACGTTTTGTCATAAAAATATCATCTCACTTAATTATTTCCTTAATTGTAGGTTATTTGAGCGAAAAATGCGAACCAAAAATCAAAATTAACCATATACCATATGTTTTATGATTTTCGTTGCACAAGGACGGCTAATCCACTCACCACTATACAAACGATGAAGACCAGTATGAATTCTGAAGTGGCCCCATTTGCTGTTTGTTGAATTACACTAATGTGTTGAGTTCCGTGGCCTATTAACATTGCCGAAGCAATCGCGGTTCCCATGGATCCAGCGTATTGTTGCAGCGTATTAAAAGTGGCATTTCCGTCACCGATCAATTGTGGTGGAATATTCTGCAATGCTGATGTTAAAGAATTATTAAACATAAAACTGAATCCAATCGCGTAGAGGGCATATAGAATTGCGATTAATCCGACGTTTAGATTGTTATGAAAAACTACAAAACCTAAAGTAGCCATCAAAATGAAGCCACTACCGATTAATAGTGGTTTGCCAATCCCATATTCATCTAAAATTCTGCCAGTAATAGGTGCCAAAATGGACGATGCCAAACTTCCTGCAAATAACATGAAACCAGAAATAAACGTCCCTTGATGTAAGACAAGTTGCGCGTAATTTGGTAGTAAAAATGTGAGGGAAAGCTGAACAAACTGAATGGAAAAATAAATAATTAGCGGTAATGTGAAAGCCCAGTGCTTAAAAATTGATAGATTAATTAACGGTGTTTGGGATCGTTGTGCCAAGTAAACAAAAAGGCCTAAAAAGAGTATTCCAATAATTACGTATCCATAGAATTGGATCGCGTTCCAACCATAATTTCCAGCGTTATTAACTCCCAAAGTAAGCATAATTAAGGCTAAGACAAAACTAACAAATTGACTCCAAGGAAATTTCGATTTTTGCGGTGCTGATCCTTGTTTGATAAATAAAAGGCCCACAACACTTGCGATTATTGCGATTGGTAGAATTAACCAAAAGATAAATCGCCAGGACAAGTTTTGAGTCACAAGGCCGCCATATGTGGGACCGAGCGATGGCGCTAATGCGATCACCATTCCGCCGATTCCCATGTAGCTTCCTTGTTTAGCCAGCGGAATTTCTTGCATAATTTCGGCGATTAACAGGGGCATGGTAATTCCTGTGCTGATGGCTTGAACAATGCGTCCCACTAGCAACATCGGAAAACTAGTGGCTGATCCACAAATAAAAATACCAATTAATATCATGGCCGCGGCGACAAAGAAAAGCTGTTTGAATAAGTACCGGCGTTCCATAAATGCCGCAACGGAAATCACCGCAGCGACTACTAATAGATACGCCGTCGTGATCCATTGGACGGTGTTTAGCGAAACATCGAACTGTTTCATGAGGGTTGGAAACGTGACGTTCATCGAAGTTTCGATTAAAACACCACAAAATGCTAAACCTGCTAATCCAAAAATGGCAAGTTTAGTTGTAAAAGGAACGTGTGACTGACTTGACTGCATAAAAAAACCTCCAATTTCTGAAGAAACACCAGCGATCGTTGCTAATGACAACGTACTTTTTCTCAGAGTTGGAGTTGATTGAGTTTTTGGAAGTTCAATTTCAGCATTCTCAAGAATATAGAAGTATAAGCAATAAAAATTAATGACCCACATGGGTTTCATGTAACTGACTACTTGAGCAATTGTACCAAGAGGTAAAAAAAAATTCAAAGCGTCATTTACAAAAAAATTGGGTTAATTGAGCAAAAAATGCGAATTTAAAAAAATTTGGGATATTTTTCCGATTTCATTGTTTTATTTTTAAAAATGAACATGCTATAATTAACTTACAAAAAGAAGCACTGATTGTAGTCAGTGCTTCTCATGCAGAACCGTTAAAGACGGTGGCACAGACTTAGTTATTTGAAGTAACCGTTACTGGCTAAAGTAAGACGGTTACTTTTTTTGTTGATTTTTAATCAACTCAACAATAAATGTTAACAGAGATAATAAAAATATCCCAAACGTCAACATCAATTGTAACGCATCGATCACCGACACGAGGCTACTCCTTTCGTCAGGATTAGAAACCGAGATTCTTAATCTCATAGGCATCACACCTTTCAGAAAAAGTCGCCACCGTCTTAACTTTTCTACAAATTAAATTATATCATATGAATCTATATGATTCCTTTAGTATCAATGGATAGACAACTTTATAAATGCATAAAAACACAGATAGTTATAATAGTCTGATAAAAAATCTAAGATAAAAACAAACAAGTAATAATTCCTGAATCTTAATTCACCAAAAATAATAACAACATCAAAGGACTCTTGAACGACTAACTCATACAAGTTGGTTTCAAGCGTCCTTTTATTAATTCATTTTTGCTTCCGATAGTGAACAATATTTCTAATGAATATAATTGCAATAGCAATCCATAAAATATCACTAAATTGCCAAAGAATGGCATGAGGATACTCAGAATATATAAATACAGGGGCTGAGGTGAAAACAAGCAGAAAAATAGTTGCGATTAGTCTCCATTTGTTTATCCGCAAAGCTTTGATTTTGAGTAAGGAAAAACCAATTAAAATTGGGATACCAAAAAGGATTATGAAAAATAAGGCATCTCTCAAATCTGACATATAATTCCTCGTTTTGCAGGCGTAAGGTTATTTATTAAAAACGTGTTGCTGCATGCCATTGGCCACGCCATCGTCACTATTACTTGTAGAAATGAATTTGGCATATTGTTTTACGTCTTCAGTAGCATTGGCCACGGCGATTGGGAGGCCAACCTTTTTAAACATGGGGATGTCATTTTCACCGTCACCAAAGGCAGCTAACTGATCACTTTGAAGATGTTCTTCAGCCTGAATTTGAGCGATTGCATTTGCCTTTGTAGCACTAGTATCGGTGACTTCAATATAGGAATCCCCAGAAGTCATGATGTTTACATTGGCCAGATTGAGTTGCTTTAGATAATCTACCAATTGACTAAATAAGACGGGGTCAAAACTAATGAGCATAAATTTATAGATCGTTTGATTTGCATCAGGCAAGTCACTGATCACTGGTTTTTCATGGGTAATGGAAGTTTCAAAATCAGTTTCTTTACAGTTCTTATCAGTATACCAGGCCGTGTCTGAATACCAGTTTAATGAAGAAGCTGGAAATTGTTGGTGAACGACATCAATAATTTTTTGAGCAGTTTGTGGGTCAATCGCCTTTGAATAGACCTGTTGATAGGCTGTTGAAGTTGGTTTATAAATTAGGCCGCCATTAAACGCAACCTGAGTGGTGTGTAAATCTAAATCCTGAATGGCAAATTGCATTTCAAATGGTGCGCGCGCGGATACTAGTGAAACCGGAATTGGACTGTTTTTGATGACGGAAATATTTTTAGTGCTGATTGATCCGTCCGGACTTAACAAGGTATTATCCATGTCTAAAAAAATATGTTGAATCATAATGATTTTCTCCCTCTTTTAGTTGATACTTAGAGTGTAGCATTAAAACGCTACCAGTGGAATGAATTCTATATCCTTTTAATGGGCAAATCGTTCGCATTAACCGATTTGCGCTCGTTATAATTGAGCTACAAATGAATTTAACTCAACTCAAAATAAGGAGACTATTATGGCTTACAAATCAGTTAATCCCTACACGAACGAGACGTTAAACGAATATGAAAACGCAACGAGTAATGAAATTGAAGCTGCTCTTCAAACGGCGACGGATTTGGCCCAATCTTGGGAAACTGTTTCTATCAGTGAACGGGCAACCGTGCTCCATGCAGTAGCCAGCCAATTACGTGATGAAAAACAAGCGATGGCCGAAACAATGACCCGTGAAATGGGAAAATTGATTGGTGAATCTGAAGATGAAGTCGATTCATGCGCCTCAATTGCCGATTATTTTGCGGATCATGCAGAAGAATTCATGCAACCAACTGAAATTGAAACGAAGGACGCCAAGGCAACCGTTTTAAAACAGGCTTTTGGCCCAATTTTGGCGTGTGAGCCTTGGAATTTTCCGTTGTATCAAGTAATGCGGATTTTTGCCCCTAACTTTATGGTCGGCAACCCAGTTATTTTAAAACATGCGTCGATTGTACCGGGTTCGGCACGAAAGATTTCGCAAATTGTGGATGATGCCGGTGCTCCTGAAGGCAGTTTGATTAATCTTTTTTTAGACTATGATCAAATTGCTGATATGATTGCTGACCCAAGAATCGCAGGAGTAGCCTTAACGGGATCCGAGCGGGGTGGTAAATCAGTGGCCAAGGCGGCTGGTGAAAATTTGAAAAAGTCGACATTGGAGTTAGGCGGTAATGACGCGTTTGTCGTTTTAGAAGATGTGGATCGAGAACTTTTATATAAAGTGGCACCAGCGGCTCGTCTTGCCAACTCTGGCCAAACTTGTACAGCATCTAAACGATTTATTGTCCCCGATGCACTTTACGACGATTTTATGGATGCGTTAATTGTGAGCTTTTCTGAAATGAAGATGGGAGACCCACTGGATCGCACCACAACCTTAGCTCCGATGTCGTCTGAACATGGGAAAGAAAAGCTTCAAAAACAAGTTGATGAAGCAATTGCCAATGGTGCAGAAGTTGTCTATGGTAATGAATCCGTGCAAGCGGAAGGGCAATTCTTTATGCCGACGATTTTGACGGATATAACTCCAGAAAATCCCATTTTTGATCAAGAACTGTTTGGACCGGTTGCCCAAGTTTTCCGAGTTCACTCAGAAAAAGAAGCAATTCAGCTCGCTAACAATTCGCAGTATGGCTTGGGAAGTGTGGTCATGTCCTCTGATTTGAAACATGCCGAAGAAGTTGCCAGTCAAATTAAGGCCGGCATGACGTTTGTAAATCACGGTTGGACCAGTTTACCAGAATTACCATTTGGCGGAATCCGCAATTCAGGTTATGGGCGTGAGTTAAGCAAACAAGGATTGATGACTTTTGTAAATGAACATTTAATTTATACAGCAGAAAATAAAGAATAGGATATGGACGATTGCAATAGGTAAACTCGAAGAAAGTAGAGTTTGCCTATTTTTTATTCGAATAATTTAAAAATTACAAATTAATTAATATAACCATAATTAAAATCAATGATCATAACATAAAATTGATGATACTATGATATAATATTTTTAGCTACAGTCATGCAGGCAGTGAGTTAGCCAACTTAAAATGAATTTTTTTGAGTGTGAATAAATTTACTGTGGCAGTAAAGATGTGAAATATAGAGGAGACTAATTATGGATGACAAAAAAATGTTTTGTCCAAATTGTGGCGCAGAAACCGCAAAGAGTGCTCATTTTTGTAAGCAGTGTGGATTCAATATTGCAGATTATCTTGCTAAACAAACAAGTGAAGTACATACACAACCAGAACAATCTGGTGAAACACCAACCAATAAAACTAATGCTGGTACTGACAATGATTCTGTAGGTCAGAAATATAATGAAAATGAGGAACAGACCCGGGCGGCTGCAAATTATCAGACAAAACCGCAAAAAAAATTACCAAAATGGGCAACGATTCTAATTGCGTGTGTTGTGGTTCTCTTAATCGGAGGATATATGTTTGGGTCTGATTACTATCAAAAATCCAAACAATTAGATCGGACAATTTCTGCAATTCAGGGCGACAAAAATGTGGCTCATTACTTTACGACCACGGATCCTAATTTAAAAATCACAAATAAAAACATGGAACCCTTTGTCAAAAGCATGACTGATAACAAACAAAAATTAAGTATCTTAAAGTCCCAATTAGGTAGTATAAGCGGGATGACCACCAATCAGAAATTTATTTTTAAGTTGGACGGAAAAGCATGGTTACTATTTCCAAAGTATCAGGTGTTTGTAAAGCCAGTCTATCCAATCGTCTCAACGAATCACACTGATGTAACTTTATCAGTTGATAAAAAGAAAGTGCTCAACACAACTGCGACAAAATTGTCTAAAAAAATCGGGCCGCTTGTGCCCGGATTGTATAATCTAAAATCAACCGGGACAGTAAATGGGCATGCAATGACCAACAGTGCAGACTATGAAGTTGATAGTAATAAGGCCTATGATCTGTCGTTAAAGACGATTTCTTTTGATGTAAAAGGATATGCAAATTCCAAAATATACTTAAACGATAAATATAAGGGAACGATTGATAGTTCAGGCGTTTACTCTTTTAATAATATTCCTTGGTCCAGTGTGATGAAACTGCAATTGAGGTATAAGACGGGTCAGGGAACAATTTCGTCAACCACAAAATCAATCAGTGAAAGCGATGATGGAACGGAAATTAGTGTTGATTTTCCGGGAATTATGACTAAGTCTGATGCCAGCGATGAGCTGGATAGTATTTTCTCTGGATTTGAAGCAGTAGCTGCAGATGGCGAGGAAAGTGACGCGACTGATTATAATGGGAACAAACTTTCCGAAAGTTTTATAAATGGGTCTTCAAATTCGCAATATCAAGATCTGTTGAAAATGTCTAAAGGCTATTACAAAGATGATGATATTAACAGTGTTAGTTATGATCCTGAAGTGAAGAGTATTGTGCCAAGTGGCCGAAATAGCGCGGATGTAACTTACGATGTAACTTTTGATTTCGATGATTCCGATAATGAACGAGTTCAAATTTATCGGTATGTCGCAACGTTTGTACAAAATTCTGATACAGACGAGGGCTATCAGGTTAAAACAATTACGCCTTCGAAATTGATTAGTGATAAAAAAGAAGACAATGATTAACAGATAGATAATCTTAAAGTGTTGGAAGGGTTTAAACAAACCTTTCAATTCTTTTTTATTAACTTGGGATTATTAATTGACTAATGATTTGTTTTTTGGTTTCATTAGGTTAAATACAAATCAATATTTTAAGGAGTAGCCATGACAAATCAAGTGACGGTTGTTGGCAGTTTGAATATGGATATCCACATTCCGGTTGACCATATCCCTTTGCAGGGAGAAACATTGAGTTTATTAAGGCCAAGTAGTCAAGCTGCCGGAGGAAAAGGAGCTAATCAGGCTGTCGCAGCCCAACGATTAGGTGCTTCGGTTCACTTCATTGGAACAATTGGTAAAGACGATGCTGGTCAGTTCTTGTTGAAAAAATGTCAAAATGAAGGCATTGATATTAGTGGCGTTCGGGAATTATCAGCGGCCAATACAGGTCAGGCGTTTATCATTTTAGAACCAGACGGACATAACTCCATTATGGTGGAGGGCGGTGCCAATAAACTGGGAACGGTTGAAAATGTGACCGATGACCGCGCAAATATTCAAAGCTCACAAATTTTGATTGCCCAATTGGAAACAAATTTGGAACCAGTCATTGCGGCGTTTTCCATGGCTAAAAAAGCTGGCGTCCTGACAATTTTAAATCCAGCACCGGCTTTGCCAAAGTTACCAGAAGAGTTAATCAAGTTAACGGATGTCATCACGCCAAACGAAACGGAAGCGGGGACTTTGACTAATTTGAAGGTGGAAACCAAAGCGGATTGTGAGGAATCTGCAGAAAAGTTTCGTGAAATGGGGATTGCCAATACGGTGATTACCCTCGGATCACGCGGCGTCTTCTATCAAGTTAACGGTAAATCGGATTTGATTCATGCTCACAAAGTAAAACCGGTGGATACAACGGCCGCCGGTGATACTTTTATCGGCGCTTTGGCTGCCAAAATGGTCCCGGACCTAAGCAATATTGCCGAGGCGATTGAGTTTGCCAATTTGGCCTCATCACTAACGGTCCAAAGGGCGGGCGCTATGGATTCAATTCCGGATTTAGCGAGCGTAGAAAACCAGTGAGTAAATTTTGATTTCACGTCAATAACCGTTTTTAAAAATCGAGATAAAAATAGCTAGAGAAAACTGATTTAGTATAATCAAGTTTCCTCTAGCTTTTTAAATTTTATTGAATGCGTGACATTTTGACAAAGGTCACGGGTTTGCCAAATGATTGGCCTTCTCGTTCGCCTGTTTTGTTAAAACCTAGGATATGAAAAAGATGAATAGCACGCTGATTGAAAGAGGCAACTTCTAGCGTGACTTTCCCAAAGTAATGATAATGTTGCTGGGCAAACGCAAGACACTGTTGAACAAATTGGGTACCAAATCCTTTTCCAGTATCTTTCGGGCGAATACCTAAACCAATTTCTAAAATGCCATTATGAAATTGATATTCATAAATTCCAAATAACTGATCAGCATCATCTAAAATGGCATAGTAATCGCTGATCCCTGCGAGCAGTTCGTTAAGAAGATCTATGCGATTAACAGAAGTCGGAAAATTATAAAATGTGTAAGGTTCTGAATATTGCCAATCAAGATATTCATTTGCTTGTTGGGTGGTCATTTTTACAATGCGAGCCATTGCTATCAATCCCTCTTTACACGACAAGCATACGCCATATTTATGGATTTTAATAGCGTTAACGGGTGCTTATACGTGTTCTTGATTACTTTTATGTTGGCCAATTATAATTGTTAGAACAATTAAAGCTGCACCTAAAATAAGACAGAGTGTGTTAGCCCATTGCATTGGAAACGGCCGGCTGATCCCAATAACGATAATTAAGATAGCTGCAGCAATCATACGTTGATACATTTTGCTAGACATTAAATCACAATCCCTTCTAATACTTATATTTTAACAGGTTGAAGCTTATTAATCGACCCATCTAAAGAAAACGCGTACAATTTATTTGAGTGCAATAAAATTAATAGAAATGAGGAAAAACAATGTCAGTTTTAACAGATACATTTGAATTAGCAAACGGCGTCAAAATTCCTAAAGTTGGATTTGGAACTTGGCAAACCCCAGCCGGCGATGTGGCGTATCAAGCAGTACGGAATGCGTTAAAAGTTGGGTATCGGCACATTGATACAGCGAAGGCCTATGGGAACGA
This sequence comes from Pediococcus damnosus, assembly GCF_001611155.1. Lineage (NCBI taxonomy): Bacteria > Bacillati > Bacillota > Bacilli > Lactobacillales > Lactobacillaceae > Pediococcus > Pediococcus damnosus. Next base: position 1,227,077 of record NZ_CP012294.1, read on the forward strand.
AGAGGATGTGGGTCGTGCAGTTCGCGATTCTGGAATTGCCCGGGATCAAATTTTTGTCACATCAAAACTTCCTGCACATAGTAAAACGTATGATGAGGCAATGGCAGATTTTGAAAGTACGTTCAAAAAGCTGAATATTGATTATGTTGATCTTTATTTGGTCCATGCACCATGGCCATGGGATGAGATTGGTAAAGATTGTGATAAAGGAAATGTTGAAGTTTGGCGGGCAATGCAAGATATTTATGCTAGTGGCCGAGTTAAGGCAATTGGGGTTTCAAACTTTAATGTGCATGATCTTAAAAATGTGCTGGCTGATGCAAAAGTAAAGCCAATGGTTAATCAAATTCAGTATTATGTTGGGTATACTGAGCCTAAGATTACAAGCTTTGCGAAACAAAACGGAATCCTAGTTGAAGCTTATTCACCATTGGCAACTGGTGGTTTGCTGAAGAACGATCAAATGTTAGCTTTAGCAAAGGAAAACAAGGTTAGCGTCGCTCAATTGGCGTTACGTTTCTGTTTACAAAATAATATCTTGCCGTTACCAAAAGCGGTTGGTCAATCACATATTGAGGATAATGCCAAATTAGACTTTGAAATTAGTGATGAAGATATGGAGAAGCTTAATGGAATGCCAGATACAGCACCTGAACATTCTCATAATAAAACCCAAGGATAATAGTAAAATCCACGCAGACTTGTTAGCTTGCGTGGATTTTTGTATGAATTGGAAAATTATAAATTAACGGATAAAATTTTCACTTGATAAGTTTCCTCTGGGGCATGGATTGTAACGATATCGCCAACGGTTTTATTTAATAATGCTGATCCCAATGGTGAAACCAGGGAGATTTTGTTTGTCTTGATATCTGCTTCCTGTTTTCCCACTAGTTGATAGTCCATTTGGTCATGATCATCCACAAATTCAATGGTAACTTTTTTACCAATTTCGACAATTTGATTATTAGTTGGTTGGACAATCTTGGAATATTGCAGTTGTTTATTTAAAAAATGAAGTCGACTTTCCAGTTGACGAAGGTCTCGTTTTGAAAAAGTATACTCAGCATTTTCGGAACGATCGCCCAAAGCAGCTGCAGCGGCCAGGCGTTTAGTTAACGCAGGACGTTTAGCTTTTAATTCTTCAATTTCTTTTTCAATTTCATGATATCCAGTTGCAGTAATTTTATTAAAATAAGGTTCTGACATAGTTGCCTCTCTTACTAGTTTAATTGCCTCCATTCTACTATTTTGAGGAGTGAAGAGCTGGTTTTTGGGCAGTTTCTTGAAACAAGCTTAGAGATGTAAACACGTCTAACCGCGGGATGCGATTCCGCTACCGACGCTCTTATAGCTCTATAGCTCCCGTTTCAATCCACTCACTGTTTTTAGGACAGCTTGGCAAAACAAGAGGCCGATCATAAGCACGACTCCTGTGGGATTGCGATCTCGCTTCCGTCACACTTATTTATCACCTTTTTAACGCTTTATCTCACTCACTTTAATTACCGTTCGCACTCCACTTGGAACTGGTTTTTGCCAGTCAATATCTTTGGCCGCGTCTTCTAACGAAATCGTTTTGACAGTCGTTTTAATTTTGCCCGTGCCCAATAATTTCCAGACGGCTTGATAGACAGCTTGTTGATTTTGCATCACTTTTGGTGTTTGCATACCGATGATTTGCAAGCCTGATGTGCGCAAAGCGGTCGACGGTAAGGTGATGTTTTGGCCGGCAATTGCTCCAATGGAAACAAGCGAGGTTGCCCTTTTCATCTCTAAACTAGTGGGGACGATTGATTTTAGAATCAGTTCAATGGGATGGCCCCACAAGTAATCTAAAATAATTAAATCACCTTTGATTTTCATGTTAGACAGGTTATTTAAAATTGTTTCGTCATCGTCAGCTAATGAAATTGTTTGAGTGGCTCCGAGATCTTTCAATGCGGCCAATCGTTCTGGGTTTCGACCAGTGCCAATGATTTCTGCGGCGCCCAACGCTTTGGCGGCCTGAATTGCCAATTGTCCTGCAAATCCAGTTGCACCGTTGATTAAAACGGTGTTTCCAGGTTTCATTTCTAAGCTAAATTGCAGAGGAGCAATGCTGGTTGTTAGTGAAGAAGCTGCGGCCGTGCTTGAATAAATATCAGTATCTTCAGGAATTTCAAAAAGTAATTTTGAATTGGCAACTGTCTGTTCTGCAAATGAGCCGAAGCGTGGTTTCAATGTACGAGCGGGAAAGGCCACTAGCTTACCATTATCCACGCGGCGCCCGATACCACTTGCGCCAGGGATACTTGGAAATGCAGGATGCCAATAGGTACTTGAATAATGGCGGCCAGTCGCATTGGCCTTGTCAAAATTTTCAATTGGCGCTGCTAGGACATCAATTAAGGTATCAAATTTGGTGTCAGCGACGGGAGTAGGAACGTTCAAATCAATCATTGGGGCTGTTTTAAAATCTTTTATTATTAATGCTTTCATAGTTTATTATCCTTTTTTATTTTTTATATTACCGGTAATCAATATTTTAAATATAAAGCAAACCTTTCCTGTTGTCAACTATTAATTACTGGTAATATATAAGTGGAGGTGTAATTATGGACGAAAAGCAGTATCAAACAATTACACAGTTATTAAAACAACTTAGTGCAACCGAAAATCATAATCAACATGAAGTGTGGATTGCCAAACAAGCAGCAATTAAGGAAAATCCACAAAAAAACCATCTGACCCATAATGATTTGGATATTTTGGGTGTTCTGTTACAAGGAGAAAAAACGGTCAGTGAAGTAGTTGAGGCGGTTCAAATCACGCAGGGAGGAACTTCACGACGGATTAATCATTTGGAAAAATTAGACCTGCTAGAAAAATTTAAGCGGCCCACTAATAAAAAAACGGTTTATTTGAAACTGACGGCTGATGGTCAAAAATTGGCAACGGCCCACATTGCCCTTCATAAACATTTGCATGAAGAGACTGTGCAAGCATTGGCAGAGTTTTCGGATTCGGAGCTGGCAGTAGTGACGCGGTTTTTGCGCAAACTGGCGGATGCACAAAAGGATTTTGAGACACGTTACTAAAAACGATAACTATTAGTGGTTCTTAAATTATCGTTCTTATAATCGTTTTTGAAATGTTTAAGTGTTTAAAGGGACTAACCAATCTGAATCGATCAATTGGTTTAACGTTTTGTTGATGGGTAACCAGAGTTTTGCTTTAATAATATCCTTAAGTGATTGCCAAAATAAGGGATCATCTTTTTGAGTTTGAGTGGGATAGACGAAGAGACATTTGCCAGAAATGGTTTTGACCTCAATTTTTGCTTGATAAATACCCAATACTTGAACTTCTAAAACGGATAAGTTTTTACTGTTTAATAACATAATCATCGCTCCTTACTTTCTTTTGAATGAATATTCTAAGTATGCAGGGGTTAGATTAAATCGAATTTAAAAATCTGTGATCATTATGTGGTGTTTAAAGTAAGAAAAACTAAAGGCCTTAACCAAAAGATAAACACAGCTAAATGAAAATTAAATTGCTAAACTAAAACAGGCATAAATTGCGATGTCACACAATTTATGCTTGCTTTTTTGAATTAAGCTCGACTGATAATGCTGAGCCTTTGTTTGCTAATAATATGACCCTTTGCGGCATGGTAAAACTCATTTAACCAGAAACCATTCTGCAAACTAAGGGTGGTATCTAATGCATAAATACTCAACCAGTAATCATGATTTTTGTCTGGTGGCGTAGGACCGATGTAATGACGAGTAGTTAGTGGATCCGTTGCGCCGATTAGTGAACCAGCCGTGCTGTTATTGCCCTGAATAAAGTCAATAACATTGCTCTGACTGGCATTTTCTGGAATTGTGACCGATTTGTCAGCTGGAATGTTGACCGCAGTCCAATGAATCCATGGGAAACCACAAACTGGAACGGCATCGAAATCCAGTAATGTTAACGCCAGCGTTGTAGCATTGTCTGGAACATCCTGAATGTCAATCGGAAATGAAATCGAAGGATTGCCATTGTAAATTTGCTCTGGAGCGGCATGCTTACTGTATTTATCTAGTAATAATCCATTTGATGTCGGAACTGAAATTTTCATTATATAAAACCTCCTCGGATTGCTTGATAGCTTTACTCTACAGCAAAATTAGGGCGATATAAACTCATACGTCTCTTGACGGTAAGAAATCATGTGTTCGCGGACATTTTTGCTTAAAAATTTGCAAAAATATATGAAAGCGCTAAACAAACCTGTATTATATAAATATAGAAGTTTTAAATGGAGGAATAAGAATGACAAATGAAAAATATAGTATCGGTTTAGATATTGGAACAAGTTCAATCGGATTTGCGGTAGTCAACGATAACAATCGAGTAATCCGTGTAAAAGGAAAAAATGCAATTGGGGTGAGACTTTTCGATGAAGGAAAAGCCGCTGCAGACCGCCGTAGTTTTCGAACCACTCGCCGTAGTTTTCGAACCACTCGCCGTCGCTTAAGTCGTCGTCGCTGGCGTTTGAAGTTATTACGGGAAATCTTTGATGCATACATAACCCCCGTAGATGAGGCGTTTTTTATCCGTTTGAAAGAATCTAATTTATCTCCTAAAGACAGTAAAAAACAATATTCAGGAGATATCTTATTTAATGATCGCTCTGATAAGGACTTTTATGAAAAATATCCAACAATCTATCATTTGCGTAACGCATTAATGACTGAGCATCGAAAATTTGATGTGCGTGAAATCTATTTGGCAATTCATCATATTATGAAATTTAGAGGCCATTTTTTGAATGCGACCCCTGCCAATAATTTCAAAGTTGGCAGACTAAATTTGGAAGAAAAATTTGAAGAATTAAACGATATTTATCAACGTGTTTTTCCTGATGAATCAATAGAATTCCGAACAGATAATTTGGAACAAATTAAGGAAGTTCTATTAGACAATAAAAGAAGTAGGGCTGATCGCCAACGTACGTTAGTTAGTGATATTTATCAGAGCTCCGAAGATAAAGATATTGAAAAACGAAATAAGGCTGTTGCAACAGAAATTTTAAAGGCATCTCTGGGCAATAAAGCAAAATTAAATGTCATTACTAATGTGGAAGTGGACAAAGAAGCCGCAAAAGAATGGTCGATTACTTTTGATTCCGAAAGTATTGATGATGATTTGGCAAAAATTGAAGGCCAAATGACGGATGATGGGCATGAGATTATTGAAGTTTTGCGTAGTCTGTACTCCGGAATTACTTTATCCGCAATTGTCCCTGAAAATCATACGTTATCTCAATCAATGGTGGCAAAATATGATTTGCATAAAGATCACCTTAAGTTGTTTAAAAAATTGATTAACGGCATGACAGATACTAAGAAAGCCAAGAACCTTCGTGCGGCATACGATGGCTATATTGACGGTGTAAAAGGCAAAGTTTTACCTCAAGAAGATTTTTATAAACAGGTTCAGGTTAATTTAGATGATTCCGCAGAAGCTAATGAAATTCAAACTTATATCGACCAGGATATCTTTATGCCTAAGCAACGCACGAAGGCAAATGGCTCGATTCCACATCAATTGCAACAACAAGAATTGGATCAGATTATTGAAAATCAGAAGGCTTACTATCCTTGGTTAGCGGAATTAAATCCCAATCCTGATAAAAAACGGCAGCAGCTTGCTAAATACAAATTGGATGAATTGGTTACATTTAGGGTGCCATATTATGTTGGACCGATGATTACGGCCAAGGATCAGAAGAATCAATCAGGGGCTGAGTTTGCCTGGATGATTCGTAAGGAGCCTGGAAATATTACGCCATGGAATTTTGATCAGAAAGTGGATCGGATGGCAACGGCTAATCAGTTTATTAAACGAATGACCACTACGGATACCTATTTATTAGGTGAGGATGTTTTACCAGCACAAAGTTTGTTGTATCAAAAATTTGAGGTTTTAAACGAATTGAATAAAATTCGAATTGATCACAAACCAATTTCTATTGAACAGAAGCAGCAAATTTTCAATGATTTATTTAAGCAGTTCAAGAATGTGACGATTAAACACCTGCAAGATTATTTGGTTTCGCAGGGACAATATTCTAAGCGACCACTTATTGAAGGCTTGGCAGATGAAAAACGATTTAATAGTAGTTTGAGCACTTATAGTGATCTATGTGGAATTTTTGGAGCAAAATTAGTCGAAGAAAATGATCGCCAGGAAGATTTAGAAAAAATTATTGAGTGGTCGACAATTTTTGAAGATAAGAAGATTTATCGAGCTAAACTAAACGACTTAACCTGGTTAACAGATGACCAAAAAGAAAAGTTGGCAACTAAGCGTTATCAAGGTTGGGGCAGACTATCAAGGAAATTATTAGTTGGATTGAAAAATTCGGAGCACCGTAACATCATGGATATTCTCTGGATTACCAATGAAAACTTTATGCAGATTCAAGCTGAACCGGATTTTGCTAAATTAGTGACAGATGCTAATAAGGGAATGTTGGAAAAAACGGACTCACAAGATGTCATTAATGATTTGTATACCTCTCCCCAAAATAAAAAAGCAATCCGCCAAATTTTGTTAGTTGTCCACGATATTCAAAATGCGATGCATGGGCAAGCACCGGCCAAAATCCATGTCGAGTTTGCACGAGGCGAGGAACGCAATCCTCGTCGATCTGTACAACGTCAAAGACAGGTTGAAGCTGCTTATGAAAAAGTGTCAAATGAATTGGTAAGTGCTAAGGTACGCCAAGAATTTAAAGAGGCAATTAATAATAAACGTGATTTTAAGGATCGTTTATTCTTGTACTTTATGCAGGGCGGGATCGATATTTATACTGGTAAGCAACTTAATATTGATCAACTTTCTAGTTACCAGATTGATCACATTTTGCCACAAGCGTTTGTTAAAGACGATTCATTGACTAATCGGGTTTTAACAAATGAAAATCAAGTAAAGGCAGATTCGGTGCCGATTGATATTTTTGGTAAGAAGATGCTTTCTGTTTGGGGAAGAATGAAGGATCAAGGTTTAATTTCGAAAGGTAAGTATCGAAATCTGACAATGAATCCCGAAAATATTTCTGCTCATACTGAAAATGGATTCATTAATCGTCAGTTAGTGGAGACGCGCCAGGTTATTAAGTTGGCTGTAAATATTTTGGCTGATGAATACGGAGATAGTACACAAATCATTTCTGTGAAGGCTGACTTGTCTCACCAAATGCGCGAAGACTTTGAGTTATTGAAAAATCGGGATGTAAATGATTATCATCATGCATTTGATGCTTATTTGGCAGCATTTATTGGAAATTATCTTCTGAAACGTTATCCAAAACTGGAGTCCTACTTTGTTTACGGTGATTTTAAGAAGTTTACTCAAAAGGAAACGAAGATGCGACGGTTTAACTTTATCTATGATCTGAAACATTGTGATCAAGTGGTTAATAAGGAGACCGGTGAAATTCTATGGACTAAGGATGAAGATATTAAATATATTCGTCACTTATTTGCTTACAAGAAAATTCTCGTGTCTCATGAAGTACGTGAAAAAAGAGGAGCTTTATATAATCAAACTATTTATAAAGCAAAAGATGATAAGGGTAGTGGTCAAGAAAGTAAAAAATTAATTCGTATAAAAGATGATAAGGAAACCAAGATATATGGCGGATACTCTGGAAAAAGTCTTGCATATATGACTATTGTGCAAATTACAAAGAAAAATAAAGTGAGTTACAGAGTTATTGGAATACCAACACTTGCGTTAGCTAGACTGAATAAGCTTGAAAATGATTCCACCGAAAATAATGGTGAACTTTATAAAATTATTAAACCACAATTCACTCATTATAAGGTTGATAAAAAAAATGGTGAAATTATTGAAACAACTGATGATTTTAAAATAGTTGTATCAAAAGTTAGATTCCAACAACTTATTGATGATGCTGGTCAGTTTTTTATGTTAGCAAGCGATACTTACAAAAATAATGCTCAACAGCTAGTGATTTCTAATAATGCACTTAAGGCTATTAACAATACAAACATTACCGACTGTCCAAGAGATGACCTTGAACGGTTAGATAATCTAAGATTGGATTCGGCTTTTGATGAGATTGTGAAAAAAATGGATAAATATTTCTCAGCATATGATGCCAATAATTTTAGAGAGAAAATTAGGAATAGTAATTTAATTTTTTATCAGTTACCAGTTGAAGATCAGTGGGAAAATAATAAAATTACAGAGCTTGGTAAGAGAACCGTACTAACTAGAATCCTTCAAGGATTGCATGCAAATGCAACTACAACAGATATGAGTATTTTTAAAATAAAAACTCCATTTGGACAATTACGTCAAAGGAGTGGTATTTCTCTGAGTGAAAATGCTCAGCTTATATATCAATCGCCAACGGGACTATTTGAACGAAGGGTTCAGCTAAACAAAATTAAATAAACGAAAAAAGCTACTGCAGGTTTTAACAATCTGCAATAGCTTTTCTTAAATGACATATGTATGGGCCGATAGCGGCCTCAAAAGATAAAACTCAGCCGAAGCTTTGTTTGATTTTAACTCAGAGCGTCAAATCAATATAGTTAAAATGTTGAGTGTGTCGAACTCAATAAATGAATAATATCATATTAACGCTTTCAAAACAAGGAGGAACCTTTTATGGGATGGCGGACGGTGGTTGTGACCCAACATGCTAAGATTTCCTACTCTGGTCATTGCGTGGTTGTTCAAACGCAAGATAGTACTAATCAGATTCCGGTTAGTGATATCCAGATTCTATTGATTAGCACGACTAGAGCAGTAATAACTAGTGCAGTGATTAGTGAATTGGCCAAGCATCAAAGTAAAGTGATTTTTACGGATAACAGTGGTGAACCGGTAACTGAAACTATGGATTATTATCCAAACAATCGTGACCCACAGTTATTGCAGACACAATTTAATTGGAACGAAGAGCGAAAAACCTCTTTATGGACGAAGATTATTGTGCAGAAAATAACTAATCAAATTTATGTAACTGAGGCTTTAGGTATTAATGCGCAAGATTTAAAAGATGAACTTGCTAAGTTAGAGATCAACGATGTTACGAACCGTGAAGCAGTAGTAGCACGCAAGTATTTTTCGTTATTATTTGAATCTGAATCTTCACGGCGAAATTTCAGTCCGATAAATGCAGCCTTAAATTATGGATATGCCATTATTTTATCGGCTGTGAATCGTGAAATCGCCGCAAATGGTTATTTGACGCAATTGGGCGTTCATCATCATAGTCAAGAAAATGATTTTAATTTAGGGTCAGATCTAATGGAACCCTTTCGACCAATTGTTGATTGGTGGGTAAAACAAAAAAAGTTTAACGACTTTACGCCAGATATTAAATTTGGGTTAGTTGATTTGCTGAACTTAAAAATGAAATATAATGGCCAGAATACTATTTTAAGAAATGCTATTACTAAGCACGTTGATAATTGCTTAAAGTATTTGAGCGGTGAAATCGATAAAATTAAAATTGAGGTGGAAATAAGTGAGGTATCGAATAATGCGATTAATGGTCATGTTTGATTTGCCGGTTGAAACAAGTGAAGATCGACGTAATTATCGAAAATTTCGAAAGGCTTTATTAAACGAAGGGTTTCTAATGGTGCAATATTCAATTTATGTGCGTGTCTGCGTGGATAAGAAGAGTGCTAATTTAATGGAAAAACGAATCGCAACTTTTTCACCAGCCAATGGCTTGATTCAATCTTTGATGGTGACTGAAAAACAATATAATAGTATGAATTTTATTGTTGGAGAATCTAAACAGGATGTTCGAAATTCAGCAGATAGGACCATCATTATATGAATATTACTTATTACCCATTCAAACCAATTATTATCAATACAACAAAGCCAACGTTGATTGAGACCAGTAATCAGAAAGTGTATACCGATTTAATTTCAGGACTTAAAGGATATTCAGATGTTATTAAAATTAGTGATGATGATTTTAAATTAGTAGAATGTGAAAGAGCAGTGAAGTGGGTTGGGGATGCATTTGTTGACGCAGATTTAAATAAAATGTTTCAAGGACAATTACAAAAAAAGATCGTTTCGAAATTAGATGATGATACAAGATTGCAATTAACGGATCTTAATAATAAATTAAAATCACTTATTTTTGATGCTACGTTTTCGTTAGACCTTCCGTTAAAAGTAGATAGTGAATTTGATCCAGTTAAATTAGTTAAATACTGTAATGTTGGGTTTGTAAGTGCTTTAAATAGGGATCCTTATGATATAATTGAAACTGTATTAAAAACTGCTTCTGAATTAAAAGAAACAAAAATATTAATCTTAACTAATGTGCGCAATTATCTCAGTGTCAGCCAATTTAATGAATTGGTGAGTTTAATTAGCACGCTTGATTTGAACATTCTGTTTATCGAATTCTCAGATAACAGATAATCACGAAGAATTCGATAAATGCCGTTATTGCTACGTTGATCAGGATTTTGTTGATTGGCGTTATTAATGTCTATGAGAGTAGCATTATAAAAAAACGGTTTTAGAAGAGTGTCGAATCAATATAGTTAAGAGCAGGTATCGTTTGTAATCCTACGAGTGCAATGTTTTAGAAGAGTGTCGAATCAATATAGTTAAGAGCGTGATACCAGTGCCGTTTAACGCTGACATCGTTTTAGAAGAGTGTCGAATCAATATAGTTAAGAGCCATAAAACATGATAAAGACGTTCAGCATGAGTTTTAGAAGAGTGTCGAATCAATATAGTTAAGAGCTATTATATGCAGATCCTAATGTTGAACTAAGTTTTAGAAGAGTGTCGAATCAATATAGTTAAGAGCCACTGATTAGTTTGGTCTCACAATCCAAGCGTTTTAGAAGAGTGTCGAATCAATATAGTTAAGAGCACGCAAGACCAAATTGATTCTGGCCCAGCAGTTTTAGAAGAGTGTCGAATCAATATAGTTAAGAGCATGGACGTTCATGTATGGCTCATTCTCAAAGTTTTAGAAGAGTGTCGAATCAATATAGTTAAGAGCGCCCGTTTGGGTTTGGCCTTGAACATAATCGTTTTAGAAGAGTGTCGAATCAATATAGTTAAGAGCTGTATTACAGGGCTTACATTGCCTACGCGGGTTTTAGAAGAGTGTCGAATCAATATAGTTAAGAGCAAAAGTTTGTGCTGCCAATGGCAGGAACGTGTTTTAGAAGAGTGTCGAATCAATATAGTTAAGAGCCATTAACAATCGCAAACTCACCATTTCCTTGTTTTAGAAGAGTGTCGAATCAATATAGTTAAGAGCGTTTGTCCGAACCGTGCGTCATGCACATCTGTTTTAGAAGAGTGTCGAATCAATATAGTTAAGAGCTACTCAATCGCAAATTGATTCCGCACCAGAGTTTTAGAAGAGTGTCGAATCAATATAGTTAAGAGCTGTTAGGCCTTCCACAGTAAAGCTAATTTTGTTTTAGAAGAGTGTCGAATCAATATAGTTAAGAGCATTCGACTATCCCGGATTGATTGGAGATTCGTTTTAGAAGAGTGTCGAATCAATATAGTTAAGAGCCTCGGTACGCAATAACCTTGCCGCCACGTCGTTTTAGAAGAGTGTCGAATCAATATAGTTAAGAGCACCCTTCGATTACTAACCCGCTTAATCTGAGTTTTAGAAGAGTGTCGAATCAATATAGTTAAGAGCTATGATGATTGCGTGCAGTAGGTGGTATACGTTTTAGAAGAGTGTCGAATCAATATAGTTAAGAGCAAAACGTTGATTGATAACGGTGTAGCAGATGTTTTAGAAGAGTGTCGAATCAATATAGTTAAGAGTGGTAAGACTGTTTACAGTCCCTCGATAAGTGTTTTAGAAGAGTGTCGAATCAATATAGTTAAGAGCTCATCTCCTCCGATTGCATCTGTATCTAGTGTTTTAGAAGAGTGTCGAATCAATATAGTTAAGAGCTGCCGACATTGCCGAGACCCCAACCAGCTTGTTTTAGAAGAGTGTCGAATCAATATAGTTAAGAGCTTAGCTTATGCCAACATTGGTGGTAATGATGTTTTAGAAGAGTGTCGAATCAATATAGTTGAGAGCTTCGCTTTCTGTTGAATAGTAATATGTGTTGTTTTAGAAGAGTGTCGAATCAATATAGTTAAGAGCGCCATTGGTGTCTAATGACTGTGGTGCTGTGTTTTAGAAGAGTGTCGAATCAATATAGTTAAGAGCCGTGTACATGATGTGGTCGTCCCCAATGTTGTTTTAGAAGAGTGTCGAATCAATATAGTTAAGAGCCTAGATACAGGTAATCTGTGGGTATTGTGTGGTTTTAGAAGAGTGTCGAATCAATATAGTTAAAAGCTTCACCTACAATTAATGTATTACCCTTTAAGTTTTAGAAGAGTGTCGAATCAATATAGTTAAGAGCTAATAACGGAGCGTTAAAGGCTTGGAGTTAGTTTTAGAAGAGTGTCGAATCAATATAGTTAAGAGCCGGGGTCGCTTCCACATATCCTGTGGTCCAGTTTTAGAAGAGTGTCGAATCAATATAGTTAAGAGCCCGTTGGTCCGACAACTTCCGCAGCTCTTTGTTTTAGAAGAGTGTCGAATCAATATAGTTAAGAGCCCGGTCGTCGTCGGTTAAGTACCACTCATGGTTTTAGAAGAGTGTCGAATCAATATAGTTAAGAGCGTGTGGCGTTGGCTAACGTTGTTGAGGGCAGTTTTAGAAGAGTGTCGAATCAATATAGTTAAGAGCTAATGTAAAAAAGCTTGACTGTATACACATGTTTTAGAAGAGTGTCGAATCAATATAGTTAAGGAATCAGGAGCGGCTTGACGCATTGAGGTAAAATAGTTTTAATTATTATCGTATATATAAAATAAATGAACCTCAATTGCACCAAAATCTGAACTTCATTAAAACAGAAAAGAACTACACAAGGAGCCAAGTATGCAAGTAACAGTAAAATCATTTTCAGAGTTATCCAATACAGAACTATTTAAAATCTACAAACTCCGTACCCAAGTCTTTGTTGTTGAACAATTATGTGCCTATCAAGAGGTAGACGATGAGGATCTCATCGCCCAGCATTTACAATTTACAAACGAGGCCCAACAGTTAGTGGCCTATTTACGAATCATCCCTGAAACGAACGAAACGATTGTTCATATTGGTCGGGTGGTTGTTAATCCACTCTTTCGCAAACAAGGGTATGGACGCAAACTCATTACGAGTGGACTTGAAACGATTAAAAAAGATATGCCAAAGGTCACAACGGTAAAGATTCAGGCCCAGGCTTATTTACGATCCTTTTATCAATCGTTTGGATTCAAACCTGTCAGCGATGTTTATCTGGATACAGGTATCCCTCATCTGGACATGATTCTTGAATTACAAGGCAATAAGAAATAATTGTCGCGCATCCTAGCTTATGTTGGGATGCTTTTTCATAAGTGTTTTTCGTGAGACAAGTGTAAAATTGCTTAATAAACGGGGGAATTATAATGGACGAAAAACTAGTTAATTACGTAATCAATACATTAATTGAAGAAAACTTGTCAATTACAGCTGCTGAAAGTTTAACGGGTGGTCTGTTTCAATCAGAAATTACTACAGTGCCAGGCAGCTCAGCCGTTTTTAGTGGCGGTTTTGTGACGTATGCGGATGAAGTTAAAACGCAATTGTTGAGTGTCCCCAAGGAGCTTATTCAACAATACGGCGTGGTCAGCTATGAAGTGGCGGTTGCCATGGCCCAAGGCGCCCAGAAAGTCTTGAAGACCGATTTGGCGATCTCATTTACTGGTGCAGCCGGTCCAACTGGTTTGGAAGGTGAGGACGCCGGAACTGCATGGATTGGTATCACTTTTCATGGCCAGACGGATGCTTATGACCTTCGAAAGCCAGAGTTGGAGCGGAATGCGTTTCGCGAGGCATGCTGTCAATTTGCGTTTCAAAAGATTAGTGATTTGTTGGTTTAAAAAGAGGCGTTTTTTAAGTTTAATTAATGTCTTAAAAAATAATTTTTGTCTTAATGCGGTTCATGATAAACTAGGTAGGTTGATTATATGAACAAGGTTTAAAAAAGATTCAAGCATGAGATGAGAAGGAGGACCATTTTTTGAGAAGACATGTTTATCCTGCCTATCAGCAATTATATTTTGGTGCTTTTTTGGCGGCCATTGCAGGTGGTCTGGATGCTTACACATATTTACAACATGGCGGGGTGTTTGCGGGACTGCAAACCGGAAACTTGATTTTACTGGGGGTTAGCTTGAGCAAAGGACAGTTTGTCAAGGTTGGTTATTATCTGATTGCGATTATCGCGTTTGGATTAGGAACCATTTTTATTCGCCACATGCAGCATTTTTTTAAACAGAATTATTTAAAACGAGCGTATTTTGTATTAGGATATGAATTTGTTTTGATGGTACTGGTAGCAATGATCAGTCAACGGGCTCCTGATGTGATCACCGTGATGTTGCTGGCCATCACTGCAGCGGCTCAGCTACAGGAATTCCGAAAGTTGCAAGATGGACCATTCACATCTCTCATGATGACTGGAAACATTCGGACAACTGCTGAAAACTTGTATACGGGTTATGTGCATCATGATGTAACGGCCCAACAAAAAGCGACGGATACGGGAATTGTGATTGGTAGTTTTGCTGCTGGTGCATTTTTATCCGGAATATTTGTTCCTTGGTTGAAGGATGCCGCAATTTTGGTCCCAACTGTCTTAGTCTTAGGAGCGGTGTTCTATCTAGCCCAACATTCTAAATCTACGCCTAATCGAAAAGATCCACAGAGTGATTCCAACGAAAAAGCTTGGTCAGAAACAACTCGTGCTAGCGTTCATCCTCACACGTCTGAAGATGACACGAAAACTGATTCAGAGCCAGAAACGCGAAGTAGTCGGCGAAGACGTAAATTATAAATAGTGTAAGAGTCAAATATCTGATTTCGGATGTTTGGCTTTTTTGTTTTGCTCACTTTTGAGGACAGCTCCACAAAACAAGCCCAACAAAATAAGTGAACCTCTGAGCGGGATGCGATCCCGCTTCCGGTCCCCTTATTTCATTGGGCTTTACCGTTTTGTTCCACTCACTATTTTAGGACAGCTCCACAAAGCAAGCCCAATGAAATAAGTGAACCTCTGAGCGGGATGCGATCCCGCTTCCGGTCCCCTTATTTCATTAGGCTTTACCGTTTTGTTTTGCTCACTTATTTTTAGGACAGCTACACAAAACAAGCCCAACAAAATAAGTGAACCTCCGAGCGGGATGCGATCCCGCTTCCGGTCCCCTTATTTTGTTGGCCTTTACCGTTTTGTTCCACTCACTCATTTTTAGGACAGCTCCACAAAGCAAACCACAAAATCTAAGTGCGCCTCTGGCGGGATTACGATCCCACCGCCGTCACCCTTAGTTTTTGTGTTTTAATCGCTTTGTTCCGCTCACTTCCATATATCCCACAAATCTTCTTCCCGCCTGGGTTAATTCTCCCTGTGGATACACGAGTTGCAACTTGTTATAAATTGGAGTTTCAAACGAACGACTCACAAACTGATCCGTCATGAAAGGTTCTGCTGATTTTTCGAACAAGAAAGTGACGCGTTCCGATTTGGCAATGATTCCCAACAACGTTTCAATGTGAGTGGAAGTGAAACGAATATTTGGTGTGAATCCCGCTTGTTGATAGAGATTGCCGACCTGTTCGTAAATACCAGAACCTGGATTTAATGAAACGACCTCAATATCCCGCAGATTGTTCATTGAAATCCTCTTTTGTTTTGCAAGGGGGTGCGTAATGGGCAGGATGATTTTAAGTTCATCTTGGTCAATATCAATAAATTGAAACTGGGATTTATTCAAAAGTTGCGACTGCATATTGCGTAAAATACCGAGATCTAACTGCTTTGTTTGCAACATTTCGAGCAGTTCTTCACCTTCCAATTCTTCTAGTCGAATGTTAATTTGCGGGTAGTCAGCCATGAATTGGCTTGTCTTTTCCATTAATCCATATTGTGACATCACTGGAACGCTGCCAATGTGCAGGGTTCCTTTTTTGAGTTCCCGATATTCTGCAAGCTCATTTGTCAGCAAGCCATACTGGGTCAAAATGGTTTTTGCGTATCGGAAGAAGACCTCACCACTTTCGGTAATAACCAGGTGGCGTTTATTTTTGGTTGAAATTAGTTTGGTAGCTAATTCGTTTTCCATGGCCTGGATGCGCTTGGAAAGTGCCGACTGGGTCATCATCAATTCAACCGCGGCATCAGACACATTGCGCGTTTGGTATAAGGTGACAAAATCTTTTAAATCATCAATAGTCATAATGAGTCCTCATTTTCTAATATTCCTGTTAGGCATAATGCTAGTCGAAACGCGATTTGTTCGCAAGAAATCGCGCTTATATAATGAAATTATCGTGTATGAACGTAAGAAACACGCATAGTTACTTGAAATTAGGAGGTCATTATTATGGCAAAAAAAGATGTTTATGATTTGCGTAAAGTTCTTGATGAACTAAAAAAAGAACCTGGTCAATATCATGAAACGAATGTTGAAGTTGATCCTGACGCCGAATTATCAGGTGTTTATCGTTACATTGGTGCTGGTGGAACCGTTCAACGGCCTACTTAAGAGGGACCAGCAATGATGTTTAACAACGTCAAAGGCTTTCCACATACCCGAGTTTTAATGGGATTGATGGCCAGCCGCAAACGCGTTGGGAAGATGTTTCATCATGACTACCACACCCTTGGTCAATTTTTGAATGATTCAGTAGAGAATCCGGTTGATCCTGTGATGGTTAAAGAAGCCGACGCACCCACCCATGAAGTTGTGCATAAGGCAACTGACCCGGATTTTGATATTCGTAAATTAGTGGCAGCTCCTACAAATACACCCCAAGATGCTGGTCCTTACATTACAGTTGGCGTGGTTTACGGCTCAAATCCAGATAAAACCATGAGTGATGTGACTATTCATCGCATGGTCCTTGAAGATAAAGATAAACTCGGAATTTACATCATGCCTGGTGGGCGTCACATT
This sequence comes from Pediococcus damnosus, assembly GCF_001611155.1. NCBI lineage: Bacteria > Bacillati > Bacillota > Bacilli > Lactobacillales > Lactobacillaceae > Pediococcus > Pediococcus damnosus. The sequence continues at coordinate 1,244,154 of NZ_CP012294.1, forward strand.
GGGAAGTTTGCTGAAGAATACGAAAAGATGAATAAACCAATGCCAATTACCATTAATATCGGTTTGGATCCAGCCGTAACGATTGGCGCAACTTTTGAGCCTCCGACAACGCCACTTGGCTACAATGAATTAGGTGTTGCGGGTGCCATTCGTCAAGAACCAGTTCAATTAGTTGATGGTTTGACTGTTGATGAAAAAGCAATTGCGCGTTCTGAATATACTTTGGAAGGCTACATCATGCCTAATGAGCGCATTCAAGAAGATATTAATACGCATACTGGTAAAGCAATGCCAGAATTTTCTGGATACGATGGTGATGCCAATCCAGCTCTGCAAGTAATCAAAGTTACGGCTGTTACGCACCGGAAAGATCCCATCATGCAAAGTGTCATCGGACCTTCTGAAGAACATGTCAGCATGGCTGGAATTCCAACGGAAGCAAGCATCTTGTCCTTAACGAATCGCGCAATTCCTGGCAAAGTTTTGAATGTATATAATCCCCCAGCAGGTGGTGGTAAGTTGATGACCATCATGCAAATTCGTAAGGAAAACAAAGCGGATGAAGGGATTCAACGACAAGCAGCCTTATTGGCCTTCTCATCATTTAAAGAATTGAAAACCGTCTTTTTGGTAGATGAAGATGTTGATATTTTTGATATGAACGATGTGGTGTGGACAATTAATACGCGTTTTCAAGCCGATCAAGATATTGTGGTGTTACCAGGAATGCGAAATCATCCATTAGATCCATCGGAGCGGCCTGAGTACGATCCAAAATCAATTCGAACCCGCGGCATGTCATCGAAGTTAATCATTGATGGCACGGTGCCATTTGATATGAAGGATCAATTTGAAAGAGCTCAATTTAAAGAAGTAAAAGATTGGAAAAAATATTTGGAATGATTAAGATTTTTGGGGTGCAGACATGAAAAAAATTATCGTCGGAATCACAGGTGCTTCGGGCACGGTGTATGCAATTGATTTGTTGGAAAAACTGCATCAACTTGATGACGTTGAGGTTCATTTGGTGATGAGTCAATGGGCTAAGAAAAATTTAGAGTTGGAAACGGACTATTCTTTGCAACAAATCAAAGCATTGGCCGATAAAACTTATAACGTTAATGATCAGGGAGCAACGATTGCGAGTGGTTCATTTTTAAATGACGGCATGGTGATTGTACCGGCTAGCATGAAAACGGTGGCGACGATTGCGTATGGAATCGGTGACAATTTGATTGCCCGAGCGGCGGACGTCACGATTAAGGAACAAAGAAAATTAGTGATTGTGCCGAGAGAGACCCCCTTGAGTGTGATTCATTTGGAAAATTTAACAAAGCTCGCCAAAATAGGAGCGCAAATCATTCCACCAATGCCGGCGTTCTATAATCATCCAAAGACAATTCAGGATTTGGTGAACCACCAGACGATGAAGGTGTTGGATGCGTTTGGGATTCCGAATGAGGTGGATGAGAGATGGAAAGAATAGTGCGCGAACGAAGGCGTTAAGCTGATCATAAATAACTGCAACGGAAGCGGGATCGCATCCCGCTGTGAGGTGTAGTTATTTATGATCAGCTGCCTTCGTGAGCGGTCCTGAAGCTCAGCAAAAAGCGTTTAAATCAACAGATTAAATTAACTTATTCAAGGACACGCAGTAAGAAAAAATAATTTCTGCTGTAAGTGTCCTTATGTTTTGAAATTATTGATAAATAAGCAAAAAATTCAGGAGATGAAATACGATCAAGAATGAAGAAAAGATTTCACTTAAAACAAAATTAGCGATTGTATCAGCTGGGATGATCTCCTTTATGGGAATTTTGGTTGAAACCTCGCTTAACGTGACGATGAATACTTTAAGCAACCAATTTGGCGTTAGCGTTGGGACGGTTCAGTGGATTACAACGGCTTATCTGTTGTTGGTTACCATTATGATGGCAGCAATGGCGTTTATTATGCGGCGCTTTAAATTTCGCTCAATTTTTATTTTTTCGGCCGCGGCCTTTATTGTGGGCTCAATTGTATGTGCCATTGCAGATAGTTTTTGGATTTTATTAATTGGGCGAATGATTCAAGCAATTGCAACTGGACTCGCCACGCCGTTGATGTTTCAAATTATTAACGTTAAGATTCCCCGTCAGCATGTCGGCACATATAATGGCGTTGCAAGTATGCTAACTTCTTTATCACCAGCATTGGGACCGACATATGGTGGTATTTTAAACACTTTGATGAACTGGCGATGGATTTTTTGGGTCGTTCTACCTCTCAGCGTGATTGTGCTAATCATGGGAATGATAAATATTGATATTCCGGTCCAACACAAACGGGGTGAAAAATTATCCTTTGATAGTATTGGCATGGTTTGGCTAAGTTTGGTTCTAATTGGTTTTGTTTGGACCTTTAATGAAGCTGGACTGGCTGGATGGACATCTGCAGCTTTTTGGATTTCATTAGTTATTTCAATTTTGCTTTTATTAAGTTATGCGTGGTATAACTCCAAAAGCTCTAAAGAAGTTCTTGATTTTAGTTTGCTAAAAAAGAAATCAGTCTTCCTTCATTTGATAAACTACTTTGTATTAGCCTTTGTTAATATTGGTATTTCCTGGTTACTGCCAATGGTTGCAGAAGTTAATTTGCATCAAACATCTATGGTAGCTGGTTTATTAGTTCTACCTGGTGCCTTAATTGGAGCAATCATTTCACCAAGTACCGGAGCCATTATGGATAAAAAGGGTGCATTTTTACCATTAATGATTGGAAATATCTGTCTCTTAGCATCCGTTGTTTTATTTTTCTTCTTGAATGATGTGATGACTTCAATGATTTTGTTAATCTTGTTTGTGATTCTCAGAGTTGGCGTTGCGTTCAGTTTCGGAAATGTTATGGGAGCTGCTAGTCAACAAGTTGTTCCTGAAAAACGAGGCGACATCAATTCATTGTTTAACATGATGCAGCAATATGCTGGTGCCATGGGAACAGTTATCCTCGCTTCCGTGATTAGTTCGCTAGAATTGCATGGTGGATCAACCTTTTCTCAAGTACGACAAGGATCAAAGATTGATTATGTAATTTTGAGCGTTTTGGCACTTGTGGCGTTAATTACAGTGATTATTAATAAAAGTACACGTAATCACATGACCAAAAACAATTAAATATAGAAAGAAGGCATCCAATCTGCAAAGATCGGGTGTTTTTTTATAGATACCGGTTACAAACTAGATGGTGCCGTAACAAATTGAGGCGTGCCTAAACTTAAATCAAACCAGCATTTAAACTTTTTTTGTTTTTGTTCATTTTTTTGTGGCATTTTTAAAAAGTAAGTGTTACTATCAGTAAGGCGGCAGAGTTTAAGAAAGTTTAAAGGAGGTTTGTTATGCAAGTCGATAAGTTGAAAGAACCACTTGTGTTTCATCGTGTGTTATTGACAGTGGATGCTGATGATCCTAACTCGTCAACGAGAGCCTTTCAGTATGCAACGACAATGGCTCATGATTACCAAGTTGAACTGTGCATTGTGTCAGTATTAGAAGATGATGACATTAGCATTTTTGATGTGATGACCCCTGGTAAAGTTGATAAAAAAGAAGACGTCGTTCGCCAGGCAGTTGAGGACTATACTACAATTGCTGAGGAACTAGGCGTTAAACATGTTACAGGATTAACCGTTGGAGCGAGTGATGTTGACGATGTCATTTTAGACAAGGTTATTCCAAGATTTAAGCCTGACTTAATTGTTTGTGGATCAGATACAGAGGATTCAAAACACAGAGTTCCAGGTGCAGTGGGATTAAGGATTGCAAAACGGGCCCAGGTTTCCGTAATCGTAGTTCGATAATTCAGAGATTGAATTTTGAGAATGATAGAAAAGAGGGAATAGCATGGCAAAGAATAGTAACGAAGAAAAGCATCATATTATTTCATCAACAGATGGCGCAAATAAATCTTTAGATGAAATTAACGGAAGTGTCTCAGTTCCTCAAAATGCTGGGGTGTTTAAAACATTTTTAGCTTACCTTGGACCAGGAGTCCTAGTTTCTGTAGGATATATGGATCCTGGTAATTGGATTACTTCAATTTCTGGTGGAGCTCAGTTTAAGTATCGGTTACTCAGTGTCGTTTTAATTTCAAGTTTAATTGCGATGTTATTGCAAGCAATGGCTGCCCGACTAGGAATTGTAACTGGTCGTGATTTAGCACAGCTTACGCGTGAAAAGACTTCCAAATTTGGTGGTATCGTGTTATTTATTATTACCGAACTAGCCATTATGGCCACCGATGTTGCGGAAATTATTGGATCAGCGATAGCGTTGGAACTACTCTTTGGATTTCCACTGATTGTCGGTATTATCATTACAACATTCGATGTTTTACTGTTGATGTTGTTAATGAAACTAGGATTTCGAAAAATTGAAGCAATCGTAGCAACTTTAGTAGCAGTTATCTTGTTTGTTTTCTTGTATGAAGTTATTTTGGCACAACCAAACATGCCAGAAGTTTTAAAGGGATTTGCTCCCGGTAAAGATTTGATTCAAAACAAATCAATGTTATATATTGGTTTAGGTATTGTTGGTGCCACGGTTATGCCTCATAACTTATACCTTGGCTCATCAATTTCACAAACGCGTAACTTTGATCGTAATGATCATAAGAGTATTAGAAGTGCCATCCGTTATACGGTTGCAGATTCTAATATGCAGTTAACAGTAGCGTTTGTTGTAAACTGTTTACTCCTGATTTTAGGAGCTGCACTGTTCTTTGGTACTAATTCAGATTTGGGCCGTTTCGTTGATTTATACAACGCTCTCGGTGATTCAAAGATCGTTGGTGCAATTGCCAGCCCAGTGCTAAGTACATTATTTGCGGTTGCCTTGTTATCATCAGGTCAAAGTTCAACAATTACAGGAACACTTTCTGGACAAATCATTATGGAAGGTTTCATCCGTTTGAAGATGCCAATGTGGGCTCAGCGTTTAGTTACTCGGCTCGTTTCCGTTTTACCAGTTCTAGCGTTTGCCATTTATTATCATGGCAATGAAGCTAAAATTGAAAACTTACTGACATTTTCACAGGTATTCTTAAGTATTGCGTTACCATTCGCGATGATTCCACTGATTTTGTTTACCAGTAGTAAGAAAATCATGGGTGAATTTGCGAACCGTCCATGGGTTAAGGTTTGTGCCTGGATTGCCGCAGTTGTCTTGGTTATCTTGAATGTCTGGTTAATTATTACAACAGTTTCTGCACTATAAAAACAATTTAAAAATAAATCTGGATTCTTTCATAAAAGTGAAAGGATTCAGTTTTTTTATTTTATAAACTAAAGGTTGGAAGTACAAAACCACATTCAATTGCTTGATACAAAAACTTCCCCAGTTCGGAGGCGTTTTGGCCTCAGGGGTGAAATTTATCTTAGCGATTTTTGCTTAGATAAAGGTCGAATTTGAAGACAAGTGATCTGCTTGGCTTCAAATCGTACCCGCTATTACGCATAAAGGTCGGTTTTCGTACCGAAAACCCGCAATGCTTCATACGCTGTCGATTCTTGTGGCAAAGACAGCCGCAAGAACTCGCACCCCCGTTCCAGGCCAAGTGAGCCGTAGAACGATAATTAACCTAATTTTTATGGATTAAGCCGTTTAATAGCAGTAACTGAGGTCATTTTTGTACTTTCACCCTTTAGTTATAAACATTAATTTTGCGCCTTAAAGCTTAATCAATTAGGAGTGTTTTTTTAGTGAGAGCGTTTTCTTTTACTTTCGACCCTTTCGTGAGATACTATCGCAGTAGTAGTTAACGATAAACATTTCTTGGAAAGAGGGATAACAATGAGTAAGACAATTAATGCTGGTATCGCGATGATGAAGGTTATAGAAGACTGGGATGTTAAGCAAGTTTATGGAATTCCAGGTGGCTCGATTAATAGTACGATGGAGGCCCTGCGAGTCGAACAAGATAAAATTGATTATGTTCAGGTTCGTCATGAAGAAGTGGGAGCATTTGCTGCAGCTGCCCACGCAAAACTGACAGGAAAAATTGGCGTTTGTTTTGGATCGGCTGGTCCTGGCGCAACGCACTTATTTAATGGCTTGTATGATGCTCAGATGGATCATGCTCCCGTGTTGGCAATTATTGGTCAAGTCGGCACGTCTGACATGAATTGGGATTCTTTCCAAGAAATGAATGAGAATCCCATGTTTGCCGATGTTTCGGTATATAACCGTACAGTGATGACTGCCGATAGTTTACCTCACGTGATCGATGAAGCCATTCGCCGGGCGTACAAAGAAAATGGCGTGGCAGTTGTCACGATTCCAAATGATTTTGGGACCAAAGATATTCCGGCCGATTTTTGGTCATCAGGTCATAGTTATGTGAAACCATTACTACCTCAGCCTGATGAAGAAAAGATTAAAGCAGCTTTAAAACTAATTAGTGAGGCAAAACATCCGGTTATTTTTGCTGGAATTGGTGTTAACGGGGCTACAGAAGAACTCGTGACCTTGTCGAAGCATCTAAAGTTACCAGTTGTGATGTCCGCCATTTCAAAGGGAATGATTCCTGATGATTTTGAAGGTAACATGGGATCAGCCTATCGGGTTTCAACTAAACCTGGGAATGAGACCTTGGAGCAGGCCGATTTAATCATGATGATTGGCGCTGATTTTCCGTTTGCCCGTACAAAAGGCATGTTCAATCCGGATGCAAAATTTATTCAAGTTGATATTGATTCTTCCAAAATTGGCAAGCGCCACAACGTTGATGTACCGATTCTAAGTGATGCCAAACAGGCAATGAAACAATTAGTCGCATTGAGTGATGAAGTGGCCCACCGGCGCTTTTATGACGCTTGTGTGGCAAACAGGAAGAACTGGCGCGCTTATTTACAGCAATTAGCCGACAAAACCACCAGTCCGTTGGGAGTGGGATCTGTTTTCAAACAAATTAATCGAATTTCTACTGGCAACGATGTATTTGCCATCGATGTTGGCGATGTGACGATGAATAGTCTCCGTTTCTTAAACATGAACGAAAAACAAAAATTCACAACTTCAGCATTGTTTGCCACCATGGGTTATGGAATGGGGGCGGCTATTGCAGGTAAATTAACTTACCCGGATCGCCAAGTGTTTAATTTGACTGGTGATGGCGCGTTTGCGATGGTGATGCAGGATTTACTGACGCAAGTTAAAGAAAAATTGCATATCATCAACGTGGTCTTTTCTAATGAGAGTTTTGACTTTATCAAGGATGAGCAAGAAGATGAAAAGCAAAAGTATTTTGGTATGGATTTACAAGGTGCTGATTTTGCGATGATCGCACACGGAATGGGTGCCCTAGGCATTTCCGTTCACACTTATGATGAAATGGTCGCAGCATTTGATACTGCTAAACAGGTGGAAGGTCCGGTTGTGATTGATGTGAAAATTCATAACAACCGCCCGCTACCGGCTGAAAAACTACAGTTGGATCCAGCCACTAATTCAGCTGCAGAAATTGCCGCATTTAAAAAACGCTATGACGCAGATATATTGCAACCATTTAGTGTTTATTTGAATGAGTTTGAAGTTGAATAACTGGACTGAATTATGAACTGTTAACCTGTTATTAATTTGTGGTTAACAGTTTTTTTGTTGGTAGGTGTAGCTTTATGTCAGAAGATGAAACCGTTGACATTCAGTAATTTTCTAAATAGACTTAGCGTAATGATAAGTTATTTATTTTAGTAATTAGAAGTTTTTATGGAGGCTATATGATGAAAATAATTGTAATTGGTGCAACCCATGCAGGAACTTTTGCCACGAAACAAATTTTGACTGAACACCCTGACTACGATGTGACCGTCTATGAGCGTAATGACAACTTGTCTTTTCTATCGTGCGGCATTGCCTTGTGGGTAGGAGATCATGTTTCTGATCCTAATAAAATGTTTTATTCCTCACCGGGAGAGCTTACCAAGTTGGGCGCAACCATGAAAATGCGGCATGATGTGTTAAGTGTGGATCCTGATAAAAAAGTAATTCGGGTGAAGGACTTAGTTTCCGGAGAATTATTTCAAGATCACTATGACAAATTAGTGATGACAACGGGATCCGCCCCTGTGATTCCGCCAATTAAAGGTGTGGACAATTCAAAAGTTAAACTATGCAAGGATTGGAACGATGCCAAAATCCTAAAGGAAACAACGCCAGATGCTAAGTCTGCCGTGATTGTTGGGGCTGGCTATATTGGTGCTGAACTTGCTGAACAATTGGCTGTCGCTGGTAAAAAAGTAACGTTGATTGACGGGCTGCCACATGTGTTGGCCAAGAACTTTGATCTTGAGATCGGGTCACGGGTTGAAAAAGATTATGAAGATCATGGTGTCAAACTCGCAATGAATGAGATGGTACAATCCTTTACCGGTAATGACCAGGTCACAGTGACGACCAGTAAAAATAGCTATACAGCAGATTTTGCCGTTTTGTGTGCAGGTTTTCGACCGGCAACCGATTTGTTGAAGGGTAAAGTGAAAATGTTGAAAAACGGGGCCATTGTCATAGATGAGTATATGCGTTCTTCTGATCCTGACATTTTGGCAGCTGGTGATTCGGCAGTTGTTCACTACAATCCAACGGGAAAAGTGGACTATATTCCATTAGCGACTAATGCCATCCGCCAAGGAATTTTAATTGGGCATAACATTGAAAAACCAACCATGAAATATATGGGAACTCAGGCATCTTCAGCCGTTGCTTTGTTTGGCAAAACCCTTGCTTCTTCTGGATTAACAGAAAGTGGTGCGAAGGCGCGCGGAGTGACAGTATCAACAGTGACCCTTGAAGAAAATTATCGTCCTGAATTCATGCTGAGCACAACGCCCATTTTGATGCGTCTGGTCTGGGATCCAAAAAGTCGGGTTGTTTTAGGTGGCGCTTTTTATAGTTCGTATGATTGTGCCCAATCAGCTAATGTTATCTCGCTTGCAATTCAACAAAAAATGACGATTGACGAGCTTTCAATGGTAGACATGTTCTTCCAGCCAAATTTTGATAATCCACTGAATTATGTGAATGAATTGGCGATGGCGGCAATCCATAAGAGTGATGCGAATAGTAAATAATTATCGGCTAAGGTTTGTGAAATGAATTATAAAAAGGTCAAATATCGGTATCTATCCAGCGAGCTATGGGGTGCTTATATTTGATCTTTTTTAACGGGGTTAAGAATCCCTTAAGTAAGACACACAATACTTACCTTATCATTAGAAAGTTGTATGATAATTAGCAAGATGTATATTGTGGGAACAATTTGGCAATTAGTTTTCGCCAGTACTGAATTAGTTGGAGAGTAAGGAAAGTTCAACACTTCCCGGCACAAGAGATATTCGAAAACGACCTGTTTTATGAAAGAGGAAAAATTATGGCAGATGTATTAATTGTAATTGACATGCAAAACGCATTAAAGAGAATGGCTAATTTTGATAAAGTTGTTGCTGGAATTAATGAACGAATCGCGCTGTATCGGCAAGCAAGAAAGGCAATCTTTTTTGTGCAAACTGCCGATGACGAGATTCCAAGTGACACGAAAAAATTTCAGTTGGCCGCAGATTTAGATTTTAATGAACAAAGAGATGAGTTTATTGTAAAAACGACGCCGGATGCTTTTTATCACACGAATTTAGAAGCTTATTTGAAGAACTATAATACAAAAAGCTTAGAGGTTTGTGGTGGTCAGGCTGAATATTGTGTGGACACTACTATTCGAGTGGCGCGCCATTTAGACTATCAAGTTGAGGTCAAACGGGATCTGGTGACCACATTTGATTCTAAGCTTTTAGATGCAGCCACAATTGTGAAGCATCACGAAAGTATTTGGGATGGCACCTTTGCTAAGCTAATTTAATTCAAATAAAGAAGAGTCCTGGAAAAAATTTTCCATGGCTCTTTTTATCTGTTTTCGAATTTTATATCTAAAATTTAGGCAATAGGGCGATAACTATCCGCCACTCGCTTTGAGGACAGTTCCACAAAACAAGCCCAATGAAATAAGTGTACCTCTGAGCGGGATACAATCCCGCTTCCGGTCCTCTTATTTCATTGGGCTTTAACGTTTTGTTCCACTCACTGCTTTAGGACAGCTCCACAAAGCAAGGCTCAAGATATAAGAATCCTTCCCGCGGGATTGCGATCCCGCCTCCAGGACCCTTATATCTTGAGCCTTATTCGCTTTGTTCCACTCACTATTTGAGGACAGTTCCACAAAGCAAGGCCCAAGATATAAGAATCCTTCCCGCGGGATTGCGATCCCGCATCCAGGACCCTTATATCTTGAGCCTTATTCGCTTTGCTCCACTCACTTAAACCAATATCCATTATTGATGGTATTAATCATTTTAACGAGTTGCTTTGTTTCGGTGATATCATGCACACGCAAAATGTTGCCACCGTGCAAATACATATAAGTTTCCGCGATAAGAGTGACTGCCAGCCGGTTCTCTTTTTTTAGTCCGAATAATTTTGCGCCAAATCCTTTTCGTGAAATGGCGATCATAGTTGGTCGGTTAAATTGATTAAATTGATCAATATTGCGCATCATCGCATAGTCCTGATAACCATCCGCTACTTTTGCGTAGCCAATCCCCGGATCTAATGCGATTCTTTCTCGACCAATACCCGCTGCAGTTAATTGCGATAAGTTTTGGGTGAAAAAGTTCTGCATTTCTTGTGTAAGGTTGTCATATTCGACCTCACGGCTGCTGTGCATGGTGAGCAATCCGATATTGGTCGGTGCGAGTAAAGTCAATTTTCGGGGGTCATCCGTAAATCCGTGTACATCATTGATAATTGCAACGTGGCCATTTTTGACCAAATCTGCCATTACCTCATATTTATATGTATCCACTGCCAAAGAAATTTTCGGATAGTTTTTATGAATCCAATCGATAGCTGGTAAAATGCGTTTCAATTCTTCTTTGGCAGAAATTTCAGTGTAGCCGGGCCGGGTGGTTTGACCACCGAGTTCAATGACATCCACACCAGTGGCCACCATATGAGCTACGTGAGATTTAATGATTTGTGGTTTTACATATGCGCCGCCATCGTAGAAAGAGTCAGGGGTAATGTTTAGAATCCCATAAATTAGCGGTGACTGAATCAAATCACGATGTGTATTACCATAATTCCAGTAAACGGCGTGCTGTTCGTATATTTCGTGAAGCTGCTGAGTAGCTGAGTCGGTTGTAATTTTTTGTTCAACCTTAGCTATAAAAAATTGAAAAGCGGCCAAGGGTAAAACAACTTGTATCCAGTTTTCAGTAGTTTGGATAGGTGTATCAAAAGCGGCCAGCAAGGTTTGCATAGTAGATAGCTCAATCTCGTTGAGGTCTTCAAATTTCAAAACCACTTTACGTTGGGTAATCAACATGTCATGAGTAATTTGATCCGAAAATGATTGGGAGTGGGCAAATCGATCAGTTATATCAATAATTTTCATAGTCGTTATTTGCCACCTTTTTAAGAAGATTTTTTACGGCTTTAGTGCGATGAAGATAAGGAAACTTTTTGGAGCTTTCCAATTCAGCCAAGGTGTGAGTTTCACCTTTTGGAATCAGTATTCTGTCAAACCCATAGCCATTCTGACCGCGTTCTTCAAGACTAAATGTGCCTTCAAAGACGCCAAAACCATGATAAATATGGTGAGGTGTCTGTAAAATTAAATCAGTCCGTAATTCGACATCACGTAATTTACCCGCTACAAGCTGAAGTAAATATTGGTTCTTATCAGTATCTGTAGGGTAATCAACTAATTGTCGTGAAGTTTGCACACCAAATTTATTAGGAAATGCGGAAATAATCATGCCAGAATCATCACCCAAAACAGATTCTTGGGGTAACTTTCCTGAGATGAAACGGGTTTTAGTTAGCGCATTTGCGACGTAATCTGTGGTCCCTTCATTAGGAAAAGTAACCCGGGAAATTAGATCTTGGTAGGACCTAGCAGCTACTTGAAATTCTTGCAGGCAGGCAACTAGTTCAGCTGTTTTGTCGAGATTGTTAGACGCAATAATGAGTGGGCGGTTAAACATGCTGGTCACCTTCAAATTGTTTAATAAAATAGAATGATCCGGTAATTACAATGACATCATCAACCTCGGCATGTGCTAATGCTACTTGTAAACTCGTATGGGCATCGGCTTCATTAAAAAGATGATCCTTAGAAAAGCTGAAATGTTTTTGAATAACCTTAGCTAATTCGTCTTTATCCAAAGCACGTTGATGTTGACTAGGTGTGTTTACATAAACTGTTTTTGCCAAAGGTAGATAGCTTTGCAGCATTTCTAGATAGTTTTTATCTGCTAAAAAACCTAATAAGAAAGTTATTTTCTGATTAGGCGCAAGTTGTTGTAAAGATTGAACCAATTGTTTGGCACCGTCTGAATTATGGGCCCCATCAAGGATAACGGTGGGATGTCGCTGAATAATCTGCATCCTGCCTGCAATTTTTAGATTTGCTAAGGCACGCTGCGTCCGCTGTTCATTAAGCTGTACGTCATGCTGGCTTAACCAAGTTACAGCACTTAAAACGGTGGCCAAGTTGTCCAGCTGAAATCTGCCAATTAAGCCTAATTGATAAGTATGATTCGGAATCATAGGGCCACTGATTTGAAGTTTTGTGCCCTCAAAATTATGTGCTAATAGCTTTAAATGAATATTAGTCACAAAATGGATGGGAACTTGTTGTTGATTAGCAGCAGTTCGTAAAACATTTCGAGTCATTTGTTTTTGGTGAGGAGCCACAATGACAGTAGAACCAGTTTTGATGATCCCAGCTTTTTGGGTCGCTATTTTACGAATCGTATGGCCTAAAATGCGCGTATGATCATAATCAATATGGGTGATTAGTGCCAATAAGGGCGCTGAAATCGCGTTGGTCGCATCATTCATGCCACCTAAACCGACCTCTAAAATCACAAAATCGACTTTAGCTTGCTGGAAAGCTACCAAAGCAATTAATGTAAACCATTCAAAAATTGAAAGGGAAGTGGCTGCAAAATCTGCAGATAAGTGATCGTTAATTAGTTGATAGGCTTGCACAAATGCAGTGTAGCTAATCATCTGCCCATCAATTCTAATTTGTTCCCGGTCATCAAGCATTGCCGGACTGGAAAAATGACCAACATGATAGTCATTTTCCTGCAGGATGGCCGCCAACATGGCACCTGTCGATCCTTTGCCATTGGTTCCCGCAATATGGATAATTTTGTAGGCTTGGTCTGGGTGGCCTAGTTTGGCCAAAATCTGGCGAAGAAAGGGAACCCGATTATCATCAGCGACTAACATGTGTTGATTCATATCCGTAATTAATTTTTGATAAACTTGCTGTTCATTACTCATGTTGAAGGCCTACTTCTGACGAGTTTGTTGGAGAAATTCATTTTTTAATTCGTGATCATCTGAAAAAACACCGGAAAACTTATTGGTGTACGTAGATAAGCCGGATTTGTTAATACCACGCATTTCCATGCATAAATGCCGTGCCGAAATCGAAACGGCGACACCCTTTGGATTTAGAATGCGTTGTAATTCATCGGCGATCATGACGGTAATATTTTCTTGAACACTAGGTCGGCGGGCTACAAAGTTTACCAAACGGGGAATTTTGCTTAAACCAATAATCTTGCCGTTTTGTGGAATATAAGCGACATTAACGGTTCCAAAAAATGGAAGCAGATGGTGTTCACACATTGAATAGAAAGGAATGTCTTGAACGACCACCATATCGGCATTTTCGTCGACGTTAAAAATTTTATAGTCTTCGAAATGCTTTTTTCCTGTTGCAGAAAAGATTTCTTCATAAGCAGTTGCGACGCGTGCAGGTGTTTCTTGAATGCTGGCCCGTTCTGGATCATCACCAATGGCTTGAATAATATCAGTGACAGCATTTTTAATTTTCGTTTTATTTTTTTCGTTCATATTAATTAACCTCGTGTTAATGTAAAATTTCCACCCAGTTTTTATCCGTGGTGGTTTTTAATGCTTGTTTAGTTTGGGCAATCAACTCTGGGTCAGTCAACACGTCCAATAAAGGGATGAGCACAAACCGACGATTACCGATTTCAGGATGCGGAATTACAAGTGTTTCATCATGATAAGTTTCATGATTGAAATATAAAATGTCCAAATCAATGGTGCGCGGACCCCAATGAATGAGGCGTTTCCGTCGGAGCATTTGTTCAATCTCGTGAAGATAGTCCAAAAGCTTGTAAGCTGTCAGAGTTGTGGTGAGATGGATGGCAAGGTTTAAAAAATTATCTTGGGGAACCCCACCAACTGGCTGCGTTTGATAAACTGGCGAAACCTTTTCAACAGTAACTTGCTTATTTTGATTCAGGAGGTGTACCGCCTGCGATAAATTATCCTGGCGATCACCAAGATTAGACCCCACACTTAAATAGACTTGATTATTCATGTTTGCGATCTCCAGAAACCTCGATTTCAATGTTGTCGAAAATACCTGCGATCGGCACGCTATATTTGCGAACTTTCAGTTTTACAGCTTGAATTGTCGGGTAATCAGCCAAAATCTTTTTCAGAAGGTGATTAGCCACACTTTCAATTAAATTGTAGTTATTGTTGAGCACGAAATCAGCAATTGTTTGATACACATCAGCGTAACTGACCGTTTCTTTTAAATCATCGTGTTGAACTTTTTCTTCAATTGGATAAGTGAGCTCAACGTCAATCTGTAGGCGTTGACCGAGCTTCTTTTCTTCAGCAAACACACCATTGAATGTATGAAAACTCATATTGTTAATTCGGATTTTACCCATCTGTTTATTCCCCCAAGTCGGTCTGAAGTTTATTGCTCCTTAATAATATCATGTTTGACCGTTGTCGTCCTTTTTGAAATATTTTTTCTAAATAGACACGGCTCTTTACAGAAACCTATTTTTATTTATAATAATTACATAAGGATTAAATAGCTAACCATATTTTAATTTTGTGACTCTCGTTGTTTTAAACTAAAAGGGTGATTTTTATGGAAAACAAACATTATTTTTATAAAATCTTTGAGCAAACTGTCTTTTTCGCAATTTTGCTAGTCTTCTTTAACCTTGATAAGAATAATCATTTTAGAATGACGCTGAATTTTCCAAACGTTTGGTTAGGAATCTCCTGGTTAAGTCAGTTTTATCTTTGTAAAAAGAAATTATGGTCATTAAAAAATATTTCATTTCTGCAAAAGGGAGCTAAAGCTACTCAAATTGAGCATTTAAAAAAACATAAAAAGGATAAGTGGGGAGATAGTAGTTTTGTCAATCAGCACAATAATATGACTATCCAAAGGTATGCCCTGCAAGACAGTAACTTTGATTCAATGGCCAATTTATTTATCCGAATTGGTTATGTTTTATTGGGTCCGCTTGTGTTTTTGTTTTATTTAATTCGAGAGTTAAGTAATAAATATTCGAGTTCAAAACCAGGTAGTTCTAATTAAGGGTAGCAAACTCCATAAATGAAATAAGAACAATCCTAAAGGCTACTTGATTTGCCCCCCCAAAAAAAAATAGTACTACAATTAGTTTGTGATACAGGGCAACAAAAATTTAGGGGGAATTTCTTTTGAGTAAATTTAGCAAGTTAAGTAAGTTTTTACCGATTGTTGGGATCATGGTATTTGGATTATTATTTGGTGCCGAAAACAGTGTTTCTGCCAAAACAGTTTCTGCACTGAATGGGGTTCGGACCAGCTACAATGCATCAAAGAAAGTTGCAACGTTTAGTGGTAGGACTTCATCCAAATTCGCTATTAACCGGGTGGCTTTGACTTATAACAATGGTAAAAAAGTTTATGTGAATGTCCATAAGGGAACGTTTAAGATTTCAGAGAAGTTTCAAGGTTATAAAACTTTCACACTTTATGGGACAAATAAACGCAACAAGCGGGTTACTAAGGTTTACAAATTAGGTTCTAACAAGTACGCTTCACAAGCACCCGTTATTCTTAAACTGAATCACGGAAACAAAAATGGCAATGTGGCCTTGAGCGTTCGGGCTCAAAAGAACAGCGTCGTTCATGTTTACAATGGTTCAAAAAAGGTTGGTACTGTAAAAGGTAATGGAAAAACACAAACTTTACAGATTAAGAACTTAAAGAATAAAACGGCTCATTTACGTTTGAATGCCAAAATGAACAAGCTTAAAACTAGCCAAGATACTTATACACCACGTATTAAACAAGGGATTATTTACCAAGTTAGTTTTTAATAAGTAACAAAATTTTGTACTTATGTTTATTCCCTGTGTGAATGTAACTATCAAGCTGAAATGGTTTCAAAAGGCGGGTTATTACCACTTTTTGAAACCTTTTTGTATAGAAGCTAAAGGTTGAAAGTACAAAAATGACTTCAGTTATTGCTATTAAACGGTTTAGTTCACCAAAATTAGGTTAATTATCGTTCTCCGGCTTCCTTGGCCTGGAACGGGGTGGGCACGATTTGAAGCCAAGCAGGTCACTTGTCTTCAAACTCGACCTTTATCTAAGCGGCAAGCCACTAAGATAATTTCACCCCTGAGGCCAAAACGCCTCCAAACTGGGAAAGTCGTTGTCTTTAGATAGTTCACATGAACGACACCATAATAACCATTACGTTAGATATAATTAGTTTGAAAACTTTAATCAGGCTGGAAGAAAATGGGCTCAGTAGTGTTATTTATCTTAGCGATTCTCGCTTAGATAAAGGCCGATCTTAGAGACGTGTATTTCGGCTCTAAGTCGTGCCCACTACGTTCCAGCCCGGAGTTGCTGGAAGACGGCATTTTAATCTAATTTTGTTATCATGAGCGTTTTTATATCAAGCAATTGGATGTGATTTTGTACTTTCAACCTTTAGATAGAAGACTACACCTATAAATAAAAACCAGAGACTAACCGCAATACGGTTTTAATCTCTGGCTATATTTTTGTCAGAGGATGCTATTCAGCATCTTTCCAGACCTTTTTAGCAGTATCAATAACTAGGCTTAGTTTTGCCCATTGTTGATCAGCCGTTAAATTATTACCTTCTTCAGTTGATGCAAAACCACACTGGGTAGAAAGAGCTAGGTTTTCAAGTGGTACTTCTTGCGTAGCTTCGTGAATGCGGGCAATGACCTGGGATTGGTCCTCTAATTCTGGGAACTTGGAGGTAACTAAGCCTAATACAATCCGTTTGTGAGCATCGTGATTCCAAATTTTTGCAAGGGGCTTGAAGTCGCCAGCGCGATCATTGTCATATTCAAGGAAAAACCCATCATAGTTGAGTTGACCAAGGTAATCTGCGACCACATCGTAACCACCAGAAAATAGGAAAGTCGAACGAAAGTTACCGCGACAGATATGCGTGGTTACGGTTAAATCGGTTGGCAAGTTCTCCAATAATTTATTAATGACATAAACGGAATCTTCAGCGAGTTTACGGAATGGCTTTTGGGTCTCTGGATCATCTTTAGTATTGTCTAATTGGTTAATTAAGAAGGCCCAAGTAGTGTCGTCTAACTGAATATAACGACAACCCAAATCATAGAAATGCTGAATGGTTTCGTGGTAGGCCTTGGCGAGATCATCTAAATAATCCGTATGGTTCGCATAAAACTCTGAGGCCTTATCACTCCGATTGTCCCGGAATAACAAGCTTGGTGACGGAATCGTTTGCTTGGGTTGCACACCATCAGGCACGATCGATTTTAAATAGGTAAAAGCTTTGAAGAAGGGATGGTCGGGATTGTAACTAATTTTTCCCGTTAAATAGGCATTATCGGTACGTGTTTTTTTACCATGAAATTTGTAACTTTTTTCATAGTCATATTTACCAACACCATTTAAGCCCCAGAGAAAATCTAAATGCCACCATGAACGACTAAATTCACCATCGGTTACGGCGTGGAGGCCGAGGAAAACCTGTTTATCAACGATTTTTTTGATTTCTTGTTGTTGCACAGTCTGTAATTGTGCTGCAGTAATTTTTTCTTCGGCAAAATCTTTGTGAGCGGTCTTTAGTTCGGGACTTCTAAGTAAACTACCAACTTGATCAAAACGATAGGGTGCTTTTAAATTTGCTGTCATATTGTTGTACTTCCTTTTTTAGTTTAAATTTAGACACAAAAAAACTCGTCCTCAACGTATTAACGTCAAGGGCGAGCATTCATTAAGAAATGATCACGGTACCACCTTGGTTTGAAACAAAAATTACTTGTTTCCTCAAAAGAGCACCTTAGAAAAACGATGCTCCGGCGCTGTAATGGGCGCTCCCATCTATATCTTGCCAAACGGTTTACTATAGATTGTTCTCCAAGACCATGTTCAGACTCACTGCTTTACCTCATTCACACCAACCGAGGTTCTCTTTAAAAGTGGGGGATCTTACTCATCTCTTCACTGCTTTTTAATTGTTATCTAATTTAGATCTAGTTTAGCGCCTGAAGGTTGAACTGTCAATAAGAACTAAAAAGGCAATGTTATTTTTTTCATTGTAATAAGTCTTTACTTTTGTAGGGTTTTGTTATATCACTAAATAAGTTGAAGCACGCTATGGGGGAGATTTTTTATGAAAAAATTGTTTAGTACTAATAGCAATAGGAATATTTTATTAAGAAATTTCATTTTGGGATTGAGCGTAGCGGTAGTCTGCGCGTTAATAACTCTTTTTGAACATAGTTTCTCGATAAGTGATGTCTTTTTAATTTTTGTGGACTTGTTTGTTCTTCTTAGTGTGGGTGATTTTGCTAGAAATAAGACGAATAATAAATTTATACAAGTTCTGCTGGTACTTTTAGCTGGGGTAATAATAATGATTAGTATTTTTATAAGTGCTATAATTTTTCATTTTTAGTCTAAAATTTAGGGTTGACATCTTTTTTTAACGGCCCTATAATGAAAAACATTAAATACGAATGAGAAACACGTGTTGATATTTCCGTGGAAGATAAACTAGCGAATTTCTAGAAAGTGTTTGGTGCTGAAAAAACACAGTTCCTGGTTTAAAAAGACGGTTATGAGCGGAATCATTGTTCAGATGATTATGGGTGCACCCAATATCGTGCCAATGTATTAACTATTTTTGGCGAAAAATAGGACGTACATGGTAAGGCGAGTTTTGTGAAAGACTCGTAAATTGAGGTGGTAACACGTGAAAGCGTCCTTTGGATATTTATATCTGAAGGGCGCTTTTTTTGTATATTAAGCTTTGAGATGCAAAATAGAGAGGAAGTTTTATAAATGGAAGAAACACATAAGTTTACTTGGAAAGAATTAATTGTCGTGGCTTCAATGTTGTTTGGCATGTACTTTGGTGCCAGTAATTTAACGTTCCCTGTCCAAATTGGTCAGCAGTCAGGATCAGCATTTTTTAGTTCAATTATTGGATTTATCATTACCGGAACGATTTTGCCATTATTAGGGGTTACGGCCATTGCGGTTACGCGAACGCATGGTGTTTATGAATTGGCACAACCAATCGGTAAAACGTATGCATTAATCTTTACCGTCATGTTGTATATCTTCATTGGTCCCGCATTTGCAACGCCACGGACGGCAACGGTTCCCTTTGAATTCGGAATTGCTACTCATGTGAGCGCAGCAAGTGCGCCCATGTGGTTGTTCATTTACTCGGCTTGTTTCTTTGCAGCAGTTATTCTTTTTTCGCTTAATCGCCATAAGGTTGTTGATTATGTAGGTCGCTATTTGAATCCAGCCTTTATCATCATGGTTGTCATTTTGATTGCAGTTGCCATTTTTAAGCCAATGGGAACTACTGCTGGCCGCGCAGTCACAGGTGCTTGGCGTCATGGCTCAGTTCAAAATGGAATTATTCAAGGGTATCAAACGATGGATGCATTAGCTTCCGTTGAATTTGGAATTGTTGTGATTACCGCAATTAAAGCATTTGGCGTTAAAAAAGAAGGAACAGTTGCTAAATTAACAGTAAAGGCCGGGGTTATTGCTGCCAGTGCAATGGCGGTCATCTACGCTGGCTTGGCATATGTTGGTGCAACCAGCTTGGGCCATTTTAAAATTGCCGGTGATGGCGGAATTGCGCTTGGCCAAATTACCCAGTATTTCTTTGGCAATGCCGGTGTTTATATTCTAGCAATCATGGCTACCATCACTTGTATGACGACGACGGTTGGGGTGACAACCTCATTTGCTACAGCTTTTAGCAGTATGTTTCCACGTTTTGGTTACAAAACTTATGTGGTAATTGTCGCTGTTCTTTCGTTCGGAGTATCTAATTTTGGATTTGAAACAATTATTAATGCGGCGGTTCCATTCCTAATGTTTATTTATCCACTTTGCATTACGTTGATTTTGCTTTCACTTGCGTCTCCATTATTCCATCGCACACGAGTCGTCTATATTTGGACAACGATCTTTACCCTCGTCCCAGCCGTTGTGGATGGCTTAAATGCAGCTCCAGCAGTTGTTGCTAAATCTGCATTTGTGCAAAGCTTAACCGGTTTTGAAAGCAAATATGTACCATTCTTCTCCCAAGGATTTGCCTGGTTGGTGCCATCAATCATTGGATTTATCATTGGTATCACAATCTATATCGTTCAGCGGGTTCGTGGTAATAACAGCGAAACGGTTAGTGAATCGGATTGGTCGTAAAAACTTTATAAACAATAAAAAGCGTTAGTTCCTGATTCTGTTATTGAACAGATTCAAGCACTAACGCTTTTAATATTGGAAAAATTATTTACTTTGGTCACTATTCAGTTTATTAATTTCGAGAATCAAATCAACGGCTTTTTCCATTGTTTGGGCCGAAACAAATTCATAACGACTATGCATGTTTTCGCCACCGGCAAAGAGGTTAGGGGTTGGAATCCCCATGAAAGAAATCTTCGAACCATCTGTCCCACCACGAACGGGATAAATGTTAGGTTTGATATCTAAGTTTTCCATTGCCGCTTGTGCCAATTTAACGGGTGTCATATCTTTTTCGAGAATTTCCCGCATGTTGTAATACTGATCATGCGTTTCGATTTTCACGCGTTCTTCTCCAAACTCAGTGTTGAGTTTATCAGCAATGTTTTGGAGTTCTTGTTTGCGTTGTTCAAATACTTTGCGATCATGGTCACGAATAATGTACACAAGTTTGGCATGATCTGGGGTGCCAGACATTTTGAAGAGGTGGAAGAAACCTTGCCGGCCATCAGTAAGTTCAGGACGGTCACCAGCTGGAATAAGATTGTGATAGTCAATCCCAACTTGGAGCGCATTTACCATAACGCCCTTTGCGGTTGCCGTATGCACTTCATTACCCTGAATCTCTACAGTTGTTTGAGCGGCGTTAAAGGTTTCGTATTCAAGCTCACCTAGGGGACCGCCATCAACGGTATAAGCATATTTTGTGTTAAAGTCTTTGGCATCAAAGTGGTCAGCACCGGTACCAGTTTCTTCATCGGGGGCAAACCCAACCCGAATTTCACCGTGTTTAACTTCTGGGTGAGCCATGTAATATTCCATGGCAGTCATGATTTCGGCTGCCCCAGATTTATCATCAGCCCCTAAGAGGGTAGTGCCATCGGTGGTAATTAAAGTTTGTCCCTTATAGTCGTGTAATGCTGGAAAGTCTGAAGTCTTTAAAACCCATTTGCCATCCTTACTCAACGGAATGTCGGATTCGCCGTCATAGTTTTCGTGAATCTGGGGGTCAATATTTTCAGCGTTAAAATCGGCCGTATCAATATGGGCAATGTAACCTAAAATCGGGGTCTTACCGTCATCATTAGCTGGTAAAGTGGCCACAACATAGCCGCTTTGAGGTTGGGTGTGGACATCTTGTAAACCAAGATCAGTTAATTCTTGAGCCAAAGTTTTTAAAAAAGCGACTTCCTTTGGATCAGTTGGAATTGTTTTTGAATCAGGATTTGAACGCGTATTAGTTTTGACATATTTTAAAAATCTAGGTAATAATGTTTCATATTTTGCCAATTAAATCACTCCTCATATTTTTAGTTGTTACATGTATTTTATCCTAATTACGAAAGAAGGGGAAGCAGACAGTCTGCAATCAAAAAAGCTCTGAACAAGTCAGAGCTTTGAACGCGATCCTATTTAAGTGCCTTCTTTGCCAGCATTAAGGCACCCGTAATTCCGGCATCATCACCCAACTCAACGTGAATAATGTAATCCGAAATTTCTGGCGTATCTACGTAATCTGCCAATTGTTTCACAAATGAAGCCTGAATTTGTGGGAATAACTGGGTTTGTTTCATAACGCCACCCCCGAAGATGATGACATCTGGGCGTAAAATCAATGTGGCGTTGACGCAAGCTTGGGCAATATAATTCGCCTCGATTTCCCAGAACTCATCACTAGGATCTAATTCGAAACCTTTTTTGCCGAAGCGCTTTTCAATGGCCGGACCAGCTGCTAAGCCTTCAAAACAGTCGCCATGATAAGGACAAACGCCTTCGAAATCGTGATCACGTGGATCATGTCTTAATAAAATATGGCCCATTTCTGGATGGCTAAATCCCTGGAGAAATTTACCATTTTGAATGTAACTAGCACCCACACCGGTTCCAACTGTCCAGTACAAAATATTCTTTTTACCGCGGCCAGCACCAGCTTGATATTCGCCATAAGCTGCGACATTGACGTCGGTTGTGAAGTAAAACGGAATATCAAAATGGGTTTTCATTGCGCCAAGAAAATCATAGTTCTTCCAAGCTAATTTTGGGGTGTTGGTAATAAAACCAAAATCAGCAGCGTCTTCGTTTAAAGAAACGGGGCCAAACGAGCCAATCCCAATGGCATCGACAGGATGTTGATCAAAATAAGCAAAAACTTGTGCCATGGTTTCATCTGGGGTTGTGGTAGGAAACTGGGTTCGGTCCTCTACATTAAAATCGCCATCGCTAACCGCACATACAAATTTGGTTCCACCAGCTTCAATTGCACCTAATTTCATAAAAATTCTCCTCCTATGTAACTTGTTATATTTATTTTTTGTAATCGCTAACATAATGATTATAGCATAAGAATGTCGCCAAAAACGATATCTAGTAGGTCGTCGCTATTTACAAAACTTGATCTCAGTCAATTTAATTTTTAAAAAGACTAGATACAATACAAGTATATTAAGAAATTAGGAGGAATTAAAAATGTCAAAAACTCCAGAAGAATTATTTGCAGCAGAACAAAAACAGGCCGATATTGATCATCATGTTCCAACCGCTGGTGCCATGGTTAATCATATTGTTTCAAACTTTACGGTGTTAGACGCCAAACTCCATCAAACAACTTGGTATGTGAAGGGCTTAAGTGCGCCAGCTATTCGCCAGGTATACCAAGCTTTGATTGAAGACAATCGCCGTCACTATGATGAAGTTGGCGAATTATTACTAGATGAAAATGAAAAACCATCCTCAACAACCGCAGAATATAGTGAATATTCCATGATTGGTGAAAATGGCAAGAATAAATATTTTTCTGCTGACGAAATGGTAAGCGAAACTGTGCAAGATTTTGTTACCCAAAACTTGTTTGTTGATCGGGCCATCAAACTTGCAGAAAAAGAAAATCGTCCCGCATTACGTAGTTATATGGAACAATTACGTGGGGACGATAATCATGCAATTCGTGTTCTTCAAGGATTAGTTGGTAATGCTGCTGGCGATGGCCTAGAAGAAGATGATGAGGACGATGACTAGAGAGTGTCGTAAAAGACGGTAAGCTTCCGAGCATACTGCCGTTGTCCAAAGAACTAAAGTTGCTAAAGCAACAAGTTCTCATGGCAGCCTAAATGACCGAAAGATTCGCACTTGGAATCGTTTGGTCATTGTAGCTAAGCGGAGGAAGTTGTCTTTTTAAGCACGTTTAGTCTAGTAAGACCAATGCATCCTTATCCAATAATTTAATTTGTTTTTGAGGACCTTGTGAGATCCAGCCCTTACTTTCAAAATCGGTTAGTTTTCGACTAACTGTTTCGGGAGTAGTGCCGAGATAAATTGCGAGGTCCTTTTTTTTGATGGGCAGTTTAAAAGTATCTTTATCGAGACTAGCTCCAGTTTCAACTAAATAGCTACCAATCCGTGCTTCGACACTTTCTGTCGCGGCTTCGGTCGTTCTTTTCTCGAGGGACGAGATACGCTGACCGAATTCATTAATCAGATTCATGCTGATACTTGGAGATTGTGACAATAATTTTTGAAAATTTTTCCGACTAATTTGGCAAACTGCTGTGGGAATTAAAGCCACCGCAGAAGAAGTGTGCGTTTTGTCCTGGAAAAGGGCGCCTTCGCCATCGAAATCACCAGTTTGTAAGAGGTAGAGAAGTTGTTCGCGTCCATTTGCAGCAATTTTTGAGACTTTAACTTGCCCGTTTGCGACAATCATTAAGGTATTCAGATCATCACCGTCAAGAAAGAGTGATTCACCGGCCGCATAGTGTTTGTGGGTGATGATGGCCTCAATTTTATCAACATCTTCATCTGGTAAGTGGTCAAAGAGGGGAACCAACTTAATACAATCGTGTTCAGATTTTTGCATAACGTGACCTCGTTCATAGATTTAAGTACCTACAGAATAGCATGAAAGTGTAGTTGAGTGAAATGAAACGGTTACTTGGCACTTAATTGCTCTAATAGCCCGAATAGCTTGCTTTCATGGGCTATTTTATGATACATTTTATAGATTGTGAATTAACTTGAACACAGATAAAGCCTTGTGGTGATAAGTCAAGTATGTAAAAAACTTTGTTTTTATTATTAATTAGTTCTTGAGAGTATACCTTCCCCAGCCCACTAAAACAGTTAATTTAGCGGGTTAAGAAGGGACTCAGTATCGTAAACTCGAAGGCTATACCACTTTGGGTGGTATATAAAATTGATGGTTTCTAAGCAAGACTTCCACCAATCTCACAAGCTTTCGTGCCGTCAAGACAATAGCTCGACGATGACGATACTTGGGTACCTCTTCATATTTTTTGTGGTAATAGCGTTGGTAAGTAATATCATAACGTCTTATCGAATTGGCAGCTTCAACTAGATAATAACGAAGATATTGATTACCCTTACGAGTTCGTGGCGTAGCTTGACGAACACTCGTACCTGATTCATGTGGTAACCAAGCCAGACCTGCATACTTGGCAATATGGCTTTCATCCGGAAAACGTTCAATTTGACCAATTTCTGCCACAATACCGGCCGCATAAACTGGACCAATACCGGGAACACTAGTTAAACAATTGATATCTGTGTTTTGAGTAGATATCTGTGTAATTGTTTTATCCAAAACTTGGATTTGTTTTTTTAACATCCGAATTTCATTAGCATAGACCGCTAAGATTTCATCAACAGAATCTGTTACGACTTTTGATAGACGATAAGAAGAACGAGTTGCTTTCTTAATGGCTTTAGTAACGGCTTCGGCATCACCAAATTTACCGTGGGCTAACTGTTGAAGATGTGTCACTAATTCATCAAGAGGTAGCGCCGCTGCCTCGTCCAAGGTTAACTCTTCATCAGTAATTAGGGTCATCATAGCTGAGCCAAAAACTGAGGTGGGTAACTCTCGTTCTAAAGTATTACAACGATAATAGAGGTTGTTCAAAAAATGATTTTTTGAATCGGTCATTTGTTTAACCAAGTGATAGCGTTCACGGGTTAAACGTTGCAGCGCAACATAATTTTCTTGGCGAGCAACAGGGGTTCCAAGTGGTTCTACACGTAATAAATCGGCTAATTGCTTGGCATCAATTGCATCAGTTTTACCGTCATTAAAGAGCTGACTAAAGTGATGTGATGTGTAGGGATTAATGGTAATTACCGATAAGCCTAAGGCTTGTAACTCGCTATCTTCGGCCAAAAAAGTCATTGGATGAAAGTTATAAACAGAAGTAGCTTCCATACCAGCTGTGATTTTTTCATAATGATGCGTTTGAGTTTCGGTTAGGACCGTCTGTTTGATCTTAATGGCGCCATTGAGATCATTAGTAGTTTCACCTTGAAAACAACAACGTTGATCCGAATCTAAAGCACAAAAGTCTAATTTATTTTTACCAACATCAATACCTAAATATAAATTCATAGGATAAGGACCTCCTTTCATTGTGAATTAATTGGATAAGCTTAGGTGCTGCGTGATGTTCCCTAATTCCAATTCTAACGGGCATCCTCGCAATATAAGTAGACTAGATTAAGTGATTCAGCTGCGTGTCACGCGAGTGAACACGAATCACTCTAATCGCTACAGCTTGTGGTTTGCGGTGTTTCGAATTGTCTGGGCGGCACGCTTAAAACGTAGATAAACTACAAGGGGAGAAAGCCTATACCAGTTGGACCTAAATCCAATGAACAATTAGAGAATATCACGCAGCATCTAAGTAGTGAATAGTAAGAAACAAAGTTTCAAAATATATAATACGAGTGAGGGAATTAAATGATAACAGTTACCGATATGAGTATGCAATTTTCAGATCGCAAGCTCTATGAAAATGTTAATTTGAAGTTTACACCTGGAAATTGCTACGGCATTATTGGTGCTAACGGAGCCGGAAAGTCAACTTTCTTAAAGATATTGGAAGGTAAACTCCAGCCAACGTCAGGACATATTTCCATTTCTGATAACGAACGAATGTCAAGCCTGGAACAGGACCATTATGCGTTTGAAACGGAAAAAGTTTTGGATACGGTCATTATGGACCATAAAAAGTTGTATGAAATTATGCAAGAAAAAGATGCTCTGTATGCGAAGGCTGACTTTACGGATGCTGACGGAATTAGAGCCGGTGAGCTGGAAGGCGAGTTTGCCGAAATGGACGGTTGGAGTGCTGAATCTGATGCAGCTCAACTGTTGCAACAACTCGGAATTGATGAAACCATGCAAGCTCAGAAAATGAGTGAGTTAACCGAAAGTCAAAAAGTGAAAGTCCTTTTGGGCCAGGCTTTATTTGGTTCTCCCGACATCTTAGTTTTGGATGAGCCTACTAATGGTTTGGATGCTCAGACAATTACATGGTTGGAAAACTTCTTAGGTGACTTCCAAAACACCGTAATCGTGGTTTCTCATGACCGTCATTTTTTGAATGAAGTTTGTACCATGATGTGTGACGTGGACTTTGGTAAGATTCAATTATATGTAGGAAACTATGATTTTTGGATGGAATCTAGTCAATTAGCTGCTAAGTTAAAAGAAAACGCGAACGCCAAAAAAGAGGAAAAAATCCAGGAACTGCAAGAATTTGTGGCTCGTTTTAGTGCGAATGCTTCGAAATCAAAACAAGCGACTTCCCGAAAGAAGCAATTAGAGAAGATTACGTTAGATGATATTCGGCCATCTACGCGTAAATATCCATTTATTAGTTTTACACCAGAACGTGAATTAGGAAATGATTTGCTACGAGTGGACAAGCTTTCCAAGTCAATCGATGGTGTGAAGATTTTAGATAACATTACGTTCACTGTAAAGCCCGGTGAAAAAGCTGCTTTGTTGAGCCGTAATGATGTCGCAACAACGACTTTGCTGCAGATTATTGCTGGTGAAATGGAACCTGATTCTGGAACTGTGACCTGGGGACAAACGGCCACAAAGAGTTATTTGCCAAGAGATATCAATGCCTATTTTGAAGATGATAGTTTAGATATCTTAGAGTGGTTACGTCAGTATGCTTCTAAAGAAGAGAGTGACAATACATTCTTACGAGGATTCTTGGGCAAAATGTTGTTCTCTGGTGAGGATGTTAACAAGTCAATTACGAAACTATCTGGTGGCGAAAAAGTTCGTTGTATGTTGTCCAAGATGATGTTGAGTAAGGCTAACGTGTTGTTGATGGATGACCCAACGAACCATTTGGATTTGGAATCAATTACGTCGTTAAATGATGGGCTCATTAACTTCACGGGCTCGATTATTTTAACTTCTCATGATCGTCAGGTTATTCAAACGATTGCGGATCACATTATCGAGATTTCTGATAAAGGTGTTGTTGATCGTTCAGAAACCAGTTATGACGAGTTTATGGATCATAAAGATATTCAAAAACAAGTTGAAGCTTTGTATGCTGATTAAAAAGTTTTGAAAACAAAAAAGATCGAGATAAGTATAATTTACTTATCTCGATCTTTTTTCGTGGAGAATTTTAAACAACATCTAACGGTACGTACTTGCTTTGCAAATTGTAGAAATCGTAATCCGCTAATTTTTTAATATCAGTTTCACCATTGAAAATAGCAGTATAACTCCCAGCTAACATTAAATTAATGGCCTGTTTTTCGTTTTTATCGAAACGAACGAGGATAACTGATTTATGTTGCCCATAGGCGTATCCACATTCCCAAATAGTGCCAGAATCGGGAACATGTTTGTCGTTTTCTAATTCATAGTCTAGGATGGCAACCACCACGTCGTCCTGGTCGATTTGACGAATGTCAGCGTTGAACGTAGCAATTTGCCATTCGAAGGAGCCTGCCTCTGCAGCAGTGTATTCATCTTTGCCAGGAAGAAAAATGGCTTCTGAATTAACGGTTTGGTTCTTTTCAAGTAAGCCTTTAATTGTGGTGACACGGTGATTTTGACCTTCACTGAAAAATGGACCAGCAAGGTAAACGGATTTGGGTTGCATGGAATTCTCCTTTAGGTTTCTTATTTGTTGCGAACGGTAAAGCGGGCCTGATGGATGCTTGGTTGCTCAAGTTCATCTAAAATAGCTGCAGCAAAGGTGCCAGTAGAAACTTCAGATTTATGATTATCATCAAATAATAAGTCATCAGAACCACGGACGTAGGCTGTTTTAGGGCCGACTGTGTAATTTGCAGAAGGTGACACACCTAGCCAATTTACGTTGGAAACGGTACGTAAAAAGTTGAGTTCTTGATGCTGAGCTTCAGGGGTATCAATCCAAGCTGCCGCACCGGGGGTTTTTCTTAATTGGTCAATTTCCAAACCACCGTCGGTTCGAAGACTGCCGGCACCTAAAATGAACACTAACCGAGGTGAGTCAGTTTCCCGAAACATATGAATGAGTTGAGCTGCTAGATCTAACTGATCGTATGCAAGATGCTTTTGGGTTGGAAAACTAATAGCATCGATTAAGACGTCTAATCCCGCAAAATCTTGTTTGTTAAAAGCGAAAGCATCTTTTGCAATGATCGTGACTGTATCTGCAAATAGTGATTTAGCTTTGTCGGCGTTACGCACGAGAGCAGTAACCTGATGATTGCGTCCCAGAGCTTCTTTAACAAGACTTGAACCAGTATTTCCAGTAGCACCAATAATTCCAATTTTCATATTTAAACGACCTTTCAATATTTTTGGTAAAACGTTTATTTAACATCTATAATTAAAATTATAAAACAAATCATACCCGAATGTTAGTAAATAGTTTTATAAGCTTTGATCGGGTTTATATTGAAATATATTGGAGAAAGTTCATGAAAGCAATTATTGGCGTTGATATTGGGACCACAAGTACCAAAACAATTTTATTTGATTTAAACGGTAAAAGTTTAGCCAGTCAAAATATTGGGTATCCGTTATATCAAAATCAATTAGGGATGGCTGAAGAAGATCCGGAACAGATTTTTTCAGCAGTGACCCAAGGAATTCGTAATGTTTTAAAAAATAAACAGGAAACTTTTTTGAATTGGTTGGTGTTTCGTTATCAGCGGCGATGCACAGTTTGATTTTAATGGATCAGAATAATCAGCCTTTAACGAGAGTTGTGACTTGGGCGGATAATCGATCAGAAAAAGTCAGTGCTGCACTACAGCAAAACGGAATGGCCCAAGAACTGTATAGACAGACAGGAACACCAAATCATCCGATGACACCCTTAACCAAAATTATGTGGTTTCGTCAGGAACGGCCTGATTTGTTTGCCCAAGCAACGAAATTTATTGGAATTAAGGATTATGTTTTATATCGACTGTTTGGGCGTTATGTCATGGATTATGGATTGGCCTCAGCGACGGGTCTACTTAATTTACAGACATTAGATTGGGATCAGCAAGCGTTAAAGATTGCAGGAATTACCAAAGCGCAACTACCAGAGCTGGTAGATACTGAAACGCAGCTAACTGGGTTGAGCGAATCAAATGCTAAATTATTGGGTCTGAAATCAGATGTGCCATTTATTATTGGTAGTAGCGATGGGGCTTTAGCTAATCTAGGGGTCGACGCAATTACACCTGGAAAACTAGCCGTCAGCATTGGAACGAGTGGTGCCGTGCGTATGGTAGTTGATCATCCGGTCTTTGATCCGCAAGGCAAACTATTCTGCTATGTGTTAGGAAAAGGGCGTTGGCTAGTTGGCGGTCCTGTTAATAATGGCGGCATTATTTTACGTTGGGTTCGTGATCAATGGTTTTCGGGAGATAAGAAACCAACCTATCCAGAATTAATGCAAATGGCGGCGAAATCAGTTTCTGGTGCGCATGGATTGGTTTTCTTACCGTACTTAGGTGGTGAACGTGCACCAATTTGGGATGCTAATGCGCGGGGAATATTTTTCGGATTGACACGCCAACATACTCAGGCAGATATGGTTCGGGCGGTTCTTGAAGGAATTGTATTGAATCTTTGTGAAGTGGCTCAACGAATTGATCAAGTTGCTGGACCGATCAAGAGTATTCAAGCAACAGGTGGTTTTTCTGAAGCAGATTTATGGATTCAAATTCTAACTGACTGTTTTGATCAGCCAGTAACGGTTCCAGATAATCATGAGGGGTCAGCATTGGGTGCGGCTGTGATGGGAATGCACAGTTTAGGATTAGTTTCGGATCTGACAGAAATTCATCGACTGGTTTCTGATTCTAAACAGTGGCAACCAAATAAAAAACGGGCACAAAGATACCATGAGTTCATGAAGATTTGGCTGGAAACTAGTCAGTTGGTTGAACCAGAGTACGCCAAAATTGCAGCATTTCAACAAAAGTATTCAAAATAATGTATTTGAATTGCAAACGTTTTCAACGTGGCGCATACTTAATTTAAATTAGTGAATATTTAATTAAGGGAGCGTGATTATTATGGGAAAGAAGCATGAGTTTAAACAACAGTATTGGCCAATCGTTGTTTTAGGAGGATTAATTCAACTGTTTGCCTTTGTAGATATCTTGAAGAGTCATGAATTTAAACATGGTAATAAGTTGATCTGGAGTGTGCTGGTATTTGTAGTGCCACCATTTGGAGCTTTATCTTATTATGGATTTGGAAAGATTCGGACGGATAAATAAAACTATTCAGGACCAGCAAAAATAATTAAGCAGTAGCCGATTTAATCATGAGAGTGATCAAATTAGCTACTGTTTTTTGTTAGGATAAATATTTTAAGAGTTTATTTTTAGTTTAAAAGTTTTTAAGTCACCTTGAAATTTGCAAGTACCATGATTAATTTGAACAATCCAAGCATTATAATTTGGAACATTTTCAATATGATGGGTCGTTAAAATAACTTGTTTTCCTTGCTGAATTAAATGCTCAAAAATAAACATAATTAACTTTGTTGCGTAAGGGTCAAGAGCGTTATCTGGTTCATCAAATAAGAATAAATTTCGGTTCAAACAACTTACGCAAAAGTCCATTATAAAGCGACGCTCGCCGCCTGACATATTTCCTAGGCGAAGTGGAGTTATTTTTTGTAAGTAGGACTTTGTTTCTTCATTTTGAAAATTGATTTGGACTTGGTCTAGGGAGCAAATAAGATCAATAATTTCTTGGCCAGTTGCTTCTTCAGGGAAGGACATGTGTTGTGTTAAATACGCAATTTGAGAGATTTCTGGGAATTGTTGAAAACAAGAATTACGTTGATTATCTACATTAGCGATTAAATCTAGTAGTGTAGATTTTCCAGTACCATTAGGACCGAGAATAACATTTAGCTGATTTGTTTTAAATTTTAAACTGAGATCTTTAAAAATAGGAGCGACTGTTTTTACGTAACTAAAATTCAAATGATTGATTTTCATATATCTTCTCCAAGTGAATACTGCGGTTATTAATATTTAGAAGTGTTTGTGGCAATAGAAGCGTGATTTAATGATAAAAAACCGATACTTAAATAACTGATGGTAACAATTAGGACTGTTAAAAGAACAAAAGGATCGACATTTTCCTGATGAAAGCTCATCAAAATAACATTCAAAATGTCAGTTGCGTAATTTAAAGGGAAAAAATCAATTAAAAAATGTAAGAAATGTGCACCGGGATGAACTGCACTTAACAACAAAGCTGCAAAAATCGTACCATTCGCCAAAACGTTATAAGTTTGAACCTTGATGTGGAACAACAAAAGAAGATTTGCAAAGATTCCTAAAGTGAAAACGCCAATTGAGGTATAGAAAATACTGATTAACAAGATAATAAAGTTAAAACTGTGCATTAAGAGCATAGCTGCTAGGGTGAATAAAAGAATTTCACCTAAAGTTAAGACTAGTTGGGTGATAAGATGCGCAAAAAAGAAAATCTTTTTATTACCAGTGAGATAGGTAAAGGTTTTTAAAAGGTTGTTTTCACGACCAGATACCATGGCGTCAGTGACACCGTTTAAAATAGAACAAATTAATATGTATGCCCAGAATTCAAAAAGAAGGTTTATGATATCGGTTGATGACTGGTGGGTCTGAGCAAAAATAAGTTTAGACTGACTTATCATAAAGTAGGCCGTTGGGAAACCTAGTGTATAAATAAAGACAGTTTTTTCTCTTAAATTCATTTTTAAATAAAAATGTGCCAAAACCATTATTTTATGTAGCATTTTAGAGTCTCCTCACAAACGTATATAATTTATTTTACAACGGAAAGCATATGAACACAATTATAAACTAATCTAAATTTAATTTATGGTAGCCATTTGAAAGCAAAAATAGCATTTATTAATTTTTGATTAGGATGTAAACTATACTTTATCGAAGTAATAGGGGATGACTTTATGAAAACTATTGATACAGGGCATGGATATATTCATTATTATTTTAAAATTGCAGCCAAAACTTATCCGACAGTTTTATTTTTTCAAGGTTCAAGTGGTGCAAATTGTTACCTGGGTTTTAAAAATATTATTACGGCATTACCTGATAAATATGGTATTTTAGCGATTGACCAATTGGGATATGGGGAGAGCGATCTGACACGTAGTGAAAGAACCATTGACAATATTCTTGCGGAAACTCAATCAATTGTGAATAAAGAGCAGATTCATAAAGTGATTATTTTTGCGCACAGTCTTGGTGGCCTGTACGCTTTAGGATATATAAAACGATTTTCAGATTATGTACAAGCCGTGATTGGGGTGGAACCAGTTACGGGAGTTGCCGAAATGGACGTAGATGATATGGTTAGAGTAACGAAGGAAGAAGCACAGGAGGTTGCCAGAGATCGGGCACAAGGTAAAATTCCTGAATCTGAACTAAAAAGTCTGATTAATCCAAATTTGAATAGTGTTGATTGGAACAAACAATTAGAAATTTTTCAAAAGTTGCTAGATAACGAAACTCAAGTTAATGAAGCTGAAAATTTAAAAAGCAGTATTCAAAGCGTAAAAAAAATTTCGATTCCAAACAAAATTCCCGTTTTGATTTTTTCACGAACAAAACGACAATCTGAGTATCAAACCTCTGAATTTAAAAATGATCACCCATTTTCTAAAATTAGTTGTTTTGGTGATTCTCATTTTTTGCATTGGACAGAAAGCAGTCGTGTGATTCATGAAACGACAAATTTTTTGAATCAACTTTTATAGAAGAAAGGCTTAAAAGTGATTCATTTTTTTAACACTTGAAAGCGGTTTCTACCTCGCTTATGATTAGGTTAATGGGCAAAGGATGATTAATCTGTTTATTCAGCTAGATGTGTAGCGGATAAATATTTGAACAGGAGCCAGTCCGCGTGGCCGGTTATCGGCCTAGAAGGATGGACATCCGTAGTGAAGATAAGATTTTGCGCTAGCAAAATTATACATTAATAATGAATAGGAGCCAGTCCGACTAGCCGCTTTAGCGGTGTAGCGAACTACTCCACGGTAAGGAGGATCATCAGCAAAGTACGCTAATGATCTTGGATGTTGCGGACGTTGACCATTCTTGTGGCCGAAGTTCAGACCGCAAGAAGCATGGCAGGATGGACATCCGTATGAAAATAGGATTTTGCGGATGCAAAATAGACATTAATATTTGAATAGGAGCCAGTCCGCGTGGCCGGTTTTTGGCCTAGAAGGATGGACATCCGTAATGAAAATAGGATTTTGCGGATGCAAAATAGACATTAATATTTGAATAGGAGCCAGTCCGCGTGGCCGGTTTTTGGCCTAGAAGGATGGACATCCGTAATGAAAATAAGATTTTGCGATAGCAAAATTATACATTAATAATGAATAGGAGATCATACAACATGGCATTAAAAATGGCAATCATTGGTTTTGGTAAGAGTGCAAATCGGTATCATTTACCTTATTTGAAACAGCGGAAGAATATTGAGGTTAAGTATATCTATAACCATCGCCGTCATCCAGAACGAGAGACTGCTTATCAAAATATGGGAATCAAATTTACGACGGATTTGGATGAAGTTTTAAAAGATGATGAAGTTCAGTTAATTACTGTTTGTACCCCAGCAGATACGCATTTTGATTTTGCCAAACAAGTGTTAGAAAGTGGTAAAAATGTACTTGTTGAAAAACCATTTTGTAAAACGGTGGCAGAAACCAAGCAGTTACTAGATTTGGCTAAGGAAAAGCATTTAATTGCGATGCCTTATCAGAATCGGCGTTTTGATAGTGATTATTTAACCTTAAAAAAAGTTCTGGACCGTGGCTATGTTGGCGAACCGCTTGAGATTGAATCTCATATGGATAAATATCGTCCAGATGACCAAGTTCATACCGGAGACAAGATTAATGGGACTTTTTATGGTTTAGGAATTCATATGTTGGATCAAATGCTGGCGTTGTTTGGCAAGCCAGAGTCTGTTGCCTATGATATTCGCGCAATTCAAAATTCAAAAAGTACGTTGGATGATTATTATCAAATGGACCTGCACTACGGAAAACTGAAGGTCACGGTGAAAACTAATCCATTAGTCGCTGATCCATATCCAAGATTTATTTTGCATGGAACAACGGGTTCTTATTTGAAATATGATATTGATCAACAAGAGAATGATTTAAAACAGGGAATCATGCCTGATGCAGATGATTTTGGTCAGGACACGCCTGATAAATTTGGTCATGTAAAGTATCATAATAAAAATGGTGATTGGATTGAAAAACAAATTCCAACTGTTCAGGGAGATTACGGCCGAATTTATGACACCTTGTATGACAGTATCGTTAATGGAAAGGCCAAGTTGGTCAGTGATGAAGAAACGCTCTTGGATATTGAAATCCTTGAACGCGGGATTCAACAACCAAGTCCTAGTGTTGTAAAGTTTTAAAAACCAATTGGAATTTTGAGTGTGCTAGTTTGTGGGCATTCAAGATTCTTTTTTTTGTTTTTACAGGCAGCTTTCTTTACTAAAAAGCTTATTGTTATCATAATTAAAGTAGAGAGGTGATGACAATGGAGCTGCAAAGTGAAATTATCAAAAATCGACAACGTTTGAAGTTATCCCAAGCTGAATTGGCAAAACGAGTTGGTGTGGGAGAAGAGAATATTAAGCAGTGGGAACAAGGTGGTCAGTCTCCAAGTGTAGAAAATTTGATCGATCTCAGTAATTTATTTGAAATTAGTTTGGACCAACTGGTTCGCGGAAAAGGTCAACAAGAGTTTAATGAAGTTGTGGCAGGGCAGCCAATGTCAGTATGGGACTTTTTGGCCCGCTACTGGTGGTTACTTTTTGCCCTGGGTGGATTCATAGTTTGGGCGCTTAGTCGATTTTCGTAAATTATAAATAATCAATTAAACTCTGGCTGAAAGGCTGGAGTTTAATTGATTGTTAGGGAGGTTTCCAGTAACATAGGTTGTGAGCTGCTTTACGAGTGGAAAGTGGCGATAGGAGCTGAGGAGGATCTCATGATAAATACGATTATGTTATTAATTGTTGTCGGATTGGCCGCTGGAATTTTTGGCGCGATTTTCGGCATTGGCGGTGGGATGATTGTGACGCCAATCCTGACACTTGCGATGGGGCTGGACATTAAATATGCAATTGGTGCCAGTATCATTTCGGTTATTGCAACTAGTTCGGGAGCGACCGTTGCTTACTTAAAAGATGATATGTTGAATTTACGAGTAGCAATGTTTCTGGAAATTGCGACAACCATTGGTGCAATTGCTGGCGCGATCTTAACGGGATTATTGCCATCCGCAGTATTATACATATTATTTGGATTGTTACTTTTATTTTCAGCATGGAACATGTATCGAAAAATGCGGTCTGGCAAAGAAACCACTGATAAAATTCAACCGGATTCTTTGTCGACTAAACTAAAATTAAATGGTAGTTATTATGATAATGCGGTCGACAAACGGATTGATTACCAGGTGGCAAATGTGCCTGGCGGTTTTACAATGATGCTGGGCGCTGGCTTGGCTAGTGGTTTGTTGGGGATCGGTAGTGGTGCATTTAAAGTGATTGCGATGGACACAATTATGAAAATGCCTTTGAAGCCATCAAGTGCCACTAGTAATTTAATGATGGGGGTTACGGCGGCGGCCAGCGCAACCGTGTACTTCTTTAATGGCTCAATCCAACCAGAAATTGCGGCACCTTTGGCCATTGGAATCCTAGTAGGCGCGGCAATCGGTTCCAAGATTATGAAACATTTGCGCGCCCGCGTTTTACGGATGATTTTCATTCCAATTTTGTTTTATATTGGATTGCAAATGTTCCTTAAAGGATTTGGGGTGACAATCTAATGGCACAAAATAAAAAAACAGAGTTAGCAGAAGATACGAAAAAAATGGAGGAAATGAATCAGATTGAACTGATCATTGGCCAGGTTTTACGGATCGGAGTTATTATTTCTGCCGCTG
Source organism: Pediococcus damnosus (assembly GCF_001611155.1). Taxonomy (NCBI): domain Bacteria; kingdom Bacillati; phylum Bacillota; class Bacilli; order Lactobacillales; family Lactobacillaceae; genus Pediococcus; species Pediococcus damnosus. The sequence continues at coordinate 1,281,087 of NZ_CP012294.1, forward strand.
TTATTCTGATTGGAATTTTATTACTGGCAGTTACCGGAAAAACAGGCTACGCGCCAAATGTTTATCCAATCACGGTGAAGTCCATTACGGCCGGAATTTTAGCCTTAAAACCCTTTGCAATCATGATGTTAGGACTCTTCTTACTGATTTTGACACCAGTTTTACGAGTAGCTGTTTCCATTTATGCATTTGCGAAGGAAAAAGATCACCTTTACGTTTGGATCACGACCTTTGTTCTGGTTATTTTACTAATCGGAATGGGCATCGGGTATCTCGGTAAATAAAATTTACTGGCAAAATTAAGTAGCGTGGTATAATTGAGTTCCTTGGCAGGGGCACAATAAAACATGTGAGCAAGTTATCGGAAGTAGACGGTAGCTTGTTTTTATTTTGAAACTGAATAGTTTAGTAGATTCACGAACCGTATATCGGCCTAGTTTTGCCTTGTACCCTGTTCGAAAACTTCGCAATTAGTGAATCGATCAAGTCAAAATGAGCGGTGATTTCCAAGTAGTGAACTATACTGGATAAGTATTATACACGAAAAGGGATGAAAGTATGTCAGATTATCAATTTTTAAATGCGTATACTTTTGCAAATGGGGCAACCGTTAAAAACCGGATTGTGATGCCACCAATGACTGAACGAAGTGCTTTTGAGAATGGCGTTGTGTCGAACGACGAAATTGAGTACTATCGTAAACGGGCCGGTGGTGTCGGGATGGAGATTACTGGTTGTGCGAATGTTTCTAAGTTAGGCAAAGGATTTGAAGGTGAGCTTTCAGTCACTGAAGATCGAGATATCCCACAGCTTTCCCGGTTGGCAGCTGCAATGAAGAGCCAAGGCGCAAAAGCGATTCTTCAAATTTTTGATGCTGGGCGCATGACTAATACTGCGATTTTACGTGGTGAACAACCCGTCAGTGCGAGTGCAGTTAAAGCTACAAGAGCAAATTCGGAAACACCACGAAAATTAAGCGAGCATGAAGTTGAAAAAATTATTAAAGATTTTGGTGCAGCCACCAAACGGGCCATTCAAGCCGGTTTTGATGGTGTCGAGATTCACGGTGCTAATACCTATCTAATCCAACAGTTTTTCTCTCCAGATTCCAATCGGAGGCGTGATCAGTGGGGTGGCTCGTTGGAACAGCGGATGAACTTTCCAGTGGCAGTTGCTGAAGAAGTTCGCCGAGTAGCTGATCAGTATGCACCGCGGACGTTTATTGTCGGATATCGCATTTCTCCAGAAGAAATTGAAACACCTGGAATTCGGCTTGATGACACACTGACCTTAATTCCCCGCTTGATTAAAAGTGGGATTGATTACCTTCATGTTTCTTTAAACAAGGCATAGCAAACTTCTTTGAACGATTCAACGGATTCACAACCGATTATTGAAAAAATTCAAAAGGTGGTTGATCATCAAGTTCCAATGATTGTGGTTGGGCAATTAACCAAACCAGCTGATGTTGAAAAGGTAATGGATGCCGGATTTGAATTTGCAGCAATGGGTCAAGAATTAATTCGTGAACCAAATTGGGTTCAAAAAGTAATGGCCAATGATGAAAAATCTATTCGATATGAGCTATCGCCGAGTGATTTGGATGAATTGGGCATTACCGAACCATTATGGGACTTTTTGAAAGGTCCATTTAAAGATGCCATTCATATTACCAATGAATAAATGCAAAAAATCACTCCTAACAGATTACTGTTAAGGAATGATTTTTACTTTTGGGTGAGTCTTTTTCTGAGCGTAGGTTGGCTTGCATAAATGTATAGTCCATGGACACCGCGTTTTAACAAGACATTTAAGGTGTTCATAATCAAACGAATTTTGATTGCTTTTAATTTCTTAGGATCGGTTAAATCGTCCCTTTTTTTAAAAATTTCACTATCTGTCACTTTATCCAGGTTAACCGTCACGCCGTCCGTCTTAGGGACATATTCAATTGGCGGGCCAAGGATAACGCCCACATAATTCAAGTCAAATCCTTGAACAGTATAGATTGAGCCGACTTCGTTAATCGTGGTCGGTTTTTCTGCCCAGGATTGGCTGGAATAGTTGTATTGATCCCAGGGAAGTTTAAAGTTTCCTTCCACAATATAATGTTTACCACCATCTAATTTTGAGGGATAACCAGTTGTGGACACAATTCGCGATAAACCGACGCGGTCATTTTGTTTTTTTATTAATTGGTACATCTCTTCCGCGTCAGTCATGATACGAAAATCAAAGTGATCATTTCGTTTAAGCGGGATGGGTTCAATTTTGCCATGTGTAAAGCTATCAATCCAGTCTACCAATTTGGGATCTGCATGCATCCGGAATTGGTTGTGAAGGACATAGCTTTCATGAGGATAAGGCTGGACAAGTTTTTCTAAACGCTCTCGATTCCAAAAACTTTTAGTTTTGAGTACCTGATTTTCGTCAAAAACTAAAATGACGATTCTGCTATTATGAATAATTTCTGTCAGCTGATTTTGTTGATCAAAATTATTATAGCGATCGGGGCGTGATAACAAGAGATGAGCCTCGTCAATCACGGCAATGTCATACATGAGATGATCTTTATGACGACGATTGATAAACGTGGTTGGGCGATCAAAATCTTTTTTATACAGGTGAGGCTGGTCACCAGCAATTTCTTGATAAACTTTCAAAATTTCAGGATGGTTAACTAAAAAAATGTTTTTAGTGGCATAGATATCGCTGGTAGAATCACTGCGAGCGGCAGTTTGGATATCATTAAAAATTTGGCTTAGCACAACACTTTTACCGGTCCCAGCTTCACCGTAAATTGTGAAAATGGCGTGGTCCGAATGGTTAAGATGCTGGTTAATAAATTTTAGAATTTTGTTTTTAAGGCTTAATTGATCAGCAGATAGCGGCTTAAAAGGAGATAGTTTGTAGCGAGCATCGTTGGTATGGTCTTCAGACATGGGAATCCTTCTCTCTGGAAAAGTTACTTTCATAGTAAAACAGATTGAGGGTATTTGGCAATTTATGGCCAGAATGTAAATTAGTCAGTGGTATACTTAGCAAAAAAGGAAGTTACTGAAAATGATTGAAATTGTGGGCTTAACCAAAGAAAATATGGCAGATTGGGATGTGTCAAACACGCCATTTGAATTAACAGGACGTGTCATTCCAACGCTTAAGGGCGGTAAATGGACAGTTACTGAAGAACCTTTTGCAGTTGCTAAGAAAACTAAATTTCCTTCCGAAAAACCAGATGAAACTTATTTAACCGATCCTCAAAAGCAACTTTATTTTGCTTATTTGGATGGAAAAAATGTTGGCCAGATTCGGATGTTTAGAAATTGGAACAAGTTTTGTTATATTGAAAACATTGCGATTAAAGCCGGCCATCGGCATGCGGGGATTGGTCAACAACTCTTCGCAGCCGCAGAAAAATGGGCTCGAGAGAATGATTATGTTGGAATTCAACTAGAGGCTCAAGATGATAACCTCAATGCCTGTCAGTTTTATCAAAAACGTGGTTTACAACTAGGCGGGGTAGATACTTTATTTTATACGGCCAATCCAAACATTAGTGTGGCGTTACAATGGTACAAAATATTTTAAAAGACCAGTTGGAGGAAAACTGTGAATTTAAAAAATCAACGAATTTTAATTATCGGTGGAACGTCTGGATTTGGCGCAGAAGTTGCTAGACAAGCTCTAAAGAAAGAATCCGATATTCATGTTATTGGCCACAGTGAACAGCGGTTGAGTGAATTTCTGGACCAAACTAATGGCGTAATGGGGCAGGCAATTGATGCACGGGACCCCCAAGCGTTAACGGCTTTTTTTGAAACGCAGGAGCCATTTGATCACGTGATTTCGACTCTCGGTGGGGCGATGGGTGGTGGATTTTTGGATAGCTCACTCGCGTTAATTCGTAAAACCATTGAAGAAAAGTTCTTCGTGAACTTGCAACTTGCTAAAATTGCCAGCAAGCATTTGAAACGTCACGGGTCATTAATTTTCACATCTGGATCAGGTGGTCATCCAAGTGATGCTTCGGGCGCGATTGTTGGAAACCAAGCCATTAATACAATGGTGGCTGGTTTGGCTGTGGAAATGGCGCCAGATTATCGAGTTAACGCCGTTTCACCAACGTGGACACCAACAGGATTGTGGCGATCTATACCAGCTACTGAGTTGGAGAAACAGGCGGCAACGTTTGCCAAAAATGTTCCGCTTAAAAGAGTTGGAACTGTGGAAGAAGTGGCGTCGGCCTATTTATACTGTATGGAAAATGAATTTATGACGGGGCAGATTATGCGAATTGATGGCGGCGTTGATTTGTAGAAGGTAGGAGAAAATTGAAATATTTAAAATCAGTGTTAAGTTGGTTATTACCTGTTGCGATTGGACTTGTTTTAGCAATTATTATTCGGGCCAGTTTTTTTTCAGTAGCGGTAGTTAGGGGAGATTCAATGAAGCCTAACTTACAAAATAGTGAACGGGTTGGCTTTTAGTGCATCAGGCGAAGATTGAGCGAAACTCAGTCGTGATTTTTGGCGCTTATGGAGTTGACCCCGGAGTTAAAAATAAAAAGCTTGAATATGTCAAAAGAGTAACTGCAGTTTCGGGAGACCGGATTACCTATCGAGCTAATGGAACACTAACTGTGAACGGAAAAAGAGTTTCACAGAGTTATATTAGTAAAAATCAGCAAACGGCCGGAACTCTAGATATTATTGGCGTTAAGAGTTTTACACTGGCTAGCTTAAGTAAATTTGAAAATTGGCCGAAGTTTCGCGGAGCAACCCAGGTTCCAAAGGGCTATTATTTCGTGCTTGGTGATAACCGAATTGTTTCTAATGACAGTCGGTACTATGGATTTGTGCCTAAAAATAAAATTTACGGTGTCGTAAAAACGCCATTTTGGAATAAGAACCATAAATTAGTTAACGATCAAAATTAAAAATCAAAAGCATTGTCCAGAAATTTTGGGCAGTGTTTTTTTATGGAGTCAGGCTTTCAATTTTAGTTACTGTGCCTTGTTGAGTCATGTCATTTGGATTTAAACCTAACTCACCGTTTGGAACAGAATAACCTAACTTTGCATAATGGTTTCGCCAAAAAGGTAAAATTTGTTTATGTTCTTGATCCATGAAGTTCATCGGAATTAGATGGAATATTTGTGTGGGCTCAAAGGCTATATATATAAAGTCAGCACAGTAATAGCCCGGTGCACTGGGAACGTAGCTGGCATTATAAACTTGTCCGAGAAGCTGTTTGGCCTGTTCAATAATTAAAGGAGCATCTATTTTTTGAGTGGCGCGATATAAATCAATTTTTGCCCACTGACGTGTTTTGAACTTTTTAAAAGTTTCGCGAATACTTCCGGTTGAAGGAAGGGTGTGAAGAACAAAAAATTCGTTATTTGCGGTTACTTCAAGTAAGGCGACGTGATCATAATTAGGTGTTTTTGAAGTGGCGGTGCTTTCCAAGATGGCGTCTGACAAGTTATCGGGAACACTTTGGATAAATAAGAGATCAGCATTTTTAAACATTTTTTGACTCCTTGATATGTGTTTTAGAAACAGAGGATTGTCAGTCTAATTTTTTGATTGCCTTTTAACGATTCAAAACAAACTGTGATAAGCTAAAAAGCGAGTGTTTAAAATATTATAAATTTAGGAAGTTGTTTTATGTCACGAAAAAAGGATTCGGCCGCAATTTTAACGTTTGGAATCTTTCTGGTTGGAGCGAATCTCCGGCTCCCAATCACCATGTTACCACCGTTACTGTCTGATCTGAAGCGGAGCGTAGGCCTTGCTCCATCATTAGCAGGTTTGCTGACCACCATTCCATTGGTCATGTTTGCGCTGATTTCACCCCTCATTGCAAAAGCTGGAAACAAATATGGGAGTGAGCGGACTTTGTTAGCAGCATTAATTTTGCTAACCATTGGAAGCTATTTAAGAATTATACCTACTATCTGGGCATTGATGATCGGGACCTGTTTGGTTGGTGCCGGGATTGCAGGCGGCAATGTCTTGTTACCAGCAATTATCAAGGAACGGTTTCCAACTCAAATTGCAATAAAAACTAGTTTATATACTGTATCTATGGGATTAGTGGTCTCAATCGGGACTGGTTTTTCTGGACTCCTGGCCACCAAAACCAACCTCCAGACAACAATGGGTACTTTTTCCTTGGTCGGGGTTGCCGGATTGATCGTGTGGGTTTTATGTCTCTTGGTGATGAAACCGGTGCGAATTAAATACAATCAGCGCCCACAAACCTCACGTTCAGTGTGGCGGGCCTCGCTTGCGTGGATAATTACTTTATTTTTTGGCATCCAGTCGTTGCTTTACTATTCTTTGTTAACCTGGTTACCGACAATTTGGATATCACGCGGATTTTCGACAGTTCAGGCTGGAAGCTTAGCGACATTATTTCAGTTAAGTGTGTTGCCACTTTCACTTACAGTGCCGTTACTAGCTGAAAAGAAGCATGGCATGCGCATCATCGTTGCCATTGTGGGGATTGGGTTTATCGGTGGTGCTGCTGGATTGAGTGTGGTGACGCATGGATTTTGGATAAATGCGTTTTTTTCAATCATCATGGGAGCTGCTTCAGGAGCCGCCTTTAGTGTCTGTATTGTATTTTTTCAAAAAAAGGCAACGACTGTCCAAGAAACAACCGCACTTTCAGGAATGGCGCAATCACTCGGCTATATTGTCGGAGCGGTTGGCCCGGTCTTGTTTGGGTTTGTGCAAAATCGGTTAAATAGTTGGGAACCAATCCTTATTTTAGTTATGTTACTGTCAATAATTATGACGGGATTAGGAATTCTAATTAATCACCGCCAAACTTTATTTAAGAGGATCTAAAAGGCCCGCTTACTGAAATGTAAGTGAGCCTTTGTGGTATTAATAATTATTCGTTATGGTCTTCACCAGGAGCTGTATCTACTAAACTATCCAATGTTTCCATGTCTTCATCTGGAATCACAAAATCTAATTCCTTGTTTTCATTAATGTGAGCTGGATTGACAGACTTAGGTAATGGGAGAATGTCATGTTGGATACAGTATTTAATAGCTAATTGGGCAATGGTAACATTGTTTTGTTTAGCAATATCAGCGACGGTGTCATTTTTCAATAAATAGCCAGTAGCAAGTGGTGAAAAGGCCTCAACCAGCATGCCGCTTTCTTTTGCAAACTGCACATTCTGAGGCTCTGTGTAGCCAATGTAATATTGAAGTTGATTAACCATGGGTTCAATTTCACAATTTTCGAGAATGTTTTTTTGGTCCTGTACGTTAAAATTGGAGATTCCGATGGCTTTTGCGCGCCCGGATTTATAAATTTTTTCCATTGCACGCCAAACTTCTACGTTTTCTTTGGAATAATCAGCACCCATTTCTTCCCATGGCCATGGGGCGTGAATCAAGTAAAGATCTACGTAGTCTAGTCCAAGATTTTGCATGGTTTCTTCAAAGAATTTTAGGCTTTCATCATAACTTTTACTTTTTGCAGGTAATTTAGTGGTGACAAAAATTTGATCACGAGGGATGCCCGAATCACGAATGGCCTTACCCACACTCTTTTCATTTTGGTATTGCCAAGCTGTGTCAATATGACGATAGCCAGCTTTCAAAGCATTAGCGACGGCATTATAGGCAACGTCGCCATCGGGAACTTGCCAGGTACCAAAACCAACTTTAGGAATTCTAACCCCGTTGCGAAGCGTAAATGTATCAGTTAAAGCAGTCATCAAACATCTCTCCATTTCATTTTTAAGTTAGCTTAACAATACCACGAATAACAAAAAATGAAATTAAAAGTGATCAAGTGAGTGGAACAAAGCGGTTAAACTACAAAAACTAAGGGTGACGGCGGTGGGATCGCAATCCCGCCAGAGGCGCACTTAGATCTTGTGGTTTGCTTTGTGAAGCTGTCCTAAAAAGAGAGTTGGAAATAGGGCGGTTAGATTCCGAGCCATTGCCTTATTTCCATGTTCTAGGTATAAAATCTAAAGGTTGAAAGTAAAAAATGACTTCAGTTACTGTTATTAAACGATTTAATTCACCCAAATTAGGTTAATTACCGTTCTTCGGCTCACTTGGCCTGGAACGGGGTGCGAGTTCTTGCGGCTATCTTTGCCACAAGAACTCGCACTACGTTACAGCCCGAATTGCTGGAAGACGGAATCTAAACTAATTTGATTGTTACTAATCTTTTTGTGTCAGGTAATTAGGTGAAACTTTGTACTTTCAGCCTTTAGATATAAAGTTCGGAAATATAAAAATAAAAAGACTAGGAAAATACTTTCCCAGTCTTTTTAAAATCTTTAGTTTGCCGCTCGCTTGCGGAAAAAGTACTTTCGTAATTCTTCTATTAAAACGAGTGGAATTGGAATGCAAATTAATAATAACCATTCTCTTCCGCCAATGGCAGCTGTATTGAACAAGCCTTGTAAAAACGGAACATAAATGAGAAGAGCCAATAAAATCACTTCAAAGACAATGCCACCCCAAATTCGATGGTTACTGAAGAGGCCGATACTGAATACTGAAGAAAGTTTTGTTCGGCAATTAATGGCAGCCGCAATTTGACAGAAGACAATTGCAGCTAAAGTCATAGTCGTAGCTTCTTGATAGACATGACCACTTGCAGCAAGGGCAACATTTGGCCAACCATTTAGTTTGTTTACAAAGAAGTAAGCACACGTGGAAATGACTGACGCTATCATGCCGTACCAACAAAAGGCCTTTATAATGATGCCACGATTCAGTAAATGAGCTGTCCGTGCGCGTGGTGGCTGTTTCATGATACCAGGTTCACTCTTTTCAGCACCTAAACCTAAGGCAGGCAACATATCGGTACCTAAATCAACCGTTAAGATTTGCATAACTGTCAAAGGCAAAGGAACTAAACCTCGTGTAAACAGGAAAATGATGGATGGTGCAGCTTCTGGCATATTACTGTTAAGAATATATAACAGGAATTTCTGCAAGTTACTATAAACAGTTCGTCCTTCTTCGATAGCTGAAACGATGGATGCAAAATTATCATCGGTTAAAATCATATTTGCAGCATCTTTAGCGACATCAGTTCCGGTAACTCCCATTGCGACCCCAATATCAGCCTTTTTAAGAGCAGGTGCATCATTCACACCATCACCAGTAATTACCCGGGCTTTATCGCCGGTAATTCCGATTTTAGTAGCGATACTTTTAGCTGTTAAAGCACTATCACCGGTAACCATAATGATTCGAATACTTGCTTCTCGGCATTTGCGAACCGCTTCAAAAATTTCTGGACGTGGTGGGTCAGACATAATTGTTAAGCCCACAAAAGTAAGATGTTGTTCAGCATTTTTAATGGTCCAGTCTTTTGGATCAGCAGGCATGTCGGAATCATCAGTAGGAGTCCGATAGGCAATTGCTAATGATCGTAAACCGTCGGCTGCATATTTTTTATCGGCCTCGTTGATTTGTTTACGATCTGCATCTGTGATGGGACGGGCTTTTCCGTTATCCAAGATCGTATCACTAATTGGTAAAATACCATCTAATGAACCTTTTACACAAATTGTGTTTTTACCATCTACTTTATGGAAAGTGGACATCCGTTTTCGATCAGAATCAAATGGCAATGCTCCAATCCGAGGAACTTTTTTAGTTTCTTCTTCAACGTTAATGCCAGCCTTCTCAGCCAAAATAATTAATGCAGCTTCGGTTGGGGTTCCAATAATTTTAGGATTATCGCCAGATTTTTCTGGTGGGTTAACTTTCGTATCGTTATTCAGTGCGGAAACCCGTAATAATATTTGTAAACCAGGGTCCTTAGAAACATCAACATCTTGATCATCTAATTGAATGTGGCCGTTATTGACGTAGCCTTCTCCACTAACCGTATATTGATGGCTAGCTAACCAAAGATGATCCACGGTCATTTGATTTTGCGTTAGGGTTCCTGTTTTATCGGAACAAATTACGGTTGTTTCACCCAGGGTTTCAACACTATTCAAATCCTTTACAAGGGCGTGCTTTTTAGCCATTCGGGTCACGCCTTGTGCTAATGACAAGGTAACGGTTGGTAGCAAGCCTTCTGGAATAAACGCAACAATCATTCCTAAAGCAAAAATGAATGATTTGGCAATTGGATAGTGGACAAAAAAGATTGCCAATATGAAGAAGAGTACCCCGATTGAAATGGCAATTAATGATAACTGCCTGGTTAAATGATTAAGTTCAATTTCAAGGGGACTAGAATGATGTTTTTGACTTTGAGTAAGTTTTGCAATTTTACCAAATTCAGAATGCATCCCTGTTGCAACGGCTACTGCAGTCGCTGTTCCGCTTCCGGCAACCGTTCCAGCAAAAACTAAATTAGATTCTGCAAAACGACCAACGCCATGTGAATAACCAGGTTGTTTGTTTACAAGAACAGATTCACCAGTTAAGGCCGATTCATCAACTTGAAGTGAGTTCGAATCGATAATTCGAGCGTCTGCTGAGATACTATTCCCAGCTTGGATCATGAAGACATCGCCAGGAACAAGATCTTCAGAGTTGATTTGCTGTGGTTTTCCATCCCGTATAACCTGGGCGTAGGTGGGCAGCATTTTTAGTAATGAATTGGTGGCTTTTTGGGCCTGATGTTCCTGCCAATAGCTGAAAACACCGTTGATTATATTAACCGCCCAAATAGCAATTCCAAGTTCTGTCATGCTGGCAAAAATAGCAATGAAGCCACTGACCCAAAGTAAGATCGCCATTAAACTCGTAAAGTTTTTCAGGAATGCTTTGAGTTGCGATTGCTTTTGACTTCGTTGGATTGTATTAGGTCCAAATTTCTTTAATAAACCGGCTGCCTTTTCTGAAGTTAACCCGGTTTCTTTAGGTGCGCCCGGCATGGGCGCTAACTAGGCGGTGAAAGTCCGTTATGGGCCGTAGTAGTCGGAACCATGAGCCAATGGCAAGGGTGTCCACTGTGAAGTGGAATCCGAAGGAAGCCGCAGGCGAAGTACTGCACCGATGAACAAGAAGTGGCTACAAGGCCGAAATGACTGGATAAGGTTGCCTAACAAACTGAAGTCCGATACTACTCGAAGTCATGACGGTAAAGCCAACGGTGAGATGGTACGAAAGTTAGCGTTCTTACCCGGGGAGACCTGTATTACACGTTTCCGACAAGAGGAACGTTATGTTCCACAAAGACAAGCACTTCAGTGATGGAATGTTGAGTAATGCAGGAGTCAGCCGAGGTCATAGTAGTCCACGAAGTGAACGAAGGACCGAACAGTAATAACTCGTAATTGATATTGGAGGTGGAAGCAGTGCGAAAATCGCAGAAAACAGAACAAATAGCTGACCACCGATGGATGGCAGGTCTGGAAGACCAAGAGCATATCGGGGCGCGTAGCACTGCCTCTGGTGAAAATACAAGAATGAGTGGCATTAAGTTTCAAGACTTGGTTTTAGCCCGAAATAATCTGAATTTAGCCTATCAACGGGTGACCAAGAATAAAGGAGCAGCTGGTTTAGACGGCATGACCGTTGAAGACCTTTTGCCATACCTGAAAGAACACCGGAAAGAGCTACTTGAACAACTAGCAAATGGCACATATAAACCAGCGCCGGTTAAACGAGTAGAGATTCCCAAGCCCAACGGAGGTACCCGTAAATTAGGAATTCCGACAGTTGTTGACCGTATGGTCCAACAGGCGGTAGCCCAAGTTATGAGCCCAGTGTTTGAGCAAGCGTTCTCAGAGAGTAGTTTTGGTTTTCGTCCAGGAAGAAGTGCCCAACAAGCCATTAAACAGGTCGTTTCATTTTATAACGAAGGATTTCACCGAGTGGTTGACCTAGACCTAAAAGCGTACTTTGATACTGTGAACCACGATTTATTAATTAAGTTCATTGAACAATACGTGAATGATCCATGGTTAACAAAATTGATTCGTCGATTTTTAACCAGTGGGGTCATGAATCATGGCTTATTTGAAAGCAGTGAAAAAGGAACTCCCCAAGGAGGTCCACTTTCACCATTGTTAGCCAACATTTATTTGAACGAACTTGATAAAGAATTGACAAAACGAGGCCATAAATTTGTCCGATATGCGGATGACTGTAATATTTACGTTAAAAGTCAGCGAGCTGGGCAACGAGTTCTTGAAAGTATCTCTAATTTTCTGGAAGGTCGACTAAAAGTAACGGTCAATCAAAAGAAGACACAGGTTGGATCACCTCTACGACTAAAATTCTTAGGATTTTCATTGGGAGTCGGACATGGTGGTGCTTATGTACGACCAGCCAAAGAACCCAAGCTTAGAATTAAGCAAGCGCTTAAGCAAATTACTAAGCGCAATCGTGGGGTGTCAACTGACAAGATATTTCAAGAAATTCAGCAAAAGATGCGCGGCTGGATCCAATATTTTTCTGTTGGAAAGATGACTACTTTTATTCAGACATTGGACAAATGGTTAAGGTCTCGTATACGGCAGTATATCTGGAAACAGTGGAAGAAGACCAAGACAAAGATAAATAACTTGAAACGATTAGGATTATCTACAAGTGATGCGGTTAAGTCTGCCAATACCCGTAAGGGTTACTGGCGTACAGCGCATAGTAAAACCTTGTTATATACCTTAACAAATGAAAAACTGGAACGCCTTGGATTAATGAATCTAACCAAGACACTCCAGTTCATTCAAAGTGCTTAAATTACTGAACCGCCGTATACGGATCCGTACGTACGGTGGTGTGAGAGGTCGGTAGTTGAATTAATCAACTACCTCCTACTCGATTATCAAAATATTTATAGACATCGTTGAGCTGCATAGAAGCATACCGCGTTGTACTATTTTGATTTACTTTATCCAAAATATTGGCCTCTTTTTCTTCAATTTAAAGGGTTACTTGCCCTTACAACGTAACAGTATAACTCGAATTACTAGAAAGGGTATAGTATTTGCGAATAAGATTATCTATGTGTGATATTAGGCGGACATAATTAAATGGGATTGTTATTGTGGTGCCACATTAACTTCGGGTTGGGGGTTCTTATTAGGGTTACCAAGGATGTATTGTTGAATCAAACTGACAATTTCCCGATTTTGAGGTAAGTCATGATGGGTCGTGTCTTCCCCCGTGACGGTGATTTGCGTGTAACTTTTGGCCTGATCTTGGTAAATATATTTGCCGGCTTCAACACTCGCAAATGGAACCGTGCCATCATTATTATAATTTTCAGTTCCTGCAACCGAATACATTACTAAATTGGAAGGAATTTTTGATTTATCCCGGACTAGGTCACTCAGCATTTGGGTTCGTTTATCGATATTTGTTTCTGAGAAGTTGAAAGGAGACGCAATTGTCATCAAAGTATTCATTCGTAGTTTTTGACGATTAAAATATTTTTCAAGGTAGCGGGTCAAGACAAGGCCGCCGTTGGAATGCCCAATTGCGGAGAAATTATTAAAATGATAGCGTGCGGTCAAGATGAGCATGGCATGTTGGAACCATTGAGTTTGTTTTTTGATATTTGAATAACCATCTTTATTATTAGCGAACGCAATTACAATGTAGGGTTGGACGATTCCAGGCCGAAATTGACCGCTGTAAGATAAATGATCATCAGGATGGACGGTCACCTTTAATAAGCTGCTGGTCGTATGTGTGTTTTGATTTAATTCATTAACCATTGCATCGAAGCGTTCCTGAGTCGCACTGCTCCCAGGAACAAGAATGATGGGAGATATACGTGAATTGTTGGCCGGCATCGCGTTCCGCATATTCTGGCGCGTCCACTTTAGTCCAAAAATAGCGATTATTAGAATTAAACCTGCCAAAATTAGACCTCGTAACCATTTAGTCATGCATCTCATCTCCTTGCTCAAGGGTTGCCCGATTTAACATTTTTACAAAAGGATAGTAAATGATCCCAGAGACGGCCACACAGATTAGGCTAAGTATGAGGGCTCGCCAGTCGCCATTTGTGCCCAGAAAGGCACGTAAGAGACTAGGAGTGGCGTTAGGAATCATATAGGTTGCTGGGGGCACAAGTTTCCAGCTAATGAAAAGAAAGGCAAGTATCATACTGACTAAAGGTGACAGTAAAAATGGAATTAATAATAGCGGATTAAATAAAACAGGGATGCCGAATAATAAAGTGCCACCTTGATCAAACAGGGTTTGTCCCATGGAAAGCCGGGCAGCAAATTGCATTTGTTTGTCCTTAACTTTGAACAGGAGGGTACCGTTTAAAGCTAGTAGCATTCCACTACCACCAAGCATCCCATATGAATTATAAAGGGTGTGAAACGTAATCGGATAGGGAATCTTCCAGAGATTATGATGAGCACTGGCATAGGCCAGATTGGCGCTCTCATCAGGAAAGTGATTTGCAACTGTGTTTGTGAAATCGCTAATCATACCAAAAAAGTGGGCAATGTTTCGTAAACTAACAGCTAGTAAAATTTTAAAGAAAGAGGGATGTTGGCCGATATTTAATAGACTGGTCACCTGCTGATAAAATAAGGTGGCGTAGTACTGAGTTTGATGAACGGTCAGGCCAATGGCACCAACAATCAGAATGAAAATGAAAAATAGCAGGATAGAAAGATTGGTATCAAATGTTGAGTGGAAGTTTGACTGAAGTTTAAGAAAACTAAAGCCGATGATTAGGCCCATAACAATTGGAAGCAGAATATTTCCAGAGGATTCAGAAATTTGAAGCAGATTAAGACTAGGTGAAGTTTCAGAGATTAATGTGAAGTAAAGAATCAGGCTGATTAGACCAGCTAAATGATTATTTTGATACTTGGTTGATGATGAAACAAGCAGATCCGCCACTAAAAAGGCTATCAAAAGTGCAATCGAAAGGAAAATGAGGCTTTCTGATACCTTTAGCGTCATGCCGATTTGTTTAAACGCGGGGATATGTGAATGAAGATCAAAAATAGCCTCGAAAATTCCATTTCTGTGGAATGTCGTTTCATAAATAATATGTAGGGAAATTCCAATGAATTCAAATGGTAATAAAATTCGAAGCGCATTGATAATAGCTTGATAGAAATGTTTTTTGGTTAGTCGCTGTGTAAAGTTAATTAATTGATTTTCCATCATTAGATCTCCCCCGTGAATATGCCTTGATTATACAACAATTTTTGGTAATCTCTTGGCGAAAAGTAAAAGCTCATCAAATTGATCATATGTGGTCAACTTGATGAGCTTTTGTAATTTTAATTTAGCTTAATTCTGGATCGCTTTGGTTCCGAGGTTGTTCATGTAGATAACTCGCTAAAGCAATCTCGACACGCTTTTGTTTACGCACAATTTCTGGCGTAACGTGTGGCATAAATAAAACGGTTTTTTTCTTGGCTTGGATGACTTTTTGATCTTGATGAATCATCTGACAGATAGAAATCAGTAATAATCCACACACCACAATTAACGGGAATCCCGCAATTGAGCTAATGGCCTGAACGGTCTTAAATCCACCGACAAAGACAATTCCAAAGGAGAAGATGATGAAGACAATTACCCAAATCAAGCGATTAAACTGACTGGGTTGTTCTCCTGGCGCCAAGTGACGACTTGTAAACGACGACACAATAAATGCTGACGATGAAATTGTGGTGGCCAAAAAGATAAAGCAAGAAATACTATAAATAATTAACATTAACATTTTAAGCGGCAACGTACTGAGAACGGCCGCAATTGCAGCTGCTTGTCCTTGCGTGTTTAAAATGTGGACTAAATTGATAACCCCTGTTTGTTGCAGGTAAAGCGAGTAACCACCAAGAATGGCATAAAAACTCATGCAACCGAGGGCACCATAACCTAACATGCCAACGACAACCTGACGAATTGTGCGACCACGAGAAATGCGCGCAATGAATAATCCCATTACAGGCATGTAAGATAACCACCAGCCCCAATAAAAGATTGTTTCATTTTTTACGATATCTGGGGAACCAGTTGTTGTGGTCCCAGTACTCATCGTGATGAACTTGGTGACCATTAAACGTAAACTGTTACCTTCATCACGAAAAATGGTTAACGTTGGGCCAATAAACAAGACAATGAGGAGAAAACCAATTGCTGTCCAAATATGGGCAGCACTCAATCTATCAATCCCGCCTTTGATACCGTGAAAAACGGTGACGGCAAAGATAATAAATAAAATTAAAAACATAAATAGTTTTAAGAATAAGGTGTCGGGAACTCCGGTGATTTGATTGATGATTTTAGAAAGTACGGGAATTTCCATACCGACTGAAGAGCCAATCCCGCCCATAATACCAAAGACAACTAAGAAATCGATAATTTGACGAATGACTTTCTTATAGCGTTCAGGACCCTTTAAAAATGAAATGGCAGAACTGATTCGCATAACCCGGGCATTACGTACGTACATCACGTAAGCAATGGCGACTGTGGCCGAAGCAAACATCATCCAAGCCATGGGACCCCAGTTAAACTGACCAAGCATGTGTGCATCGCCGTAAGCGGCAGCAGAATAAGGTTTATCACCAAAAATAGGATGTTGAACATAACGTAATGGATCAACCATACTGAGCATGAGAATGCTGGCATCAATGGCAGTGGCAAAAACCATGCTGCCCCATTGGAAGCTACTGTATTCAGGTTTGTCGTTTGCATGGCCAAGTTTGATTTTGCCAAAGTGGCTGAAGGCCAAAAACATGAAGAAAATGAAGTTAATGATGTAAATGCCGAGGTAAGCCCAACTCATGTGAGCAGTGATGCCATTCATAAGGTTGCTAAGGACAATCCGAAGATGAGAACCGCCAAGAATGAGTCCAAGCGAAACAAGGGCGAAGAGACTAACGGTGGGAATAAAAACAGTTTTATCTATATTACTGTGGTGTAAAATAATAATCCTCCTAATATATAAGTAAGTGTAGGGGAGCAATTGAATCCTGTGAAATAATCGCGCAACGGGAAGGATATCCTGCGTTAGACGTGTTTGATTTCGCCAGGCATGCTTCCAAAAAATGAGCTAACAATAATAACGAAATAAAACGTGTGAAAGAAACTAAATTTTGGACCAAATAAAAACACCATACATTATCCATTGAGGATATCTGTACAGTGTTTTGGGCTTTACAAATATTAATGAATTCGCTCGTTTTTCATTGATTGAATTAAACGTGCCAAAAAAGGCAGCTTCTTCCGCTTAGCTACGATAACCAAACGATTCCAAGTGCGAATCATTCGGTTATCTAGGCTGCCATGAGAACTTGTTGCTTTAGCAACTTTAGTTCTATGGGCAACGACAGTATGCTCAGAAGCTAAACGTCTTTTTGGGACACTCTATTTTTTCATCACATCACCATTCTGATCCAAATGATGAATGATATGAGCAGGATTGCCCACAATCACAACATCATCTGGCACAGATTTGGTAACGACAGAACCTGCACCAACAACGACCCGATTACCAATGGTGACGCCGGGTAGAACAGTCACACGACCACCCATCCAAACGCTATCGCCAATTGTGATCGGAGCTCCCATTTCAACATCGGCATTGCGCCGCTTTGCATCTAAGGGATGAACTGGCGTGTATAAACCAACGTTCGGACCAAAATAGCAATAACTGCCAATCGTAATGGGACAAGTGTCCAGCATTGTGATGTCGTAGTTGCCATAGAAGTGATCCCAAATATGGATATTAAATCCATAATCAAACTTGAAATCACTTTCTACAAAGAAATGGTCACCTGTGTTTGCAAGAAGTTTCTGAAAACGTTGGTTTCTGTTTTCATTATCAGTAATCTGGTTAATTTCCTGAAGTTCTTGCCGAATTACCTTGCGACGGGCAATCAGCTCTGAATCGAACTCTTTGTAAGATTCATCAGCGGTAATTTTATCTCTTTCAGTTTTCATACACTAAGAGTACCACGTTTGCAGGCATTTGTTAAAAGCGGGTAAATGTCGTATGTGTCAAGTTTTCCTAGGTGCCTTATAATCAACCAAATATTTATACACAATAATTAGTTTGAAAATATTTTTGCCATTGCTCCGATAGGGCTACTTGTTGGGGCATCAACTGGTATTTTACCTGAAAGAACTCCAATATGCTTAGAATGGTGCTTGTTGCTCAGCTGAGCTGGACTCAACGTCTTCAATGATTCCGTAGCGATCTCAATCGTTAGCTCTTGTAACTTTCTTAAACCACCACGTAAGTATTTATCTAGCTTACCGTTTACCCGAGCTTCAATTAATTTCAACATAGCCTCAAGGCCCTTTTCGGACCATACTTTGCCCTGCTTTTTCATTCGATACGTGTACGCTCTGTGTGAGCTTTCAACGGATCCCAATTTGCCGACCCTCATGAAGCCACGATCGTGTGGAGACTTTATAAACTGCCAATTTCTTGCCAAATATTGTCTTAGGACCCTTAGGCTCTCAAGTTCCTTATCAGTTTTAATTTGCGACTCAAATGTATCTAAAATAACGTTTAACTGATTCTGATCATACAGGCTAACGCTCTTAACGGCCTTATCAACCAATGGATTAAATAAACCAAAGGTTTGTTTAATCTTTTTGACAAAGTGATACCGATCGATAGTAAATTCAACTCTTTGAGCACTCGGAACTATTTCTCGCATACTTTTCGGGTTATACCCTGGGCCACCATCACTTGCTGTAAACACGGTCATTTCACTGATTTTATAATACTTCTCAATGTAGTCAGTTACTCGTTTTTGAACCTTTTTTTGATTGATACCAACAAACTCAACTTTGTTTGATCTTGTTCCATCTAATCCTGATTCAAAAACAATGTAATGGTGGACGTCTTGTCTTCGTCGATTAATTTTGTGTATCTCAAAGGCATCGCCTTCAACCACTAAGTTTTCAACTTTTCGTTTCTTAACTAGTTTCTCTTCGGACGATTTTTCTTCTGTCTTCACGGTATCTGCCATGTCTCTGATAATTCGGTCTACTGACCAGGCACTAATATCCGTCTGACTTGCCAGATTGATCATTGCGGCCGTATTTCTCATCGTTGTCGTTTGCCCAATTTTGGCAACGACACTTTTAAAATAAGGTGAAATTCTTTTTCTTTCTTCCAACTGAAGTTGTTCATCCAACGGGAAGTAATAACTTCCATTGGGTCGAAGATAACATCTTCTTTCAAAATTCACGGCGCCAAACATAAACTCAATTGTTCTGGCCTGTCGATTAATGAATGTATTTTCTGCCGGAATTGATGGAACGAGTGTTTCATCTAATTGCCTCAGATATTCAGCTACAACCAGCTGGAATGACTTCCTAAGATGAAGAATTACCTGCTCCTCTAAATCAAATAAACTGTCTAAATTTCCCAATGATTCAATAAAATCTGCTAAAATATACATGAAAGACCTGTATCCTTTCCTTTAATCTTCGTCGATTAAAAGGCTACAGGTCTTTTTCTATATATTCAACTCAAAATGAATATTCCTAGAATTTTATTGACCATCTAGGAAAACCTTACACTAACTAAATGTCACGATAATTTGAAACACAGCTTGCAAGGTTTTTTGACCCATTTCTTGTGCAACTGGATCCCAAGCTTTACTTTGGTTTTGAAATAACTTAGTTACCTGTTGCCAGTGCTTGATTAGGTCGTTAACGGTAACGGCCTGGGTGTCGTTCAAGATGTCCCAGAAAGTGTTAATGAATAAGCGTGCATCATTTTGTTTCAAGGAGCAAAGCCATTTGCGAAGGGATTGGTTTAAAAATGGATTTGTTGAACTAGCCATGCCTAAAACGGTGGGGCTAGTGTCTGGAATTTGCCAACTGTACAGATCATGTTGCCAAATGCCAGTTGACTGGCTGCTTATGATTTGTGGGGATTGCGGATAATTTGAACCAAGTCCGAAAAACGGCAATTGTGGTAAATATGTATAAAATATCGATTGGAGAGGAGCAGATAAGTTAGGCAATTTGGAACCTTGCGGACCATCGAAGTTAACGACTTGTTGAAGGTGGTCTTGAATGCTCGCCGTTGTTTTTAACGCTGCGGCGGTGGCCATGCTGCCACCTTTAGAGAAGCCAATTAATTGTAAGGGACCAGAGATTGTGGAAGCAACTTGAGATAAATAACTTAATGAGAAAGTCTGCCAACTTGTATCTTCGGGTGTGTAAACAAGACTCATGTCTGCTTGCCAACCTAACTGGGTCCCGTCTGCTCCTCGAAAAGCAATAATTGTAAGACTGGGTTCAATTGTAATTGAAATGGCTGCATATTGGGTTTGGAGATCATCAGAATGATGTACTTGAAAGTCAGAAAGAGCTATTTTTTTGAATCGAAAAGAGTTGGATAGTTTTTCAATTAAGATTCGATCATTATGAAGTAGCAGATGATCAGAATTAGCAGCTAATTTGTTGGTTAACAGTTTTAGAGCCTCTGGCAAGTAAATTTGATTATCAGAATTTGCAGAGACGATGTTTTCAAATGGGAAAAAAGGCAAGCGCGAAAGTAGCATTTGATCCGCCACATTTAAATGAGGTGTAATAGGTCGGTTATAGTTATCCAAATAGTTTAGTAAGTCTGACATTTTGATTATCTCCAAAATTATCGTTTAAGAAACACCATAGAAACGCTGGCGAGTCAATCATATCACGGAGTTACGCTAAATTAAAAATGAATTTTAAAAATTAGAGCAAAAACACTTGCTTCTTTATAAGAAAGTAGGTAAACTGAAATTATTCACTTACGAAAAGTAAGCAAAAAACTAAATTTAATATTCACAAGGAGAACACACATGACAAAAATGAAAGCTGGACAAGCCTTAGCAAAAGTACTGGAAGATTGGCAAGTAGATCATATTTATGGAATTACGGCCGATTCAATTAACAATACTGTGGATGGTTTGTACCAAGAAAAAGATAAAATCAAATATATTCAGGTTCGTCACGAGGAAGTTGGTTCCTTAGCCGCTTCTGCAGATGCAAAACTTACCGGTAAGATTGGGGTCAGTTTTGGATCAGCTGGTCCTGGAGCAACTCACTTATTTAATGGCTTATATGATGCCAAAATGGATCACGTTCCTGTTTTAGCCATTGTGGGACAATCCGCGACAGGCGTTATGAACACTTCATTTTTCCAAGAAATGAATCAAGATCCTATGTTTGTTGACGTAGCATTTTTCCATGAACAAGTTGTTAGTGCCCAACAAATTCCGTACGTGGTTGATCAAGCCATTCGCGCAGCCTATGCGCATAAAGGACCAGCAGTTGTGATAATTCCTGATGATTTGTCTGGCCAAGAAATTGACTTTACTGATTTTAAAACAGCGCCAATTTATAAAGAACAAATGCAAACTAAATTTAATGAAGCAACGATTGATAAAGTTGTGAATGCTATTCAAAATGCGAAACATCCAATTTCGTGGGCTGGCGTTGGCCTGAAGGGCGCAACAAAAGAGTTAGTGGCAGTTTCTGAAAAGTACAGCCTGCCAGTCTTATCAACGGTACCGGCGACTGGAGTGATGCCAACTGATCATCCAAACTTCATGGGATCTCGTGGCCGATTAGGCACTAAGCCTGGCTTTGAGGTTTCCCAGATGGCAGATCTCGTTGTTTCTGTGGGGACAAACTACCCATTTCTACGTTTCTTGCCAGAAGGCGTTAAGATCATTCAGGTAAACAACAATGCTGCTGATATTGGTAAACAACGCGATGTTGATTTAGCCATTTTAGGTGATGGCAAAGGATTCTTAGAAGAATTGCTTAAGCGGGATGTAACCATTGCTCCTACCAACTTCTTAAAGGCTGCCCGATTAGACAAGCAGAATTGGGACAAATGGTTAGATACATTAGCTGATGACGATTCCGAGGGCTTACCTGCTGAAGCGGTTATGAAAACTATCAAACAACATGCCAATGATGATGCCATCTTTGGGGCCGATGTCGGCAATAATACTGAGTGGGCCGTTCGTCAGTTACCTTTAAATAAAAACCAGAAATTTACCCTTTCTTCATGGTTTGCCACGATGGGGTATGGCTTGCCATCTGGATTGGCTGGTAAATTGAGCTTTCCAGATCGCCAGGTCTTTACTATTTCGGGTGATGGCGGCTATGCAATGGTTATGCAGGACCTGTTAACGGAAGTGAAATATCAATTACCAGTTGTTAATGTAGTTTTGGAAAATAAGGTCTTTGGGTTTATCCAGCACGAAAAAATTGCAGCTAAGCAAGCTCCTTATGGGATTGATTTACAGGGGGCTAACTGGGCTGGCATTGCTGAAAACATGGGTGCCATTGGATTTACGGTCACCGATCAGAAATCTCTGAGCGAAGCCTTTGATAAAATTGATGAATTACAAAAGTCTGGAAATACGCGTCCAATTGTGGTAGATGCCAAGATTAAAAATGTGGATCCCGTCGATACCTCATTTATGCCTTTGGATCCAGATCAGTTTGATCAGGCAACGATTGACCGATTTAAGAAAACGTACAATATTTTTGGTCAACCAGCCTTGTCTGAAATTTTGAAAGATATGTAATTTTTAAAATTGGTTCCGAAGAAAATTGAAATATTTTCTTCGGAACTTTTTTTGTTTATTCCTGAAGTTTTACAAAAGAACAAGGATAACTTTAAGAAAATCCAAGCAAAATGGTATAATTCTAAGCATAGAGTTGTTAAAGCTATTTAAAGAGGTAATTAAAACCATGAAATTAATTTCTTGGAACGTCAATGGAATTCGGGCCGCCGTGACCCACGACTTTATGACATCATTTAAAACGCTTGATGCCGATATTTTTTGTATTCAAGAAACAAAAATGCAAGAAGGTCAGCTTGAGCTGGATTTGCCCGGTTATTATCAATACTGGAATTATGCGGATCGCAAAGGTTATTCAGGAACGGCTATTTTCACCAAAACAAAGCCACTCAGCGTAAAATATGGCATGGATGTTGATATCCACGATCACGAAGGACGGTTAATCACCTTAGAGTATCCAGATTTTTACATGATCACTAATTACACGCCAAATTCACAAACGAAACTAAAACGTTTAGATTACCGGATGACGTGGGATGATGCATTTCGGCAGTATGTTGACAAGCTCGCGCAAACGAAATCTGTTATTTTCTGCGGTGATTTAAACGTTGCCCACGAACCAATTGATATAAAAAACGATAAAACTAATCATCACAATGCGGGCTTTACGGATGAAGAACGCGAAAAGTTCACGCAATTACTAAATAGTGGTTTTACCGACACATTTCGTTACTTCTATCCTGATAAGGCTGATATTTATTCGTGGTGGAGCTATCGATTCCATGCTCGTGATAATAATGCGGGTTGGCGAATTGATTACTTTGTTACGTCCAATGATTTACAAACAAAGTTGCAAGGTGCAAAAATCCATAATGAAATTTTTGGATCAGATCACTGTCCGGTAGAACTCGACATTGCATTACCATAGTTGGAGGAAATAAGATGGCTTTATCAAAACTGATTACTGAATATTCTGAGCAAGAGGCAAGTGACACCGCACAACAGTTGCGGGAAACTTTAAACCAATGGAGTTCAGATTATTACACGAAAGATAATCCTGAAGTGGAAGATCATGTTTATGATGAAAAATATCGTGATTTACAGGATCTAGAAGCGGCCTTTCCATCGATCGTGACGCCAGATTCGATTACCCAGCGTGTGGGTGGTGAGGTGCTTAGTGGCTTCACAAAAGTGCATCATGACATTCCCATGTTATCCATGGGGGATGTTTTTTCGAAAGATGAGCTTGTCGAATTTGATAATCGAATCCAAAAAAATGTCGGTTATCCGGTTCCATATAATGTGGAATTAAAAATTGACGGGTTGGCAATTTCGCTAGTTTATGAGAATGGTAAGTTAGTGCAAGGCTCAACGCGTGGCGATGGTACAATCGGTGAGGATATCACGAAGAACTTAAAGACCATTACATCGATTCCCCAAACGCTTACCAAACCAGTCTCGATTGAGGTTCGTGGCGAGTGTTATATGCCAAAGCAGGCTTTCGCAGATTTAAATAAACAACAAGAAGAACGTGGAGAGGCTGTCTTTGCCAATCCGCGAAATGCAGCCGCCGGGAGTTTAAGACAATTAGATACAAAAGTGACTAAGGCTCGTAATTTAGATACATTCATTTATACCATCAGCACGTTCGGTGATTTACAAGTTACCACGCAACACGATGCCATCAACGTTTTAGCAGAACTAGGATTTAATACAAATCCAACTCAGCGAGTTTGTCAAAATCTTGATGAAGTTTGGCAATTTATTGATGAGTATCAAGACCAGCGTGATCGGTTAGCTTATGGGATTGATGGCATTGTCCTTAAAGTAAATGAGTTGGATTTACAAAATCAGCTTGGCCATACCGTTAAAGTTCCGCGGTGGGAAATCGCCTATAAATTTCCTCCAGAAGAAGCCTTAACTGTGATTCGTCAGATTGAGTGGACCGTTGGACGAACCGGCGTGGTAACGCCCACCGCAATTATGGATCCAGTGCAATTGGCAGGATCAACTGTTGCGCGGGCAACTCTGAAAAATGTGGATCAGATTGCCGCCAAGGGTGTGCGAATTGGTGACACAGTGAAATTACATAAAGCTGGCGATATAATTCCAGAAATTACAGAAGTGATTTTGGATAAACGGTCAGCTGAGAGTCAGGTGCTAGAGATTCCTACTCAGTGTCCTTCCTGTGGCCGTGATTTGGTTCATTTAGATGGCGAAGTGGCCTTGCGTTGCATTAATCCAGATTGCCCAGCTCAAATTGTGGCCCGTTTGGAGCATTTTGGATCACGAAATGCGATGAATATTAATGGTTTAGGACCACGTTTGATCCAAGTGTTCTTTGATCACAAATTAGTACGAAGCTTTGCTGATTTATATTCGTTGGATCCTGATGAATTGGCTAAGTTAGATAATTTTAAAGAAAAACGAATTAATAGTTTATTGGAAGCAATTGCCAACAGTCGCCAGAACTCATTAGAGCGATTGGTAAATGGTATTGGAATTCCTGGGGTTGGAACGAAGATGGCCCGAATCTTGGCTGAACATTTCTTAACTATGGATAAATTGGAACAGGCTTCAGAAGAAGAGCTTACGGAAATTAACGCGGTTGGTGGAATCTTAGCAGCCAACATCGTAACCTTTTTCCAAAGTACGGCTGCTCAAAAGACTATTGAGGATTTGGCGTCCGTGGGTGTAAACATGACGTATAATGGTCCGGTTGCCGCTCAGGTTGAAGATAATTACTTTAATGATAAAACGGTTGTTTTGACTGGTAAACTCGAAAATTATACTCGAGAAGAGTTAAAAGAAAAGCTAGAAAACTTAGGTGCTAATGTGACCGGCTCGGTATCTAAAAAAACCGATTTATTAATTGCAGGGATCGATGCTGGTAGTAAGCTGACGAAAGCGCAGACACTTGAGGTTGAAGTAATGAGTGAGAGTGAGATGGAAGAAAAGATACCGAAATAATATGACGATGGTTTTAGTGTATTCTCCATTGTATGGAACTAGCCAGCATGCTAATATTACTAATGTTTATAGAACGGGAAAGAATAGGTAGGTTAATAAAATGTCTAAATCAATTGCGCTAAGCGTTGTTGTGGCCTGTTATAATGTTGCAGACTATTTGGAGGAATGCTTAGATTCACTTGCAAATCAAACATATAAGTTAGTCGAAATCATTATGATCGATGATTGTTCGACCGATAATGATAAAACTAAAAATATTGTGGATAAATATGGGGAACGTTATGAAAATTTTCATGCGTATCACAACCCACAAAACTTAGGATTAAGCGACACCCGTAACCGAGGCGTGAAAATTGCAAAGGGAGACTACATTGCATTTGTTGATGGCGATGATATTGTCCCAAAGAACGCTTATCGAGATCTTATTAATTCGGTAGCGATGACCGGGTCACAAGTTGCTACTGGATTTGTGAGACGCTTTGATAAATTTAGGGATAAGCCTTCTTATTTACATAAAAAAGCAATTTCGGACACGATTCAGCAAACCGATCTTGAAAGAAATCCAGAATTAGTTTACGACTCTACAAGCTGGAATAAATTATATAGTTTACCTATGGTACGAGAGCACAACATGACATTTCCAGCAAATATGTTATATGAAGATATTCCGTTTGTTATGCGGGCTTTTGTTATTGCCAGTCATGAAAGTAGTATTGATATCCTTTCTAATGTTGTGTACCGTTGGCGTTGGCGAGATGGGGATAGTAAGTCTATTACCCAAGTTAAAAATGCAATGAAACCATACGGTGATCGGCTCAAAATTCTCAATATGGTTCGTGATTACTTTTTAAAAGCTCATGTCAGTCAGCGAATTCTCGATACTTTTTACGTGAAAGTATTGATGATTGATATTCCGCTGTTTATGGATGATATTGCGGATGCGGATGATGATTTTGTTTTTGATTTTCAACGGGCAACCTATATTTTTCTGCGTAATTGGGGCCTTTTGAAGAGTAATCTGTATGAACAACTTTCCGTTAAAATGCAGTTACAGTATCGGGCTCTCTTAGAAGGAAACTTTGATGAATTAAAACGTTATTCGTACTCAGGGTTTAAAGGAAGCATTGCAAAGCGTTTTGTTCGTCATTTCTGGGGAAAACGGGCACACACTGCTACTTCAGGGGCTGATGTTAAAAATACGATTCAAAGAGTCTCACAGCCGACTGAAGATACAATTCAAATTGAAGGATATATTCATCCTAAGTCTATAAAATTGCATCGTATTTGGTTAATGCCTTCTAACTTAAACGAACATATTACTGCCAATTTAGTTAATATTGATACCAATAAAAAAATGGCGATTAGCATAAATCGTGTTCGATCCATTAGTAATATCCATCTAAAAAAAGAGGATGCACCATATAGCGCATATAAGGCTGCCTTTAATGTTCAAGACGCTCTGACGACTTTAGGAAACGGGACATGGAAAATTCAGATCACTCTTCAGTATCATGGAGAAAAGTTTGAGTCCTTTGCGGGACAGCCTATTCATGGAAACCAAAAAATAGCTTCAGTTATTAATTCAAAATTAAGGCTTAATTTAATTCAAAGATATAATCGTCATTGGGATTTGACATTTGTTGTACAAAAAATGTTGAATAGTAATTCAACCCGGGACCAAAGTAAGAGCCAAATAACTGCATTAACGAATGTAATTGGTCGTGATGACGGAATTTTACTTACTTTTACCGATTGTAGTAACATCATAAAACCAACTTTACAAATTAATGATGAAAATATTGGTCAACTTGAGAAGAATACGGATCATCAGATAAAGTTTCTTGTATCCGGTGAAGAATTAGAAAAATATCGTGGTAATATGCAACATTTGGTGTTGATTGATGCAGAAACAAACGTTCCAGAAAGTTATGCAATGGATTATTCTCGCCAAACAGAGATTATTCATGGCAAAGATTATGATGTTTTTATTTCTTATAACAGTACAGATGGAATTTGGTTGATGCAAGAGGTTCCTTTTGCAGAATTAAAAAGTGCTAATTGGATTAAAACGGGAACCAATCTTGCTATTGAGATGAAAGTGAATATTCCGGCTTTTTCGAATGAAGAAAATTTTGGAAATTCTGGATCCGTTGAATTATTGAGTAGTAATAAGAAGAGTCGCTACCTGTCAATTGGGAGAGTGAAATTTGTAGAGGATGGCTGTTTTAATGTTCAAATTCCACTTGTGGCGGCAAATAATTTAAAAGTTTTATCTGGTAATTATCGCGTTTACCTAGTAGTTGCATATGGTGAGACGCAGAAACGCATTCGAGTTATAGATTTAAAAGCAGTTAGTGATCAGCTTGATACTTATACGAATAAACACTTTACGTTTGATCTTCAGTGCACAAACAATGGTTTTTTGGAATTTCATACAGTACAAACCACTTTTGGGATGGATCGCTCCAAGCTTCAGAGGGGAATCAATTATTCAATCCTTTATCCAATGATGCGGATGCTCCCAATCAATAAAAAAATGGTTGTATTTGAAAGCTACTGGGGTGATTACTTTAATGGTAGTCCCAAGGCAATTTATGACTATTTGCGTAAAAATCATCCAGAGCTTAAATTTGTATGGATTTTAACTAATGATCAAATTCCAATTGAGGGTAAGGCTAAACGGGTCAAACGATTAGGATTTAAATATTGGTACTACATGGCAAGGGCTAAGTATTTTGTTGAAAATACGAATTTTCCAAATCAATATTCGAAGAGATCTGGACAAATTGAAGTTCAAACATTGCATGGGACCTTTATGAAAACGATGGGCTTTGATGAACCTCATTTTAAGAATGCGACGGCTGGAGTACAAAGAAATTTTGCTATTCGGAATAACCGATGGGATATTTTAACGGTACCTTCAAAGTACATGGCTGATACTGCTACCCATGCTTTTGATTTTAAACACGAAATTGTAGAAAGTGGCTTTCCGCGAAATGATGCGCTTTATCAACATAATAATTCGGCTTATATTGAAAATGTAAAAAAGAATCTTCATATTCCGTTGGATAAGAAGGTAGTTTTGTATGCCCCAACGTTCAGGAACAACGATGATAGTGGATTTGATTTTGAGTTAGATTTAGATAAACTCAAAGAAAAATTGGGTGATGAGTACATTGTTCTTGTACGGTTGCATTATTTTGTGGCTCATTCTATGTCATTTGTTGATCACCAGGGGTTTGTTTGGGATGTGAGCGATTATCCTGATATTGCTGATTTATATCTTATCAGTGACGTAATGATCACGGACTATTCTTCGGTAATGTTTGATTACGGACACCTTAAGCGGCCAATGATTTTCTTCTCTTATGATAAGGATTGGTACTTAAATGGCGATAATCGAGGTGTTTATCTTGATTATGACCAAACGGTTCCAGGACCAGTCGTGGAAACTACAGATGAAATTATAAAGTGGTTGCAAAACTTCCATGATTTAACGGCTAATTATGCATCTAAAATTGACTGGTTTTATGATAAGTTCTGCACGTATGGGCGTAATGGGGATGCAAGCAAAATTGTTTCTGAAAAGATGCTGAGTTTACGACCTGAAACGCAGGATTCAATTGTGCATCATTTGTTTATAAATAAAGTGTTGCGAATGTTGCAACTAAATGACTTTCAATCAGACCTTTTGAATGTTTTGAGTCGAGTACTGAAGAAAAAAAATATCATTATTTTAGAGAGCTTTTTTGGAACGCAGTTTTCTGATAGTCCAAAGGCAATTTACGAATATCTAAAACGAACTCATCCAGAGTACAAACTTTATTGGAATGTTAATCGAAAAAATGTCGATTACTTCAAGACTCATGGAATTCCTTACGTTGTGCGTTTTGGGTATAAAGGCATTTTAAAACAGGCGCAGGCCAAATACTGGTTTACAAACACACGGCGTCCGTTCCGTTGGGCTAAGCCACGTGATGCTAAATTAATTCAAACATGGCATGGGACACCTTTGAAGACAATTGGAACAGATGTGCAGAACGTTACAATGCCAGGAGTGACACAACGAAGTTACCATAAACAAGTTATTCGAGATTCTGCACGTTGGGATTATTTGGTTGCTCCAAATGAATATTCTTATAATATTATGCAACGTGCGTTTAGAAAACCGTTCACTAAATTAATTAGTAGCGGTTATCCAAGAAACGATATGTTATATAACTATACAGATAGCCAGGTAAGTGAGATAAAAGAGGCCCTTGAAATTAGTCAGGATAAAAAGGTTGTTTTATATGCCCCAACCTGGCGTGATAATGAGTATGTTCACGTAGATGAATATAGTGCAAAATTACATTTGGATTTAGATCAGCTTTTAGAGAAGTTACCTGAGAATACAGTTATTTTGATTCGGACTCATTATTTAATTGCTAATCAACTTGACCTATCTAGTTATGGAGAACGTGTATTAAATGTTAGTGATTATGAGGATGTTACGGACTTATATCTTATTTCGAATGTCTTAATCACCGATTACTCCTCAGTTATGTTTGACTTTGCCAACCTTAAGCGACCAATTTTGTTTTTTGCTTATGATCTTGACGAATATGCGGGTGACATTCGTGGATTCTATATCGATTATCAAAAAACGGTTCCTGGCCCAATTGTGAAAACAAATGAAGAGTTAATTCCAGTGTTAAAAGATATGTTAAATAGCCCAGATAAATACGTCCACACATCAACTTATAGTGCATTCTTGGATAAATTTGCTTCTTGGGAGAACGGCAATTCAACACAAACGTTGGTTGAATACGTGCTAAGAGATGAACAATATGAAGTGTCTGAAAAGAGAACTGATTTACAGAAGATAACAATTAAAGATGGAACTCAATTATGGTCAGCTATTCCAGAAACGAAACAAGCAAAGTTTATTTCAAACTATAATTACAAATTAGCAGATTCTTATTCAACAAAAATGCAAGCGAAGCTACGTGATCCAATTCGTAAAAACGAAGTTGGAAATACTTGGATTGAAATTGAAAATAAGACTGATTTTGGGAAAAATGCTTGGATTCGTATGGAGGATGTTGAATCCAAAGCTAATATATTAGATTAGATGTTATAGGAAGAAAACTAGTCAGACTATGGTTTTTCATAATCTGACTAGTTCTATTATGGAAATGTTTAAATAGTATGAAAGGTTTTGAAACACAAATTGACGCTTTTCAATTAAACGACTATACTATCAGAATGTGAAATAAGAAACGATTAAAGAATAAGGGGTTAGGATAATGCATACGATGTTTCAGATAATCTCTGAACAATTTTCCAATTTCAAAATTATTCAAAGAATGTCAAAATTTGATGATAAGGCAACTTATCAAAGTCACTATTTAGGATTAGCATGGGAATTCTTGAATCCGCTAATTCAAATCGGAATTTACTATTTAGTGTTTGGGGTTGCCTTGCGTCGTGGTGATCCAATGCCCGGTGTACCATATTTGCCTTGGATGGTCCTGGGAATTACACCTTGGTTGTATATGAATAAAACGGTTTTAGATGCTTCCAAAAGTGTCTATCAACAAGTTGGATTAGTTTCGAAAATGAAATTTCCAGTGAGCGTTTTACCTTCTATCAAGATTGTGGGTAATCTTGCCAGTTTTTGGACAATGCTTGCTTTTTCAATTTTCTTAATGTTTTGTAACCATATGATGCCAACGTTTTCTTGGATTCAATTTCTTTATTATTTTGTTTGTATGATTGCTTTGATGTACGCGTTAGGAATTTTCAATTCAACCGTTACCGTTTTAATTCGTGATTGGCAAATTACGTTGCAGTCTATTTTACGGATGCTATTTTATATGAGTGGGGTACTTTTTAACTTTGCAACATCTAATTTCCCTGCTATTTTAATTCGAATCCTTGAATTGAATCCTTTTTATTACATTATTAACGGAATGCGTGAATCGATGCTAAATCGTGGATGGGTTTGGCAAGAACCTAATCTGACAATTACAATAGTATTTTGGATGTTTGTGTTTATTGTAATGGCTGTTGGGACTTTCTTGCACAACAAGTTCCGTGCAAACTTCGTGGATTTGATTTAGATAGAATGGAGAAAATTTATAATGTCTGAAGACTATAAAATCAAATTGGAAAATGTTACTAAAGAGTATGATTTATATCAAAGCAAAAATGATAAATTAAAAACTTTTTTTAGCCTTAAAAAGCGTCATGAGGTTCCTCACTTTTGGTCTCTTAAAGGAATTAGTCTTGAGGTTCATCAGGGAGAAGCACTTGGAATTATTGGTGTTAATGGTTCAGGAAAATCAACAATATCCAACATTATTTCAGGAATTATACCGCAAACAACAGGATTTGTTGACGTTAAGGGTGATACCTCAATTGTAGCAATTAGTGCTGGTTTGAAATGGAGCTTAACTGGATTAGAGAACATTCGGCTTAAAGGATTGATGCAAGGCTTGACTTTCGAAGAAATCGCTGCTGTCCGGGAAGATATCATTGAGTTCGCTGATATCGGAGATTTTATTAATCAGCCGGTAAAGGACTATTCTTCAGGTATGCGCTCTCGTTTAGGGTTTGCGATTGCTGTTCATATTAATCCTGATATTTTAATTATTGATGAAGCTTTGTCAGTTGGTGACGATACTTTCTATCAAAAATGTTTGAAAAAGATTCAAGAATTTAAAAAAGAAGGAAAAACAATTGTCTTTGTAAGTCATTCCCTTAAACAGGTTGAAATGCTTTGTGATCGTGTAGCATGGATTCATTTTGGAGAGTTACGAGAAATTGGCGATACTAAGAAAACTGTAAATGACTATCGCAAGTTTTCTTCAGATTTTAAAAAAGTAACATCAGCAGAACGCAGTAAATATCAAAAAGATAAAAAACAATTACAATTAGATTTTGATATTGATGCTTATGAAAAGTCAATAGTACAAAAAGAGCAAGAAGATCATGGTACTAGTGAGCATGAGGCTGCACGCAAAGTTCATAAAAACTTTTATTCAGAAGTTTTACCGACTAAGATGACCACTCTAACCAAGTGGCTGATTGGTGTTGCTGCTGTTATAATGGTGTTCTTTGCTCTTGTGACTGTTTCAGGTCATTCCATTACAAAGAGTATTTCTGATCCTAGTGTACTTATGCATCCAACTTACACAAAGACTCAGAACAAGGCGCAACAATTTAAATAGATTAGTTTCTTGGAGGTAAAAGATGCATTCTGAAGATAGAAGAGCCAAAAAGGGAATTTTTTGGAAATATACATTAGTTTTTCTAATCATTATCGGATTGACTTATGGAATTTTCTATTTTTTGGGTCTTTCTTTACTCTCAAATCATGACGTCATTCAACAACATGTGCCAATAAATTACGAACTTCACAAATTACTTTTACGTTTTTTTAAGGATCCCTTACACCCTCAATATTGGTCTTGGAAAATTGGTCTTGGGGGAGATATAATTCAGCACTTCGGATTTTATGTTATGGGGGATCCGTTTGCATACATAACCGCGTTATTTCCGACTAGATTTTTTGTGAAAGGCTTTCAGATAGTTAGTCTTTTGAGGTTGTATTTTGTTGGTCTGAGTTTTCTTATTATTTCATGGAAAATGGGACATCGAAAACTTGTGAGCACTCTGGCAGGCACAATTTGCTATATATCTAGTGGATTTGCTTTGTTTTCGGTAACATATCAGCCTTTCTTTCTGAATATATTAATATTATTACCAATATTTGTTTACAGTATTAATCTTTTGTTTTTTAGCAAACAAATTATGCCTTTTGCTTTAACTGTCATGCTCATACTATTAAATAATCTGTATTTTGCATATATGTTTGTTACTGGAGGACTTCTATATGTAATACTGCTTTATGCAATAAATTTCCAAAAAATAAAAAAAGAATCGTTTACAATTCTTGCTAGATTTAGTGGTGCGTCCATACTGGGCGTAGGTTTATCGGCGTGGCTGGTTATCCCTGAATTGATTGGTATGTTAAATTCCGGAAGATCCGAGGGTATATCTGGAATTTTTAA
Source organism: Pediococcus damnosus (assembly GCF_001611155.1). Taxonomy (NCBI): domain Bacteria; kingdom Bacillati; phylum Bacillota; class Bacilli; order Lactobacillales; family Lactobacillaceae; genus Pediococcus; species Pediococcus damnosus. The sequence goes on from NZ_CP012294.1 coordinate 1,314,608, forward strand.
ACTCATAAAATATCCTTTGAGCTATTATTTAAATTTGCCGAGTTTGCTTATTGGTGGGAATAAATTTAACTTATTTTGGCTCACTTCAATAGGGAGCTCATTAGTTTTCATTGCAATAGTTCATGTTATCTTTAACTACAGGAAATATAGAGAACTCGTATATATTTATATAGCTGCTACAGTAATGCTCTTATTACCGGTGTTCGCTTCAATATTTAATGGATTTTCGCTTCCGTCAAATCGTTGGACCTTCCTATTAACATTTCCGTTTGCATTATCAGTTGTATTTTTTATCGACGATTTATCAAAAATTAGTGATAAAGAAAAGAAACTTTGGTTCTATTCATGTGTGATAGTTTCTTTTTATGTTGCGTTAGTGGATTCAATACTTGGAACTGCGACAGCAGATATTTTGTCATTGGCATTTTTATTTGTTCTTTTGTTAATACTCTTGATGAAAAATCATATTGGAAAAAAATGGTCGAGAATATTCATCCTTGTTGTTATGCTTAATTCGATTATTTGGATATCTTTTAGTTTTTACCCCAGAGGAAGAAATCTAAGCAGAGAATTATTACCATTTAGACAGGCTAAAATGTCTATAAGAAATCCATTCTATAATAATCAAAAAAATGTAAAAACTAATACTAGGGTGATGTCGGCGATTGGCGTGAAATCACCAATTTCTGTAATTTCGCAAAATGCCTCTCTTGTCTCTCCATACAGCTATATTAACTCTTATTATTCAATTCAGAGCAAAAGCTTGACTAATTTTGGATCTGATATGCAAATACTTAATGGTACTAACTTAGTTCCATTGACTCATTTGGATAGTCGAAGTACTTTATTAAGATATTTGGGCGTTCAATATTATATAAATAATTCTCCAAATTATGCAATTAACGGGTATGAACAAAAGGCAACTTTTTATCAAAAAAATATATATTTTCACAAATCTATTTCGTCTTTACCGATAGCTTTTTGGCAGTCAAATTTGCAAGATATGCATTCCTATAATAAAGAATTACCTTCTGTAAAAGAAGCTGGGTTAGCGTACACAGCAGCTGTGAATGATCCTGCTGATTTGAAGCATGGATCGATCTCAAATAATGGTGGAACAGTATTACACCAATTTGGAACCGCCAAAAGAAAAAGCAAGGTAGTTTCCTTTTCCAAAAATAAAACCAATGTTATATCGTATAATACAAATAAGAGTAATACTAGTTTGAAATTAAGATTGCCTAAAGGCTTGTTGCAACAGCAAAATGAATTGCACTTGGATATTTCGAAGATAAGTTTTGAGCCTTATGAACCTGGGAAAAGATCAGTCCTAAAAAGATATCAAAACTTTGGAAATATCATTAACAATTCAAGTAGTGACAGGAATACCTGGTCCATGTTGTTCTCAATGAATAACAAAAGAGAGAGATTAGCGCAGCCGGGTTTTAATGATCCTGGAGGATTAAGCTTTTATAAAAAAATAACTACCGGTGTTGTGAATATGGGTGGCGTTCAAAACAAAAACGATTATATTACTCTCCGTTTTGAAAAACCCGGTAAGTACAAATTCCGCATTAAAATGATTCAACTTGATGCCCATTCACTCACAAAGAAGTTTTCTAAGTTAACAAAATCAAATAAAAAGGTTAGCTACTTTAACAATGGTTTAAATACTAGAATTAAAACAAAAAGCAGTGGCATAATTGAAACTACAATTCCATACTCTAAAGGTTGGAAAGCGACTATTGATAAGAAAAATGCAAAACTTATTAAAGTGAATAATGCATTTATAGGAGTTGTTCCAAATAAGCACAAAAATGTAGTGAATCTGAAATTAGTTTATAGAACACCTGGTAAATTAATTGGAGCGTTTATCACGGCTTTATTTATTCTAATGATATTTGTGTACTTTCTTTTGAAGAGAAAAGCTGTAGTAGATCCCCCCAAAAATAATTCAATCGATATGAATGCTGAGTGATATACTGGAACAGACGCTTGTTGACGTCTGTTTTTTTATGTTATCAAAATAATAACAAGGAGTTTTTACTATATATGAAACGAAATTCGAATATTGAACTTCTCCGTATTGTGTCTATTGTATTTATTTTGCTTTCCCATTTTTCACTTTGGAGCGAATGGGATACATCGCATCATGGACTTTTTAGCTATGCATTAACTATGATCTATCAGCCATTAGGAAAATTTGGAGCCTATGCGTTTGTGCTGATCACAAGTTACTTTTCGGTAAAAAAAAATATTGATCCAATTGAACACGAAAAAAAGCAATTAAAACATAGTTTTGTAACTATGCAAGAAGTTTGGTTTTACTCCATTCTGATTTTTGTCGTTACTTGGGCGTTAAATATAATGCAACCAAGCTTTGAAAATGTTATTAAAGCGTTATTCCCATTTATCAGTCAAGAGTATTGGTTTGTTACTGCCTACATAATGCTTGTATTATTAATTCCGTTTTTAAACATTGTATCGGTACAACTGGATTTTCGAGGGCATTTAGCTTTGCTATTTACATTACTGTTATTTGATACTTTATCCTTATTTCGAAACGGTACGATGTCGGATTATTTGGCTTCGTTCATAGTGGTATATTTTATCGGTACTTTTTTGCGTAAATATCAAGATAAACTAAAGCCGATTAAAACTTGGAGATTACATGCGACTATTATAATTATTTGGATACTTGAGATGTTATCAATGGTCATTCTCTATCATATGGGCTATGGTTCAAACAGTGTTCATTTCACCGATAAACTATTAGGCTTTGTTGGTGCCGCTGCTATTTTTCTTATTGTTTTACGTTCAAAAAAATTTTATAGCCCGATTATAAATAAAATAGCCAAAACAGTATTTTCAGCTTATCTGTTGACAGATAACCCCTTCATAAGACATTTCGTGTGGGATCATATCTTTCAGACTTATAAATTTCAAGATCAGTTTTGGGTACCACTATATGGGCTTGTCTGTATTGCGTTAGTTATTATAGTTGCTTTTATAGTTGATTCATTACGGGCTAAGCTTTTTCAGATCATCAAATTGCATTCTATTAGCAATTCAACGAATATCAAATAATTTTACTAGAAAAAGCCACTTGGTATCTCGAAACAACAAGTACGTTGTTCGAAACCACCAGGTGGCTTTTAAATGTTTTAAAGGTAATTTCACTTCTTAGCTTCAGCAATCATCTTAGCTGTTGCTTGTTTTTGATAGGCAGCCGTTGCTTTTTTAACAGTTGCCTGTTGTAGGGATTTTTGATCAGCCGCAGACATCTTTGGATTCTTCTTCATAGCTGCTGTGACTGTTTGTTTTACCTGAGCTCCAACATATTGCTTGCCTTCGTTTTTCATTTTTGCTTGATTCTCCTTGGCGAGTTTTTGAAGCTTTTTAGCTTGGGCACTACTTAAGGTCAACCAATCCTTGTTAATGTTAAAGGTATTGTGATGACGAATGAGCTTGTGACCATTACCAGCAATTCCAAACCAGAATCGATAGGCATCGTTCTTGTATTCCCAACGCGTCGTAGTTGTTTTAACTGTTGGGGTACCAGAAACGGTCTTAACTGTGTTGGTAGTATTGCTAGGATCTGGGTTAGTCGTAGTTGGTTTCTTTTGGCTCACGTTCTTTTTGTAAATATAAACTTTTTCTTTACCAGCTGTTCCAACTGGTTGATAAAGCAACATTTTCATTTCTTTAGAAGGGGAAACGGAAACGAGATCGCTTGTCTGTGTAGTATCAACCTTGTGCATCCCGTAATGTTCACGATCATTTCGAACCATGAAGACTGCACAAAGGATGATAATTACGGCAAAGATGGGACTTAAGATGTTTCTCCATGTGGCACTTGGAATATAAGCCATACTAATGAACAATAGGATGGCTGCAATAACAATACTATAAATTATCATTATTTGTCACCTCCATCAGCAGCTTCTGGTTTGATCGAGCGCGGGCTCCGACCACTAACAAAGAATGCTACAACTAGACCTAATACACAAAAGGCAATGGCGGCCCAGAAGGTAGCATGGTAACCACTTAGGGTTGCAGAAATGGCACTGTTCTTGTAAGCAAGTGGTTCGGATTTAAGCAATCCTTTTCCAGGCATATCAGATTTAGTTACGTTTGTTAAAATACTAATTAAAATTGCAGTTCCAACGGAAGAAGCAACCTGACGAATTGTGTTATTAACGGCAGTCCCAGTACTCATCATATTGAGTGGCAGAGCGTTCATACCAGCGGTTGTAACAGGCATCATTGTCATTGCAACTCCGAACATCCGGATTGTATACAAAACAATTAAATTAAGTACGGGCGTGGTCTTAGTAATAAAGGCAAACGGAAGTGTTCCGATTGTTAAGAGGAACATCCCGGTAATTGCCAAGCGCTTGGCACCAATTTTATCAAACACACGTCCCGTAATTGGGCTCATAACACCCATCATTAAAGCTCCGGGTAATAGGGTAAGGCCAGAGTCAAAAGCACTGTCGCCACGAACAATTTGGAGATAAAGTGGTAACACCATTTCAACACCAACCATGGCCATCATAGAAACAGAACTTAAAAGGGCAGAAATTGAAAATTCTGGAACTTTTAAAACACGGAGGTTCAAGAATGGATGTTCCATTGTTAATTGACGCCATCCGAAGAGGATAATAACAATTACACCGACAATTAAAGTGGTAATGACAGTAGGACTTTCCCAACCTTTGTCTCCAACACTTGAGAATCCATAGAGTAAACTACCGAATCCAAGGGTAGAAAGACCAGCAGATAACCAATCAAGCTTACTCTTCTTAGTTGGAAGAACACTCTTCATCAACCAAAAACCAGCGATGATAACGACAATGACAACTGGAATAATCATTCCAAATAACGTCCGCCATCTATAGTTATCAATAACCCATCCGGATAGGGTTGGTCCGATTGCTGGTGCAACACCAATTACTAAGCCAGCTAATCCCATGGCAGTACCACGTTTGTTTGCTGGGAAGATAGTGAGCATCAATGTCTGAAGTAATGGCATTGTAATTCCAACACCTAAAGCTTGAATCAATCGACCTGTTAACAAAGTCCCAAAGTTAGGGGCAATATAACATGTAATGGTACCTATTAAGAAGGTAGTCATTGCGCCTAAGTATAATTTCTTTGAATCTACACGTGAAGTTAGCCACGCACTAATTGGAATCATAATTCCGTTAACCATCATAAAACCAGTAGTTAACCATTGAACCGTTGAAGTATTAATATCAAAAGCCTTCATTAAAGTTGGAAATGCGGTAGTTAAAATTGTTTGATTTAATACCGTACAGAATGATCCAACTAAAAGGAGCACAATCAACCAAGTTCGGTTATATGGTTTTCCATTTTCATCTATTGCTGTTCCCATTTGTTAATTCTTCCTTTCATCTAAAAAATGTACGTTGAATAATATAGGTCATAAACTTATTTTTGTCAACTTATTTGACAACAGTGTAAATAAATATATAATGAATGTCAGGTAAGATTACAGAAATGAAAAGGAATTCAAAGCTAACATATAGGGAGTTATGAAGATGAGAATGGAAATTGATAAAGATTTTATAGGCCGCATGAAAAAAATTATGCAAAAAGATAATTTTTTGCTTGGAATTGGCGACATTGCGCGTGCTACTGGTGTTTCTCAACGTAAGTTACGTTATTGGGAGAAAAAAGGATATATTTCGCCTGATGATGGTATTGAGGAACGTAAGCATCGAAAATATTCATATTATACATTAGCGCAAGTAAGTATGATCGAATCTTATGTCAAAACAGGATTTACACTGAGTGCTGCGGTTGAAAAGACGAATCAGCATGATCAAGTTTCGCAAGCAATTCGAAAATTTATTTCAGATCGATTGACTGGGCTTGTTACGGTTGATAACGGATTTGAAATTGATTTGGGAGAAGTATGTGATGTGCCAAACAAACATTTATTTGCCATCCTTAAAGGAAATGAAGATACTAAGTTGGTTTTAAAGGATAACAATGTACCAGTCGAACAATAATTCCTTTTATTCAGTGCTATAATAAAAACGATTAATTAATATAAGGGGATTGATTGTTTTGAATGGAAAATTTGTTAAAAAGTTATTTATTTCAATGGCTACTGCGTTGACTTTACTTGGTAGTACTTCAGCAGTAATGGCGGCCACGTATACACAAAAGAGTAACGCATTGTCTTCATATAATTGTAGTAAGTTCAAGTATTTAAATAATTCTAACTATTTCTTGAAACAGAACTTTTCGTATTCAACGGCTTCAGGATACAATAATAATTCACATTTTCAGATGACACCTGACTCCATTAAGCATAATTCAAAAAAAAGCAATAAAGTTGTTGATTTTAAATCTAATTACTTTTTACCTGTGACTAAATGGAAAGGGTTAAGTTGGTCAAATCCACAAAGTATGGTAATGACAAGTGCAGATACGGCTTATGTCTTCAATACTAGCGGATCATATGGCTGGATTACTCGTTATAATCTGAAGGCGTTGCGGGCGTTAGGAGCTATGAAGTCTGGTACGATGGATATGATTCGGCGCGCAACATACTACAATGCAAATGCAAAAAAATATCCAGTTCAAAATAAAAATGCGACCTATAAAAAAGTTTTGGCAGCGATCAAAGTCGGTCCAAAGTTTAAAGGCTTTGGCCATGGCCAATCTTTGGCATTTAACCCCAAAGATCCTTCACATTTGTGGTTCTTGGGTACAAATACAAGTTCTGGCAATCACGTATCAACATATGCCAATGTCCAACAAGTTAAAATTAGTACATTAAAAGTGGATAAAAAAATCAATTTTCGCTTGAAGAGTAAATATAGTTACGTGGCTTCTGGTTTAAATTTGGCTTTTGACAAATATGGCAATGCCTACTTAGACTCTAAACAGGCTGGGTATGGTTTAAAGCTGTACAAAGGAAAGATTTACTCTAAATCTGTTAAATTTAGTTTAGTCATGCAAGGCCTGAAGTATGGTCCTGGTACACATACGCAATCACTTGCTTATAACAAGAAACGAAATCGATTGTACATGATTGCCGACGATAGTATTATTTCAGTGCCCGTTAGCAAGCTGGGTAAGCTAAAGAAGTCTGATGTTCAATCGACACAATTCACGGCTAAACGCGAATTTGAAGGGTTACAATTTACGAGTGATGGCAGTTCCTATCTATTAACTAATCGGGGTTACGAAATTCTTAAGGGTAGTATGAAATCCTTCTAGTAACTTAACTATTTAGTATTGTAGTGGCTTTCAATATTTATGGTGAATCCCATTACTTATTTAAAAAATTGTAGGTAATCTTTTAAGATTACTTATTTTTTTTATTAGAAATAGAAATCGGTTTCTGATTAACGGTTATGCCAATGTAAGTGCGGTTAAAAAGTTGAGGTTGATTTTTCCATTTTGATTTTGCATTAGTATTCCATATTTAACGACGAGGAAAAATTATTTATCAAAGTATGATACACTATAAAAAGTGTAATTTGATGTACTTGAAATTGGAGGATTTAAAGCATGCAAACGAAAGAAGTTGTTAAAAAGGAATCTATGCGAAGTGTTTCTCTATCTTTAGGTATTGTATTTTTTTACATTTTTATCAGTATTTTTTCAATAATACTTATCAAGAGATCTGGGTTCCTTTTTAAGGGAGATGACTTGCATTTTCACATTGATAGAGTTGAAAATCTTGTTGGGGTTTTAAAGGGACATAATCTTTTATCGTTTATTTCTACATATGCATATAATAGGACCGGAATTGCAGTAGATCAATTTTATCCGAATCTTTTTATGTATCCTTTTGCTATTCTTAGGATTTTAATTAAAAGCCCGGTATCTGCAATATATGATGGTTTTATTTTGATAAATTTGCTTACTTGTTTTATTGCACATTTATCATATAAAAGTTTTTCCGGGTCAAATTTTCAAGCATTTATTTTTACTAACTTTTACTTTTTTGCAACATGGCGTTTTACGGATATGTTTGCACGTTTTGACCTTGGAGAGCTATTGGCCATTGCCTTCATTCCATTGGCTTTTTTGGGATTTTATGAAGTGATGTTTCGTAATACCAAAAAATGGCCAATCTTAGCGTTAGGAATGAGCTTAATTCTTTATTCACATTTGCTGAGTGCATTAATGATTGCTTTTTGCTTTGTTTTGATGGTAATTGTTAATTTAAAAAAGATTCCTAATATTAAGCTAACTATCCTAAGATTCTTAAATGCCATGATTTTATTTCTAGTGTTATCTTTTGGATTCATTTACAGCTTTTTGTATACATCTCGTAGTGCAACTGTGAAATTACCGGTAGCACGCATATTACAGAATGAGGCGCTGAATCCCTTTTATGTTCTAAAAGATTCAATATCAAACAGTATATCTATTTATCGCCCTGAGGTTTATAACATTGGCATTGTAGCAATTGCAATATTAATTTTGTTGCTACGGGTCAAACCGATGAATAAATTAACTTCACAGTTGACAGGTTGGACTGTATTAAGTTTGTGGGCTTGTACAAATTTGTTTCCCTGGTTTATTTTTCAAAATACACCTGTGAAGGCTATGCAGTTTCCATGGCGGTGTTTTTTTCTTGCAAGCTTTTTTATTTCTGTTCTAGGTGTTCAGGTCATACTATTTATTTTTAAACCTGAAAAGAGAAAGTGGGTTGCTGCAGGATTACCATTGATTCTGCTCATGCTCAATATGAGTTCTATATACAGTTTTGTTCAACAAAGGGAACAACTTCCAACTTTGAATTACACATTAAATGCAGCTACTAGTAATTATAAAAATCATTTTTTTAAAATTGACGATAAGAATTATTCTCGATTGGCAAATTATAATTATGGTAGTGATTATATACCGGAGACAAAAGAAGCTTCTAATGAATGGAATAGCAAGCTATTTACTAATGTGGCTCAACACAGAGCTATTTTACCAGATGGCCAGTTAATGACCATGAGAAAAATAAAGAGTATTCCAAATGGAATGATATACAAGCTTCCTGTTCAAAGGAAATCGAGTGATGTTTCTTTACCTTTCTACGTATATAATAAAAATAATTATGTTGTTAAACGCAATGGTAGCGAAGTACCGTTTAAGGTTGATAAAAATAAATTATTGAATGTAAGAGCTTCGTCTTCAAAAAATGAGTTCAAGATACAGTATGTTCCAACTCACATGCAATTATTTTCAATTTTTGTTTCCATCATGGGTTTCTTTTTAATTTTAGGCTTGTGGGTGTACTATAGTGTGCGTAGGTCGTAGAAACTAAAAATAATGCCGCTCGTAATCAGCTTGATTATGAACGGTATTATTTAGTTTAACTTTCAGTTTTAAACATATATCCAAAAGTAATGTAATATTTGATGTCTTTTAGTTGGTATTTTATTTTACAAAGGGTTGATGACTTTTATAAAATTAAGGCAATCTCGATGCTCCAATTTGCGCTTCAGTCTTAATTTTTTATTTTATAAAATTTTTATTCTTTAAGGAATATTGTTTTCCTGCCGTAATATCGTACTGTATCAATTTATAATCCTGTAAGAACTTCTTTGACTTTTCTGACAGTGAATTCTTGGGAATATATTGACCATTGCTGTTCATGAATTTATTTCTTTCGGCAGCCGGCACATATCTGTTTATTTCAGTTAATAATGCAATATATGGTGAAACTTTTGTATTAGTCTGCTGAAAAACCATTGGTGTGAACATATTGGGAGAAACCACTTTGGTATGCGAAAGTGGTTGATGCTTGAAATTACTATAAATAAAATAGTTAGTTTGATGTAAACGATTATCATACTTAGTGGCATTTTTTCCTGCAACGATTGGACCATCATACAGTCCAGGCAAATGATCACCATACCAAACAATAGTGACGTGTTTTTTCATTTTAGAGACTCTTCCAATGAGTTTCTTAAGCGCTTGATCAGTATAATTGAGGCCTTGTGAATATGATTCTACTTTTTTTAGACTGTAATTTGTAAGCCTACCAGTAGCCTTATATTCATTTTTTGCATATGTTCCAGGAGTATAAGGCATGTGGTTCTGCATTGTTGAAAGTTGAATAAATTGGCCTTTTTTTGTTGAGTTAACTTGTTTTAAAAGCTGTTTATATGCCGAATCATCAGAAACGTACTGAGATTTGCCAATCTTTTTTGTGTATGAAAGTTTATTTCCATTAAAATTGTAAAAATGTTGGAAACCGAACTTTTTAAACACTGTTGTTCGATTATATGTTGTGCCAGTATAAGGATGAATAGCATTCTTTGTTTTGAAATAGTCAGTGATTACCGGTAAATTACTAACTTTTGGAACTAGAAATACATAAGGTGTGACTAAAGAAGGATCAAAGTTATTCATTGAAAGCCCAGTTAAGGCTTCAAACTCAATATTTGCTGTTCCTCCACCATAACCAGAGCTGTACATTAGTCCAGAAGTGTTAGTTCGTTCAATTTTTTGTTCATAAGGAATAGGATTTTTTGATAATTTAACTGAGGGAACCATTCTTGGATCTGCATAGCTTTCACTCAAAACATAAATGACTGTTTGTGAATTCAAACTATTATTTTCTCGTGTTTTATTAATCTGAGTTGCTAAAGCCTGATATTTTTGTGTAATGTTGTCAATCGATTTTTTGTTGTAATTATTTGGTTTGTCCATCGTTTTTATAATTACGGTTCCAAAGAATGTTACAACAGGTCCAAATTTATTTGAAGAATATTCTAAAGATTCAGGATGTGCATGAAAGCCTGAGTTATTTAAGGCAGTAAAGAAAATATTATCGTTAGTAGGTTTTTGGTTTTTCCAGGCAATCAAATTCAATTGATTTTCGGTCTGTGCAAAACCATACAAGATAAAGCCTGAAGCAAACAGTAAAATTATTCTTGTTGGTAAATTATAAATTTTGCCTTTTAAAAAATGTCGTTGCATAAAGGCTGATCCAATTATTAAAATAATCAGACCAACTAGCAAAAGTAAGACTATTTTTACGTTGACCATTTTTATGATATCTGGAAGAGATTTGATTAATCCAAGGTCGGATCCGATGATTGGTTCATCACGTGCTGATATTTTTGCAAAATTTGCGTAACTCCAAATTAGCATTAACATTACAAACGAAGTATTAGCATACCAAAATCGATTAAAAATGATTTGGATAATTAAGTACAGTAAGGTTATTAGAAAAAAGTTGAGCAAGCCAAGGTATAATTGACCATTCTGTCGCCAAATTAATGTCTTAAGCCCCTGCCCATAAAATTGAGAGTAATTAAAAATAAGGTAGCAACCACTGATTAAAAAAATAGAAACAGGTAAAGTGATCAATTTGTTTTTAACGCCACTAAAACGTAAAGATAAGCCTTTGGAAATGACAAAGGCATATATTATGGCTATTAGTATGGTGAAAAAAGAAAAGAGACTTACGTGTCTTAAAATGTTTGCTAGCAAAGCTGGACTCTGTTCTGAAAAGTAACGTGTTAAAATCTGTTTGGACAAGGGATTAGAAAAGATCAAAACAAGTCCTAAAATCATGCCTGACGAAGTCGATGAAAAAATTTCATTACCTTTATCATAGTTAAAAAGGGACGATGACCAGCTGGAAATGAATAGAAGACTAACAACTGGAAGGAAGATCAAGGTTATTTCTGATTGATAAATAATGGCCAAAGCGATGGATACTAATTCTAAGATGGTTACTATGATCCTTATTGTTTTTGGAGTTGCAATCTTTTGATAGAAATTTTGCAAGTAGACACCAAGTATAAATGCATAGCCCGTTAAAAGTGTGATATTAGCGGTTGGATGATTTGTAAGTAATAAGGATTCAACTAATAATAAAGCCAATATACCGACAAAAAGAATATTTGCAGTTTGGTTTTTTATTTTCAAAGGGTTAGTGTAAGGTTTTCCTAGATGGTCAATAAAATTCTAGGAATATTCATTTTGAGTTGAATATATAGAAAAAGACCTGTAGCCTTTTAATCGACGAAGATTAAAGGAAGGGATACAGGTCTTTCATGTATATTTTAGCAGATTTTATTGAATCATTGGGAAATTTAGACAGTTTATTTGATTTAGAGGAGCAGGTAATTCTTCATCTTAGGAAGTCATTCCAGCTGGTTGTAGCTGAATATCTGAGGCAATTAGATGAAACACTCGTTCCATCAATTCCGGCAGAAAATACATTCATTAATCGACAGGCCAGAACAATTGAGTTTATGTTTGGCGCCGTGAATTTTGAAAGAAGATGTTATCTTCGACCCAATGGAAGTTATTACTTCCCGTTGGATGAACAACTTCAGTTGGAAGAAAGAAAAAGAATTTCACCTTATTTTAAAAGTGTCGTTGCCAAAATTGGGCAAACGACAACGATGAGAAATACGGCCGCAATGATCAATCTGGCAAGTCAGACGGATATTAGTGCCTGGTCAGTAGACCGAATTATCAGAGACATGGCAGATACCGTGAAGACAGAAGAAAAATCGTCCGAAGAGAAACTAGTTAAGAAACGAAAAGTTGAAAACTTAGTGGTTGAAGGCGATGCCTTTGAGATACACAAAATTAATCGACGAAGACAAGACGTTCACCATTACATTGTTTTTGAATCAGGATTAGATGGAACAAGATCAAACAAAGTTGAGTTTGTTGGTATCAATCAAAAAAAGGTTCAAAAACGAGTAACTGACTACATTGAGAAGTATTATAAAATCAGTGAAATGACCGTGTTTACAGCAAGTGATGGTGGCCCAGGGTATAACCCGAAAAGTATGCGAGAAATAGTTCCGAGTGCTCAAAGAGTTGAATTTACTATCGATCGGTATCACTTTGTCAAAAAGATTAAACAAACCTTTGGTTTATTTAATCCATTGGTTGATAAGGCCGTTAAGAGCGTTAGCCTGTATGATCAGAATCAGTTAAACGTTATTTTAGATACATTTGAGTCGCAAATTAAAACTGATAAGGAACTTGAGAGCCTAAGGGTCCTAAGACAATATTTGGCAAGAAATTGGCAGTTTATAAAGTCTCCACACGATCGTGGCTTCATGAGGGTCGGCAAATTGGGATCCGTTGAAAGCTCACACAGAGCGTACACGTATCGAATGAAAAAGCAAGGCAAAGTATGGTCCGAAAAGGGCCTTGAGGCTATGTTGAAATTAATTGAAGCTCGGGTAAACGGTAAGCTAGATAAATACTTACGTGGTGGTTTAAGAAAGTTACAAGAGCTAACGATTGAGATCGCTACGGAATCATTGAAGACGTTGAGTTCAGCTCAGCTGAGCAACAAGCACCATTCTAAGCATATTGGAGTTCTTTCAGGTAAAATACCAGTTGATGCCCCAACAAGTAGCCCTATCGGAGCAATGGCAAAAATATTTTCAAACTAATTATTGTGTATAAATATTTGGTTGATTATAAGGCACCTAGGAAAACTTGACACATACTTCAAAGGTTTTAACTTGAATATTGTCAGAAAAATCATTAGTAAAATAATTATCGTTGAAAACCAATAATTTTTAATTAAAAAAGGGAAGAATGAATTTATAAATGTGTTCACATTTATAGTTGAAACGTCGATGCTGAAAAGCAATGGCGTAAGTGGTATGGAAAAGCATAAAAGAACAGTATAAAATTTTAGTACTGTAACCCATTTAAGTTGATGAAAATTTAACGCCTCCCCAAGAAAAAAGGCGAGAAGTACCAAACTAGTTTTTTGAAAGCCACCTATCATTTTCAATGTGCTAAGACTCCATGATGCTAGTTTTAGATTAGAGGCGTTATAAATAATAGAACAGAATATAGTTAGTACAAATATGAATCCCAATGCTATTGTTAAAATTGCTGATTTTCGATTTAGTTTTGAAAAAATCATGAATAAGGCCCCTTCAATATATTTGTGGCATCTTCTAATATAGTACCATGAATTTGGTGTGAATTTGCAAATGTGGTCAGGTGAATTTTTTTGCTTAACTATAATTGAACAAAAAAATATTAACTGGTTTGATGAAATAATTGGTGATTTAAAGTCAAATTCGATACCATTAATTGATTTGTTATAAATAATGATATAATTAATGCTGTTGTGCTCAGGTGTGCTAATAACAATAAATGACTAATGACGAATTTTCTTAATATGGTTGAGTGTATTGTTAGCTAGTTAAAATTAACCCTGTGTATGAATAGAATCGCGTTTTTATGGACGGCTAATTGGTTCACGTTTACTTACTGAAATGGTAATAAATGAATGAAATTAAGGAGACTTTTTCATGGTAAAAAGATTCACAAAAGGAATATATTTTAGCTTCATTTTTATATTTTTTGTTTGTTTTAGATATTTTCTAATATTATGTAGTGATGACTTTTTTTGGGCAGGGGATAAGGGACAATATCTTTTGCATCATTTTTTTGTTGGTAACTCCACATTTGGCGGAAGTGGCAATGGTAGATATTTGGGCAGTATTCTTGAAATTTATTCAGTTAGGCATTTGATTGTTGGTATGCTTGCTTATGGTATATTTCTAACTCTTTTAATTTACTTGATTTATAAGATTTGTGGATCAAACAATATTTCTTTGATTTTGGCAACACTTGCGATTCTATTGATACCGACTGGTATTTTTACCGATGTAATTGCGTGGAATGCAGCATTTGTTAATTATGTGCCACCAATGGTGACGTCTTTAACGTTTATTTGGATTAATAAACAAGGACTTAAAGATAATTATGGACTTGATGTATTTTTGTTGATTCTGATGCTTTGTGGCCAATTGTTTTTAGAAAGTATGACAATCTATCAGTTTTTAATGGTTGCTTTTATGATAATTCTTCAAAAATATGTTTTGAAAGATAAAGTCAGTAAATATAATTACTTTGCTTTTGTCGGATCAATTATTGGAACTATATTAATGGTGATCAATCCGTCCTATCATATGATTAGTAATTCTAGTTATAGGCAAACCTCACATAGTATATTACAAATTATGCATAATTATGTTTTTCAAACACATTTTTATTTTTTGACATTTAACTTTTTGTTAAACGTATTAATTGCCATTCTATTTATTATGATTTTACTTTCAAATAAAAATATTCGTTTTAGAAAAATAATTGTGACAATACTTATTGGATATTTGGTTTACTTTGTCGGTATTAATAAATATATTGATTATAAGACTGTTAGTTTTTTGTTTATAGTTAATAACTTGAATAAGACTATTGCATATTTGGATACTTTTGTAATGACTTCTTTCTGGATTCTTGTGCTCATATTGATATTGTATTTGTTACCTAAAAATTTAAAAGGTTTGGCCATATTTTTTCAAATTTCCGGAGGAATTACAGCCGGTCCTTATTTGATTGTTGCAAGTCCTTTGCGTGTAAGGGAGTATTTTGGAAATTATATTTTTATGGCGTTAGTTGCAATATTGATTGCCAATTATGCTTTTCATGTGACATTTAGAAATACAAATTTTAATCTTTCAAAACTTAATTTTATTAGTTTTATTTTAGTTGGGTTAGTATCTACAAATTTATTATTAATTATGGGAATCAACCATAACGCGAATTCAATAAGAACAAGTAATGAGGCTTGGCTTAACACTAATAAAACATTGACGACTCATGTGCCATTTAGGAAATATGTGAAGAATCTCGACATATTGTCAGGTCAGACTAAGTTTTATTATAAAAATCGAAGTAATATGAATTTCACTCAAAAAATCTTGCACTAATCGGGTTTTATAATTTTATAAAATTTGAAAGTAGCGTACTTGAGTTTTTGATGTCATACTCGGAAGTTATTTTAATTTTTGGACTGATAAGAAGTTAGTGTAAGGTTTTCCTAGATGGTCAATAAAATTCTAGGAATATTCATTTTGAGTTGAATATATAGAAAAAGACCTGTAGCCTTTTAATCGACGAAGATTAAAGGAAGGGATACAGGTCTTTCATGTATATTTTAGCAGATTTTATTGAATCATTGGGAAATTTAGACAGTTTATTTGATTTAGAGGAGCAGGTAATTCTTCATCTTAGGAAGTCATTCCAGCTGGTTGTAGCTGAATATCTGAGGCAATTAGATGAAACACTCGTTCCATCAATTCCGGCAGAAAATACATTCATTAATCGACAGGCCAGAACAATTGAGTTTATGTTTGGCGCCGTGAATTTTGAAAGAAGATGTTATCTTCGACCCAATGGAAGTTATTACTTCCCGTTGGATGAACAACTTCAGTTGGAAGAAAGAAAAAGAATTTCACCTTATTTTAAAAGTGTCGTTGCCAAAATTGGGCAAACGACAACGATGAGAAATACGGCCGCAATGATCAATCTGGCAAGTCAGACGGATATTAGTGCCTGGTCAGTAGACCGAATTATCAGAGACATGGCAGATACCGTGAAGACAGAAGAAAAATCGTCCGAAGAGAAACTAGTTAAGAAACGAAAAGTTGAAAACTTAGTGGTTGAAGGCGATGCCTTTGAGATACACAAAATTAATCGACGAAGACAAGACGTCCACCATTACATTGTTTTTGAATCAGGATTAGATGGAACAAGATCAAACAAAGTTGAGTTTGTTGGTATCAATCAAAAAAAGGTTCAAAAACGAGTAACTGACTACATTGAGAAGTATTATAAAATCAGTGAAATGACCGTGTTTACAGCAAGTGATGGTGGCCCAGGGTATAACCCGAAAAGTATGCGAGAAATAGTTCCGAGTGCTCAAAGAGTTGAATTTACTATCGATCGGTATCACTTTGTCAAAAAGATTAAACAAACCTTTGGTTTATTTAATCCATTGGTTGATAAGGCCGTTAAGAGCGTTAGCCTGTATGATCAGAATCAGTTAAACGTTATTTTAGATACATTTGAGTCGCAAATTAAAACTGATAAGGAACTTGAGAGCCTAAGGGTCCTAAGACAATATTTGGCAAGAAATTGGCAGTTTATAAAGTCTCCACACGATCGTGGCTTCATGAGGGTCGGCAAATTGGGATCCGTTGAAAGCTCACACAGAGCGTACACGTATCGAATGAAAAAGCAAGGCAAAGTATGGTCCGAAAAGGGCCTTGAGGCTATGTTGAAATTAATTGAAGCTCGGGTAAACGGTAAGCTAGATAAATACTTACGTGGTGGTTTAAGAAAGTTACAAGAGCTAACGATTGAGATCGCTACGGAATCATTGAAGACGTTGAGTTCAGCTCAGCTGAGCAACAAGCACCATTCTAAGCATATTGGAGTTCTTTCAGGTAAAATACCAGTTGATGCCCCAACAAGTAGCCCTATCGGAGCAATGGCAAAAATATTTTCAAACTAATTATTGTGTATAAATATTTGGTTGATTATAAGGCACCTAGGAAAACTTGACACATACGATAAGAATGATTACTGGTTATTTCTAGATAAGTAGTGTAATATTATTTTTGAAAATTAAATAAGGTTCGTCTTCAGGGGCAGGGTGAAATTCCCGACCGGTGGTTATACAGTCCACGACCCATCATTGTGATGGTTGAATCGGTGAAATGCCGATACCGATAGTTAAAGTCTAGATAAAGAAGATTGGGTTATTTGTGTACTTTAAATTCAATTGGTTCTTTATGCTCTGTTTCAGCATAAGGAACCATTTTTTTTTGAATACGAATAAGTCACCTGAGATGAGTCATTCAAGGAGGATGTCTCACATGGGTAGCAAAAATGTTACACGTTTGGTGGTCATTGCAATGATGGCTGCAATTTCATATATTTTATTGTTGTTTGGGTTTCCAATTTTACCAGGGTTTAGTTTCCTGAAAATTGATTTCGCGAATGTACCGATCCTAATCATCATGCTAATGTATGGGCCAGGAGCAGGAATTGCCACAACGGCCGTGGCAGGACTACTGGACATTGTTACAAAAGACAGTAGCATGGTTGGCATTATTGGTATTATTGCGAATTTCTTAGCCACAATGTGCTTTGCATTGCCAATCTATTATGCGGTTCGTAAGCATGTAACAGAAGGAATTCGTAAACAAATTAAATATGTGATCCGCGGAATTATTGTAGGAACCATATCAATGGCAGTGTTTATGAGCCTAGCTAATTTGTTTGTTTTATTGCCGCTTTATTTTAAATTAGTAAGTTTCCAAATTAACTTATCAACCCTTAAAATGGTGCTGTATGGTGTTTTACCATTTAATCTGATTAAGGGGGCAGTTGTTGGACTTGCGACTGGAATTATTTATGGTCGGATGGTTCCTTGGTTGCAAAGCCGTCTTCGAACTGCGAAACATTAAACTATAAAATAAAATGACTGTTTGAAATGGATTTTGAAATCCAAAGCAAACAGTCATTTTTACTATAAAATAATTAAATCTTGTGTGATTTGAGAAAGTCGTTGGCAACCTGAAGCGGTAACTAGAACATCATCTTCAATCCGAATACCACCAAGATCTTTTACATAGATTCCCGGTTCCACAGTTAAAATCTCGTTTTGTGAAACTTTGAATGCTGGCATAGCACCATAACTTTCAGGATATTCGTGAATATCTAAACCAATGCCATGGCCCATTCCATGATTAAATTCTTTACCATAGCCTTTAGAAGTAATAAAATCACGGCCAATTTTATCCAAAGTTTTACCAGAAACTCCTGGTTTAACCGCGTCCATTACTTTTTGTTGGGCAACTTTGACAATATTGTAAATTTCTTTTAGTTTAGGATCTGGGTCACCTAAAGCAATTGTCCGAGTAATATCAGAAGTATATCCATTTACGTAGTAACCAAAATCGATGGTGATCATTTCGCCAGAATTGATTACTTTTGTTGTGGCCGCTCCATGAGGCATGGCTGCACGGACGCCACTAGCAACAATGGTCTCAAACGAAGCACCGGTTGACCCATGAGCTTTCATCCAGTTATCTAAAATGTTAGAAACTTGAATTTCGGTTAATCCGGGTTTGATTTGGGTTAATAAATAGTTAAATCCTTGGTCAGAAAGTTCAATTGCTTTCGTATTGGCAGTAATTTCTTCAGGGCCTTTAACTGCTCTCAAGTGATTTACAACGCCATCAGTGGCTTGTAGTTTTAAATTGGGTAACTGTTCAAGTTTGGCGAAATCTGAATAAATGATTGTGTCTTCGAATCCCAATGTTTTGATAGATTGCGTGTGCACTAACTTGGTAATAACTTTCATGTAATCCCGCGTGATAACAAGCTGGATGCCATTTTCTAAACGTTCGTTGAGATCCTCTTCATAACGTGCATCAGTAATGAGGGTGGCACCAGATGGGGTGACGACTAAACGGCCATCACCTTGTTGGCCATCAAAACCAGTTAAATAGAGAAGATTGAATTCATTTTCAATCAATAAACCATCTATTTTTAAACTGGTTAATTTTGTTTGTAGGTTTTTAATTCGGTTGATATACATATAATGACCTCTTTCATAAAAAATGCTATAGGATTAGTTTAACCTAATTCTAATGAAAAACAACCTAATATTGCAGACTGATACATGTAAGAAAACAAATCAAATTGACTTTTAATCTTTCAAACGGTATAGTATTTACAATTTAGCGGGGAGATTTAGTAATGACAATTGAAGAAAAACTTTTATTGAATAATCGTTTAGAAACAAAAAGACTGTTTTGCGTCCGGTAACCGTGGACGATGCGGAAGATATGTATGCTTACGCAAAGGATCCAGAAACTGTGAAGTATTTGTCATTTGACTATTACAAAAATTTGACGGAAGCAAAAACGGAAATCTTGAACTATTTTGTCAAATCTCCTCAGGGTAAGTGGGGGATCAAACTAAAAGCTAATCACAAATTAATTGGCACAATCGATTTTCGTTTGGATGCACCAGATTTAAAAGCGGAAATTGGCTATGCAATTGGACGTGAGAATTGGGGAAACGGGTATGCACCGGAAGCTGCAACTCGTGTTTTACGACTTGGATTTGCAGAGCTAGGACTGAAACGAATTGAGGCGCTACATTGTTCAGAAAATCCAAAGTCTGGACGTGTCATGCAGAAGATTGGTATGCAAAAGGAAGGTGTGTTGCACAATAATACACAACTAAAAGGACGAACGGTGGATGATGTGTTGTATGCCATTACTGAAGATCAGTGGCGAAAACAAATAGGAAAATAGGGTGAGCAATTTAATTGTAACCGATTGCACACCGTGCTATTATAAGAGTTGAGGAAGGGGATAACTCCCCAACCAGAAAGTTCTTCTCAGTTTGATGCTAGCTGGTTAAATTTGGGCCAATCTAGTAAACGAATATTTAAAAACATCATCTACAGACGCGATGTAAAGATAAAGTCTGAGATTGTAACGAAGATAGACAGTTAGCGACAGGAACAAGAATTTTGTTGGAGAAATTTCAACATCGATAAGATAAACTGTTTAAACGATCGGAAAGCTCGCTGAAGCTCGAACAAGTGTGGAATCAGTAGGAGACTACTTGAATCGCAACAGTAGATATAAAAATGAGTAAATCGAGTGGGCTAGAGCGCAGATCGATAAAGATAATTAGTAAGACTAGGAGATTTGGTGTTTGAAGCGTAATCTGTGAGGTTTTACGAAGCAAAATAGATAGTTATGAAGGTGTAAGGTTATTTCAAAGCAAATACAAGTAATTGGTTGGGGTACTTCCTCATAGGGAATCCAAGAAATGAGAAGATCTTGGATTCTTTTTTTGTCTAAAATAAAACAAAAGCGTACTTAAAGAGAGATGGAAATCTCACAGTGAGTACGCTTCTTTGATTTGGGCCATGAAAAAAATTATAAAAATAGTAAAATGAAAACAATTGTGGCTGGTAATAACTGAAGGCCAAAGATTTTTTTGGTAACCGTTAACCCACCATAAGCACCAACGATCATCACGAAAAGCATTAAGAGGCGCATTATCGTCAGTAAAGTAGTGCCACTAAAGAAGAATAATGTACTAATGATTAGTAATCCGAGGGCTCCGTTATAAATGCCTTGATTTGCCAAGGCAATGCGGGTATTAGGTTGTTTAACAAAGTCAAACGGCATATCAAAGGCCTGAGATTGAGTGTGGGGTCCGGCAAACATTTCCAATAACATAATTGTTAAATGTTCGAAACCGATCAAAGCGGCCAAAATAAGTGTAAAAGTTGTCATATGATAGCTTCTTTTTTTAATGATTGTTCTCATTGTAAGATATTCATCTGATTAGTGCCAAGTTATTTATTATATTAAAAAGCATCTCAAACATTTCCAGTATTAATGGCAGGTTTAGAGATACTTAAAGGTTGTTATTCTATTTAAGTTCGCGGAACCATTCGTCATCTTTCATGTACGTTTTGGCAGCGGCCGGAGCTTCAATTGATCCAAATGGCATTTCAGCGCGTAAAACCCAATTTGCAGGAATATCAAAAGCGATTCGGGCTTCGCCATCAATGAGGGGATTATAGTGTTGTAAATTTGCACCAATTTCATTTTCGGCTAAAGCTGTCCACACACTCTGTTGCGCGCCACCAAGGGCTTGTTCTGCCCATGACGGAAAGTTTGTAGCGTATAACGGTGCTTGCTTTTCAAAATCAGCGACAACATTTTGATCTGTGAAGTATAAGATAGTTCCAAATCCAGCCTTAAAAGTATCAATTTTATGTTTTGTACCTGCGTAAACTTTTTCAGTTGGCACTTCAGATTTTAGCCGGTTTGCAACGATGTCCCAAAGTTGATCGTGCTTTTCACCATATAAGATTACGGCTCGGGTTGATTGGTTGTTAAATGCAGTTGGTGATTCCCGAATAGCACTTTCAATTAATTGGTCAATGTCAGATTTAGGTAAAGTTACATTTTTTCCCAAATTATAAATTGAGCGTCGTTGTTTTAAAATATCTAAATAAGTTGTTTTCATTTTGGTTTTCCTCTCAGTTAAATTACACTGATTATCCTACCAACTTGGATCAGGTAAGTAAAGAAATAAACATAAGAGAAAAATATGTCATTTTAATTACTAATGTAATTTGTTGCTTCGTAAATTTTCTTTAATGATATAATTATAGTGTTATAAAATAGTTCAGGAGGAGAAAAGATATGATAATTAAATTTAAACAAGCAATTACACGGGCAATTTGTGTAACCGCTGCCACAATAGCACTGGCAACTCCGGCTTTTGCGAGTGCAACGCATAAGGTAACTGGAAACAAAGCAGTAACTCATAGTTCTAAAGTTGTGGTTAGAAACTATCGTTCAAAATCAAACAACAAGCGGATTTATACACTGAAATCTGCTGGACAGGGAAAGTACACATTAAAGTCAAAATATTACGTACATAGTTTCACAAAATTCACTTTATTGCGTACTGCCAAAGTTAGTGGAAAAACCTACTATGAAGTTAAAAGCCCCAGTGGATGCACAGGTTGGATTTGGTCTGGTTATTTAGGTGATCCAACAACTTATTATAGTAAATTGTCTGCTAACTCTTTTCAGGTAAAGAGCAATGCAACCAATAACTTTTACAATCATGTTCCTGGTGGCGATTATGGCGCAGGAAAGCTTGCTCACTACGGTAAAAACTATCGTGGAAAAATTATGACGGTGACTGGTGAAGCTAAGAAGGTTTATAAAACTCATTATTACCGTGTAACTTACAATGGCAAAAACTTTGGTTGGGTATATGGAGCGGCCTTACAAAAAGTGGCAGCTACCACTATGAAAAATATCAATGGTGTTCCAGTTTATACACAATCAGCGGTTGCTTTACAAAGCTTTGATAGTGGTAAATATTCTGTTGTGAAGAATTCCAATCACTTTGTAACAGCACCAAGCACATATGGAGTTGCGCCAAATTATTCTGCATTTGACTCAGAAGCAAATACTATTAAACATTCAGCAGGAACAGGGACGACAAACTTCACTACTGACATGTATTTACCAAGTACTTATAACGCATCTGGTGATTTAGGAAATGCCCAAAGCGTGGCGTTAGTGGGAAACTATGCGTATGTGATGTATACGAAACAACACACAACATCGGATCAAGGTTTCGTGATTCGTTATGATTTAGCCAAATTACGTACCTATGCTAAAAGCGCAAATGATCTATCTGTTTTGAGACGCGCAGCCTATAATAAATTAAATAATAAGAATCTCACAGATGATCAAACTGCAGCCTTGTCTTGTATGAAGATTGGCCCAACCTTCACTACCGGACATGGACAGGCGATGGCATATGATAAAAAAACAAATCAAATTTGGTTTATCGGCAAGAGTGGCACTAGTGATGAAATGAGTAACCTTCAAGAATTGAGCCAAACAACCCTTAAGCCAGATAAAGAGATTGATTTTAAAATGGGTCAATATCAAACGATGCCAATGAATTTGACATTTGATGATCAAGGAAATATGTATGCGTATGTTAAAAATGCTGCATCATGGGCACCGACAAATAGTGTGAAGGTTTATAAAGGAACAATTAATAGTAACAATACCGTGAGGTTTAATTTGGTTATGCAGGGACTTAAATATGCTCCTGGCACGCATTCACAGTCAATTGGGTTTAATGCGGCAAACCAGCGTTTGTACTTTGTAGCAGATGGTAGTATTGAATCAGTACCAGTTAACAAGTTAGGAAAACTTTCTCCAAATGATGTTAAAGAGGAAACTTTCCAAAGCTATGATGCCAATAATAAGAAAACTGCGACACGTGAATTTGAGGGATTAGCTTTTGATCAAACGGGCAACGGATACTTACTGTCGCTTCGTGGTGTGGAGTTAATGAAAGCTACCAGCTCTGATTTTTAATTATTTAAATAGTTAAAGTAGGGATACTTCAAATCCAATCCGAGGCGTAAAAACCTAAGATGTAATTTCTGAAGGTTTTCGTCTTGTTTTACCTCCTATTTTTGGGCTATAATGCAGGTTAAGATATGCAGAAACGGGGTTGGCAAAATGATATCGGTATTTGATGTAATACGAATTAGCCGGATTGATCATGCAGTAGTGAATAGTCATCAGCTCGTCATTACTGATATAAATGGGAAACCCAATGGCTTGCTGACGGATTTGTTGCGTGATGTGATTGAAAAGATGAATATTTTTATGAACATTACGTTGAGTACGACGGTGGATGATGTGTTAGTCGCTTTAAGTAAGAACACACCGTTGCCTGAAGATGCACTTTCTGAGTACGAAAAAATCCTTACAGAGAATGTGACGCACCTTAACATTGGAACTCGAAAAAAAGTTATTGAATTAGTTTTAGATCGTTAAAAAATTCCGTTTGTCATGTAAAGTGGCAAACGGAATTTTTTTGTTTATTAATATTTGCTCAAAATTATACACATCATTAGCTTTATGAGTGGAAATTTGTAATAATAGGATTAACAAATAGAGTTTTAAGAAAGTAAGGTGATGTGATGAGAAAACTAAAAGTTCATTGGTTACTACAGATGGTAATCATTCTGGTTGCACTGGAGATTATTGCCGTTGCAATCAACATGTTCTATGCGCCTCACAACGTAGCTTCAGGTGGGACGACCGGGATCGCGATTTTATTACACGAGAGTTTTGGATTCAATATGTCCATCGTCGTCCTAGTTTTAAACGTGGCGATGTTAGTACTTTCGTATTTTACCCTTGACAAAGCAACGACAGCACGGATTACGTTTGGTAGTTTGATCTTGCCAATTTGTTTGGCAATAACACCGCAAATTAAGCTGGTAAATGATCGGTTGCTGGCGGTGATCGTGGGTGGCGCAATTTTTGCGTTAGGAGTGGCGATTCTTTATCGATTCGATGCTTCAAGCGGAGGGACCACGGTACCACCGTTGATTTTTAAAAAATACTTTAATTTAAAACCATCCTTTGGGTTACTGGCAGTGGATGGGCTAATCTGTTTCTTTAATATTTTTGTTTCTGGCTTTGAAGCCTTCTTCCTCGCGGCGCTTTCATCCATTTTAACCATGTTTATCATGAATTATATCGAAACTGGTTTGGATCGGAAAAAAGTTATTTACATCATGAGCGATGGAAATTTGGATGAGGTGCAACATAGTTTAGTGACAATTATGGAAAAAGGGCTCACGGTATTTGATGTTAGAGGCGGATACAGTGGTGACAAGAAACAAATGTTAATGATCGTGGTGGAAAATTCAGAGTATCAACATATTTTGAACCAAATTCATACGATCGCACCAGATGCCTTTGCACTAGTTTATAACATTGCTGAGGTTCGGGGCGGTAATATGTAAAAGGGTTTTCAATTCTCGCATAATAGCTGTAGTATTAAATTATTAACTATAGACGAGTGGAGATTTAATATGACAGAACTTTATATCGTCCGCCATGGCGAAACACGTGGCAACATAATGGGATTCAAGCAAGGCCAGATTGACGGCGCACCATCACAACTGGATGATAATGGCATCAAACAGGCGCAAAATTTACATGATCGGTTTGATGTTAGTTTTGCGGATCAGTTGATTGTGAGCCCACTAACGCGTGCTAAAGATACGGCCAACTTGTTGAACGCGGGCCGCCATTTGCCAGTTGAAGTTGATGATCGGTTGCTTGAAATTTCGTATGGCGATTGGGATGGTCAATATGATGCCGACCTTAAGGCAAAATATCAGAAGTATTTTATTCCTGGTAGCAATGCTGTCTATCCAGAGTATTACAAGGTAGCCCATGGTGAACAGTTTACCGATGTTGAAAAACGGGTTGCAGATTTTACGGACGAAATTCAGGAAAAATATCCAAATCAGAAAATAATCATTGTCACACACGGTTTTACGGTGCGAAGTTTTGCCCAAAATGCGGTTAAGGCTACAGATCCATTAGCCTTTAAAGAGCCACAAAATTGTAGTGTCACTAAAATTGAAATCGAATCGGGTGATCAGCAGGCCTTATACTATTATGGTCGTGTGTTCGAATAAGTGAACGCAGGAAGTCTGTGATCTTGAAAAACTAATAAAACTGATATTCACTATTTTTTAGAATAATTTGACAAGTTTAAAAGCTGTATTTAACTTTTGCCAGCCAATTTTACTCACATATATAGGAGAATCTCATGAAAAAAACAACCTTATTGCTGCTTCTTTCTTCCGCATTCCTTTTCCTAGGTGGATGTTCTAATAATACTGATAATAAAAATCAAACTAACGATTCATCAAGTAGTTCTGTTTCAAGATCGTCTAAAGAAAGTGCGGCATCAAGCCAATCTAGCTCGTCAAGAACGTTAAATAGTGATGACGAAATGTCGTTATTAGATAGTAGTTGGAAATTTAATAAGTTTACAGTTCATCAAGTTGAAGCAGAATTAGATGATGGGCAACTGGAAGTCAAAGTTTCTTGGGAACCAAAGACTGAGAAAAAAGCGCCGTTTGCTAATTTTGGTCAAGTTAAGGTTACTCAGGCCGGTCAAACGTTGAGTTCGGTTGATCGTGATGATGATATTGATAAAGGTGAAAAAGTTCGCGATCTGGATTTGACCTATGATTACAGGAATCGAACTGATCAGGTTAAGATTCAAATTATAGAATCAGATGGTAAGTCACGCACTGTGAGGGTTAATTTATAGTAATAGGCAGAGGAGTCTGAATCGGTTAGGTTGACTGGTTTGGGTTCTTTTTTTCTCATTCACTATCTTAGGACAGCTCGATAAAGCCAGAAAAACCACATAAGCAATCCTCACAGCGGGATGCGATCCCGCCTCCGGATCTCTTATGTGGTTTTTCTTAACGCTTCATCTCACTCACTATTTCAGGACAGCTCCACAAAGCCAACCACAAGATCTAAGTGCGCCTCTGGCGGGATTGCGATCCCACCGCCGTCACTTTTCACCTGCCTTTTTCCACTGAGCTTGAGGACAGCTCGGCAAAACAAGAGGCTGATCATAAGCACGACTCCCGTGGGATTACGATCCCACATCCGTCGCACTTATGATCAGCCTCTTACCGTTTTGTCTCACTCACTATAATTTAGCATTTGATTCGCTATCGTATCTGCCATTCTTAAGCGCACATCATTTACACTTGGAATTGGACTACCATTTGTTAACCAATGGCGACCTTCCGTTGAGATTCCCCAAATGTAAACATTTGGTACCGGAATGCCATCACTATCGATCATTTCTGCCGTTTCAGTTGTGACGTCCATAGCACCTAACTGCTTGGTACTGTCATCTTTGAAATGTAATTGGTACGGTCTTGCCATTCCGCTCTTTAACAAATCTTGAATTAGTGGATTTGTGCTCATGCGGATATCTGTCGATGCCAGTCTTGCCTCAACAATCCCATCCGTTTCCACTTTGTAATCCAAAAATTGTTTTGAATAAGCGATAAAATGGTGATGCTTCATTTCAACAGTTAATTTTGGCCCAAGGATTTTAACCACCCCAGCTTTAATCAATGCCAAGAGTTGCTCTAACCGTAAAATTGGCGGCCCTACTGCCAGAAAACTATTTAAACTATTAAAACCACCTAAAATGTAGCGAGCGTAATCATCATCAGAAATGAGTTTGTAGGTAATAACCTTACGAATATTGGTGCGTAATTCACGAAGAGTTTCCATTGCGCTGGAAAACGGACTTATTTTATTACCCCGTTTAGCTTCGGCAATATCTTTTTCCAAATATTGAATCATGACTTTTTGAAGATCTTGAGCAGTTTGCGCATCACCCTCAGGATGTTCTAATTTTTCTATATCTAAACGGTCTTCTTGGGCAATACCATAGTCATCCAAAACCTGTGATGAGAGCGGATCTTTTTGAAAAGCTCGTTCAAATTCATGCGCGCTAATCCCGGTGTATGCTTGGGCAACTAACTTTGTATAGTAGGTGCATGCGACCTCTGAATGAATTAAATCCAAAAACTTCTGGCCACTCATCTGTTCTTGATTTTCGATCATATGGTCCACAAGTTGGTTCGATAGGAAATAAAGCGGTCGTGTTTCACCAATCGCTTTTTGATCAAATCCGCGAGCATGATAAGGGAAGCCCCGTCCGGAGCCAGCATAGATTTTTGGCTCCTTACCTGATGGTTTATACCGAAGTGTATCATCATCCAATCGCTGAAAGGTTCCGCCACGATGAGTTGTTAGCATGATCATGACATCCATAAAGTTTAAGCCTAATCCGCGGAGTAACACTGCAGAAGCGGCTGGAATTTTATCGAAATCTTGTTCAGCAGCGTAACCACTACGCAAATAGATTAAGTTGTTTCTGCTAGCAAAATCCGCCAATTCTTTTTCAGAGTCGGTAGCTTCAGCAAGGCCTTCTCCCAATGCCATTGAGACCCCATCAAAAGTTTCGGCAGCATCGTCAAAATTTAGTTTATAGGTATGGTCATTTAAACGTTGGATTCCAGTGACGCGTTCTTTATGAAAAGAAACGGTCACGTTTTCAGGGAGATCTACCAGTAATTGTTGATAATACCATTCTTGATAAACGCCATATAAACCACGACTTGCGTAGCTATTGGTTGAAAGATGACTAATTTCGCTTAAAAACGCTTCTTTATTTTTATAATTATGATCAGCAATAAAGGCCCTTCCAGAACGTTGTGCCCATTCAAGCAGTGTCGGCCCTGGAATTGTCGGGCCTTCCATTTCAATTGTATGATCGGTGAACAGTGTGATTTTAGCTGCTAGGGAATTCATCAAAAGTTCGTGCGGTTGAGCTGGCTGCCAAACGCGTCCGGCAATGCCAGCTGGATCAAAAAGATGGATTTCCAAGTTGTTAACCGACATCCGTTGATTCCAAGCCAGCAGTCGTTCTAAAGCCATTAAATTACGTGGCCCAGCGCCAATTAAAGCAAGTTTCATGATAAATCACCTGTATTCTTTATTTTCAGTTCTATATGGTCATATCGTATCACAAAAGCGTCAAAATTAACGATATAAGTGTGTTTGATAACCTGAGTAGGTAGGGAAAAATAGAGTTCGTGATCAAAATTTGACAGCGCTTTCTAAAAACGGGTAAACTGATCTTAAGTGTTAACTGAATACGAGGAGGAAAAGTCATGACAACAAAATTTCCAAAAAACTTTTTATGGGGCGGCGCAACGGCTGCTAATCAAATTGAAGGAGCCTGGGATGTTGATGGCAAAGGGGTTAGTGTTCAAGATCTCTTAACAGGTGGCACGTTAGAAAAGCCACGTCATTTCACGGCAAAGGTGGAGAGTGGCGCCTATTATCCTTCCCACACAGCTAGTGATTTTTATCATCATTACAAAGAAGACATTAAATTACTGGCAGATATGGGTTTTAAGGTTTATCGATTAACTGGACACGGATTTTTCCAAATGGTGATGACGCGCAACCCAACCACGCGGGGATTGATTTTTATCATAAGGTTTTTCAAGAATGCCACAAATATGGGATTGAACCCTTAGTCACAATTTCACATTACGAAGTGCCCTATCATTTAACAGAAGCATATGGTGGCTTTTTAAATCGGAAAGTGATTGGTTTCTTTGAAAATTATTGTCGGGTTCTTTTCGAATCGTACAAGGATGAAGTCCATCTTTGGTTGACGTTTAACGAAATCAATACAGCCCTGATGTTTAGCGGTGGCTTTATTCAAGCTGGTGTACCGGTCAAAGATGGTGATTCAATTTTTGCATCCAGTTCCCATGAAATGGTTCAAAATGCCTTTCAAGCGGTCCACAACCAATTAGTGGCCAGTGCTAAGGCTGTGCAATTGGCCCATGAAATTAATCCCAAAAATAAAGTGGGTTGCATGATTGCCGGTTCCGAAGTTTATCCATTAACGCCAGACCCTAAAGATGTTTTATTGGCACAACAACAGACGGAAATGAATAATTTTTATTGCGGGGATGTTCATGTCCGCGGCGCTTACCCGGCATTTGCAAAAAAGTATTGGCGCGAACATGACATTCAGCTAGACATGGATCCAAGTGATGCGGAAACTTTGAAGAAAGGGACCGTCGATTTTTATAGTTTCAGCTATTATTCATCTGGAGCAGTGACAGTTCATCCTGAAAAACAAGAAAAAGTAAGTGGCAACATGTTGTCTGGAACCAAAAATCCTTATTTGAAGTATAGTGATTGGGGTTGGAGCATGGATCCAGAGGGTCTGCGAATATACTTGAATCAAGTTTATCAACGTTATCAAATTCCATTGATGATTGTTGAAAATGGTTTGGGTGCTTATGATAAAGTTGAAGCAGATGGCTCGATTAAGGACGATTATCGGATTGATTATTTACGAGGCCACGTAGCTGCAATGAAAGAGGCCATTGATGATGGCGTCGATTTAATTGGCTATACACCGTGGGGATGCATTGATTTGGCTTCGGCAAGTACTGGACAAATGTCGAAACGTTACGGTTTTATTTACGTAAATCGGCACGATGATCAAACGGGCGATTATTCACGGACACCCAAGAAGAGTTTTTACTGGTATAAAAAAGTGATTGCAAGCAATGGAGAAGATTTGAGCTAGTAATTGGCGCATAATCAAAATCACAAAGAAATCAGTTTTTACTTGACTTACAATAAGTAATTAGATATTCTAGGTATTGGAAAGAACAAACAGAAAGGAAGATAATTATGATGAAGTCAGAAATGCAAATCGAATGTTGTATGCCATGTTGCTCAAAAAACAACATGATTATTTGCGTATCTGCGAATTGTAATTATTTTTCGCCAACATTTGCCTAGAAATACTCGTAATAGGTTAAAAAGTTGAGCCGACTAATTGCATATGCAGTTAGTCGGTTTTTTTCTGTTAAAAAAGAAGGGGATGATGCTGAATGTCACCAGGCTGTCCGTGTTTAAATAAAAATTTGAAGTTAAATGAAGTTCGCGTCACCGAATTCAACACATAGAAAATTCAATCAGGGGAGACTTATTATAATGAAAAAAAGATGGATAATTTTAACCACGTTTGCTGCTGCACTAGGGTTGGTGCTCGCAGGCTGTGGTAACCAAAGCTCCGATAAGGCAAGCAACGGATCTTTAGCATCGAGTCAAGTACTTAATTTATCGGCGGATGCACCGCTTGATACGATTGATATTGCGAAGTCTACCGGTTATGGACAAACAGGAAATGTTTTTGAAAGTTTGTACCGTTTAGGAAAGAATGGAACGCCAATTGCTGGATTAGCTTCATCTGGAAAAGTTTCAAAAGATGGTAAAACATGGACTTTTAAAATTCGGAAGAATGCAAAGTTTAGTAATGGGCAGAAAATTACGGCTCAAGATTTTGTTTATTCTTGGCAACGAACACTGAATCCAAATACCAAGTCGCAATATGCATACTTATTTACTGGCATTAAAAATGCTGACAAAATTAATGCGGGTAAACTAAGCCCATCGAAATTGGGTGTTTCAGCATCAGATAGCCATACATTTGTGGTTCACTTGGATGAACCAATTGCTTATTTTAAGGTGTTGATGACTTACCCATTATTCTCACCAGTTAGCAAAAAAGTAATTGACAAATATGGCAGTAAATACGCCACAACTTCCGAATACATGGTTTATACAGGTCCTTTCAAGATGACAGGTTGGAAGGGTACTAATGATCATTGGTCATTTGTGAAAAACGACCAGTATTGGGATAAGAAGAAAGTTAAGTTGAGCAAGATTAATTACTCAGTTAATGAGAATCCGTCGACAATTTTGAGCTTGTATCAATCCAAAAAGTTAGATATGGCCCAGCTTTCAAGCGAACAAATCAAAAACTTCAAGAATAATCCTGATTACCAGACAGTGCCATACAGTATTACACGATTCTTGGCATTTAATTTCAAGGCTTCAAATTCTAAGGTACGCAAGGCCATGAACAATAAACATATTCGTCAGGCAATTTCATTATCAATTGATCGTAAGCAATTAATTAATAAAGTTATTGGGGATGCTTCGACGACGCCAAGGGGCTTTGTACCAACTGATTTAGCTAAAGATCCAAAGACAGGCAAGGACTTTGCTGATGAAGCCTATTTGAAAGGAACTGTTAGCTATGATAGTACAGAGGCTAAGAAACTTTGGAAACAGGGTATGAAGGAAATTGGTGAAAAGAACCTTAGTGTGACGTTGATGTCAACTAATGACAATGATGATAAGAATATTTCTGAATATTTCCAAGTTCAATTGCAAAAAGAATTACCAGGAATGAAGGTTAATTTGGTAAATATTCCTGATAAGGTTGCTTATTCACGAGCAGCAAAGGGTGACTTTGATATTTATGTTTCTGGATGGGGAGCGGATTTCACGGATCCAATCTCTCATTTGCAGGTACTGCAATCGAATAGTGGTTACAATTATGGTAAGTGGAGCAATAGTGAGTATGATCAATTGATCAAAAAGGCCCAGAATCAAGATGCCAACAATAAGAGTAAACGTTGGAATGATATGATTAAGGCCGACCAATTGGTTGTTAAGGATGCGGCAATTGCCCCATTGTATCAAACAAATTACTCGTTCTTGATAAATCCAAAATTAAAGGGTGTTATCCACAATACGGCAGGCACACAGTGGAATTATAAGACGGCTTATTTAGAAAAGTGAACGAAACAAGTCGGTAGGTGAAAAAATATAAGCAAGGTGGAAGCGGGATCGCATCCCGCTGCGAACCTTGTTTATATTTTTTTGCCTGACTTGTGAAGTTGTCCTGTGGTCTAGCAAAAAAAGAGTCTGGTGTACAAGCTAAAAAAAGAATTGCGAACGGGAGGAGTAAAAAAATGAAACCTAGAATTGGCATTGTTGGCAATGTGTTTACCGGCGATTCCACTATTTTTTATCATAATCATGCAACTTATACGTTTCAGGGAAACGTTGACGCAATTGTAAAAGCGGGTGGGTTACCAGTCATTATTCCGATTCAATCGGCAGAATTGGCAACAGATTATTTTGAAAACATTGATGGCTTATTTTTACCTGGTGGCCAAGATGTGACACCCGCCCTGTATGAACAAGATCCAAGTCCGCTACTAAAAAAGACCTCTTTAGAGCGTGATGAATTTGAATTGGCTTTGTTTAAGTTGGCTTGGGCTCAACGTAAGCCAATTTTAGGAATTTGTCGCGGAATGCAGCTGATCAATGTTGCGTTAGGTGGAACCCTATATCAAGATCAATCGTTAATGTCACGGTCCGTTGAAGTTCAGCACGATCAAGCACCCGAAAGCTTAGGAAATATTGCCACACATCAAATTGCGGTCAAACCCAAATTGAAGCGTGTTTTGGGTGAACATGTGCTCGTAAATTCTTTACACCATCAGTTGATTCATGATTTGGCAAAGTCATTAATTTCCTTGGCGGTTGCAGAAGACGGTGTGGTTGAGGCTGTGGCACCCATTGATGATAGTCGGCCACTTCTTGGTGTTCAGTGGCATCCAGAGATGATGTTAGATAGGCCAGAAATGGTGGCTATTTTCAAAAAATATATGACGATGTTCTAAACGAGAGCAAATCTCTTTGTCAAATGTTATGTTTCAAATTCATCACTTTGTCACTTTCTAAATTAAAAAGCCGTTAATCCTATGAGTACCAAGGCTTTAGAGGAATATTACCCCGAAAAATAAAGTTGATAATAAAACTAGTTCAAGGCCTTATCTAATTAGGCCCTGGGCTATTTTTTTGACTTCAGTTATTTATTTTAAAAAATATCTCGGTTTTTGACCTAGGCTTAAACAAATATTAAAGTTTTATTTTGTTGAGTAAGTTAAGTACGTGAAATAAAACAGGAGATGGTAAAGACATGATTTTTAAGAACTGGAATCCGCGAACCAAACGATGGAGTTTTTTGATCTTGGCACTATTAATTCCAATCTTATTAACGGGTGTAATTTTTAGATATATCAATAATTCGCAAGAAGAACATACTACCAATACGAATGTGGCGGTGGTAAATAAAGACAAATCGGCCAAATTTCAAGATACAAAGGTTGATGCTGGTAAACAGGTGATTCAAAACTTGAGTCATAACACGCAGGTTAAATGGCACTTCGTTTCCGAAAAAAAAGCTAAGAAAGAATTGAAGAATGGTCATTATCTGATGACAATTACCATTCCTAAAAATTTCTCTGAAAATATTACAACGGCGTTAGATAAAACTCCTAAGGCCAGTAATTTAAAGATTGATTTATCAAAACATAATAGTTATGTTTCCGGGCTTATTAATGAACAAGTTGCTTCACAGGTAAAAACGGAAGTTGTATCCAGTATTCAAAAGTCTTATGACAAGACCTTGCTTTCATCCATTAATCAACTGGGTACCGGAATTAAGAGCGGTTCAAATGGCGTTAAAAAACTAAAGAATGGCGTTGTTCAGCTTAAGGATGGTAATGGCAAGGTTGACCGTAATTTACATACATTAGCTACAAGTATGATTACGTTTGAAGATGGTACAAAACGATTGAATGATGGCATTAATACTTATGTGGCTGGTGTGGATACTTTGGCATCTGGAAATAAAACGTTGGCCAGTGGTATGAATCAGATGAAATCACAAACAGCACCTTTAGCTTCCGGTGTTCAACAATTAGCTACTGGTAGTAAAACATTGAATACAGGAGTGCACAGCTACACAAATGGTGTTGGCCAAAGTCAAACTGGTGCGAGTCAACTCAGTACCGGTTTAGCCCAATTATCGAATGCTACATCGGCCTTACCATTAGGAGTGACACAATTATTTAACGGGTCAACGCAAGTTACAAATGGATTGAAAACTTTGTCGAATAAGACGGGGGAGTTAGCTACTGGTGTGGGGCAATTAAGTGGCGGTTCAAATGATTTAGCGACAGGAATCAATTCATATACAACTGGCGTTTCAACATTAA
Source organism: Pediococcus damnosus (assembly GCF_001611155.1). NCBI lineage: Bacteria > Bacillati > Bacillota > Bacilli > Lactobacillales > Lactobacillaceae > Pediococcus > Pediococcus damnosus. The sequence goes on from NZ_CP012294.1 coordinate 1,349,409, forward strand.
ATAGAGGGTTGAGTACACTGAATGGCAATTCTAATACATTGAATTCTGGGTCTACAAAATTGTTATCAAGTGCAAATGATCTTTCTCAAGGTGTTTCACAATTAAACACTGCCGCTGGGGAAGCTAATCAAAAAATTGCTGATATGCAACAAATGTTATCAGCAGATACGACGGCAATGAATAGTTTGAAAGATGCCCCTGCAACGATCAAGAGTGCTCAAGAATTACAAACGAAGCTGCAGACCCTAGAGCCTGTTTTAAAACAGCTTTCAGGTTTGGGAAGTGTGTTATCTGAACTAAATAATGCCAAGGGTAGTTTAGCAGATATTAACAGTTCGTTTGCAAGCTTAGACAGCGCAACTAGTGCTTTGACAGATGCTGCAACGAAAGCGCAAACTTCTGCAACAGATAGTCAAAAGGTTGCGACATTATTAGACGGTATCGACACATCTAAGTTAAGTGCTGCCGATCAGGCCAAATTAACGGAAGCTAAAGGTCAAGCCAAAGCTAGTGCCACTAATGCAGCTGCTTCTGCAAAAGAAGTTTCAGCGACTGGCACAAGTTTGCAAAGTTTGAGTGGGGCTAAAGATAAAATTAATGGTTTGGCAACGACATTGAATAAGATTAATGTTGATAGCAATACAACGGAGGCCATTTCAAGTTTAAGCAGTGTTGTTAACCAGGCAAATGAATTATTATCTTCACCTTTGATGAGTGATAATACGGTTCAAACTTTGGACGCACTCAACAAACAGTTACCAACATTAAATACCAATTTGAATGATTTCAAAACACTTGTTGCTGGAATCTCTCAGTTGAATGATCAAGTGAACGGTAAAAATTCATTGATTGCAGGTGTTACCGGATATACAACTGGCGTATCACAATATACGGCTGGGGTTAGTTCGGCTAGTGACGGTGCTTCAAAACTAGCGACCAATAACAATAGTTTAACGAGTGGTGCTTCTCAAATTCAAAATGGATTAGGCACATTGAACGGCCAGGTTCCAAGTCTCACGTCTGGAGTTACACAGTTAACAAATGGTTCGGGGCAGGTATCTACAGGTCTTTCAAGTCTAAATAGTCAGATACCAAGTTTAGTAAGTGGTGTTGGTCAAATGAAATCCGGATCTGGTCAATTAACGACTGGTCTGACAACTCTGAATACCAACTCAGCACAACTGAACAATGGTTCTCAACAATTAAGCTCTGGTCTTCAAACCCTTAATGGGCAAGTTCCAACATTGATTAGTGGTGTGAACCGGTTATCTAATGGGGCAAACCAATTAGTTGCTGGCGGAACAAAGCTTACAAGTGCAAGCCCTCAACTTACAAGTGGGGCTGGACAATTAGAATCAGGTGCTAAACAAGGTAAATCTGGTGCTGATCAGTTGGCAGCCGGTTCTGATCAAGTTCAGGACGGTCTCCAAACTGCTAATTCAGGGATTGGGTTATTAAACACGAAGTTAGCAGATGGTGCTAATCAGGTTCAAAATGTCAATGCAGAGCCCGAAAATGTCAATCATTTTGTCAATCCAGTTAGTCAAAATGAAGCTTTAGAGTCGGTTGGTTCTGTTAAAAACATGTTTGCACCTTTAGTTATTGCGATGGTTCTCTTCATTGCTGCTATCTTGAATCAATTAGGTCAATATGCTCGACGCAAAGGTCGTCGTAACAGTGGCTTTGGTCTTTCCAATAATATGTTACTCGTACTGACCTTGTTACAAGTTGTAGGAGTTCTGGCATTTATCGGAATTGATAACATTTCTGTCATTCATCCAGTTGGGTTAGTGATTGCTGCAGCGGTAACTGCCATCAGTTTCACAGCACTGTGTGTCGTTATTGATCTCTTGTTCGGGGCCCCGGGAATCTTATTCTCGCTAGTGCTGATGTTGGTTCAATTAGCCGGAGTTCTGCTACCAACGTCAATGCTCACCACTGTTTATCACGCAATTTCCGAATTGTTACCAGTTACCCATGCGATGAGCGCGTTTAATTATGCCATCAACGGGGTTGGTAATGGCATGGTTCTCCAAAGCGTTATTGTAATGCTGTATCCAATTGTGATTGGTGGAATTTATTACTTTGTCGCACGGAGTCGAAAACTTAGTTTGAAAAACGCAAAAGATTAATGTTTAAAGGTTGAAAGTACAAAGATAACTTCAGTTACTGCTATTAAGCAGTTTAGCCCAACAGAATTAAGTTACTTGTCGTTCTCCAGCTCCCTTGGCCTGGAACGGGGTGGGCACGATTTGAAGCCAAGCAAGTCACTTGTCTTCAAACTCGACCTTTATCTAAGCAAAAATCGCTAAGATAAATTTCACCCCTGAGGCCAAAACGCCTCCGAATTGCTGGAAAACGGAATCTAAGCTAATTTAATTGTTGCTAATTCTTTTGTATCAGGTAATTAGGTAAAGCTCGTACTTTCATCTCTTAGTTAATGTCTAAAATAATTAAATGATTTAAGGTAAGTCAAAAATATTTGGCTTACTTTTTTTGTGAAAAATGGACAAAAGCGTCTATTTATAAGATCGATAGATGAAAATTCAAATTGTTAAAATAAAATTTTAAAAGTAGCGTTGAGGGGAAGCAATTTCTTATGCTATAATGCATTGTTTCATTAAAAAAGTAGAGGAGGCGTTTAAGGCATGTATCAAGTTATTTTATTTGATGTTGACAACACGCTTCTCAAAACGGATGCAGCTGTTTGGGCAACTGTAAAGGTCATTTTTAAGCGGCTATCAATTCCGGTGACAGAAAAAGAAACGCGCAAGTTAATGGGATTATCAGCAGTTGAAATTTTTCAAAAATTGGGCTCTCCTGATCCAGAACAAACGGTTAAGGATTATGGAAAAGAATTTTTGAAACATCAGGATCTAGTTCGTGAGTTTCCCGAAGTAGAGCCACTTTTTGCGGAGTTGAAAAAGAGAAATATCCAGATCGGGATTGTGACTTCCAAAACTCATTATGGATGGCAAACACAGGTTGCTCAGTATAATTTTGCAAAACAGGGTGACAAAATTATCGTTTCAGAGGATACTAAAGAGCATAAACCTAATCCTGAACCAATCTTGGCTGGTATGCGCAAATTTCCTGGAGTACCTAAAGATCAGTTTTTGTACGTTGGAGATGCGCAGTATGATATGCAAGCAGCACATGCAGCCGGAATCGATTTTGGGAATGCAAAATGGGGTGCAATTCCGGGAGCCGATTTTCAGGATGCCGAGTATATTTTTGAAACACCGTTGTCAGTTTTAAATGCTTTTAAAAAATAAATAAATGGTTAAAACCAAAGTGGAGGAATCAAGATGATCAAGCAAGAGATGACAAAAGAAGAAGCAATTAAAATACAGGTTGCTAAAGAGTTAGTGGAGTTTCGCCTGCGTAAGGGATTTACACAAACGCAATTAGCTGAAAGGGCTGGCAAACGCCAATCGCAAATTGCCCGCATGGAAAGTGGTCGTGCTAACGTATCATTCAAAACACTTGATGAAATCGTCAGTCGTGCAGGTGGAAAGATCACACTAAAAATTGTGGATTAATTAAAATTTTTTAGAGAATTGAATCAATAAAAAAAGTTCGAAACTAGGATAAGGGATCTTATCTTAGTTTCGAACTTTTTTGGGTTCTAATCAGTCGAGATGGCTGCCATACGGTGCAAATTAAATAGAACTATTCCATAACTAGGCGTTGCTGGAAGACGGCATTTAAACTAATTTGCTTGTTATTAACTCTTTTGTACCAGGTAATTAGGTGAAGCTCTGTACTTTCAGCCTTTAGATTAGCGCCTATTTTTTGATATACAGGCTAGAGCCTTGTTGCCAACACTTCGGCGTAAGTTAGAAACACACTGTCGCGAAACGTGGTGTTTATCAGCGATTTCTCCGTTCTTTAAATGAAGAACATAACAATCAATTAAAAAATTTTGTTCAGCATGGGTACAGCAGTGGTAGAGCTCTTGAAACAATTGATCATTATAAACAGATTCAAAAGCCAAATCGTTCGTTGATTGAATTTGGGCATTTATTGATTCTTGATCAAATTGAATTTTCTCGGCAAGTCTGGACGTTTGACGAAGTAAATCTAATAAGCGCCAGTAGACGGCCTGATAAGCAAAAACACGGAATTTTTGAGGATGATCCTCAACAGAGGCTGGGTACCGAGCATAAGCCTGAACAAAGGCTAAGTAACCTTCTTGAATAAAGTCATCATAATCGGTTTGCATGCGCGAAATGTGTAACCGTTTGGCGGCACCGTGGATAATTTTTTCGTTGTTATCCTGAAATAAAAAGTTGAATCCTGCTTGAATAGTTTGTTTTTCCAATTCTTGAATCTCCTCGTAAGATAAGATCCAAGGGCCCTTGGTCATTAATTAGCATATAGAAAAATTAATTAATAAAAAACGGGATAAAGTGCGTAGGCACGTAGTAAACGCAAATTGAAAATGCTTTAGGATAAAAGCCAAATAACATAAATCGGGTTGCTGAGCAGTAGAACGGAGAGGATTAGAGAAAATACTTAAGCGGGCTAAAAGGTCTATACCTATTATGAAAACGAATATATTTATCAGAATACACTCGCAATATAATGAATATTACTAATAATTAGAGAATTTTCTTATGAAAAGGTTTACATTTACAAATGGAGAACTTATACTGATATTGTAATTAATTTATGGGAGGGTGATTATTTTGAAGAAGTTTATGGATTGGATTCAAAATGTTTTGATGCCGCCTTTAGCAAAGGTTGGGAACAATAAGTATCTGGTTTCGATTCGTAACGGGTTAGTTATGACGTTACCGGCAGTTATTAGTGGTTCTGTATTCTTGATTATCGGAAATATTCCAATTCCGGCTTGGACAGCCTTTATGAAACCATATATGGGGGCCATTGGGGTTGCTGTAAATGGATCGTTTGGGATTATTTCATTGCTGTCAGTCATTGGAATTGGTTATGAACTGGCTAAGAATCTTGACCTTGATGCAATTAATGGGGCTGGATTGGCGACGATGGCCTTTGTGATTGTTTCTTTCAATGATAAGTACGTATTAGACACGGCCAACTTTGCTTCAACTGGGTTATTTACTGCTATTATTTGTGCTTTTGCATCTGTTTTAATTTTAAATTTCTTTGTTAAACGTAATCTAGTTATTAAATTACCAGATGGGGTCCCTGATGCGGTCAGCCATTCATTCAGCGCTCTAGTACCAGGATTTGTTGTTCTACTCTTATTCTGGACCATTCGGGTACCACTTCACTTCGATATTAATGTTTTTATTCAAGATATCTTCCATCCTTTACTGTTTGCAATGAACAGTTTGCCAGGAATTATGTTCTATACACTATTAGTTAGTCTACTCTGGGTCGGTGGTATTCATGGGGATATGACTCTGGAAGGAATTGCAGATCCTATTTTTCTTCAGTTTGTAACGGCTAATGGGATTGCATGGGCGCATCATCAGCCAATTCCATACATCACCTCAACTGGTTTTTCCAGTCTTTTTGTAAACGTTGGTGGAACTGGTGCCACAATTATGTTGGTGTTCTGGATGCTTTCTTCCAAGAGTAAAACGTATCGGGAATTAGGAAAAGTTGCTTTTCCAAGTGCCCTATTTGAAATTAATGAACCTGTTATCTTTGGATTTCCAGTTGTCATGAACCCAATTACGTTGATTCCTTTCGTGTTGCTTCCCCAGATTCTTGCGGTGGGAACTTATGGATTAATGGCGCTTCACTTGGTAAGACCAGCTGTTACAATGGTGCCATGGACAATGCCACCAATTATCGGTCCCTTAATGGCAACTGGTTGGGATTGGCGAGCTGGTGTTTGGTCCGCAGTCGAATTGGTAATTGCTGCAGCTGCCTACTATCCATTCTTTAAAGTAGCTGAAAAACAGATGGTTGAAAAGGAAACAGCTAAAGTTGCTGCATAATTAGTATTAATATAGAAGGAAAAATAAATTATGAAACCAGGAAAGATTATTTTATTAGGAATTATTGGTGCGGTTATCATTGGATTATTAGTGGTAATCACTACACTTTTGCCCACCACTTTTATTTCACAACAGAGCTTGATCGACGTTGTGGGAATCGTAATGTTTGCCGGATTTGGTTTTTATATTGCAAAGATTCGTGATAAAGTGAAAAAATAAATGTGGAGGTGCTAGTAATGAATGAGGTTGTGAAACTAAGTGAAAAAGATTTGGATGAATTCTATCATCTTTATTTATATGCGTTCAATAATCAAGATAGTGAAGAGCGACGAGCATTTTTTGATAATCGTTACAAACACTCACAGGCCTATGGGATTCACCATCGAAATAAATTAAGTAGTGGGATGTTAAGCATTCCATTTCAGATTAATTTTCATGGGGTTACTTATAAGATGAATGGAATTGGGGATGTCATGAGCTATCCTGAATTTGGTGGGCATGGTGCCATCACGGATTTAATGCGGCAAGCTTTTGCGGACATGCGAGACGATGGAGTTTCACTTTCTTATCTGGCACCTTTCTCTTATGATTTTTATCGGCGATTTGGTTATGAAGAAGTGTTTGATCGTGCTATTTATCAAATTAAAAATACTGATTTGCCCCGAGTTAAACTATCTGAAGAGCGTGGGACTTTTATAAGGTTGCCACTTGCTGATGCAATTGCGTTGATTGATGAAGTTTATGAGAACAATGAACAGAGCCGTAATGGTGGGGTAAAACGTGATCCTTGGTGGTGGAACTATCTGTGTTTGAAACATCCACAATGGCAAGTAGGCGTTTATTTGGAAGATGATAAAAACGCTTCTGGGTATGTGATCTATGAGCCTTCAGGTGATACGTTTAAAATCCAAGAACTTATGTATACTAATCAACTTAGTTATCAGTATTTGCAACGTTTTATATGCCAACATGAGTCAATGTTTGCCAAATTTGAGTATGCAAATGGTGATCCAAAGGGCTATCCAGATGTGATGGCAAATCCAGATACCGTAGATGTTCGAATTCGTCCTTATATGATGGCCCGAATTATTGACCTACAAAAATTTGTTGCAGATTACCCGTTTATGCAGAAAGTAAAAACAGTACGGTTAGCTGTTAAAGATGAACTAATTCCACAAAATAATGGAATTTGGCGTCTGAAAGTTAACGTGAACGGGACAAACTTTGAAAAACTTAGTAACAATGAGCAAAATATGGCGGATATTCATTTGAATGTTCAAAATTTGACAAAGGCATTCATGGGCTATCGACAATTAGACTATTTGAAACGAACTGGTGCCATTACTGGAAGCCTTGATTCAATTCATAATTTAGGCAATGCTTTGCACTCAGAATCGCCAATGTTGTGGGATTACTTTTAAAAGTAAGTTTTGTGTTTTCAACCTTTAGCAATTAGTTGGAAGTAGTGTGGAAATCTCATTTTGAGAAAATCTACGCTATTTTTTTGTCTAATTTGGAATGAATTTTGCCGTAAATCCCGGTAAATATAGTAAATAAATGATCAAAAGAGGGGGGATCTCTAAAAAAATTCAATTTTTTAATTATTTTAGAAGCAATTTTGTCATTTAAGCAATTTGATAACAACGGGATTCACGGCGGTTATCCAGTTATTGAATTACAGTATATTTCAGAAATACCCTAAATCGATATCTTTTTGAAATACTTTTGTAAAAAACGGAGGGTAGTATGATACACATAAATTAAATAACAAACAAAAACTTAAACAAACGAGGGGTATATATTTATGACATTAAGAAGCAAAATCACAAAATTTTCAGTAGCATTATTATCAACAGTTACTTTGGGTTCAACTGTAATTACTGCAGCAGCACATGCTGATTCAGTTTACACTGTTAAATCTGGCGATACACTTTCAGGTATTGCATACGATTTAAACAAAAATAATGATTATTCAGCATTAGCAACAGCAAACAAAATTAAAAATGTTAACTTGATCTATGTTGGTCAAAAATTATTAATCAAGAGTGATGGCGAAGTTAAGGTTGCTACAAAGAGCGAAGTTAAATCAACTCCAGCTGTTAAGAGCATCGCTTCAACAACTCAAAACTCATCAGCAAAGACACAAAGTGCTAACACAAACACAGCAAGTTCACAAAGCTCAAATACAGCAAGCAAGACTACTACATCTACAACAAATGGCGGTGATTCATCAGCTAAAGCATGGATTGCTAACAAAGAATCAGGCGGTTCATATACAGCTACAAACGGCCAATATGTTGGTAAATACCAATTAAGTTCTTCATACTTACATGGTGATTATTCAGCTGCTAACCAAGAAAAGGTTGCTAACTCATACGTATCTTCACGTTACGGTTCATGGTCAGCTGCTAAATCATTCTGGCAAGCAAACGGCTGGTACTAAGCCGAAAAACCGAAAATTTAATCCGAGTTTTTTAAACTCAATTTAAAACAATCCATTTTATGGGTTGTTTTTGTTTTATCTTGTAATGCAATTGAAGGTAAAGAAATGCTCAACCATGGGGTAGAAAGCGTTTTTCATTGAAATAAGGTTACAAAAGATTACAAAAATAGCAAAATAGATATATTCGTGAAACCCCCTTGAAAACTCAAGGCTGTAATATAGCAAACGTTGGTTAACAAATGGCAAAAAATAAGAGGAGAATTTACTTACATGAAACTAAATAAATTTACGAAATATACAGTAGCATTTCTTTCAACTATTACTTTGGGCACACTTGCTTTAACAACAGCAGCAAGCGCCGACGAAACATATACGGTTAAGTCTGGCGACACACTTTCAAGCATTGAATACGCATTTAAACAAGATACAAATTACCAAAGCTTGGCAAGCACAAATAATATTTCAAATGCCGACGTAATCTACGTAGGTCAAAAATTAGTAATTAGCGATGGCACAACTAAGGCAGCAGCACAGCCACAAGCTGCACCAGCTGCTAGCACACAAAATAACACACCAACACAAAGTACACAAAGCAGTTCTGCATCAACACAACAAACACAGCCACAAAGCACACAAAGCAGTTCTGTTTCGACACAACAATCACAACCAAAGACTACTCAAAGTTCAACACAGAGTCAGTCAACAAACACACAAAGTTCAAATACCGCAAGCAAGACTACTACATCTACAACAAGTGGTAGCGACGCATCAGCTAAGGCATGGATTGCTAACAAAGAATCAGGCGGTTCATACTCAGCTACTAACGGTCAGTACATTGGTAAATATCAATTGAGCTCATCATACTTGCATGGTGATTACTCAGCTGCTAACCAAGAAAAGGTTGCTAACTCATACGTAGCATCACGTTACGGTTCATGGTCAGCTGCCCAATCCTTCTGGCAAGCAAACGGCTGGTACTAAAATAAAAACTGATTTAAAACGTGTCTTTTAGACACTTTTCAAACTAACTTAAAAAGCTCGTTCAGCAATTGGAAACGTAACTTTCCTTAATTGCTGAACGAGCTTTTTTATTTATGAGATTTAATATTTAAGCGATGGCCAATACGGTAAAGTTGAGGATAAAGAGTGCAGATACAATCCAAATCAATGGGTGCACTTCCTTGGCCTTTCCAGTGACAGTTTTGACGATGCAGTAGAAAATGAAGCCAGCGGCAATTCCGTACGTAATGTTGTAGCAAAACGCCATAAAGATGGATGCCATGAATGCAGGAACTGCTTCTTCAAAGCTATTCCAATTAATGTCCTGAAAAGAGCTCATCATCATGATGCCGACAATGATCAATGCTGGGGCGATGGCAGCATTGGGGATGATTGAGAGCAATGGAGACGCAAAGCTACTTAGCAAGAACAAAACGGCTACTGTAACACTTGTTAAACCGGTCCGACCACCGGCACCAATTCCAGCTGAGCTTTCTACGTAAGTTGTAATGTTCGAAGTTCCGAATAGGGAACCAACTCCAGTAGCAATGGAGTCCGCAAACAATGCGCGATCTAGTTTTGAGGAAAGGCCCGGCTTAGCTTCGAGATCTTTTTCATCCTCTGCTGAGAAAATTCCGGTGCGCCGGCCCGTTCCGATAAAGGTGCCAAGTGAATCAAAAATATCTGACAAACTAAAAGAAAGAATCGTCATAAAGACTAGGATAAGACGATGACTATCGCTGAATAGCGACCCCATTCCTTTAGAGGAGAAAGCCGCCAAGAAAGTTGTTTTCAAGGCACCGATTGAGTTTGCGAGGGAATTAGCATCTGAAATATGTAAATTTGTGACGCCCATTGGAATTCCAATGATGGTTGTGGCAATAATTCCGATTAAAATACTTGCTGGAACTTTTTTGATTTGTAATATGATGGTTAAGGTAATTCCAATAAGGGCCAGGACAACACTTGGATTGTTAAACAAAGTCATTGACGGGGTAATGCCACCACCTGTGACAACGCTAGTAACCCCATGTGTAAAATGAGTAACGGCTGAGTTATAGGCTTGGCCGTTAATGGAAACAATGCTGCTTGAATCACTAGAAAATTGAAGGATGTTAGCATTCTTTAAACCTAGATAAGCAATGAAAACACCAATCCCGCCACTGATTGCAAGTTGAATGGTGTTGGGAATGGCTGTAATTAGCATTTTCCGAAGTTTGGTAATGGTAATCACGATATTGATCACCCCACAGAAGAACACGAGAGCCAGGCCTTCTTGCCATGTAAAGCCAAGTGACATGACGACGGTATATGTAAAGAAGGCTTGTAAACCTACCCCAGGTGCCAATGCATAAGGCACATTAGCAAAGAGTCCCATAATAAGGGTACCTGTGACAGAAGCAATAATCATGGCTAAAAACACAGCTTGAGCCGGCATTCCAGTTTGACTAAGGATTTGCGGGTTCAAAAATAAAATATATGACATCGCGAAGAAAGTCGTAATTCCGGCAGTGATTTCTGTAGAAACAGTGGTACCGTTCTTTTCCAATTCGAAAAATTTTGACATGATTTTCCTCTTTTCTTATGATGTACGTATAGCATAAACGATTTCAAAGAAGAAATCTACTCAAAACACGTAATTTGATGTTTTTAATTGTAAAAATAGTTCGTGTTATACATTAAAAGTAACAATATCCATGAGTAATTTTCTTTTGTAATTCTGAAACACGATTTAATAGATAACTTCGGTTTGTGGATAAACTAAAAAAGGTAGTTCTATTCTTTGTAATTAGGGGGCGACTAGTTATAATATAAACTTAATTGATAATTTCAGAAATTGATTTAAAATCAAAAAAGATGGTTTTAAGGAGGCGTAAAATGGAATATTCACTTACTAAGGGTAATCCAATCAAAGGAATTATTGTCTTTAGTATTCCATTATTTTTGGGAAATATTTTCCAACAAATTTATACGTTATCGGACACTCTAATCGTGGGGCGTGCGGTTGGTGTAAATGCACTGGCCGCCGTTGGTGCAACCTCTGGATTAAGTGGATTGATTATCGGGTTTGCGCAAGGAATGACGGTTGGACTCTCGATCTTAACCGCACAGGAGTTTGGAAATGGTGATCTCAGAAGTGTAAAGCGCAGTTTTGCGAGTAGTATTTGGATTTGCATAACAATGAGTATCGTCCTTACCATAATCGGAGTTTCGTTGGCCCGGCCATTATTAGTCCTTATGCAAACACCTAAAGTTCTGTTAGATGGCGCCGAAACATTTATTGGGATTATGTTTATGGGCTTATCGGTTACGATGTTTTATAACTTGTTTGCAAATATGCTGCGTTCTTTAGGTAATAGTCAAGCACCGCTCTTCTTTTTGATTGTTGCGGCAATTACTAACGTTGTTTTAGATATTGTCTTAGTTATCGGACTGCATATGGGAATTGCTGGGGCTGGAATTGCAACTGTTACTGCTCAGCTACTTTCTTGTGTTTTATGTATACTGTATATCAGGCGACAAATTCCCGAATTAAGTTTAAGTCGGGAAGATATGAAAATTGATAAAGAAATGATTAAAAGCGAGCTGAAACTTGGTATGCCGATGGGATTTCAATCTTCAATTATTTCGATTGGTTCCATTATTTTACAGGTTTCATTGAATCAATTAGGGCCAAATTCAATTGCGGCCTATACGGCAGCTGGTAAAATTGACTCTCTAGCTACGCAACCGATGGTCTCATTGGGAATTACGATGGCCACTTTTACGGCTCAAAATTATGGTGCGAAAAATTATGACCGAATTTTGGTGGGAATTCGCCAATGCTTGATTGCAACGGTATCGTTTAGTATTGTGATTGCCGCTGTGATTATTCTGAATAGTCATGCGTTAGTGAACCTCTTTATTGGGAATTCGGCGCCTCAAGTTACTCATCTGGCACACACTTATTTCTTGGTTGTCAGTACAAGTTATTTCTTACTCTCTATTCTTTTTGTGGTACGATATGCTTTGCAGGGATTAGGACGAAGCTTTGCGCCGACAATGGCTGGCGTGGCAGAACTGGTCTCGCGAATATTTGTTGGGGTTGTATTGGTGCCTCAGTTCGGTTTTATTGGGGCCTGTTTTGCAAGCCCACTTGCTTGGCTGGCTTCCGTTGCCGTTTTGATCGTGTCATTTACCAAAACGATGCGAGATTTGCGGAAAGTGGATGAGCAGCAAGAAAGCGTATCATTAGAAAATGAAGAAGAATAGGCATAAGAGGCGAAGGTTATGAAGATTTGGACGATTATTTTATTAGTATTAGATGCTTTAATTATTCTTGGTTTAATTGGTGTCGTGATTAACCAAATTCGTCAAGGTGATTTTTCTGATAAGTTTTGGATTGGGATTGCTGGGGCAGCAGCGTTTACCTATTGTGGAAACTATTTACTAAAATCTGCTAAAGTTGTTAAAAAATGAAAAAATGACAAACTGATATTTTTAAATAACAGTTTGTCATTTTTTATTTTTCGCGCTTTTTTAAATTTACCGAAAAGGCAATATTCAGATGATACTAAAACTATTCACCCTTTGGTTCATTTGTTAATTTCTTAACAGATCTAGCGATGGCTAATTCTTCATTTGTAGGGATCATTAATACTTGTACAGAAGAATCGTCTGAGCTAATAACGCGAGGGCCCTTACCATTCTGATTACGATTTTCATCAAGTTTAATCCCCAAAACAGCTAAGCGATTAATTACATCTGTTCGGAGAGAAGCCTGATGCTCACCAATGCCGGCTGTAAAGGTGATAACATCTAAGCCGCCCATTTCGGTGAAATAGCCGCCAATATATTTAACGGCTGAATTGATAAACATATCATAAGCCAGTTTTGCCCGTGGATTGGTTGCTGAATTTGAAACAATATCGCGCATGTCAGCTGAAATTCCGGAAACACCTAAGAGACCAGATTTTTTATTGAAGATGTCGATAATTTGGTCGGCGGTCATATGCAGCTCGTTCATTAAGAATGGGACAACCGCTGGATCAACAGAGCCAGATCGCGTGCCCATTGGAAGACCTTCGAGAGGTGTGAAGCCCATTGAAGTATCAAATGGTTTGCCATCTTGGCTGGCTGTGATTGAAGCACCACCGCCTAGATGCAAGGTGACTAGTTTTAAGTCATGATAGTCTTTCTTGAGAAAATTTGCCGTTTCGTGCAACACGTACTCATGACTGATACCGTGTTCACCATATTTACGAATATGATATTTTTTGGAGTAGTCATACGGAATCGCATAAAGAGCAGTTTCTTCAGGCATATTCAGATAGAATTGACTGTCAAAAACCGCAATTTGTGGCGTGGTGTCTGGCAGCACATCCATGAGGGTTTCAATACACTCAACTTGAACTGGATTGTGAAGGGGTGCGTATTTGTTGAGCGCTTTTAGTTTACCAATGTTATCTGAAGTGATTTGAGTAGGATGTTTAAAAATTGTTGCACCCGCAACCACTCGGTGACCGACCGCCGCAATTTCGGAAACAGCATCGATTAAGTGGAGATGTTTAAGTTGATCAAACAAAAGCTCAATACCCTGCTTGTAAGTTAAATTGCTGATTTGTTGTGTAAAGTCTTCGCCGTTGCGCACAATTGTGAAAATAGCTTCCGGTGTGTTCATCCGTTCCATGACACCTTTGTTAATAAGAGACAGATCGTCGATGTTAAAAAGTTGCCATTTTAATGATGAGCTTCCGGCATTAATAACTAATATTTTTTTCAAAATGAGATTACACTTCTTTCAATTAATGATTTTAAGTCAATTGTGGACCTGCTTCTATAAAAAATAAGCCACTAAGGTCTCTGAAAAGAGTAGCACATTTTTTCCTATTATATGAAGTAGTTACGTGAAAATAAGAAATTACATAAAATAAAGCGGTTTTGCAAGGGCTTACTTGGTATAATGATCATGAATACATATGAATTACTCGGTGAGGAGAGAAGTTTAATGGCAACTTTAAATGATGTCGCAAAATTAGCTAATGTTTCAAAAATGACGGTATCACGAGTAATCAATCACCCCGATAAAGTTACGAATGATTTGAAGCAACTCGTTTATCAAGCGATGCATGAGGTAGATTATCATCCTAACATGGCTGCAAAAGCGCTCGTGAATAATAGTACTCAGATTATTAAGTTTTGTGTACTCGAGGATATTGATACGACGGAACCTTATTATATGAATTTAATGATCGGAATTGCGCGTGCATTGGATGCCCAGCAATATTCATTACAGTTGGTTACCCGCCGAAACTTTGATATTGGAAATTGTGATGGGTACGTAGTGACTGGCATGCGTAAAAAAGATTTTGATTGGATTGGCAATTTAAAGAAACCGGTCGTGATATTTGGCGAAAATCGTTTTGGCTTTGATTATGTGGATACAAATAATAAGGCTGGAACTTTTATGATCTCTGAATTAGCTGTCAAACGAGGGTACAAGCGACTTATTTTTATTGGGATGGATAGTCATGAATCATTTGAGTATTCACGAGAAGCTGGCTATCTGCAGCTGATTCAAGAGAATCAAATGGTATCTGAAATCCATCGATTTGATAATCATAGTCATCTTTCTCAACAATTTATTATTGAGAACTGGGATGATTTCGGTCCCGACACTTGTTTTATCTGCGCGTCTGATCGGCTTGCACTTGGAGCAGAGCGCGGTATTGAAAGTTGTGGAGGACTAATTCCCGTAGATTATGGGGTAACTGGATTTGATGGCGTATTTTTGAACCAGGTGGCCTTTCCTCGGATTACAACGGTTAAACAGTCTATCGTTGAGATGGGAATGGCTTGTGGTGAAAAATTGCTTAATAAAATTGTCAATCATATTGATAAGGATGGGTCACTCATGTTTGAACCCAAAATTAGTATGGGTGGCACCGTTCGAGACAGTTCAAAATAATGTTATCGATAACATTGCCAATGGGCCTTGCAATTGTGAGGCTTATTTTTTATGCTGTTAATGAAAAGGCTTTCAGAAAGAAGAGATTGTGATGGGTGAGTGGTATGAAAAGGCAGTGATTTATCAGATTTATCCGAAAAGTTTTAAAGATTCTAATAATGATGGTGTGGGTGATTTGCCTGGGATTACGGAAAAACTGGATTATGTTCAACAGTTAGGGGCAAATACAATTTGGTTAAATCCGATTTTCGTTTCGCCTCAAATTGACAATGGATATGATGTTTCAAATTATTTTGCAATTGATCCCATACTTGGAAATATAGATAATTTTCAACAAATGGTTACTGAAATCCATAAACGTAACATGTATTTGATATTGGATTTGCCAATCAATGATACGTCGGACCAGCATCCGTGGTTTCAAGATGCTGTAAAAAATAAAGAAAGTATTTTCCGCGATTATTATATTTGGGGCGAGAATAATGGCAAACGACCAAACAATTGGGGATCGTTTTTTGGCGGTAGCATGTGGGAACCAGATCCAAACGGTGGTTCGCAATATTATTGTCATTTATTTGATAAAAAGATGCCTGATTTGAATTGGGAAAATCCCGAAGTCCGTAAATCAATGGCAGATATTGCTAATTTTTGGATCGATAAGGGTGTGGATGGCTTTCGGCTGGATGCATTCATTCATATTGCTAAGGCTAATTTTGAACAAAACATTCTTAATCAAGATGAAAAATTTCCAATTGATTCGTCACTTTATGCGAACTTACCTAATGTAAAAACTAATTTACAAAACTTTATTAAGCTTGTTAAAAATGATCATCCAGATGCATTTTTTCTTGGAGAGGCTTCTTCGGCAGATGCCTATCAGGCAGCTGAATATACGCGTCCAGATCAGCCTGGGTGCGACATGGTGGTAACTTCTGACAACTATGGGGAAATCTATCCAACGAAAGATCCGCAAATTCCCAAATTCTTTCAACCTCGTCAGTTAGATGCTGAAAAACTGAAAGATACTTTTTCAGTTTGGGAAGCGGTGCTAAAAAATATTAGTTTACCAGCTTTAACCTGGGGGAATCATGATATTAGTAGAGTTTTGGATCGTTTGAATATTAGTGAAGACAATCTGGATATGCCTAAAGCTTTAGCGGTTGTCATGTATTTGCAACGAGGAATTCCAATTATTTATTATGGTGAAGAAATTGGTATGCGCAACTTAAAGTATAAGAAACTGAAGGATTTTCATGATCAGCGGGCATTGGACTTAATTCAATTATTGCAAAATCTTGATTATCCTGATGAAGAAATTCTGCAGTTGTTAAATCAACAGGATGAAATGACGGCTCGTGGACCATTTCAATGGCAAGTTGGGAAATACGTTGGTTTTTCAAACCATCATCCGTGGAATTGGGCCGATCATAATGCAGTCACGGCCGAAAGTTCTATCGCTGATAGCGAAGGACTGCTGGCTTTTTACCAAGCGGTATTGAAAATTAAAAAACTTCCTTTGTTTTCTGAAGGCAGTTATGTGTTATTGGATACGGAAAGGGACGTTTATGCTTACAAGCGCGAACTTGATGGGATAAAAGGATTTGTGGTTGTTAATTTAGGAGATAAATCAGTAACCTATCATATTCCAACAATTAAAATTATTCATACAATTTTATCTAACAAGGCGAATTCGTTGGTTGATAACGTTGTAACGATGGATGCAGGCGGCAGTATTGTGTTGACGGAGAAATAACAAAGCAAACAGGAGGAGTTAGCAAATGGCAGATGAAACAAGTGTAGATTTACGCAAATTACAAATTTATAGTGTTTTTGTGAGAAATCACACGCAAGAAGGAACGTTGAAAGCATTAGAGAAGGATCTTCCCAGAATTAAAGTTTTAGGGACAGATTTTATTTGGTTGTTACCGATTAATCCGATTGGCAAAGTGGCTCGCAAAGGGAAATTAGGGTCACCATACGCAATTCAAGATTATCGAAAAGTGGATCCGGCGTTAGGAACTTGGGATGATTTAGTGCATTTAGCAGATCAAATTCATCAATCCGGTATGAAACTGATGATTGATATTGTTTACAATCATACGTCGCGAGATTCAGTTTTATTAAAAGACCATCCAGAGTGGTTCTTACATGATGAGACTGGAAAGTTGTATAACAAAAATCCTGAGTGGTCTGATGTGGCGGAGCTTGATTATAGTAATCATGATTTATGGAGTTATCAGATTGAAACTTTAAAACAGTACGCGAAAATTGTGGATGGTTTTCGTTGTGACGTAGCCCCACAAGTACCTTTGCCATTTTGGCTGGAAGCCCGTAAAGAAGTTGCCAAAACTAATCCTGATACAGTTTGGTTAGCAGAATCAACGGGTGGAGATTATATTCGTGAAATTCGTAGCAAAGGATTCTGGATTTCATCGGATGGTGAGATCTATCGGGCCTTTGATATGGCCTATGACTACGATATTGATCAGGATTGGCATGATTATTTGTCAGGAAAATCGACATTGGCTGATTATGTGAACGTGTTGAATCGGCAGGACGTTGCATATCCATATAATTATATAAAAATGCGTGATTTAGAAAATCATGACAATTTAAGAGCACATCAACTTATTCAAAATGAAAATGATTTATTGAATTGGACAGCATTCTCTGAGTTTCAGAAGGGTGCGATGTTAGTTTATGCCGGGCAAGAATATGGAGTAAAGCATACACCGTCATTATTTGAGGATGATAAAATCCATTGGAATACTAACTTGGATTTTTCTGGTTTAATTAAAAAAATGCATGAGTTGAAGCAGGATAGAATACAAGTTGCTGGTAAGTATGAATTGACAAGCCAGCAAAACGATATTGTTCAAGTTCAATTCTCACAAAAAAAGGAAGTTAGGATTGGTATTTTTTCTTTAAAAAGTCAAAGTGGTGTAGCAAAAGTAAAACTTGAAGATGGTTTATATACTAATCTAATAGACGGCTCAGACGTGAAAGTGAAGCATGGGGTTATACAAATAAATCAAAATCCTGTAATTATTGAAAATAGATAAAAGAAAAGTGTTAACGGTAACATTAAGAAAGCGGTTGCAACCGTTATGATTTCGTATAACAATAAAGGTGTTCAGAAAAACATCGGATTAAATGATTTAAGCCTTGTGGTGATAAGTCAAGTATGTAAAAAACTTTGTTTTTATTATTAATTAGTTCTTGAGAGTATACCTTCCCCAGCCCACTAAAACAGTTAATTTAGCGGGTTAAGAAGGGACTCAGTATCGTAAACTCGAAGGCTATACCACTTTGGGTGGTATATAAAATTGATGGTTTCTAAGCAAGACTTCCACCAATCTCACAAGCTTTCGTGCCGTCAAGACAATAGCTCGACGATGACGATACTTGGGTACCTCTTCATATTTTTTGTGGTAATAGCGTTGGTAAGTAATATCATAACGTCTTATCGAATTGGCAGCTTCAACTAGATAATAACGAAGATATTGATTACCCTTACGAGTTCGTGGCGTAGCTTGACGAACACTCGTACCTGATTCATGTGGTAACCAAGCCAGACCTGCATACTTGGCAATATGGCTTTCATCCGGAAAACGTTCAATTTGACCAATTTCTGCCACAATACCGGCCGCATAAACTGGACCAATACCGGGAACACTAGTTAAACAATTGATATCTGTGTAATTGTTTTATCCAAAACTTGGATTTGTTTTTTTAACATCCGAATTTCATTAGCATAGACCGCTAAGATTTCATCAACAGAATCTGTTACGACTTTTAATAGACGATAAGAAGAACGAGTTGCTTTCTTAATGGCTTTAGCAACGGCTTCGGCATCACCAAATTTACCGTGGGCTAACTGTTGAAGATGTGTCACTAATTCATCAAGAGGTAGCGCCGCTGCCTCGTCCAAGGTTAACTCTTCATCAGTAATTAGGGTCATCATAGCTGAGCCAAAAACTGAGGTGGGTAACTCTCGTTCTAAAGTATTACAACGATAATAGAGGTTGTTCAAAAAATGATTTTTTGAATCGGTCATTTGTTTAACCAAGTGATAGCGTTCACGGGTTAAACGTTGCAGCGCAACATAATTTTCTTGGCGAGCAACAGGGGTTCCAAGTGGTTCTACACGCAATAAATCGGCTAATTGCTTGGCATCAATTGCATCAGTTTTACCGTCATTAAAGAGCTGACTAAAGTGATGTGATGTGTAGGGATTAATGGTAATTACCGATAAGCCTAAGGCTTGTAACTCGCTATCTTCGGCCAAAAAAGTCATTGGATGAAAGTTATAAACAGAAGTAGCTTCCATACCAGCTGTGATTTTTTCATAATGATGCGTTTGAGTTTCGGTTAGGACCGTCTGTTTGATCTTAATGGCGCCATTGAGATCATTAGTAGTTTCACCTTGAAAACAACAACGTTGATCCGAATCTAAAGCACAAAAGTCTAATTTATTTTTACCAACATCAATACCTAAATATAAATTCATAGGATAAGGACCTCCTTTCATTGTGAATTAATTGGATAAGCTTAGGTGCTGCGTGATGTTCCCTAATTCCAATTCTAACGGGCATCCTCGCAATATAAGTAGACTAGATTAAGTGATTCAGCTGCGTGTCACGCGAGTGAACACGAATCACTCTAATCGCTACAGCTTGTGGTTTGCGGTGTTTCGAATTGTCTGGGCGGCACGCTTAAAACGTAGATAAACTACAAGGGGAGAAAGCCTATACCAGTTGGACCTAAATCCAATGAACAATTAGAGAATATCACGCAGCATCTAAGTAGTGAATAGTAAGAAACAAAGTTTCAAAATATATAATACGAGGGAGGTTGTTTATGAAAAAAATGAAAAAGTGGAAATGACTGTAGGGGTCGAAAAAAGTAGTTTGGAAATGCAATGAAAAATTCTAGTGAAGAAGGAAAATAAAATGAAGAAGAGTACAAAATTATTAGTTGGATTGGCAAGCATGCTTTCATTATCGTTATTACTTAGCGGATGTGGCAGTTCGTCATCCAAATCAACAACAATTCAGTTTTTCTCAACTAAGACGGAAAATGCAAGTACTTATAAGCAATTAATTTCTCAATTTGAGAAAAAGAATCCAAATATTAAAGTGCAATTATCATCTCCAAGTAATGCAGGAACAGTTTTAAAATCTGATCTTGCCAAAAATTCAATTCCTGATGTTATGGCAGTTGGCGGAGACGTAAATTACCAACAAGTACAAAAAGCAGGAGTTTTGGAAGATCTAAGCGGTGAGTCATTCACGAAGACAACAATGCCTGAATATCAGAAAATGATTACTTCAATTTCAAAAGGGAACAAGTTGGACGCTGTGCCTTATGCAACCAATGCATCTGGTATTGTTTATAACAAGACACTTTTTGCTAAGGCTGGAATTACTAAAACGCCAACTACATGGAACGAATTAATTACAGATGCAAAAACGTTAAAAGCTCATGGAATTACTCCATTTGAGATGCCCTTTCAAGATAGTTGGACAACAATGGGTGTTTTCAATCAATTAGATTCAAACATGATTAGCAGCTCATGGATTAATAAACGACTTGATAATAAGACAACGTTCCTCAGTTCACATAAAGGTGTTATGCAAAAGTATTTGACACTTTGTAAATATGCCCAATCAGATTACATGGGTACATCATACAATGATGGAACGAAAGCTTTAGCTGAAGGAAAAGCCGCTATGATGATTAATGGTAACTTTGTAATTCCACAGGCCAAACAGTTAAAGAAAAATATTAAATTGGATATGTTTAAGATGCCAGTTAATAATGATAGTAGTAAAAATAAAGTAACATCAGGTATTGACGTTGCTTTTGCAATTTCCAAGAAATCAAAGGTTCAGGCTGCTGACAAGAAATTTGTTAAATTTCTGATGAGTAAAAAGAATTCGCAGTTATATAATAAACAACAATTTTCGTTTTCCGCAATTAAAGGAGTTGCACAGAAAGACGCTTCTCTTGAAGGAATTTCATCGTATCTTACTAGTGGTAATGTTGTAAATTATCCTGATCACTATTATCCAGATGGTTTTGACATGACTGCAGTACTTACACAAACAGGTGTAAACCAATCTAAAGGTATGAGTGATTCGAAAAATATTACGGCAACTTTGAAGAAAGCTGACAAAGCGTTTGATTCGGCAAATGTAAAGGATTAGTGATGAAACAATGAAAAGTAGGAAAAAAGGGAAGAAGATACCACTTACTTATTACATGATGGTTGTGCCAATTGGTATTCTATTTTTCATTTTCCACACAGTTCCATTTCTTCGTGGAGTGTTTTATAGCTTTACTAATTGGACAGGATATGGTTCATGGAAGTTCGTTGGTTTAAAAAATTATTTATATATGTTTGGTAATAGTAATATTACGGATGCATATTGGTTTACTTTTAAGTTTGCTCTGTTCGCAACCATTTTGGTTAATGCTATAGCACTTGCTATTGCTATTGGTTTAAATAGCAATATTAAATTTCAGAGTCTTTTAAAAGCAGTTTACTTTGTGCCATACATGTTGGGGAGCTTAATTGTAGGTTTCGTATTTAAATTTATTTTTAGTAACCTGATCCCACAATTTGGACATCTTATTCATCTTCCAATTTTGTACAATAATATATTAGGTACAACACATGCTTGGATTGGTATCTTAATTGTTACTATTTGGCAAGGGCTTGCATTTAATACATTAATTTATTTAGCAGGTCTTCAATCAGTGGATCCAGAAATATATGAAGCTGCGGCCTTAGATGGAGTTGGGCCTTGGCAAAAATTTAGAGATATTACTTTTCCGTTGATTGCTCCCTTCTTTACCATTAATTTGGTCTTATCTGTAAAAGGATATCTAATGGTGTTTGATCAAATTATGGCAATGACTAATGGTGGGCCCGGGAACAGTACTACATCAATTTCAGTTGAAATATATACTCAAGGGTTCCAAGGATCACAGTTTGCTATTCAGTCTGCAAACGCGGTAGTTTTGTTCATAGTGGTTCTTGTAATATCATTAATTCAGCTAAGAATTTTAAATAAACGAGAGGAGAAACTAAGCTAATGCAGGCAAATGTAGAAGTTAAAAGTAACGAACCAAAACCAAAAAAACGTGCAAAAAATAAACACATTAACTGGACACTTACTAGTGTATTAATGGTTGTTGCAATTTTTGCAATACTTGGTCCAATTTATATAACAATTGTCATTGCGTTAAAGGATCCTTCACAGATGACCAACATACTTTCTTTACCCAAAAAAATACATTGGGAAAACTTTGCAAATGCTTGGTCAATGACGGATTTCCCTCGAATGTTTTTTAACACATTGTTTATCACTGTGGTGAATATTATATTCACAATTCTTACTAATTCAATGGCTGCATATGTAATCACCCGATATAGATTAAAAAATAAGTTTTTTAACATGATGTATTACTACTTTATCAGTGCAATGTTTATTCCGTTTAATGTAATTATGCTTCCTTTAGTTAAAGAAGTGAGTGCATTTCATATGGATAATATTCTAGGGATTACATTCCTATATATAGTGTTTGGATTACCTCAAAGTATCTTTCTTTATTCGGGGTTTGTAAAAGGAATTCCAACTGCTCTAGAAGAGGCCGCCATTATGGATGGTGCCAAACCATATCAGGTATTCTTTAAGGTCATTTTTCCATTAATGAAGCCTATGCATGCTACAGTAGCAATTCTTTCATTTATGTGGACTTGGAATGATTTTCTGATGCCATTAGTATTGTTAAGTGATCCACATCAGCAAACATTACAGTTAGCTCAATATGTATTCCAAGGACAATTTTCTACACAGTATAATTTAGCATTTGCTTCCTATGTTTTAGTTTTGTTACCGGTATTGTTGATGTATGTATTTTTCCAGAAGTACATCATTGCTGGAGTAACAAGTGGATCAGTTAAGTAACTACAAGGAGAGTATTGTGGAAAACAAAAACAACGAACATTGGTGGCAATCAGCGGTTGTCTATCAAATATATCCTAGAAGCTTTCAGGATTCGAATGGTGATGGAATAGGCGATATTCAAGGCATTATTAGCCGATTAGATTATTTAAAGAATTTGGGAATTGGAGCAATTTGGTTAAGTCCGGTATATAAATCACCTAACACTGATAATGGTTATGATATTTCAGATTATCAGGATATCATGCCTGAATTTGGTACTATGCAAGATATGAATCAGTTGATTTTTGAAGCAAAGAAACGTCAAATTAGAATTGTAATGGATTTGGTTGTAAACCATACTTCAGATGAACATAAATGGTTTGTTGAGGCAAAAAAATCTAAAGAAAATCCGTATAGAGATTTTTATATTTGGCGAGATCCTGTAAATGGCAAAGAACCTAATGATTTAAGGGCTTCTTTTGGCGGTAGCGCTTGGAAGTTTGATGAAAATTCTGGTCAATATTATTTTCATTTGTTTAGTGAAAAGCAACCGGATCTTAACTGGGAGAATAAACAAGTTAGAAATTCAATTTGGAAGATGATGAATTTTTGGATTGATAAAGGTATTGGTGGATTCAGAATGGACGTTATCGATTTAATAGGTAAACAACCTGATAAAATGATTACTGCAAATGGACCACACCTGCATGATTATTTGCAGGAAATGAATACTAATACGTTTTCTGGAAAAGATATGTTAACGGTTGGGGAAACATGGGGTGCCACGCCAAAAAATGCTGAGTTGTATTCCAATCCCGAACGACATGAGCTTTCAATGGTTTTTCAATTTGAACACAGTGTGTTAGACCAAGCTCAAGATGGTGAAAAGTGGGATTTAAAGCCACTTTGTGTTGCAGAATTAAAAAAGGTGTTATACAAGTGGCAGATTTCATTGAAACACGGATGGAATAGTTTGTTTTGGAATAACCACGATCTACCAAGAATAGTTTCTCGTTGGGGAAATGATTCTAAAGAATATCGAGTGAAAAGTGCAAAAATGTTTGCTATTCTTCTACACATGATGAAAGGTACACCTTACATTTATCAAGGTGAAGAAATTGGAATGACAAATTATCCGGTTAAGGATATATCTGAAGTGGATGATATTGAAAGCATTAATATGTATAAAGAACGAAAAGCTAAGGGATATGAAAAAAGCGAAATTATACATTCGATTAATGTAAAAGACCGCGATAATGCCAGAACACCAATGCAATGGAATAACAAAAAAGAGGCTGGTTTCACAACGGGAAAAGCATGGCTACATGTGAATCCAAACTACAGTCAAATTAATGTTAAGCAGGCATTAGAAGATCCAGATTCAATTTTCTATACCTATAAAAAATTAGTTAATTTAAGAAAAAATTCAAAAACGCTTGTTTGGGGAGATTTTATTGAGATTAAGAAAGTTCCAGAAAATGTTTTTGCTTATGTGAGAGAAGATGTCGATCATAAATTCTTAGTGGTTGCTAATTTTGATCAAGAAAAGAATCAGCTAAATTTACCAGAGTATGGCATTCAAAAAAATATAATACTTGGAAATTATAATGAAAAAATAATTGATCTATCTAGTTACGAATTGAAACCGTATGAATCCTTTGCAATTCAAGTGAAATAAATTTTCTTATATTGATACATTAGTTTAATAAAAAAAGTTACCAAATTAAAACCTAAAGGGGATGTCATAATGGTTGAGATTAATTTAAAGCATATTTATAAGGAGTATGATGGGAACTCTTCATATTCGGTAAGTGATTTTAATTTAGACATTAAAGATAAAGAATTTATTGTTTTTGTTGGACCTTCTGGTTGTGGAAAATCTACAACCCTACGGATGATTGCTGGCTTGGAAGACATTACTGATGGAGATTTGGTAATGGATGGAAAAGTAATGAACGACGTTGCACCTAAAGATCGAGACATTGCAATGGTTTTCCAAAACTACGCGTTATATCCAAATATGACAGTATTTGACAATATGGGTTTTGGATTAAAAATCAAAAAAATGCCTAAAGATGAAATACAAAAAAAGGTAGAAAATGCAGCAGAAATTCTTGGACTAACTGAATTTTTACAAAGAAAGCCAGCTGCATTATCTGGTGGTCAGCGCCAGCGAGTTGCACTAGGACGAGCAATTGTACGTAATCCTAAGTTGTTTTTGCTGGATGAACCTTTATCAAATTTGGATGCTAAATTACGTGTACAAATGAGAACGCAGATTGCACAGCTACATCAAAGGCTGCAAACAAACATGATCTATGTAACTCATGATCAAGTTGAGGCTATGACTATGGCTGATAGGATTGTCATTATGAATGATGGAAAAATTCAACAAGTAGGGACACCTTCGCAACTTTATAATGAGCCTGTTAATAAATTTGTAGCAGGGTTTATGGGATCACCTGCAATGAATTTCTTTGATGCTACCTTACGTGATGGTCACGTGGTTAACAATAAGGGATTAAATGTTGTTGTACCAGAGGGACGATTGAAGAAGTTAGTTGATCAAGGATATAACAACAAAAAATTGGTAGTCGGTATCAGACCAGAGGATATTCATACTGAACAAGTTGCCATTCAAACAATGCCTGATTCAGTGGTTGATGCAACTGTTGTAGTTTCAGAACTATTAGGTGTTGACTCAATGCTATATTCTAAAACCGGCGATACGGAATTCGTCGCACAAGTTAATGCAAGAGATTATCATGAGCCAGGAGAAAGCGTAGAAATGGCCTTTGAGATGAGTAAAGCACATTTCTTTGACATGGATACACAATTAACCATTGAATAAATAAAGTAAAAAGGGATCAGGCGTAAGTCTTGCCTGGTCCCTTTTTACTAAAGGAATATGGTTTTGCTGAAAGCAAAATATACATTATATGACGAGGAGGAGTAGATACTCATGCAACGAACTTTTGAGATCGATCCATGGAAAATTGTTACGCATAAATTAGATAAAAAAAATAAACGACTTCAGGAGTCCATGACTAGCATTGGCAATGGCTATATGGGAATGCGTGGGATGTTTGAAGAAGACTATTCTGCTGATACACACTCCGGAATTTATGTTGGCGGGGTTTGGTATCCCGATAAAACAGTTGTTGGCTGGTGGAAAAATGGTTATCCAAAGTATTTTGGTAAGGTAATCAACGCAGTTAACTTTGATAAAGTAAATGTGTGGTTGGACGATCTAAAAATTGATTTAGCCAAGATGGCAATTAAGGATTTTGAACTATCCTTGGACATGCAGACGGGAATTTTAACCCGTAAATTTACCTTAACAGAACAAGATAAGAATGTCCGTTTCACTATTCGACGCTTTGTAAGCGTTGCCCAAAAAGAACTTTTTGATGTTGATTATCAAATTGAAAACTTAGGCAATCAACCAGTTAATGTGAAAATTGTTTCCGATCTTGACGCTGATGTTTTTAATGAAGATGCCAACTATGACGAAAAATTCTGGAATCTTAAAACTAAGAAACAAACTACCAATTCGGGATATCTAATCGCAGAAACAAAGCCTAACAATTTTGGGACGCCACGGTTTACAGTTGGCATGGAAATGACGCACAAAACGGATCTTAAAGCAGTTGACCAGCCTGAAACAGAGCAGCAAGTTTCAAACAAATTTACAGGTCAGATTGAGGCACACGAATCTGTGAAATTTGAAAAACGGGTGATTGTTGTGACGTCGCGGGATTACGATGACGAAGCAACCCTCAAGGCTGGTATGCAAGTTTTAACTCAAAAAATTTCAGGAATTACACGTGACAGCTTGGTGGAAGATCAATCGAAGGCCTGGGCAAAACGCTGGGAGAAAGCAGATGTGCAAATTACCGGCGATGATGCTGCACAACAAGGGATTCGATTCAATCTATTCCAATTATTTTCGACATTTTACGGCGAGGATAAGCGCCTGAATATTGGGCCTAAAGGTTTTACGGGTGAGAAGTACGGTGGCGCAACTTATTGGGACACCGAAGGATTTGCGATTCCCCTCTATCTTTCACTTGCTGACAAAAAAGTATCAGAAAATTTGTTAGAGTATCGATATAATCAGTTGGCGGGCGCTTTTCATAATGCCCGTGAACAGGGCCTTAAAGGTGCTTTATACCCAATGGTGACTTTCAATGGAATTGAGAATCATAATGAATGGGAAATCACGTTTGAGGAAATTCATCGTAATGGCACGATTGCGTATGCAATATATAACTATACGCGGTATACCGGTGATGAAACGTATCTCAAAACCAAAGGAATTGATGTCCTAACCGCAATTTCACGTTTTTGGGCGGATCGCGTCCATTGGTCAAAACGAAATGGTGTTTACATGATTCATGGTGTTACTGGGCCAAATGAATATGAAAATAACGTGAATAATAATTGGTACACAAATTTATTGGCACAATGGACTTTAAAATATACGTTGGAAACCTTAAGAAAAGTGAGCGACGCAAAGTTAGCTCAACTAGATGTTTCTGATACTGAAAAGGCGCATTGGCAAGATATTATTGATAAAATGTATCTCCCTGAGGATAAAAAACTTGGCATCTTTATTCAAAACGACTGCTTTTTAGATAAGGATTTAGAGCCGGCTTCATCGATTCCAAAGGATCAATTACCAATCAATCAGCATTGGTCCTGGGATAAAATTTTACGTTCACCTTACATTAAACAAGCAGATGTCCTTCAAGGAATTTGGTATTTTATTGATCAGTTTCCTGAGGACGTAAAGAAACGTAATTTTGATTTCTATGAGCCTTTGACTGTGCATGAATCTAGTCTTTCGGCCTCAGTGCATGCAATTTTGGCTGCTGATCTCCACTATGAAGATAAGGCCGTTGAAATGTATGAGCGAACAGCACGACTAGATTTAGATAATTATAACAATGATACTGTTGATGGGTTGCATATAACGTCGATGACAGGCAGCTGGTTGGCGATTGTTCAGGGGTTTGCAGGGATGCGTGTTCAGGATAATACATTATCATTTAAACCATTCTTACCTAAAAAATGGACTTCCTATCAATTTCGAATTAACTTCCGCGATCGCTTAATTGAAGTTCAGGTTGATCGAAATGGAACCGAAATCAAATTATTAAAAGGGAAACCTGTGAATGTAAAACTAAATGGTGAAGTTTTGAATTTAGTAGGAGGCCAGTAGTATGCAAGGCGTTTTGTTTGATCTTGATGGGGTTATTACCGATACGGCTAAGTTTCATTTCAAGGCTTGGAGTCGCTTGGCCAAAGAAAAACTTGGTGTGACGTTACCTGCGAGTTTCGAAAGTGATCTTAAAGGAATCAGTCGGATTGATTCTATGAATCGCATTCTAAAATTTGCCAAAATGGAAAATAAATATTCGGCAGATGAAGTTGATGCAATGGCTCAGTATAAAAATGAGTTGTATCTAAAAGAGATTGGTAAACTTACACAGACGGATATTTTTCCTGGCATCGAGAATCTTTTGGATGAACTGGCAGTTAACAAAGTAAAGCTGTCGGTTGCTTCGGCGAGTAAAAATGCACCGTTTATTTTGGAAAAACTTGGACTACGAGAACAATTTGATGCAATTGCAGATCCAGCCAAGGTAGCTCATGGGAAACCGGCCCCAGATATTTTCCTTGAGGCGGCAGCTAAGATCGATGTGGATCCAACTAAATGTGTTGGAATTGAAGACGCAAAGGCTGGCGTAGAAGCGATTAAATCCGCTGGTGCTGTCGCTGTCGGTGTTGGTGATTCGAATGATTTGAAGGAAGCTGATTCAGTGGTCGCAAGTACTGAAGAGTTAACTTATTCAGTATTGGAACAAGCATTTCGAAAATAAATATAAAAAATCCTGCAACTTTTCAAAGTGCAGGATTTTTTGAATAGATTGGAATCGGTTTGCAGAAATCTAATCCTCATAGCTTAAATCGTAACTGGCAGTTGGTCATTAACTAATTAAATGTATACGTGTTTTGATAAATCAGTGGATTGTCGGGGGTAATGACAATATTACCAAAATCCGGATGATTAGGTGCGTCGGGTAACATTTGGGGTTCAATGGCTAATCCTAATTGTGAGGTCATTTTACGATTGCCATCAACCAAAAAATCACCTTCAAAACCAGTGGTAGAAAATAGAATCATTGAATTTGAATCTGTATGAATTGCAACCCGCCGACCGGATTCTGGGTCGAAAAGCTTTAATTGTGGTTGACCACTCGCTACTTGGTTTAGTTTGAAAGGGGTATCTAATCCATTTGGTAATTTTTCTAGAGCTTTACCCAAGTCAGTGGTTTTACGAAAATCATATGGTGTACCAGTTACTGATAATAATTCGCCCGTTGGCACGTTATTTGAATCTGTTTTAGCTACTGCATCTGATTGAACGTCTAATTTATGATTATCGATAAGACGTTTGGCATTTCCCGATAGATTGAAGTAAATATGAGTCGTGGGATTAAACAAAGAAGTCACGTCTGTTTTGCCAAAGTAAGTAATTGTGAATTTGTTGGTCTTATCTAACACAAACATTGCGGAAATAGTTAAGCGACCAGGGTAGCCATTTTCACCAGCAGGGCTTACATAACGTAAAACCACCCCAACCTGCGTATCCGTGCGAATTTGTTTGATCAATCCCCAGCGTGAATAACTGATTGACGGGTGATCCCCACCGTGGATATGATTTGGATCACTATTTTTATCTAATTGATGTCCCTCCCAGGTTGCGTTGCCTAAGCGACCAGCAACCCGAGCCACGCTTGCGCCAAAGTAGTCATGATGTTTCGCGTAATCATGAGAATGCATGAAACCTAATGTGATATTTGCGACGTTGCCCTTTTTGTCAGGGGTGTTGATAGCGACAACGGTAGCTCCAAAATCGCTAATTACAACAGAAACATTATGGTCATTAGTTAAGGTAAACCAGGTTGATTTATTGTGCACTTGTTGGGAAATTTTCATTAAAAAGCCTCCATATTTATGTGTTGGGTTGAACGTGCCAAAAAATATTAGTGTTTGCTTCGATGCTGGTTGTCCTTAACGAATAAAAACGGCAACAAGGTAACTAGTTATTTTTCAAAACATTCCATAGTATTAAGAATACCGCAACCGCTTTCAATAGTGAAGTGACGTGATTAAATTTCGGAGTTTAATTATGAGTTGCGTTTGAGAGCGGTAACGTCTAAACTAAAATCAACCTTAGAACGAGATGGAGGAATTCTGATGACAATTAATTGGAAACAAATTTTTTTAAACATCTTAAAATTTATCGGAATGTTTGCCATCTATCAAATTGGTACCATTCCATTGCAGATGGCGTATTTAATGCCAAGTAATCAAACTTTTGTGTTGATCGCGTTTGTAATGTATTTAATTACCACGGTCCTGATGTTGGTGCTGTTCATTCAGATGTATACGGCCCAACTCAAAACGCATAATTTGGCCCACTTTGGGCGCACCAAACCGACTAAAAGAATCACAATTTTTATGGGCATCGTCGTGATTGTCTGGATTTTATTTATCGCATTGCAAATCTATTTAAATCAAAGAAACGCTTTGCCGCAGTCGGCTAATCAGCAAACAGTTGTGGAGTTCTCAAAAGCGATGCCGGTCTGGATGGCATTGGATGCGATCGTTTTTGCACCAATTATTGAAGAAATCTTATTTCGAGGATTCTTCTTTAACTGGTTTTTTAACTCATCGGACAAAAGAATTCAACTTCTTGGCGTATTTTTTAGTGGGGCTGTTTTCGGGGCAGTGCACGATATTAGTAGTTTTTTAGGTTGGTTAGTATACGCAGTCATGGGATGGTTATTGGCACTCACGTACGCATATACCAAGGATATTCGTTACAATATTGGACTGCATATGTTTAATAATTTGATCTCGCTTATTTAAGTTAATAAAGGCTAATAATCGGGATAATTGAAACCGATCTCAATACGGACCATAATGAGTGTTGAGTGAGTTTTAAATTTTAAAATACAAAGGAGTTTTTGTTCATGGAAAAACACTGGTGGCAAGAAGCAGTAGTCTATCAAGTTTATCCGCGAAGTTTTCAAGACACGAATGACGATGGAATTGGTGATTTGAATGGTGTTACTGAACATTTGGATTACATCAAAAAATTAGGGGCCGATGTCATTTGGTTGAATCCAATTTATCAATCACCAAATGATGATAACGGCTATGATATTGCTGATTATGAAAAAATTATGACTGAATTTGGAACCATGGCTGATTTTAATCGGTTACTAAAAGCAGCTCATGATAAAAAATTGAAAATTATGATGGATTTAGTTGTTAATCATACTTCTGATGAGCATCATTGGTTTGTGGAAAGTCGCAAGAGTCTGACCAATGATTATCGTGATTATTATATTTGGCGCGATCCTAAAAATGATCAAGAGCCTAATAATTGGAAAAGTGCGTTTAGTGGATCAGCATGGCAATTTGACGAGGCAACTGGTCAGTACTATTTACATTTATTTTCAAAAAAACAACCCGATTTAAACTGGGATAATTCTGATGTCCGAAAATCGGTATTTGATATGATGCATTTCTGGCTTGATAAGGGGGTTGATGGCTTTCGAATGGATGTCATTAACTTAATTTCGAAGCCGGAGGGATTACCTGATGTGAAAACTGAAGGCCAAACAAACCTAGCAGCCAACGGGCCACATGTGCATGACTATCTAAAGGAAATGAATGACAAAGTTTTATCCCATTATGATGTGATGACGGTCGGGGAAACTCCGGACGCAACGACTAGGGATGCCATTCGATATACTGGTTTTGATAGTCATGAATTAGAGATGGTTTTCCAGTTTGAACATATGGGACTGGATGCCAATGAGGATGCAGCTCTAGGAAAATGGAGCACCAATAGTGTTAAGCTGACCGATTTAAAGCAGGTCATGTCAAAATGGCAAATAGATCTAAATGACAAGGCTTGGAACTCGCTATACTGGAATAACCATGATCAGCCACGGGCCGTTTCACGGTTTGGAAATGATCAGGGCAAATATCGAGCATTGTCCGCCAAAATGTTGGGGGCAACCTTACATTTCATGCAGGGAACACCTTATATTTATCAGGGTGAAGAGCTCGGCATGACAAATGCTAAGTTTAAGAGTTTGGATCAGTACCGTGATATCGAAAGTTTAAATGCTTATCACGAATTTGTGGATCAAAAGCAGCTTGTAAGTTCCACACAAATGTTGAAGTATTTACAGCATTCTTCTCGTGATAATGCCCGAACACCAATGCAGTGGGATGATACTGACAATGCTGGTTTTACTAAGGGAATCCCTTGGTTATCAGTAAATACTAATTACAAGAAGATTAATGCGGCCCAAGCAGTAAATGATAAACAATCAGTGTTTAACTTTTATCGAAAGATGAATCTGTTACGCAAACAGTATGAAATTATTGTCTATGGTGATTATCAATTGTTGGATCCAGATGATGATCAGGTTTGGGCATTTACCCGCCATCTCGGGGATCAAGATTTACTGGTCATTAGTAACTTTACGGAACGGACGGTGCAACGTTGGTATGATTTGAGTCAACAAAGCAACAAAACTGAATTAATAAGTAACTATGCGGATGATGAAAATGAAACTTTGCGTCCGTATGAATGTAAGGTTTATCTCATTCAATAAAATTACTTAAAAGTTTTTCATGCACTTTCGACGATTAGTTGTATAATAGAATTTTATGAAATGAAATCGCTGATTAATCAGTGTAGGAGGTTTGAAATGCTTTACCAATATCCAGCATTAGCAAAGATTAACGAAACAGGAAAATCAATCGAAGTGAGCAATCAAAGTGTGATTCAGAGTTTACCCGGTCTCAATGGGGTGGATTATTTTGTAAAACACAAGAATCATCATGATTACTATGCGTTTGTTGATAATGGTAAGCAAGGTGGAGCAGTTGTTCATACCGATAACTACAGTGATTTAGGATTTGTTTTGATTGAAACACCACTTTCAGATTTTTATTTGGATATTAATCCAGAGACAAATTTAAGTGAAATGTACGATGGTGCCGGAATCGTAACTGATTTTACCGATGCGGTAGAAGAAGACGAGATTAAAACAATGTGGACTAAGTTTACAAATTCATCTGATGAAGACTTGGAAAATAGTGATGTTTATAAAGAATTAGATAAGTATGTCAGCCAATATTTAGAATTGGATGAAGAAACTGAAAGAAAAGTCAACCTTTCGATTATTCGCGTGGCAATCTTACGACTTAGCCAGGATAGTGTGGAAGAATAAAATCCAAAAAGCGATCAATTCAGAAAATGCTGAATTGATCGCTTTTTTAGGCCAAATTTAGTAAATGAAGATATTAAAACACGTTCCTAAGAATTGTTTGAAAGTTTTGTGTACCCGCGCACCATTTTTGGTAAAATTTTTGAGAACGTAAATTGGCTGATTGTGGGCGTCTTTAAAATAGAATACAGCCTGTTTTGAAGGAGACTCTTGAAGTGGCCAGTAAAATGGCAAGGATTCGAGTGAGGGTAACACAGCTAGATATTCAAACTGGTGAGAAAAATTCATTTGAAGAAATTTTTGAATAGCGGAAATATCATAATTAGTGGCTCGCCGAAAACCATAATGGCCTTCCGTAATGTGGGTTATTTTTTCCCATTGGTTTTGTTTTGAGTTTGGAAGCTTGGCAATCGCGTGGGTTAGATTGTCCGTTGCGGATAGTTGCGTAATAATTAGCGAATGATGATTATTTATTTTATAGGCATAGCCTGTTTGGAGTAGCCGATTGTTTTTCTGAAATTGTGCGAATAAGGTACGAATTTTAGTTTCCCGAACGAGTTTTTCAATGAGTTCATAAATAACGGCGAGTTCCCAAATGGTTACACACCAATATAAAATTGAAGTTGGTTCAAAAGTAAAAGGAATTGTTAGCAAAACACTGAGTTGAGGTACTAAAAGTTTAAACAGTGTCCCAATTGAAATCCCAGCACCAAACGCAAGCGGGGCAAGAACAACGAGTCCAGTAATGTACAGAAGAGGGCCAAGCCAAGCTACTACACGAGGAATAAGTGCATAGTTTATAAAAAGGGCTCGTTTGAAAACATGGAAGTTTTGAAAATTTTGGTGAAAGTCTTGTTGTAGTGCCGTCCGTGAAGTGGGATGTGTCATAAGGTTAGCCTTTCGTTTTCAATTTATTAGACAGTAGAAATGTGGGGAAATTATGGCAATAAATTATATTTAAGGTCAACTTTACCATAAATGCGGCCATTAAAAAATGGGATGTAGCATCATCCCATTGTAGTTACTTCTTATTTTTAAAATGTTACTCGTTCGATGGATCAGAAGAATCCTTATTATCGGGATCTTCGTTTGAAAGATCCTGGATCAATTTCTCATCGTTCAGTTGTAATAGTAGGTTGTAAAGAGCACCATAAAGGGTTGCGTCACTCTTGAAACTAGCCGTTAAAATTTCTGGTGCGGATAAAGATTTTCGTAATAGTGAGTTTTCATCAAAGAGCAACTGTAATTGGTGTTTAATTTCTGGAACAAGGATACTTTCACTACTGATGCCACCACCAATCACAAAGCGGCTGAGATCCAAAATAGATTGAATGTTTAAAATAATATACGCAATTCGGCGACAGTATTGTTCAAAAATGTGACGTGCCTGTTCATCACCATTTTGAATGGCCTTAAAAACGCGCATACCATCTGTGCGATCGTTAAAATCGAGAGCCGTGGCGATGTCGTCAATCATTTGAACGGCGGATCCAGCGGTGAACATTAAATTATTAGGATCCTCTGCAGGTCCGTTAATTTGAGAAAGCATAAAGCCAAGTTCGCCGCCTTGAATATTAGATCCATGCCAGAGTTCACCATTTAACACAATACCGCCTTCTACTGAATTACCAAGGATAATCGCGGCTCCGTTTTTAATATCTTTCAAGTTTCCTAGCCAGAGTTCCGCCAAGGCCGCCGAATTTCCACTATTTTCCATACTGACGGGTAACTCGTAACGGCTACTAATAATTTTGCTTAGGCTTAAGCCATGTAACATAGGAAGAGAGCCACCGTAATAGATGATTTGTTCTTTTTGATCAATTTTTCCGGGGACACTAAAGGCAACCCCCTTAATGTTTGGAAGAACTTCATTAATGACTGCATAGATTTTTTTTAAGAAATTATTCACGTTATCACGTGGAGTTGTGAATTGAGACTTTATTTTTAAATTGCCACTGTGATCGATTAGCGCGTACTTTGTGTAAGTTGCGCCGATATCAATACTTAGGTAATCTTTTTCTGGTTTGTATTTCATTGATAATTGCTCCTCTGGGGTGATTAATGCTATTATATCGCAATTGGTAGCGATGTCACAATTTAAATTTATTTTCCTGAAATAGTGGATGTTGTTGGTGCTTGTATTCGTGATTCTTTACATAAAGAACCGATTTTTTAAAAAGCCGATTAACAATAACTCTATATTCAATTTAGTTGAAATATGACTAAAAAGCTAATTTTTCGGGCTCGCCAGCAGATTTCAGTTGCTATTCTCGGATAACGCTTTATACTTAATAGTAATTAATATGCGCAATTAAACAGCAGGGAGAAATGTATGAAAACAGCAATTGTAACGGATAGTTCAGCTTATCTTAGTGATCAGCAAGTTCGCGAAAATGACATCATTGTCGTTCCAATTACAGTGATTTTTGGTCAAGAAACATTCTTGGAAAATATTGATATTGATGACCAATTGTTTCATGAAAAGTTGCAAACTTCAGGAGTGATGCCATCAACAACCCAAATTACTTTGGGGCAGATGCAAGAAGTGTTTGATAAACTAATTGCTCAAAATTATGATGAAGTGATTTGCATTCATCTCTCTAGCGGAATCACAAGTTTTATTGAAAATCTAACCGAGTACGCTAAAACCATTACAGAAATTAATGTGATCCCATTTGATTCAAGGATGACCAGTCAGGGTGAGGCCAACATGGTGTTACTGGCTGCAAAGTTGCGTCAAGAGGGAAAAACGGGTAAAGAAATTGTCCCAGTTTTAGAGCACCTTCGCGAGACAACTAAGGTTGATTTTATGGTCGATAATCTGAGCTTTTTAATGCGCTCCGGTCGAATTACCAATCGCTCTGCCATTATGGGAAATTTGTTACGCATTAAACCCATTTTGGATATGAACGAAAAAGGCCAAATTGTCATTCAAAGTAAGGAACGCACACGTAAACGAGCACTGCAAAAAGTTTTGGAAAATTTGCATTCTGATTTAGATCGGGGTGCTGAAGAGTATCGAGTTTCCATTATCTATGGGATTGATCATGACTTAAGTGCTAAATGGGA
Organism: Pediococcus damnosus; assembly: GCF_001611155.1. Lineage (NCBI taxonomy): Bacteria > Bacillati > Bacillota > Bacilli > Lactobacillales > Lactobacillaceae > Pediococcus > Pediococcus damnosus. The sequence goes on from NZ_CP012294.1 coordinate 1,386,080, forward strand.
GGAAACGATTCAGCAAGAGTTTCCTGCTGCCCAATTTGAAAGTAACCAATTAGGACCAGTTATCATGTCACACACTGGTGAAGAAATCGTGGGTGTGATCTGGGGTAAAGATTGGGAAAAGATGTAAATTTAATGGTATGTTAAAGCAAAATAAAAAGTTGGTAAACTCAAATCGCTGAGTTGCCAACTTTTTTGATTTTTAGAAAGAATTTTAGAATTCTTCATATACCGCAGGATCTTGGTTCTTGTTTCGGCCATCAGGGCAATCCAGATTAGTAATTGCGGTCATTTCTTCTTCGTTTAATTCAAAATTGAAAATGTGTAAGTTTTCCCGTTGACGGACAGTTGAACTTGATTTGGGAATTGGTAGAACCCCCAGCTGAATTTCCCAACGCAAAATGACTTGTCCGACGGATTTATGATGGGCATCAGCAATTTTTTTAATAACGGGATCTTCTAATACGGCACTTGCGCGGCCTAAAGGACTCCAAGCCTCGGTAACAATATGATGATCAGCATCGTATTTGCGTTGTGGTGCCTGTGAGAAATAGGGATGCAATTCAATTTGATTGACAGCTGGAACTACTTCAGTTTCATCAATCAAACGATCAATGTGTTCTGGTAAAAAGTTAGAAACTCCAATAGAACGAACTAATCCCCATTTTTGGGCGTCAATTAAAGCTTTCCATGCTTCTACATAATGATCTTCTTTGGGGTTTGGCCAATGAATAAGGTAAAGATCAAAATATTTTAGACCAGTTTGGTAGAGAGATTCTTGGATATTTTCTAAAGCTTCAGTATATTTATGATGACGCCCAGGTAACTTGGAAGTAATCATGATTTGTGAACGGGGAATATCACTTTGGCGAATTGCTTCACCTAAAGCACCATGATTTTCATAATTGTAAGCCGAATCTAAAGCGCGGTAGCCATTATCTAGGGCACTACGAATGGCGCTTACCCCTGTGGCACCGTTTAATTTATAGGTTCCAAAACCGATTTGTGGAAAAGCAGTTCCGTCGTTAAATTTAATTTGTGGTATTTTATGACTCATATTGACATCTCCTAAATTTAAAATGATTGGCCAAATTAGTTAATAATGAAAGCGTTCTATACTTTTAGCATAAGCTAAATTAAGTTTGCATGCAAAAAATAACTTCGAAACTTAGTGAAAGACCAAGGAATTAAAATATGCAAATTCAATGTGGTAAATAGTGAAGCATTGATGTTAGGCGGTAAAACAGTCTGATTGTGGGGGCTACCTGCACTGCAATTGGGTTAACTTAGCGATCAATAGTTTTCGCTAAAGTTGTAAATTAGTAATATTAAATAGAAGTATTCTGAAAAATAGTCTAGATACTTTTATCTATCATAAGTAATAAGAAATGATAATAATAAGCATTAAACTTGTAGAAAACCGTCGGACTTTGCTAAGCTAATCTTGTAAACAAGTCCCATATTACATGGTGAAGTGTTTATAGTAGCAACTAAGTGATCACTAGTTGATGTTGTTGGGATTTACACAAAAATTAAAGGAGTGAGCAGCATGTTTGGATGGCTATGGGCTTTAATTATTGGTGGAATTATCGGAGCAATTGCGGGTGCACTTACGAGTAGAGATTTACCAGCGGGATGGATCGGCAATATTGTCGGGGGTCTGGTCGGAGCATGGCTAGGTCAATCCTTACTGGGCACGTGGGGACCACAATTAGCAGGAATGGCATTGGTTCCTTCTATAATCGGAGCAGTGGTGGTTGTATTAATCGTTTCTGCACTTTTTGGGATGAGAAAGACAAAGTGAATAAAAGTGAACGGAACAAGTCGCTAAGATACTGATAAATAAGCAGAGCGGAGGCGGGATCGCATCCCGCTGGTAGCTCTGCTTATTTATCAGTATCTGACTTGTGAAGTTGTCCTGCAGCCTAGTGGTGGAAAAGAGTCAAAGGCAGAGCGGAGGCGGGATCGTATCCCGCTGGTAGCTTTGCTTATTTATCAGTATCTGACTTGTGAAGTTGTCCTGCAGCCTAGCGGTAAAAAAGGAGTCAAGTGCAAGGCGGAGGCGGGATCGCATCCCGCTGGTAGCTCTGCTTATTTCTCAGTCCCTGACTTGTGAAGTTATCTACTGTCCAGTAAGGATATAACCAATCAAAATTTGGTTAGCATGTTTCGGTTTATACAAATATTCTCAGATTATATATGTTAACAAAAAAACGCCCTTTCAGCTAATTAACTGAAAAGGCGTTTTTTAGAATAACTATGCGTGAGCATGAGTTACATTAGAAGTTGAGTCTTCGTTGTAACTTGATTCTTCTTTGATAAGACGAGCACGTTCTTTTTTGTTGTACCATGGAGATGTCGTAAATGCCAAAACATCGTTAATTAGATAGATTGAGCTGTTTACAAACATAGCAAGTGTTGCTGATCCTTGGCGGAATGAGATGAACCAAAGAACCATTTGGGCAAGCCCGGAAGCAACCCACCAGAAGTACTGATTGTTGAAACGTAAGAAGCAAATGACACCAGCGGTTAAACTGATTGAAAAGCTGATGGCATCAACCCAAGGACGTGGATCGTTGGTGAAAGTTCCAATTAGGGATCCAGAAACGAAATAAACAACGATCGTAGCGGCGATGGCGATAAACCAAGTTTTGCCAGTAAACTTACGGATTTTAGAAACCATGTTTACATTCCAGTTAGCACTTAACAAAACTGGTAAATCAAGAGTTACAACGTAAGCCAGCTGTTCAGCCATACTTAGGTAGTTTTTTGCGGCCAAACCAGTCACAATAAAACAAATTGCAGATAAGATTCCTAACCAACCGTTAACAGATTTGGCGGCGTTGATTGCTAAAATACATAAAACGCCTAAAGTAGTTCCGATAAATGTTGTGATTGTTAAGGCAGTGATTGGTGAACTAACCAGGTTCATAATTTGACAACCTAAACTAAAGAAAAATAAATAGTAATTTTGTTGAGGCCATCCCTTTAATTGGTGACCTAAAAAGTGTAAGTAATTAGACATTTGCTTCTCTTCCCCTCTTGTATCTATGTATATGGCCATATACTATATGTTCTAATTTCGAAATCCGACAACACTATATATTGTATCTCGAAATTAAATAAATGAAAGGGTTGAATTTAAATTTCTTTTGATGTATGACAATAATCACCCCAAAAGCCGGCGAGGTTTAAACTTTTCTTTTGACCGTTAGATCCTTAAAATAGAGTTAAGAAAGCGGGGTGCTTGGGATGAATTTCAGTTATTGGGGCAGTATCTGTTTGGCCGTTTTTGTGACACTGTGGTTAACCGATCGAAGACGTTTTTTAAACGGATATTTTTTTACGGCCAGTGCAGTCTGCTTTTTTATCGCGGGGTGGCAGTGGCTTGAAGTCACCCAGGCACCGTGGATGCAAGCCTTATTGGTGATGATCAAATTGACGTTTACGATCATTACGCCAATTGCCTTAATCCTTTTCGCGTTGGCCTGTATTATTTATAGTCGCCGATTAGTCCGTGAGACTGGTGCGCATCTCGAATATCGGTTGCCTGAAATAGTTGGATTTATCATTTTGGAAATTCTCGTTTTCACGCTGCTTAATTTGTTTGTCTTCCATAATTCTGCCATCTGGATTCTATTGGGTTTATTTTATGTCTGGATGGCCTACTTTATGATTGGTTTTATTTCATATGCGGTGGCCTCACTATTAGATGAGCTGCCGGTCCATTATTCAGTAGATTTCATTGTCATCCTTGGCGCAGGGCTATTACCAGATGGGACAGTGTCCAAAATTTTGAAGAAACGCTTGGACAAAGGAATAAGCACGTATCGAAAACAGCGAAAACGTGGTATTCATCCGCAATTTGTTGTTTCAGGTGGGCAAGGAACTGATGAAATTAAGCCTGAAAGCCAAGCAATGAGCAATTATTTAATAGAAAAGGGAATTTCAAGTACCCAAATCATTCAGGAAAATAAATCCAAATCAACTTATGAAAATATGCGAAATTCACAAGTCTTGATGGTTGAAAAGAAGCCATTTTATCGAGCTATCTTTGTAACCAGTAGTTTTCACGTTTTCCGAGCTGGACTGATTGCCAAACAATTGAATTCAACAATGACTGGAATCAGTGCCCCAACTTCAATGCATTATTTACCATTTGCGGCTTTTCGGGAATATCTGGCTTTAATTGTGATGTTTAAAGGAGCTAATCTAGTTGCTCTGATTGTGACAACTGTGGGTTATTTGATTTATTGTTTAATAATTCATTGAACTAACATGGTATAATAGTGATAAGGAGGAGACAATTATGACCTTGAAATTAAATCTTAAAAAAAGTTTTACTAGTTTAATTGCGGTATTGATGCTAATTTCGTTAACTGCATGTGGTACAACAAGTAAACAAAGTGGAAGTGCGAAAAGTTCTTCTGTTTCGTCAACGTCCGAAAAGTCTAATCAGCAAAAAGCGGCAAGTTTATATAAAAAAGCGCAAAAACAAATTGAAGATAAACAAAGCGAGGATGCTTTAGCTACATTAAAGTCAGCTCAAAAACTTGATGAAAATAACGGAAAAGTGGCCGAACTGTTATCAAAGGTTCAAAACTATTTGAACGCTAAAGATGCACTGAATGATGGGGATACAAGTTCAGCAAATTCTAGTTTGGCCAAGGTTACATCTGGACAGACGAATAATGCAGCGCTAAACTCACAAGCAAAAGATTTAGGAAATCAGGCAACCCAATTACAGAACGCTAAGAAGTATTATCAAAATGCCTACGATGCGTTATCCAATGGTTATTACGAGACGGCAAGAGCTGATTTGGCATTGCTTAATAACTTATCATCAAGTATTAGTGGTGTTAAGTCCTTGCAAGATCAGGGTAAGGCTTTAACTAACCAGATTAATTCAATGGCCAGCAATTCCTCTTCTAGCCAAAGTTCTAGCGAAAGCTCGACAAGCAGTTCGTCTGCACAGCCAGCTGGTAATTTAACGGATACAAAAACGGATCAAGTAATTACTTCATTCCAAAACGCAGCGGGGATCAAAAGCCAAAGCGGTCTGTCATATGGGGTAAATCAATTAGGAAACGGTTATTATCAAATTGAAGTTCGTCAAAATAATCCGTCAAATACAGTTGGTAGTTTGACCGGAATTTATCGATATAATTCACAAACTGGGAGTGTTTCAAAGCTAAACACAATTTCTGGTAAATATGAAAAGTAATTAATAAAGTAATCAAAGGTCCTGAACTAGGTTATCTAGTTCAGGATTTTTTTGACGAATTTTTTATATTTTTAATGAAGTGATACTTATAATTTACATAAGAAAGAAATGAGCATTTTTCTGTTAATGGGCTTTTCTTTTCGATATGCTTAATTTATCAAACAGAGAAGGAAGTGAAGCCAATGGCACCAGATTTGAAGGATCCTCGTTATCTGGATCATGAGGATGGTTTTGATAAACAAAATCAGGACACTCCCGTACTTCAGGACAAAATGGTTCCCGTTTCTGATTGTAGTGAAAGCAGTTATCGAGGAAATCATAGGTTAGCGAGCCAGCGTGCTGACCATCCAGTAGCGATAGCACCGGTTTATAATTTCTTAGCTTCAAGTGAGGCAAGTTATGTGACCGCACAAATATACGGAGTCGCGGGTGGAGAAGCCATTAATCTATGAGGAGGACAAAGTTATGAACAAATGGTCTAAAACGTTCCTCATTATTTGTTCGCTAGTGCTTCTGCTGCTTAGCTTAGTGATTGTTTCACTAACGTGGCCATGGGGAACCAGTTCGGCATTCTTGTACGCAATTAGGGAATTCTTTTTCGCTAATTATTATGCGCATATGACGCTCTTTTGGTTAGGGATTGCAGTTGCGGCTGCCTCGGTGATTGCAATTATCGTTGTACTATTTGTACCACATAATAAGACAACGTTTAGGCTGAAAGATGACCGAGGAAAATTAACGATTCATAAGAAGGCAATTGACGGCGTTGTCCGTTCAATGCTTAATGAAAAGGATTTTATCGGATCTCCTAAAGTCAACACAACGGCAACTAACCGAAAGATTCATGTGAACGTTAGTGGTGATATCAAACGAACTTCAGCGTTGGTGGATCACATGGAAGAATGGTCAGCAAGAGTAGAAGAGCGTGTGCGAAATCTGGTGGGCTCCGATCATAATGTCAAAGTGAAGGTGAAGCTGGAACGCTATCAAAAAAGAGGCAATGCGACATCTTCCGGACAGCCCCGGGTAGAGTAGGAGGATGCAAATGCAAACATTTATTGATAAATACAAGCTTCCCATCATTGGTGGCGTCATTGGTTTGATACTGGCAATTTTGCTAGTCACAATCGGATTCTTTCAAACCCTGTTACTGGTAGTTTTGGTGATTTTGGGCGCTGCGGTGGGAATGTATGTAGATAGAACCAAATTATTGGAAAGATACCTAAACAACAAAAACTAGGAGGAAACAAATTATGACAGACAAAAATGTAATGCAACCAAATGGTAAAAACAACTTCTCTAATACAAATAATTCAATGAACTCAGGGCGTCCAACGCCACCACGGCCAAATGATCACAAAACTGATTCTTCTGTCAAAGGTGAATTAACCTATGAAGATAAAGTGGTACAAAAGATCATTGGCATTGCTTTAGAAGAAATTGATGGCTTATTAACAGTTGATGGTGGCTTTTTCTCAAATGTTAAAGACAAATTGGTTAATAATGATGATGTCCGTGCTGGCATTAACACGGAAGTCGGTAAGAAACAAGTTGCCGTTGACATGGATATCGTTGCTGAGTATGGCACAGATATTGAAGATATCTTCGAACAAATGAAACGTGTCATTACGCGTGAAGTGAAAGAAATGACCCATCTCGAAGTTATCGAAGTTAACGTGAACGTGGTTGATGTAAAAACCCGTGAAGAATACGAAGCAGACAGCGAAACTGTTCAAGATAAGGCAATGAATGCCGCCGATAAGACCGGTGATTTTGCCTCACGAAAGACAGAAAATGCCAAACATGCGATGAGCAAGGGGCGACACAAGATTGACGAAAAAACAGAACCTCGGGTTGAATAGAAATTAATTAAGGGCTGTGAACAAAATTTTGTTTTGTTCACAGCCTTTTTTTGTGGCATTTAAAATGTGACGAAATGATCACAAATAAATTACTGATGTAAGCAATACCATTCCTTATGTTACAGTATATAAGGAGTATGTAGGAATTAGTAATTAACCGTTGAGGTGAGAGAGAAATGAATAAGGCGGATTTATTAGAAAAAACGCAACAAAGTTTATTCAAAATAATGGAAATCCTTTATTTAAGTGATGGTTCAGTTTCAAAACAAACTTTAGCTCAAAAATTAGATTTATCTCCAGCCACCTTGAAACGTTATTTAGATGATCTTCAGGTAGACGTTCAACCGCTAATTGATGAAAAAAAGATAACGTTTTGTATTGGTGCCAATACGGCAGAATTTAAATTGATTCAGAACTTTGCTCTTGATGATTGGATTTTTCGACTGTATCTAAAAGACGCGCCTAAATTTCAAATTTTAATGTACATCTATAAGCACGGTAGTATGGATAGTTATCAATTGCAAGATGACTTGAATATGAGTGAGGCATCATTGTATCGGGTGATTAAACAACTTAATAAATTGCTGAAAGAATTTGAGTTAACTATTCATAACGGTCACTTGCAAGGAAGCGAGTTGCAGGTTCGTTTTTTCTATTACATACTGTTTCAACTAACCAATTATTTTCCGCCTAAAAAAAGTTTTGCCATTGATAAATTTGTGGATGGCCTCCAAAGTGAACTGCATTTTTATTTTCATTCAGAGGCAGTCCACAGAGTTGATTCTTGGTTAATCATTTCGCAACAACGACTAGGCTCACAATCAGTTATGGATAGTGAAATTCCAAAGCGAGTTCGAGAACTCTATCAGAAAAACGAATTGTATCAACAGGTCAGCAAATGTTACAAGCAGGCTTTTCACATGCGGTCGGCTACCAAAGAACAATTTGAAATTGAAGCCTTCTGTGTCATGTTGATTAGCATGTCGGTCTTTAATAGTAAGACCAATGTGGCTAGACGTTTCTATGATATTTATAACTCACAAAAAACGCAATTAGCAGACCTGGTAGAGAAAATGAATCATACGATTACGAGTACTCTTAAAATTAGTCGGCATCAATGGCCATTCGAATTAATGAAATTGGTTTTTGACATTTGTGCTCGTCCATTTTGTTTTACGGGGGACCTTGCCCATATGGATGAGATTTATAGTGAGTATTACATGACGCATTTCTTTTCACAGGAGGCTCGTTTAGTGGTCAAGGAGCTGATGCAGATCTTTAAAAAAGAGCCATCTACACCGTTTAGCCAATTTATTAAACAAAATGAAAATTATTTTCAACGGCGGCTATTATTTGTGATTCGTGATTTTCGTTATCAGCAGATAAAAGATATTGATATTGGCGTAGATACAACGTTTGATTATTATATTAGTCAGATGGTAATTGATCAAGTTCGGCAAATTTTTAAAAAGGATATTCGAGTGAACGTGACCTATTATCAGCCCGGGAATGCTTATGATTTGGTTTTAACGAATTATCATGAAGAGCCGTATGATGATACAGACTATACTTATTGGCTAACGAATTTAGGGACTATTCATGATTTAGAGATGATCAAAAAGATTGTAGAGAAAAATTTTTATGCGGAAACTCCAGTTCATCATTTGATGTTGAAACAACCAAATAAATTGCATAATACTAAAAAGTGGTAATTATCAAATCAGATAATTAACGCTTTTTTAGTATGTTTAAGTATTAATACGTACATATGAGTTTAAAAACGAAACATAAAGGTGGCCTGAACGATTTTTATTTCTGTCAAGAATAATGAGTGAACTATAAAAACATGAAATCGCTGTCACAAATTACCTGCTATGATTACCTTGTAAAAAGGAAGTGGAATTCTACAAAGAGAGGTGATGGTTGTGAAAAGAATTCTTAAGTCATTACTTGTATTTGTTGCTTTGACTAGTATTTTTGGATTTTATAGTCATCGCAACACTTATGCAGAAGAAGCCGATCCAATGTTCAGTCTCACCGCAACAAAGTCTTTAATGAAAGTTGGCGACAAGGTGGAGGTTAAGGCTACTCGGCTACGAGAATTGACAGCGGATTCGGAGAACTTTACTTTAGTGGTGCCAACGGGGATGCAGCTTGATGAAAATGCCTTGAGCCAAAGCAGTCAAGCGGCTAACTTCCAGTCACATCAAGAATCGGACAAGCTGATTTTGACAGTAACTGATCAAACGGTTAAAAACTTCACCATTCCGTTAATCGCGGAAACGGCCGGAACGTTTTCATTGAGTGTTCTGAGTGCAAATCAATTAGTAACAAGTAATGTTGTCCATGTTACGGCAATGGCGGTACCAGTTGAGTCATCGAGTTCCACCACGTCAGGTACGCAAGCCGAATCAACAAGCTCTTCAGCAATTTCTGACAGCTCATCAACCGCTTCCAGTACGTCGGAGCAACCAGAAAGTAGCTCAAGTGCAGATGTTGTTTCAGAAAGTAGTTCGTCAAGCAGTTCGTCAGAAACGGTTGCGAAATCGGCAACAAGTTCAGCAAATAAAAAAGTGATATCTGGACGTTCAATGGCAACTGCCGCTATCTCAATTGACCAAACACCCAACATCCTCCAAGTTTCAGATTTATATTATTACGGAGGTAGCACAGGGCAACCTATATCTGGATTCTTTCAAGATCCAGACAAAGAAAAGGTAACAGTAAATTTCATTATTACCAAAACATCTGGAGGGGGAGCAACTCCTCCAAATTCAGGGCAGGTACAAACTCTTGGAGTAATTAATACTAGTGGAGGAAATGTTAAAGACAAATTTAGTTATATGATTCCTGCAAAAAGTCTGGCAGTTCATAATGCCGGTTCGGTAGGTTCCGTCTATAAACTTACGATTCAGTTTACTGATGGCGGGACAAAGCCTAGTAGCATTCGGCAAGCAAATTTCCGGCTCCTTTACGTTGACGGTGAATTAACGCTTACTGCTCCCGATAGTATTGGTTTTGGCACTGACTTGGATGCTAAAGCGACAGGCAATCCAGTTTATATGAACAAAACGGTTACTGGAAACCCTTTGGCAGTGAAAGATACACGGAAAATTCCTACTGGTGCCATCGTGAATGGTTGGAGTGTGACGGCAACATTAGCCAAACAAATGACGGGTACTAACAATGAAGGAGTTTTGGCAAACAGCTTACACTATATTAATGCCGGAACGGATTATGTGTTAGGACCCGCAGCTGTTCCTGTGAAGGCCTTGCCGAAATCAGAGCCGGGGACCACAAATAATATTTCTGCTACCTGGAATAGTACAAACGGTTTGGCCTTTGAACCCACTGCGGGGCAACCAGTAGGTGGAGGAGCCTATTCTGGAGCGGTTACTTGGACACTGCAAGACACGCCAGGAAACAAATAAAGGAGATGAGGTCACGTGAAAAGAGGGTTGCTACTCACTATATTGACAATTACGTCAATGTGTTTGATTAATTCACCGATTCGCGGTGATACCCATGTCTCAGAGGTTACTTCAGAAGGACGAGTGGGGTTTACAAAGGGAACAATATCACCAAGTTATCCTCCGTCAGATTTAAGGCCCGCTGACAAAGTACCTAATGGTCCAGATACAACAATTAAGCCAACGGTTCCTGTTTCAGCAGCAAAAAAACAACAATTTTTACCGCAGACGGATGAAGAATCGGATGGAATTTTGCAAGTGTTTGGTAGTTTAGGTTTTGTCGTAGTTGCTTGGTATTGGATGAAAAAAAATCAGGTACGCAGGCACAATCAAAAAAATTAGTGTAGTGATTAGAAAAAATTGGATAGTAGGGTTTTGCTAAAAGCAAAATAGACAGTTAAAAACGAAAAGGAGCCAGTCCGAGTTGCCGTTTTAACGGTGTAGCGGACTACTCCACAGTAAGGAGGATCATTAGCAAAGTACACTAATGATCTTGGATGTTTCGGACGTTGACCATTCTTGTGGCCGAAGTACCGACCGCAAGAAACATGGCAGGATGGACATCCGTATGAGAATAGGATTTTGCGAAAGTAAAATAGCTATTTAAAAACGAAAAGGAGCCAGTCCGACTAGCCGCTTTAGCGGTGTAGAGAGGATGGACATCCGTATTGAGAATAAAATTTTGCTGAAAGCAAAATAGTCATTTAAAAACGAAAAGGAGCGATACTCATGATTAACAAAAAATTATTACTCTCAGTTCTTAGCATTGGAACCTTGGTTTTAGGAGCGGTTGCCCCAGTTACAGCTTTTGCGGCCGAAAGTCGCATTGAACAATCAACTGCGACTGCTGCATTTAAAGAAAATACTGTTGATCCAGTTGACCCAGTTGACCCCACGAATCCAACAGATCCAACTGATCCTGAAATTCCTGGAACTGGTGAAACAGGCCCACTGACAATTGATTATGTATCTAGTTTTGATTTTGGCACACACAATATTCCAACCGCGGATGCGACCTATACAGCAGCAGATGCGAAAAAAGGCGATGGGACCGCAATTCCAAACTATGTCCAGGTTAGTGATCGTCGGGCTGGAACTCCTAAAGGTTGGAGTTTAACAGTGAAAGAAGAAAAACAGTTTGTAGACACTACAGGTAGCGAATTATCTGGTGCTGCATTAAGCCTTGGAACAAGTCAAAAGCAAGCTGCTTCTGTTGGATATCCAACCTCAAACGATACAGTAACTTCAACGACAACGGACACCGCATTAGTTCCAGGAGCAACAACAAGCGTTATGAAAGCTGATGTCGGTGGTGGTGCTGGAACCTGGGTCGATGTTTTTGGGGAAGCAGGCGCATCATCAGTTAAACTAATGGTACCGGCAGCAGCTCATCCCAATGCAGATAGCTACAGCACAAAGTTAACATGGACTTTAGCTGATACACCATCAGGCGATTAATTTAAACTGGTAAGGGGGTCATCACTGTGAAACGTAAAAATTTATTCTTGATTTTAATAACTATGGTGCTTGGGGTGTTACTAACTATCCCAGTCTCGGCAAGTGAACTGTCTTTTGGGGTAGAAGCCAATCTACCAGAAAATCAAGTAGATAAAGGTGTGACGTATTTTGATCTGAATTTAAAGCCTGGCGCAACCCAAACTGTGACGGTAACGGTCACGAACAGTTCTAAAGATCAGGTTAAAATTGAACCCGAGGTCAACACAGCGACGACCAACTTGAACGGGACAGTAGAGTACCAAAAAGTTGCCAAGAAGAATCTTGATACCAGTTTAAAATATTCCTTGGCAGACTATGTCAAACCAGTGGAAAAAACCGTGGTGCTAAACGGTAAACAAACGAAAAAGATTCATTTAAAAATTACAATGCCAAAAGAGAAATTTAACGGCGTTATGGCGGGGGGATTGCGGCTTCAGGATAAAAATCAAGAAGTTAGCAAAAATGCGAAAAAGAAGAAGGGAACTACGGTTCAAAATGAGTATGCCTATTTAATTGGGATCGTGTTGCAACAGAATACTAAAAAAGTGCTACCGGATATGAAATTGGCGAGTGTGAAACCAGGGCAAGTTAATTTGCGAAACGTGATTAATGCCCGATTACGAAACGTGAAGGCAACTTACCTCAATAAATTATCGGTTAACGCAAAAGTGACTAAGCAGGGAAACTCTAAAGTTCTTTATCGGCAAAAAAGAACTAACATGCAAATGGCTCCCAATTCTGTTTTCAACTACGGCCTCCAATTGAATGGACAAAGTTTAAAGGCCGGGAGATATGTAATGAATATCACCGCGAAATCTAAAAAACAGACCTGGCATTTCAAGAAGACGTTTACGATTACTCGAGAAAAAGCGGCTAAGTTAAATGCTAAAGATGTTTCGATCAAAAAAGATTACACGTGGATTTATGTTTCAGTAGGTGTCCTCATTATCCTTCTCTTAATTGCCATCGCCTTTTGGTTAAGTAGAAGAAAGCTAAAAGCTAAAGAAGCCGAGAACGAGGCCCTTCGGCAACAGCTAAATAAGCACGAAGAAGATGACTAAGTTTTGTACAGAATTATAAATGGAAAGCAGCTTACGTAGGGATGAATAAATCTACGAGGCTGTTTTTTTGTTGGATATTGGTTATATAAGAGCTATCTTCGTCAAAAATATGTGATTTTTAAATTTAAATACTTTAAGGAAGTATTCTATTTTGCTATAATTGGGTCACAAAAGAAATTTTAAATGAATAGAATTCATTTGGTTAACGGCCAAAAAGCTTCAATTAAAATTAATGTTTTATTTGGAGGAAGATACTTATGATAAAAATAATGATTGTCGATGACCATCCGATCTATAGAGATGGTTTAAGGGTCGCATTTAAAGACAAAAAAGATTTAAAAATTATGGCCGAAGCAGAAAATGGTAAAATAGCTCTACAAAAACTAGATACCGTTGAAATTGATATTGTTTTACTAGATATTCGGATGCCAGTTTTAGATGGTATTGCAACGCTGGGGCGAATTAAGAGTCAATTTCCGAAAGTAAAAGTTATTATTCTTACCGGTTATGAAGATGTCAACGTTTTTAGTAAAGCAATGTCACTAAAGACGGATGGATTCATATTAAAAAGTGCGACGGCACAAATTATTTTTCAAACAATTCATGATGTCATGGAAGGAAAAGTAATTGTATCACCTAAATTACTAAGAAACACGACTGATTATCGAAATTTGAGATATGAGTTAACAGATGAAGATTTGGACGTGCTGACTAGGATTGCTAAAGGTGAACGTACTTCCAAAATTGCTGGCGACCTGCATTTTGGTGAAAGAACGATTAAGAGCCATTTAACTAATATTTATGAAAAATTAGGTGTGAATAGTCGTGTAGCAGCGGTTGCAAAAGTGATGCAACTTGGATTAATTAAATTATAAGTGGAAAACTAAAATTTAAGTATTGAAAATTATTATGGCAAATTAATAGAAAATGAAAATTAAAAGTGCAATTTAGTGATAGAAAAACTAAATTACACTTTTTTTCCTTAATTATTTTAAGATATTTTAAGATTAAGTTTTATAAATCAAATCTATAAAAAAGTGCTATTTTGCACGTGATTTCTTAAAACAGTATTTAATGTTGCTATTTTTTTAATTATTTTTCCTCTTTGGGCAACTATTGTGGCCCAAAAGTACATTGAGGACAGCACCTTTTGAATATACCATTGATTATGGTTATATTATGGTCATGAGATAGAGAGAGGGCGTTTTCATTTACCAATATAGATTTAAAGAACCTTTTAAAAATGAACAATGCAAAATTGCTTTAATTTATACTTTTAATAAAGGAGGAGTTGTAGATAATGGGTAAAAATAATATACTCGGACGTGCTAAAAAGATTGACGAGCACTACAAGATGTATAAGGACGGCAAACGATGGATGTTTGCCGGCATGGCTATGCTTTCATTAGGAATTGGCATGGCCACTCAAGTAAATGATGCACATGCTGACACAGTAGTTCCTACTGCTAATGTAGCGACCACGAGCTCTGCATCAAAATCAAGCGCGGCTAGTTCAACAGCTTCAAGCTCTGCTTCTGTAAGCTCTGCATCGAATTCAAGTGTGACCAGTAATTCAGTAAACTCAAGTTCTGCTTCTGTGGGCTCTGCATCGAAATCAGGTGCGACCAGTTCAGCAACTTCAAGTTCTGCTTCTGTAAGCTCTGCATCGAATTCAAGTGTGACCAGTTCAACAGTTTCAAGTTCTACTTCTGTTAGTTCTGTATCAAAATCAGGTGCGACCAGTTCAACAGCTACAAGTAACGTTACATCAAATGTAAAGGTACCAAGTTCGGTGACATCGATTTCAGATGCTACTAGTTCGGCTACGGTAACTAATTTGGTCGATCCGACCAATGCAGACATTGCTGCTGCTAAATCTGCTGCTTTAATAGCCTATGAAACTACTGGTAAACCACAAATGATTACTGCTGCTGCTGCAAGCGTTACTGCGTTTACAAGCACAAAAACAACAGTTGATACTAATCCAAGTACTGAGACGGATGTTTCAAAAACTAACCCAACAAAGGTTACAGAAGATACCGGGCAAGGTGAACAAGGTACAGATGCTTTGCAGGCTGGTTCAGGAGCTCCGACGTCAACGAATATGAATGTTGTAGTTGGCTCAACAATTGGTGTTTCTGGAACAGTTGCTGGTGATCAAAAGACCTATTTACAAGTTGAAGTTCCTGATGGCCTTAAAGTTAATACAAATGGTAATGCAACAGTTTATACGACCATTTCTATTCCTGCTGATGATTTATCAATTTTAACGGGCTTAATTGAAGGTATCGGAACAGCTTTGAGCAATGGAGCTAAGCTTGTGGACGCAATACCTGGTGTTAATTTTAATGCCCAAGGAGTTGTTGATGCGTTCGATGTTTCAACGCTGATTTCTAAGCTTGGGACCGGTGTATTCTCAGCTCCAGTTACGCAGAGCGCCGATGGTAAATACATGTATGTTGATATTACTGGTGACACTGGAATTTCAAATATTTTGACGCAAGACATTACTCAGACTATTACTAATTTAACGAACGCAGTTAGTGCTATTCACGTTACAGCTACTGTACTTGGTTTTACTACAGACGTTTCTGGTACGGCTGCGAGTGATATCATGAGCTTTCTGACACCTGCGATTAATGCACTTAAAGCTTCAATTACAACTGGTGGATCATTTATTAACAAAATTGGTAGTGCTACACTAGTTGGCCAAATTCAAACAACAGTTCCTGTAACTGCAGTAACGCCAACAGTTACTGGTGCTACGGGTTCGTATACTCTTGAAGCGCAATATGTCAATGACAATACTCTTGAAGCTGACATAGCGGATTTGGGAAACAATACTGCAAAAGCGGTTCTGACTTATAAAAACACACCAGTTGTTTCAGTTTCTAAAGTTGCTGGCGACTCTAAATCTGGGTACCAGATTACTGGAACAACAACTGGAGGAGGAGCTGCGGCTCGAGGAGTTACCGTTACTGTAACTGATAGTGCTGGAAATGTTGTAGGAACGGGAGTTTCAGATGCTAATGGTAATACACAGTCAGAGTTGATGGCAGCGTTGGGCCTGAAAGTACTTTAACTATTACACCGTCGTATGCACAAGCAAGTAACGATACAATCTATGGTGCAAATGATAAAACTAATACTGATAATATTGCAGGAGAGCCTGTAACTGCTGTAACGCCAAGCGAAACAAATACCTCAGGTGGCACAACAAAGACACCAGGCGGTACAACAACGACAACAACGCCGGGTGGTACAACGACAACAACAACACCAGGTGGCACAACAACGACACCAGGTGGAGAAGTAACAACACTAGGCGGTACAGTAACAACGCCGGGTGGTACAATAACAACGCCAGGTGGCACAACAACGACACCAGGTGGAGAAGTAACAACACCAGGCGGTACAATAACAACGCCAGGTGGCACAGTAAAGACACCAGGTGGAAAAGTAACAACGCCAGGTGGTTCAACTATTACGCCAGGTGGTACAAAAACAACACCAAATGGTACGGTAACATCGCCAGGTGGCACAACAATAAAGACACCAGGTGGCACAACAATAACTCCAGGTGGTGGAACTTCAACACCAACGACTAGCACGGGTTCAACAACAGGTACCGGATCGACAACTGGCACTGGTTCAACGACTGGGACTGGTTCGACAACAGGTACTGGTTCAACAACAGGTACTGGTTCAACGACTGGGACTGGTAGCACAACTGGCACCGGATCAACGACTGGAACAGGTTCAACAACTGGGACTGGTAGCACAACCGGAACAGGCTCAACAACTGGGACTGGTAGCACAACTGGCACTGGCTCAACGACTGGAACAGGTAGTACCACAGGTACAGGTTCAACAACCGGAACTGGTTCAACAACAGGTACAGGTTCAACAACAGGTACAGGTTCAACAACCGGAACTGGTAGCACAACTGGGACTGGCTCAACAACTGGAACTGGCTCAACAACTGGAACAGGCTCAACAACTGGGACTGGTAGCACAACTGGCACAGGTAGTACCACAGGTACCGGCTCAACGACTGGAACAGGTAGTACCACAGGTACTGGATCAACAACCGGAACTGGATCAACAACCGGAACTGGCTCAACAACCGGAACGGGCTCAACAACTGGGACTGGTAGCACAACTGGCACAGGTACAGTTACAAAGCCAAGTCAACCAGTGAAGACCCCAGGTGGTAGTGTTGTAACTTCAGGCGGAACTACAACAACTCCAGGTGGCACTGTAAAGACACCGGGACAAAATACGAAGACACCAGGCGGCACAACAACCACACCGGGTGGCACGATCATCACAGATGGTGGTACCACAATCACCAAGGGTGGTACAACAATCACCAAAGGTGGTAATGTAACAACTCCAGGTGGTAACAAAGTTACCCCAGGTGGGACTACAACTACACCAGGCGGTAAAGTAACCACACCAGGACAGAATACTAAGACTCCAGGCGGTACACAGACCACACCAGGTGGCAGCAAAGTTTCAAATGGTGGCACAATTACGACTCCAGGTGGCACACAGGTAGGACCAAACGCTGGTGGTGACAACACCACAAAGCCAAGTCAACCAGTGAAGACCCCAGGTGGTAGTGTTGTAACTCCAGGCGGAACTACAACAACTCCAGGTGGCACTGTAAAGACACCGGGACAAAATACGAAGACACCAGGCGGCACAACAACCACACCGGGTGGCACGATCATCACAGATGGTGGTACCACAATCACCAAGGGTGGTACAACAATCACCAAAGGTGGTAATGTAACAACTCCAGGTGGTAACAAAGTTACCCCAGGTGGGACTACAACTACACCAGGCGGTAAAGTAACCACACCAGGACAGAATACTAAGACTCCAGGCGGTACACAGACCACACCAGGTGGCAGCAAAGTTTCAAATGGTGGCACAATTACGACTCCAGGTGGCACACAGGTAGGACCAAACGCTGGTGGTGACAACACCACAAAGCCAAGTCAACCAGTGAAGACCCCAGGTGGTAGTGTTGTAACTCCAGGCGGAACTACAACAACTCCAGGTGGCACTGTAAAGACACCGGGACAAAATACGAAGACACCAGGCGGCACAACAACCACACCGGGTGGCACGATCATCACAGATGGTGGTACCACAATCACCAAGGGTGGTACAACAATCACCAAAGGTGGTAATGTAACAACTCCAGGTGGTAACAAAGTTACCCCAGGTGGGACTACAACTACACCAGGCGGTAAAGTAACCACACCAGGACAGAATACTAAGACTCCAGGCGGTACACAGACCACACCAGGTGGCAGCAAAGTTTCAAATGGTGGCACAATTACGACTCCAGGTGGCACACAGGTAGGACCAAACGCTGGTGGTGACAACACCACAAAGCCAAGTCAACCAGTGAAGACCCCAGGTGGTAGTGTTGTAACTCCAGGCGGAACTACAACAACTCCAGGTGGCACTGTAAAGACACCAGGACAAAATACAAGCACACCGGGCGGTACACGAGTTAACTTTAGTGGTACTGAATTACAAAATAATACCAATGCTAACTTGAATAATACTTCTGGTAGCTCAGTGAATGCTTCTAAAAATTCACAAAATGTTAACGAAAAGGGTAAATTACCACAAACTTCGGATGCATCGAATAATCTTTCTGAATTAGGAGTATTAGGCATGTTACTTATGTCACTCTTATCTCTAGTAGGATTGAAGAGACGTAAAAGAAATTAGAGCCACAAATGCCCGGACGTTAAGTTAAATCAAAAGGTCACACATCAAAATTGATGTGTGACCTTTTTTTGTATCAAATTTTATTGATAATAAATTTCAAACGTAATTGAATACCTGAAATATTCATAGTAAAGGACCCAACGTCAGTGAATTACCACAGTCACTGACGTTGGGTCCTTTTTTATTTGCACCTTTTGGGTGCGCAAATTTTATATGCAAAGAGCTCCCTTTTCTGATATAGTTATTATCGCTAAAAAAGAACCATCAGAAGGAGAGCTCCTATGACAACTTTACAGGAAAAGCAAGTCCATTTCAATTCTAAATTACATATTTCTCACACTGGTGGTGAACTTTCCAGTGATGCAGGGTTAGTGCTCATCAAAGAGATCATGCATAAACTTGATTTCGCAAACCTTGCTGAAAAACTAGTTTCATTTAAAGACCAGCGACGCTATTACCAGCACAGTAATGTTAGTCTAATGGAACAGCTATTATTACAGAAGATTGCTGGCTACGCCACCGATCAGGTTGCTACCAGTTTGCGTTTTGATCCTATTTTTAAATTGCTACTTGATAAACCTGCTATAGCTTCGCAAGCTTCTATTTCGTGATTTTGGCAACGTTTTGATGAAAAATCTGTCGCTTCTTTACAAGTGTTAAACCAGACTCTGCTTGACCGAGGACGCCTGACTACTAATCAAACGGAACTAATCATTGACGTTGATTCGACTCATTCTGATACCTTCGGTAATCAAGAAAGCAGTGATTTCAATGCTCACTATCAAACGAACGGCTTTCATCCATTGGTTGCTTTCGATGGTCAAAATGAAGCTTTTTTAGCGGCCCAATTGCGACCAGGCAATGTTTATACCAGTAAGGAAATCCGTCCATTTTTAGAACCTCTATTACAACACTATCAAAATAGTCTGCCTTGTACTGAAATCCTGGTTCGTGGAGATAGTGGCTTTGCCACACCAGAACTCTATGATACTTGTGAAGAAAACAAGGCATTTTATTTGGTACGTTTAAAAGCTAACCGCCGATTGCGTGATTTGGCTGAGGGCTATGTACGAATTGACGATGAACAACAATGGGATCAAACCGAGATTCACTATTATTCGGCTAAATATCAAGCTGGTTCTTGGAATCAACCTCGCCAAATCTATATTAAATCAACGCGTGAAGCTGGTGAATTACTCTTTAATCATGAATATGTGCTTACCAACTTAACCAAATTAACACCGGAAACAACCTTCGAATTATATCAACATCGTGGTCAAATGGAAAATGATATTAAAGAAGCCAAAGAGGGTTTCTTTTTCGACAAAACTAACAGTACCGGTTTTATTGAAAATCATGCACGGATGATGCTGAGTGTCTTAGCTTATAATTTAGTAAGTCTCTTCAAACAACTATGCTTACCACCGCAACACGTCAGTGTGCGTGTTGGAACGCTCCGTCTTTGGCTGTTTAAAATTGCAGGAAAGTTAGTTCGAAGTGGTTGAAAACTATATTTAAAATTAAGTAGTTCGCACGTTTACCAAAAACTGTTCTATCAGGTATTGGCCAAGATTCAACAATTACATTGGTAACTATCGAATTGTGTCAAATTAATCAAAATTTTCAAAATAGCTCTTAATGAGTTTATTTGGAGTACATAAATTTTGACCTGCACATCACTTTCGATTTAAAAACTTGCTATTTCCTTGTTGTAGAAGCCCCAAAGTCAAACCCATTAAAAAAAATAGCCCTTGCAAGAGCTATTTTTTAAATACATAAGCATTATATTTCGATCTATGAATATTTCAGGGAATATAATAAAAAGTTGAATAGCTTTAGAATTCATTTCTTTTACACTTGTTTGTATTCAATGCCGGTTTGTTTTTATGACTAAATAGCAATGCTTATGTGAATTGAAGATAACATTAGGATTTGGTTAAGTATCTATTAGTTTATTTAGCACGTTATAATGTTTTGAGTTATAAGCATTAAGAATCCTTTTTAACCTCGTTTAGATGTTTTTCATTGGTGAATTTTATAACTTCGCTTGTGTAAGAAATGAGACAGATTACTCTAATAATATTTCTTAATTTTTTGGTTCTTAATATGGTAGACTTTTTTATTAATTAGCCAACTAATTAAACAAAAATGGTATAATTAGTTGTATAAACAATTATGAGCGTTAGTGACTAACTAATGGTCTGGAGAAAATATTGACGATAAATTGTTTAGAATCTTTGGCATAGGATAAATAATATGTGAAGTATAAAAATTTGTGGTTACACAATTTTCAACAGATGATTCATGATTGAATGGATTAATAAATAAAAGAAGAGTTTATGGATTCTATATTTATTCTTGAAGTCATAGTTGACTTATAATTGTTAGGTGATATGAATAAAAGAATTTATTAAATATGATGAAGTATATTATAGAGGAGTTGCAGTGTTATGCAGAAAACAGTTTCGATTATTATTCCATTCCATAATGAGCCGATTTACACAGTGTTTAATGTATTAACCTCAATAAATAATCAAATTGGTATTAATTTTGAAAAAGTTGAAGTCATTTTAGTAAATGATGGCGGTCCTGAGCTTCCAAATGGTAAGGATACTTTTAGACTACTAAAAAATTTAGATGTAATTTTCTACCATTAGTCAAGAGAAACCTTTGATATCAGTAACTCTGTTAACTATTTATTTATTCTTAGCTTAAGATTGCTACTTTTGGACTGAGAAATTAATATTTAGGCTACGCCAAAAAACACCTCAGGTATTTAAATTTTTTGAGGTGCTATAATCAGTTTAGATGAATTGTGTATTAGTGTTGTGGTAGGCACTTTCTGGAATCATACAATTCATTATTCTTAATTAGGTGGTAGATGGTTCTAATGAGCCGTCCCATCGCTGCTATGGCAATCTTCTTAGTGTGGGTTTCACTGGAAGATTGCTTTTTGCGTTGATAAAGAATACTGACGTTGGAGGGATGATATTTAGCAGCACACACCATATTCAAAACAGCTTTGAACAATATTTTTCGAGCGTATGAATTTCCACGTTTTCGGATGTGCTGTCCCATTTCGTAGTCTCCAGATTGATATTGAATTAAGTCAATTCCGATATATGCATTAATGGCATTAGAACTATGGAATCGACTAATATCGCCAAGTTCGGCTAGAAGGCAAACCGCTGTTTTAATGCCAAATTCTGGAATTGATTGCAGGATAGGAATCTCATTGAGTGATACTGAAATTTGGGACATTTCTCTAATAATTTCGTCTTTTTTATCATTGAGACGCTCTACTTCACCAGCTAGGTAAACGACAGAGCTAACCGCACACGCATCGCTACTAACCGCCGGAGCGGATTTGTTTGCTAATTCTTTAAGGTGCTCGGCTAAGCCAAGCGCTCGTTTTTCACTCATGTTCTTGAGTGTCGCTTTTAAAATTAGTTGCGCTAATTCTGATAGTTTAGTTTCTAATACGAAAGTTGGATGCGGAAACTGCTGTACAACGTGCCAATATAAAGTACCATCTGTTGTACTTATAAATTGTTCAACTTCAGGAAAAGTGAGCTGCAGGTTCTTATGCAATCGATTCTTGGCTCGCACGAGATCTTCGTTGAACTCTTGATAGGTTCGCTCTAAATCATGCAGTTCTTCATAGACGCCTGCTTCTCTGAACGTCGATTGATAATGATAGTGTGCCATTGCAGTGGCTAATGCTACTGCGTCCAGCTGATCATTCTTATTGTGCCGAAAACCATCCATATCTTTCTTGGCCGCCAAAGGATTAATCTCGGTATAAATCCAATTTTTTCTCTGTAAAAAGGCACGAATACTTCGTGAATAGATGCCAGAAGATTCAAAAATTACCTTGGGTGACTTAAAGCTATTAAGAGCGTCATCAAGGGTTTCATAACCTATACGATCGTTAGTTATCTTGAATTCTTTAATGACACTGTCATCGGCTAAAATTGCTACATTTGAACTATGTTTACTTACATCTATGCCAAATATGATTTCGATATCAATCATATTTAAACACCACCTTATCAAAGTTGTATTCATCGATTCACTCATCTCAATTTTCAATACACGACTTTTAGTAGCCAACGGACTTCGAGCGAGCTTATTGGTGAACCAAATGAAGTTGCCAATTTATCTTGCGACGTCATCGTATGATGCGCCAAATGACACTTCGACATGTCAACTTCATTACCACTTTAACAGAATGAAAAAGTGGTGAATCATAATTTCGTCGAATTATGATTCACCACTAATGTTAGTCCGTTTACCTTCGTTCAAGTGAAGGGCATGGTCCTGGGCCTGCTCGACAAATGGGAATGGATCATGCAAGTGGCCAGTATTTTATGTTTATGGATGCGGATGATCAATTCCATATTGATGGGGCTTTGTTAGATTTTTTCAATGTTACTGATAAAAAAAATTATGACATAATTGCTGGTAAGTATGTTGAACAAGCAAAGAGTATTGAGAACGGCAACCTGTTTTATGTTTTCCATGATAACAATGAAAACTATTCTATTTTTTCTAAGTGGTTTAATCGTGATCTTATTGAGCGCTATCATATTCGCTGGGCTGATGATTTGAAAGTGTTTGAAGATACTTATTTTGTTGGGCTAGCTTATGAATTTGCAACGAATATTAAGCAAATAGATGCTTACAGTTATACTTGGTTGTATAACAGTAAATCAGTTGGCCGACGTATTGATAATTCAGGGATTTCCTTTGATGACCAGTTACATATTTGGAGTAGAGGACGTCGATATTTTCTTGAACAAGTACAAAAATACAAAGCTGCGCGTGTGGAAGATTGGTTTGTGGATTATGTTGCAGATATTTATTATCGACAAAAGAAATTTAAACCAGCAAATATGGAAAAATTTACAGAAGAGCATATTCATTTGCTTCGTGAATTTAGTTCGTATTGGCTACCGGCACGCGTAAAAATTATGCAAGCAATCATAAGTTACAACATAAAAAAAACTAATTACACAGGCTTAAGTAATGATGATGCAATTAAATTTTTATACGATACAGAACAATACGCGTTAGGAAATCAATTTTCTGAAAAGGAGACGAAGTAATAATGGATGCAAAGAAAGAATTCAGGCCAACTGTGTCAATTATCATTCCCTTTTACAACGAAGATGAGTATCAGCTGATGATTGCTTTATCATCAATTAACTATCAAATTGGGATTGATTTTCGTGAAGTGGAAATTATTCTAGTTGGAGATGGTGGAAAAAAACTAAAAAGTTTAGATGATTTTTCAGTGCTTAATAATCTTAATATTCGTTACAAATATTTTACGAATAGTGGGGGCGCCGGGGTTGCTAGACAGCGTGGCATGGAAATGGCCAAGGGCAGATACTATATGTTTGTTGATGCTGATGATGAATTTTATTATGATGGTGCTCTGCAGGAGTTTTTTGATGTAGTTAAAAAGGGTGACCATGAAGTAATAGTTGCCAAGTATATTGAACAAGGTAGAAATGCAGACGGCAGTTATTTTTATTTACATAATGATCCTGTTTGGAGTGCTGCCTATGCCAAATGGTTCAATCGTGATTATGTCGAACGGATGGGCTTGCACTGGCTGGATGATGTTCGGATATTTGAGGATGTGTATTTCTGTGCCATGGCGGTAGAATTAGCGAGTGATGTTGTTTGGCTTGACTCGTTTGTTTACAGTTGGTTGTATAATGAAAAATCTACTGTTAGAGATCCTGCCTTAAAATTTAATATTCGGTTAGATCAATGGGCTAAAATGAATAAATATTATTTGCGTAAGATTAAAGAAAAGGCACCCCAGAAATTAGCGTTTGATTTTGGCAATTCTATTGCCACATTGTTTTATTGGGAGAAAAAGAATCCTGGATATGATGAGAAAACATTAGACCATGAACAACAGCTGATGTTGAAAGAAAACGCTGATTTATGGGGCTCCACACAAGATATAATGCAACAGCAATTACAGGCATTGCATCAGCCAGGTTCAGAATATGAGAACTATGATATTTCTGATTTTAGTAAATACTTGGCACATTCTGAAAAACTTTTGAAGAGTTAAGTTGAACTTTGATCCAGTTGCTTTGAAGCTAAGATAACATGAAGGTTATGACAAAAATAGATAAGGCGATTTATTATAGTTTGATTCCTATAAATTTAGGATTCAAGCTATTTTTTTAACATAGTGAATTTTAAGTAGAGTTTAGCTTTAGTATATAAAAATTAGTTTTTTCGGTATTAGAAATTTAATTTTAAAAAATCCTGTTAATTGGTTACCATTTGGGCAATTTATTAACAGGAAGATGTACATACAGTGAACGATTCCTTATTTGAAATCTATTTTAAATCCGTTTAAAAGGTTGCTATGAAATGATTTTTCAATAATATGATCGCACTTAGGTAATTGTCGGTGAACAAAGTTAGTTACATTGGCTAAACTACTCGTTGGACCGGTTGGACTGTGCCAAATGTTTTGATCAGCAGCAAAATTTGTTCCGCCAATTTCGTCCATCTTTTGTTTGTAAGCGTCAATTACATGGTCTTCACTGAGAATTGTTTTGCGTAATTCCTGCCAGCGGGATTCTACCTCTTCTGGGAAGCAAGCAAAAATTCGTTTGAACAACGGTGAATCAATATGATTCAAAACTGGATGTGGATTAGAAAGAAGTTTGCCATCTGCATCAATATCAAAACTAATATCTAAATCAATTAATGAAAACAACCAATGCTTGCCATCATAAGTGAAGACAGTTGTATTGTGAGTAACATTATCAAAGGCGTCAAGGGCCCCCGTAAACAAAATGTAATCAATCAAATTGAGAGGATCAAAGTAATTTTGGGCATTTTTATGAAATTCTTGATCGGTTGAAGAATGGATAAATTTCATTAAACGATTTGTATTTGTAAACAATTTTTTATCGGCAGCTGTATGGTGTGACATGACGCCAAAGTCAGAATCATTTAATCTGGCAGTTGGGTTTGCAAAAGCAAGATCTTTATCATTTGTGTAGCCATCAAGTGCTAACAGGAGGATTTCATCTTCATTGTTAGAATCGAGCTTGAGACTATTCGCATCGAAATAGCTTGAAAGACTGTAAATGCCATAATTCATACCATCAAAGAAGACATTGACTGGCTGGGTTTGAATGGTTCCCAACATCTCTTTATCTCTGATTTTTTCAGGATAGATTTTTTCAGTTGCTAAAATTTCTTTCCATAAAGAGTAGCCAGTTCCATTTCTGGAATGGGTTTGGTCGGTATAGTCACCACGCAAAGAAAATTTACTTCTTGGCTGCCAAGTGCCAAATTTAACTAATTTAGATTGGGATTGCTCGAAATCATTATAAAGTTCGAATTCGAAATTACGGCGCTTGAAATCTTTGGTGTAATTGCCTTGGACAGAAAACTTGATCTGGGCCAGCGTATTTTCACCGTTTGGTTGTCGAATTGTCACACTACTTATTTTAGATTTAGCTTTTGAGCGCGAGGCAGTGTCACTACCAATAAATAGAGTTGCCAATGGCTTGCCCATCTTTGTGACGGCCTGAGAACTGACCCAAAATCATGATCCGTTGGTAAAAAACTGTTTAAATTCTTGATTATCACTACGAATGGCACGAGCGGTTACCAGAATGGTTTGACCGGCTATTCTATCCTTATTAATATATCCGATCGGAATATGACTAAATTTTTTAGTTTGTGGAATGTCCTTAAAGTAAGGATAATCAATGTTAGTTTTGGCTAACGTTGCTAATTGGTTAGTGAGACTAATTTGTGAATCAAATGTGGGCGGAATAACTCCTTCTTTGGGAATCCAAACATCGTTTCCTTGCCAATTAAATTTCACAAAGGTCATGCCTGTATTCAGATTTGCTTCTTGTGTAACATGGATTGCTGTTCCGTGTAATGGTCGTGCGTCACGATTGCCAGCCACATCACCATGGTTATACGGCCACATCATTCCCTTGTAGAGACCATCGAAACGGGCAGTTTGGTCGATCGTTGCATCATAGTTCACTTCTACCATATTATTCACATATACATCGTAGTTACTATCTGACATAAACTCACCTCAACTATTATATTATGATTTAATTTTAACATTATTTTATTAGATAGATTACTATTTTTAGATATATTCCTCCTGTAATTGAGTACTGAAATGCAAATCAGTTTTGTCGTTTAATTAAAAAGCAAAGTTAAATAGAAAACGTGATTATCTTATTATTTTTATAAGCAGCAATCACATGGTAAACTAAAGAAAACAACCATATCGATACAGAGGAGGACAGCCATGCTTAGAAGATTTCAACAAACCTCATTTTTTGATTTTATCACGATCTTTTTGCGGCGGTATAAAAAAGGAAACATCTCAAACAATGGGATTGTGTTAGCTTACTATACGTTGCTATCTTTCTTTCCTTTACTCTTATTGATTGGGAATGTATTACCCTTATTAAATTTACCGGTAAACACCGTTTTGAAATATGTAAATCGAATTATGCCAGAAAATATTTATAAGATTTTGAGTCCCCTGATTAAACAACTACTAACAACTAACAATGGTGGCGTGTTATCAATTGGGGTGGTAGTGGCCCTCTGGTCTGCCAGCAAGGGGATCAGCGCCTTCCAACAGGCCTTAAACGCGACCTACGACATGGAGAACACGACCAATGCAATATTAATGCGCATTCTATCATTTTTAATTGTCCTTTTATTTATGGTGGCGTTGATTATAATTGTCTTTTCTTTTTCATTCGGGCAAGTTGCGTTAGCTTATCTCACGCCGTTGCTACAAATACCACAGGATTTTATCAATTTTGTAGAAACTATCAAGTGGCCAATTACAATTCTCGGAATTTGGTTGATTTTGACCATCTTGTATATGATCGTGCCGATGGCTAGGGTTCGTTGGCGGTACGCGTGGGCTGGTGCACTCTTTGCGATGATTGGTCTCGTTATTTTGACCCAATTTTTTACGTTATATTTACGCTATTTTGGCGGAGCAGTTACTACGTATAAAACGATTGGAACTTTTATTATTATCATGTTGTGGTTAGATTTTTTGGCCGAAATCATGCTAATTGGGGGCGTTATCAACGCAGCCTTACAAGAAAAAATTAGTGGGTTACCATTCAAACCAAAACTGAGCCATTTAAAAAGAAACCACCAAACTAGTCATTAACTGGTATAATACAAACATAATTTAAGTTAAAGGTGTGACAATTACGGAAAATATAAAAAAGCACAAAGCCTTGACCAGTGAAGCCTTGATTGTAATATTAATGCTTATTGATTGGTTAATTTTTAAAGACCCGTTAAAAGTGAGCAATCACTTTTTTATGGCAGGATTGTTACTATTGATCGTTGGTATTTTCTTTGTATTGGAGCGAGGTCATTTATTCACGGGTTGGTTTCGGCGTCCCGCTAAGGGTGAAGATGATTCGGATAGAAAGAAAATTGATGTGCATAAGGTTGGCCGAGAAAAAAATGGCCCGATTGTGATAACCAAGCCGGCCCGTTACTTCCTAAATATTGGGAGTTTTACGATTATTGTCAGTGTTTTAATTTCGTTATTTTAAATCAAAAAGGGCACGCCAGCTTAAAAGCCGGGGTGTCCTTTATTGGTAATTTTTAATCTAAAACGAATTTTTGAATTGCTTTTGCGACGCCGTTTTCTTCATTGGTACTCGTGATAAATGTAGCCAGTTTTTTAGCTTCAGGGATGGCATTTCCCATGGCAACAGGAGTACCGGCAAATTGTAACATGGATAAATCATTGCCCTGATCACCGATGGCCATGACATTTTCTGGCAGCAAATTTAGGCGCTTAGTTAGACCTTTCAATGCGTTGCCTTTGCTGGCAGACTTGTTCAATACCTCTAGAAAATAAGGTTCACTTTGAACAAAGTAGTACTTATCTAAAAATGTTTGTGGAATTTTTTTTCGAAGTTCCGTAATTTTTTCGGGTGGGTCAATAAACATACCTTTAGAAATTTTAAAATTAGCCGGCATATCGCCAACCGCCCGATAACGGATGGCCATGCGTACATAAAAACTTTCGCCAATCGTATAAGGACTAATATTTTTATTTGCAGTGTAAATGTGATTTTCTGTTTCAACATGAAAATGGTTATGCAATTTCCGGCTTAAGGCTTCTAAATCTGTGTAGTCATTATAATTTAGCGTGTGATGAATCAGGACACGACCTTCAATAGTCTGCACTAAAGCACCATTAAAGGTGATGACATACTGATCATTACCGGAAAGACCAAGTGTGTGGAGGTGCTCAGCCACGCCGGTAAGGGGACGACCGGAGCACAAAACGACTTTAACACCTGATTGGCTGGCCTGTTTGATGGCCGTAACTGTTTCTGCGGCAATGTGTTTGTCGTCTGTTAAAAGCGTGCCATCTAAGTCAATGGCAATTAGTTTAATCATGAAAGATGGCCCTCCTTTGCGTCCATAAGCACGCCATTTTTAATGTAAGACTGAAATTCTTGGTAAAGCGGATGGAATAGTTCGCCGGCATCTTGAGAAAGCATCTTTTTAGGGAAGAAGAATCGCTGATCTCCGGAAACACGACCGGTAATTGCAGCTACTAGGGCACTAGCGGTGGATAATTCGACTAAAGTGCCATCGTGTTGCATGAGCTCAATTTGGGTTCGTGGTTTGCTGGTGCTGGGATCGTACGCATCGTAAGGGAGATCGTAACTATCATTGACCGCCGTGTAATACGTACTATTGAAACCAGCTTTTTCAATTAGATTGCGTAATTCTGGTAATAAATATTCGGTTTCATGTGTAAATCGGACTGATTTGAGTGGAATGCGGTTTAAAAAGCGTTTCGATAAATCATTCAAGACGGGATCTTGATCGTCTTCCCATTGTTGGAAGTAAGTATTTAAAACGCCGTCGTCTAAGCGCAAATAATCGGTAACGGTTGCTGTGTGATCAAAGAATGGAAGCAAGAAATAAGGGACAAAATTTCGTTGCTTATCGGCATCTTTTTGATTGCCACCGTAAATTTCATTTGCGCGTTGCAACAAATGACTTAAAATCATTTCCATCGAGCGTGAAACGGGATGAAAATAAACCTGTAAGTACATTTGAAACCGGCTGACAATGAAATCTTCGACCGCATGAATGCCGCTGATTGAAAAGGCAATACCACCCTTATATGGACGCATGACCCGTAAAATTCGAGTTAAATCAAACGTGCCATAATTGGTACCGGTATAGTAAGAATCTCGAAGCAGATAATCCATTCGATCAGCATCAATTTGGCTAGAAATCATTTGGACAACTTGAGGATTTGGATATTTATGTGAAATCACACTGGCAACTTCATCCGGAAATTTAGGTAAAACGCGTCGCAAAACCTTGTTTACTTCAGTTTCTGGGCTGGTGATAATTTGTTCTGTATACCATTCGTGATCCGTATGAAAAATGTGCTCGAAAGTATGAGAATACGCACCATGACCGATATCATGAAGAAGGGCCGCACAAAGGGTGACTAACCGTTCGGAGTTGTCCCAAAGGCCATCACCTGGTGTTTTTGTCGGATAGTTGCGTTCAAAATTATCACAAATTCTGCGCGCTACTTCGTAACAGCCTAAGGAGTGCGAAAAGCGGGTATGCTCAGCGCCATGGAACACAAGTGAAGTCGTACCCAATTGATGAATGCGCCGTAACCGCTGAAATTCCTTTGTGTTAATTAAATCTAAAATAACTTGGTTTTGAACATACACATAATCATGAACCGGATCTCGAAACACTTTTTCCATTGGTAACATTTGATTGCGATAATCCATGAAAACAAGCTTCCCTTCATTAAATCATTTGTTACTAACTAGTATAACAAAGATTTGCCCATTGGTTGATGTTAAGCGGATATGTTCGTTCCCTAACCACCAATAAAAAAGAAGTTGGTTTTGTTTTGTATTCATAAGTAAATTACTGAACCAAAACACTATGATGAATGACGCATATTGGTTTATACTATAAGGAAGATGTTTTTTGAAAAGGGGTGCTGACTTTGATGGATGAATTAAATACTGGCGTGCCAATCGCCATTCACCTGGATACGTATATTACACAAGAAGGTGAACAATCTCATTTTACCTTTGATGAAGACGGTCAACTATTTCAAATGGGTGACTCAGTTTATTTACGTTACCAGGAAACAGATGAGCACACAAAGGAACCAGTGCCAGTCACGATGAAAATTGATAATGAAGGCGACGTGTTACTAACTAGATCCGGTGAAAATAAATTACGGTTGCGTTTTAGTAATGGTAAACGAATTCAGGCTCGCTACCGCACGCCATATGGGATATTACCAGTAGATACGGTAACGCCATTTTTAGAGGTCCGTATGCGTGATCAACCAATTTCAGGAACTGTAAATGTAAATTATCAATTGTTTGCCGGTGAAAGTTTATTAGGAGACTATAAAATTAGATTGCAATTTACGGCTTAAGTAATGTATCATGGAGAGTAGACTGTTGAAAGGACGTGTACCATTTTGGACTTGAAAATTTTTGATGGACAAGACAAAACAGAACTCTCATTAATTGAGGTTGCCCATGCAATTCTTGCGCAACACGGTGATTCCATGGCTTTCGTGGATCTCGCCAATGAAGTTCAACAGTATCTTGGCAAAACTGATGAAGAATTCCGTGAACGTTTGTCACAATTTTATACTGATTTAAACACTGATGGTAGCTTTATTTCTTTGGGGGATAATAGTTGGGGCTTACGTACTTGGTATCCCTTTGAATCCATTGATGAGGCTGTTATTCATACTGAAGATGATGAAGATGATGATCGTCCTAAGAAAAAGAAGCGTAAGAAGGTTAATGCTTTCTTAGCTGATGCTGCTGACGACGATGATGTGATTGATTATGATGCCGATGATCCAGAAGATGATGACGATGTTGTGGCCGGAAACGACGACGATGACTTTGATGCGACTGCGAACAACGATGATTATACAGACACCTCAAAAGATGATGACGATAATGATGATTTACCTGACGATGATTTGCCAGATGGCATTGAAGGCCAACTTTCAGAGCTTGATGACGATGATTCCGATGATGACGAATAAGTCTGTTTGTAAGGCTTGACATTATCTTAGTTACCTTGTATTATCTTTATTGGGCGCTTTGCTGTGTGCAAAGCCAACAGTACGGATTTTAGATTGTGCTCCCTATTCCAAATGGATAGGGAGCTTTTTTATTATTTTTTGAATGTCCCTTAAAAAACCTCAAAGGAGTTAGAAAATGACCAAATATATTTTTGTTACCGGCGGTGTTGTTTCTTCACTTGGTAAAGGAATCGTTGCAGCTTCTCTCGGCCGTTTACTTAAGAATCGTGGTTTGAAAGTGACCATCCAGAAGTTTGATCCATACATTAATGTGGATCCTGGAACGATGAGTCCTTATCAACATGGAGAAGTGTTTGTTACAGATGATGGCACGGAAACGGATCTTGATTTAGGTCATTATGAACGGTTTATTGATAATGATTTAAATAAGTATTCCAATGTGACCACTGGAAAAATTTATTCTGAGGTTTTAAAAAAGGAACGTCATGGCGATTACTTGGGTGCTACAGTTCAAGTCATTCCCCATATCACAGATACAATTAAAGAGAAAATCATGCGGGCCGGAACCGTTACCGATTCAGATATTGTGATTACTGAAATTGGCGGGACAGTTGGTGATATTGAATCATTACCATTCTTGGAAGCTTTACGTCAAATGAAGAGTGAAGTAGGTTCAGAGAACGTGGTTTATGTTCATACAACCCTGATTCCATATCTGCGTGCAGCTGGTGAAATGAAAACTAAACCCACCCAACACAGTGTTAAAGAATTACGGGGCGTGGGAATTCAACCAAATATTTTGGTTGTGCGGACTGAAAAGCCCATCACTCAAGCAATGCGCAATAAAATTGCTTTGTTCTGTGATGTTGATCCAGAAGCAGTTATTGAATCTCGGGATGTGGACAATCTTTATCAAATTCCTTTGAATCTTCAGGCTCAAGGAATGGATCAAATTATCATGGATCATTTTGGTTTGGATACACCACAGGCTGACATGGAAGATTGGCGGAAAATGACCGAACATGTCCGTAATGGGCTTGATCATACACTTAAGATTGCCTTGGTTGGTAAATATGTTGCCTTACAAGATGCTTATATTTCTGTTTCAGAAGCATTAAAACATGCCGGATATCCTGTAAATGCAAGAATTGAAATCAAAAAATTAGATTCGGAAAAAATTACACCGGAAAATGTTGGTGAAATTTTAGTCGATGTTGATGGCCTCATTGTGCCAGGTGGATTTGGTGATCGTGGAATTGAAGGGATGATTACGGCCATTCAATATGCGCGTGAAAATGATCTCCCATTCTTAGGAATTTGTTTAGGAATGCAGATGGCTTCAGTAGAATTCGCACGGAATGTGTTGGGCTACAAAGACGCTAACTCTACAGAAATGAATAAAGATACTAAGCACAACATTATTGATTTAATGGCTGATCAAGAAGATGTGCACGACATGGGTGGTACCCAACGTTTGGGACTTTATCCTTGCAAATTGAAGCCCGGTTCTGTAGCAGCAAAGGCTTATGATAATCAAGATGTTATTCAAGAACGTCACCGTCATCGTTATGAGTTTAATAATGAATATCGGGATGCCATGCAGGAACATGGATTGGTATTTTCTGGAACATCACCTGATAATCATTTGGTAGAAGTTATTGAGTTGCCTGAAAATAAATTCTTTGTGGCTTCTCAATATCATCCGGAATTTTTATCACGTCCACAACGTCCAGAAGGATTATTCAAAGCATTTATTGAAGCCGCTGACGAACAATAAAATAAAATTGAAAGTAGCAGATGAATTTTTTCGATTTCATTTGCTATTTTTTCATTTTATATGGATGAAGATTACCAATAAGTTAATCAAGAATAAGTTATATGGGCAAAACGACCCTTGTACGGGTTTACATGGGAATTTATTTAAATTCATGGTTGTTTTTTTCATATAGATTATTTATGATTAGAATTGACTGTACATTATTAGGATGTTTATAAGTGAGGAAAGTACACATGAAAAAAATGGTAATCCGAGGCGGACGACAACTTTCCGGTGAGGTAACAATCGGCGGTGCAAAAAATAGCACAGTGGCGTTAATTCCAGCTGCAATTTTAGCCGATACCCCTGTCCGCCTAGACTCTGTTCCTGACATCTTGGACGTTCATAATTTGATGATTATTTTAGAATCTATGAATGTCCACTCAACGTTTAAAGATGGTGTCATGGAAATTGATCCAACTAATATAATTGAAAGTGCCTTACCTAGTAGGGCAATTAAAAGTTTGCGTGCTTCCTATTACTTTATGGGTGCACTGCTTGGTCGTTTTAAACGAGCCACGGTAAGTTTTCCCGGTGGTGATAACATTGGGTCTCGTCCAATTGATCAACACATTAAAGGGTTCAAAGCTTTAGGAGCCACGGTTAACGAAAAAAATGATTCTGTCTACATTACGACCGATACGCATGAATTACATGGAGCCCATATTTTCTTAGACGTTGTGTCAGTAGGAGCGACGATCAATGTGATTTTAGCAGCTGTTAAGGCACATGGACAAACAACCATTGAAAATGCGGCTCGTGAGCCTGAAATCATTGACCTGGTGTCCTTCTTGAATAGTTTGGGCGCTAAAATCCGGGGAGCAGGGACTGATGTGATCCGGATTGAAGGCGTGGACAGTCTTCGAAGTAACGCGACGCATACCATTATTCCAGATCGTATTGAAGCTGGGACTTATTTGTCATTAGCAGCCTCAGTTGGTGATGGCATTCAAATCAATAACATTATTCCAGAGCATTTGGAATCCTTTAACTCGAAACTTCTTGAATTGGGTGTTGATTTACAAGTTGGCGATGATAGTATTTATGTTCCAAAAACGAAGAATCTGCATCCAATTGAAATTAAAACAAATCCATTTCCTGGTTTTGCCACCGATTTACAACAACCAATTACCCCCGCGCTGATGAAGGCTGACGGAAGCAGCGTGATTATTGATAGTATTTATCCTAAACGAATTAAACATATTTCTCAGCTCCAGAAAATGGGAGCTAACGTCCGGGTTGAAAATGATATTATTATTGTCGATCATACCGATGAGTTGCATGGCGCAACGGTTGAAGCAGGAGAGATTCGTGCTGGTGCCGCATTAATGATTGCTGGACTTATGGCAAATGGGACAACAATTATCCAAAAAGCAGAAAATATTCTTCGCGGTTATGATCGGATTGTCTATAAATTAAAGCAATTAGGTGCCGATATTAAAATTGTGAGTGACGAAACAGAAAAAGTAAAATAGAGGTAAACTATGAGCGATTTTTTAACGATGGCGGAATTACAAAATATGACGCTCAAACAGATTTATAGTTTTGCTCGCCAGTTTAAGATCCCGTATTATGGACAAATGAACAAGGCTGAGTTAGCACTTGCCATTGTTCGTGCCCAGGCTAAAGAACAAGATTTTGTGGAAATGGAAGGCGTCTTGGATATTGTTTCCCAAGAAGGCTTTGGTTTCTTAAGGCCGATCAATTATGGTCCATCTCAAGAAGATATATACATTTCAGCATCTCAGATCACTAGATTTGGGCTCCGTAATGGCGATTTAGTAACAGGGAAAGCAAGGCATCCTAAGCCTTCCGAGCGTTACTACGGTTTGATGCATGTGGATCAGGTTAACGGAAAAAATCCTGAAGAAGCAAAGCAAAGACCACATTTTCCAGCTTTAACCCCGGTTTATCCAAAACAACAAATTAAATTGGAAACAACCACTGATGTATTATCAACGCGCTTAGTTGATATTTTTACGCCGATTGGATTTGGCCAGCGGGGATTAATTGTAGCTCCACCTAAAGCAGGAAAGACAACTCTTTTAAAGGCGATTGCCAATGGAATTGCAACCAATTATCCTAAGGTTAAACTCATTGTGTTGTTGATTGATGAACGGCCCGAAGAAGTTACTGACTTGGAACGTTCAATTAAAGGCGAAGTGGTATCGTCTACTTTTGATAAAGAACCCAAAAATCATATCAAGGTTTCGGAGCTAGTTTTAGAACGGGCACTTCGTTTGGTAGAGGACAAAGAAGACGTTGTGATCTTGTTAGATTCCATCACTCGGTTAACACGTGCTTACAATTTGGTGATTCCACCGAGTGGACGAACTTTATCAGGTGGGATTGATCCAGCTGCTTTTTACAAGCCTAAAAAATTCTTTGGTGCCGCTCGTAATATTGAGGAGGGTGGTAGTTTAACCATCCTGGGGACTACTTTGGTAGAAACGGGCAGTCGATTAGATGATGTCATTTATGAAGAATTTAAGGGAACAGGTAACTCAGAATTAACATTATCGCGGGAACTTGCAGAACGACGGGTTTTCCCAGCTCTAGATATCAAACAATCAGGAACTCGAAAAGAAGAGCTTTTACTGCCACAAAGTACTTTGGACGAAGTTTGGCGCATTCGACGGGCAATGGTTGGCGATTCACTGGAAACCACAGAGCAATTGTTACAATTTTTACGTAACACCAAAAATGACAAAGAATTTTTGCGTGATATTAAAAATGTTAAGTTCAAATCTGCGGGACGAAATCGCCAATCTCGGTAAAATTGGTTTGCGTATAACAGATATTCATGATATTATAATGAACGTTGATTAATTATGAAAAATAACTATGTCTCAGTAAATGACTCATGGCAAAGGAGTGTACTAACAATGAAAAAAGGAATTCATCCAGATTATCACGATGTCGTATTTCAGGATTCAACAACTGGTTTTAAATTTATTTCCGGTTCAACAAAGAATTCTGCAGAAACCATTAAGATGGACGATGGTAAAGAATATCCATTAGTTCGTGTTGAAATTTCATCTGATTCTCACCCATTCTACACAGGTCGTCAGAAGTTCAACCAAGTCGATGGAACTGTCGATCGTTTCAACAAGAAATACGGTCTTACAGAAGACAAAAAGTAAGCATAAATTTGAAAAGCTCAAGTCACAGCAATGTTGGCTTGCGCTTTTTTATTATATTAAAAAATCCAGCTTTCTCTCAATAGCAGTTCTACTGCTAGGGGAAAGCTGGATTTTTTAGTTTGCACGTGCATGGCGATCAGAATGTGTGTTTATTTGGACAAGGATAAAGTTTATAGCGACTAGGATGGAAGTAGAGATGAAAACTGATCCGTAATCAAAGGCGCCAGAAACTGCCGATCCAATTAAGGGTCCGGACATGTTGCCTAGTGCTTGGAAAGATTGGTTCCAACTAAATACTCGGCCGGTAACTTCGGCAGGCGATCGCTTGGAAAGAATGGCCTGAACGGCGGGTAACATAGCGCCATCAGAGATACCAACCATGAAACGGAAAAATCCCAATAACCAAACGGAATGGACAAATGCCATCGGAATATACATACAGATCGCAAAAATGAAGCCAATCGACAAAATCTTTTCAGTGCCGATGCGATCACCAACCTCACCCAAACGAGGAGCCGAGAACAGTGTTGCAATTCCCGGAATTGCTGCAATTACGCCGGCAACTAAGGTGACTGGGCCGATATTGTGCATCAATTGGCGGACATATAAACTTAAAATGGGGGTGATCGAATTATTCGAAGCTTGGATGATCATGGTAGTTATAAACATACCAAACACAATTTTGGGATTTTCTAGTTTACCGATAACTTCTTTTGTCGACAAAGGTTTGGCCCGTTTTACCGGATGAAAATGCTCATGAACAAAGAAGTAACTGAGGAAAAACACAATCAGTAAAAGCCCGCCGGTAATAAAGAAGGTTACGCGATACGAGAAGAACTCAGCTAAAGCACCTCCAAGCAAGGGACCAATTAGATTACCGCTGACATAACCTGTTGAGAGGGTTCCAAGTGCCAACCCGCTTTTTTCTTTCGGCGTTTCGGTAGCTAAAAGTGCATTAGAATTACTAATATATCCGGAAAAGACTCCCTGAAGCATTCGGAGGGCAATGAGTTGCCAGACGTTTTGGACAAAGCCCATCGCCCCAAGCACAAATGCCATCCCAAGTGAGGCGCGCAGAATCATTAACTTACGTCCTTTTGAATCTGCTAGTCTTCCCCAGATTGGCGAAACCAAGGCGGTTACTAAATAGGTTGCGGAATATGTAATACCACTGTAAAATGTAAGTTGTTGCTTACTGAATTGCCCAAGGGTATCGACGTATAAAGACAGAAAAGGCATGACTTCACTAAAAGCCATTCCTGCCATGAAAGTGCCAAACCACAGGACAATTAAGTTTTGCTCCCACGGGGCGCGTTTTTTTGAAAAGAAATTTGTTATTTTAGAAATCACAGTTTGACACCCTTTCTAAGATTATAAATGAATCAGTAAAACCATATTTATTAGAATACCACTATTTAAGTGACAAGGAGATACACATGTCAAAAAAATCTACTTCAAAAAAAACATCTAAGTTTGGAAGATGGCTAGCCACCATTTTAGTTTTTCTTTTATTACTTGTGAGTTTGGCGTTAATTTTTAATGCCCAAATTAAGGACTGGCTGGTTGATTCATACAAACCACAGGTTACGCAACAGTCAATTGCAAAAAATAAAAAGAAGAAAGCCAGTTATGATTTTCAAAGTGTTAAATCACTAGATTTTCAAACAGTGGCTAAAGCCCGCACCAATGCCTCAAAATTGGACGTAGTGGGCGAGATAAGTATCCCAAAGGTAAAGTTAAACCTCCAGATTACAAACGGGATAACCAATGAAAATTTGGCTTTGACGGCAGCTACCTTAAAAGCCAATATGAAGATGGGTCAAGGCAATTACGCCTTGGCAGGTCATCATATGGTACGTAAAGATATTTTGTTCAGTCCGTTATATTGGAAGATGCGGCCAGGAATGATGATCTATGTAACTGATCTTAAACGGATTTATAGTTATAAGGCAACGGAACGGAAGTTTATTGCCGCGACTCGGGTGGATGTTATCAATAATGTGCCAAACAAGAAATTGATCACATTGATTACGTGTGATGCAACCGGAGCCAATCGATTAATGATTCGTGGTAAATATGAAGGTTCAGTGCCATATAAAAAAGCTCCTGAAAAAATTCAGAAGGGCTTTACAAAAAACTTTAATAATAAGTAATGCTTTCTAGAGTGCAAAGGCCTGACAAAAATTGTTAGGCCTTTTTACTTGGACTGAGAAGTTAAAAATTTTATCCAGTCATCAACGCCAGTCGAAATTTGTTGATAGGCTGCTTCGAATTTATGCGTGTACCAGGGATCTGGGACGTCTGTATTTGGTTTTTTAGAAGAAACGGACATGAACAATTTGATCTTCGCAGTGGAAGCTGCCGGCGCAAGATTTTTGAGATCTAAAATATTTTGATGATCCATTCCGATTAACCAATCAAATGTTTGGAAGTCGCTAGTGGTGACGGGACGTGAAATTAGACCTTTAGGATCAACGTGGTGTTTTTGAAGGACAGCTAAAGTTTGAGCGTGAGGCGGATTGCCTTCTTCCCAATCACTGGTTCCGGCTGAATCAGCTGAAAACTGGTTAGTCAAGTTTGCTTGATTAATTTTTTGCTGAAAGAGGGCTTCTGCCATTGGTGAACGGCAAATATTGCCGAGACACACAAATAAAATTTTTTCCATAAGATCACCTATTTCTAAATATTGTTTGAATTCCCACCCTAATGCTTTATAAAGCAGCAGTGGTCTGGTATCATCAAGTTATCAAATCGTAGAGGAGAATTCATATGACAGGGATAATAATCGCAGTCGTTGTGGTCCTTTTAATCGGATTGTATATTCTATTATATAACAACCTAGTTAAGGCCAGAACTTATACGCAAGAATCATGGAGTCAAATTAATGTGCAACTTAAACGCCGGAATGATCTGATTCCCAATTTAGTTTCAACCGTTCAGGGATATGCATCGTATGAAAAAAGTACCTTTACTAAGGTAGTTGAATTACGAAACCAGCTTGTTTCTGCAACGGATAAGCCTCAGACCACTGACGCAGAGCGGGCACAGACCATGGCATTATCTGACCAATTAAGTGGGCAGTTAAAGAGTGTGTTTGCGTTATCTGAAAACTATCCAGACTTAAAGGCCAGTGCAGAGTTTTCTAAGCTAATGGAAGAACTAACGAATACAGAAAATAAAATTGCGTATTCACGTCAGCTGTATAACTCAAGTGTGGCTAGTTACAACATGAAGTTACAAACGTTCCCAAGTAATTTGGTGGCCAGTATGACAAAATTCAAAGCTGCTACCTATCTAGAAGTACCAAAAGAAGAGACAAAAACACCAAAAGTGTCATTTAAAAAATACGAAGATTTATAGAATCGGTTGGCTAACGGGGAGTGATGAATGATGCTGTTTGAACAAATTGCGCGAAACAAGCGACGAACTGTTTATGTAATGATTGGATTTAGTCTACTGGTCCTTTTTATTGGTGGTGCCTTAGGATATGTATTCTATGATAGTGCCATCTCGGGAATAGTAATGGCTGCTGTGGTTGCTGCAGTTTATATGGGGCTTATGATTTCACAGTCTACTTCAGTCGTAATGCGGATGAATCACGCCCACGAGGTTAGCGAAGCCGATCAACCAGAACTTTGGCACATTGTCGAAGATATGGCGATGGTTGGGAAAGTTCCAATGCCAAAGGTATACATTATAGATGATGAAAGTCCTAATGCGTTTGCGACCGGGAATGATCCCAAGCATGCATCAGTGGCTGTAACGAGTGGCATTATGAAACGACTGAATCGTGAAGAGTTGGAGGGCGTTTTAGGTCACGAAATTTCTCATATTCGTAATTACGATATTCGATTACAAACGATTGCCTTGGCGCTATCTGCGGCAATTTCAATGTTGGTCAATATTGGAATGCGTTCTTTTTGGTGGGGCGGTGGCAGACGGCGAAGCAATAACAACAATTCAGAAGGCGGCAATATGCAGATTGTGTTGTTGATTGCCTCAATTGTGTTAATTATTTTGGGACCGTTGGCTGCTTCGATTGCCCAAATGGCCTTATCACGAAACCGTGAATATTTAGCGGATGCGTCGAGTGTTGAACTTACCCGTAATCCACAGGGGCTAATTACGGCGTTAGAAAAGATTTCGTCAAGCGATCCTATGAAAGAGGCGGATCCGACTAGTTCCGCTTTGTATATTTCTGATCCGTTAAAAAGGAAAAAAGGTTTTTCTCATTTGTTTGATACCCATCCGCCAATTGAGGATCGCATCGAAAGGCTAAAGAAGATGTAAGCCATTTGATGAAATTGGGCGTACAATAATAATATGAACAGATAATTCATTGAAAGTGAGCTATTAAGATCATGCGGGATGATTTCGTTTATATCCATTTGGAGCCGATTGCAAATTTAATTTACTCAAGAGGACTAAGTGTTGAAGATTTCTTACGTGGCATTCCAAGAATACCTACGCATATTTTGCTGTTGAACACGCCGATCAACGATAATTTAAGTGTTGAACCGCATACCCAACTAAATACGATTAGTGGGACTTTTAATATCCGTAAATATCTAACCAATCCTAAAGCGGAGCATGTTAGCTGGTTGGACTACTCTCATGCAGAGGGTTTGGAAGAATTGTTACCGGAAGAAATTGCTGAATTGTTATTTTTGGGACATATGCATACGCATTATACGACGCCATTTTCATATAAATTACAAAATGAATTTGTTTTTCTTTCTTTAGGAAGTAAACATTTAAAGGTTTACTATCGAAAGTTGAAAAACTTTTACCCTGTTCTAAATGATTCATTAATTCGGCATACGCGGTTAGCATTTAATGAACGACGAATGTTTCGAAGGTATGATAATTTTGCAGAGATTCCGCAGTCAATGCTTCGGCAGTTAACGCCAATTTTGAGTAATGGAATTATTTTTGCGTTTGATCAGGCTTTTGAACAGGAAAAACAATATCGGATTCCAATTTTAGTGGTGGCGGATAATGGGCAATCACCTATCTATCGAAGTCGCACTTCACTATATAATAAGGCTAAACAGGTAGCTGTGCTCCGTTACAACATGACAAGCGGCCATTGGCATTTAGTGATTACCGATTCTCACGCATTTGAGGATGATCAATTCTATTAAAGATTCAATTAATGAATTTAGTTTAAAATTAAAATTGTTGTTTTAGAATTAAGATACTGGCCGGTTTAATAGGCCTGAGTACCTTAATTCTTTTTGTTTTAGTGGGCATAAAAATAGAAAAATAGCATTATGTGGTATAATTTAAAGGTTGTAAATCAAAAAATTAGGAGTATGGATAAAATGAAAATGCAGTTGACAGAGATTGCCAATGCGATTGGAATTGAAGATGTACCTGAACATTGGGCGGCAATTACGATTGCAAACGTTGAGTTTGATAGCCGCAAGGTACGACCAAATTCACTATTTATTCCATTACAAGGGCAGCGAGACGGGCATGACTTTGCGGACACCGCGATCAAAAACGGGGCGGTTGCCACATTATGGGCAAAAGACCACACGAATGTTCCAACCGATTATCCAGCTTTGGTTGTGGATGATCCGTTGGAAGCATTGCAAAATCTAGCAGTTTATTATTTAGGAAAAATCAATCCTAAAGTTGTTGCCATTACAGGCAGCAACGGGAAAACAACGACTAAAGATATGACCGCTTCCTTGTTGGAAACTGAATATAATGTAGTTAAAACTGAAGCTAATTTTAATAATGACATTGGGGTTCCAGTGACATTATTAAATATGAATGCAAATACTGAAGTTGTGATTGTTGAAATGGGAATGGATCGCCCTGGGCAGTTAGACTTTCTAAGCAAGATGGTCCAGCCAGATACAGCTGTCATTACAATGATTGGTGAAGCTCACATTGAATTCTTTGGTACACGTGAAAAAATTGCGGATGCCAAAATGGAAATTACGGACGGTTTGAAAGATGATGGTTTGTTTATTTATAATGGTGACGAGCCCCTCTTAAGGGAACGAAGTAAGCAAGTTGACCAAGAGCAGTACA
Organism: Pediococcus damnosus; assembly: GCF_001611155.1. NCBI lineage: Bacteria > Bacillati > Bacillota > Bacilli > Lactobacillales > Lactobacillaceae > Pediococcus > Pediococcus damnosus. The sequence continues at coordinate 1,429,093 of NZ_CP012294.1, forward strand.
CATTTGGCGATAGTGCGGCTGATAATCTTTTTTCTAGCAATGTCCAATTGGCAAAAAATCACACCGACTTTGAGATCAATTTAGTTCCTAACAAAACATATCGAATTCCGATGATTGGCAAGTATAATGTGATGAACGCGTTGGCGGCCATTGCGGTGGCGAAAGCTTACCACGTAGATCCTGCAAAAATTGGGGATGCACTCAGTAATTTTCAAATCACGCATAATCGGACTGAGTGGGTGCAAGGAAATGCCGGCGAGGCAATTTTAAGCGATGTGTATAATTCTAATCCTACAGCAGCTAAAGAAGTTTTGGATTCCTTTAGTCATACGGATACTGAAGGTCAACGAATGGTTGTTTTAGGGGATATGCTTGAATTAGGTGAGCAATCAGACGAAATGCACGTTAGTTTATCCGATTATTTGGACCCTAAATTAATTTCACAGGTCTATTTGGTCGGTAATCACATGAAAGCCTTAGCCCAGGCACTAGAAGCAAAATATAAAAAAGAACAGATTCATTGGTATACAGTAGAACAAGAAGATCAGGTAATTAAAGACCTTCAAGCTCGCTTAACGAAGCAAGATGAAATCTTGATTAAAGGTAGTCACGGGATCCATCTTGAGAAAGTTCTAGCAGGCCTGAAAGACTCATAAAGTAAGCGTTATAAGCAAATCAGAGCAATTGGTCTGGTTTGCTTATTTGCATTCACGGGTGTATGATACTAGGGTTATGTTTATAGTAGTGACTTCTCAGAATTGCAAGATAAAAGAACGGATTTTCTTTTGGATTTTGACAGAAGCACTTCACGATATCACTAGGAGGAAATTCATTTGAAGTTTACAGATTTTGAGTTATCGGATGATTTGCAAAAAACCATCAAAGAAAGTGGTTTTGAGGAACCTACCCCGATTCAAGCTCAGACAATTCCCCATGTTTTGGCTGGCAAAGATATTATTGGTCAGGCCCAAACAGGAACGGGAAAAACAGCCGCATTCGGCTTACCTATTTTAGAGCATGTTGATGTAAATGACCCTAATGTACAAGCATTAGTTGTTTCACCAACGCGTGAACTTGCCATTCAAACACAAGAAGAACTTTACCGTTTAGGTAGAGCAAAACATGTTAAAGTGCAAGTTGTATATGGTGGTGCCGATATTCGTCGCCAAATCAAGAATTTAAAGAGCCATCCCCAAATTATTGTTGGGACACCTGGTCGTTTATTAGATCATATTCGTCGTCATACAGTTAAATTGGAGCACGTCCAAACATTAGTTTTGGACGAAGCTGATGATATGTTAGATATGGGATTCTTACCTGATATCGAATCTATCATTTCCGAAACACCAGCCGATCGTCAGACTTTATTGTTCTCAGCAACAATGCCACCAGCTATGAAAAAGATTGGTGTTAAGTTCATGACGGATCCAGAACAAGTAACGGTTAAATCAAAAGAATTAACTACTGACTTAGTGGATCAATATTATATTAAATCAAAAGAATTTGAAAAATTTGATATGTTGACTCGTATTTTGGATGTTCAGACACCCAAATTAGCTTTGGTGTTTGGTCGTACAAAGCGTCGTGTTGATGAAGTTTCCCGTGGATTAGAAGCTCGTGGCTATAATGCTGCTGGAATTCATGGTGATCTTACCCAACAACGTCGTTCTAGTATTTTACAAAAGTTCCGAAATGGTCAAATCAGTATTTTAGTTGCAACTGATGTCGCAGCTCGTGGACTTGATATTTCGGGAGTTACCCATGTTTATAACTATGATATTCCCCAAGATCCTGACAGTTATGTCCATCGAATTGGCCGTACAGGCCGTGCCGGAGCACATGGTGTTTCAGTTACTTTTGTAACTCCTTGGGAAATGGATTATCTTCGTGATATTGAAAAGCTTATTAAGAAGCGCTTGCTTCCACTTAAGCCACCAACAGATGACGAAGCTTTACAGGGCCGTATAAAACTTGCTGAAGATGCTATTGATACTCTTGTTAAGAGCACGAAGGAAGAAAAATTCAGTGATCAGACCAAGGAATTGCTTGAGAAATACACACCTGAACAATTGGCTGCAGCCTTACTTAATAGTGAGACCAAGAGTGATTCAAGCCAAGTTAAGGTAAAAATCACACCTGAACGCCCATTACCAAATCATAAGGGCGGCAAGGGTCATGGTGGTGGCGGCCATCGTGGCGGTGGTTATCGTGGTAAGCGCCGTAGCAACAGTAGCAGCAGCTATCGTGGCGGTCGTGGTAATAACCGTGATAATTATGGCAAATCATCAGATCGTAGCCATGGTAATTACAAGAAGAATAATAGTAATGGTAGCAATAACGGTGGAAATCGTCATTCTTCATCGAATCGTAAATTTACCATTCGCGAACATAATTAGAAATTAATTGATGTTTAAAATAAAAAACGATTATTTGAACGCTCTTTATGAGAGTGTGGGATAATCGTTTTTTTGTAGTTATAAAAGGGTAATTCGAAAATGAAAAAAATTCATTTTGCCTTGAGTAAGATGAGTTTTACTTTCTATTGGTTACGATTTACACTTAAAAAGGTTTGTGATCGCGTGTTTTTTAATTTTAATCTCTTACACTATCTATGTGATTCAAAGATTCTAGCCGCTTTTTTGATTCTATCTGTTAACATAAAGTTAACTTTACTTTGGAGATGAGCCCATGATTTATGGAACAGGAATTGATTTGACCGATATTGATCGTGTAACTGAAGTGCAAGCACGGTTACCCAAATTTGCAGAACGTGTTTTGACGCCGCAGGAACTTAAGGTCTACCAAAAATATACAGGAACACGTGCAAGTGAATTTTTGGCCGGCCGTTTTTCCGCTAAGGAATCATATAGTAAAGCACTTGGCACTGGAATTGGTTCCGGAGTTGGATTTCAAGATGTTGAGATTTTGGATGAAGCTTCTGGACGCCCCAAAGTTAAGCGTCAGCCTTTTGATGGAATTGCACACGTCTCTATTTCACATACCGAGCACTATGTGATGACCCAAATGATTTTAGAAAAGAAAGGGTAATTTTTTATGAATGCAGGTACACATCGTCCAACAATTATTGAAGTTGATGCACAAGCAATTCGAGAAAATATTCATCAAGAATTGGCGAGAATGGATAGAAAAAGTGATTTGTTTGCGGTGGTCAAGGCAGATGGTTATGGGCACGGATTAGTCCAAGTTGCTAAATTTGTATCCGAAGCAGGTGCCACTGGATTTTGTGTTGCCATTTTGGACGAAGCACTCGAACTACGGACGGCTGGTTTTACACAACCAATATTGATCCTGGGAATTGTGGAACCAAAATATGCCCAGTTGTTGGCTGAACAAAAGATATCCGTTGCTGTAGGAAGTTGTGATTGGCTTAAAAAAGCGGCTCCGTTTGTGCATGGCGATGAACCAGTCCGAGTTCATTTGGCTTTGGATACAGGAATGGGTCGGATCGGATTTCAAGATCAAGATGAATTAAAAACAGCGCTAGATTATCTGCAAACTCATTCAGATCAGTTTTTATTTGAAGGAATTTTTACTCATTTTGCTACGGCAGATGAAACGGATGATCAGTATTTTAAATTGCAACTTTCGCGATTCAACGCATTTATGGATGTTTTGCCTCAACGTCCGCGTTATGTTCATGTTGCCAATTCAGCAACGAGTTTGTGGCATAAAGTTTGTGAAGGAAATATGATTCGATTTGGAATTGCGCTATATGGGATGAATCCATCTGGGAAAGCACTCTCTACGCCATATAAACTAAAACCAGCTATGGCGGTTACTTCTGAATTAGTATTTACCAAGCTTTTAAAGAAGGGCCGATCAGTTGGTTACGGGGCAACCTACACAGCTCAGCAGGATGAATGGATTGGAACGTTACCAATTGGCTATGCAGACGGATACCCGCGTTGTTTACAAGGATTTCATGTGCTTGTAGATGGCCAGAGCTGTGAGATTGTCGGGAGAATTTGTATGGATCAGTTGATGATTCGTTTACCCCATGATTATACAGTTGGTACGAAAGTGGTACTGGTTGGTAAGAGTGGCGAACAAGAAATAAAAATGGAAGATGTGGCGGAAGCAGCACATACCATTAGTTACGAAATTGCATGTGGTTTTGCTCCACGAATTCCACGAATTTATCTTCATGAGGAGAAATCTTAACAAAAGTGTTACCATTTAGTGCTAAAACGTGATATAGTAATGGTAATTCACGAGGATAGACGATGGGAGTTTTGATCATGGAAAATAAAAAACAAAATTTGATTGTAACTAATATTGCAACTAATAAGGATGTAACTGTGAGTCACTTACAGGCTTATTGTGATTTATTTGGCGTGAGTCAGGATGAAGTTTCCGATGATATGGTAAAAAATTATTTTGCGAATCATCAATTCGATCGCGTTCAAGAGTTAATTGATGGCTATGCTAAAATGGCTAATTTGAACGAGCAGATTGTGCATGAATTTCAAGCATGCGATGATGAGTGTTTTAACGAATTCTTGAGAAATTAAATAGGGGTGACAAACGTAATGAGTGAAGCCAACGTTAAACGTGGCGACATTTTTTATGCTGACTTGTCTCCTGTAGTTGGGTCTGAACAGGGTGGTTTGCGCCCTGTTTTAATTGTCCAAAACAATATTGGTAACCACTATAGTCCTACTGTGATTGTGGCAGCTATTACTGCTAAAATACAAAAACCAAAAATGCCAACCCACGTTGGAATTACAGCTGCAGAGACGGGTGTTGAACGAAATTCGGTTATTTTGCTAGAACAAATTCGAACAATTGATAAACAACGACTTAAAGATCAGGTCGGACAATTGGCTGTTAGCAAAATGCTTGAGGTAGATACAGCCTTAAAAGTGAGTGTCGGCCTGGCTGAGAATGTTCAACATACATAGAAATTGTTAAGACATCATATATATAAAGAAAAGGTGGCACTGAGTTATTGGTGGCCATCTTTTTTATTTTTTGGAGGTATTTTTATGGAAATTAAGTTGGAACGTATTTATACAAAGCCCGCAGATTTATCGGGATATCGTGTCTTGGTTGACCGATTATGGCCACGGGGGATTTCTAAGGTTAACGCTCAGTTAGATTGGTGGGCAAAAGAAATAGGACCAAGTACCGAACTAAGAAAGTGGTTCGATCATGATCCTAAAAAGTTTGAGGAATTTTCCAAAAAGTATGAAACAGAACTTAACACAGCAGAATTTAGTACGGAATTTATGACACAGATTAAAAAGCAACTGCAGACCCAAGACGTAATTTTTTTGTACGGGGCTAAAGACGAAAAACATAACCAAGCAGTTATTTTGAAAACGTACGTTGAAGCTAAACTTGCAGATTAGTCAAAAAAGTAGGACATTTGATAATCTGCCACAAAAATGCCGTTAATGAAAAATTCGTCTTTTAAAATTCCTTCGGTTTCAAAACCGTGTTTTTGATAAAAACGGATGGCGCCAGGATTTGTACCTAACGCTCTGAGATGTAATTTATGAACGCTGGAATCCTGGGCAAATTTTTTAAAGTGTTCCAGTAGTTTGCCACCGATCCCGTCAGATTGATGGGCAGGATCAACACCTATTCCGAATGTCCATGTGTATTTCGATGTTGGTTTTGAAGAGGCAGGATGGTAATCAATTGAACCTACCGGAAGATCATTAATGAGTGCAACGATTGTATTGTTACTAGAATGATCCTTAAGGTAATCCTGGGCCGTTGAATAATTAACGTCGACGGGGGTATTGTTAGAAGTCCAAATTTTGTTTTCAATTTTAAATAACGATTCTGCGTCAGATTGACAAAAAGGCCGGATCATTAATGTGTTTTTCATAGAAGCCTCCTGAATTAGTAATGATTTTATGATATCATAAAAAGGTTCGTGGTTCGCAATTATCCCACACAAAAAAACTAAGGAGGTATTTCTAATGACTAATCATCAGACGAAAACCTGGATTATTAATGCAATGGTAGCGGCATTGTATATTGTATTATCATTATTAGTTGGTATTTTGAACCTTGCATCTGGTGCAATTCAGTTTCGAATTTCTGAAGGGCTAAATCACTTGGTTGTCTTTAACAAAAAATATATTTGGGGAATCGTCGCGGGTGTATTGTTATTTAATGCGTTCGGACCTGGTAATTCAATTCCTAATGTTATTTTTGGAACAGGACAATCCTTATTAGCACTATTGATTGTGGCATATATAAGTCCAAGATTGCCAAAAATGTGGCAAAAAATGGCATTAAACACCATTTTGTTCACAGTATCGATGTGTTTGGTAGCATTAGAGTTAAAACTGACGTTAAATCTACCATTTTGGTGGACGTATTTCACAACGGCAGTTTCTGAATTAATCATCATGACTATCACAGCACCAATTATGTATTATCTAGATAAGTTTGTGCACTTTAATCAACGAATTGAAGAAAAGTGAGTGAGTGGAACAAAACGTTAAAGCCCAATGAAATAAGAAAACCGGAAGTGGGATCGTATCCCGCTGTGAGGTTCACTTATTTCATTGGGTTTGTTTTGTGCAGCTGTCCTCAAAATGAGTGAGTGGAACAAAGCGGTTAAACCTCGAAATATAAGAGTGACGGCGGTGGGATCGCAATCCCGCCAGAGGTGCACTTAGATTTTGTGGTTTGCTTTGCGGAGCTGTCCTCAAAATAATGAGTGGAACAAAGCGGTTAAACCTCGAAATGTAAGAGTGACGGTAGCCTAAATAACCTTATTCCCCACGTTTTAGACATAAAGTTCGAAAACATAAAAAAGAGGCTGAGAAAAGTATTTTTTCTCAGCCTCTTTTGATTCTTAAATATGATCATAGGACTGTAAATCTTCAATTTCAGGAACGCGGAACTCTTTTCGCTCAAGATTATCAACAATCCGGTCAAGTTTTTTCTTGCCCACACCAGAAGGTAATGTGAAGAGTGTTCGGTGAACCAGCTCGCCACCTTGAGCATCTAATGACATAACACTCGCGATTGACGTATATTTAGTGATGATTTTAGCCATTGAAGCTAAATCGCCACGTTCGCCGATGGAAACAACGGTCAATACATAACTGCCGACGTTAACATTCCATGATTGAGATAACATGTCTAACAAACGGGCATGAGTTAAAATACCATAGAAATGATTATTATCATCTAAAACAGTGATGTACGGTAAATCTTTGATGGAGAAAAAAACATTAAAAAATGCTGAGTTCACGGAAATGAATTTGGTTGCATTTTTTAATAGCGTTGTCACAGGTAGGCTCATATCGCCGCCTCGTGATTTATGCCGATAAATATGCATTTTATAAATATTCCCGCGGAATAATTGCCGGGTTTCATCTAAGATAGGCACACAACGAAAGCCTGAATCCTCAAGAATTTTTAATGCTTCCTCCAAAGTTGCGTCTTCACGAATGGTGGTTAGACGTTCCTTGGGTTTAACAAGTGATTTTAAGAGCATAACAACATCCCTCCAACTGAATAACTAAATAAAAGTAATCTTCACAGACCTAATAATAGCATGTTTTCAAAAAGAGTGCGATAAAATAATGAGAGTTGTATGTGTCAAGTTTTAGTAGGTAGTGTCTCTAATTAGATTTTATTTATGTTTTTAACTACTTTTTGTTTCGTTCCGGCGTTGATGCGGGGCCGTGTGGGTCGCTTACGAGCTAACTTCTTGCCCTTCAGGCCAAAAGTGGATCTCTCCAGTCTCCCATGTCTCTAAGCGATAAATCGCTAAGTGACATCGACACACTCTTTCACCAACGCCTCCACTCCACTTGTTATTCAAATCCTATGAAATAGCCTTCACCAAATTACCCATAGCACTGCTAGTTGCTGCGTCTAATGAAATACTGCCGTGCCTAATTCCTTGATGTTGCGTAAAAGGCTGTTTAAGAAAATAACTAGCGGCCACTTTAACTGGCATGATGCTTATTGGCAAGGTATTGGGCATCTTTATCATTGCTGTTTCTAATTGCCCGTTAATTTCACTGGTAATCACCGCAATCATCGCCTTCAATCCAGCTTTACTCCAAGAGCGACCTTGATGTTTTAACCGATAGGTAAAGCGTCGATGATTACTTTCACAGCCACCTAAACACACGGTTTCGGTAGCTAAGCTTCGCTTGTCAGCTGGCTTTAAATAATTCCAGTTACGTTTCAAGTAACTCCGTAAAAGCTGAATTGCTTCCAGACTATCCGCATCATTGGCTTGGAACTCACACGTATCAAGGACAATTTGAACTTGATCATTATCCCAATTATGCACACCCTGAAATAGTTTACTTTGCAGAATTTTAGGCATCTTGCTTAATCGACTACGAATTTTTCGGTTCAAGTGATAACGATCTAAAAAGTGCTCATGTTTTTTGGCCCCAACCGCTAATTCATCAAAGCAGGATGGTTCATAGCCACTCCCATTATCGCTACCGGTAATCATTGTAGTTGCTCGTAAATCATAATTCTGATCGAGATAATCTTGTACTTGATTAAAAACTGCTTGCCGGTTTAATCCCGTAAATACATGTCGGTTTAACGTCTGTCGGCGCTGGCCATTTTGGCTAATACCTTCCGTTAGTTGCAGTCGATGAATAAAGACATTTTTATGGTGTTGCTTAGCCTTTAAGGCCACACAAAAGGCATCGCCTTCCAAATACAGATAAGGAACTCGCCGTTTCTTTTCGATGTTCACTAATGTGGTTTCTTCACGCTGCTTTTCACATTGCGTACCGGCTGCTTGATAAAGTTGACCAACTTTTTGATGACTGATAGAAAGTGGGGTTAAAAGGTTAACAGCCAAAGCTGTTGTCCGTAAAACACTATGTGAAGCTAGCTTGGCAACCTTTTCGACCATTAAGGGTGAAAATCTACTTCGTGGAATTAACTGCAAATAACGATCCAAAGGAAAGACATACTTTTTATCAGCTAGCTTCACTAACCGGCGTTTGAAAGTTACGGCCCCACACATGAAATTCAAAGTTCTTTCGCGTTTACCGACAATTTCTTGGTATTTTGTTTCACCAATTAAAAGATCATCCAACTCTTCTAGTGCTTGACCTAAAGCAGTGGCAATCAACGCTTGACACCGAATCATTAAATCTTGTTCCGCATTAAATAAACTATTACTATCCTTTAAAACTGTCATGATTTCTGTTAAGATTTGAGACATGAAGACCGTTACCTCCTAATTTTTGGCTACCAACCTAATTAGAAGATTAACGGTCTTCTCGTGTTTTGAAAAGGCTTTTTTTTACTTTCCTACTAAAACTTTACACTAACATGAGAGTTCTCATTATTCTATCGCATTCTTTTAAGAAATCTCGTTAAAAAACGATAACTGGGGTTCCTAATGCAACGAGCTTATAAACTTTAGGCATGACAGACGGTGGTGTGTTGACACAACCATTTGATCCATGGGTTTTATACCAGGTCCCGCCAAAAGTTGGTTGCCAAGAAGCATCATGAATACCAATACCGGTATCATCAATTGGCATCCAGTAACTAACTTTGGATGCATAGGCGGTTCCATCAAGCTCGTTTCCTCTTAGTGTTGTATTCCGCTTTTTTGCCCATACGGACCAAACACCAGTTGTAGTGGTTTGTTTGGGTGGCAAACCAGTTACAACGTTGGTTTTTAATTTTAATTTTCCGTCTACATAGATGAACATTTTTTGATTTTTCTTATCAACTTCAACATAGGTATTTCCAATAATTTGTTTTTTGGTATTATAACCGGTTCCTTGAATAACTGGTTCACGTTCAAAACTTTTGCCTTTAAGAATTTCTTGGGTGAGGGCTGTTGTTTCATCGGCAATTTTGATGCTCCAGCCGTAAAAACCGCCGCTAACTTTTACAGTACCTCGGAGTGTGCTCTTAAACGTCTTTGTTTTTCCGTAAGTTTTGTACTTATTATCTATTTTTGTCACATAAGCCTTCACAAGTCTCTGGTTTAGGGAAATTTGATTATTGTTATAGGTAATCCATTTAGCAAGATCAGATGTAGGAATGGTGACTTTATGACCACCGACATTAATAACCGCTTTTTCGTTAACAATCTCCTTAACTAGCTTTGCGTCAGTGGCAGTTTTTGCAGAAGAATTAGCTTGCGCTGTTTTATAAACTGAAGAGTCTAACTTTAAGGCAGTTGCCCCATTAGTTAAAGCTTTTTTGAGACTGGTTGCTAATTTGGTTACATCAACTTGATTTCCTTGTTTCGCATCAGTTGTCGTTACTTTGCCATTGCTCACTTTAAGGGAAGCTGGTGTGCTAGCGGTTCGGTTCTGATTTAACTTAGCAGTTTCTGTAGCAACTAATTTATTAAATTGGCTGCTATTTACAGTCGTGCTAGAAAACTTTGTTGTTTTACTGGCTTCAACGCTACTTACGAGATGCAGTGGCCAGGACCAACTGGTTTGGTTATTTAGTGCAGATTTTAGAGAAGAAGAGTGAAACGTAAATCCAGTCTGATTCGTATTAAAGCTTGTGAGAATCTTGCCATTTTGTGTAATAGAAAATTTGCGATTAGCAAGTTGCTTGTTGATCAGCGTTGAAGCTTGATGGGCAGTTTTGTTACCAACATTAACGCCAGCAATTTTAGTGTTTGGTAAAAAACGATTGTTGGAGTCAAAGTGATAAGCGCCAATTCCGTAGATAATTGCTAATAAAATAATAAAGAGGCCAATGAAGCGCCATGAAGGTTTAGATTTGTGTCTCATTTAATTTCTCCTTGTCACTAATTTATAGTTCCATAACTTAAGATACCAAAAAAGTGATAAAACTACAATAGTGGTTTTTACTTTAATTCAAGTTGGAAAATTTGCAGATAAAAAAATCGATAACTCGCCGAAAAGGAATTTCGCGAATTACCGATTTTAATGGATGTTTTGTTAAGTTTAACTTTATTTTTCTAAGTTAGCCAAACCATCGTTTAAAACTTTTTTCAAAGTCTTAGCAGATGCAGCCATCTTTTGTTTCTCATCAGCATTTAATGGCGATTCGATCACACGTGCCAAACCAGAACCATTAATAACAGCTGGTGTACCGATGTAAATGTCTTTCAAACCGTCATATTGGCCGTCCATGTAAGCACCAACGGGGAGAACAGCATTTTCATCACGTAAGATTGCTTTTGAAATTCTTGTTAAAGTAGTTGCAACACCATAGAAGGTTGCGCCCTTTTTGTTGATGATTTCGTAAGCTTTGTTACGAACATCATCTTCAATTTTAGCAAGATCATCAGCTGTAACGCCTTCTTCTTTAGCAATTTCAAGCAATGGCTTTGTACCGATTGTTGCTGCTGAGTAGCCAGCAAATTCGGAATCGCCATGTTCGCCCAAGATATAAGCATCAACAGAAGTAGGTGAAACATTAAATTTCTTACCAAGTGCCACACGTAAACGAGCAGTATCCAAAGAAATTCCTGAGCCGATAACCTTTTCCTTAGGGAATCCTGAGAATTTCCAAGTAGCGTAAGTTAAGATATCAACAGGGTTAGCAGCAACCAAGAAGATACCATCGAATCCTGAATCAACAACTGGTTTAACGATTGTTGATAAAATCTTCAAGTTCTTGTTTACAAGGTCTAAACGAGTTTCACCAGGTTTTTGAGGTGCGCCAGCTGTAATAACAACTAAGTCAGCATCCTTACAATCTGAGTATTCACCAGAATAGATATTCTTTGGTGAAGTGAATGGGATTGCATCTTCAAGGTCAAGTGCATCTCCTTGAGTACGATCCTTAATGACATCAACAACGACAAATTCTTCGGCAATTCCTTGTTGAGCCATAGCAAATGCATAACTAGAACCAACAGCGCCATCGCCAACTAAAACAACTTTTTGATGATTTGGTGTATTAGACAATATAATAACATCCTTTCAATTTATAATTTCAGTACAAGTATAACACGTTACCCTTTAATTTCGTATTTAGTAACTCATATTTATTGAAAAATGTTGTTAAATATTTAGATTTTAATTGCGACGAAAAAAATTTGGTTCAAAGCTTCTTGTGAGGAGCTTCAGTTAATGGAGAAAAACACTGTAATTTTTCTTGATTTGAGGATCCAAAACTGCAACAAATAGGCGAATATGCTACAATTGGGTAATTGTTAAACGGAACGCTGAACAGATTAATTCTGTTCGGCCATTTTGTCTGTTTCAGATAAAAATAATGGGAGCGTAATACAAATGAAAATGATCGTTGGTTTAGGAAATGTTGGTGCAAAGTATGACGGGACACGCCATAATACAGGATTTATGGTGGTAGATGAATTTGCTCGTGTTCATCAGGCTACTTTTTCTAAACATCAAATGGAAGCGAGTCTGGCAACTACTGTTGTGAATGGCGAAAAGATCTTATTGGTAAAGCCCTCAACTTATATGAATGATTCGGGAAGGGCAGTCCGTCCTTTGCTAGATTATTACAAAATTGATATTGCTGATCTGATCGTTGTGCATGATGATATGGATTTGCCAGTTGGTAAAATCCGATTTCGGCAAAAGGGAGCAGCTGGTGGTCATAATGGTATTAAAAGTTTAATTGCTCATTTAAAAACACAAAATTTTGATCGTTTAAAAGTAGGGACGGATCATCCTCAAAAAACAACCGTAGTTAATTATGTGCTGAGTAAGTTTACAGCCACGCAACAACCTTTATTTGATGAAAGTGTTGATCATAGTGTTAACGGATTGGAAGATTGGGTGAATGGGATGTCCATTGCTGATCTAATGAATAAGTACAATTAAAAGATTAAGCCTTGTGGTGATAAGTCAAGTATGTAAAAAACTTTGTTTTTATTATTAATTAGTTCTTGAGAGTATACCTTCCCCAGCCCACTAAAACAGTTAATTTAGCGGGTTAAGAAGGGACTCAGTATCGTAAACTCGAAGGCTATACCACTTTGGGTGGTATATAAAATTGATGGTTTCTAAGCAAGACTTCCACCAATCTCACAAGCTTTCGTGCCGTCAAGACAATAGCTCGACGATGACGATACTTGGGTACCTCTTCATATTTTTTGTGGTAATAGCGTTGGTAAGTAATATCATAACGTCTTATCGAATTGGCAGCTTCAACTAGATAATAACGAAGATATTGATTACCCTTACGAGTTCGTGGCGTAGCTTGACGAACACTCGTACCTGATTCATGTGGTAACCAAGCCAGACCTGCATACTTGGCAATATGGCTTTCATCCGGAAAACGTTCAATTTGACCAATTTCTGCCACAATACCGGCCGCATAAACTGGACCAATACCGGGAACACTAGTTAAACAATTGATATCTGTGTTTTGAGTAGATATCTGTGTAATTGTTTTATCCAAAACTTGGATTTGTTTTTTTAACATCCGAATTTCATTAGCATAGACCGCTAAGATTTCATCAACAGAATCTGTTACGACTTTTGATAGACGATAAGAAGAACGAGTTGCTTTCTTAATGGCTTTAGCAACGGCTTCGGCATCACCAAATTTACCGTGGGCTAACTGTTGAAGATGTGTCACTAATTCATCAAGAGGTAGCGCCGCTGCCTCGTCCAAGGTTAACTCTTCATCAGTAATTAGGGTCATCATAGCTGAGCCAAAAACTGAGGTGGGTAACTCTCGTTCTAAAGTATTACAACGATAATAGAGGTTGTTCAAAAAATGATTTTTTGAATCGGTCATTTGTTTAACCAAGTGATAGCGTTCACGGGTTAAACGTTGCAGCGCAACATAATTTTCTTGGCGAGCAACAGGGGTTCCAAGTGGTTCTACACGCAATAAATCGGCTAATTGCTTGGCATCAATTGCATCAGTTTTACCGTCATTAAAGAGCTGACTAAAGTGATGTGATGTGTAGGGATTAATGGTAATTACCGATAAGCCTAAGGCTTGTAACTCGCTATCTTCGGCCAAAAAAGTCATTGGATGAAAGTTATAAACAGAAGTAGCTTCCATACCAGCTGTGATTTTTTCATAATGATGCGTTTGAGTTTCGGTTAGGACCGTCTGTTTGATCTTAATGGCGCCATTGAGATCATTAGTAGTTTCACCTTGAAAACAACAACGTTGATCCGAATCTAAAGCACAAAAGTCTAATTTATTTTTACCAACATCAATACCTAAATATAAATTCATAGGATAAGGACCTCCTTTCATTGTGAATTAATTGGATAAGCTTAGGTGCTGCGTGATGTTCCCTAATTCCAATTCTAACGGGCATCCTCGCAATATAAGTAGACTAGATTAAGTGATTCAGCTGCGTGTCACGCGAGTGAACACGAATCACTCTAATCGCTACAGCTTGTGGTTTGCGGTGTTTCGAATTGTCTGGGCGGCACGCTTAAAACGTAGATAAACTACAAGGGGAGAAAGCCTATACCAGTTGGACCTAAATCCAATGAACAATTAGAGAATATCACGCAGCATCTAAGTAGTGAATAGTAAGAAACAAAGTTTCAAAATATATAATACGAGGGGGATCACTATGAACATTCAGGATTTCTTTGCCCAAAGTCATGAAGTCCAACAAGTTCTCAGTGCTACGAATCCTGACAGTCGCCAATTAGTCACGGGTTTAGTTGGATCCGCAAAGACGCTTTTATTAACTGAATTACTTAGTCATCAAAATGCGCCTATTTTAACAATTTCGGATAATCTATACCACGCGCAACAATTAACCGATGATTTGCAAAATATTCTTGAAGAATCCCAAGTTCATTTGTTCCCGGTAGAAGAAACAATTGCGGCATCGGCAGCTACCAGTGCCCCTGTTTATCGTGGGCAACGCACTGAGTTCTTACACGCGTTGATTACGAATGAACCAGGAATTTATGTCACTTCAGTGTCAGGATTGCGCCGATTTCTTCCGCAAAAAAAGGTTATGCAACAGGCAGTTCTTGAAGTTAGTGTTGGCAAAGAGTTTGAGCTGACAGAGCTTGAAGACCAATTGGTGGATATGGGATTTGTGCGAGAAGAAATGGTTGCACGACCAGGAGATTTTGCGGTGCGGGGCTCAATTGTGGATATTTATCCATTAAATATGGATTACCCTGTGCGAATTGACTTCTTTGATACCGAGGTTGATTCATTACGTTACTTCGATGCAGAAAACCAACGAAGTGTTAAAAATATTGAAGCCGTGACAATCTTGCCGGCAACGGACTTTATTGTGACAAAGGCTATGCTGGAAAAAGGCATTGAAAATTATCAAAAAGCAGTTAAAAGCGAAAAAAAGCGTTTAGAGTCCGATAATGATATTCAACTTTTGGATTCACAGGCTGAAACGATTTTGGCCAGGTGGCAAGATCGAAATGTGCAACCGGAAGACATTGTCCTTTCTGACTATCTTTATGATGAAAAAGATAGTTTGTTGGATTACATGGATGAAACCGGGGTCCTTGTTTTCGATGACTATTCTCGAATCTTGGAAGCCGAACGTGATCTGCAAGATGATGACGCCGAGTGGGTAGCAGATAAACTAAAAACGCATCAGGTCATTTCAAATGAAAAATTTGGATTTGAAATTCGCAAATTAATCAAGGATCACAATCAGGCTCAAATTTTGTTATCTTTGTTTCAAAAGGGCCTTGGACGCTTAAAATTAGATCAACTGGTGGATATTAGAACGCGGGCAATGCAAGAGTTTTATGGACAAATGCCCGTTTTAAAGACAGAAATGGATCGTTGGCAAAAGCAGGAACAAACAATTGTTGTTCTTATTCAAAAGAAGGAGCGTTTGGATAAGGTTAGTTCTACGCTCCGAGATTTTGAGATTTCAGCGGTTGTGGCCCGTGATCAGGAAGTGCAACCCAAGGCAGTTACCATTTTGCAAGGGCAGTTAGCAAGTGGATTTGAATATCCAGAGTCTAACTTAGTTGTTATTACTGAGCATGAACTGTTTGCAAAGATCCCGAAGAAGCGGCCAAAACGCCAAAAAATGGAAAACACCCAACGACTCAAAAGTTATACAGAGTTAAAGCCGGGTGATTTTGTCGTACATGTGAATCACGGAATTGGCCGGTATACAGGGATGACCACAATGCTTGTAGATGGAGTTCATCAAGACTACATCACAATTCAGTACGCTGGGAGTGGCAAATTATTTATCCCCGTGACTCAGCTGAATTTAGTGCAAAAGTATGTGGCTTCTGAAGGTAAACATCCGCGTTTAAATAAATTAGGTGGCAGCGACTGGTCCAAGACCAAGCGTAAAGTGGCAGCCAAAATTGAAGATATTGCCGATGAATTGGTTGATTTGTATGCGCAACGAGAAGCAGAAAAGGGATACGCCTTTTCAAAAGATGACGATTATCAACGTCAATTTGAAGACGATTTTGCTTATTCTGAAACGCCTGATCAGTTGCGAAGTGTCGTTGAAATTAAGCACGATATGGAACGGCCTAAACCAATGGATCGCTTGTTGGTCGGCGATGTTGGGTATGGAAAAACTGAAGTTGCTTTAAGAGCAGCCTTTAAGGCAATTGAAGATGGTAAACAAGTTGCCTTTTTGGTACCGACAACCATTTTGGCACAACAACATTATGAAACAATGATTAATCGTTTTAGTGGTTATCCGATTTCAGTAGGGGTGTTATCCCGTTTCCGAACGAGACCACAAATCAAAGAAACTTTGGATGGGTTACAAAATGGAACCGTGGATATTGTGGTAGGAACCCATCGGTTATTATCAAAGGACGTTAAGTTTCAAGATTTGGGTCTATTAATTATTGATGAAGAGCAACGATTTGGGGTTAAACACAAGGAAAAGATCAAGAGGCTCAAATCTGACGTTGATGTTTTAACTCTGACGGCCACGCCAATTCCACGGACACTTAACATGTCGATGATTGGGGTTCGCGATCTTTCCGTTATTGAAACGCCACCAACTAACCGGTATCCCATTCAAACATATGTAATGGAAGAAAACGCCGGAGCCATTCGCGATGGTATTCATCGTGAATTACAGCGTGGCGGTCAAGTTTTCTATTTGCATAATCGGGTTGAGGACATTGAAGAAACGGTTAGTCAGGTTGAAGCATTGGTTCCAGAAGCAAGTGTGACTTACATTCATGGCCAAATGTCGGAAAAGCAAATGGAAGGCGTTTTGTATGACTTTGTTCAAGGCGAGTACGATGTGCTGGTGACGACCACAATTATTGAAACTGGTGTGGATATTCCGAATGTGAACACATTGTTTGTTGAAAATGCGGATCATATGGGATTATCACAGTTGTATCAGTTACGAGGTCGAATTGGGCGGAGCAGCCGGGTGGCTTATGCATACTTTACGTATAAACCTAATAAAGTCCTCACTGAGGTTAGTGAAAAGCGTTTAGAAGCGATCAAAGATTTTACGGAGTTAGGTTCTGGTTTTAAAATTGCGATGCGGGATCTATCCATTCGTGGGGCCGGCAATTTGCTTGGGCAACAGCAACATGGATTTATTGATTCAGTTGGGTACGATTTGTACACCCAAATGCTGACAGATGCAGTGAATCAAAAACAAGGCAAAAAAGCTAAGGTCGCAACCGATTCAGAAGTTGAACTGGGTGTGGAAGCTTATTTACCAAGTACGTATATTGAAGATCAACGACAAAAGATTGAATTGTACAAACGAATTCGTCAAATTGAGAATCAAGACCAGTATGTTGAGATTCAAGAAGATTTGATTGATCGGTTTGGCGAATATCCAATTGAAGTTACTAATTTGCTTGCAATCGGGCAGCTTAAAATGTTGGCCGATGAAGCTTTGATTGAAAAGATTCAACGTCATGACGATGCGATTCAAGTTACCTTATCGCCGCGGGCTACTGGTAAGTTACAGCAAGCTGATATCTTTGAGGCATTATCAGCCACAAAACTGCGCGCGATGGTCAATGTTGACGGTGGTAAAATGCAGATTAAATTAGTGATTCAACCAAAAATGCAGGAAAAAGATTGGTTAGCGCAATTAAAAGAATTCGTGGAAGCATTGATAAAAAAAGTGGCGTAGTTTAAAGGAGGACACTCCCGTGCAAAATAAAAAGATGAAAAATGCGATGCAAGGAGCGTTTATTTTAACCTTCGCGTCACTGGTGGCAAAGGTGTTAAGTGCCGTTTATCGAATTCCTCTCCAAAATTTAGTGGGTAACACCGGTTTTTACGTCTATCAACAAATAGATCCGATCTATGGGATTGGGATCACGTTTGCGCTGAGCGGCTTTCCGGTTTTTGTTTCTAAATTAATTGCTGAACAAGAAACTGAAATACAGAAGGTTAAAATTGCGCGGCGAGCATTTGTTATTCTGAGTGGTATTTCACTTGTAATTGTTATCTCATTGTTGAGCTTTGCTCCTGAGATTGCTGGTGGAATGGGAGATGCTGGGCTTACACCTTTGATCCGCTGTGTTTCGTTAATGTTTATTTTCATGCCTTTTCTGGCAGTTGGGAGAGGCTATTATCAAGGGATTTTTCAGATGATTCCCACGGCCCGCTCACAAGTAATGGAACAGGTGGTCCGCGTAGCAATCATTATTGGTGTGGCCTACACAGCAGCTAGTCAAAATTGGAACGTATATCGAATGGGCACCTGGGCAATGTCAGGAGCAGTCGTGGCTGCAATTGTGAGCACTTTATACTTTTTACGATTATTTCGGAAAAAAATATTTGCACCCTTACCAAGTCAAGCTGGTGTTTCGTTAGAGCCAGTTACTAGCTACTCAAAATTAGGCAAACGGTTTTTGATAGAGGGTGGCACAATTTGTTTATTTGCAGCCATTATCATTCTGTTGCAGTTAATTGATTCGTTTACTGTGAAAAATGGGCTGGTAGCAAGTGGTGTGTCTAATGGAAACGCAAAGGCACTAAAAGGAATTTACGATCGTGCTCAGCCCTTGGTTCAGTTGGGGTTAGTGGTGGCAACTTCATTTTCAACCACCTTATTGCCGACCTTAACCAAGGCAGTTCAAAAGCATAATCGTTACGAGTTTAAAAGAACCGTTCAATCAATGTTGCACATTAGTTTGGCAATTTCGGTTGCCGCAACGGTAGGGATGATCACCTTGCTTCCTCAAATTAACCGGTTATTGTTTGGAAATACCGAAGGAACCTCCGCAATCATGATTTATGTGATCGCTGTGATTTTAGCTGCCCTAATTGCGACTTATAATAGTGTGCTCCAAAGTGTGAATGTTTTCAGACCGGCAATATTGGCCTTTTTTACAGGTTTAGGTGTGAAATTAGTTTTCAACCGGTTGGCAGTGACCAAGTATGGAATCAACGGTGCTAGTTTAGTAACGGTGCTCAGTTTGGCCGTGATTCTGATTTGCATGCAAATTGGTAGCCCAGATTCTTTGAAGGATAACCTTAAACTAGATTGGCGATTCTTCGCAAAATTGGTACTTGCAAGCGGAAGTATGGCACTGGTGGTTAATTGGAGTAAACTGGTGTTGCTGGGACTGTTTCCTGATGTAGGTCGAATAGAATTAGGAATTATTGTTGTGGCTGTGGTTTTATTGGGTGGCTTAACATTCATTGGGGTTGCCATTGGTGTGCGTTTGTTCACGATTCGCGAATGGTTAACCATTCCATATGGAAAGAAATTACTCAAAAAAATAGTTAGATAACGAGGATTTTCAAAAAAGTAAATTACTTTTGGATAGCATTATTAGGGGAGAAGGCACAAAAATGATTCCGGGTACTGCTATTAAAAAATTTAGTCCATCGAAATTAGGTAAACTGCCGTCCTCCGGCTCACTTGGCCTGGAACGGGGTGGGCACGATTTGAAGCCAAGCAGGTCACTTGTCTTCAAACTCGACCTTTATCTAAACGATAAATCGCTAAGATAAATTTTACCCCTGAGGCCAAAACGCCTACGAACTGGGGAAGTTGTTGTCTATAGATAATTCGTACGAGCACCTCCATAACAATCTTTGTGTTAAATATAATTAATTTTAAAACTTGAATCAGTCTGGAAGAAAATGGGCTCAGTCGTGCCCACTACGTTCCGGCCCAGATTTGCTGGAAGACGGCATCTGAACTAATTTGATTGTTATTAACTCTTTTGTATCAGGTAATTAGGTGAAGCTTAGTACTTTCAACCCTTAGTAGCATTACGATAACTAAATAGAAACGAGGAGAACAAATGCGATTAGATAAATTTTTAAAAATCTCGAGAATCATTAAACGACGTTCTATTGCCAAAGAAATTGCAGATCAGGGACGGATTACAATTAATGGGCGCGTAGCGAAATCATCTACCAATGTTGTTGTGAATGACAAGCTTGTGATTAAGTTTGGAAATAAAACGCTGACGGTTCGGGTCGATGCATTGTTAGAGACAACTAAAAAAGATGATGCAGAACGCATGTTTACAATTTTGGCGGAAGATTACGAGAAAGATTATCGAAAATAAATTGTTTGGGCGTTAGCTTTCTCAACCAATTTTAAAAACCAAAATAAATGGGGTCAGGTTTCCACTTTGTGGTTGCTTGGCCCCATTTTTAGTGCATAGGAAACCACTTACAAAATTTAATGAAATCTTCGCTACAAAGCCATGGACAGGTTTCTGAGAGGTTGTTATAATTACAGGTAGAAATAGTAAAAATCAAAAGTGGGGTTGCATAAATGGTGAGTAATGTGAACGATATTAAGAAACAAAATACAATAGCTACTGAAAAAATAAGCAAAATTCGTACAGCTCGTTTACATCGCTTTTATATTATTATGGGGATCTTTATTGTTTTTGCCGGCATCCTTTCCTTCCAACTCATCCATACGCATTATGAAAGGGCGCAAGTTGAACAACAAATTAGTACAAGTAAAAAACATTATACAACTGCTAAAAATCAAAATGAAACTTTAGATGTCCAAGTGAAACAATTAAATAATGATAATTATTTACAAAAGTTACTTCGGGAAAAGTATTATTACAGCAAGTCGGGTGAAATCATTTACAGTTTGCCTTCTGATCATTCTGAAGATGTGAGTCAAAAATAAAATTTAATTTTTTAAAAGACCAATTATTTTGAAGCTCGTTATTTCAAAAATATAATTGGCCTTTTTTATTGGTCAGCTTTGCTTCTGATTTTCTCGCACTCAACGTTAGGTGGTGCTATACTAATTACACATAGTCTAAGGAGGAAGTACTTTTTTATGGCAATTGAAGTTGGGTCAAAAGTATCTGGTAAAGTTTCTGGAATCACTAATTTTGGGGCGTTTATTGATTTAGGCGATCACAAAACAGGATTAGTTCACATTAGCGAAGTTTCCAACAAGTTTATAAAAGATATCCATGATGTTTTAACTGTTGGGGATACGGTCACAGTCAAAGTTCTGACAATCGGTGATGATGGCAAGATTGGACTATCAATGCGTAAGGCCGAGGATCGGCCAGAACATGAACATGAGCATCATAGTCACTCTGAACATGCTAATCATTCGAATCATGCAGGACATACTACTAATTCGCATTATTCTTCAAAATCAAGTTCTCATTATCAGGGACACAACAATAGTCATCATGAAGCACCAAAGGATTTTGATTCCTTACTTTCTGGATTCTTGAAAGATAGTGAGGAGCGCCTTACAACCTTGAAACATAATACTGAAGGCAAGCGTGGCGGTCGTGGCGGTCGTCGCAGTTAAATTAGTAAGATAAAGTATAGGGTCTGATTCAAAACATTTGTTTTGGTCGGGCCTTTTTTAAAAAGTTAGAAGGTGAAGTCACGTGAAGAGCCAACTCCAAGATGAATTTAATTTAGCGATTCGTGATTACCAATTAACACCAAAAACGGTGGTCGTCGTTGCTGTTTCGACGGGAGTAGATTCGATGGTGTTGCTCACGCTGTTGGAAAATCTTCCATTGGCCAAACGGCCTAAAATTGTAATTGCCCATGTAAATCACAAATTAAGGAACCAAAGTAGTGAAGAGCAGGCGTTCATTGAAGTTTACGCTAAAGCACATCAGTTAAAGCTGGAAATTGAAGTTTGGCCAGTTTCAAAACATCCCAAAACGGGAATTGAAAATGCGGCTCGAAAAATTCGTTACACTTTTTTTGCGAAAGTTGCTGATAAATATCAAGCACAATTTTTATTTACGGCTCACCATGCTGATGATCAAGCTGAAACGTTTTTGATGAAGTTAGTGCGTGGCGGATCGCTTCAACAATTGCAAGGAATTGGGGTGCGACAATTAACAAAACACACGCAAATTCAGCGTCCACTCTTAAATTTTGCTAAGACTGACATTCGTGAGTTTGCAACTGATAACCATGTGAAGTGGTATGAAGATGAGACCAATACAGATCAAAGCCTTACGCGAAATCGAATGCGAACAGAAATTGTGCCAAAACTTAAGCAGGAAAATTCAAAGTTTTTGGCACATGTTCAAAGTTATGAAACACAACTTCAAAGGCTGTTGCGGGCCACATCACAACATGCAGATGAACTTGTTAAACAAATTATGAGCAAGGATGGGTATCAAACCGAGGCCTTTTTAAAGCTGAGTCCGGAATGGCAAGATTTGGTTTTACAAGAAATTGCTTTGCAGAAACTTGGGGCAGGCAAATTGACAGATTCTCAGCGGATAGAAATCTTGCATCTTTTACATAATCAACAAAAACCAACCGCGCAGATTCAGGTCTCTTCTCAGATGCTTTTTTCAAAAAATTACGCCCAATTTGGCTTTTTTCCTGCAAGTGAATTGCGAGAAAAAGGCCAAGCACCTGTGTATTCTATGTTAAAATTAAATCAATGGCATGATATTGGAGAGTACGGGACGGTTGGATGGTTTGATGCCAACAAAATATCTCAGGATTTAGTAAATGCCGATCAAGTAATGAAACTTAGTAAGAACCAAATTAAAACACCATTTTTTGTGGGAGCTGGATCAGTAGATATCAAACTTCGCTTAAAAAATGGTGGCCATAAATCCATCCGTCGCGTGTTGATGGATGCTAAAGTACCGGTTTCAAAACGCAAAGGTTGGCCAGTATTAAAGGATGCCAATCAACAAGCAGTTTGGCTATTGGGAATTCGTAAGAGTTGGCTTGAAGAACCTTTTGACAGCCAGCAACAACAGTATTTCATAATCTGGAAAACAAATAATCTGGAGGAATTGAATTGATGAACGATGATATTGAACGTATTTTGTATAGTCAAGAGGACATTGCCAAAGCAGCTAAACGGTTGGGACAGCAAATAACGACGGATTATAAGGATAAGGTACCAGTTGTGATTAGTGTATTATCTGGGGCTGTTTTTATTACAACCGATGTTCTGCGCCAAATGGACGTTTACACACAGTTGGCGTTTATTGACGTTTCCAGTTACAATGGGGGAACAAAATCTTCCGGAGAAGTTCGGCTGGTAACTGATATTACTCAAAATGTCGCTGATCGTGACGTTTTAATTATTGAAGATATTGTTGATACCGGACGAACTTTGAAGTTTATTATTGACCTTTTAAAGCAACGCCATGCTAAAAGTGTTCGAGTTTGTACTTTATTAGATAAACCAACTGGACGAGTTTTAGAAGTTAAAGCAGATTATGTTGGTTTTAAAGTTCCTGATGAATTTGTCGTTGGGTATGGACTAGATTATAAAGGTGAGTATCGCAATCTGCCATACGTAGGTGTTTTGAAGCCTAAAATTTATCTGGATAAATAATTGGTCAAAATTGGTCAAGTGTGATATTATCTATCTATCGAAGGTAAAGCAGAGGTTTGCTCAGCATTCGTAAAACCGTTATCAAGGAGGATTCCAATGAATAAAAAAGGGAATAACAACGGACTTTTAAAAAACAGTTTGTTTTATATCGTTATTTTCTTGTGTATTGTGGGGATTATTTATTTCTTCACTGGACAAGGTAGTTCAACACAAACAAAGACGATTTCATCAAGTGATTTTGTGACCCAATTGCAAAAGAATAAGGTTAAGAGTTTTGAAGTACAGCCTACGAATGGTGTTTATAAAATTACCGGTAAATATCGTACTGCACAAAAGGCTTCTGCCCAATCTGGTTTATTCCCGGCGTCTGGTTCGAGTACTACAGTTGATAGTTTTACAGCAACTGTTTTGCAGAATGATTCTACGACTGCACAAATTACCCGAGCTGCACAAAAGGAAAATGTCAAAATGGACACAAAACCAGAGGCTTCTAACAGTTTCTGGGTCCAGTTATTAGTTACAGGAATACCACTTCTTATCTTCATCGTTTTCTTCTACATGATGATGAGCCAAGCCGGCCAAGGTGGCGGTGGCGGCAGCAAGGGTGTTATGAACTTTGGTAAATCAAAAGTTAAACCGGCTGATAAAAAGTCTAACAAAGTTCGTTTCTCTGATGTTGCAGGTGAAGAAGAAGAAAAACAAGAATTAGTTGAAGTTGTTGAATTCTTGAAGGATCCTCGTAAGTTTTCTTCGTTAGGGGCGCGAATACCGGCCGGTGTCCTCTTGGAGGGGCCCCCGGGTACTGGTAAAACTTTACTAGCAAAAGCTGTTGCTGGTGAAGCGGGTGTTCCATTCTACTCAATTTCTGGTTCAGACTTCGTTGAAATGTTTGTCGGAGTTGGTGCTAGTCGAGTACGTGATTTGTTTGATCAAGCTAAAAAGAATTCTCCTTCCATCATCTTCATTGATGAAATTGATGCGGTTGGTCGTAAACGTGGCAGTGGCATGGGTGGTGGCCATGATGAACGTGAACAAACGTTGAATCAATTGTTGGTTGAAATGGATGGATTCACGGGTAATGAAGGCGTGATTGTCATGGCGGCTACTAACCGTTCTGATGTCTTAGATCCAGCCTTACTTCGTCCCGGCCGATTTGATCGAAAGATCTTGGTTGGTCGTCCCGATGTTCGTGGTCGTGAAGCAATTCTGAAGGTTCATTCTAAAAACAAACCATTGGATAAAGATGTTGATTTAAATGAGATTGCAAAACAGACTCCAGGGTTTGTTGGTGCTGATCTTGAAAACTTATTAAACGAAGCAGCTTTACTTGCGGCTAGACGTAATAAGAAGGTTATCGATGCATCCGATTTGGATGAGGCTGAAGATCGAGTTATTGCTGGTCCAGCCAAGAAGAATGCAGTTGTTAACCCACTTGAACGTAAGACAGTGGCTTACCATGAGGCTGGTCATACAATTGTTGGTTTAGTATTGAATGACGCTCGTGTTGTTCATAAAGTTACGATTGTTCCTCGAGGTCGTGCAGGTGGTTATGCCATCATGCTTCCTCGTGAAGATCAGAACTTGATGTCTAAAAAAGACGCTATGGAGCAGATTGCCGGGTTAATGGGTGGTCGTGCTGCTGAAGAAACGATCTTTAATTCGAAATCTTCTGGCGCTTCTAATGACTTCCAGCAAGCAACTGGAATTGCTCGCGCGATGGTTACCCAATACGGGATGAGTGACAAGATTGGCCAAGTTGAGTTAGCAGCTCCTGGACAGTCGTACTATGGCGAAAGTGGTCCTGCATACTCTGAGAAGACAGCTGGAATTATTGATGATGAAGTTCGTCGTCTTACTGATGAAGGGCATCAAACCGCGTTGGATATCATTGCTTCACATCGTGAACAGCATAAGATTATTGCTGAAGCACTTTTGAAGTATGAAACTTTGGATGAAAAACAAATTTTGAGCTTGTTTAAGACTGGAAAGATGCCCGACAGTGGGGCAGCTTCTGATTTCCCAAGTGAAAAGGCAGCTACATTTGAAGAATCAAAACGTGAATTAGAACGTAAAGAAGCAGAACGTCATGCGGATGATGATAGCAAGGATGATTCAGATACCGATAAAGAAGATACACCATTGAATACACCAAGCGAACATGATACGGATGATTCTGGTAGTGAACATCGTTTACCAAGTTCTCATGATCAAAATTCTAGTGATTCTAAGAAAGATTCACAAGATGATCATTCAGACGATCACACAAATCTTTAAATTCAAACTATAAACAGTAAACTTTCTTTATTGAGAGTTTACTGTTTTTTGTAGCATTGGGTTGGTTTCAACCTTAAAATGTGTAAAAATATAAGATAGTGAAGAAAAGCTGAGGAGAAGATATGGAAGATTATTTAATAAAAAGTATAATTAATGACGGGATGTTCCGTGCATATGTGATTAACGGAACGAATCTTGTTCAGGAAGCACAAAAAAGACATGATACTTGGAGTGCAGCGACCGCAGCCTTGGGGCGTTCATTAGTTGGAACTACCATGCTGGCGGCTTCTTTACTAAAAGGTGAAGAAAAAATGACCGTTAGAATTAATGGTGGTGGGCCTGTTGGTGGGATCGTCGTTGACGGAAACGCAAACGGTACGGTCAAGGGATACTTGCAGCATCCACATGTTTCATTGCCATTAAATAAACGCCATCATATTGATGTGGGTAAAGCAGTTGGTAATCAGGGAACCCTTTCAGTCACCAAAGATATGGGACTAAAGGATCCGTTTACTGGTAAGGTTGGGTTGGCTTCAGGTGAAATTGGAGATGATTTCACTTATTACTTGGCGCAATCTGAACAAATCCCTTCTTCAGTTGGTGTGTCTGTTTTTGTGAATCCAGATGAAACTGTTGAAGTTGCTGGTGGGTTTATGATTCAAGTCATGCCGGGTGCTAGTGACGAGGCAATTAATCGATTACAAACAACGTTAACCCATTTACCACAGGTATCAGATTTGTTGCGGCAAGGGAAAACACCTGAAGATATTTTAAAACTAATATTTAGTAATGATAAAGTGAAAATTCTGGATAAAATGCCCGTTTCATTTGTTTGTGATTGTTCTAAGGATCGATTTGCAAAAGCAATGGCGAGCTTACCATCCAAAGAAATTAAGACGATGATTCAAGATGACCATGGTGCGGAAGTTAGCTGTCGTTTTTGTGGGAATAAGTATCAATACAGTGAAACTGACTTGAAGGCTATTTTGCTTAAGGCTAAGAATTGAGTTTCGTTTGGTGAGATATCAGTAGTGTGCTATGATAATTCTCATGATGTCAGCGATATTAGGACGGAAAAGGATTGTTTTCAAAGCTGACTTAGTGAAAGTAACTTAGACCACTTTTTATGAGGTGAAAAATATGGAATGGCAAATTGGTGATGTAAAAATTCCCAATCAAGTTGTTGTGGCACCAATGGCAGGCGTAACAAATTCAGCGTTTCGTCTGATTTGTAAAAAATTTGGCGCAGGATTAGTTGTTTGTGAAATGATTTCTGATCGTGGAATTATGTATAAAAACAAAAAAACGCTGAGTATGATGAATGTAGATCCACGTGAACATCCAATGAGCATTCAAATCTTCGGTGGAACTAAAGAAACGCTGGTAGAAGCCGCTAAGTTTGTTGACCAACATACGGCCGCTGATATTATTGATATTAATATGGGCTGCCCAGTGAATAAGGTTGTGAAAACGGAGGCCGGCGCTCGTTGGCTTTTAGATCCGAACAAGGTATATGAGATGGTTTCCTATGTAACAGATGCTGTTAAAAAGCCAGTGACGGTCAAGATGAGAACGGGTTGGGATTCCGATCATGTTTTTGCAGTTGAAAATGCGTTGGCTGCTGAACGTGCCGGAGCTTCAGCATTAGCTATGCATGGGCGAACTCGAAAACAAATGTATACAGGACATGCCGATTGGAATATTTTAAAAGAAGTTTCTAATCAACTTACAATTCCTTTTATGGGGAATGGTGATGTTCGAAGTGCTGAAGATGCTAAACGAATGCTTGATGAAGTTGGCTCCACGGCAGTTATGATTGGTCGTGCAGTTTTAGGAAATCCTTGGATGCTCCATCAAGTTTCGACCTATCTTGAAACTGGTGAATTGGTTGATGAACCGGAACCAGCTGAAAAGATCAGAATTGCAAAAGAACATTTGCATGGATTAGTGGAATTGAAGGGTGACTATGTGGGTCCACGTGAGTTTAGGACCCAAGCTGCCTATTATTTAAAGGGGATTTCGCATTCTGCGAGAACCAAAGTTGCTTTGAATAATGCTGAAACGGAAAAAGAAATGGATGATATCTTTGACCGATTTGCAGAGAAGCAGCAGGAACGAGAAATTAAACGTCAACAAATGGCAAGGTAAATATTCACTTGCTTTTTTGGTGCGAAATAGGCATCATAGATACGTGTGACTAACGGTAGAGGAGGATTTTTAAGTGGCAAAAAAAGAGCAGGACATGAATGATCAATTGAAGGTTCGTCGTCAAAAGATGCAAGATCTACGTGACAAGGGGATTGATCCTTTTGGACATGCATTTAAACGAACTCATTTGACTAATCAACTTCATGAACAATATGGTGACTTTGATAAAGAAGAGTTAGAAGAGAAAGATGTTCAAGCAACCATCGCCGGCAGAATGATGTCAAAACGTGGTAAAGGTAAAGTTGGCTTTGCTGATCTTAAGGATCGTAAAGGAACAATGCAGATCTATGTTCGTAAGGACACGGTCGGTGAAGATGAATATGCACTTTTTAAACAGGCAGATATAGGTGATTTTATTGGGATTACTGGCCAAGTTATGAAAACAGATATGGGCGAATTGACGGTTAAGGCAACAGATTTAACGTTCCTTACCAAAGCTCTTCGTCCACTGCCTGATAAGTACCATGGTTTGCAGAACGTTGAACAAATTTATCGCCAACGTTACTTAGACCTTATTTCTAATGATGATAGTTTTGATCGCTTTATTAAGAGAACTAAAATCATTACAGCAATACGTAAATATTTGGACAACCTAGATTATACGGAAGTTGAAACACCAGTTTTACATGGTCAGGCTGGTGGCGCTAATGCCCGTCCGTTTATTACGCATCATAATGCTTTAGATATTGATTTGTATTTGCGGATTGCCTTGGAATTACATTTAAAACGCCTAATTGTCGGTGGTATGGAACGAGTCTATGAAATTGGCCGTGTATTCCGGAATGAAGGAATGGATACGAAACATAATCCTGAATTCACGATGCTGGAAACCTATACTGCTTACTTTGATTTTCATGATGTTATGAATGAGACGGAAGGAATTTTCAAAGCGGCAGCTAAGGCAGTTTCGCCAGATGGAAAAATTACTTATCAAGGAACTGATTTAGACTTGGGTAAGGATTTTGAGCGGATGCACATGGTTGATGCTATCAAGAAGTATACGGGTGTCGATTTCTGGCCAAAAATGTCTGTAGAAGATGCACGCAAATTGGCTGATGAACATAAGATTCACTATGAAGACTGGTGGCAAGTTGGTCACATCATTAATGAATTTTTCGAACGATTAGTTCAAGACAAGTTGACACAACCTATCTTTATTTATGGTCATCCAGTTGAAATTTCACCTTTAGCTAAGAAAAATGCAGATGATCCTCGCTTTACAGATCGTTTTGAACTTTACATTAAGGGTAATGAATTTGGTAATGCATTTACTGAACTAAATGATCCAATTGATCAACGCGAGCGTTTTGAGGCGCAAGTTAAAGAACGTGAACAAGGAAATGATGAAGCAGAAGGCATCGATGAAGATTTCATTGAAGCTTTGGAATACGGAATGCCTCCGACTGGTGGATTAGGAATTGGAATTGATCGGTTGGTTATGCTTCTTACAGATGCACCATCAATTCGCGATGTAATCTTATTCCCAACGATGCGTCCAGAAAAATAAACATAAAATAAACTATTTGTTTTTTTGCAAATAGTTTATTTTTTTATTTTGTGAATGCTAATATATAGAAAATGATAATTATGATGATTAATTGTTATAAATAGAAATGAAATTTAAAAGGATAAAAAGAATAGTTCGTGTTTATTGAAAAAAGCTAAAAATGATCTTCTTTTAGGGATGAATTATTATGAATTTAGGTATTGACCAATGGACACTTTTTTGGTTATACTAGTAATCGTTGCTTAGGAGATGTGGTGTTAAGCAAAAGTAATTAAAAAAACTTTTCTTGACATGCTTAATTCTAAATGCTATTATTATATAGCTGTCAAAATTACTTGCATCTTTTTAACGGCGACATAGTAGACCTTTGAAAACTGAACAAAGTTTCGACAAAGTAAAATGTGTAGGGTCTTCAAATGAAAATTTTGAAGCAAACATTTGCGAAGTCAATTCGTTTTAAACAATGAAACAACAAATGAGCTTGTAAAAACTCAAGTATAATATGAGAGTTTGATCTTGGCTCAGGATGAACGCTGGCGGCGTGCCTAATACATGCAAGTCGGACGCACTTTCGTTGATTGAATTAGAGATGCTTGCATCGAAGATGATTTCAACTATAAAGTGAGTGGCGAACGGGTGAGTAACACGTGGGTAACCTGCCCAGAAGTGGGGGATAACACCTGGAAACAGATGCTAATACCGCATAATAAAATGAACCGCATGGTTTATTTTTAAAAGATGGCTTCGGCTATCACTTCTGGATGGACCCGCGGCGTATTAGCTAGTTGGTGAGATAAAGGCTCACCAAGGCTGTGATACGTAGCCGACCTGAGAGGGTAATCGGCCACATTGGGACTGAGACACGGCCCAGACTCCTACGGGAGGCAGCAGTAGGAAATCTTCCACAATGGACGAAAGTCTGATGGAGCAACGCCGCGTGAGTGATGAAGGCTTTAGGGTCGTAAAACTCTGTTGTTGGAGAAGAACGTGTGTGAGAGTAACTGCTCATGCAGTGACGGTATCCAACCAGAAAGCCACGGCTAACTACGTGCCAGCAGCCGCGGTAATACGTAGGTGGCAAGCGTTATCCGGATTTATTGGGCGTAAAGCGAGCGCAGGCGGTTTTTTAAGTCTAATGTGAAAGCCTTCGGCTTAACCGAAGAAGTGCATTGGAAACTGGGAAACTTGAGTGCAGAAGAGGACAGTGGAACTCCATGTGTAGCGGTGAAATGCGTAGATATATGGAAGAACACCAGTGGCGAAGGCGGCTGTCTGGTCTGTAACTGACGCTGAGGCTCGAAAGCATGGGTAGCGAACAGGATTAGATACCCTGGTAGTCCATGCCGTAAACGATGAATGCTAAGTGTTGGAGGGTTTCCGCCCTTCAGTGCTGCAGCTAACGCATTAAGCATTCCGCCTGGGGAGTACGACCGCAAGGTTGAAACTCAAAAGAATTGACGGGGGCCCGCACAAGCGGTGGAGCATGTGGTTTAATTCGAAGCTACGCGAAGAACCTTACCAGGTCTTGACATCTTCTGCTAACCTAAGAGATTAGGCGTTCCCTTCGGGGACAGAATGACAGGTGGTGCATGGTTGTCGTCAGCTCGTGTCGTGAGATGTTGGGTTAAGTCCCGCAACGAGCGCAACCCCTATTATTAGTTGCCAGCATTAAGTTGGGCACTCTAGTGAGACTGCCGGTGACAAACCGGAGGAAGGTGGGGACGACGTCAAATCATCATGCCCCTTATGACCTGGGCTACACACGTGCTACAATGGACGGTACAACGAGTTGCGAGACCGCGAGGTTAAGCTAATCTCTTAAAACCGTTCTCAGTTCGGACTGCAGGCTGCAACTCGCCTGCACGAAGTTGGAATCGCTAGTAATCGCGGATCAGCATGCCGCGGTGAATACGTTCCCGGGCCTTGTACACACCGCCCGTCACACCATGAGAGTTTGTAACACCCAAAGCCGGTGGAGTAACCTTCGGGAGCTAGCCGTCTAAGGTGGGACAGATGATTGGGGTGAAGTCGTAACAAGGTAGCCGTAGGAGAACCTGCGGCTGGATCACCTCCTTTCTAAGGATATTTAGAAACGGAAACCTACACATATGTCGAAACTTTGTTTAGTTTTGAGAGGTCTACTCTCAAATGTATAAGCGCGAACGGGCCTATAGCTCAGCTGGTTTAGAGCGCACGCCTGATAAGCGTGAGGTCGATGGTTCAAGTCCATTTAGGCCCATAGGTACATTTTTGGGGAATTAGCTCAGCTGGGAGAGCGCCTGCCTTGCACGCAGGAGGTCAGCGGTTCGATCCCGCTATTCTCCATTGACGGCTTAGCCGTCGAATTTGTTCTTTGAAAACTAAATAATATCGAAAAATTTTCTAATTTTAATTATCAGATAATTAAACCGAGAACATTGCGTTTTATAGAGTTTTAAAACAAGATTAGTTCAAAAATAATCGCTAAACTCAAAACCACTTTATCTTTGATAAAGTTAGGTTAAGTTATAAAGGGCGCATGGTGAATGCCTTGGTACTAGGAGCCGATGAAGGACGGGACTAACACCGATATGCTTCGGGGAGCTGTAAGTAAGCTTTGATCCGGAGATTTCCGAATGGGGAAACCCAACAACATTAATCCGTTGTTACCGCCACGTGAATACATAACGTGGTTGGAGGTAGACGTGGGGAACTGAAACATCTCAGTACCCACAGGAATAGAAAGAAAAATCGATTCCCTGAGTAGCGGCGAGCGAAAGGGGAACAGCCCAAACCAGGAAGCTTGCTTCCTGGGGTTGTAGGACCGAACATTTGAGTTACCAAAGATTTTCATAGCCGAACAGTCTGGGAAGACTGGCCAGAGCGGGTGACAGCCCCGTAGGCAAAATGAAAATCCCTCAGTTCAGGATCCTGAGTACGGCGGAACACGTGTAACTCCGTCGGAATCCGGGAGGACCATCTCCCAAGGCTAAATACTCCCTAGTGACCGATAGTGAACCAGTACCGTGAGGGAAAGGTGAAAAGCACCCCGAAAGGGGAGTGAAACAGTTCTTGAAACCATGTGCCTACAAGAAGTCAGAGCCCGTTAATGGGTGATGGCGTGCCTTTTGTAGAATGAACCGGCGAGTTACGTTTGCATGCCAGGTTAAGTTGAAGAAACGGAGCCGTAGCGAAAGCGAGTCTGAATAGGGCGACTGAGTATGCAGATGTAGACCCGAAACCAAGTGACCTACCCATGTCCAGGTTGAAGGTGCGGTAAAACGCACTGGAGGACCGAACTCGTGTACGTTGAAAAGTGCTGAGATGAGGTGTGGGTAGCGGTGAAATTCCAAACGAACTTGGAGATAGCTGGTTCTCTCCGAAATAGCTTTAGGGCTAGCCTCGGACTTAGGATCATGGAGGTAGAGCCACTGTTTGGACTAGGGGCCCATCTAGGGTTACTGAATTCAGATAAACTCCGAATGCCATTGATTTATGTCCGGGAGTCAGACGGTGAGTGATAAGATCCATCGTCGAAAGGGGAACAGCCCAGACCACCAGTTAAGGTCCCTAAATATATGTTAAGTGGAAAAGGATGTGGAGTTGCATAGACAACTAGGATGTTGGCTCAGAAGCAGCCATCATTTAAAGAGTGCGTAATAGCTCACTAGTCGAGTGATTCTGCGCCGAAAATGTACCGGGGCTTAAACATATTACCGAGACTGTGGATGCCACTGTAAGGTGGCGTGATAGGAGAGCGTTCTAAGGGCGATGAAGGCAGACCGTGAGGACTGTTGGAGCGCTTAGAAGTGAGAATGCCGGTATGAGTAGCGAAAGACAGGTGAGAATCCTGTCCACCAAATGACTAAGGTTTCCTGGGGAAGGCTCGTCCACCCAGGGTTAGTCGGGACCTAAGTCGAGGCCGAGAGGCGTAGACGATGGATAACAGGTTGAGATTCCTGTACTAGTTAAACTTGTTTGAACAATGGAGGGACGCAGGAGGCTAAGAAAAGCACACAGTTGGATAAGTGTGCCCAAGCAACAAGTCTTAGATAGAGTTAAATGCTTTATCTTTTCAGGACAAGTTGTGATGGGGAGCGAAATTTAAGTAGCGAAGTTTCTGATGTCACACTGCCGAGAAAAGCTTCTAGTTAGAGTTTAACTACCCGTACCGCAAACCGACACAGGTAGTCGAGGAGAGTATCCTCAGGTGAGCGAGAGAACTCTCGTTAAGGAACTCGGCAAAATGACCCCGTAACTTCGGAAGAAGGGGTGCTGATCGCAAGATCAGCCGCAGTGAATAGGCCCAGGCGACTGTTTATCAAAAACACAGGTTTCTGCAAAATCGTAAGATGACGTATAGGGGCTGACACCTGCCCGGTGCTGGAAGGTTAAGTGAATGAGTTAGCTTCGGCGAAGCTTTGAAATGAAGCCCCAGTAAACGGCGGCCGTAACTATAACGGTCCTAAGGTAGCGAAATTCCTTGTCGGGTAAGTTCCGACCCGCACGAAAGGTGTAACGATCTGGGCACTGTCTCAACGAGAGACTCGGTGAAATTATAATACCCGTGAAGATGCGGGTTACCCGCGACAGGACGGAAAGACCCCATGGAGCTTTACTGTAGCTTGA
Organism: Pediococcus damnosus; assembly: GCF_001611155.1. Taxonomy (NCBI): domain Bacteria; kingdom Bacillati; phylum Bacillota; class Bacilli; order Lactobacillales; family Lactobacillaceae; genus Pediococcus; species Pediococcus damnosus. Next base: position 1,463,349 of record NZ_CP012294.1, read on the forward strand.
TATTGAGTGTTTGTACAACTTGTACAGGATAGGTAGGAGCCGTAGATATCGGAACGCTAGTTTCGATGGAGGCGTTGGTGGGATACTACCCTCGTTGTATGAACCCTCTAACCCGCGCCACTAAGCGTGGCGGGAGACAGTGTCAGGTAGGCAGTTTGACTGGGGCGGTCGCCTCCTAAAGAGTAACGGAGGCGCCCAAAGGTTCCCTCAGAATGGTTGGAAATCATTCGCAGAGTGTAAAGGCACAAGGAAGCTTGACTGCGAGACAGACAGGTCGAGCAGGGACGAAAGTCGGGCTTAGTGATCCGGTGGTACCGTATGGAAGGGCCATCGCTCAACGGATAAAAGCTACCCTGGGGATAACAGGCTTATCTCCCCCAAGAGTTCACATCGACGGGGAGGTTTGGCACCTCGATGTCGGCTCATCGCATCCTGGGGCTGTAGTCGGTCCCAAGGGTTGGGCTGTTCGCCCATTAAAGCGGTACGCGAGCTGGGTTCAGAACGTCGTGAGACAGTTCGGTCCCTATCCGTCGCGGGCGTAGGAAATTTGAGAGGATCTGTCCTTAGTACGAGAGGACCGGGATGGACATACCGCTGGTGTACCAGTTGTTCCGCCAGGAGCATCGCTGGGTAGCTACGTATGGATGAGATAAACGCTGAAAGCATCTAAGTGTGAAACTCACCTCGAGATGAGATTTCCCATTCCATTTATGGAAGTAAGATCCCTGAGAGATGATCAGGTAGATAGGTTGGGAGTGGAAGTGTAGTGATACATGGAGCGGACCAATACTAATCGGTCGAGGACTTAACCACAAAGTGGTGTTCTCAAGAGAAGGATTCGATATTATTTAGTTTTGAGAGAATAAATTTCTTTCACACGAGCCGCGTAAGTGGATCGGAGAAGTGTGGTGACGATAGTGAGAAGGATACACCTGTTCCCATGTCGAACACAGAAGTTAAGCTTCTTAACGCCGAGAGTAGTTGGGGGATCGCTCCCTGCGAGGGTAGGACGTTGCCATGCGAATATTCCGGCATAGCTCAGTTGGTAGAGCACCTGACTGTTAATCAGGTTGTCGACGGTTCGAGCCCGCCTGCCGGAGTAGTGATAGATGTTAACCTTCTGAATTGAAAGTTAGCATCTTTTTCTATAATGCCGGCTTAGCTCAGTTGGTAGAGCATCGGTATCGTAAACCGAGGGTCGGGTGTTCAAGTCGCCTAGCCGGCATTATAAAGACACCTCAAAAAGGTGTCTTTTGTTGTTTTTAGGAGAATTTGGGAAGCACCACTGCTAAAAATGATGTCACATAATTTCGGAGAGATGTTTGGAGGAAGAAAGAAATTGAATAACAAAAACGACGTGAGCGATGATAAGTCCTTCTTTGGACAGCCAAGGGGATTATCAACGTTGTTCTACACGGAGATGTGGGAGCGTTTCAGTTACTATGGAATGCGAGCCATTTTACTCTTCTATATGTACTACGCAGTATCAAAAGGCGGACTTGGTTTTAGCCAAACAACCGCCGCTTCAATTATGTCCATTTATGGATCACTAGTATATCTTACAAGTGTTATCGGTGGATTTGTTAGTGACCGAATTTTGGGACCAAGAAGGACCGTCTTTTTAGGCGGGATCTTCATTATGTTTGGTCATATTGCCTTATCCTTACCCTTGGGTGCTCCGGGCTTATTTATATCAATTGCTTTGATCGTAATAGGTACTGGTTTATTGAAGCCTAACGTTTCGGAAATGGTCGGTGGATTATATACAGAAGATGATATTCGTCGTGACTCTGGATTCAGTATCTTCGTTTTTGGTATTAATTTAGGGTCGTTAGTTGCGCCTCAGTTAGTTGGCTGGGTCGGCGGGCACGTTAGTTTTCATGCTGGATTCTCTCTTGCAGCGATTGGTATGTTCTTTGGATTAGTACAGTATTATTTTGGTGGTAAGAAGTATCTTAACAAAGATAGTCTGTATCCTTCAGATCCTATTGATCCTAAAAATGCCCGTAAAATTGAATGGTCGGTTACCCTTGGAATAGTCGTTTTTGCGTTGATTTTACTTGCGATGAAACTTGCAAATATTATGAACATTGAAAATGTTATCTTGTTATTAAGTGTGATTGCTGTAACGACGCCAATCGTATACTTTGTCCTCATGTTTTCAAGTAGTAAAGTTACTAAAATTGAACGTTCACGATTATTAGCTTATGTGCCTTTGTTTATTGCAGCTGTTATCTTTTGGGCTATTGAAGAACAAGGTTCAACCGTTCTTGCTTTATTTGCCGCACAAAGAACTCAATTACATTTAGGCGCTATAACGTTGTCGGCATCGCAGTTTCAATCCTTAAATCCATTGTTTATTATGCTTTATACACCATTCTTTGCATGGATGTGGATTAAATTAGGAAACCGCCAGCCATCATCACCACATAAGTTTTCTTATGGATTAGGGTTTGCTGGACTTTCGTATCTGTTCATTGCCCTTCCTGGAATCCTTTTTGGAACATCCGGGAAAGTTAGTCCACTTTGGTTAGTTGGCAGTTGGGCAATTGTAGAAATTGGCGAAATGCTTATCTCACCAATTGGATTGTCGGTTACGACAAAACTAGCACCAAAGGCTTTTGGATCCCAGATGATGAGTATGTGGTTCTTGGCTGATGCAGCTGGGCAAGCTATTAACTCGCAGATTGTGCGCTTTTATAGTACTGCTACAGAAGTTCCTTACTTCTTAATTGTTGGCTCTGTCAGTATTGTTTTTGGCTTCCTGCTGTTACTTATATCGCGGTGGATTTCTTCAAAAATGGTTGGTATCAATTAAAACTAAAAAGATTAGATCAGTTTCTGCTCTCAGAACTGGTCTTTTTATTTACATTGAGTCTTTCGTGAGATGTCGACTAATGGTTAGTGTAAAATTAGCTTTAAATAGATTCAGATTGTTAGGGGTGAGATTATGAAAATTGCAGTTACTAGTGATAATCATTTCGATGTTAATCGCCTGGATGTTGACGAGATGATAAAAAGACAAGCTGAGTATTTGGCAAGTAAAGAGGTTGGTATTTACTTGATTGCTGGAGACTTATTTAATGACTTTGAAAAAAGTTTAAATTACGTGCATCGTTTGCAAACAGAGTTGAGATCACAGACAGTTGTTAAATTTATTGCCGGTAATCACGACATGGTTAAAGGAGTTACTTTCAGTGAGCTTGAAAGTGCATTGGATGATAGTTACATGCACAATCAATTTTTAGATGTCCCTGGAACAAATTGGCGTGTGATTGGCAATAATGGCTGGTATGATTATAGCTTTGCCGATAATGTTTCTGGCAAAACAGTTGCTGATTTTGAAACTTGGAAACGTGCCTACTGGATAGATAGCTCTATTCAGCAACCAATGACTGATACTGAACGAATGGACTTAGTTTTGGATGAGAGTACGAAACAGCTGAAAATGGCTGAGAAGGCTCAAAAACGCGTTTTATACTATACGCATTTTGTACCAAGACGGGATTATATTCGATATGCACCAGAAGGCAACTTGTGGAATATGGCTAATGCCTATATGGGTAGCGAACGCCTGGGAAAATTGTTGGAGCAGTTTGGAACAGAAATAGTGGTGTTTGGACATATGCATATTCATCCTAAACCGAAAAAATTCGCAAAAACGGTGTACTATAATCAAGCAGTGGGGTATCATAATAAGAGGATTAATGAATGGCAACATGAAACGTTTTTAGAAGAATGGCAAGCGCGATTAGCTTGTTTTGAATTATAATTTTACAAATTATTTTAACAAATTTGCTGAAAGTACTTGATATTTGTCTGGATTTTCGGTATCATATTTTAGTCGGATGCGTTTCAAACGTTGAAGCAATTCATAGGGAAGGGTAGCGAAGTCTGGCTAAACGCGGCGGACTGTAAATCCGCTCCTTCGGGTTCGGTGGTTCGAATCCACTCCCTTCCATTTTATGAATGGGCTATAGCCAAGCGGTAAGGCATCGGGTTTTGATCCCGAGATGCGATGGTTCGATCCCATCTAGCCCAATATATATGTTAAGAGCTGTTATTCAATCGTAAAGGTTGATATAACAGCTCTTTTTTAAAATTATCCCTTAACTTTGAATGAGAATCAATATTGTTGAAAGCTTGTTCTTTCAATTTCTATTATGATCATAATAGAAATTGAAAATAAAAAATGGCTACCTTAGTCGGCAGTCATTTTTGTGTATCCATGGTAATTATTTATTAGTTTTAACGGAAGTTAGATAATGCGCCGCCGTAAATCCAACCGATATTTTTACCACTTACTGAACAACGATAATAAGGGGTCTTGGTTCCTTGGCGGGTAGCTTGCATGTTGATGGTTACTTTCTTGTTTTTGTAAGTTTTACCAAAATGCGTTAATTTGGTCGCGTAGGTACTTAAAGTTACGTGGTTGTAAAAATTGTTTGTTGGTTTTGCAATCACAGTAGCAGTCTTCTTTACTGTTTTATAACTTGTCACGTTTGCGAGGGCACCACCGTAAATCCAACCAATATTTTTGCCTTTGTAAGAGCAACGATAGTAAGGTGTTTTGGTACCTTTCTTAACGCCACTCATATTGATGGTGATTGTCTTGCCTTTGTAGGTTTTACCGTAATGAGTGCGTTTGGCAGTGTATTTGCTGCCAGGAACATGGTTATAAAAGTCATGGCCGGGTGCTAATTTAACTTGTTTTGATAATTTTTGGTTTTTATAAGTTACTGGAGTTGCTGTTTTTGTGTAATATAACTTTTTGGATAGTTTGGTTAACTTAGTAGTTCCGTTATACGTGAAATTTATTGAACCTTTGATATTAGGAGTATAACCTGAGATATTTGGTGCCCATAATATTCCTTTCATATTCTTTTTTCCAACACCGTTACCTGCATAGGAGGAAATTAGATCACGCATCTTATTGCCAACCATTACTTTAATATGGATCGTAGGTGAATATTGAGAATTTCCAGCAATGGTTTCTGCATGTACACTCACTGAATCATTTAATATAGAGCTTGCGCCCACACCGATCCCCAGCATTGAAACGCCTGCCAGTAAAGCAAGTATAGATTTCTTGATTCTTAACTTTTTGTTCATTGTAAAACTCCTCCTGTTTTTCCGTTTAGTTATTTAAAATAACCATGGACAGTGTACAATAGGCAGATGACACAATATGTCATTAAAATAAATAAAATGAAATGTTGTACAATAATAAATAGCTGGATGAGCCAGTAACAATAATTTATAAGTAAGGATGGATAAATTGGAAAATTTTAACAAATGGGTCAATAAATGGGGAATGATGATTGTTCTTGCGTCAATCGTAGTGACACTGATTTTCCCAATTACATATTATCCCATCTTGATATGTTGGTATATCGTCGTCTTCTTTTATTTTTTCTTATCTTTGAGGGCCAAGAATACTCGCAATATTGTTTTTTGTATTCTTTTGATTTTACTAATTAGTTGGATCTTAATTGGGCATTTTGCTAGATAGTTTCATAATAAATTAGCCTTGTTTGATTCATAATAAAAAAGAGGTTTTAGATTACAGTTGGTGTGTTTAGCACACACTAGTTGTTATCTAGAACTTCTTTTTTCTAAGCTAATTTTTGATCAATAACGGGTCTCAAGGCAAGATCTTTAGCAGCTTCCTCACTGTCATCAAAGTGATGCTTGGTACAACCGATGAGCTGGTAATCTTCATGTCCCTTTCCTGCAATTAAAACGACATCACCTGGTTTAGCATCCTGAATGGCCTGTTGAATGGCCTGTTGAATGGCTTCATGACGGTCAATATATACCGGAACTTTTGTCTCTGGGACACCAGCAATCATGTCACAAAGAATATTTTCTGGGTCTTCGGTGCGAGGGTTGTCTGACGTGAAAATGGGCTTTGTACTGTTTTCAACGGCAATTTTTGCCATCTGCGCACGCTTTCCATGATCACGATCGCCACCGCAACCAATAACACAATAGACGTCTTGTTTTGCAAAGGAATGAATGGTCTTTAAGGCGTTTAAAAGGCTGTCAGGTGTGTGTGAGTAATCCACAATCACACGAACGCCAGTATGAGAGGGGATGGATTGAAACCGACCCTTAACTCCGGTGACCTTTTCTAACGACTTAATGATCTGATTAGAAGGTAAACCGCTGGCATAAGCGGCCGCAAACGCCGCTAACATATTGTACACATTAAATTTCCCAATCAATTTCATCGTGACATGAGTAACCTCACCAAAAACGGCTAGATCAAATTCAGTGCCGTAACTACAAATTTGAATATTTTGGGCTCTAATCATGGCATCAGGGTTTAGCCCATACGTTAACACGTGTGCGGCCGTGTATTGTTCAAATTCACGACCAACCGGATCATCCGTATTCAAAACAGCTACTTTGGTTGTTCCGCTTGCGGTATATTTATTTCCTAACTGGGCAAACAAGAGACTTTTGGCGTGAATATAATTTGCCATTGTTTTGTGAAAGTCAAGATGATCACGGGTAAGATTTGTGAAAACAGCTATATCAAAATCAATGCCCCAAACGCGGCCAAGATCCAAAGCAATCGAAGAAACTTCCATGGCAACTGTTTCAACGTTTTCTTGATGCATCTTTGCCAGAGTCCGTTGGGTCGTAATGGCGTCCGAAGTCGTATTATTCGTTGGCAGAGTTTCATCCTTAATTTTGCGATACATGGTACCCATTAAACCAGTAGCCTGATTTTGATCACGATAAATCTGTTCAATTAGGTGGGTTACCGTTGTTTTACCGTTAGTACCCGTTACCCCAATCATACGCATTGACTGACTTGGTGCTTGATAAAAAACGTCAGCTAAAATGGCCATGGCGCGTTCAGTATTTTGAACATAGACAACGGGAACGGAAACATTAATCCGTTCTTGAGCAACAACGATTATGGCTCCTTTTTCAACGGCCTGAGCGGCTAATTTGTGGCCATCAATGTGATACCCATTTACGGCAATAAACATGGCACCAGGTTGCACTTCACGGGTATCTTGGGTCAGCATGGTCACATCAAAATCCGTGGTAATTGCTGGATAAATTTGTTTGAATTTGAGACTGTCAATTAATTGGGTAACTTTCATTGAGGGTTCCTCCTTAGATTTATTGTTCTTGAACTTTTATGTGTTGATACACGTTTAAAAATTCATCATGTAAAACATTTAAAGCGGTTTTTAAATCAGATTGTTTGATAAGGATCCAGATGGTTGTGTAGCTATCCGCCGATTGCAAAATGTCGATGTGATTAGCTAACAAGGTGGTCACGATTCGGGCAGTGATGCCGGGTGTGCCGGACATGCCTGCACCAACAATTGATACCTTGGCGCAGTCCGTAATAGTTTGATAAGCAATATTCTCTCGTGATAAAAGTTTTTTGGCATTGCTGGCAGCACCGTTAACTAAATTAAATACAACTCGGTGACGGGTGATGCTAATGAAATCAATGCTTAATTTATGGGTTGCCAGTAATTGAAATATCTCTGCAGAAGTATCTTCATTTGTTGAAACTGAAAACTGAGTAAGGCCTGTCTGATGCGCAATCCCAGTTACGGAACGGTAACGTTTAATAGGTGCCAATTGATTGGTCACCAATGTTCCTAATTCAGTTGGTGATTGATAAGTTGCTCGAATGTGCATCGGAAGGTTGGCTTGCTTAGCAATTTCAACTGCTTGGGGATGAATCACGCGAGCACCGTTGATGGCCAAATTAGCCAATTCGTTATAACCAATAATTTTGAGACAGCGAGCGTGAGTGACCAGACGGGGATCGGCTGTCATAATGCCTTCAACATCTGTGAAGATGTCTACGCGCTTAGTCTTTAGCGCTGCTCCTAAGGCAACAGCAGAGACATCGGAACCGCCACGGCCAAGCGTGGTAATTTGACCGTTTTTGGTGGCACCTTGAAAACCGGTCACAACCACAACGTCAACTTTTTTAAAGGCGTTTTGAATTGGTTGTGGATCGACTTTTAAAATTTTAGCGTTTTGAAATTCGTTGCTTGTGATAATGCCGGCGTCGTGACCAGTTAGCGCCATGGCAGTTAATCCTTGCTCACGAGCCAATTCGGTAAATACGGTGGCAGAAATGGTTTCACCAACTGACATCAACATGTCACGTTCACGATTGGAAAGCTTATTTTGGTCACCATGAACGAGGTTTAAAAGTGCATCGGTTGCATAAGGAGTTTGCCGGCTTCTAAAGGCTGATACGACAACGATAACTTTATTACCTTGGCTTACTGCTAATTTCACGTGCTGCAAGGCTTTAAGCCGGGTTGGTCCATCTTTAACAGAAGACCCACCAAATTTTTGGACGATGATGTTCGTTTTCACTTTATCAACTCCTTCGGCTGCTCGAGTATCGGTGCTTCTACATAAAGTTTGTGCCAGGTCATGAATGTTAAGACCGTCCATAACTTTCGGGAATTATCACGAACATTATGACGATGATCTTCTAATAATTTTAAAAAATAATCTTTATTTAGGTATTGACCAGTTTGCGATTCATTAATGATTGAACGAGCCCAGTCGTACATTTCGTCTTTTAACCAAAACCGAATCGGAACTGGAAAACCGAGTTTTTTTCGATTTAAAACATGGTCAGGAACGATTCCTTCAGCAGCCTTTCATAAAATATACTTTGTGGTGTCATGCGTAATTCGCAAATTGGCGGGGATGGTTGATGCCACTTTATAAACTTCCCGATCAACAAAAGGGGTGCGCAACTCTAAGCTATGGGCCATGGTGGTGCGATCAGCATTGTGCAATAAATCGCCGTTTAACCAAGTGTGCATATCGATAAATTGCATTTGCGTAATCGGATCATATGATTTAGATTCGTCATAAAAAGGCTTGGTAATTTTTTGAAATGGATGATCATAATCATAGTTTTTAAAGAAACTTTGTTTTTCATGTTCATTGAAGATAAAGGCATTGCCAACGTAACGGTCCTGAAGAGGGGTTGTGCCACGCAGTAGAAATGAGCGACCTTTAACGCCCTCAGGTATCAACGTCGCAAGGTGGTTCAGCGCCCGGTTCAGCGGTTGGGTATAACTAAACATTTTCAACGACTCCGGTTCGTGATAGATGGTATAGCCACCGAACAATTCGTCAGCGCCTTCTCCTGTTAAAGCAACTTTAACGTGTCTAACAGCTTCCTTTGCTAAAAAATATTGAGGAACTGCCGCCGGATCGGCTAAGGGATCATCCATACTAAAGACAAAATTAGGGAAAGCTTTCATAAACTCTTCTGGAGTGATGATCATGCTGTAATTTTTGACGTTTAACTTTTCGGCCGTTTCTTTGGCAACATCTAGCTCACTGTAGCCAGCACGTTCAAATCCGACTGAAATTGTTTCCAAGTGAGGATTGAAATTTCTGGCGATAGCGACAATAATTGAGGAATCAATGCCACCAGATAAGAAAGAACCGACCGGGACATCAGAACGCATATGCATTTTGACCGAGTCAATGAGGCTATCACGGACACTCTTGATATAATCCGCTTCAGGTTTGATAACGGGATGAAATTCACGATAAAAATAGCGATTGATGACAGGCGCTTTTTTCAATTCTTTAGTCAATGTGCAACCAGGAGCCAACATTTGGATTTCGTTTGTGAGCGTTTCTGGTTCAGGCACAAATTGAAAGGTCATGTAATCTTGCAGAGCATCCTCATTAAAAGTCTTTTCTTTCAAGATTTTATAAATGGCCTTACTTTCGGATGCATAATAGAAATTATCGCCTTGAATAGCGTAGTAGAAAGGTTTGATTCCAAATTGATCGCGCGCTGCAAAAAGGGTTTTAGTCTTTTTATCCCAAATTACGAAAGCAAACATACCACGTAAATATTTGGTAGCAGCTGCCTGATATTTTGCGTATAGAGCCAAGATAACTTCAGAATCGGATTTAGTTTTAAACGTGTAGCCATCTTTAATGAGGTTTTCACGTAATTCAATAAAATTATAAATTTCGCCATTAAAAGTTAGCCAATAACGTTCGTCATCGTAAGAAAGCGGCTGGTGGCCACCGTCTAAATCAATAATGCTTAGCCGGCGAAAACCCATAGTAATGTGATCATCTGAAAAGTACCCACTGTCATCAGGGCCACGATGAACCAACATTTTCGTCATGGTATGCACGGTTTGGTTATCTGAAGCTTTTTCAGTTAGAGAATGATTGGTTAAACAGCCAGCAAATCCACACATGAAAAATGACCTCCTTATTTTCCTTGATCTTTCGTTTGGATTGCGGATCATCAAAAATAGATATTTGACGAATCACAAACGAAGTTACTATATGGTGCATACTCAGAACTATAAGGGGATCAGATTAAATCAACTTTAAAAAGGGTTGTAGGCACCGCAATTTTTACAAGTGAAAGTAGATTTAATTTTAAGCTAGCCTAGCAGCAAACTAAAGATAGACGCTTACAAAGAACGTTATTACCCGCAAGCATGATAAAATAAAGATATTTAATACGAAAGCGAGAGGGTTTAAATATGAAAGTTGGATTTATTGGGGTTGGAAACATGGCAAAGGCGATTATTACAGGAATGGTTAGGGCAGGATTCTCTGGCGAAGATATCTTGGTACATAGTGGTCATCTGGAGCACTACGAGGGTTTTGCAAAACAGAACCAGTTAGTAATTGAAACTAGTAATGCAATGGTTGCTCAAAAGGCTGACGTTGTGGTGCTAGCAGTTCAACCAATGATTGCAGAAAAAGTGCTAGGTGAAATCAAAGATGCCTTGCAAAGTGACGGAAAACTATTGGCTTCAGTAGTTTCCGGATTAGACATTGCCCACATACAGACGATTATTGGTGAACGACCGGTTTTACGCGTGATGCCTAATGTAAACGTTGAAATTGGTGAAGGGATGACTGGTCTTGCAGCTAGTGGACAGCTTAATCTGAATTTAGCACCATTTAAAAATGGTAAAAAAGTTTTTGAACTGGTCGGTAAAGTAATGGAAATTTCTGAGGATGATTTCAGTACATTTGGTGCCATCGCTGGTAGTGCGCCCGCATATGCCTATTTTTTCATTGATGCGTTATCACGAGCAGGCGTTAAATATGGGTTGAATAAGCAGGCTGCTACTGAAATTGCTGCCCAAGTGGTTAACGGTAGTGCCAAGATGGTTCTTGAATCTGACGAAAACCCGGCAGCCTTGATTGATAAAGTGTCTTCACCTGGTGGTACCACAGTGGCAGGCTTTTTGGCGATGGAGGAGGCCGGATTTATGACTGCCGTTGTAAAGGGAATTGATGCAACAATTGGCAAAGAAAAAGAAGAATAGAATATTTTACGAGAACTGAAAACCCCCTTAGAAATTTGATTGTAAATTTCTAAGCCTTGTGGTGATAAGTCAAGTATGTAAAAAACTTTGTTTTTATTATTAATTAGTTCTTGAGAGTATACCTTCCCCAGCCCACTAAAACAGTTAATTTAGCGGGTTAAGAAGGGACTCAGTATCGTAAACTCGAAGGCTATACCACTTTGGGTGGTATATAAAATTGATGGTTTCTAAGCAAGACTTCCACCAATCTCACAAGCTTTCGTGCCGTCAAGACAATAGCTCGACGATGACGATACTTGGGTACCTCTTCATATTTTTTGTGGTAATAGCGTTGGTAAGTAATATCATAACGTCTTATCGAATTGGCAGCTTCAACTAGATAATAACGAAGATATTGATTACCCTTACGAGTTCGTGGCGTAGCTTGACGAACACTCGTACCTGATTCATGTGGTAACCAAGCCAGACCTGCATACTTGGCAATATGGCTTTCATCCGGAAAACGTTCAATTTGACCAATTTCTGCCACAATACCGGGAACACTAGTTAAACAATTGATATCTGTGTTTTGAGTAGATATCTGTGTAATTGTTTTATCCAAAACTTGGATTTGTTTTTTTAACATCCGAATTTCATTAGCATAGACCGCTAAGATTTCATCAACAGAATCTGTTACGACTTTTGATAGACGATAAGAAGAACGAGTTGCTTTCTTAATGGCTTTAGCAACGGCTTCGGCATCACCAAATTTACCGTGGGCTAACTGTTGAAGATGTGTCACTAATTCATCAAGAGGTAGCGCCGCTGCCTCGTCCAAGGTTAACTCTTCATCAGTAATTAGGGTCATCATAGCTGAGCCAAAAACTGAGGTGGGTAACTCTCGTTCTAAAGTATTACAACGATAATAGAGGTTGTTCAAAAAATGATTTTTTGAATCGGTCATTTGTTTAACCAAGTGATAGCGTTCACGGGTTAAACGTTGCAGCGCAACATAATTTTCTTGGCGAGCAACAGGGGTTCCAAGTGGTTCTACACGCAATAAATCGGCTAATTGCTTGGCATCAATTGCATCAGTTTTACCGTCATTAAAGAGCTGACTAAAGTGATGTGATGTGTAGGGATTAATGGTAATTACCGATAAGCCTAAGGCTTGTAACTCGCTATCTTCGGCCAAAAAAGTCATTGGATGAAAGTTATAAACAGAAGTAGCTTCCATACCAGCTGTGATTTTTTCATAATGATGCGTTTGAGTTTCGGTTAGGACCGTCTGTTTGATCTTAATGGCGCCATTGAGATCATTAGTAGTTTCACCTTGAAAACAACAACGTTGATCCGAATCTAAAGCACAAAAGTCTAATTTATTTTTACCAACATCAATACCTAAATATAAATTCATAGGATAAGGACCTCCTTTCATTGTGAATTAATTGGATAAGCTTAGGTGCTGCGTGATGTTCCCTAATTCCAATTCTAACGGGCATCCTCGCAATATAAGTAGACTAGATTAAGTGATTCAGCTGCGTGTCACGCGAGTGAACACGAATCACTCTAATCGCTACAGCTTGTGGTTTGCGGTGTTTCGAATTGTCTGGGCGGCACGCTTAAAACGTAGATAAACTACAAGGGGAGAAAGCCTATACCAGTTGGACCTAAATCCAATGAACAATTAGAGAATATCACGCAGCATCTAAGTAGTGAATAGTAAGAAACAAAGTTTCAAAATATATAATACGAGGGGATTGGGATATGAAGAATAAGTGGAAAAAGCTAGGCACGGCGACACTTTTATTATCAATTACATTGGCAGGTTGTGGAACAGCCAAGAGTTCAGAATCTAAAGAACAAAGTTTTAGCGTTATGGAGCAGTCGGATTTACTATCGATTGATAGCTCTAAGTCCATTGATTTAACCTCCTTCAACATGATTAATAACAGTCAAGAAGGATTGTATCGAGTTGCCAAGGGAAACAAGGTAGTTGCAGGATTGGCAGAAAAGGTTGTTAAACCTACCAACAATGGGAAAACGTACACGTTTAAATTGCGTAAAGGTTTGAAATGGAGTAATGGGGATGCTTTAACCGCCAAAGATTTTGTTTATTCATGGCGGCGAACGGTTAATCCAGATACGAAGGCTGGGTATGCCTATATCATGGATAATGTGAAAAATGCGACGGCAATTAATGCTGGGAAGATGAAGCCAAGCAAGTTGGGGATCAAGGCTTTAGATAAACGAACTGTCCAGGTCACTCTAACGCAAGCAACACCATACTTTAAGTATCTGATGGCGTTTGGAACGTTTTTCCCACAGGATCAAAAAGCAGTTGAAAAGTATGGCTCAAAGTACGGAACTGCCAGCAAATACATGGTTTACAGTGGTCCGTTTAAGATGGAAGGTTGGAGTGGCACCAATATGAGTTGGAAGTTAGTTAAGAACGATAAATATTGGGATAAGAAGAACGTGGCCTTAAGTAAAATTCCAGTAAAAGTTGTGAAGGATCCTAATACAGCCTTGAACCTTTATCAAGGGGGCAAATTGGATGATGCCTTACTATCCGGTGAGCAAGCTACGCAAGAGAAGAATAATAAGGCCTTCGTGAAGTATTCGGAAGGGCAAACTGCTTATCTTGCCATGAACTTCAAGAAGGGTAAATCGACAGCTAATGTGAATGCGCGGAAGGCAATCTCCTTAGTTATCAATCGAAAGACGTTAACCTCTAAAGTTTTGGCAGATGGTTCTACACCAGCAACCGGATTTATGCCAGCTAACTTTGTTAAAAATCCAAAAACTGGCACAGATTTCACTAAAGATGCCAGCAACTCAGAAGCCGTTGAATATAATGTTGCTAAAGCTAAAGCGTACTGGAAGACAGCCCTTAAGGAAACCGGCAAAACTAAGATGAACTTTACCTTGGTGGTTAGTGATGATGATTTCCAGAAGAAAGTTGCTGAATCTGTTCAAAGTGCTGTTGAACAGAATTTGCCCGGGGCCACAGTTACGCTGCGGTCATTGCCTACCAAGGGTGCTCAAAGTGCAGAGCTTAGTGGCAATTTCGATATGGCCGTTGTCCGCTGGATCGGTGATTACACGGATCCCCTGACATTCGCTCAATTGGAAACCACAGGGAATACGTATAACTATGGAAGCTTCTCTAACAAGACTTATGATAGTTTGGTAGCTGCCACAAATGGTAAGGATTCTAATAACGAACAGAAACGCTACGAAGATTTTGTTAAAGCTGAGAAACTTTTGATGGACCAAGAAGCCGTTGTGCCACTTTATCAAGCGGTCCAAACGCAATTGGTAAATCAAAAAGTTAAAGGCGTTGTGTTCCATCCAACTGGTGCCCCTTATGATTATAAATGGGTGCACGTTGAAAAATAGGTAGCAAAAAAGAGCTAATCCCGTGAGGTTAGCTCTTTTAGTTTGAACAATTTTTAGAGGTTCTTATCCATATTAAATGTTAATTTTGAAAGGGTTAGCCCTTCTGTTAACAAGTGGTAGAACAAGGACATGGTGCGTTTCTTCATTGCGGCAACTGTTTCGTGGTTAGCATTTGTCAAATACTCAGTGAGTTTTTCACCAGAATAGTTGGCTGCTTTTTTGTCAGTAGCGGCTACCAAACCACGTAATTGTTCTTGAGAAGCCGTGATATAGTCGGTATCTTCTTGAACAAACTTGTTGTAATGACCTTCCACAACTGAGGAAAGGGCCCGATACATCCAATAAGCATCGTCCAAGTTCATAGTTTCTGAAGTGTCACTGTAGCTTGGGTCCGTGTCTGTTGCGTTATTGTAGAACGGTACGTAAGGACAAAAAGCTGGGACACCAAAGTTTAACCAGAAAATCGCAGAGAGTTCTTCAGGCACATTGTTGCGAATCTGCAAAACATGTGAGTTTTGAGTCCGGTTCATGGAGATTGGTCGGAACTTCAAGCGATCTTTGTCATCAGCATGGCCAAATGGATCGTAAGGAGTTTCGTTGTAGTGGGAGCTCAAAATGTAACTCACATCTTCAACAGAAATCTTGTGTTCTGTATGGCAGATAAAAGGTAATTCAGGAGATTGAGGATCTTGTTCGATCTCTGGATTCAAGTAATGTTGACCAAACCAAACACGTGGGGTGTTGTAGTGGCGGTCTTTTTCATTTGAAGTACCGAAAATATGACGGAAGTTCCAGCCAGTTTTATCAGGATTTAAATGATTAGTTTCAACGAATTTTTGAATATTTTCTGACCACATAAAGTTGTCAGGATCATTGAAATCAATTTGCTGAATGGCAACTTGATTAGCTGCAACAGCGTAGGCATCATCAGGGATGCGTTGGGCAACCCATTGATGACCAGTGACAATTTCCATGTACCAAACATCGTGTTTGTCACTGAAAATGACCCCGTTACCTTCAGGAGAACCATATTTGGCAATTAATTTACCTAAATAAGCAACGCCGTCTTTGGCAGAGTTAATATATGGTAAAACCATGGTTGGCATGCTGTCTTCAGCTAAGCCATCAACAACAAAAGGATCGTAAGCTAATGATTTAGGATTACCGTAAACACTTTCGGTTGCACTCATAGCGACATTTTTTTCATTAAAGCCACTTTCGTCATAGATCCCATCTTTATCAGGGTTGATATTAGGTACGGCACTGTGACGATAGCCATTGCTTGGTAATTTGGCAGTGAAGCCATTCTGTGATGAAGTAATGGTTTCATTGACATCGTGTTCTGCGGGATGCATATAGAAACGATGAGGTGCGACTGGCAAAAATGTGTCATCATTGCGGGCAATCATTGTTGATCCGTCAATGGAAGCATTTTTACCGACTAAAACAGTTGTACAAGCTTTTTCAATCAATGTAAAAACTCCCTTTATATATATTTGATAAACCCATTCTACCCCAAATTAAAAAAGACTTCATGAGTGACAAGTTAAAGAGCTGTGTGGAGAATGATGGCTTACATTAAAGCGGTACCATTACGATTGGATTTTTGAATAAATAGAGAATTGATTATAAGTTTCAGGTAGGCAAGGAAGAATAATATGAAAAATGGTAAAATTAGTCATAAAAGTGGGAAAGGAGTTGTTTTTTGTGAATGTTCAACGTGCAAATAGCTTTTTCATTAGTAGCATTGTCTTCTCACTAGTTATATCTTCTATTTTTCCAAGCACATGGGTTAAAATCCTTTTAACGATATTTGTAGTATTAGCTCTAATCAATACGCTGTGGGTGGATCAAAAGAAAAAGAAATAAATTGATTTTGTTTAATCTTGAATATGTAAAGTTTATAAATATGGGGGAAAATATCAATGTCAGAATATTTTAAAGGATTGTTCAAAAGAACACCAAAGGAATGGGCAATTATATTAGGAACAGGAATCGTGTTGGCCCTTTTGGAGGTTTTTGTTTTTTCAAAAAGTACTGTCTTGCCATTCGTTCTTTTCATTCTCTGGTGCTTGCTCATAGATTATATTGATGCTCGGGGCAAAAAAAGCAAAGAAAAATAATGCCTGATGATTTTAAGTAAATTGCTATCAAGCATAAGGACAAAATTCATTACCATAGGCAGGTTTTTAAGGCAGGTTTTTAAAAATGGAAAAAGTGCAAAAAGCGTTAATTAATCTTCTCAATATGGGATTACAAGATGATAATGTATCAGATGACTGGAATTATGATGTTGAAGAAGATGGACATCTTCATATTTTCGTGGCCAAGGTAACTACTGCGTTCTTTATTTTAAGTTTAATAGGTAATATGGCTGTAGAATTCACTGTCTCGTACTCTTATGATCCCGATGATATGGAACATGTTCTGCAAAATGTTTCTAAAGATGAACCTATTGAGATAGATATCAGTGCAATTCCGAAAAAGGTCATGGCATTCTATAAACGATGTTAGTAAGGATAGTTTTTCGCAAATTGTCAGAATCACTTTTAGTTGCTTTGTGTGCTATTTTATATGAAGATAAATACAGAAATGGAGTGATCGATAATGTTATTTTCACAATTAGTATTAGGATACGGCGGTTTAACGCATATTCCGTTTCCCCGAACCACAGCTAAAATTTTGGCACTTTTGATCATTGTCATTGGTGGCTATCTTTATAAGTGGTGGCAGAATCGCTGATGAGTTCGATGAAAATTACGCTAAAAGAGTTATACACAATTATGAATACGCATATGGGTCCACAGGTTTGGCTGCAGGATGGAACTGATTGGGCTGAATCACCCTGGGAAGTCATATATGGGGCAATTCTGGTTCAAAATACCAATTGGAAAAATGTGGCGCCCAGTTTGCTTAAACTGAAAAAGGCAACCAATTTTGATCCGAAACGGGTAGAGAACCTTTCATTAGAAGAGCTGACTGATCTGATTCGAACCAGTGGGTTTTATACACGAAAAACGCAAACCATTTACAATGTTTGTCACTGGCTAGAAAAATATCAGTTTGAACTTCCTAAAATCAAGTCTGAACCCCAGACTAAATTACGCCATGAATTAGTCAGTTTAAAGGGAATTGGCAATGAAACGGCCGATTATATTTTAATGTATGTGTTCGACAAACCTAGTTTCATGGTAGATGCTTATTCTCGCCGTTTATTTGGCTGGCTTGGCTGTCAATTACCTAGTCAGTATTTACAGGCGCAAACCTTGATTGAATCTCAGTTGGACTTTAATTTATCTGAATGGCAGAATTTTCATGCGTTAATTGTAAATTATGGAAAAGATGTCAAAAAGCCAGCTGACTTTGAATTAAGTTTTCTGGGAGAATATGCCGGTCAGCTTAAACTTACCTAAAGGTTGAAAGTACACAAACGACTTCAGTTACTGCTATTAAATGGTTTGCTCCACCGAAATTAAGTTAATTGCCGTTCTGCGGCTCACTTGGCCTGGAACGGGGTGGGCACGATTTGAAGCCAAGCAGGTCACTTGTCTTCAAATAGCTCGATGACCACGTCCATAACAACTTTTGTGCTAAATATAATTAGTTTTAATACCTGATTCAGTCTGGAAGCAAATGGGCCCAGTAGTGTCGTTTATCTTAACGATTTTCGTTTAGATAAAGGCCGAGCTTAGAGACGCGTTTTTCGGCTCTAAGTCGTGCCCACTACGTTCCGGCCCAGATTTGCTGGAAGACGGTATTTTAATCTAATTTTGTTATCATGAACGTTTTTGTATCAAGCAATTGGATGCAATTTTGTACTTTCAACCTTTAGAAGCTTACTTAGAAATTAATAGCTGGTAGGGCGCAAGTAAGCGACTTTTTAAAATGATCCTTGAGACTTCTGCGGGGGTTTCGGGATCTTTTTTTTGTAGCCAATAATAGATAATATTTAGTAAACTTTGTAAAACAATTTCGTGTGCATAATCTTCTGGCAATTCTTTGGTGGAAATGCTGCTTACTGCGAATAGTTCTTTGTCGACTAGTTCTTTAATTGCGTCCAAAAAAAGAGGATCACCTTTGGATGAAGTAAGGGCCCGAATGGATTCTCGTTGCGCATATACATAATCCAGTGACTGCAAAATATAGCGATAAGGAGAATTTAGAATTTCAACTAGTTGTTTGGAAGAATGCTCACCAGTATTGTGCGTTTTAGTTATGTCAGTTGCCATCCGCTGTTTAATATTTTGAAGAAGATTACGTTCAATTTTATTAAGTAAATCATATTTATCAACATAGTGAATATAAAAAGTTCCTCGGCCAATCTGTGCTTCACGGGTAATATCAGTAATTCTGATGTTATTGAATCCCATTTCTGTCACAAGCTTGATGAAGGCTTTTTGAATGCTTGCTTCAGTTTGTTGATTACGAATATCTGTTTTCATAGCTCCTCCTAATTTTATGAACACTCTGTTCAAAAATGACCATTGAATTTCATGGTTACAGGCCCTATTATAGAGAACGTTATAAAAATAATCAACACGGTGTTCATGAAAAAGAGGAAAGTAATATGATCAAAGCAGAATGGAAATACATCAAAACACACTCATTTGTCATGATTGTGCTAGCGGTATTAATTTTGATACCATCGTTGTATGGCGTGATCTTTTTGAGTTCTATGTGGGATCCATATGGAAAGATTAAAGATTTACCGGTAGCCGTGGTTAATGAGGATCAGCCAGTAAATTATCAAAATAATAAATTGGCCGTTGGAAAACAGTTAAAATCAAATCTTGAAAAATCTAATGCACTAGATTTTCATTTTCCAAGTAAAAAGAATGCCGAAAAGGGCCTTCATAGTGGCAAGTATTATATGGTAATGACCATTCCCCATGGCTTTTCTAAAAATGCTACCACGTTGCTAAATAATTCGCCGAAGAAAATGAAGCTTAATTATGAAACGAGTGCCGGGCATAGTTTTATTGCCGCGAAGTTTTCTGAATCGGCTGCTAAATCAATGCAAGATACCGTTTCTAATAAGGTAACAAAGATTTACGCCCAAACGATGTTCCAGGAAGTTGGACAAATGGGTACGGGAATGGGTAAAGCAGCAAAAGGAAGTAAGAAGCTTACCCAAGGTGCCGAAAAGCTGGCAACTGCTGATGGCGAGATTAGTGGTAATTTACAAAAGTTAGCGAGCAGTACCTTGACCTTCCAAAGTGGTGCTCAGAAGGTATCTCAAGGAATCGGCCAATATGTAGGCGGCGTTTCAGAAGTAAATACTAATGAACAAAAAGTAAATAATGGTATTCAACAACTTAGTACTTCGGTGGCTCCCCTAGCGACTGGGGTGACGAAACTTGATAATGGTGCGCAAACCGTGAATACGGGAGTTGGCCAATATACAGGAGCTGTAAGTCAGTTAAATACTGGGGCCACTTCACTGACAGGTGGGCTACAAACTGCAAGTAATGGTGTGGACTCTTTATCAAGCGCAACCGGGAAATTAGCTAACGGTGAAAACCAGATAAATAGTGCCACAGGTGAATTGCAGAGTGGTAGTGCTGAAATTACGGCCAATTTGAACAAATTAAGTTCTGGAATTTCTGGTCAGAACACCAACTTAAATGAAGTTAAATCTGGTTTAACCCAGCTTAAGGGCCAAATGAATAAGTTAAGTGGCCAGACAACTAGTGCAAGTTCACAGGCAGCAATGACGCAAGTTAAACAACAGATGGCAACTTTGCAAAGCGACGTTTCATCTATGGATAAATCACAAACACAGTCGAGCAGTAATAATAATGTTCAACAAAAAGTTGCGGCTGCTGCCGATGCCCAACATTTAACTGCCGCCCAGAAGAAGGCCGTTGTTGATGCTGCTGCAGGAAGTAATGCGACAAGTAATAATAGTAGCTCAACTGCGAAATTATCAAAAGATCTCCAAGGCTTGTCAACTGAGTTAAATACTTTGAGCACGCAACAGAGCAGTTTGAAAGGAATTAAATCACAAGTTAGCTCCGTTGATCAGGTGTCTGACGGCGCAATTGCTGCGATCAATAGTTTCCAGAAGGTTGGCACACAAGTCGGGGCTCTTGGAACGGCGTCACAAAAAGTTACGAACGGCTTAGATAAAGTTTCAACGAATTCACAGAAAATTAATTCAGGCTTAAATGAAGTTCAAAATAAATTGCCAGAATTAAATAGCGGCTTAACGCAACTGACAAACGGCTCAGACAAACTTTCAAATGGATTGAACCAGTTGAATAGTAAGAGTGGTACGTTAAGTTCAGGAACAAGTCAACTTGCTAATGGCATGGCAAGTATGGATGCTAAAATACCAACGTTGACCAACGGGGTTACTACTTTGAGCAAGGGCAGTAACCAACTTGCTAGTGGCACGGCAACCTTGGCTTCAAAAGGTGGCCAATTACAAAGTGGGATGAATCAGTTAGGTTCAGGTGCTTCCCAAATTAGTAGTGGTGCTGGGAAGCTCGCCACTGGATCCAAACAGCTTGGAACTGGCATTAATTCCGTGAAAAATGGGAATAATAAGTTAACTGGTTCATTACAGTCGGCAAGCGATAAGGTTAGTGACATAAAACCTAATCAAAAGACGTATAATCAGTTTGCCAAACCAGTTTCAGCGCATCATAAGGATCATGATAAGGTTCCAAATAACGGAACTGGGATGGCTCCTTACATGATGACCGTTGCTTTGTTCGTCGGCGCTTTGACATTGAATCTAATGTACGATACTTACACACCACGGAGATTCCCTCGTTCTGGAACTTCTTGGTGGGCAAGTAAGATGAGTGTGCTGGGGGTTGCTTCAGTACTTGAATCAACTTTAATGTATGTCCTCCTTTTGGTAGTCGATCATATGGCACCACTTCAAGCAACTAAGACATACGGTGTATTGCTCCTAATTGGATTGGCATTTGTGGCGTTAGTCACGTGGGCCAACCTGTTCTTTGGAAGGATTGGGGCGTTCTTCACGCTGATATTCTTGATTCTGCAACTGAGCGGTTCAGCGGGGACCTATCCAATTCAACTTTCAAATGGATTCTTTGAAGCAATTCATCCTTATCTACCAATGACTTATGCGATTCATGCACTACGAGAAACGCTAATGATTGGTGGTAGCGTTCGAAATGATGTCCTTGTCTTGTTGGGAATTGCCATTGTGTTTAATATTTTGATTATTTGGTTCTTCTCTATTAGACGGGGACGTTTAAAGACGATCGATTTCGATGATCCAAAACAAGTTGCGGGGACGCAAAGTAAATTAGCTGCAAAAATGGCAGAACAAGAAGACTGATTTTTGCATAAAATGCTGAATAAAAGCATTGATAGTGATTAAAAGCCATCATTAATGCTTTTTTTGTGCATAAATAATTAAAAACTCCTTGACTTAGAAACCTAACGTGGTAATATACAGATATTGAATATTTATTCTATTTAATCGGCAAAACATGAATATTAATACTACGGGGAGTAATAAATATGAAAAAACAAATTTTAGCAATGGGAGCCATTTTATTTTCAGAAATTTTATTCGCGGGATGTTCTTCCACCAAAGCAAGTAACAACACAGAAGCGATGAACGTGACGTTGGCTGGCAATCCAGCCACTGCTGATCCAAATAAAGGCGGCGATACGAATAGTGGCAGCCTCTTTGCACAAACAGATGAAGGATTGTATAAATTAGACAAAAATAACAAGGTGGTTGCGGGAGCGGCCACTAAAGTTGTGAAGCCAACTAATGGTGGAAAGACTTACACATTTACAATTAAAAAGAACGCCAAATGGTCAAACGGTAAAGCAATTACGGCCCAAGACTTTGCCACTTCTTTCCAACGACAGGTTAATCCAAGTACAAAATCACAAGTGGCCAATTTATTGACCTATGTGAAAAATTATCAGGCTGTTCAAGACGGTAAAGTGAAACCTTCTGCTTTGGGTGTCAAGGCCTTAAATAACCATACCTTACAGATTCAATTATCAAAACCAGAACCTTATTTAAAAACAGTCTTGGCGACATCTTTATACCCAGTTAACAGTGCCTATGTTCAAAAATATGGGGCTAATTATGGCAGTTCATCCAGCAAGGTTGTTTCTAGTGGGGCGTACAAACTAGTGGGCTGGAACGGTACTAAAGATACTTGGACATATGTGAAGAATCCTTATTATTGGAATGCTAAACAAGTTAAGTTAAGTAAAGTTGATGTTCAAGTTGTGAAAGACGATACAACGGGAACTAACCTATTTAAGGGTAACAAGGTTCAAGAAACAGCAATTTCCGGTCAAACCGTTAGCCAGTTTTCTAATTCAAGTAATTTAAATACGCATCTCATTTCACGAATGGCCTTTTTGGAATTTAACTACAAGAAATCAGCAACTAGCAACGAAAACCTTTCTAAAGCAATTAGTTTGATTTTAGATCGGAAAACGATGACTTCTAAAGTTTTAGCTGACGGTTCCGTACCGGCTCTTAACATGGTACCAAAGGGTGATGCAACGGATACTGCGAATGGCAAAGATTTTGCTGGCGAAGTTGGTAATTCACTTTCATATAATGTGAAGGATGCTCAAAAAGATTGGAAATTAGCTCAGAAACAATTGGGTAAGAAGAAGTTGACGTTAACCATGTTAGTGGATAATACCACCACTGATAAACAGGTCGGACAATATATTCAGGGACAGGCTCAAAAGTATTTAAAGGGTCTCGCAATTGATGTCAAAGCGATGCCCCATGCCCAACATATTGGCGTGGCTTCTAACGGTGGTTATGATATTAACTTGGATGGTTGGACAGGTGATAACCAAGATCCAGAAGAATTCCTGCAATTGGGGAATGGCGAAGATCCAGTTAACTTTACCAAGTGGAGTGATAAACACTACACCAAATTGATGAATGAAATTGATGATACAAATAATCACACAACTAGCGAACGGTGGACATTAATGCAAGAGGCAGACAAGTATTTGATGGCTAAACAAGGAATTGTGCCTCTTTATCAAAGTACTGCCAGCCACTTAGTTAGTAAAGATGTTCAAGGGCTGACGTACTCTAACCAGAGTGGTGATGCTTTGTATCAATACGCTTCAATCAAATAAATAAAACGAGGACAATAATATGACAGATAACGAAAAAATTAGTATCTTACAAAACTTGATTCAGATTCCATCCGTAAATGATCACGAAGAAAAAGTGGCAGACTACATTATTTCACTGTTTGAACCCTATTCAGATAAAGTTCAAATTAAAAAAGTGCCATTTGCAACTGGCCGAACAAATCTAGTGATTACGATGGGAAACCCCAGCGGAAAACATTTAGGCTTTTCTGGGCATATGGATGTGGTTGACCCTGGAAATCTTGATCATTGGGAACATGATCCCTTTGCTGGCGTTGTGGATGAAAAGGCCGACAAGTTGTTTGGCCGTGGTGCTTCTGATATGAAGAGCGGACTGGCAGCCGCCATCATTATCATGTTGGAAATGTTAGAAAGTGGAACTTCAATTGAAGGTCAAATTAAGTTGTTAGCCACCGTTGGCGAGGAAACCGGTGAATATGGCGCGCATGTTTTGACTCAGCAGGGTTATGCTGATGATTTGGATGGGTTAATTATTACAGAACCTCATATGGACGGCATTATCACGAGTTGCAAAGGGGTAATTGACTATCAAGTAACTTCAGTTGGGGTACCTGCTCACAGTTCTCGTCCAGATGAGGGTGTAAACGCCATTGACAATTTGATGCAGTTTTATCTGGCCGCTCAAAAGCTGATGAGTCAACATACTGAAGTAAATGCAAAACTCGGAAAGATGACGCATAGCATTGATATTATTGAGGGTGGCAAACAGGTTAATAGTGTGCCGGATTATGCAATGCTCAAAGGTAATATTCGTTCAATTCCAGAATATTCAAATGAGCAAATTTTCACCGACCTTCAGCAAGTTGTGGATGACTTAAATGCAAGTGATCCAAAAATGAAATTGGCAATTAAATTTATTTATCCAGAGGTGCCAATTGTCAATGGTGAGAATTCGCTAACCAAACTAGCCCAGAAGGTCAGCGGTAAGTATTTTGATAAAATTCTTCCTGTTGAAAGTTCATCAGGTGCCAATGATGGTTCGGAATTTGTTCAAGCAAAAAAAGATTTCCCAATTATCTTAGTTGGACCTGGAAATGGTTCTTCTCACGGTTATGATGAATATGTGGATATTTCTCAGTATCTAACCAGCATTGCCTACCTAAAGGATGTGGCTAGCCAGTTTGTTGGGGTATTGGCCTCTGTCTAAATTTAGATTCAGAGAACGTTTAGAAAAATAAATTCTAGACGTTTTTTTGTTGACTTTTTAGAACGTATGTTCGTATAATGAGGTGAAGAGGTGAAGAGGTGAAGAGGTGAAGAGGTGAAGAGGTGAAGAGGTGAAGAGGTGAGGACGATGAATTATGATCGAGAACCACATGGTTTGTTTTTTATGATTGATAATAAATCATTTTATGCCAGTGTTGAATCTGTCACCCGTGACGAAGATCCGTTGAAATCTGTTTTGGTTGTGATGTCAGAAGAAGACAACACCAATGGCGGTCTTATCTTAGCGGCCTCACCGCGGGCCAAAGAAATATTTGGAATTACCAATGTGTCACGTTGCCGAGATTTGCCGCAAGATGATCGCATAACAGTGGTGCCACCACGTATGAATTTGTACATAAAAAAGAATTTAGCAATCAATAAAATTTTTCTCCAGTTTGTGGCTGACGAAGACTGTTATCCATATTCAATTGATGAATCTATTTTGGATATGTCGAAGTCTTGGCGGTTATTTGGTCGGACTCCCTTAGAAGTAGCTAAACGAATTCAAACGGCGGTTCACGATAAATTAGGATTATGGACGACGGTTGGAATTGGTGAAAATCCAGTGCAGGCTAAGTTGGCCTTAGATTTGATTGCCAAACACGATGATGATCGGATGGGGGCCTTAACTTATGAGACTTTTCCAGAAAAAATATGGCCAATTACAGATTTGCAGTCTGTTTGGAGTATTGGTCGGCGAACGGCGGCACATCTAGAACGGGTTGGGATTCATAGTATGGATGATCTTGCCCATTCGAACCCGTATCAGTTGAAAGCCGAGTTTGGCATTATCGGGACGCAGCTTTTGGCATTAGCGTGGGGGATTGATCGTAGTCAGTTATCAAATTTGATTAAGCCGAGTGATAAAAGTTGGGGAAATTCCCAAGTTTTGGCTAGAGATTATGTCGTACAACGCGAAATTGAAACAGTCATCAAAGAAATTGGAAATCAAGTTGCTTCACGCATGCGGCATCACCATCAACAAGCTGGGTGTGTGAGTTTGATGATTGGATTTTCATATGTCAGTGCCGAGACTAGTGGTAAGAGTGGGTTTGCGCATTCTATGCGAATTGAGGTTACAGAAAGTTCGGATCAGATTAATCAATATTTAATTTACCTTTTCCGAAAAACATGGGATGGCGAGGGAATCCGTAACATTGCCGTTTCCCTTTCACACTTATCTTCAAATGAGGGATTGCAATTAAATTTGTTTATGAATCCTCATACGCAAATTAAGCATGATCTCATGACCCGAGTTTTGGATAAGGTCCATGATCAATTTGGGACTACGGCGCTTGTCCCGGCCAGTAGTTTATTGCATGGGGCAACGATGCTAGGCAGAGCATCCTTAGTGGGTGGTCATAATGGAGGAAATAGTTTTGATTGAAACCAGTGAACAAGCAGCCAAGTTAATTTTAGAAAGATTACAGAAAGATTTTTTACGGAAGTCACGCACAATTTATCAAATGTTAGTGGTTCGTGACCATTTTAGTCAGACGTTTAACTTTTTTCTGGAGATTAAGCCCAAGAATCAACGAGAAAAATCGATCCCTTTACACACCATCGAAAATTATGATTTAGCGTATTTAGAGAGTGTGATTCGTAATCTCCAAAAGAAAACTCAAATTACCATGCAGTTTAAAGGATTTCATGAATTAGTTTGGCCGGAAAGCCAGAATCGGATTTCAAAGGGATGATTTAATGATCATTAAACGGGTCGATGAATCTGTCACGGAACGATTTTTCAAAAATGATTATCATGATCGGGGTATGCTGAAATGGGGTGGATTTTTCCTATCGGATCATACCAGCGCCATTAAAAAAATGAAACAAGCTGAAGTTCCAGAAAAGCAACTTCCAGAACAATCACTCGAAAAAATTAGTCAGCGATTACAACAAGCATGGATTAATAAGCATTTCATACATATCCAGTTAAAATCTCTGTTAGACGGTGAAAAAGTGGATTCGTTGACAGGAACGGTAAGTGGTTATTATGAAGAAGAGATCATTCTGGCTGATTCTGAAGGTGAGTTACAAGCAGTAAAGCTTGAAGATATCCGAAATGTGCATGAACAAACTGGTTCGGTGGATTGGAAAAACTTAAATTCAAAGACATAAAAAAGTCCTTATCTGTTTTGAAAAGATAAGGACTTTATAGATTGTTTGGAGTTTTAACTGACCAACGTAAAGTTAATTGCTGTTCCAGCCCGAATTTGCTGGAAGACGGGATCTAAACTATTAACATTTTTATATTAAGTAGCTGCTTGAAATCCTGTACTTTCAACTTTTAGTTATTTATTACCAACGACGCGTAAACTTAACAACTGCTTCACAACGAGCTGTTTGCGGGAACATATCGATTGATTGAATGTAATCGATAATGTAGTCAGTGGTCAATTTAGTTAGGTCTCGGGCCAAGGTAGATGGGTTGCAAGAGATGTACACGAAGCGTTCTGGTTTGGCAGCAAGAATGGTTTCAATGAGCTTATCGTCTAGGCCGGTCCGTGGTGGATCAACAATCAATGCATCCGGATGAAAACCAGCCGCCATCCATTGTGAAACAAGGTCTTCAGCACGACCGACCTCATACGTAGCATTAGTGATGCCATTTAATTTGGCGTTCTCGTTGGCATCTTCAACGGATTCTGGAATGATGTCCATACCACGAACTTCTTTAACCTGGTCAGCCAAGGAGAGGCCAATGGTGCCGACTCCAGAATAGGCATCAACTAAGTTTTCATCGGAAGAAAGATCCAATGCTTTGCGAGCTTCTGCATATAATTTGGAAGTTTGAGAAGGATTCAACTGGTAAAAGGCCCGTGCGGATAAATTGAAGGTCAATCCATCTAATTTATCTTGAATAAACGTCTTACCGGCTAAACAAGTTGTGTCATCTCCCCAAACAAGGGAGGTTTTGCCTTTATTGACGTTTTGCATATAAGAAACAATTTCAAGAAAATCTTTTTGAAGTTCAGCAATCATTTCACGTTTATGGGGAAGCTTGGTAGAGTTGGTAATGAAAACCAACTGAGCTTCATTAGTTGCAACTGCCACCCGCACAACGATTGTTTTAACGATTCCGGAACCATGTTCTTCGTCGTAAATTGGCACGTCAAGTTCATCCAACAGGGCAACGACGCGACGCATAATTTTCATTGTGAGGGGATGTTGCACACTGCACGTTGGTAAATCAACGAGGTCATGACTCCCTTCCTTATAGAGGCCAGCAGCAACCTTACCATCTAATTTACGAATCTGGAATTGAGCCTTATTCCGATATTCATAGGGATTATCCATACCGATTGTTGGTAAAAGTTTGTAGTATTGATGACCGGCAGGACGGTACTTTTCAAGGGCCTGGCGAACAACATCACGCTTGAATTCCAGCTGAGCCGGATAGGCGAGGTGTTCTAATTCAAAACCACCCACTTCGTCAGCGTAGGCATCGCGTGGTTCCACCCGATTTTTACTTTTTTCACGAATGGTATGCAATTCAGCTGTCATATATCGAGGATGGACGGTAGTTACCGTTGCAGTCACAACTTCATCAGGCAAAGCTCCTTTGACAAAACAAATGGTGTGCTTGAAATAACCAATTCCTTCACCGTTAATGCCGAGGCGTTTGATAGTTAAAGGAATGCGTTGGCCAATTTCGATCGTGTCTTGCACAGAGGTCTTGGGCTGGTTCGATTTATGATAATTTTTTTTAAATTGTGGTTTGTAATTTTTGTTGTCGTTCATTGGAATTCCTTTCTGAATTAGAGTGAATAGCATGTGTAAAGCTATTCAACGCGCTTGACGGACTGACCATTATAATCTTGATAGTATAATTCTGAAACATCATAACTTTTAAAAATCTGTAACAGATCAAAGAAATCATCAACGACTTGCGATTGTTTAATTTCATAAGGATTCTTCCAGAAAACGTCGCCCTCGCTAGAAGCTTTCAGGGTTCCTTTGAATTGGTTGGTTCTAAATAGAAATACGATGTAACGAACATGGGGATCAGCCATAAACTGTTTGACCCCGATTAATTGTGGATTCTGAATTTCAAGGTGTGTTTCTTCATAAACCTCACGAATTGCGGATTCTACAAAGGATTCACCAGAGTTAACGTGGCCACCAGGAAACGTAATACCAGCCCAATTTTGATTGCGGCGGTCTTCAAGAAGCACTTTTTTCGAAGCGGGATCTTCAACCATGACAAGGGTTGTTAAAATCGTTTTTTCTGGCAAATGGACTTGTGACATGGGTATTATTCCTCCAACAATGATTTCATCCTCTATCATACCAGAAATTAGGGTTAAAAATTTATTTTTACAAAGCTCGATCGCTGTAATTTGGCGAAAAAGTGCGTATGATAATGGTGTAAAGATTAGGAGATGAACTAGTTGAAAAAAATTGGATTTATAGGAACTGGTGTGATGGGGACCGGAATTATTAAAAATATGCTGAAGGCTGGTTATTCGGTAACGGTATTTAATCGGACCAAAGCTCATGCCGATCCAGTCGTTGAAGCCGGCGCAACTTGGGCAGATTCTGCAAAAGCTGTCACCGAAGTTAGTGAGATTGTCTTCACAATGGTTGGTTTCCCGCCGGATGTTGAAGAGGTTTATTTTGGAAAAACCGGCATTTTTGCTGGCACTAAATCAGGGCAGATCGTGGTCGATATGACGACCAGTACCCCAACTTTAGCCAAGAAAATTAGTAAATATGGAACGGATAAGGGAACTCAAGTTCTCGATGCTCCTGTTTCAGGTGGTGATATTGGCGCCGCAAAGGGCACACTAACAATTATGGTTGGCGGAAATAAGGCTGCTTACGATAGTTTACAACCAATTTTTGATGTGATTGGCCAACAGACAAACTACTTTGGCGAAGCTGGAGCCGGACAGAACGCTAAGATGGCTAATCAAATCATGATTGCCGGCACAATGACCGGGATGAGTGAAATGTTAGTTTATGCTAATGCCGCTGGACTTGATTTACCAAAGGTTCTGCAAACTCTTGAAAGTGGTGGTGCTGATAATTGGAGTATGGAAAATTATGCACCTCGAATTCTTAAAAATGATTATACGCCAGGCTTTTTTGCAAAACATTTCTTGAAAGATCTACGTATTGCGTTAAATGAAGCTGATCGGATGCATATTAGTTTACCCGCGACAGATGCGGCCCGTAATTTGTATGCGCGGTTAGTCGATGAAAAACATTTAGGCAATGATGGTACTCAAGCACTTGTAAAACTTTGGTGGACAACCGGAAAATTACCAGATTGATTTGTTTTTTAAAGCTAAACTAGGTTACACTGAGTTCTGAAGTTAAATTCGGAGCAGGAGTCATATAAATGAAAACTAATCAAGTCTCAAAGGGTCGGAAGCTCTGGTTAACCTTTTTTCTTGGATTAATCAGTGCAACCGGTCCTTTATCGTTAGATATGTATTTACCAGCGTTACCAACTATGCAAGCAGCATTTCACACAAGTACCTCAGTTATTCAATTAAGTATTACTTTTTGTTTGATTGGGCTTGCTGTGGGGCAATTAATTGTGGGCCCGTTAAGTGATAAATTTGGGCGAAAAGTGCCACTTGCCATTGGTTTCGCGTTGTTTGCTTTAACCTCAGTTCTGATCATGCTAGTCCATTCGATTACCCTGTTCCTTGTGCTGCGGTTTATTCAAGGGCTGGCAGGATCAGCTGGGCAGGTTCTTTCACGGGCGGTGGCTCGCGATTTGTTTTCAGGCAAAGAATTAATCAAGTTTTTTTCTATCTTAATGGGTGTGAACGGCATCTTTCCAATCATTTCACCTATCATCGGCGGATTCTTATTGAACTTCATGAGTTGGCGTGGAATTTTTGGGTTCTTAACAGTGATTGGCGTTTTAGTCGTGTTCGGCATTTGGCTGACGTTAGATGAAACCTTGCCCCAAAGCTCACGAAGTACACAAGGCGTTCTTCAGAGCTTTAGATCATTAGGATCCGTGTTCAAACAAAGAGAATTTATCTTAATCGCACTCATTCAAGGGCTCGTTTTTGGCGCTTTATTTAGTTATATTTCGGCTTCATCGTTTGTTTTTCAGAATTTCTTTCGCTTAACTGCCCAACAATTTAGCTTACTATACGCCCTGAATGGACTAGGCATCATCATTGGTAATAATATTCCGGCCTACTTGACCAACAAACTTTCTGGTCGGCAAGTATTAAGCTTGGCGTTAATTTTGGGATCGGTATCCGGGGTAATTATGGTCGGTAGTTTATTGTTAACCCCGAATATTTTGTTGGTGGCTGTCCCATTGTTTGTGGTGGTAATCTGTATTGGCATAGTTAATACGATTGCGACCTCGATTGCAATGAGCAGTCAAAGCACTAACACTGGGAGTGCTTCGGCAGTTTTAGGCCTTTTAATGAACATTGTGGGTGGTATATTTACGCCGTTAGCTGGCGCACTTGGCAATCGTAGTTATGCACCAATGGCCGTTTTGATCTTAATTAGTGAGTTAGGAGCGCTAGGATTATTTGGCATTCTAACAAAACTCGAGGGAAAAAAACAAAACCAGTAATTATGGCCTTTGTGAACTTAATTTTAACTTCAAATTTTGAACTAATTGTAGTACAATTAAGTTAAAAGCGGGGTGGACAATATGGCAAAAGATATTAAAGCAGATGAATACATAACAGGCTCTGAAGTTGTTAATAAAGTAGACCGAATTGGTAGTTTAGCAACTTTAGGTAATTGGGCTAAAGAAATGGAACAAATGGGCCATAAGTTCCAACATGATGGTCGAGGACGTCGGATTTATTCCGAAGATGATATGAAGCTCTTGCAACAAATGAATGATTTGTTGGGAGATCGGCATACATTAAAACAAGCTGTCGATGTAACTTTGGGACTTACAGACAAAGAAGCAGCCGAAAAAAGTAAAAAGGCAGATACGAAGTCACCAGCCGTAGTTGATACAAAGATGTTTGAAGCTCAGAATAAGGATTTGTCTGAGATCAAAGAAATGTTGGCTCAAGTGGTTAAACAAAACCAACAGTATCATGACGAAAATGTGAAATTACAAACTCAGATTTCTGAATTGACTGATGTCACTAAGAAGAACGCACAATTGCTACAAGAACCACCAAAAAAGAAATCGTGGTGGCAACGGCATTTCGGTTCTGATGAAACAGATGAAGCCTAATAAATAAAGCATTTGGAATAGTCCAGCGGCTAAATTCCAAATGCTTTTTGTTTTGTTAAAATTATTTTTTCTCACTAACGACATAAACAGGACGGTGTTTACTTTCCGAATAGATCCGGCCGACATAATTGCCAAGAATTCCCAAACAGAAAAGCTGAATTCCACCAATGAAGAGGATGATTGCTGCCAACGAAGGCCAGCCAGCCGTTGTAGCACCAAAGAAAAGCGTCCGAATAATGATGAAAATAACGGCGATCACGGACACAACGCAAGCAAAAATTCCTATAAAACTAGCGATTGCCAGCGGTGCTGTAGAGAAATCAATAATGGCTTCCAGTGAATATTCAAATAGTTGCCAAATTGACCAAGATGTATTACCGGCCACCCGTTCACGATTTTCAAAGTCTAAATATTTAGTTTTGAAACCAACCCAGCTGAAAATTCCCTTTGAGAAACGGTTTCTTTCGGGTAAATTCAAAACGGCATTGACCACTTTGCGGGTCATCACGCGATAATCCCGGGCATTAGGGACAATTTCAACTTTAGAAATTTTATTGATTAATTTGTAGAACATGTTTGAAAGGAATGACCGGAATGCTGGCTCTCCTTCACGACCAACGCGGCGAGTGCCAATTGCATCATACTCACCAGTATGTAGTTCACGAAGCATTTTTGGAAGTAATTCAGGAGGATCTTGCAAGTCAACATCCATCAAGCCCACAATTTCACCAGTTGCTGCTTCTAAGCCAGCAAGGATTGCAGATTCTTTCCCAAAGTTTCGAGAAAACGAAATATAATGCGCTGTTTCAGGATGTTGGGCATTGAGAGTTTTAAGTTCATTTAAGGTCGCGTCTGATGAACCATCATCAATGAACCAAAGTTCCAAAGTGTAATCTTTCATTTGAGGATCTTCAAAGACTTTAGTAATTGCTTTAAAGTAAATTGGCACGGATTCTTGTTCATTAAAACATGGGACGATCATTGATACAGTTTTCATTAGCTAAACTCCTCCTATTTCTTTTAAATTATAACATCTCCTTCGGAAGTAAGTACAAAAAGTTCTCAATTCAATGACGACAAGATATAATGGAGTTAATAAAACGAAACGTTTGGAGATGGTAATATGACGGCAATTTTAGAGCTTCAAAATGTTGGATATCGAGCTCAAGAAAATCAAATTTTACAAGGAATTTCATTATCAGTAGGAGCTGAAGACTATTTGACAATTACAGGGCCCTCCGGTGGTGGTAAGAGCACCTTACTACGCGTCCTAGCGTCATTGCTCACCGCGACTGAAGGTAAAATTTTGTTTAAAGGACAAGATATTAGCGAAAAAGATCCAATTGAATATCGCCGGCAGGTGTCTTACTGTTTTCAACAACCTACGTTATTCGGGAGAACCGTGGCCGATAATTTAGACTTTCCCTTTCAAATCCGCAATGCTGATATTGACGTGGCCAAACAAAAATCGGCCCTTGAGTACGTTGGGTTACCAGAAAGTTATCTAAGTAAAAAGATTACGGAACTTTCTGGTGGTGAAAAACAACGAGTGGCGATGATTCGTAACATTATGTTTTCACCAGATGTCTTACTTTTAGACGAGGTGACGGCTGGTCTTGATGAAGCGAATAAGGACATTGTGCATAATTTAATTGAGCATTTTCATAAGGATCACCATGTCACAATCCTGGCGGTGACCCATGATGCAACTGAAATTGCACAGGCTAGTCACATAATCACCATTGTAAAAGGAAAGTTGGAGGTCACAAAATGAATCTTGATGTGAGTAATTGGTCATTAACCCTAGCAGGTTTGCTGGTTTTAGTTGCGATGTGGATTGGCTATCGGGAAAAGTTAGGAATTGATCGAGAAATTATTACGGCGGTTATTCGGGCCGTTATTCAACTTTTTGTGGTTGGCTATTTATTGAAATATGTATTTAGAGTAAATAATGTCTTTTTAACGTTAGTCATGATTCTAATTATCTTATTTAATGCTTCATGGAATGCGCAAAAACGGAGTAATGGAATGGCACATGCCTTACCGATCTCCTTTGTGGCTATTCTTGCAAGTACCGGCGTAACGTTGGGAGTTTTGATTCTATCAGGAGCCATTAAACTAATTCCATCGCAAGTGATTCCAATTTCTGGAATGATTGCAAGCAATTCGATGGTGGCGATTGGGCTGTGCTACCGCAGTATGAATACGAAATTTCGTGATCAGCGCCAAAGTGTTATGGAACGCCTGGCTTTGGGCGGAACGGTGCGTGATGCCTCGATTGGAATTCTTCGCGAAAGTATTAAAACGGGGATGGCGCCCACAATTGATTCAGCTAAAACAGTCGGGATTGTGAGTTTACCAGGAATGATGTCTGGACTTATTTTTGCTGGCGTCGATCCAGTTCGGGCAATTAAGTATCAAATCATGGTCACCTTTATGTTACTTTCAGCAACCAGTATTGGCTCCGTAATTGCCTGTTACTTGGCATATCGAAATTTTTACAATTCTCGAAAACAACTTAAAGACATGCCCAATAATGACTAACTAATAAAACTATGAGTAAAAAATTAGCAATTTGTGAAAACGCTCACTAACATCACAGGAAGCCCTTACAGTTCTCCGGTATAATAGACTTAAATAATCTAATAATATGGGGAGCTGGTTAAATTGGGAGACACGAGTACTAATACAAAGCAATTTCGTTGGTTTACAATTGCATTGATCGCGTTCAATACTGTTTGGGGATTTAACAATGTTGTGAATAACTATGCGCAACAAGGCGCGTCGGTTATCACATCATGGATTATCATTTTAGCGGTCTACTTTATTCCGTATACATTAATGGTAGGCCAGCTTGGATCGACCTTTCAAAAGAGTGGTGGTGGGGTTAGTTCTTGGATTGATGCCACTTCTACGCGAGGATTGGCTTACTTTGCAGCCTGGACATACTGGGTTGTGCATGTGCCATACTTAGCACAGAAGCCACAAAATATTTTAATCGCCATTAGTTGGGCGTTTACCGGAGCTGGAACCTACTTTAGTCATTTTTCAACAGCCATTTTTTCAATTTTATGTTTAATTGTTTTTCTATTTTTCATGTGGGTAGCTTCAAAGGGAATTACAACGCTTGGAGTCATTGCGACGTTTGCCGGAACCGCAACGTTTGTCATGTCGATTCTGTTTATTTTCCTGGCAATTGCGGCACCCCATTTACCAAACGTTACCGCAGCAACGCAGAACTTAACGCATGTGAAAACATATATTCCAAACTTTAATTTTAGCTATTTTACGACGTTATCGATGTTAGTCTTAGCGGTTGGTGGTTCTGAAAAGATCGCGCCATATGTTAACAAAACCAAAAATCCGTCCAAAGAATTTCCGCTTGGAATGATTGTGTTAGCTATCCTAGTGGGAGTTTGTGCAATTGCTGGATCCGTCGGCATGGCCATTTTATTCAACAGTAAGGCGATTCCTAAGGATTTGATGATGAACGGAGCTTACAGTGCCTTTCAGCGGCTGGGCCAGTATTATCATATCGGCAATGCTCTGATGATCACTTACGGATTAACCAATTCCATTGGTCAGATTGCGGCCTTGATTGTTTCGATTGATGCGCCACTACGAATTTTACTTTCAGGCCATAATGATGAATATGTTCCTAAGTCATTAATGAAACTCAACAAGCATGGGGTATTCATTAATGGTTACAAGATGACGGGAATTCTGGTTGGAATCTTGATTATCCTTCCTGGACTGGGAATTAAAAATATTCAACAGCTTTACAATTGGCTCTTAAACTTAAACTCAATTGTCATGCCGCTTCGTTACCTTTGGGTCTTCGTGGCCTTCATGCTTTTGAGCAAGCATATGAACAAATTTCATTCTGATTATATGTTTGTCAAAAATAAGACGATCGGCTGGTTACTTGGTTTCTGGTGCTTCATTTTTACCGCCTTCGTGTGTGTCTTAGGAATGGTTCCAAAGGTTAGCTTTTCTTCAGATCCTCACGGCTGGTTTTTACAATTAGGCTTAAACATTATTACCCCAATTGTGTTAATCGCATTAGGCTTTATCATGCCGATGATTGCACGTCGCGATAAAAATAAATAAGATTTTTAAATGAGTTTGGCCATTTAACGATGGGCAGGCTTTTTTTGTCAATCTACGCATTCGTTTTCTGGTAGAATGGGGTTATTGACACAGAAATGGAGACGATGAAACGTGAATAAAGTAACCAGTATGTGTACCTCAGTTTTAGTTGGAAAAAAGGCCAGTTTAGATGGTTCAACGATGATTGCTCGAAACGAGGATCGGTATTTGCCGATTCACCCGAAGAAGTTTTATATGCACCCTGCCGTTAAAGGTCAAAAAGTTGTTTTAAAGTCCAAATTAAATGGATTTGAAGCACCATTGCCTGCAGATGGTTATCGGTATACCGCTACTCCTGATGCGGATCCCAACAAGTTACACGAAGGTGTGAATGATGAAAGCGGCATTAATGAGAAAAACGTCGCCGTTAGTGCAACTGAAAGTACCTATGGCAATGAACGGACATTAGCCTATGATCCTTTGATTAAAGATGGCTTAGGTGAAGATTCGCTTGAAACGATGGTGCTTCCTTATGTGGATTCCGCGCAGGATGGAGTCAAACGCCTTGGGGATCTGATTGCTAAATATGGGTCGAACGCTGGAAACAGTGTGCTTTTCAGTGATAAAGACAATGTTTGGTACATGGAAATCGTGACTGGTCATTACTGGGTGGCACAACGGATTCCAGATGATGCGTATGCGATAGCTGCCAATGAAGTTGCGATTCAGCAAGTTGATTTCAATGATCCTGATAATTTCATGTGGGCAGATGGCATTCAGGACTTTGTTGAGAAACATCATTTGAATGTGGATGCGCAAGGATGGAATTTCCGACATATTTTTGGCACGTTTAACGAAAAAGACCGCCATTACAACACGCCACGAGTTTGGTATGCACAGAAATTTTTGAATCCTGAAATTGAACAGGAACCAGAATCTGGTGAGCTTCCCTTTATCTGTCATACAACGCACAAGATTTCGGTCGAAGATGTCGAATTCATTTTAGGTTCCCACTATAACGAAACTCAATATGATCCATTGGCACCTGGCGAGAGTGCCGACAAGTATCGATACCGTCCAATTTCCATGAATAGAACGCAAAATTCACATGTTCTGCAAATTCGGAATAATGTGCCAGCTGAACAAGCGGCCATTTACTGGTTGAACTTTGGGGTGCCATCTTTCAGTCCTTACGTACCGTTTTACAGTAATGCGACCGATACAGATGATAGCTACAAGAATACAGCCATGAGTTTCAACTTTAGTGACGCTTACTGGATGTACCGCACATTATCGATGATGGTCGAAAGTCATTATCCGCAATTTGTCCAAAACTCACGTGATTACTTAACTGCCATTCGCGAAACACAACGCCGTTATTTGGAAAATACTGATAATAAAGCTCGTGATTTAACAGGATCAGCCTTATCGGATTATTTAACTGAGCAGAATAAGGTTTTGGTTACTGAAATGCGTAAACAAACCGTTGATTTCATAGGGAGTTTGGTTGTGCAGGGCGCTGGATTATCTAAATTGACGTTTAATATGGATAAGAATTTATAAGATGTTCTAGAATAAAAAAATGGCTGGCTTTCATAAAGAAAGCCAGCCATTTTGTACTTAAAATAATTAAATATCATTTGAAAGTTGTTAATCAGATGTAGTTACTTACAAATAAATTATCTTTTATATGTATATATTTGTTGACGGTTATCAGTTTAAGCGAGAGTGTCAAATTTTATGTGTAAATGAAAAAGCCTCTCACTTTTGAACTAAAACATTGATTCTAAAGTGTCTTGAACTAGGTTGAACCCTTTATGTGTTCGTCGCCCAAATTTGTCATTGTAATCAAGAATTACAGTCATTAAGGTTCTTTCCAAAGATTCTTCGTTGGGAAATTGTTCACGTTTCTTTGTTTGTCGCTTAAATTTTTTGTTAAATGATTCGATAAGATTGGTACTATAAATACTAGACCGGATAGCCGGTGGAAAATTAAAAAATACCAGTAATTTCTGGTTCTTTAATAAAGCTTGCGTAACTTTGGGATATCTTTTGCGCCAATGGTCAACAAAGTTGGCTAAGCTGTGCTCAGCCATTCGTTTATTGGTTGCTTGATGAATTAACTTAAAATCATTTAACACAGCTTTACGGTCATGAACCCGTACATGATGCGAAATATTACGACTTACATGAACTAGGCATTGCTGAATAACGGCGTTTGGATAATATTTACCAACGGCAGTTTCGAGGCCAACCAATCCATCGGCCACAAAAAGTAAGGTTTGTTGTACGCCACGATCCTTCAAATCAGCTAATACTTCAGACCACACAGAACTAGATTCTGTCGGAGCTATCTTGTAAGACAGCACTTCCTTATGACCATTAGGTTGAATGCCAATCGCAATATGAACTGCTTCTTTGGCAACTGTGTCACGTCGCAAGGGAAGATATGTGGCATCTAAATAAACGACAGCGTACCGTTCTGATAACGTTCGATTCTTGAAAGCTTCAACTTGTTCGTTAACTACCTTAGTTAGATTGGAAACTGTCTGTGGCGTGTAATAGGAACCATACATTTTTTCCATCAGATCGGCGATCTCATGAGTGGTAATTCCCTTTTGATAAAGCTGAATGATGGTTTGTTCTAACTGGTCTGTTCGTCGTTGATAGGCTGGTAATGTGTGGTTAACAAATTCTCCGTTTCGATCACGGGGAATCGTAAGATTCAATTCGCCATATTTTGTATTAAAGGTTCTCGTGTAGTGGCCATTACGAGAATTTCCTGAATTGAAGCCATTCCTATCATAGGGCTCATAACCTAAAAATGCAGAAAGTTCATTTTGTAATAGCTCATTAACGGCCGTTTCTAGTTGATCTTTGAAAATAATATCTAGATCCTGACGCTGCGCTAGTGCTGTGACGATTTCTTTGGTAAACTGATTCATGGGGAAGCCTCCTGTGATGTTTGTTTAGACGCTAACTATCATAAGGGAGAGGCTTCCCTTTTTCAATGAATCATTTACACATAATTATTTAAACACTCGTTTAAGCTTTTATAATCATTTATAATAACCATAAAATAAATATTATAAAGGGGATCCTAATGAAGAAAAAAGTATATAAAAAGCAAAGTAGTAAAATTCGGCGATTGATTGTAATGTCTTGTACTATTCCGCTTCTCTCAACGTCAATTCTACCCATGGTAAATATTTCTGCACAAAATGTTGAAAGCTCGCAAAAGACGAGCAAAAAAAATCAGGATGTTAAGGACGCTGAACAGCTACCTGATTTATCTAAAAAGGTAGAAAATATGGCTGTAGAATCAGACGACGAAAGTTCAAAAAAAGTTGATAGTAATTCTAAAGATAAAGAACAAACAGAATTAAAAAATGATAACAACTCTAAAGACGAAGAACAAGTAGAAAACTCTAAAAATAAGATAGCATCGGAAAAGGTCGAAGAAAAAGTGAAGGATAAGAAAGATGCAAGAGCGTCGGCGTCAGTTACCATATCTCCTTCAGAAGTGAATGAATGGGATAGCTACAGTCCAGGTGGTCTGGAAACTGCATTACTTATTTTGCCTGTTTCAATCGACGCCTCAGCCAACACGAGAGTGACGTATGGACTGTATTTTAAACCAGATTCTGGCCCAGAACATTCTGTATCACATGGAATGGTTACTACAAATTCTGTTGGGCAAGCAACTTGGGAAGCGGGAGCATGGAGTGAAAAGGAGTCTGGGAATTACATTATTCGCTTTTCTTCAGGGATGTCGGGTTCAACATCAGCTAGATATACCTACAATAAGGCAGAAATTCCAACGGTGGCAAGTCACACAATTTCAGCTGGAGTATCGGTAACTTTTACAGCTGAAAATATTAATGCCGATCACGTAGCTGAGTATCAGTGGCAAAAACGGGAAAGAGGTCAGTGGGCAGATATTGAGGGAGCAACAAATAGAACTTATAGAACTGATGGAACTGATGCTGTTGGAACAACAGAGTATCGAGTTACAGTAAAATATGGTACAGATAATGTATTGACAAAGACTTCTAATGCAGCGACACTTACGGTTACTGGCATAACACCTACTATTGCAGATCAAAGCGTTCTTGAAGGCCAGAAGGCCACATTTAAAGTTGAGGAACCCGTTAGTGGTGTTCATTACCAGTGGTTAAAGAAAGATGGTGATTCTTTTGAACCCATTAGTGGTGCGACAAGTTCAACTTACACAACTAATGGTGATGAAGCTGATGGTACTCAATACAAAGTAAAAGCAACAAGTGGAAGTTTAGTTGATGAATCAAATGTGGCAACTTTGACTGTTGCTGAGTTAATGAATCCTGAAATTGAAAATCAAGAGGTTTTAGAAGGCCAAAAGGTAACATTCACATCTGAGGCTGTTGCCGGTGTGAATTATCAATGGCAACAATGGATTGATGATGAATGGAAAAATATCGATGGGGCTACTAATCATGAATACGAAACTAAAGGTACAGAAGCAGATCAAAGCAAGTTTCGTGTGAGAGTAAATAATGGTTATATTAATAAGTATTCAGATGAGGCAGTGCTGACGGTTACAGAGTTAGTCAAGCCTGAAGTTGCTGATGAAACAGTTTTAGAAGGCCAAAAGGCAACATTTACAACTGAAGCTGTTTCGGGTGTAAGCTACCAATGGCAACAACTAATTGATGGTGACTGGGAAAATATCGCTGGCGCCACTAACCATGAATACGAAACTAAAGGTACAGAAGCAGATCAAAGTAAATTTCGTGTGAGAGCAAATAATGGGCATATTAATAAGTATTCCAATGAAGCAGTGTTGACAGTTACGGAATTAGTTAAGCCAACAGTTGCTGACAAAACAGTTTTAGAAGGTGAAAAGGCAACCTTCGCAACTGAAACTGTTTCCGGTGTGAGTTACCAATGGCAACAAAAGGTTGATGGCGACTGGGAGAATATTGACGGGGCTGATAAAAACGAGTACGAGACTAAAGGTACTGAAGCCGATCAAAGCGAGTTCCGGGTAAAAGCTAATAATGGTCATATCGATAAATATTCAGATGCGGCCGTGTTGACGGTTACCGAATTAGCTAAACCTGAAGTTGCTGATAAAACGGCTTTAGAAGGCCAAAAGGCAACCTTCACAACTGAAGCAGTTTCTGGTGTAAGTTACCAATGGCAACAACTAATTGATGGTGATTGGGAAAATATTGATGGTGCTACTAAACATGAATACGAAACTAAAGGTACAGAATCCGATCAAAGTAAGTTTCGTGTGAGAGCAAATAATGGTCATATTAATAAGTATTCCAATGAGGCAGTGCTGACGGTTACAGAGTTAGTCAAGCCAACAGTTGATAATGAAACAGTTTTAGAAGGGCAAAAGGCAATTTTCACAACTAAAGCAGTTTCTGGTGTAAGTTACCAATGGCAACAACTAATTGATGGCGATTGGGAAAATATTGACGATGCTGATAAAAATGAGTACGAAACCAAAGGTACAGAAGCCGATCAAAGTGAGTTCCGTGTAATCGCAGATAATGGTCATGTAACTAAGACATCAAATGCTGCAAGCCTTACAGTTAAAGAACTAGCAAAACCATCAGTTGCAGATGAAACAGTTTTAGAAGGTCAAAAAGCAACTTTTAGTACGGAAAAAGATGCAGATGTAAAGAGTTATCATTGGCAACAAAAGATTGATGGTGATTGGAAGGATATTGACGGCGCTGATAAGAATGAGTACACAACTGAAGGCACTGAAGCCGATCAAAGCGAATTTCGTGTAATTGTAGATAATGGCTATATAACTAAGACATCAGAAACGGCAAAACTGACAGTTAAAGAATTAGCCAAACCAACAGTTGCTGATGAAACAGTCTTGGAGGGCCAAAAGGCAACATTCACAACCAAGGGCGGTTCGACAGCAAAGAGCTATCAGTGGCAACAAAAGATTGATGGTGATTGGAAGGATATTGACGGCGCTGATAAGAATGAGTACACAACTGAAGGTACTGAAGCCGATCAAAGCGAATTCCGCGTAATTGTAGATAATGGCTATGTAACTAAGACATCAGAAACAGCCAAACTGACCGTCAAAGAATTGGCCAAACCAGAAGTTGCAGATGAAACAGTTTTAGAGGGCCAAAAGGCAACATTCAAAACAAAGGCTGATCCGACTGCAGAGAGTTATCAATGGCAACAATTGATTGATGATGAATGGAAAGATATTGACGGAGCCGATAAAACGGAGTACACGACTGACGGTACTGATGCTGATCAAAGTAAGTTCCGTGTAAATGTTGATAATGGGCATATCAATAAATATTCGAATGCGGCAGTGCTGGCAGTCAAAGAACTCGCGAAACCAGAAGTTGCAGATGAAACAGTTTTAGAGGGCCAAAAGGTAACTTTCACCACAAAAGCTGACCCGACCGCAAAAAGTTATCAATGGCAACAATTGATTGATGATGAGTGGAAAGATATCGATGGGGCTGATGAAAATGAGTACACAACTGAAGGTACTGAGGCAGATCAAAGCAAATTCCGTGTGATCGTTGATAACGGCTATGTAACTAAAACATCAAATGCGGCCAGTCTCACTGTTAAAGAATTAGCCAAACCACAGGTTAGTGATAAAACGGTTTTAGAGGGCCAAAAGGCAACATTTACCACAAAAGCTGACTCGACCGCAAAGAGTTATCAATGGCAACAATTGATTGATGATGAGTGGAAAGATATTGATGGCGCTGATAAGAATGAGTACACAACTGAAGGTACTGAGGCTGATCAAAGTAAATTCCGCGTGATTGTTGATAACGGCCATGTAAATAAGACATCAGATGCAGCCAGTCTGACGGTCAAAGAATTAGCTAAGCCTGAAGTTAAAGATCAAACGGTTGCTGAAGGTCAAAAAGCTACATTTGTAGCAAAAGCTGATTCGGACGTGAAGAGTTATCAATGGCAACAGTTGATCAATGGTAAGTGGCAGGATATTAATGGTGCAACAAACCGCAAATATACCACCAAAGGAACAGAAAGTAATCGAAGTAAATTTAGAGTTGTTGTTAGCAACAGCTATGTAACTAAGACTTCAGATGTTGCATTTTTAACAGTCATAAAAAATGGTAATACTGATAATAGTGGATCAGATGGACAAGATTCGCAGAAAGACAATTCTAATGCTGGACAAAGTAGCTCCAAAAATGGCAAAAATCAAGGGAAAGATGCAAATACTGATCAAAGTAATCAAAGCCTGGGGAAAAATGTAAATACTGATCAGAATGATCTCAAAAATAATCAAAACCAAGTGGGCAATACAGCTAAGGCTGCCGATGGCAATGATCAGGATCAAACGCAAAATGATAAGTTACCACAATCTGATGAAAGAAGAGAAATTGGGTTAATGATTATTGGAGGATTACTGCTTGTCTTGACATTGCTTGCAGGACCAATTCTTCGTTTAAGAAAGAAACAATAGAAATAATTGTAGTGTGGATCACTAACGAAAAGGATTAAAAAATTAACATAATCAAAAATAGTACTGATGGGTATTCACGGTTGTGAAATCTATCAGTACTTTTTTTATAAAAAAAGAAGATAGCTAGATTGCTATCTTCTTCATAAAGGAAATCATTTCTTTTTTAGTGTGCTATGTTTAATTTGTACAGTTTGGTTTTAAGCTATTTAAGATCCATCACATGT
This sequence comes from Pediococcus damnosus, assembly GCF_001611155.1. Taxonomy (NCBI): domain Bacteria; kingdom Bacillati; phylum Bacillota; class Bacilli; order Lactobacillales; family Lactobacillaceae; genus Pediococcus; species Pediococcus damnosus. The sequence goes on from NZ_CP012294.1 coordinate 1,507,398, forward strand.
GCATAGCCTGCAATATAAGGTTTCCAATAAGAAGCCATGTAACTTTCTTTAAGGACACCACGATCTTGCGCATCAATCATTTGGTTATCGCCAGAAACGACAATTCCTACATGATCAATTGAAGCGCCACCGTTGTAACTGAAGAAAACAAGATCTCCAGGCTGAACGTCATCATGAGAAACGTGGTCAAAAGCTGCATATTGAGCTGCGGCCGTTCTTGGCAACGTCTTGTTGTAGGCATTGGCAAACAAGTATTGGGTTAGACCAGAACAATCAAATGTATCTGGGCCAACCGCACCCCAAACGTAATCTTTACCAAGTTGCTTACGAGCCAAGTTAATTAAATCACTGTAGTTTTTAGTCGCTTTCTTATCACTTGTGTCAGCAACGTTTGCTTTAGAATCGGATTTTATTGCTTGGATTTTTTCAGGAATGCTAATCGAAGACAAGGTGTCTGTATGGTTGGCAGTGGCCTGAATGCCCTGAATTGGCTTAATGCTATCCGCCGAAATTGTGGATTGGCCGAAGAAGATCGCCAAAAAGGTTGCAAAGAATAGTAAAATGGGAAGTGCAGATTTAGTTTTCATAAATACTCCTTATTTAATGGACCGAATTTATCAATCATAACAGCCTTATGTTACGGGAAGTTAACAAAAATATTTTAAATGTAAGTCTAGATGTTACTAAAGAGTGACCTCAAAAAACGATCAGCTTTTTGAGACACGTTTAACTATTAAAGAAAGGTCGTCGCGGATGGCAGCAAAAAAAATAGGGATTCGAGAACTAGTTGAGTTCGTGCTTCGTGCTGGCGACCTGAATTCATCAAGTAATAGTCAAAATACCGCCTTAGAAGGGGCGCAGATTCATCGGAAGCTGCAAAAGGCGGGTGGTGAAAACTACGAAAAAGAAGTTTACGTCAAACGAACGGTTTCGATGGCTGGTGAAGACTATGTCATTGATGGTCGTGCGGATGGCGTTATTCAAACCGCCGATCAATTATTAATTGAAGAAATTAAAACGTCCGATCCTGATTTTGAGGATCTGTCGGAAAATACACTAACCTTGTATTGGAGTCAGGCCAAAGTTTATGGCGCAATTCTAACCCATGATTTAGATTTGCCAAAAGTCACTTTGCGGTTAACTTATTATCAACGCACAACTGACGAGATTACCAAAACAGAACATACTTACACAAGCGAAGAATTGCAGACGTTTTTCGATGGCTTAATTGAAGAATATCGAAACTGGCTGGTCATGCGCAGTGATTGGCGAAAAACGCGTAACAAAAGTATTAAAGCTTTAAAGTTCCCGTTTGATGAGTATCGCAATGGCCAACGAGATTTGGCTGTCGCCGTCTACAAAACGATTGCGCTAAAAAAGCGGTTGTTTGTGGAAGCACCAACCGGAACGGGAAAAACAATTTCAACACTGTTTCCCAGCATTAAAGCCATGGGAGAGGATCTATGTGACCGGTTATTTTATTTAACGGCCAAACAAAGTACCCGCAGTGTCGCTGAAAAAGGGTTGCAACTAATGGTCGATAAAGGCCTGCAGATTAAAAGCATTACCCTAACTGCAAAGGATAAAATTATTTTTCCCGAAGAAGTGGATGTGGCTCCGGAAGACAATCCTTATATGATTGGTTATTATGATCGCCTGAAGGATGGTATTCGGGATGTCTTTGAACACGAGAACCAGATTACGCGACCAACCATTGAAAAATATGCGAAAAAGCATACCTTAGATCCATTTGAATTTTCACTGGATATCTCGACGTTTATGGACGTCATTATTTGTGATTACAATTATCTGTTTGATCCAATTGTCTATTTACAACGATTCTTCACCCAACCAGAGGATGCCAACTTCTTCTTGGTTGATGAAGCGCATAATTTAGTGTCACGATCTCGAGACATGTATACTGCGCAGGTAGATGATGGGGATACCGACGATTTAATCAAGGCTGGAAAAACGGCGGGCAAAAATGAAGATATTCAGGGAATTACCAACCAATTAAAGAAAGTTCAAACCGTTTTTGATCAAGTGAAAATTCCATTGACGGAGCAACATAAAACGCAGGCGGTGACGACCGAAGAGCTGACTGGTTTTCGGCATGGCCTAGAAAAATTTAATAGTTTTGTACAGGATTGGTTACCAAAACAGCCGCAAACCCCATTCACCTCCCAAATCTTGGATTTTTATTTCACATTATTAAGGTACGTCAAAATCTCGGCGTTCTACGATGAAAGTTATCGTGTAATTGTGACAATTGAGGAAGATCAAAGTGTGAGTGTCAAAGAGTTGTGCTTAGATCCAAGTCCATACTTAGATATGTCATTAAAAATGGGTCGGGGTGTGGTCTTCTTTTCAGCAACGCTGTCACCGATGGATTATTTCAAAGAAACGCTGGGATGTGCCGAAAATGGATTGAGTTTGCAGTTAACTTCGCCATTTTTAGAACAACGCCAAAATATTTTAATCACGCAATATGTAAACACGACTTATCATCAGCGGGAAAACAGTTTAGGTAGCATTGTCGACAGCATTTTTGAAATGGTAAACGCCAAACAAGGAAATTATTTAATTTTCTGTCCCTCATACAAATACATGACGCAAATTGAGAATGCGTTTCTCCAAAAATATCAGCAGTTCAACGTGATTGAACAAAGTAATCAAATGAATGAAGCGGCTCGAAAAGAATTTCTCGATGCCTTTGCTAAAAACTATCCGCATTCCTTGATCGGATTTAGTGTGCTGGGCGGCATTTTTTCGGAAGGCATTGATTTGGTGGGTGACTACCTCATTGGCGTGGCAATTGTGAGCGTGGGGTTACCGGGATTGAGTGATGAACGCAATTTACTCCGCGATTACTTCGATCAAAAAAACGGCAAAGGATTTGAATATGCCTACCAGTTGCCAGGGATGAATCACGTGTTGCAGGCGGCGGGGCGTTTGATTCGTAGCGATCAGGATGCCGGCAACGTGGTATTGATGGACAATCGCTTTGGTAATCAACGGTATACCCGTTTGTTTCCAAGACATTGGCAACATTATCAACGCGTGTATTCGGTGGAACAGTTAGCGAAAAATGTGCAAGGATTTTGGCAAAAGCTGGACGAATAGTCTCAGAAAATAAAATTACTTATTTTTTCTGAAAATTGTGTAGAAACTCGGATAGGGAGTTTTTACACAATTTTTGTTTTAAAGTAAACAAGTTTAACCGGGAACAAACGATTTCTTACATTGGCTGTTTACAGGGGTACGCTTAATCGGTATATTATATAAGGAGCATTTTAATTATTGGGAGCATACATATAGGAAGAGGAGCTAGCAGAATGGGAAATGGCAGATATTTAATTGTTAATATTATTGGAATTTTTGTATTTATTGGTGTCGCATTTTTGTTCTCCAAAGATAAGAAACACGTTGACTGGCGTTCAGTCATTACAATGTTAGTGATCAACATTTTCTTGGCTTGGTTTTTGACCGGCTTTTCGATCGGAATCGACGGAGTGAAAGCTGCAGCCGGCGCATTTAACTGGATGGTTCAAATTTCGTATTCAGGAATCGGTTTTGCCTTAGCCAGTTGGGTGAAAGTTAAACCAATGGATTTTGTCACTAGTTCATTGTTACCAATTTTGATGATCGTGCCATTATTCGATATTTTAACTTATATTGGGTTTTTACCTTGGTTAATTAAATGGGTTGGTCGCGGTTTGGCATTTATTACCCGTCAACCAAAATTCGAATCATTTTTTGCGGTTGAAATGATGTTCCTTGGTAACACCGAAGCCTTGGCAGTTTCTAGTCTTCAATTGAAACAGATGAAGGCCCAACGTTTGGTGACAATCGCCATGATGTCAATGAGTTGTGTGACGGCTTCAATTCTTGGTGCGTATATGCAGATGATGCCTGGCGAGTATGTAATCGCCGCGGTGCCAATTAACATTGTGAATGCAATTATTGTCACCATTATTTTGAATCCTGTTACGGTGACTCCAGAAGAAGATACAATCGCTAAACTTGGTGGCAGTGCGCAGGTTGAAGAAAATACGCAGACTACAGAAACGAGTGGTTCTGAAGACTTGGCAGAAGATCAAGTTAAAGCAGATATGAAACCTAAGAAAGAGCCATTCTTCTCATTCTTGGGAGATTCAATTCTTGGTGCTGGTAAACTGGTTTTGATTATTTTAGCCAACGTAATTGCCTTCGTGGCCTTGGCTAAATTGATTGATTCTTGTTTACAATTAGTAGCGCCATGGTTGACGATGGAAAACATTTTGGGTGTTATCATGTTTCCCTTTGCTTGGCTCTTGGGCTTGGATGTGCCAACGGCCTTTAAATTTGCGCAGTTCATGGGAACCAAATTAGTGACCAACGAATTTGTGGTCATGGGGAAAGTTTCCCCCGTTATTTCAACATATGCGCCTCATTTTAAGGCTATGTTAACAGTTTTCTTAACTTCTTTCGCAAACCTCTCAACGACCGGGATGATTATTGGAGCGTTCAAGGGAATTGTGGATCGTAAGAAAAACGATGTGATTTCAAAAAATGTTGGCTACATGCTGTTATCCGGTGTGTTAGTTTCACTGATGTCAGCTGGAATTGTTGGGCTGTTCAGTTGGTAGAATAAATTAAATAACTAATTTAATCCCCTTGGGGTTAATAAATGAAAATCATTTATTAACTTCGAGGGGATTTTTTTATCCAAAATGATAACGATTTTGACCACAACATTCTGTGGTTGAGGTTTTGCAAATTTCAGAATAGTTTTTATTTTTATAAAATTAAAAAGATAATGTACTTAACCATAATATTATCGTAATCATAAGAAAAGTGTGGTCATATTGGTTTTATCTAAATAAACACCATGTTATGATTCATATAAGAAATATTGAAGAGCCGACCACACACAACATTTTATAGGAGGATAACTGTATGGCCATCAGGAGAGTTTACTCGGTCTTAATGATCTGTTTGTTACTCTTTGGAATTGGATATCCCGCTACGGGAGCCTTTGCTGAAGGAGACAAAGATGATCAATTTAAGATCACAGAAACAGAGTTTACAAACGAAAATGACGAAAAGTTGGAGGAAGTTGATGCAGATCAGCAAGTGAATGCTAAATTTCACTTGAAGATGACGGGAAAACAAGCCCGTGAAAATGATAGTACATCAATTAAATTGCTTGGAACAGACAGTTTAACTTAAAAAAAAGAGACACAAACACTTAAACCAGAAGTGGTTAATGGAACCTTTGTAAAGGCTCCAGCAATGACCTTTCAACATGATGCAGCACTTAATAGTTACATGCTGAAATGGAACAAAAAAGATTTCGAAAATATTGAAGATGATTAGGTGTTTAATTATGAGATAGCGCTTCCACTAGAAATCCAAAGTATTACAAAAGATTTTGAAGCTGATTTAGAAATGAAATTTAGTGGTTTGAAGGAAAACGTTAAATTTGGTTCTCTTTCATTCCTGGCACCGGTAGAAAATGAAAAAGTAGAATCAGAGGATAGTTCAGCAACTGAAAAAGAATCTGAAACTTCTAAAGAAGAAAGTCAAAGTAGTGGAAGTACTGAATCAGAAGATAACGACGATGCGGACACTGATGTTGACCAAAATAGTAGGGCAAGAACGAATAGTGATACCGGTAGTGCTACAGAAAAGGCAACACGTGCAGTAACAGAAATTCCTTTACCAGAATTTCCAGATCGATCTGGTAACCCATTAGGAGTTGCAGCTAACTTTCATATTTTTGCGGAAAATTTTGCAAGAGGTGGGAATGCGCATACCAGTGGAAATATTGCCGTTAATTCTTTGACTAACGTATCTGAAATTGGTAATGAAGGACGTGATACACGTTGGCAAGAAACAAGTTACGTAAAAGCGTATGACGGACGTCGAGATCGGCTTACCTTCAGAGCAGCCGTTTTTGGAAATGAGCATTCACTTACGGATATTAATAATGGTGCTCAGACTTTCTTGACTGGTGGGCCTTTAGGAACTGGACGGGTTAGTTATCAATATAATAATAGTGGTGACAACATTACAGGAGCCGCAATTAATGGTAATTGGATTGATGTCACAGATACTTTGACAACCTTAAAGCAAACAAGAGATAACCTAGTTAATACCCCTTATGCCATTGATTTTGATGACACTCGCTATTTAACAGAAGATAGCAATGGATTGACATTAAACTTTGAAGATGAAGCGGTACAAAATACTTTTGTAATTAAAGTAAGTAATAGTCAAATAGCGGGTAAGACCTTAAATATAAAATTAAGAGATGAACAAAATGTTATCTTTGTTGCTACACCGGACAAAGATAGTGGTGCACTAGGTAGTGCCCACATGCATGTATATGTGGATGGCGAGCTTATTGGACCTGATCCCGAAGCTGGGAAAGGAACCCGATATAATTATTCAATTTTATGGGCAATTCCAGAAGGGTCCGAAGAAGTGAACCTTGTTGGAAATATGTTCTTTGGATCTGTATTGGCACCTTCTCAAACCGTACAAAGTTATACGAACTTCAATGGAACAATTGTTGCAGATACTTACTTGGGATCATCTGCAGAAACCCATTCTTGGACGTATAACCCTACAACAGAAGTTGAGCCAGAACCAGAAGAGACTCAATTAGTTGTTAAAAAGACAGTCGAAGGTAGTGATGATGATAAGAATAAAGAATTCAAGTTTGTTATCACTCGTTTAGATGAAGAAAATTTTGACGGCACCTTAAAAATGAAAATCAATGGTCAAGGTGAGGAAATAAATCTTAAATTTACAGATGGTAAATCAGAAGAAATCACCTTAAAGCATGGACAATATGTCTCATTAGTTGTACCAAATGGTTCGAGGTTCTCGATTAACGAAACAGAAGCTCACGGTGCAAGTACAGGTATTGAAATTGATGGCAATGCTGTTGAGTCAGACAATCGAGAAACTGGACCAGTTCAAATGGGTGAAGCCGATAAAGGCCAAAGTCACATCGTTGATTATACGAATAAATTTGAAGAAGAACCAGAAACCAAGGATCTTCAGATTAAGAAAACGGTGACTGGCGATGTTCCTCATGGGACTAAATTTAAATTCAATTTAAGTATTGATCCTAAAAAAGCTGGTACCTATAAATATACTGCTGGTGATGGCAGTGAACAAGATATCACTTTTGATGAAGATGGAAAATCTACCTCTTCAATTGAACTAGAGGCTGATCAAACAGCAACTATTAAAGGGTTGCCTAAAGATGCCAAGGTAACAATTACAGAAATTGATGCGGATGGTTATAAAACAACGATTAAGCATGAAAATAATGGTGCTGAAGAGAAAAAAGAAATTACAATTGATTTTACAACCATCAATTCTAATTCCACATCTGTCGTGTTTAATAATCACTTAACTAAACCAAATATGCCTGTTACGGGTGGAATTGGTAATCTCATATTTATCCTTGTTGGATTGCTGGTAGTAGCTGTTGGAGGTTACTTACTTTATAAAAACCGACGAGGTAATGTGAATGGATAATTGGATTATTCTGCCACATATATTGGGACGACGAGGTTAAGTTGGTTCCTATTAAAAATTAGGCAACAAAAAATCAAAGAGGGTAATAGCTAGACATTATAGGAGGAAAACACATGATAGCAACGAAAAAAGGATTTTTCAAAAAGATTGGAGCCGGTCTGCTGGTTGCAGCAGCAATGGCACCGCTGGCACTCGGGTTGACGAGCATTAAGAGTGTGAGTGCAGCTGATGATAAAGTTACAGTGAGTTTGCACAAGATGGTGCGAGACCAAGGTACTACGGGAGGTATTACTAGTGATGGTACTAACCAAGGAACTATTAATGGTTTCAGTGACTGGAATAAAAGCAGCCACGGAGATGTAGAATTTTCTATTTATAGTGTAGATTCAGCATTTACGGCCTGGAAAGCTAAGCCAGGAACACCAAGTTATGATAATGATGGGGATGCATTTAATGCTTTCCAAAAATACATTTTAGATTTTGGCGATGACCATACAGCGCTACTAGCAGACTTAGGTATAACAGAGGCAGACCAAACAATTGATTCACGAAAAGATGAGAATAATGCTAATTTGTTTAATTTTACTCAAATTACAAATAGTGGTAAATACATGATTCTTGAAACATATGCAGATGCAAGTCACACAACTACCAAAGCAGCGCCAATTGTCTTCAACTTACCTTTAGAAAAAGCTACCGGTGACACAGTTCATTTATATGCTAAGAATGATGTGCCAAAAACAGATCCAGAACTTGAAAAGAAAATGGAAAATCCTAATGAACCAGGAGAATTTATTTTTAAATCAGGAATTAAGTTTACTTTAACTAAAGACACAGGAGATTTTACACCTGTAGAATCTTCTACAAATGCTCAAGGTAGAATTAAGATTGAAAATCTGGCTGCAGGAGATTATACATTAACAGAAACCGCAGTGGATGGATATACACCTATTACAATTAAATTTAATGTCTCGGGTGGAAATATCACGATCACTGACTCACCAGATGATGTACACGCAAAAAAGGAAGGTAGTGTATGGACAATTTACGCAAAAAACTTCCTTAAATTTGGTGAAAAAGACTTCACAAAAATTGATAGTAAAGATAGTGAAAAATTGGCCGGTGCTGTTTTCTATGTAAAAAATAATTCAGTACTTGGTCAAGGAGAGTTCGCACAATTTGAAGGTGGTAAGTTTGTGAAATGGGTGGCAAACAAGGAAAATGCAACGCCATTCACATCTGGTGATGGAGATAATGGCACTACATTAGGTGCATTTAATATTCCATTAATGCCTTATGGAACTTACTATCTAGAAGAAGATGTGGCTCCAAATCACTATGGTAAATTAGATAGTACTATTCCATTTACTATTGATGGAGACTCAGAAGCAGAAGCAGCAAAAGAAATTAAGAATACAAAATATGACTTACCAATTACTGGTGGTATGGGAATCTGGGTATTCGTCCTTGTCGGTGCAGTATTGATGGGTGGCGCAGGATTCTACTACTACAAATCACGTAAAAATAAATTAATTTAATCACTAATTTAATTTTTACGACATAAGTTTCATTAACAATAAGGATGGTTACGACGCATCCTTATTGTCATACATAAATAGAAAAACTTAAATTTTATTAAAGGAGGTGTTAGTCATTAAAAAGAAATGGCTAAAACGGACAATTGCAACGCTAATATTTGTTATCGGATTGGGGATCATTTCGTTCCCGTTCGTTTCAAACGCAATGTCGCAACAACAACAGTACCGCATGATCGACACATATAATAGTGTTTCACGACATAGTAAACAGGCAGTCGTTGTTTCCACCTCCCAAATTAATAAAACGTTATCTTGGTTCAAAAATCCATTTCAGCAGTTTAATGTTAAAAAAGTGGATGAAGATAAAAAATCAAATACAATCAACGGAATGCTGACCCAAGTTGAAATGTTGGGAACCATCAATATTCCTGGCATTGATGCCAAGTTACCGATCTTTAAAGGAACCGACGATCTGCAACTTAGTGAAGGCGCTGGTCTCATGGAAAAGACGTCCCCACTAGATGGAAAAAAGGGTTCGCATAGTGTGGTTACGGCTCATCGTGGCTTACCTGGAAGTAAACTTTTTACTGATTTACCCAAACTAAAAAAGGGTGACCGTTTCTTCATTAATTCTAAAGGTAAGAAAATGACCTATAAGGTTGATCGAATTAAGACGATTACGCCAGATGAGCTCGGTAATTTTGCGAAGGATGATAAGTATAATTACGTAACGCTGATGACTTGTACGCCATACATGATCAACAGTCATCGGTTGTTGGTTCGGGGACATCGAATTCCAAACGAAAAAGAACCAGCACCTAAGCAACAAATTCCATGGATATGGATTGGCCTAGGGGTCGTTGTGGCCGGTGGTGCCGCATACGGTGGTTATCGTTGGTATAAAAAAAGACGATCTGGATATGTGAAAAAGCATTAGGAGCCAGTCCGACTAGCCATTTTAATGGCGTAGCGAGGATGGACATCCGTCTTGAAGATAAGATTTTGCGAGAGCAAAATAGACCTTAGATTTTGAAAAGGAGCCAGTCCGACTAGCCATTTTAATGGCGTAGCGAGGATGGACATCCGACATGAAAATAAGATTTTGCGAAGGCAAAATAGACCTTAGATATTGAAAAGGGAGGGCATGAGTAGATGAGTCGAAAAGCAAAAAAGTGGTTAGTAGCTGGAATCTTTTGTATCGGTTTGATAATTGCGATGGTCGGGTTATTGAGTAATCCTTTAATTGAGCACATGGGTAATGAAGAAGTCGAAAATATGACGCCAAAAAAGGTGGAAGCTTCCAAACGAAAACCAGCTAACTTTGACTACTCCTCTGTCGAAATGCTAAATCCGGTCAGTGTTAGTGTTGAGGCTGCCAAGAATGCCACAAAGGGATTTACCAATGGTCTTTCTCAGGGTGATGATGCCGGTGACTATGCACCCCTTGGCAAAGTTTCCATTCCAAGCGTTGCCCTCCGTTTGCCAATTGGAAAAGGGTTAGGGCACGAAGTCCTTTCACGCGGTGCCGGTACCATGAGCGAAGACCAACAAATGGGGCAGGGTAACTATGCCATATCAGGGCATTATATGACGAATACCCGAATTTTATTTTCACCCCTTAAACAAGTCAAAATTAGCGACATGATCTATTTAACGGATATGAAAAAAGTTTATCGCTACCGCACATACAGTAAGCGAACCGTTCCTAAGAGTGAAGTTGAAGTGCTTAAAGAAGTCGCTGGTAAAAAAGTGGTTACGTTAATTACCTGTGCGTCACCGGCTACAAATGAACCCAATCGAATTGTTGTCCAGGGTGAATTGGTGGGAACCAGCACTAATTTAAACAAGTACAAGAATATTTTTGGTTAAGTTTAAACGCTTGTGAGATCCCACCCAAGCACTTAAGACTATTAATAATCCGAGAATCCAGTACAATGGAAGTGTACTGAATGGAGTTAATAGATGGGGGATAATAAAAATGACCACCAAAATAATTATGGACTGTGATCCAGGAATTGATGATGCTGCTGCGATTTCGGTGGCTTTAAACAATCCGGCGCTTGCCGTTAAATTAATCACAACGGTTGCTGGAAATGTGACCGTGGACAAGACCACCAAGAACGCCTTGAAACTCGTCCACTTTTTCAATAAGAAAGTGCCAGTTGCCAGTGGTGCCGAACAACCTTTGATCAAACCATTTGAAGATGCTGCCCGAATTCACGGTGAATCAGGGATGCCCGGATATAATTTTGACGAACTGGTTGGCGACACGGTTAAACATACTGCTATGGAAGCTTTGTATCAGACAATTATGAAAAGCCCAGAACCAATCACTTTAGTGCCAACGGGAGCTTATACCAATATTGCTTTGTTGTTGGCAACGCATCCTGAAGTTAAACCGAAAATTTCGCGAATCATTGCGATGGGTGGTTCCTTGGGTCGCGGTAATATGACCAGTGCTGCCGAGTTTAACGTGTATACGGATCCGGATGCGGCACAGATTATGTACAATTCTGGGATTCCGATCGTGATGATTGGGCTGGATGTTACGATGAAAGCTTTACTAACGCAAAAAACGTTAAATACCGTTGGGACGTTAGGTGAAGCGGGCAACATGCTGGCTTCCATTTTTAAGCATTATTATGAAGGTCATGAAGGTGGTATTCCGATGCATGATGTGAACACAATTTGTTATCTATTGCATCCTGAATTTTATCAAACTGCCAGGTACTGGATTGATATTCAAACGAGTGGCCCGGCCATTGGGGAAACGGTCGCTGATATTCGGGGCGCTTATCATCTGGGGAACACCAATGCCCAAGTTGCCGTTGGTATTGATGCGGATGACTTCAATCAGTGGTTTATTGAAGAAGTTCAGAATATGAAAACTGAATAAATTGAACTTAAATTAAGTTAAAAGCTTTTTGTAAATGAGGTGAGCAAGGCGCCTCGTTTTCAAAAAGCTTTTTGATTCCGGCCATCGCTGCTAGTAATTCCCGTCCGGGGTAGTGTAGAATGGACTCTGTAGTGATAAAGATATTGAGAAGTTGGAGCGATTAAATGTATCGAAGAAAAATGCCCGCGAAAATTTGGGCGCGCGGCAAGAAAATTGTTCAAAATGATAAAGTTCATATTGAAAAGATTGATAAAACGAATAAAGTGGTCAAGGCGACAGTTTTTGGGACGTATCCGTATGCCGTGGAAGTTAATCAAGCTGATCCAGATGCTGATTCTTGTGAATGTCCGTATTTCCCAGGAAATGGCTACTGCAAACACATTGCGGCTGTGATTGAATATTTCAAAGCACAAAATACACCGATTGAAGCCTTATTTGATAATGATGAATCGAATGCCCTCGATGATGGGAAAACAACAATGTCCACACATTCTCATTCGAAGCCAGTAACCAACTTTCCCGAAATTAGAATGGTACATAGAAAAAAGCCCCAGGCTGATGAGTATGGTGAGCTGTTTTTGAAGAACCTAGATATTCCTGAAAAGCAGTATTTTCAACCCCTACCAGAAGCGGCTGCTGAGCCCTTAAGTTTAGAAGTGACCTTAATGGTCGGTCAAGTTAATGAAGGTTTGGACTACGATACCTTAGAAAATCGATTTTTTATAAAATTCCGAGTGGCCGCTCAGTCTGACCAAAGATTTTATATTGTTAATAATTTAGATCGCTTTTTTGAAGCTTATAAAAATAATGACGTGTTTCAAACGGCTGGTAAAGCTGACTTTCAACTAGGTAAATCGGCATTTTCTGAAACTGATCAGAAATTGTTGGATTTCATTGTTGAAGCTGGCAAACCTGATTTTACCGGGAACAGCACCCTTAGTCCCAGCAAGTATTTATTGCTATCAACGTCACATGTTTCACAATTCTTCAAACTTTTTGAAGAGTTACCTGATTTTAAATTTCAACAAGCAGAGCATAAAACGGTTTTTAATGAGATTATCTACAAACAATTCCAACCAGATGATGGGTTGCTTGAAGGCACGTTGGCCCAAGACGACGGCTACAAATTAACGATTACAAGTCATGTGCAAACCTACGTTGCTGCTAACGCTGTTTTGATTGTGCAAAATAAGTTGTATCAAGCGACACCTCGGCAAATGGACACCGTTAAACAGATTTTGAGTGCTTACAACACAATTATGGGTAATGAAATTACGCGTAAGCTGCGTCAAGAAGCCGATGTCGCTGACCCAGCGGCGATGCATTTTGCGTGGGGTAGCGAAACTGAATTAAACGACTTCATTGAATTCTTTAAAGAAGTCGGCGTTATTACCGTGCCCAAGGTGTTTATGACCAATCAAATGACCCCTCATTTTGATCTAAGTAAAAATGGTAATGAACTTCAATTAGAGTTGAATTACGAATACGATGGCGAGTTGATTTCGAGTGCCAATATTGGCAAATACTCGAAGGCCAGCCGTAATTTAGATAAAGAAAAACAAACCAAGGATTATTTAGCGAGTTTGAAATTTAAACCGCAAAATGATGTATGGGTTAAGAACTTTGATCAAGAAGATGTGTTATATCGCTTCTTTATGCAGGAATGACCTAACCTGCGGGCAAATGGGATCGTTGCCGTTTCAGAAGATCTCCAAGCATTATTGCATGATTCGAATGACTTGAAGCCAGCGGTGGATGTTTCTGAAAAGGACGGCTTATTGACAGTTAAGTTTTCGGTGGATGGCGTTAGTGAAAACGACGTTGACCACATGCTGGAACAACTGGATGTGGAACAACCGTACATTTCCCAATCTGATGGTTCAATTATTCTGGTTGATGACGAATTTCGGAAGGTTAGCAAGGCCCTGCTCAAGATTCGAAAACAAGGTAAGTTTAAACATGGTGAAATGCAGGTCCATGCTTCCCAAGCGCTTGCGGTTCAAGCAGCTTTAAAAGATACGGCGAACTTTGATGAAAAGTTTCAAGCATTGTCTACCAACTTAGCCCACCCAGAAAAATTCGAAGTTAAGACGATTAATCCGGTTAACGGAACGTTGCGTCCTTACCAAGAAGTAGGGGTCAGATGGTTAGAAATGTTGGATTCCTACAACTTCGGCGGGATTTTGGCCGATGAAATGGGACTCGGTAAAACAATACAGATGATCGCCTTTTTGATGAATCATTTGGATGAAAGCAAGCCAGATTTGATCGTGTCACCAGCTTCCCTAATTTATAACTGGCAAGAAGAATTCGCGAAGTTTGCGCCGAATGTGACGACCCAGGTAGTGGATGGCAACAAAGAAAATCGCCGTGAATTGATTGAAAAGGGTAAAACGGAAGTCTTAATCACGAGTTACAACAGTGCGCGTTTGGATGTGGCCGAATATAACGAGCGCAAGATCAATTACTTGGTTTTGGATGAAGCGCAATATGTTAAAAATGCCAGTACCAAAACGAATCAGAGCATTCGCAAACTAACACCGAAAAATACTTTCGCGTTATCAGGAACGCCCATTGAAAATCGGGTGGAAGAGTTATGGGCAATTTTTGAAATCATTATGCCCGGACTATTACCTGGCAAAAAGGCGTTTAAAAAGCTCTCGCCCGAAGAAGTGGCCGTGCGGGTTAAACCGTTTATTTTAAGACGGGAAAAATCGGTTGTGCTGAAGGATATTCCGGCAAAAGTGGAAACTAATTTGTATAATGAGCTAACTACGAAACAAAAGACCGTTTATTTAGCGCAATTGAAGCAAATGCAGGTTAAGGTGCAAGGGATGACTAGCACCAGTTTTGTGAAAAATAAGTTGGCCATTTTGGCCGGGCTCACGCGTTTGCGCCAGATTTGTGATACGCCGTCCTTGTATATGGACGAGTATCGGGGTGATTCCGGTAAGCTGGAGCAATTATATGAAATCTTGCGGCAGGCGGAAGAAAATGACCGGCACGTTTTGATTTTTTCACAATTTACCAGCATGCTGGATATTATCGGCAACGAATTAACCAAACAAAAAATGGATCATTATGTGTTACAGGGAAGCACCAAACCTAAAGAACGATTGGATATGGTCAATGAGTTTAACGCTGGCGAGAAGAATATTTTCTTAATTTCGCTAAAAGCCGGCGGAACCGGATTGAATTTGACCGGCGCTGACATGGTGATCTTGGTAGACTTGTGGTGGAATCCGGCCGTTGAGGATCAAGCCACAGCGCGGGCCCATCGAATTGGCCAGACCAAGAAAGTTGATGTTTTCCGTTTAATCACAAAGGGAACCATTGAAGAACAAATCTATAAGTTACAGGAGAAAAAACGTAACTTTGTGGATCAAGTGCTGAGTGGTACTGAAAATAAAGGATCGTTGACTGAAGAAGAAGTTCGTTTGATATTAGGAATTGAATAACATTTTGTGTAGTCACCCTAAAGGTTGGAAGTGCAATGTGACGCTAATTACTGTCATTAACAGTTCAGTTTACTGAAATTAGGTTAACTGCCGTTCTCCGGCTCACTTGGCCTGAAACGGGGTGCGAGTTCTTGCGGCTATCTTTGCCACAAGAATCGACAGCGTATGAAGCATTGCGGGTTTTCGGTACGAAAACCGACCTTTATGCGTAATAGCGGGCACGATTTGAAGCCAAGCAGGTCACTTGTCTTCAAACTCGACCTTTATCTAAGCAAAAATCGCTAAGATAAATTTCACCCCCTGAGGCCAAACGCCTCCGAACTGGGGAAGTCGCTGTCTTTTTAACCTTTTTGTAGTTACTAAAATAAGCTCCGTTATTGGATTAAAAACCAGTAACGGAGCTTATTTTTTAGTTTTAAAATTAACTCATTAATTGATAAAGACTAGTTTGATGGTATTGCGTAAGTTGTCTTCGTATTAAACTTGGAAGGAGTCGTAATGTAAAATGGATCGTTAGGAATCAATTCATAATGAGTCTGATAGGCGTAACGATCACCATCAGTAAAATGTTGGGCAGCAAACCCAAAGTAAGTTTTCTTTTCAGTGTGGCATCCCGCGATTGATTGGGCATGGCCATATGAACTCCCGGCATCTTTAAATAAGAAAATAAGCATTGATTGATAGATGCCACCCTTTAAGTCTGCCAATGTGTTGTATTCAGATTTGTTAGTACTTTCCAAGACAGACAGGTTTTCATAGTATTGTTCATCGGCATTTAGACCAAATGATTTGGCTGCCTTTTGAATGGCCGGAACATCATGAGCACTCTTCTCCATAAGATTCCAATTGTCAGCCATGTAGCCTTTATTAACAGCAGAGGCAAAGTCAATGGCACCTTTTGAAACAGTCACACCAGGATTGCCAGCTTGTTTGCGAATGTTATTAATTAATTGAGCCGCAAACTGAGTTAATTGTAACTGAATTGTTGATGATAATTTGTTTACATCATCAATTTTTACAGCCTGGTCACTTGATGATTGTTTATAAGTTTGAGCTGAACCAGTTTTTGCAAATTTATCAATGGCCTTAGCATCATTAGTTGTACTTTTACCAGCATCAGCATCTTTTGCATATTTTGCTAAAGCGGAGTAATAGCCAGCAGGTAACTTAATTGAGTTCTTATCAGCAGCAACACTTGGTTTTATAATTGTTGTTTTGGCTGGTTTTACGTAAGCACCTTTTGTGACGTAACCATGCCATACATAGCCATTAACCTTACTATTGTTCTTATCAATTACATGATAATAATTACTCTTGGCGCCCTTAGGTGATTTCCAAGTAATCGTCTGATCTACGTACCAAGTGGTGGTTGGGTAGTTCTTTAAATTATGAACAGCCTTTTTATGACCGGTATTCCAAACGGATACGGACTTGCTGGAAGCGCGGTGATATTGAACTTTACCATATTTGTGATTGTATGTAACGGTATAACCGGGAGCTTTGTAAGCACCTTTTGTCACATAGCCAGTATAAACGTAGCCATTGATCTTAGAGTTTTTTGAATCTTTCACATAGAAATAATTAGTTTTCTTACCATTATGTTTGAGTGTAATCTGCTTGGTCACATTCCAAGTTGTTTTGGAATAGTTTTTAAGATAATGTAGTGCCTTAGTATGACTGGCATTCCAAACTGTCCCAGTTGAACTCTTCCGATGGTAAGCCGTTTTCTTAATGTTGCGACTGGCTACTTTCTTGTAACTAGAACTAGCCTGAACGCTGACGGCTTGACCCAAAAGTGAAGGCGTGATCACACCAGCACCAACCATGTTGACGGAAGCCAACGTAGCTACTGCAATTTTACTTAGTTTGTTCATTGCAAATCCCCCTATAGTTTATATAACATCTAAATGATAGCACTTTTATTCTTTATAGTGTATACAAATTTGGAATTCTAATTAATCTTGCTATAAGAATATTCATAAACTCGTTATTTTTAATATTCATTTAAAGTTGGATGCTTAACCTAATCTTGAGGAATGCTGGAAACTCAATTGATTTTGTGAGCACACGGAGTATAATTAATAAGATGTAATCACCAAACAGCTCCTCAATAATCTAATTATTGGGGAGTTTTGAGCATAAAAGTATGGAATCTTTTCTTGCTAAATTAATTTGTTAGTGGTTTTAGATTATTTTTTTATTTAGGAAGGAAGTTACAAAATGGATGTCATACATACGCATCAAAGATCAAAGAAGTCATTCTGGTTAAAGGTAACAATGGTTATGATCAGTCTCCTTATTTTTACGGGGGTTGCTACTCAGCATGCCCAGGCGGCCACGCTAAATTCACAGATTCCGGATCTGTCTGAGTGGCAAGGAGAACTTTCTGCTAGCCAGGTTAAAAAATTGGCAAAAGTTGAGCCATTTATTATTTTGCGGGTGCAACAAGGCAGTGATTATAAGGATAAATATTTCTCTCATAACGCGGCATTGTGTCAGCAATATGGTTTGAAATATGGCGCTTACTCATATAGTCAGTATTCAAGCACATCGGATGCTAAACAAGAGGCAAAAGATTTATATAATCGGGCTCCAAATGCTAGTTTTTATGTAAATGATTATGAAGAGCAAACAGTTACGAGTGGCACCACCAACTCGGCAACCAAGGCTTGGTATACAGAATTACATAGTTTAACAAGTAAACATGTTCTGTTTTATTCTTACAATAGTTTTGCCCAATCATATGCAGCTAGTGCACTTAAAAGTTACGATGGTTTTTGGTTAGCAAGTTATACACAGGCTGAACCAACTGGAATTTCACATGTGCTCTGGCAATATACCGATGAATGGAATTGTTCCCCAATCGGCGAGCTTGTAGATGCCAGCCTGAAGAAGGGCAAAACAAATTCTTGGTTCGTGGATTCTACCAGCAACGCCATCAGTTATAAAAAATATGTCACCGAAAATGGTGCTAAATCCAGTTACACCATTTGGAAGAATTTGTCGTTTACTGCGAAGAGTGGGCAAACGGGCACCTCTGGCAAAACGTACTACGCAAAATATTATTATAAACATAGTAATGGCAGTACCTACCTATCGCTTTATGATAAGAACGGCAAGTGGGTTGGCTATGTGAATGCCAACGCAATGACGGTGATGACGGCGCATTCCTTCAATCATTCCGTAACAATTTATGACCCAAATTACACAGTTTGGAATAACTTTGTGTGGGCCAATGTTAAACATTACAGTAAAAATTATGTGAATCAGCAGTTTACCGTTAAGTACCAATATTACCGAGGCAACGGTCAGGCATACTACTCCCTTTATAAAGGAAATACATGGTTTGGTTATGTGAATGCCAACGCCACTTGGAAAGCCATTGGGACCAACAAGACGGTCCAAATTGCGAAACAGAATCAAACAATTTGGCGCAATCTTTCGTTTACAAAAAAGTATGGCAGCACCAATACTTATTACGGCCAAACGTATACGGTGAAATATTATTATAACCATCCAAACGGGAGTACTTACTATTCCTTATACAACGGAAAGACCTGGATCGGTTATATCAATAAAAACATGGTTACGAGTAATTAGGGGAGGCAAATCAAATGAAAAAACAAGTCGTATTAGCAAGTTGTAGTTTAATTTTAGGAGTTGCACTTCTTGGAATTGGTGGTGCAAGCCATTCACAAAATGCCGCCACCATTCATGCGGTGACAACGCCGGCCAGCAGTGGGTTAGCAGCCCCAGAAAAAGTGGATGGCACGAATACTGAAGTTCAGTCTGTGACTGGCAATAGTACCAGTGGCAAAGTTACCTACACAAATGGCGCCAACACGGCCACCGCAGCAACTTATAAACAGAATAAATACCAAAGTAACAGTCAGGCAAAGAGTAGTTTTGCTAATTATCATAATGTGACTGAAACCAATGGCCCTAAAATCACTCTTGCAGACGGAACCAAAGCCGTTAAACAGGGCGTCATGGGACATGTTTATATTCAGTGGCAAAAAAATGGTTGGGATGTGACCGCAGTGGCAAATTCTGATCAAATGGGCACGGGAACAGTGAATAGCTCGAATAAAGCTGCAACCAAAGTGGCTAACAAAGTGCAAAAGACGTTGAAATCAACCAAAGTGACAACTAAAAAAGTTACGCATGGTGATGTGGTAGTTTACAATTCTAATCAAACTAAACCAGCGAACAGCATTAGTTGGCAACAAGGCAAAAAAGTGGCGCGAGTCACTGGCGTTAACGCAAAGACAACCGCAAAGATTGCTAAAGATACTTTGAAATAAAAATTTTGATTTAATAAAACCCCAACCATTGATTTGGCTGGGGTTTTATTAGTTATTTAGTTATTTAGTTTTTTGTTAGCGATAGCATCGGTTAGCGTTTGTGAAAAATTTAGTTTTAACTCTTTACCGAGTTTGTCGGCCCATTTTGGAATTGTTAATGTTTTTTTGATTGGCTGACCGGAATCAATATAGCCAGTTAGATCAACTAGTACCATTGAAACAAAGGATAAAGCAGGATCATATTTAAGATCATTAGGATAAGGATTATCTTTTTTTAAGGAGAGCGATTTAATATCAGATGGCTTAGGCAAATTACGATTATTCTCTAAAGAGTCAGCAATCGTAATGCCAAGCCAATCAGAAGCCATTGCCATCGCATCAGAAATACTTGTTCCTTGGGTGGCCGAGTTTGTGAAATCTGGAAATGTGATAAAAAAAGGAACTTTCTCTGATTTATCATAATAGAATAACGCTGGATAACTAGCAAACATAAAAATTCCTCCTCAAATAGATTACAAATGAAGTTGACTACTCTCTAAGTCAGCTTCTTTTTTTATAGCACGTTCAGTAAATTTATTAAGCTCCCCATGGGGCACAGTGATAGGTCGTTTTACCGGTTTCGACATTTTGATGTGGGATCCTTTACCACCAGAAGATTTGATCCATCCATTAATTTTTAGTAACTTAACCATTTGTTTTTGGGTCATCGGCATTATGCACAAACTTTCTGACAGTTATTATTTTACACGTGTAGTACGTGTTACGTCAAAGCATATTATCTATTGAGTAAAAATAATTATTTGTTTTGAATTTTCATTCTCTATATAAACTACGCAGTTTTGGACAATGTTTTTTAAAGCGAAGTTTGAACAAAAAATAAAAACCCCCGACCAAATTAATGGTTGGGGGACATACTTATGCGCGCAAGAATAACTGTATTGAATATCAGTTGATAGTTGTCAGTATTTATTAATCATCAATTACCTCAGCACCAACGTCCGATCCGAAATCTATTTGTGGTGTGTCGATGCTGCCATACTTGGCGACATGTGCGTTAACCTTGTCCCAAAAAGTATCCTTTTTTTGATCCATGATATTCAGCTCCTTATGCTTCTTCCATTTAGAGTTTATTAGTAAGTGGTCTTTTAGTCAATTAACTCACTTCAACAGTATGTGTCAAGTTTTAGTAGGTTGTACTTCTAATTAGATTTTATTTAAGCTTTTACCTGCTTTTTGTTCCGTTCCGGCGCTGATGTGGGGCCGTGTGGGTCGCTTGCGAGCTAACTTCTGTCCCTCATCAGGCCAGAAGTGGATCTCTCCAGTCTTCCCATGTCTCTAAGCGATAAATCGCCAAGTGACATCGACACACTCTTTCATCAACGCCTCCACTACACCTATTATTCAGGTTTTACGAAATAATCTTCACCAAATTACCCATAGCACTACTGGTTGCTGCATCTAGGTGAAGACTACCATGCTTGATTCCTTGATGTTGCGTAAAGGGTTGCTTAAGAAAATGACTTGCAGATATGTTAACTGGTTTGACGTTTATTGGTGAGGCGGCGGGGACATTTAACATTGCCGCTTCCAGTTGACCATTAATTTCACTCGTAATCACATTGACCATTGCTTTTAAGCCAGGTATACTCCAAGAACGACCTTGATGCTTTAATCGGTACGTAAAACGACGATGGTTACTTTCACAACCACCCAAGCACACATTTTCAGCCGTTAAGCTGCGCTCAACAGCTGGTTTTAAGTAATTCCAATTACGCTTCAAATAACGCCGTAAAAGTTGAATTGACTCAAGACTATCTGTATCGCTAGCTATTGATTCACAAGTATCAAGAATAACCTGAATTTGGTCACTATCCCAATTATGAACAGCCTGAAATAACATATTTTGTAGTTTCTTAGGCATCATGCTTAATCGCTTACGAATTTTTCGATTCAAGTGATAACAATCTAAAAAATGTTCATGTTTTTTTGCCCCAATTGCTAATTCATCAAAGCAGGATGGTTCATAACCACTGCCATTATCGCTACCGGTGATCACCGTAGTGTGTTGTAAATCATAGTTTTGACTTAAATAATCTTGTGCTTGCTTAAAAACTACTCGGCGGTTTAATCCTGTAAACACATGCCGGTTTAGCGTCTGTCGGCGCTGGCCATTTTGGGTAATGCCTTCCGTTAATTGAAGTCGGTGCACGAAGATATTCTTATGGTGGTGTTTAGCCTTTATGGCGACACAAAAGGCATCACCTTCTAGATATAAATAAGGAACTTGACGTTTCTTTGCTACAGTTACTAACGTGGTTTCTTCACGCTGCTTTTCACATTGCGTACCTGCTGTTTGATAAAGTTGACCAACTTTCTGATGACTGATAGAAAGTGGGGTTAAAAGGTTAACAGCCAAAGCTGTTGTCCGTAAAACACTATGTGAAGCTAGCTTGGCAACCTTTTCGACCATTAAGGGTGAAAATCTACTTCGTGGAATTAACTGCAAATAACGATCTAAAGGAAATACATATTTTTTATCAGTTAGTTTCACTAACCGGCGTTTGAAAGTCACGGCCCCACACATAAAATTCAAAGTTCTTTCGCGCTTGCCCACAATTTCTTGGTATTCTGTTTCGCCAATTAGAAGATCATCAAGATCTTCTAACGCCTGGCCTAAGGCAGTGGCAATCAACGTCTGACACTGCATCATTAAATTCTGTTCCGCATCAAATAAATTATTACTATCCTTTAAAACTGTCATGATTTCTGTTAATATTTGAGACATGAAGACCGTTACCTCCTAATTTTTGGCTGCTATACCTAATTAGAAGATTAACGGTCTTCTCTTGTTTTGAAAAGACTTTTTTTCACTTTCCTACTAAAACTTTACACTAACACTTCAACATTGTAAAAGTTAGTCGTTAGTTTGATATACTAAGGCTAAACAATAAAATGAGAGGAGGGTTACAATGGCAAAATTTCATTCTGGTTTTCGTCAGCAGCAGCGGGATACAAAACACAAACAACAAGCGGATCACCGGAAAAAATTGGCTGAGTTTCGAAAACAGCAATTGGATCGGCAAGCTAGCGAGACAATTGCGCCAGAAGCCACCGCTAAATCACAGTCATCATTGCCGAAAAATGATCACGAGAAGACAAAGTATCGGAAGTTAAAGCAGCAGTATACCAAACTCCAAAAGAAATTGGTGGCCAGTGGTAAACAAAATTTACAGTTAAGTCAGCAATTAAATAAGCAAAAACGAAACGCTAATCAGACTAATTTGCAACAAAAATTACAGGCCAAAGACCAGCAACTTAAGGATAATGAACAAGAGCTGCAACAAAAAGAAGCGGTGATTAAACGGCTCCTCGCAGAAAAATCCCTCGCAAACGATGAAGTACTGGCGATTCATGAAGAAATGCAAAGAACTAAAGCGAACTTTACCATATTAGCTCGCCACGTCAAACCAAAGTTAGCTGCCGATGAACATCAAAAACAGGTTCAAAGTTTATCAAACGTGTTAATCGGTTTTTTAGCGAATCGTTATCTTGGGCAGAAAACACATTATTACCAGTTATCAGCAGCTGATATGCTCAAATTATTTAGAGAAGAGATTAAAAATCAAGAAACAACCAAAGCTGAAATGAAAACCGTTCACCAAGAAAATCAACAGCTAAAAATACAAATTAAAGCTGCTCAAAAAGCGGCCAATCAAGCTAATTTAAATCGCCAAATTATCAGTAACCGTTTTGAATCCTTGGTAAATTTCAACGTTGAACACCAATTGCATCGCGTTTCGACTAAAACATTATTGGAAACGTTAATGACGAGAGTTGGGCGAGCGGATCTATCCGAATTCGATTTATTGGAGCGTTTATATGATGCCTATATGCGGCGTGTTGAGCCTCAAATGGCGCAAGAAGTTGAAAATCAAGATCCGCAGATTCGGTTTGGGTTTATTCATATCACAGAGAATGTCACAACATTTACCGACGTGAATTTTGTCATTCACTATAATGTTAAAAATCCGAAGCAACTTGAATTGGTAAATGGCAATGCATACCGTGGTCGTTTGGTACAGGACGATACAGAACTTGTTTTAGAGAAAGCTTTGCCATTTTTCAAGCGGCGTTTGGAGCGAGTGGCGCATCATAATCATAAACAACGGCTATCGACGAACAAAGTTATGCCTGAAGTGAAGTCAGCTTTGGATGGTAAGCAGGTGTTGATTGCCACATGGAAACGGAATTTTGATTATAAGGAATATTTGAAGCCATTTGGCGTAATCACGACGGTGGCAGATACGGCCGAAATTAAGGGCGACCGATTAGCGATGCTGGCTGGGGCAAAACGATTTGATCTTGTTTTTTGTGATACCGGGGGATGCACCATAGCCAGGTAGCTATCATGGATAAATCAGTGCCAAAAAACAAACTTATTCATTTTTATCGCTTAAATACCCATGATATGGTGGGCGCTTTGCTAAGCAAATTCGGTTTGTATCCGCAACTCACAAAGTACGGTTTTGCGACTGGTGAAAATAAAGGGTACTGGTAGTAAATAAATATGAGCATTAAAGCCTGCAATTATACGGGGCTTTTTTTTGATGTTTATCGGTTTTAAAATTTCCTTAGTTAACAAAAAAGAAGCTAGCTTTCCTAAATGGCAAAAAAGCCATTAAATTGGAAGTTAGCTTCCTGAAAAGGATAGTCCATCGATTTATTAATAATTGATCGTAAAACGCGTTCACGCATTTTCAACGAGTTTATGTGATAAGTAATTGTGTAACCTGTAATCAAGAGATCACACACACAGAGTTGCGAAATCTTGCCAGATAGAGAACCGCCGTTCATTAACAGTTCTTCCACTGCAGTTTGCAAGACGACATCACCCTGTTTGGCAATTGGAGACAACAAATGGTTGGTCACAATGATTAATTTGGCACCATTCTGTTTGGCAACTTTGCAAGAATCAAAAACATCCTTTGTGCTTCCCGACAGACTAAAGGCAATGACTAAATCGTGTTCGTTCATCAACGCGGCATTTTGTGCCTGATAATGTGAATCGGTAATCGCTTCGGCTTGAATGCCTTCGCGCAGAAACCGCGAAGCCATGTCCATTGCGGTGACGCCACTTGAACCCACGCCAAAGATAAAAATTCGCTGAGCATTGTGAATGAGCTCAATGCCGCGGTTGAGGTCTTTGACGTTTACTAACGCGGAAGTGGAGCGGATGGCATCCATCAAACGATTGCTGACGAGATCCACGTAAGAATCGGGTGACTCTTTGGCTGTGTCCTGTTTATAGGCAACTTTTGCAATGGCAATTTTTAAGTCAGAAAAGCCCTGATAGTTTAGTTTTTGACAGAAACGGACAATCGTTGCGTCACCCACACCGGTTGCTTTTTTGACATCCGTTAAAGTTTGGTTGATGAGTTTATCGCCCGCTCCAATCACATAATCGGCAACTTTCTTTTCAGATTTGGTTAAATCATCATAGCGCAACTTGATTGTTTCTACATAGGTCATGGCAAATTTTCCTCCAGTTTCTCTTACTAATTATTTTACACTCCAAAAACGCAAAAAGAAATCGATTTGTTGTATCCGTTTACAATTAAAAAGTAACGTGGTATTCTTTGCTTGTGGAGAAATTATCCAATATAAATATATTATGGAGGAAAAACAATGAATAAACAAGCATTTGTCAATCAAGTTAAAGGAAATCTCATTGTATCTTGCCAAGCCCTTACTAATGAACCGATGTATACCGAACAGGGCGGCGTCATGCCTTTGTTTGCCAAAGCAGCAGAACAGGCCGGTGCCAAAGGATTACGGGCCAATTCGGTTCGTGATATCAAACAGATTCAAGCTGTGACGGATTTGCCAATTATCGGCATCATCAAACGGGATTACCTGCCAGAAAAACCATTCATTACCGCGACCGCAAAAGAGGTATCTGAATTGGTTGCCACAGGAGTTGCCGTGATTGCGTTTGATTGTACAGATCGCCCAAGACACGATGGTTTGACGGTGCCTGAGTTTATTCATCAGATGAAAGCTAAATATCCTGATCAACTTTTCATGGCCGATACTTCGACGTTTGAAGAGGGCAAAGTGGCTTATGAGGCCGGTGTGGATTTTGTGGGGACCACGTTAAGTGGCTATACATAAGAAAGCCAAACGCAAACGGGGCCTGATTTTGTTTTAATTAAAAAGTTAGTTCAAGCGGGAATTCCAACGATTGCGGAAGGCAGAATTCACGAACCGGGAATGGCAAAAGAGGCTTTGAGGATTGGTGCAATGAGTGTTGTGGTTGGTGGTGCGATTACGCGGCCCAAAGAAATTGCAGAACGATTTGTGGCAGCCATTCAGTAACTAAAAACGGTGGTCAAATTCCTTGAGTCGAGCGCTGAAACCCTTTAAGCTGAAAGTATAGCCAATGGTTGGCTAAGCCTGGGAAACTGGAAGGAGCTACTTTTTATGAGCGAAGATCAATTTCCCAAGACTCAAGCACATTTAAACCAATTGATTGCTGATTTGAGTCAGTTACAAGTCAATGTTCAACAGATTCACTGGTATATGCGAGGTCCCGAATTCTTTAAATTACATCCAAAAATGGATGACTTCAATGAAGAGTTTGCGGAACAATTAGATGAAGTGGCAGAACGGTTAATCGCTCTTGGTGGGAAACCATTTGCGACGACCCATGAATTTATCGATCACACAAATTTACCAGATGAGATAATCGAGTTTGGTCAATTTCCACTTCCTGAACTGATGCAACATTTGGATCATGATTTTAGGTACGTGCGCGATCAGTACCAACAAGGAATTGAGATCACAGATGAAGAGCACGACCTACCTACGCAGGATATGTTAAACGGCTATAAAGCCGAAATGGATAAACTGATTTGGATGGTGAGTGCCTTCTTGGATAAAGGACCACAGGAGAATGAAGCAAAGCCTGAGAGTCCTAAAGGTCCGGACGGCCCAGGAGATCCAGAGGACAATTAAGATCCGAAATAGATAGAATCGGTGCAATGACCGTAGTTCTTCACTCTGATCGGTGGAGAAGTATTTTTGTGTAAAAAAAGACGGCATACCTGGACGTATGCGTCTTTAGAGAATATTTTCCTTGAGTCATGGACTCTTCATTTCTATTACACGCTATCATCATTGCTGGAGATTGTCCATATTGACGGGTGGCTCTTCAAGGAGAATATTTTAGATTAAAGAATTTAAATTCTGAATGGCTTACAACAACTAATAATTCGTTAAAAATACAAACAATGCCATCGGTAAAAATGGTTAGGATGGGCCAATATGATACACTTGCTAGGTATGGAAATTATGGTAAAACGTGTGCTAACTTGAAGATCATTTGTTGGTTGACCCATAATCGGCTCATTAAACTGGTTCCCACGGAATTTCAAATAAATAAAAGAGCATGCCTGGTCTCAACGAATGATGTTGAAGCCTTTTTGTTCGAAAAAAGTATAGTGAAGCAAAGAATTTTATTCAATTCCCGATTCGGTAGTTTTAAGCTAATGAAGTCATTGACCTTGGTCTGTGGTTAATCTATACTAGATGCATAACTTATTAGAGGAGATTCGTCATGGCAACTTGGTTATTAATTTTCTTTCCGGCAATGTTGCCGATTGCTCCGGCCGCCGGAATCGCTGGATTAAGCATGTTGGCAAGCATGGTCGGTTTGACGTTCAGATATCGGCATGAATTTAAGTTAAAACGCGTGCTACCACCATTCATTATTTATGCGGCGGTGGCCACCTGGTCAGTGCATCTTAGTAGCGTTTTGGATACCCATGTGATGCGGATGATGTTGGGTGGTTTGCTGGTGGCGCTGTATTTGTACTTTACATTGGTCAAAAACTCGGGTGATCGCAAGTTTCCTTGGTACATAGCAGTTGGTTTTATGATTATTTCTGGATTCTTCAATGGCTTGCTGGGGATTGGCGGTCCTTTGATGGCACTCTATTTCCTGTCATTATCTAAGTCAATTCCGGAATATACGGCTAACATCCAGGGATTCTTTTTAATTGATGCTTTTTACATAAACAGTGTGCGAGTGGCCAATGGAATTCTGGTACCCCATGATGTACCTTACATCTTGGTGGGGATGGTTGCCGCTGGAATTGGAACAATTATCGCAACCAGAATTGCGTCTAAACTTGATGACCAAGTGTTTAGAAAATGGATTTACCGGTTTATTGGACTGAGTGGGATTTATTATTTGTTTTTCTAGAGCTGGGACTAAATTGATCTTGTGAAAAATAAGAAGTATTTAGCTAATGAAGCATAAATGTGATTTTTAAAATTAAATGGGATTAATTCGAAACGTCGCGACTATTTAAAGTCACAATGTTTTTTGGTTCTTCAGAATAAATCTATATTTCATAGATAAATAGTTTGAAAATTTGAATTAAAACATCAATTGATGAACTTAATGTGTATTTATATTTTGAGGGGGAGGTGCAGAATAGGAAATCCTTTTTATTTAACGAATATGTTGCATAGATGATATAATGAAACAAAATCGTTAAAAGAGGTTACTAATGCAAACAAATGAAAAAATAATTGCCTTTATGCAAGAGAATAACGGGTATATAACCAACAAAGATGCAATGCAAATTGGTATTAACAGGTTTTATTTGTCCAAGTTGGCTAAGGCTGGAGTTATTGAACGAATGGAACCTGGTATTTATGGTGACCCTGATTTATTTGAAGATGAAATGTTTAATTTACAGTATCGTTTTAAAAAGGGAATTTTTTCATATAACACAGCACTTTTTTTACATGAAATGACGGATAGAACGCCACGTAAATTTGATATGACGTTTCCACGACCATACAATACGGCATCGTTGCCTAAGGAAAAAGTTAGAGCTTATTCTCAGAAGAAAGACTTATATAATCTGGGCATTGTAACTGGGATTACACCCAATGGAAACAGTGTGAAAGTTTATAACATTGAAAAAACGCTTTGTGATTTAGTTCGCGGAAAAAATCGTAAGGACGCTGAACTAATTTCACAGGCAATGAACGAGTATGCTCAGTTAAAAAATAAAGATGTCACTAAACTTATGAAATATGCTGAAATAATGAGTGTTGAAAAAATCATTAGAAATTACATGGAGGTTTTGTTATAAAAGATCATTTTGTGAACGGTATGCAGTTTAAAGCATATTTAAAGAAGGAAGCGAAAGAACGAAATATTTCTGTACAGTTAATGCTACAAGGAGTCATGCTAGATGAATTACTCGAACGAATTTCAGTATCTAAAATGAAAAATAATTTTGTTTTAAAGGGTGGTTTTCTAATTGCATCACTAATTGGGACCAATACGCGAACAACAATGGATCTAGATACAACCATTGTGGGGTTATCAGTAACAATGCAATCGATGCAAGCAGCGGTTATTCAAATTTGTTCAATTCATTTACCCGATGATGCAATTTACCTTGAATTTAAAAAAATAGAACCTATTCGTAAAGATGATGAATACAATGGATATCGTGTTCATATCAGTGCACATTACTTTAAAATACAAACTACAATAAAAATCGATATATCTACGGGTGACAAAATCACACCTAAAGAAATGAAGTATGGGCATAAACTTTTGACTGAAGAAAGAACTATCCATGTTATGGCATATAATATTGAAACTATTCTTGCAGAAAAAATGGAATCCATTATTTCCAGGTCCATTGATAATACTAGAGCCAAGGATTTTTATGATGTTTATATGTTAGAAAAGTTAGAAAAAAAGAATATTGATTTCAAAATACTTAGAACAGCTATAAAAAATACCAGTAAAAAACGTGGTAGTTTAAGTTTAATACCTAACTATCTAAAAATACTAAAATTAATTGAGAAAAATCCAGAATTACAGAGAACATGGAGAGTTTATGCAGAAGATAATGATTACGCGATGAATATTGAATTTTCAGAAACGTGTTTGGCAGTACGTCGACTTTTTGATTGTATTTTCGAGAAAAGTAAATAGTGGTAGACAGTTTAATTTAGTATTGAAAATTGACACGAGTTGATTAAAGATTTTTTAACCTGTCAGATAAAACATTCTTATCAATAACAGATATTGAAGAACAAAGAATTAAAAAGTACGTTTCTGTTTATAAAACCAGAAATGTACTTTTGTAATCATATTTTTAATGGAATCTCATACCGCCATCAACCTGTAGGGACTGGCCTGTCACATAACCAGCAGCGTCAGAGGCAAACCAGGCAACCACTTCAGCTATATCAGCAGGTGTCGCTTCACGACCAATAGCGATTTCGGTTAAACAATCAGCCTGTTGTTGCGCAACAGTTTTATGTTTGATACTGGCGGTTTTTTTATCAATCGCGTCGCGCATTTTAGTACGCACAATGCCAGGATTATAAGCATTAACGGTAATTTTGTATTTAGCCAGCTCCTTAGCGGCAGACTGGGTTAATCCACGGATCCCAAACTTTGAAGCAGAATAAGCACTTTGTAATGCGGAAGCTTCATAGCCAGCAAGGGATGCGGCATTAACAATGCGGCCACCATGACCCTGGTTTTTAAATTGTGTTGCCGCAGCTTGAATCCCCCAATAAGTTCCCTTGAGATTAACATCCAATAAACGTTCGACGCCATTTGGGTCAGAGTCGATAAACGAATCAATAAATGCAACGCCGGCGTTGTTAACATATACGGAAAGCTCGCCTAAGTCAGCAACTGCATCAGCAACTAATTGGAAAACTTGTTCACGATTTGCGACGTCTACTAAGTAGGACTTAGCAGAATAACCATCGTCCTGTAAATCCTGTGCAACTTTGTTAGCGGTATTTTGATTGATATCTGCAACAGCGATCGCATAACCATCTTGGGCCAAGCGATGAGCGATACCCTCGCCGATACCTTGACCGGCGCCTGTAATAATAGCTAATTTACTCATATTTTTTCCTCTTCTTCTTTGATTTAAGATGTTTAGTTAGCAACAACAGA
Organism: Pediococcus damnosus; assembly: GCF_001611155.1. NCBI lineage: Bacteria > Bacillati > Bacillota > Bacilli > Lactobacillales > Lactobacillaceae > Pediococcus > Pediococcus damnosus. Next base: position 1,538,141 of record NZ_CP012294.1, read on the forward strand.
TGATGTGTTTCAAATGAATTTAATTCAGACTATATGGCGGTTAAATTGGTGATGCCTAGTGTTTTTTGTAGTTTCACCTCTGTTTTGTAATTCAAAAATAAAAAAGCAGTTTCGTCCTTAATCTTTCAATAGATTAAGGACGAAACTGCTTTTCGCGTTACCACCTTATTTTAAATAACTCTCACAAGTTATTCCTTTTCGAGTACTACATAATTTGAATACTCTAGCGTGCTATCAGGCGCGTCCGCTGTCACTTAACTGATTAGCTCAGTGGCAGAAAACATTAAATTAGACCATCTTCAATTATTAGTCCCTACTGCCTTACACCAAAATGACAGTTCTCTGTGAAGTAATAATAATTTACTCATCTATTTGTTTGCTTATCTATTAACTTAATACAGCATATTATTATACGGAATAATGTGGATGTCAAGGCTAAGTTAAAATATTATTAAAATTGTATTTGAACAGGCTAATTAGGTGATGGATCATCATAACATGAATAAATGTAGTGAAAGTGTTAGTTTGTTGAAGGATTCTTGACCAAATGAAGTTAAGAATCTTTTTTAAGTGAAGTTAAAAACACAAGCCGACTTATATACTGTAAAATAGATAAAGAGATACATGTTACTTAAGTTGGAATTATATAAAACTAGAAACAGAAAAAATAAAGTTTTGGAAAACATGAGGAATCAAAATGGCACTTTATAAAACCAAGGGAGAGATTCCCTTTGAAAATGAATTCATTGAAACACTCTGTCATAATGGCTGGACGTATTTATCAGAACTAGAAAATGCGACACCAAAACAACTTGAAAACCATTTTAGAAAAATTTTAAATCAAAATAATCAAGATGTTTTATCAGGTGTTGATATCACCGACAAAGAAATGGAAGATATCATGCGCTTCATTAGTGGATTGACTCCCACTGATACCAACCGTTTCCTAACCAAAGGATATGTTGCCGAAATCAATCTGACTAGAGAAAATCCAGATTTTGGTAAGATCCAACTTCGGACATTTTGGCGTGATGCTGTAGCTGGTGGTCAAATGCACTATGAAATTGTCAAACAAGCAATTCGTCCAGGAATGGAAGACAAACCTGATGATCCCAATCGCCGTTTTGATGTGACCCTTCTTTTTAATGGGATGCCATTAATTCAAATTGAAGAGAAAAAAGTGGATGTCAGCTTGAAACATGCCACAAATCAAATTGCTAAATATAAATCAGAACATAAGTATGATGGTTTATATTCTTTGGTTCAAATTTTTGTTGCACTTAAAGAAGATGCAAGCCGTTATTTTGCTAATCAAAAGTCTGAAAAAAGTTTTAACAATAAGTTCTTCTTTGAGTGGCTCGATTCTTCCAATAAAGCAGTTCGAAATTGGAAACAATTTACTGAAGAATTTCTAAAAATACCTATGGCACATAATATTATTAGTAACTTTACGTTAGTTAATAGCGAGAATTTGGTAGTTTTACGTCCCTATCAAATTCATGCGGTTGAGGCAATTCGAAACGCTTTTGCCCAACACAAAGATGGATATGTTTGGCATGCAACGGGATCTGGTAAAACGATGACTGCATATAAAACAGCGACGTTATTGCAGCGTGATCCTGGTAATCAGGTAATCTTTTTATCTGATCGGAAAGAACTAGATTCACAATCTGGTAAAAATTTCTCTATGTTTTCTAGTGGTAGTGATGATAATGTTTTTGAGATTAACAGTACCAACGATTTGATTCGCCATTTTAAATCTAATAAGACCGGTGTCATTGTGACAACCATTAATAAAATGAAGATTGCGGTTGATAAGCACAATGCTCGAATTGCTGAAGGGAAAAAAGGCATTCTTGATAAGGTAATGAATCAGCGGTTAGTTTTCATTGTAGATGAAGCGCATCGATCCCAATTCGGAGAAATGCAACGAGTTATCAAGCAGGCATTTCCAAAACAAAACTGGTACGGGTTTACAGGAACACCGATTTTTGAATTTAATAAAACGGCTCAGGATCAGACAACCGAAACGCAATTTGGGCCGGAACTTCATCAATATAATATTGGAAATGCATTAAATGATGGAGCTATTTTAAAGTTTAATTCAGAATATGTTAATTTGGCTCAGGTTACAGACCAAGATAATAAAGAAGTTGAGGAGCCTGATTTACCAGATGATTTTTATGACGGGGATTCTGAAGAGTCAGATAAGTACAGAGACAAAGTAGTAAAATGGATTATCAAAAATTGGCAGAAAAAATCAGTGAATGGCAGCTTTAACGCGATTCTAGCAACTAGCTCGATTCGACAAGCTTTAAAGTTCTATTCCATATTTAAAAAGAAACGTGATAATGGTGAATCTAAGTTAAAGGTCGCAATTACGTATTCATTAAATGAAAATGGTGATGCAAATCAAGGCCAACGTGAGGGCTTGGTAGAAGCAATGAAGGATTATTCGCGGCAATACACCAACAGTGATTCCACATTTAATTTAGATAATATGAATGCTTATATTGAGGATGTGGCAAAAAGATCTGCGCGCATGGAAGGTCAATATCGGCATATTAAACCTGAAGAATCGATTGACTTAACAATTGTGGTCGCGCGGTTACTCACTGGTTTCGATGCTCAACGGCTTAATACCCTTTATTTAGACAAGTTGATGGAATATCAAGGATTAATTCAAGCATATGCACGTACTAACCGTGTATTTGATAAAAATAAGTCTCAAGGCAATATTGTTGTTTTCCGGAGGCCTAAAATGATGGAAGAAAGAACCAAGGATGCTTTTGAAAAATATGCTGGCCCGGGAACCTTTAAAAAAGTTTTTCGACCTGAATTTGATCAAATGCAAAATGAATTTCATGAAGAGGTAGATAATTTACGAAATAATGTACCTCAACCAGAAGATGCTAATGATTTACAAGATGCAAGTCAGGATGATCAGATCGAATTTTTAACGTGTTTTCGAAGTGTAGCCAAAAAACTACAATACATTGCCTCTTATTCCGAATTCAATTGGGATCAGCAGGCAGATGAATATGGCATTACCCAAGAAGAATATGGTTATTATCAGGGTGCTTTTGAAAATATTAAAGCCATCGTCACTGAGAGCCAAGATGAGGAGCCAGATGATCCTGAACAACAGGAGTTATTAAATTTTGATTTTGAAGATGTCGTTATTCATGAATTAGTTATTGATAAGGAATATGTGCTGACCTTAGCAACTAAAGCAATTCAAACTCAACATGAATTTATGGAAAGCCAAACAGAAAAAGATAAACAACGAACAGCAGATGCACAGAAGAAATTAGAAGTAGCTTTAGAGAAATACGCTAAGTCTGGACATTCACTGACTGCCGAACAAATTAAGAATTTTGTGAATGAAACGCCTGTGTTAGAGGGAGATAAGGATTTTGATGCAATTAGTGCGTTTGCTATTCGTCAGGATCGTAAGAAAAAACGTGCGATTCTCGATTTTTGTGATGAATGGGGACTGGATCCGGATCAATTGACACGTTTAAACACAGAATACGTTGCGAACGGTAAGTTTGATCATGAACGTGATTTAAGAAGAACAGCCGATAAAACGACGGCCGAAATGAATGGACATGTTTTTAAGAATGTTCTTCAATATAAGACGGCTGCTACGACAGCATCGAAAGAGTTTATAAAAAAAGAATTAGCCAAATACTAGTGAAGAAGGATATATATTATGAAAGACAGCAGTCAGACTTTAGAACAAGCCCTATGGAATGCCGCCAATGTGTTACGTGGAAAGATGGATGCTAATGAATATAAAAACTATTTATTAGGATTAATTTTCTATCGATTTTTAAGTGAACGAACTCTTAAAACGGTTATGACAGAAACCGAGGAAGATGGAGATCCATTAGAAATTTACAAGCGCTATTGGAATGAACAACATGATGATATTGTAGATGTTTTGTATGATTCATTGGGTTTTATTATTAAACCAGATGAACTATTTGATAGCATCGTTACCCGTATTCAAAATCATCAATTTCAGGTTTCAGATTTAAAAAATGCATTGTTTAATTTAGAACAATCCGTTAAGGGACATGAATCTGAAGAAGATTTTGATGGTTTATTTTCAGATATTGATTTAGATTCAACTCGGCTTGGCAAGAACCCTAGTCAGGTAATGAATGATACGATTATGGCTCTCAAGGATATTGATTTTACTGAAGATCGGGATGTCTTAGGGGATGCCTATGAATATTTAATTAGTGAATTTGCTATGAGTGCTGGGAAAAAGGCGGGTGAATTTTATACACCTCGAACAGTAAGTGAAATCATTTCTAGAATTGTCACGATTGGTCACAAAGAAGGGAAAAACCAAATTCGAAGCGTTTATGATCCCGCGTTGGGGTCTGGCTCCTTGTTGCTAACTGTGGCAAGTCAAGTTACCGGCGATTTGCACATTAGTTATCACGGGCAAGAATTAAACACAACGACTTTTAATTTGGCACGAATGAATTTAATGTTACATGGTGTCCATTACGAAGATATTTTTGTGCGTAACGGAGATACACTTGATGCTGATTGGCCAACCGCCGAACCTTATCAGTTTGACGCGGTCGTTATGAATCCGCCTTACTCTGCACATTGGGATAACAATGAAAAACGTTTGAGTGATCCACGTTTTCGCGATTTTGGTGTATTGGCTCCTAAGTCCAAGGCAGATTATGCTTTCTTATTACACGGGTTATATCATTTGAAACCCACAGGAACAATGGGGATTGTATTGCCTCATGGCGTGCTCTTCCGAGGTGCCAAGGAAGGCAAAATTCGGCAGCAATTGGTTGATAAGAACATGATTGATGCAGTGATTGGATTGCCAGCAAATATTTTCTTTTCTACTTCAATTCCAACCTTAATTATGATTCTAAAGAAAAATAAGGACAATAAGGATGTTCTCTTTATTGATGCTTCAAATGAGTTTTCTAAGGAAAAGAATCAAAACGTCCTTACCCAAGACAATATCGACAAGATTGTGCATACTTATGAAGATCGAAAGGACGTTGATAAGTATGCACATGTGGCCAATTTAGACGAAATTAAAGAGAACGAATATAACCTAAATATTCCCCGTTATGTCGATACTTTTGAAGAAGAACCACCAGTAGATGTTGATAAGTTAAGTCAAGAAATGCATGAAACGGATGCAGAAATTAATCAGCTAACAGGCGATATTAGTGGGATGTTAGACGATTTAGTGGGCAAAGATACTGACGCTCAACAGCAGCTTACGAAAATTAAGGAGTTGTTTAAACAATGAGTGATCAAAAACAACCAAATGTCCGCTTTGCGGGATTTGATGACGCTTGGGAACAGCGTAAACTTAATGAAGTTGTAAATATAATAGATGGGGATCGAGGGAAAAATTATCCTCATGAAAGTGATTTTTATAATCACGGGGACACATTGTTTCTTGACACCGGAAACGTTAGAAAGAATGGTTTTAACTTTCAAACGTTGAAATATATAACAAAATATAAGGATAGCCAACTACAAAAAGGTAAATTAAAAATTCATGATTTTGTACTTACTTCCAGGGGGACGCTAGGTAACTTAGCATATTATGATAAAGATGATCATGGTCAATTCCCATCGGTACGTATTAACTCTGCTATGTTAATACTTCGTCCAATTTTGAATAATATGGTTTCGAATTCTTTTCTAGAATCAGTATTTAGAGGCAGAATTATTGATCTGTTCATGAAGAAAGATCATGTCGGGTCAGCTCAACCACACATAACAAAAAGAGATTTTTCCAGAGTTGTAATAAATATTCCTGTAAATAAAAATGAACAATCCAGCATTGGGTTGTTGTTAAAAAGTGTTAATGATCTTATCGCTGCCAATCAAAGTAAGTCCGAACAACTCAAAAAACTAAAAAAATGGTTTATGCAAAATATGTTTATATGATATTTTGTATAATCAATCGCGCTAACCCTGCTGATAAGCGACAGCTATGATGTAAGAACAACTAAAAACTAGTAAATATTGTTATAAATCTGTATGACTAAATTAGGAAATTTAAATTTTCCTAATTTTTTATATGGAGGTGTCGTAATGACACAAGAATTAAAGCTACACACGTATTTTGATCAATGGATGAAACTGTATAAATTAGATGCAGTTCGACCAGTAACGTATCGAAAGTATGAGATGACCCATCGGCAGTTAGTCGGCTTAGTGCCTGATTTAAAGATGTCTGAGTTATCTCGGTTAACTTATCAGCAGTTGTTAAACGATTATGCTGAAACACATGAACGGCAAACAGTGATGGACTTTCATCGACATATCAAAAGCGCCTTGATTGATGCTTTAGAAGAAGGTTTGATAGATCGTGATCCAACTCGAAAGGCCATTATTAAGGGTACACCACATAGAAAACATAAGGTTAAGTTTCTTAGTCAACATGAAGTACAGGATTTACTGAATATATTAGTTTTGGATGAAGGAGTTAATTGGGATTACTTTATTCTATTAACTGCAAAGACAGGATTGCGATTTGCGGAAGCTTTGGCAGTCACCCCAAAGGACTTTGATTTTGCTCATCAGTACTTAAATATCAGCAAAACATGGGACTATAAGTCGGTAGAATCGGGGTTTGCACCGACTAAAAACAAATCTTCGGTTAGGAAAGTTCAGCTGGATTGGCAAACAGTGATTCAATTTTCACAATTAACTAAAGGACTGCCAGAGAATGAACCTATTTTTGTGCGATCTAAGGTGTATAACGATACGGTCAACCATTATCTCGAAAGGTTGTGTAAAAAGGCAAATATCCCCGTTATATCAGTGCATGGATTAAGGCACACTCATGCCTCGTTGTTATTATATGCAGGTGTCAGTATTGCGTCAGTGGCTAGGCGATTGGGACATTCTAACATGACTACGACCCAACAAACGTATCTGCATATTATTCAAGAGTTGGAGAATCAAGATAATGATAAGGTAATGAAGCATTTGGCCAGTTTAATATAAGAAGATGCTTATAAGTCATGGAGAACACAATAGCCATGGCTTTTTTGCTGTCGTTGATTGGCAGCGATAAGGCTATCAAGGCTTTTAAAGAAGATCCCTATTCGAGTTTGTTCCTTTAATGAATTTGGTACTGTAATTAATAATTGTGCTAGTGATTTTTGACTAACGCCTTTTGCTGTGGCACCACTAGACAAAGTTTGTAGTCGGTTAAAGACATTTTTTGAACTTAAAATAACTGCAAGAAAATCATTTGTAATTTCATTATCTAAAACTTCGAATGCAATTGTCCGCTGGCTTAGAACATATTTCTCGTTGTCGGGAATTTGAGCAACGTTTCCCATTGGAGCTTCGGTCGTAAATAATACTTGTCCCTTTTCCAACTCGTTACCTGTCATCCATTTTTGATATAAATTTTCATCAGCATAATGTGCATTAACCGACTTATCAATATACCCATTCTTAACATTTAAAGCAGAGAGTGCAAGATGCCCTTTTTCACTCCATTCCATTCCCAATTTCTTTGGAGTTCGGCCGCGAAAATCTATTGTTCTTTTTATATTATTAAAAAACTTACGCGGTTCCCAAGCGTTATTACTAATTTACTAGTAGAAAAAACGGGGCACGTTTGGGAACTGCGTAAGTTAGACGAGGTTGCCGAATTCAAAGACAATTTAAGAATACCTGTTACAAAAAGTGATAGGATTTCAGGGAATATTCCATATTATGGAGCAAATGGTATTCAAGACTATGTTAAAGGTTATACACATAATGGCGAATTCGTTTTAATTGCTGAAGATGGTGCAAACGACGTAATGAATTATCCAGTTCATTATGTTAGTGGTAAGGTTTGGGTAAATAATCATGCACATGTTATTACTGGAAAAAATGAGGTTTTAGATAATTTATATTTGTCTTCTCTAATTAAGTCAATGAATATCAGCTCGTGGTTGGTTGGCGGAGGTAGAGCAAAATTAAATGGTGAAATCTTAAAAAAGATACCAATTAATCTGCCAACCCTTGATGAGCAACGAGAGATCGGAACCTTTTTTAAAGGTATTGACCGCCTTATCGCTGCCAATCAACGACAGTCAAAATACCGATTTTTTGCGTGTTTCCTTGATAGTTCATAGTATATTAGATGAAACTTATATTAGTTTGGTTGAAAGGCTTTACAGAAACTAAGATTTGGACAGTTAGTTATGTAAATTTTTAATAAAAACCAAAGTTGAAACGCAAACTATAGTAAAATTGAACTATTAGAGGAAATCAAAGGAGAAATCATGAAATTCAAGCAGGCGTCTCAAAAAGAACGAGAAGAAATGTTATTTCCAATCATTTTAAAGGCTTTAAAAAAATTAGGCGGTCAATCTAATATTAACGATCTTAAAAAAGAGATAGCGTTATATTCAGATGATTTAGGGGAATTTACCACATTTGAAAAAATGAGTCGGGGAAACAATCTATATCGTCCATTTGACTATGTGTTTAATTTTGCGGTAGCAAGCTTAGGATTTGCTGATTTTTTATATCATCCGGAACGTGGTGTTATCGAATTAACGGAAAAAGGGCGTACATTTGATTTTGATAAATTAGATGTCGAACGAGATATAAGAAAATTAGCGAATCCTAAATGGGACGAACGAAAACAGCAAAAAAAGAATAAAATAAAGGCTTCAGAAAAAGATATAGACAATACTGATGCCAAAATTGAAGATGAACCTGAAGCCGATTGGAAAGGTGATTTGGCCCAATCTCTTAATGCATTCACACCTGCAAAATTTGAGTTATTTGCTCGTTTATTAGTAAAGAAGATGGGTGTAGAGTTAGATGAAACGCTTGGCACTAAACTAACGGGTGACGGTGGAATTGATGGATTTGGCTATCTAACAACCGGTGATTTTCGAACTGCTAGAGTAGCTATTCAGGCAAAAAGGTGGAATGGTGCTGTTTCTTCTCCTGAAATTGATAAATTTCGTGGTGCTATGGATAAGTATAATGCAGAGTACGGTATATTTATTACAACTTCGGATTATACAAAAGATGCGATTCGAGCTTCACGAGTTGGAACGCGGGTTATTACGTTGATTAACGGCGATAAGATAGCTGATCTCGTTTCTAAACTTGGAATTCATGCCAAGCCAGTAACGACTTATGTATTGGATGATTTTTATTCTAGCAATAATTAAAAATCACATTCTGCATAGACAGAATGTGATCACAAAAACGATGTAGCTTAAGAACGCTTTCCAGTTCTTAAGCTATTTTTTTCCATCTCAGCGGTCTTTAACTCCCAGCCGATATAGAAGGCAACTAATTCATGAGCAGTAGGCATAACTGCCGCAAGTGCCAATTCTTCAGTGTCATGATATTGATGTTCAACCAGCATGCCATTAATGCGGATTGAATTAATACAGTCGTTAGTCGAAATGATCACGTGCATGTTGTGAAAAGTAAACTCAAATTTGTTCATTAGCTAGTCCTTTCTAGTTGTGGGCAAGTTTTTTTACAGCATACTGCGTTCTTTAAGCATGTCCTTATAAAGGCTTTCCATGTCATCGAGTCTGATCCGGTCTTCTGGGCTCATTGTTTTATAAACCTGAAATAAAATGCGGATCAGGATTTCCCGACAATTTTGATATTCAGTTGCGGGTAATTCAGCGGTTTTAGGGATGCGTGTGAATAGATAACTATTAGCTTGAGGTGCGACAAATTCAGTCGTAAACTGTTTGCCAAGGAACTTAGCTAAACTTACTTGGAAATCATAGTATTTTCGCACGGTCGTTAGTTTACGCTCTAAATGTTTTAAATCGATGCGGACGTTCAAACGCATCCCTTCATTAAACAACAAATAGAGTCGTTTTGGATCTTCTACATCTTGATAAGCGTCCTTCAAATGATGAACCGCAATCCAATTGGTTGAGGTATATGTAGCGCCACTCGTTGGTACAAATTGAACATTTCCTAAGACATAAGGCCAGCAGCGTTTGACTTCAAGCTGGCGGCCCATTGCCTGCATCAACATAAAGTTGGCTTCTTTTGACCGAGCAAATTTATTGATTAATTGCTTGGTCGTTTTCTTTGTTTTGTGTAGGCCGCGATGCGCGTCAAAAACAATACTGTTGTAATCAGTGTCCCAATGTGAGGTGTCATGAATATAAAAAGTCGTGGTCTCACAAATTTCCGTTTTATCAATCGTTTGCGCATTATCCGCAATTTCTTGAAACCGACTAATCGTTCTTCGTTCAATAACCTCATGTAGCTCGTTTAACTTCTCCAAATGTACTGTATCCATGTAAAATCCCCCCGTGTTTTCTATAACTAATTCATGATACTTTTAAGAGTATACCAGAACTTTAATTTTTGTATAGTCTAAAATTAGCCGTTTGGAACGGCTTATTTGTCACGTTCTGGATGGGTAATTTGGGAATCTTAAATTAAATAGTTTGAATTGACATGGATTTTTGTGTGTAAAACATTTCATTTGGTTGTTTATTTAACCAAATGGGTAGCTGAATGATAGAAATTTAGTCTATAAGGAATAAGAATTCATCAAAAAAATATTTTATCTGTGATGAATAGGCGAAAATAATATAATCTTTGATATAAACAAGAATCCTGAAATAGCGTGTTTAAGGCCATTTAAAAGTGGCATTCACACGGTCAAATTAAAAATAAATTAAAAAAGCATTTGTTTATTTCTCATAATCAGATATACTAGTGATTAACTTAAAAGAATGGATGTGAAACTTATGTGGGATAAATTTACTAGCATTTCGCTGATTAAGCGAATTTTGATTGGAATTATCGTTGGTGCAGTTCTAGGAGTGGGGGTCCCACATTTGACCTGGATCACGATCCTCGGTGATCTTTTCGTCAATTCACTAAAAGCAATTGCCCCATTGTTAGTCTTCTTGTTAATACTATCTTCAATGGCAAAGCACGAAAAGGGTTCGAAAACCCACATGCGTTCGATTGTGGTTCTATACTTAACAGCAACTTTGGTGGCCGCGGTGGTTGCGGTTGGCGCTAGTTATCTTTTTCCAGTTGAAATCTTTTTGCCTAAAGTATCAGAAACAACCACTGCCGCACCGAAAGGGATTGCGACTGTGTTGAAGGGTGTCCTTAACAATGCGATTGAAAATCCTGTTAAAGCACTGGTAGAAGGCCAATACTTATCAATTCTAGTCTGGGCAAGTTTGATTGGGGTTGGTTTACGAGCAGCCGGCAAACAAACCAAACAAGTTGTCAATGATCTTTCAAACGCAGTGACGAGCGTGGTTCAATTCATCATACAGTTGGCACCTTTTGGGATCGTCGGTCTTGTATTTACGTCAGTTTCAGAATCGGGGCTTAACGGTTTGGCCAAATATGGTCAACTTGTATTATTGGTGGTCGGCTCGATGATGTTTGTTTCGCTGATTGTCTATCCGGCAATGGTGGCACTGATGACGCACCAAAATCCTTATCCGTTAACGCTATTTACGCTTCGTGAAAGTGGCATTCCAGCATTTTTTACCCGCAGTTCTGCCGTGAATATTCCGATTAACATGGAACTTTGTCGCCGCCTGGGGTTAAGTAAGAAAACCTATGCAATTTCGATTCCACTAGGAGCTTCCGCCAATAGTGGTGGAGCAGCAATGACCATCTCAATTATGACATTGGCAACAACGCACACGCTGGGGATGGAAGTTTCATTTCCATTGGCATTCCTGCTTTGTTTACTATCCGCTATTTCCGCAACGGGAGCTTCAGGGATTGCGGGCGGCTCGTTGCTTCTGATCCCGATGGCTTGTAGCCTATTTGGGATTTCTAATGACATTGCGATGCAAGTAGTGGGCGTTGGGTTTATCATTGGAGTGATTCAGGATTCCGTTGAAACGGCCGTTAACTCTGCCAGTGATTTACTCTTTACAGCAACCGCAGAGTTTGCAGATCTCCGTCGTGCTGGCACACCGGTAAACATCAGTGAACGTGTCCGGCAGGCAAAAGCGAATGATTCGGCAACTCAAGAAGATGAGGAGCTGGATGCTCAAGCAGTTGAAAATGAAGCAGGCGAATAATTAACGACACTGAGTAATTTTTACAGGACTGACTAAAAAATTCTTTATAACCAAATTTCGATTAATGAAAATACCAGCTACTACTTTCGTATAAATAAAGTAGTTAGCTGGTATTTTTTAATTTATTCAAAAATTTCATGGAAAATGAAAAACAAGATCAATATAAATTTACACCGGGAACACAGAATGATTATCAAGGTATTTAGGTTCAATCAAAATCTTTGTAGACGGCACTTCCACGCCATTAATCAAGTTATCCAATAGTTTAATCGCTTGATGAGCAATTTCACCTTCGTCTTGGACAATGCGATTGTATTTTACATCCGAAGTGAGATAGGGTGGCCCATCAAAGCCCAAGAAACTAACACGATTAATCTTTTTGGTTAGCGAATCCTTGGCAATGATGAAGGTATTGATGCAAGAAAAATCCAAGGCCATATAGCACGTGAACTTCTTGTTAAACACTAATCGGTTTCTGATTTCGTCAAGTGATTTCTGAAAGCGATCATAGTAGTGCTCTGAAGTAGCATCCGGAATATCCAGCTGTTGCCACGCATCATCGGGAATGGTGCGTTGAAAATCATGATAGGCGTCCTTGATACCGCGGATGCGTTCATCCATTGCCGAATTATTAGAACCTTTTCGCAACATAAACACGGTATTGACGTGACCCATTTGGAGCAATAATTTGGTTAATGTTTTTGCGGCATGATAGTTATCCGTGGAAACAATTGGCAGTGAATAATTTTCTATCTGCCGATCCAATAACACGGTTGGGACCCTTTTAATATTAGAGGTTAAAACCTCTGATTTTTCGGCGTAATTTTCGACGGGAAAAACTAACAGACCGGCGACACCAAAATCGATCAGTTGTTTGATGTAAAGCGCCTCGTCATGAGCAGACTGATTGGAAAAGCGCATGATGACGAAGTAGTTCATTTTTAGCGCGTAAGCTTGAATTGCTTTAAGCAGGCTGGTGCCATAGCTATCGGTAAAGCCCACCATTACTAACCCAATAATCTGCCGATTGGTATTTGGCATGCCTGCAGGATGCGGCGTCGTTTTTTTGATTATCTTGGTGCCTCGACCTCGGTGGCTTTGAATGACATGGGTTTCCTTTAGCAGTTCTAGCGATTTGCGAATGGTTGTCCGACTTACCTTATAGGATTTCATCAGTTCTTGTTCGGAAGGAAATGTCGAAAGTGACTTAGTGTCGATGGCATTACGAAGATCACTGGCTATTTTTTTGTACATCGGTTGGTAAGCTATGTTGTTACCTCATTTTTAGAAAGTTGATTTATAAAGATTATTTTTACTTAAATGTATCTTTTTTTAATACATTTAGCTTTATTTTGCATTATATCACTTTTTTAAAACCCTTTGAGCAATAATAAAGAAGTTGCAACACAAACAATTTTGAAAGCGGTGCCATTGCCAATGAAAATCAAAGAGATTGATATTACCAATGCACAAAGGGAGCTCAAACAAGCAACGGAAACGATGCAAAATGCCAGTCTAAGTAAAAAAGCCAATGAACTTTTTTTCAAAGGAATTAATTCGATTCTTGCGGACAATGCTAGTGTTCTGGACGATGAATATTTTTTCTTGGCCACTGGAGATATTCCAGCAATGTGGTTACGCGATTCCACTTTTCAGATGTTACCGTTAGTTAAATTTGCGGATCACTTACCGGCAGTCAAAAAATTAATTCATGCTTTAATTACGACGCAATGTCACTTGATTCAAATTGATCCGTATGCCAATTCGTTTCGGAAGGATGCTTTGAAAGTTCACACCAGTGATGTTTCGAACGTTCCCATTTCACCTAAAGTTTGGGAACGTAAGTACGAACTTGATTCACTATGTGCCCCGATTTTTATTGCTTACAAGCTGTATGAGCAAACGGGAGATACGGAACAGTTTGACCAGAATTTCTGGGAAACCGTGAAATTGATTCTGGCGGTATTCAAACAAGAACAGCACCATAATGATTCGCCATATACGTTTGAACGTTCTAACGGGGCACCAACCGATACATTAACAAACGAAGGCAAAGGGGAACCGGTTAGATATACCGGCCTGATCTGGAGTGGGTTTCGACCAAGCGATGATGCCTGTAAATATGGCTACTTAGTTCCGGCAAATATGTATGCGGTGGTCATTTTGCAGTATTTAGAGGATTTGATTAATCACGGCTTAGGAGATCAATCCTTGCTGAGTACAATTGTTGAGATCAAAGATCAGGTTATCCAAGGAATTCAGGAATCAGCTTTGACAACTGTGGGCGATTACCAAATATTTGCCTATGAAGTTGATGGGCTTGGAAATTACAATTTGATGGATGATGCGAATGTTCCCAGCTTACTGTCGTTGCCATATCTTGGCTATTGTTCCAATGAAGACGAACTTTATGTTAATACGCGAAGGTTTATTTTAAGTGATCAGAATCCGTATTATTATAAAGGTAAGTTTTTATCCGGAATTGGGAGTCCGCACACTCCAGAAAGTTACGTTTGGCCAATTGCGCTTTCGATGGAAGGTCTCACAAGTGATTCCGTCGCCAAACAAAAAGTAGTATTAGAAACAATTGCCGATAACGATGGCGACACGCTGCATGTGCATGAAAGTATTCACGTTGATGATCCAAAGAAGTTTACAAGGGAGAGCTTTTCTTGGGCAGATATGACGTACTGCCAATTGTTTCTCAACGTATTTGAAAATCAGGTTAAATGAAATATTAAAAGTTATTGCACTTATTGTTAATCACAGCAGTCATGAAGTTTGGAGGAAGTAACATGCACAAAATAATTGATATTTTTCAAAACAAGATTATCCCGCCAATGACTAAAGTCGGTGAACTTAAATATTTAGTCGTCTTACGAGACGGGATGATTCCAACCATTATCTTCACCGTATTCGGAAGCATTTTCTTAATTCTTTCGAATTTTCCAATTCCAGCGTGGCAGGCATTTGTTAAGCCATATCAACCAATTTTAAATTCTGCAACTAACAGTACCATTGGGTTAATTGGACTGGTTGTCGCAATTGGAATTAGTTATCAATCTGCGCGAGCCAATAAGATTGAACCCTTAACTGGGACGGTTATTGGCGTTATAGCATATATGATTGCCAATTTAACTGATAAGTTGACATTAAATGTAAGCGATTTAGGTTCAAGCTCGATCTTTTCAGCTATTCTTGTTTGTATTCTTGCTAGTGAACTTGTTCATTTTGCTATTAAAAGAAACTGGACGATTAAATTACCTGATACTGTCCCACCGGCAGTTGGAAATACCTTTTCAGCATTGATTCCCGGGATGTTTACGTTAATGATTGTCTGGATCATTCGTGTTCTCCTTAGAATCAATATTAACCAAATTATTCAAAATGTTCTTTCACCAATCATCGGTGGCCTAGATACCATCTGGGGTGTTGAACTGGTTATCTTCCTAACCATGGCCCTCTGGTTTGTCGGAGCTCATGGAACAATGATTATAGGTAACGTTGCTTCACCAATCTTCTTTGTTTTCTTAACGGAAAACATGGCCGAAGTTGCAAAAGGTCAGGCACCAACTCATATTGCTGCTGATGGATTTCTTAACTTTGGGATGACCATTGGTGGAACCGGAGCCATTTTAGGTTTAGTTCTATGTATGTTTACGGCGAAGAGCCAACGATATAAGGCTGTACGAAACGTTGGATTTGTGCCATCACTATTTAATATTAGTGAACCAATTATGTTTGGATTCCCAGTTGTCTTAAATACAGTTCTTTTAATTCCAATGGTTTTAATTCCGATGATTCTACAATTAATCACCTGGTACTTTATGGAATTTGGCGTCATTAGTCACATTGTCGCTGCGGTTCCGTGGGTAACGCCAATTGGAATAATGGGCTTCTTAATGACAGGAGGCGATTGGCGTGCCGGACTTTGGCAACTTATCGAGGCCGCACTCGCAACGATTGCATACTATCCATTCTTTAGAGCTCTTGACAGCAAGGCAGTTAAAGAAGAAAACGAAAATGCAAAGAAGATTGCCGCTGCTAAGAAAGCCGAAGTAAAAGATCCAGACACGACAACTGAAGCACTTTAAAATAAAAAGCATAAAGAAACGGAGGAAAATTAAGATATGCCAAATAAAACCGGTTTTTCAAAAGATTTTTTATGGGGCGGTGCAGTTGCAGCCCATCAACTTGAAGGTGGTTGGCAGGAAGGCGGCAAGGGAGTTAGTATCGCCGATGTCATGACCGCAGGATCTAATGGGGTTCCGCGCGAGATTACGGATGGTGTGTTGCCTGAAAAAAACTATCCCAATCATTTTGGAATCGATTTTTATCATCATTACAAAGAGGATGTCAAACTGTTTGCTAAAATGGGATTCAAGTGTTTCCGAACATCCATTGCTTGGACACGAATTTTCCCAAACGGTGATGAGAATCAACCTAACGAAGCTGGCTTGAAATTTTACGATGATCTGTTTGATGAATGTCACAAGTATGGCATTGAACCTGTCATCACGTTGTCTCATTTTGAAATGCCTTACCATCTGATTGAAAAATATGGTGGGTTCACAAATCGTAAGTTGATTGATTTTTACATGAACTTTGCGGAAACCTGTTTCAAACGGTATAAGAACAAAGTTAAGTATTGGATGACGTTTAACGAAATTAATAACCAAACTAGTTATAATCGTGAATTTTCCGTTGCTACAAATTCAGGAATTCTGTTTAAAAATATAAAAGATGAAGATCATGAGGACGCTATGTACCAGGCAGCACATTATGAATTGGTTGCAAGCGCTAAGGCTGTGAAATTAGGTCATGAAATTAACCCTGATTTCAAAATTGGGTGCATGATCAATATGACGCCACTTTATCCGGTAAATGCGGATCCGAAGAACATTATGTTTACAGAACGGCTGATGCAACGGCGTTACTATTTTGCGGATGTGCATGCAAATGGTGTTTATCCAAAGAACATTGAGGCTTACTTGCAGCGGAAAGGTTTCCGAAAGGACATTACCGATGAAGATCGCGAAATTCTGAAACAAGGAACGGTTGATTACATTGGGTTAAGTTACTACAATTCGATGACCGTCACGTCTGACGGTTTTGATATTGATGGTGATTTTGATGCCGACAATGCAGCGACTGAAAACAAGTTTTTGAAAACCAGTGAATGGGATTGGCCGATTGATCCAGTTGGATTGCGATATTCCTTAAACTGGCTAACAGACCGTTATCATTTGCCATTGTTCATTGTTGAAAATGGATTAGGTGCGCGTGATAAAGTTGAGGCAGATGGCAGTATCCACGATCCTTACCGTGTGGATTACTTGAAGGCTCATATCACGGAAATGAAAAAGGCCGTTGAACTTGATGGTGTTGATTTGATGGGTTACACACCATGGGGTTGTATTGACTTAATCTCTGCCGGAACTGGCGAAATGAAAAAGCGTTATGGTTTCATTTATGTCGATCAAGATGATTATGGACATGGTTCAAAGAAACGCTCGAAAAAGGATTCCTTTGAATGGTACAAACAAGTTATTGCATCAAATGGTGAGAAACTGTAAGTAAAAATATAGGCATCCAATCGCTTTCCCAGAGCGTTTGGATGCCTATTTTTTATTGTGGTTACAAAGTATCAATCAAAATTTGCAAATAAAAAAGAATCGCATGTTAGTAATCAATTTTAATGATAATTTGATGTAACAAGATTATCTTCCATGGACAAAACAGTACCCAAATTTAATGAATCGGTACAATAAGCGAATTAATACAAGTCAAAGACTATGGTAATTGTTATACTGTAATTACGATGCCACTAATTAAATGAAGGAGAATCAGACTGCATGGTATCATTTATTAAGAATATGAGGAATCAATTGACTATGTTAGATGAAGAAGCCTATAAGAAAAAAGGGTTATCATATATAGATGAAACAAATAATTCAGGAAACTTTAATATAAAAAAAGGTTGTTTTAATACTGACAACACTTATTTCTTAAGAGGGGGAATATTTATTCCTACCAAGAATCCGCATTCGTTTGAAAATAATATTGAGAAAAATATCGAATGTCTATTTGAAAAGTTCGATAAAAAAACAAGAGATAAGTTTAAAAATCAAGATGAAGTTAAATATAAGGGGCTTCTTTCTAATAACAAGAGTACTTTTCTAGATATACTATCGATCCCAAATATTCAAGAAATAATCCATTGGCTATATATGAATAAATATTTAATACATTATGGTGTTATAGACAATTTATTCTATAGTATATCGGATATACTTGAACCACTTATTATGTCCTCGAATGACGTAGTATATCCTAAGAATAAAGCGGATTTTTTCAAATCTACAGTAACTGAAATAGCCTATAATCATCAAAAAGAATTTGTAAATTTAGCAAAAAAATATAATGTGCCTAACGTAGTAAGAGAAAGGTTAGTTAATTTCTATAAAGAATTTAAAGTGTTCATTATTGGTCACATTGGTGAAATTCCAGATAAATTGCCAATTGCTTATACTAAAGAATTTGTTGATAAAGCAGTTGATTACGACTCTGCATCGATTTTACTTTCTGGAAATAAAGAGGATGTATTAATTGATAAATATGTTGAAGAATATACAGTGTGGGTATCGTCTTTTCCAAGCAGTTACTATATTATTGACAAACAGGATGCAATTGAGAGGTCTTTTAAGAATCTAAATATACCAGAAAGTCTTGCTGTTTTTGAGGATTCCAAACAAAATAGTGGGCTACAATTGGCTGACTATATTGTTAATATTTTAAAAACATATATTGACTTTTTAAACAATTATGAGACTAGTGATTTATTGAAAATAGTTCAAGAAGAAAAAAACAATCCAACACTAATAGAGTTTGCTACAATTCTGCATCGTTCAAGGGAATATAGTCCGTTATTGAATATATCAGTAATGTCTCGGTTTTTATTGAAAAAAATGCAGTTTTTTGAAAATATTTTGATCGATAAATCTGAGTGCGTAAAATAGTTGATGTTTCGAAGCTTATTCCGCTATTGGAGAATTAACAAATGTTTGACAATAATATTTTTAAAAAAAGTATTGTTGCTGGCAGATTTAGAAGGAGGGTTTTTTTATGATCGACATCACTCTAAATAAGAATAGTGTTTTAAAAAGAATTAAAAACAAGCAACATACAATTGGTACTGATAAATATACGTATGATGCTAAATTTGATATTTTACGTATTAGCATGCTAACCGATGCAGATTTGTATTTAGTCACTCACGGAAATTTGTCGGTTAGTTATGTGAAGGGCAAGCCTGGTTTTGTTGAAATTCGTGATTTCTTAAGCAACTTTGAGCCTGATCGATATGCCAAATACATTGTGGATACAAATGTTATGGAAAAGATTGTTTTATTACATGCCAAGTTGCTAAATCTAAATTAATAACTAAAAAATAGGCAGCCAAACGCTTTCTCAGAGCGCTTGGCTGCCTATTTTTATTGGATTTGAACGAGTTTATCTTCACTTGTCACCGCTTCTTGGACAAGAGGGGGAAACAGGTCCGATACTCAAAAGTGTTAACTGATGCATCGCCCGGGATGCCATTGTATAAATAATACCAGTCGAACTAGCATCCGGATAATTTTCTTTAGAGATGTTATAGGCAATTACGGAATCAAACTCTAGTCCCTTAGCCAGGTAAACAGGCATGACCAGCACACCCTTAGGCAAAGCAAGGTCTGTATCTGTCAGTAAGTGAGCTTGGGTAGCCTGATGAATTTGATTAAACGCGTGCTGACTTTCCGCAATGTTGCGCGTTAGGATTGCCACAGTTCCGTAAGTTTGTAATTGTTTTTTACAAAGATCGATTAAGGTATCGCGACTTTCCGTGGGGGTATCACGAATTAAAATGGTGGGCAAACTGCCATCCCGGCTGAAAGCCTGAATTTGATCACCATCTGGCAATAACGCTTTGGCAAAATTGGTAATGGGAAAGGTTGATCGATAACTTCGATTCAAAGTGATCAGGTTTGCGCGCCGAACCGCAAAGGCCGATTTTAAATTGTCCAATAAACGTTGAGGAGCTTCGACGTTTTTGAAAAGAGCCTGTTCGCTGTCACCAAGTAGTGTGAATTTTGCATTCGGAAACGCGTGCTTAAAGTAAATCATCTGGGCAAGCGAATAATCCTGCATTTCGTCAACGAAAATATGTTGAATTTGCCGATTGCGGCCACCACCAGTGATCAAGTCCCGCATTAAAAGGAGAGGGGCCGCATCGATTAAATGTAATTTATGGAATTCGATTGATTGTTGGAAAGCAAAGTTATGGGCTTGCCAATCTTTGGTAGAAATTTCTTCAGGTAGCTGAACCTGTTTGAGAAACTGCATAAATTGGGTATAAGGATCAATAAAATAATTGTTGTACAGGGCATCATAAACAACCTGGAAATGTTTAGCTACCAATTTGCGACCAATGTAATGAATTTCATCATCGTAGTTTTCAAAATCATGAAGTTTCTTGGTTCCGGTTAAATTATTGTATTGTTCGTTGTTCAAATGATCGATTTGTTCATGAACCCAATCTGCGTCGGCCTCTTTATCAATTCGATTCTTTAAGCGTTTGATGAGGGTGTTCTTGGTTTTTAAAAAGCGGTCGGCAGGAGCCATGGTTGTTGGTAATTGGCGATAAATCTCACGAATTTCATCAGCCGTAAAGAAAGGCTCTTCATTGAACAATACATTCGAAAACTGGATGTCGTCAGCAGTCAGATTGGCCACATAATCAGTGACTAACTGCATGAAGTCGGTACTTTCTTCAAAGGTCGTAATTGCCTGTTGTGATGCGGAACGGTGGTCATCTTTTTCGTAACGATCAAATAACGATTCGACGTTTAATCCTTGAAAACGCTGGGACAAAAAGTCGGCCAAAGTAATTTGCCGCATATTGTGTTCACCCAAACTTGGTAAAACATCAGAAATATAGCGACTGTACAGGCGATTAGGTGAGAACAAGACAATTTCTTCCGCGTTTAATGATTGGCGACTGTGATATAACAAAAAGGCAATCCGTTGAAGAATGGCGGAAGTCTTTCCACTTCCAGCAACGCCTTGAACAACCAGTAAATCACTGGTTGTATCCCGAATAATGTCATTTTGTTCCTTTTGAATCGTGGCGACAATGTTTGCCATATAGGTGTCATTTTGTTGACCAAGAACTTCTTGAAGAATTTCGTCGCCAACGATTTCATTAGTATCAAAGAGATTTTTGATTTTGCCGTTTTGAATAGAGAATTGGCGTTTTTTAATTAAATCGGTCGTCATTTTACCAGCGGGGGCTTGATAGGAAACTTTTCCGAGACTTCCATTGTAGTAGACACTGGAAATGGGAGCGCGCCAGTCGTAAATTAGAAAATTCTCATGTTCATCGGTAAATGAGGCGGTCCCGATATAGAGCGTTTCTGGTTCCGATTCATCAGGATCTTGAATATCAATGCGACCGAAATAAGGAGACTTTTGTAGTTGTTTATAAGTTGCCACTTGCCGATTAAGAATCGTTTCATTTTCAACAGCACTGGCAACGAGGCCTTTTTGTTGTTGAACCTCCGCGTTAGTTTCAATTCGGTCATCGGCTTCAAATGTATTAATTTTAGCATTTTGAGAGTAGTTGCCTTCAACGGAACGTCTTTCGTTGTGAGCTTGGTTATAAAGCTTTTTAGTGTGGTCGGCTTGCTTGCCGATCTTTTTTATGATGTCATCAACGCGTTGTTGTTCGCGTTGAAATTCTTCTGGATCAACAGTGCTCATAACATGACTCCTTAGTAAAAAAGCATTTTAATGTGTAAGTATCTTAGGCTGTTTGGGTGGGTAAGTCAAGGATAGTGAACGGGTTTAGATTTATTGACAATAGAAAGTGTAGAACAGCAGCCAATCATGTATGAACAATTGGTTTTAGAAGATACAGTTATTGACTGGTGTTTAAAAAGTACACTATCTTAAGTATACTTTTTAATATATTCTAATTTGAGTATTCATTATACAATGTAACCGTATTCAGGAGGTGGATGAAATGCAAGAATCAATTCAAGACTTAACTGATCAAGAAGTCGATATAGTGAAATTGATTCTGAACTCTGGAGTCGTTCATTATTCTGATATTTCTAAGCATATTGGAAGATCCAGAAAGACAATATCAAAATATTTAGATAGCATTCAGGA
Source organism: Pediococcus damnosus (assembly GCF_001611155.1). Lineage (NCBI taxonomy): Bacteria > Bacillati > Bacillota > Bacilli > Lactobacillales > Lactobacillaceae > Pediococcus > Pediococcus damnosus. The sequence goes on from NZ_CP012294.1 coordinate 1,560,430, forward strand.
AGTTGTTCGGACGTATGACGTCAAATTAGTTCGAAAGAGGAATGTTGGAATTTATTTTGATGGAAGTACTAATGGATTACAAAATGCTATACAAAATAAGCCTCGTTCAACTTTAAAGAGTAACAGAGATGAACGTGTGATTTCAATATTATCTAAGCTGTTGTTATCAGGAAAGCCACAAACAATTCAAGATTTAGCAGATAATGCATTTGTAAGTCGAAGTACCTTGGAAAAAGATTTTAAACAAGTAAAAAGGATGTTAGCAAAATTTGGGGCAACGATTAACACAAACCATAACGGGATGGTAATTGATGCCACAGAAAGTTCCAAAAGAAAATTAATGTCACAGCTACTTACAATGTATTGGGGCGAAACGGCTTATTCAGAAGACAAAAAGGGGGAAATACACCGACAGATAGATATTCCTAGTGCAATGAGGCCATTTTTTAGTAAAGCTACTTTTGATAATGTTTTAAAATCTCTGAAGGAGTTCGAAAAACAAAGTACAATACATTTTACAGATTATGAGTTTCAATCATTAGCAATTCATTTAGTGGTTTCAATTGAACGAATTCGAAAAGATAAAACACTTGCCAAGAGCGGTACTGAGGTTGAGCTTGAAGCAGATACAAAGAAACTTGTCTCTATTTTAGAAAATAATTTTAAGTTTTCTATTCCGGAAGATGAATGTCAATATATAAACATCCATATATTGGCAGCTGAGGGGCAGCCGATTGACAATGATAAATTAGAAAAAGCTGATATGCCTATTTAAAAAAATAATATTCATGAATTCTTGGTGGAAGCTTTAGTTAATTATGATGAGGCATTGCTTCGTGGGTTAACAGTACACCTGACCTCGGCATTAAAAAGATTGTCGCTGGGATTGAACCTCTATAATCCCTATACTGCAGATATAAAAACTTTTTTTCCGTTAGCTTTCAACACTGCAATGGATTTGGGAACAAAAATTGAAAAAGTATTTAGTATTAAATTGAACGATGATGAGATTGCTTTTATGGCACTCCATATCGAAGCATTTATTGAAAGAAAAAAAGATATGGTTGATGCAGTAATCGTGTGCAGCACAGGGTTAGGTACAGCAAGATTGTTGGAACAGAGGATGCGCAACTTTTTTACTGATACTATTCATATTAATCGTATAACATCTATTCAGGATTTAATGAGGAATCCGATTAGTGAAGATTTAGTTATTAGTACAATTAATATAAAAATTCCTGGAAAGCATGTGGTCGTTGTTTCGCCATTTTTGGATGAAAAATCGACAAATAGAATTCAAAAGATTAGTAATAAGGTTTTATCTGAAAGGCAAGATTCAAATAGTTTTGGTAAGCTTCTTACAGAAAAATTAGTTTATATTGCTCATGGAGCTGAAACCAAGCAGGAAGTTATTAATAAAATTGGTAATGATCTTGTGGATCAAGGATTTGGACGAACAGGAATTTGTCAAGCAGCTATGAAGCGAGAAAAAATGGCAAGTACTGCAATGAATAATATTGCTATGCCACATGCTCCAATTGATTTTGTGGTTCATCCATGTATTGCGATTTATGTTAATTCTGATGGAATTTTGTGGGGTGACAATCAAGTAAATATCGTCTTTTTCTTAGCAATGAATAGAGAAGTACAATCAGAAATTGAACAAATTTATAAGCATTTTAATAACGTTTTAGAAAATAAAAAGCTTATAAAAAAATTATTAACAGCAAAAGAAAGAATGAGATTTTGAATTTACTGAGAGGTGATTTAATTGAATGAACAACTAAGTGATTTTATTTCCGATAAAAATATTGTGATGAATTTGCATGCAAGAACACGAGATGAGGCGATTAAGGATTTATCGTTTATCTTACAAAAAAATGGAAGCGTTTCCGATTCTGACGATTTTTACAAAGACGTCTTAAAAAGAGAAAGTATGACGACTACAGGAATTGGTAAGAATATTGCCATTCCACATGGGCAAAGTAAGTCGGTTATTTCTTCAACAATGCTTTTTGCGAGAAATGATCAGAAATTGGAATGGAATTCGCTAGACGGAAGTAAGGTGGATATAATTTTCTTGATGGCGATTCCGCCTGATGATCAAGGTGATGAGCATCTCAGAATGTTAGCAAAACTTTCGGGAAAATTAATGGACGATGCTTTTGTAGATTCAATTAAAAAAGCAAGTTCATCTGAACAAATATTAAAAATTTTGAGACAACAATAGGAGGAATTAATTATGACAAAAAAGATTGTAGCCGTTACAGCATGTATCGCAGGAATTGCACACACATATATGGCGGCAGAAAATTTAAAAAAATATGCTAAAAAAGAAGGATACAGCATTAAAGTTGAAACTCAAGGTGCGATGGGGCTTGAAAATCGACTTTCTCAATCAGATATTGATGATGCCGATGTTGTGATTTTTGCAGTTGATACTACTGTTCAAGAAGCAGATCGTTTTGAGGGCAAGAAGGTTTATAAAGTTGGAACATCTGCGGTTGTTAAAGATGGTAAGGCGGCTATTGATAATGCCGTTGCACAGGTTGAATAAAATAGAATGAGGTGAATTTCATGAATTTGAAGAAATTTGGTAAAGAATTAGCAAATCACTTTCAAACAGGTGTCTCGTATATGATCCCATTGGTAACCGCAGCTGGGTTATTAACATCAATTGCTGTTATCTTTGGTGGACAAAATGTGTGGAATGAAACAAGTGACATTTGGGGAAACTTAAGGCTTTTGGGTCAAACTGGTTTAGGATTTATTCCACCAATTATTGCAGCATATATTTCCTTCTCTATTGCTGATCGTCCGGGATTAGCTCCCGCCTTTATTGTCGGGCTAGTTGCAGCACAAATGGGTACCGGATTTTTAGGCGGTATGTTAGTTGGAATACTGGTTGGATATTTAGTTCAGTGGCTTAAAAAGATTCCAATGCCAGCAAATTTAATGTCCGTTAAATCACTAATTATTATTCCATTTTTGGCCACGCTAATAGTGGGGCTAATCCTGATATACATTGTTGGAGATCCAATCAAAGCAATGACAGTTGGATTGACTGCTTGGTTAAAAGGCATGAGTGGTGGCAATGCAGTGCTAGTGGCTGCTATTTTAGGAGCCATGATGGCCGTAGATATGGGAGGCCCTATTAACAAAATTGCTTACGCATTTGGTATGGCTGCATTTACTTCAGGTGGTTATCAGGCAAGTACTGCTATGCTTATGGCTATCGGTATCTCACCTCTTGGCATGTTTGTTGCAACTTTGTTAGGTGGTAAACGTTTGTATAGTTCAGCAGAGATTGAAAGTGGACGTTCCGCATTGGTAATGGGGATTGTTGGCATTACAGAAGGAACGATTCCTTTTGCAGTTGCTGATCCTGTGCGTGTAATTCCAAGCATTATCGTCGGAACATCTGTTGGATGTGCAGTGAACGCTTTCTTTGGGACAGTTCAAAAGACTGCGTTATCGACAGTCATGGCCATCCCATTCTCTTCAAATGCAATATTGTATACAATAGCAATTTTGATTGGCGTTTTAGTTGAAGCTTTGCTTGTTAACTTTTTGAAACGATTTACAAGACATGATGCTAATGCTGAAGGAGAGGAAGGTTAGTTTATGACTAAGGCTTATATCGTCAATCATACGCACTGGGATCGTGAATGGTATTTCACGACTGCTGATGCTTTGACCTTAAGTGAACAATTATTTACTGAAGTATTAAGTGAATTAGAGAAAAACAAAGATGCAAATTTCTGTTTAGATGGACAAACGTCGTTAGTGTAAGGTTTTCCTAGATGGTCAATAAAATTCTAGGAATATTCATTTTGAGTTGAATATATAGAAAAAGACCTGTAGCCTTTTAATCGACGAAGATTAAAGGAAGGGATACAGGTCTTTCATGTATATTTTAGCAGATTTTATTGAATCATTGGGAAATTTAGACAGTTTATTTGATTTAGAGGAGCAGGTAATTCTTCATCTTAGGAAGTCATTCCAGCTGGTTGTAGCTGAATATCTGAGGCAATTAGATGAAACACTCGTTCCATCAATTCCGGCAGAAAATACATTCATTAATCGACAGGCCAGAACAATTGAGTTTATGTTTGGCGCCGTGAATTTTGAAAGAAGATGTTATCTTCGACCCAATGGAAGTTATTACTTCCCGTTGGATGAACAACTTCAGTTGGAAGAAAGAAAAAGAATTTCACCTTATTTTAAAAGTGTCGTTGCCAAAATTGGGCAAACGACAACGATGAGAAATACGGCCGCAATGATCAATCTGGCAAGTCAGACGGATATTAGTGCCTGGTCAGTAGACCGAATTATCAGAGACATGGCAGATACCGTGAAGACAGAAGAAAAATCGTCCGAAGAGAAACTAGTTAAGAAACGAAAAGTTGAAAACTTAGTGGTTGAAGGCGATGCCTTTGAGATACACAAAATTAATCGACGAAGACAAGACGTCCACCATTACATTGTTTTTGAATCAGGATTAGATGGAACAAGATCAAACAAAGTTGAGTTTGTTGGTATCAATCAAAAAAAGGTTCAAAAACGAGTAACTGACTACATTGAGAAGTATTATAAAATCAGTGAAATGACCGTGTTTACAGCAAGTGATGGTGGCCCAGGGTATAACCCGAAAAGTATGCGAGAAATAGTTCCGAGTGCTCAAAGAGTTGAATTTACTATCGATCGGTATCACTTTGTCAAAAAGATTAAACAAACCTTTGGTTTATTTAATCCATTGGTTGATAAGGCCGTTAAGAGCGTTAGCCTGTATGATCAGAATCAGTTAAACGTTATTTTAGATACATTTGAGTCGCAAATTAAAACTGATAAGGAACTTGAGAGCCTAAGGGTCCTAAGACAATATTTGGCAAGAAATTGGCAGTTTATAAAGTCTCCACACGATCGTGGCTTCATGAGGGTCGGCAAATTGGGATCCGTTGAAAGCTCACACAGAGCGTACACGTATCGAATGAAAAAGCAAGGCAAAGTATGGTCCGAAAAGGGCCTTGAGGCTATGTTGAAATTAATTGAAGCTCGGGTAAACGGTAAGCTAGATAAATACTTACGTGGTGGTTTAAGAAAGTTACAAGAGCTAACGATTGAGATCGCTACGGAATCATTGAAGACGTTGAGTTCAGCTCAGCTGAGCAACAAGCACCATTCTAAGCATATTGGAGTTCTTTCAGGTAAAATACCAGTTGATGCCCCAACAAGTAGCCCTATCGGAGCAATGGCAAAAATATTTTCAAACTAATTATTGTGTATAAATATTTGGTTGATTATAAGGCACCTAGGAAAACTTGACACATACCAAACGTCAGTAGTTGACGAGTACGTAGAAATACATCCAGAGGCAAAAGAACGTATCAAAAAATTAGTAGCTGAAGGACGTTTATTTGTTGGACCTTGGTACACTCAAACAGATGCATTGATTCCAGATGCGGAATCTATTGTTCGCAATTTAGTAATTGGAATAAATGATACAAAACAGAATTATGGAAATCCAATGATGGTAGGGTATTTGCCAGATACTTTTGGATTTAATGCACAGATGCCAACACTATTGCAGCAAGTTGGAATAGATAATTTTGTTTTCTGGAGAGGTACGAATTTTAGACTTCAAATGAATTCAGTTTACTTTAAATGGCATGGACTATCTGATAAAGAAGTTTATGCAGCAAATTTTCCGTTCGGTTATTTTACTGCACAAATCACGACTGAATCTAAGCGTAAATTAAAACAGTTTGTAAAAGAACGTTATGATCCCTCTGCAGAATTTGAAGCAACACACCATAATAACGATGAAGTGTTGATGCCTTCCGGTATTGATCAAATGAATATTGTGAAAGATATGTCAGAAACGGTAAGCAATTTAAATAAGCTTAGCAAAGTTGAGACGCATATTAGTACTTATCCAGATTTTATTGATAAACTCCGTAAACGTAAAGATTTACCAAGTTATCAAGGAGAGCTGCGTTTGCCAACATATTCACGTGTTCATCGTACAATTGGATCAGTTCGTCATCGAAATAAGATACAAAATTTTGATTTGGAACAAAAAATTCTTCGTCGAGTTGAACCACTGGTTGTAATTGCCAAAAAAAATGGAATTGATATTGGAAATGGATTATTAATCAAGCTTTGGAAAAAGTTACTAGAGTGTCAGGCACATGATACGATTGGTGGGAGTGTGTCGGATAACGTTGCAGTAGACATTAATCATAGATTTAAAGAAGCAAACGAAATCGCTGATGGCGTTGAAAATATGATTGAAAAGAAGCTGGCAGAATACCTGGAGCTTGACGATCATGATGTTTTAATTCTTAATACGGATCCAAGTGAATTTCATGGTATTAAGGAGATTAGCATTGTAACAAGTTCTAAGAATGTTGATTTTGATGGGTTGAAGAATCCAGTAATTATGGACAGCAAGCATTTTCCGGCTCGACATCACATTTTGATGATGACACCCAAAGGACAAGAATATACAGATGAACCTGAGTATTTTCAGTTAAAAGTGCAAGGTCGAGTAGACCTACCAGGTTTGGGATATAAAGTTATTCATTTTACTGATGCACAAAAAGCAATTCCAGAATTGGGTAATGCAAAAATCAGTGGTAACAGCATTGAAAAAAATGGACATAAGATTGAATTTGTGAATGGTGCTATTAATCTTAAAACTAACGGAATTATGATTCCTGATGTTGTACGATTAGTCGATTCTGCGAATGATGGTGATACCTATGATTATTCACCATTAGAAAATGACCAGGAAAAAGAATTAACGTTTGATAGTTCGTTTGTAAATAATATCAATAATCAACCCTACGAGTTAGTTGTAAGTGGTTCTAGTAGATTGCCATTAAAATTAGTGGATAGAGAGAAGACTGATCCAACATACGGTTTTGTGGATTACAAACTTTACTTCACATTCCTTGATAACGGTATGCTGAATGCCAAGTTGGTTTTAAACAACCAGGTATATTCTCATAGATTGCGACTTCAAATTAAACCATCTATTCACACTCAAGAGGCAGTTGCTCATATACAAGATGGGTTTATTAAAACTTCTAATCAAGTTATTGATAAAAATTGGCAAAAAGAATTTGTCGAAAAACCAGTTAATATTTATAATTTTGACAAAACGGTTACAATTACGGATAAAAATAAATATTTAACCTTCTTTGGTAAGGGACTTAAAGAGTATGAATTTAAGGATGAAAAGTTATTTATCACACTAATGGCAACTACCAGTCAACTGGGTAAGAGAAATCTTGCATGGCGGCCAGGACGCGCTTCAGGTGATACCACTAATCAGGGACACGTGATGATGGCGACACCAATGGCTGAGGAACTTGGCTTAAATGAATTTGAGTTTGGAATTGTGTTTGATGATCAGCCATTTTCCGAACAAGAGGTTAGCGAAAAAACAAGAGATTGGTTATCACAATCTGTTTCTTATCAGACTCAAAAATTAAATTACTTTATCAATCGATTGGACAACAAAATTTGGGGAACTGAAAATAATCCACAAATTCCAAATTCTTATTCATTATTAAACTTGGATAAGAGATTGATTGTTTCAGCGATTTATCCATCATATCAAGATCAAGATAGTTATATTATCCGGATTCAAAATCCAACTGGTAAGGATATGAAATTACCTGATGATTTGTTCAGAAATGCTGAATTTATCAATGCCTTAGAAGAAAAAATGGAGAGTAAGAAGTTTATTGGAACTTACGACATGATTTCTTTGAAGCTGAAGTATTGATGAAATCGATAAAAGTACAGGAATAATTTTTTAGGAAAGCAGCGTAAAAACCCACAAAGCATGGGATTTTGCGCTGCTTTTATTGCTTTTATTGTTGCTATTTGCTTAGCAACTTAGGAGAACATGGATTTTGAATGGTTCAGGTGTCTATAAAGTATACTTAGCTTTGCAGGTAACAATATTCCATTTTTTGATTTTTTAAAACGTTTGTTTGGGCTGAAATCTTTCTGTATATAAATGTTCTAAATCGTCTAAATTGCTCTAGTATTCAATATAGAAAATTATATAGTTACTGATAATTTTATTGCTACAAGAAAACTGACATGAAGTTTTAAATAAAAAAGTCATCCCAACTATGATCGTTAGAATGACTTATAAGAATGCTTGTTGCCGGTCTCGAACCAGCGACCTCATCATTACTAGTGATGTGCTCTGCCAACTGAGCTAAACAAGCAATTATTACATTAGTAAGCTTACTATATTTAAGTTTGAAGAGCAAGTAAATTCTAATAGAAGTTTTGACACAATGGTCAATAAGTCGGAATGGTTTTTGCGTAGGTGGTCTTTCACGAATTAATGATAAAAAGTAGACCAATAATTTCTGTAGAGCATTCTATATATCATGTTAAAGATACTTTTATGGGTGGTCATAATTCTTCTTTGTGGCCATCAATTCTTCCTGTATACTAAAATAGTTGCCTACTGATTCAAAGCAAATTATGCAATGGATTGGGGGTGCAATTCTTGTGCTATTTTCATTTTTAGGATCGCTTTTAGTAGCGCTCTTAAACTCCTTGTTTGCCTATTGGTTGAATAGACATGACAGGATGTAGGTCATAGGTGACATCAACCCACCCGCTTTGTTTTGAATTTGGCCGAAGTCAGGTTTGAAACGAATTAAATAAGTGCAAAAAAAAGCCTTAACTATAAACGGTAGTTAAGGCCTTTGGTGCAATTCCTGTGTTATTTTCATCTCGTGAATTCATTATAACCCGTTTTCACAAATCTGGCAAAAATTTAATTTTTATAAAACCGTATGTATCGCGTTAAAGATACTTTTACATGTGGTCATAATTCTTCTTTGTGGCTTTCAATTCTTCCTGGATACTAAAATAGTTGCCTACTGATTCAAAGCAAATTATGCAATGGATTGTAAGTGTGACTATTTTGTTATTTTCCTTTTAGGATCGCTTTTAGCAGCGATCTTAAACTCCTTGTTTGTCTATTGGTTGAATGGACATGACAGGAAGTAGGTCATAGGTGACATCAACCCACTCGCTTTGTTTTGAATTTGGCCGAAGCCGAGTTTGAAACGATTTAAATAAGTGCAAAAAAAGGCCTTAACTACAGCAATAGTTAAGGCCTTTGGTGTGATTTTTTGTTATTTTCCTCTTGTGAATCCATTATAACCCGTCTTCATAAATCTTGCAAAATTCTAATTTTTATAAAACCGTATATATCGTGTTAAAGATACTTTTACACGGGACGTAATTCTTCTTTGTAACCATCATCCTTCCTGTATACTAAAATAGTTGCCTACTGATTCAAAGCAAATTATGCAATGGATTGGGGGTGTATTCGTTGTTTAGCTTCATCGCTTCCCTTTTGGTAGCAGTGATTAATTCTCTGTTCGTTTATTGGTTGAATAAACGAAACCAAAAGTAGAATTTAGGTGACATCAACCCGCCCACTTTGTGTAGGCATTTACCGAAGTAAGTGCCTGGATGATTTCAATAAGTGCAAAAAAAGGCCTTAACTATGTACAGTAGTTGAGGCCTTTGGTGTATCTGTTGTTTAGCTTTTCGCTAAAGTAAGTATAACCTATGATTTTGAATCTGGCAAAAAATAAATTTTTTACTTTTTTCTTTCTACACAGCTTATTACCTACTGATTCAAAGCAAATTACGCAATGGGTTGTTCTTCAGTTTGTAAATTCATTATAACTCCTATTTATGAATCAGGCCAAAAAATAATTGGCTTTTTTGTTTCAGTTAAACTTGCCCACACCCATAAATACAGGTACAATTACTGTATTAAGTTCGATGAAGAAATAAAGTAGTTTTTCATCAACAGAGAGAAATCAAATGCTGAAAGATTTCGAAAAACGAAATGGGTTTTGGAGAACAAATGTGACGGGGCACCGTTAACTGCATTGAGTGGCAGAGAGATTCTGCAAATTAGGTGGCACCACGGTGAATTCGTCCTATTGCTAGGTTAACTAGTGATGGGATTTTTTTGTAAATAAAATTAGGTATTTATATAGGAAGAAGGATTTTTAAAATGACAAAAAAACACGTAATTTTAACGGGAGATCGTCCTACAGGCAAGCTGCACATTGGACATTATGTCGGTTCTTTGAAAAACCGTGTCGAATTACAAAACAGTGGCAATTACGATAGTTACATCATGATTGCGGACATGCAGGCTTTGACTGACAATGCGCGTGATCCAGAAAAGATCCGCAACAGTTTAATCCAAGTGGCTTTGGATTATTTAGCGGTTGGTATTGATTCAGAGAAATCGACAATTTTAGTGCAGTCGCAGATTCCTGCTTTGAGCGATTTAACCGAAATTTATTTGAATTTGGTGACTGTTTCTCGATTGGAACGTAATCCAACGGTTAAATCTGAAATTAAACAAAAGAAGTTTGGTGAAAGTGTGCCCGCTGGATTCTTTATTTACCCAGTAAGCCAAGCTGCTGATATCACGGCATTTGGTGCAGATACGGTCCCAGTTGGGGATGATCAGGAGCCAATGTTGGAACAAACGCGTGAAATTGTGCGAAGTTTTAATAACATTTATGGCAAACCAATTTTGGTGGAGCCTAAAGGTTATTTCCCACCAAAAGGATTGGGCAGAATTCCCGGTTTAGATGGGAATGCCAAGATGAGTAAGTCATTGAACAATGCGATCTATTTGTCAGATGATGAAGATACGATTCAAAAGAAAGTGATGTCCATGTTTACCGATCCAACCCATATTAAGGTGTCGGATCCGGGTCATGTAGAGGGCAACACGGTATTTACGTATTTAGACATTTTCGATAAAGATAAGGCAAAAGTTGCGGATCTTAAGGCTCAATATCAAGCTGGTGGTCTGGGTGATGTCAAAATTAAGCGGTATTTAAATGAAGTTTTGCAGGAAATTTTGAAGCCAATTCGCGAAAGAAGAGAGCAGTATGCACAGGATATTCCTGGGGTATATGACATTTTGAAGCAAGGTAGTGAAAAGGCAAATAAAGTAGCTAACAAGACTTTGGATGAAGTACGGGATGCAATGGGAATTAATTATTTTAAGTAGTGAGTGAGACAAAGCGGTAAAAAGAGCATTCTAAGTGTGACGGATGCGGGATTGCAATCCCGCGGGAGTCATACTTAGAATGCTCTTTTTGACTTGTCGAGCTGTCCTAAAACAAGTGAGTGAGGTAAAACGGTAAGAGGCTGATCATAAGTGCGACGTATGTGGGATCGCAATCCCACGGGAGTCGTGCTTATGATCAGTCTCTTGTTTTGCTGAGCTGTCCTAAAGCTCAGCGGAAAGCAGCAGGCAAAGACGACGGATGCGAGTTCTTGCGGCTGAACTGTGCCACAAGAATCGACAGCGTACGGAATATAAAGGACTTTCGGAACGAAAATCATCCAAAAGAAAATGAAGTAGCGCGAGTTCTTGCGGCTGAACTGTGCCACAAGAATCGACAGCGTACGGAATATAAAAGATTTTCGGAACGAAAATCATCCAATGTAATGAAGTAGCGCGGGATCACAATTCCGCGAGAAGGATACTTATATCTCTATAGCTGTTTCAAGGAGCTGTCCTCAGTCTCCCCAGAAATTCACCGCATATGCGAGCAATGCGCATTTTCGCCTAAAAACATGTTAAAATAAATACAATTAAATTAACGGGATTAATCGAAAAAATCGAGGCGTGAAAAATGGAAAACTTGGTAATTGTGGATTTGGGTTCTAATTCAGTACGGATGGCAATTAATGAAGTCCACGACGACGGCAGTTTTCACGAAGTTCGGCGCATCAAGGAAGACTCGCGCATATCTGAAGGGATGGGTGCTAATAGTATTTTACAGCCGGTTGCCATGGATCGTACCATTGCAGCTTTAAAACGGTTTAAGCATATTTATGAGGGCTATCCAAATCGAACAGTGCGCGGAATTGCTACGGCGGCTGTTCGCGTGGCTCAAAATCAAGCTGAATTTTTGAAACGCGTCCAAGATGAAGTTGGCATTGATTTGGATGTTTTATCCGGTAGCGATGAGGCCTATTACGATTATTTAGGTGTGATGAATTCTTTAGAAATTAAGGACTGTCTGATCCTTGATACGGGTGGCGCTAGTTGTGAGTTAATTCATGTGCAAAATGGTAAACCGCGTAACTTGATTAGTGTGCCATTTGGGGCAGTGAGCCTTTCCGAAAGGTTTCATTTAAACAATGTGGTTCGTGCTGATCGCCTGTTTGCGGCGCAAATTTTTGTAAATAAACAGTTTCGGGATATCTGGTGGATTATGGATGCAATGCAACTGCCAATTATTTTGCTTGGGGGCGCTAATCGCTCGTTGGCACGTATGAACCGCCAACATCAAGGCATGTCACGGGTGGATAATATCCATGGATATCGTTTAAAAACTGAAGTTGTCAATAAAACTTTTCGCGCATTATTATCGCGAAACCTAGCGAATCGTAAAAAGATGCCAGGATTAGAAACCCAACGCGCAGACATTATTATTGGTGGAATTTTACCTTTAGTGATGTTGCTACAGATGTTAGATGCTGATCGGGTGATCTTTTCTGAGAGTGGGGTACGAGAAGGAATCATTTCGGAATATGTTCAGAATCGTAAATGATGAGCAGAAGTCGAAAACATTCTGAAGCAAGTTTCACCGATCTATTTAATTGAGGAGTCAAAATTCGATGGATTTAAATCATTTCTACAAAAAGAACTATGGCGATCGTTTAGCCCTTTTGAAAGCTCAATTGGGATTAAATGAAGCGGATCTTGAGGTGATTGCCAATGGTCGGACGGAAAAAGGCAACCAAATTATTGAAAATTATTTAACGGATTTTCCTGTTCCAGAAGGGGTGGCCGTTAATTTTTTGATTAATGGCAAAGAAAAAATTGTCCCAATGGTTACGGAAGAACCGTCTGTGATTGCGGCGGCTAGTCATGGTGCGAAGATGACTCTTGCTGGAGGTGGCATTCAGGCTCGAACCACAGATCATTTGATGATGGGCCAGGTTTTAATGGCCAACGTTGAAGATGCTGATGAACTCAGCACGCAACTTAATCAAAATGAGGCTGCTATTTTAAAAGTGGCTAATGATGCGCATCCCTCAATTGTTAAACGAGGCGGGGGCGCCAAAAAGCTACGCATTCGCAAATTAGCTCACCAGTTTGTTTCGTTAGATATCTTTATTGATACCAAAGAAGCCATGGGTGCTAATATGATTAACACCATGCTGGAAGCAGTAGCCACTTATTTACATATCAAATTACATCAGACTAGTTTAATGGCGGTGTTAAGTAACTTATCCGATGAATGTCTTGCTACGGCTACCTGTCAAATTCCGGTCGCAAGCTTAGCCACTAAAAAATTGAGTGGTGAAGACGTTGCTGATCGAATTGTGATTGCCAGTTTGGCGGCTCAAGTGGATCCATACCGAGCTGCTACACACAATAAAGGGATTATGAACGGTGTCGATGCTGTGGTGATGGCTACAGGCAATGATTGGCGGAGTATGGAAAGCGGTGCGCACGCGTATGCAGTTAAGGATGGGCAATATCGAGGCCTGAGTGACTGGAAAGTTAGCGACGGGAAATTAATCGGAACACTAACCTTGCCAATGCCGGTCGGATTTGTGGGCGGATCGATTAACATTAATTCCAGTGCACAGCTGGCGCATAAATTTTTACAGATTACTTCCGTAAAAGAGCTGGAAACAGTGATTGTGAGTGTGGGTTTGGCACAAAACTTGGCAGCCTTAAACGCGTTAGTTTCAGAAGGTATTCAGCGCGGGCACATGCATTTGCAGGCCAAATCCCTTCTATTAAGTGTGGGAGCAACTGACACGGAGCTGCCAAATGCGCAATTGCAACTGGAAAAATGCCCCGTTATGGATGCCAATACGGCTAAACAGGTGCTAAAAACGTTGCGAAACAAAGGAGAAATTAATGAGTGAAGAACGACTTAATGCTGAAGTAACCACATTGTTCGATCGAATTGATGCGATGATTCCAGAACAGTTAACGGTGCAATATGGTGATCAAAAATCAGGCTATGTTCGCTATGATCAGTCTTACCAAACGGTTGAAAATGGGCAACTAATTATTCATGTGCAGGATGTGACAGCTCTAAATTATACAGTTTCACACGAACTTTTGCATAAGTTGATGGAAATTAAAAAGTATCCACAAATCCAATTTCAGCTAACCAGTGGAAATCGTGAGTTTGATGAACAACTTATGATTATTACAACTGCCTTGTATGATACTGTTTTACATCTGAATATTTATAACTGGCAGCGGCAGCACGGATTATTGACCGAAGCGGTTCAGGCAGATTATCTAGCGGGAATTGTCAAAACAATTACCCCTGAGCAAGGCGACAAGCTGGATTCAATGATGCACTTGCGCCTGATGACGATTTTAGATGCATTGGTATTTTACGGGGATGATATTGATCAGGTGGCGGCGCAGTTTAAACGTGACTATCCAATTACCTTAACGGTAGTTCAAAAGCTCTATAATTTAATTACTGAAAAACCAGTGAACTCGCCATTTGCAGTCCGGCGAACGGTAGTGTCATTATTTGCTGAGTTTGATAAACAATTAAAAAGTTTAGATTTACCAACCCTAGGAAGTAGTGAATTTGTGACCTTGGAAAGTGTGATGAGCCAACGACAATTGCGTTTGGAAGTGCGGCAGCTTTTCCAAATTGCCCATTCTGAAATTCAAGACGCCAAAACGCAAAAACGGGCGTACATCGGCCTAGGCGTTCAAGATCAACAAAATGCCTTTGTTTTACCGATGCCACCGAAAAGCAAAACTGAAGAGTATTTTAAAACCTTGTACGGCTTATCAGTGAAGGAATTATTTGAACAAATGCAAATTCCTTATTTAATTCGTTAATCGAGTTTAAACACAAATCAATTGGTTTACCTGCTAGCAGTTTTAGCTTAATATATAGATATGTTTAGAGTTGGTAGATGAAGTCTCATAGTGAAGGGAAGCCAAACCGTGAAGCGACAAGACATTTTTCAACAACTTATCAAATTAAAAAATCGGATGCAAGGACTGGTCCGAGTACAGTTAGTAATTGATGTGGTCATGATTTACGCCTTTATCACAACAATGTTAAATAGTGATACCGTAAACTTGTTTGGTAAGATCATGTCACAAGATAATGCGATGGTCGTGACATTTCTGATTGCGATTGTTGATTTGTGTTTTACACAGATCCGTAAAAATTATCGCAAAGTAGGGCGAACACTGATTGGTCATTTAGGTGGTCAATTATCGGAAGATGAGATCTTAGTTATTCGACAGTTCGAAAGATACTAGTGAGTGAGGCAAGTCGATAAAAGACAGAAAATAAGTATGCTGTATGCGGGATCGTAATCCCGCGGGAAGCGTACTTATTTTCTGTCTTTTGACTTGCCGAGCTGTCCTAAAGCTCAGCGGAAAAGTGCAGGTGAGGATGACGTATGTGGGATCGCAATCCCACGGGAGTCGTGCTTATGATCAGCCTCTTGCTTTGCCGAGCTGTCCTAAAGCTCAGCGGAAAAGTGCAGGTAAGTGCGACGTAGGTGGGATCGCAATCCCACGGGAAGCGTACTTATTTTCTGTCTTTTGACTTGCCGAGCTGCCCTAAAATAAGTGAGTGTAACAAAGCGAATAGTTTAATTGCCGTTCTACGGCTCACTTGGCCTGGAACGGGGGTGGGCACGATTTGAAGCCAAGCAGGTCACTTGTCTTCAAACTCGGCCTTTATCTAAGCGAAAATCGCTAAGATAAACGGACTAACATTAGTGGTGAATCATAATTCGACGAAATTATGATTCACCACTTTTTCATTCTGTTAAAGTGGTAATGAAGTTGACATGTCGAAGTGTCATTTGGCGCATCATACGATGACGTCGCAAGATAAATTGGCAACTTCATTTGGTTCACTAATAAGCTCGCTCGAAGTCCGTTGGCTACTAAAAGTCGTGTATTGAAAATTGAGATGAGTGAATCGATGAATACAACTTTGATAAGGTGGTGTTTAAATATGATTGATATCGAAATCATATTTGGCATAGATGTAAGTAAACATAGTTCAAATGTAGCAATTTTAGCCGATGACAGTGTCATTAAAGAATTCAAGATAACTAACGATCGTATAGGTTATGAAACCCTTGATGACGCTCTTAATAGCTTTAAGTCACCCAAGGTAATTTTTGAATCTTCTGGCATCTATTCACGAAGTATTCGTGCCTTTTTACAGAGAAAAAATTGGATTTATACCGAGATTAATCCTTTGGCGGCCAAGAAAGATATGGATGGTTTTCGGCACAATAAGAATGATCAGCTGGACGCAGTAGCATTAGCCACTGCAATGGCACACTATCATTATCAATCGACGTTCAGAGAAGCAGGCGTCTATGAAGAACTGCATGATTTAGAGCGAACCTATCAAGAGTTCAACGAAGATCTCGTGCGAGCCAAGAATCGATTGCATAAGAACCTGCAGCTCACTTTTCCTGAAGTTGAACAATTTATAAGTACAACAGATGGTACTTTATATTGGCACGTTGTACAGCAGTTTCCGCATCCAACTTTCGTATTAGAAACTAAACTATCAGAATTAGCGCAACTAATTTTAAAAGCGACACTCAAGAACATGAGTGAAAAACGAGCGCTTGGCTTAGCCGAGCACCTTAAAGAATTAGCAAACAAATCCGCTCCGGCGGTTAGTAGCGATGCGTGTGCGGTTAGCTCTGTCGTTTACCTAGCTGGTGAAGTAGAGCGTCTCAATGATAAAAAAGACGAAATTATTAGAGAAATGTCCCAAATTTCAGTATCACTCAATGAGATTCCTATCCTGCAATCAATTCCAGGATTTGGCATTAAAACAGCGGTTTGCCTTCTAGCCGAACTTGGCGATATTAGTCGATTCCATAGTTCTAATGCCATTAATGCATATATCGGAATTGACTTAATTCAATATCAATCTGGAGACTACGAAATGGGACAGCACATCCGAAAACGTGGAAATTCATACGCTCGAAAAATATTGTTCAAAGCTGTTTTGAATATGGTGTGTGCTGCTAAATATCATCCCTCCAACGTCAGTATTCTTTATCAACGCAAAAAGCAATCTTCCAGTGAAACCCACACTAAGAAGATTGCCATAGCAGCGATGGGACGGCTCATTAGAACCATCTACCACCTAATTAAGAATAATGAATTGTATGATTCCAGAAAGTGCCTACCACAACACTAATACACAATTCATCTAAACTGATTATAGCACCTCAAAAAATTTAAATACCTGAGGTGTTTTTTGGCGTAGCCTAAATATTAATTTCTCAGTCCAAAAGTAGCAATCTTAAGCTAAGAATAAATAAATAGTTAACAGAGTTACTGATATCAAAGGTTTCTCTTGACTAATGGTAGAAAATTTCACCCCTGAGGCCAAAACGCCTCCGAACTGGGGAAGTCGTTGTCTTTCGATAGTTCGTATGAACGTTGCCATAACAACCTTTGTGTTAAACATAATTAGTTTCAAAACTCGAATCAGTCTGGAAGCAATGGGCTCAGTAGTGTCGTTTTTCTTAACGATTTATCGTTTAGATAAAGGCCGAGCTTAGAGATGTGAATTTCAGCTCTAAGTCGTGCCCACTACGTTCCAGCCCGAATTTCTGGAAGACGAAATCTAAGCTAATTTAATTGTTGTTAACTCTTTTGTACCGAGTAATTAGGTGGAATTTCGTATTTCCACGTTTACATAAAAACTTAAAAATAAAAAAATAAGAGATTGAGAAAAGTGTTTTTTTCTCAGTCTCTTATTTTTGTGGAAGTTTAAGTTAAGCTAATTTTTGATGTCCAAACAGATATCCACAACTTTTTGTTGCACGGGCGAAAGAATGTGGTTAGTTCTGTAAGCTAAACTCATATAAAATTCAGGTTGGGGATCATCAAGCAGGTTTAACTGCACAACGTTGGGATTGGTAACGGCGGATTCTGCAAGGAAGCTAATGCCGACATTTTTCTCAACCATCCCTTGAATGACCTGTGGATCCTCACTTTGATAGGTAATTTTGGGGCGGAAATGATTGGCATGACTCAGCTGTTTTAAAGCTTCCGAATGAACGAAACTGCTCCCAAAAGTAATGAAGTTTAAATCTTGTAAATCACGAAACCAAACATCAGATTGGTTAGCCAAGGGGTTATCCTTACCAACAATAATTTTAAAATTAGTTTTCGCAAACGTCTGACTGAACAAGCGCGCCGAATCAAAGGGCTGAATTGAACCGACCAAGGCCATGTCTAACGTCCCATTTAAAAGGAGCTTCAATAATTCAGCGGATCCGCGCTCGACTGGAATAATCTGGGTCAACAAATCTTGTTTTGCGAGTTCAGCGGCAATTTGCGGGAAATAGGACTGACTAATTACTGGTGGCAAGCCCAAGACAATTTTGCCGGTGTTAATGTTTTGAATTTCATTTTTGGCAACCCTAACTTGGTTCAAAATAATACCAGTATGTTCAGCAAGTTGTTGGCCACTTAAGGTAGTTGTCAATCTATGCTGGCTGGCATCACGCACAAACAGCTGGGTGTTTAACTCAGTTTCCAGACGTTTAATTGCAGTACTAATGGTTGGTTGGCTAACCTTAAATTTGGCTGCCACCCGCGAGAAATTCCGTTCTTGGAACATTGCCTGAAAATACTCAAAATCCTTAATATTCATTAGTTGCCTCAGTCTGGTTAATTTTTAAAATGACTCGAATTTTATTAAACGCCCAACTTTTCTTTTAAGGCAGTTGTCATCGTTTCTGAAAAGTTAATCGCTTGTTCACGGCCTAATTCGTTTAGATAACTGGGAATGGTGATCGTCTTTTTTACGGTTCGGTTGTCCGAGAGTTTTCGATATTTTGCGAGATCAATATCTACATAGGTGACGATTGTATGTTCGGGATGTTTAATATCAAAACTGGGTTCAGGGATGGAAAGGCCCGCATCTTGACGGGCCACACCTTCTTCGGATAAGGCATCTCGCGCCATTTCGATTGCTTCTGATAACGTTGCTCCGCTGGTATCACTATCGAAATCTACGATATGGGCTAGATAAAGGTCAGGTTTATCGCGATTAATAATTACCGGATAAGCCGCTCTAAAATTTTTATATTGTTTTTGCATGATTAGCTTTTCCCTCACTCACTTGTTTTTTTCTGGCATTACATTTGCTGCCACAATGTACAAAATGATACATGGAAAAAATCCAGGAATTGAAATTGCCGCGTAAATTATCCGTAACAACGCCTTATCAACACCCAAGTATTCCGCAAAGCCGCCAATGACACCCGAAATTACCTTGTCTGATGATTTTGTTAATTTTTTATTCATGATATTCCTCTTTTCCGTTATTCATAAATTTTCCTCTAAGTTTACAAAACTTTCTTGATACTTTTATTATAACTTTTTGGACTATTAAATCCCATTAAAAAGTGCTAAAAATAGGACACCAGATAATCCCTTGAAAACACAGAGTTTCTGGAACCAGTTATTACCTTTTTTAATACTTTCTTAAACGTTTGACTATAGTTTTTTTGACCGCGTATACTGGCGCTGTTGATTAGAAAAGAAAGTAATTGGAGGCTATAAATATGGCAAAAAGTCCAGTAGAAATTTTGAACGATCCATTTTTAAATAAGGGGACCGCATTTACAAAAGAAGAGCGTCAATCACTTGGTTTGGTTGGGTTATTACCACCTTACGTCCAAACATTAGATGAACAAGCTGCGCAAACGTATGCGCAAGTCGAATCAAAAACAAGTAGTTTAGAAAAACGAATTTTCTTAATGGAAATCTTTAATGAAAATCGCGTATTATTCTATAAATTATTTAGCCAGCACGTAGTTGAATTCATGCCAATCGTGTATGATCCAACCATTGCCGACACAATTGAAAACTATAGTGAGCTGTTTGTTCAGCCCCAAAATGCAACATTCTTATCAATTGATGATCCAGACAGCATGAAGGATTCTTTGAAAAACGCTGCTGATGGTCGCGATATTCGTTTGATCGTGGTCACAGATGCGGAAGGAATTCTAGGAATTGGTGACTGGGGCACAAATGGTGTCGACATCTCTGTTGGAAAACTAATGGTTTATACAGCGGCTGCCGGAATCGATCCTAGCCAGGTTATGCCAGTTGTTTTAGATACTGGAACAAATAATCAAGATTTGTTAAAAGATCCAATGTACCTTGGCAATCGTCACGAACGCGTAACTGGTGATCGTTACTACAAATTTGTGGATCAGTTTGTAAACACGGCTGAAGATCTTTTTCCAAAACTTTATCTCCATTTTGAAGATTTTGGTCGGGATAATGCTGCTAATATCTTAAATACGTACAAAGACAAAATCACGACATTTAATGATGACATCCAGGGAACTGGAATTATTGTTTTGGCTGGGATTTTGGGTGCTTTGAATATTTCTAAACAAAAAATGACGGATCAAGTTTATCTTTCATTTGGTGCTGGAACTGCTGGCGCTGGAATCACGAAACGGATTTATGATGAATTCTTGCAACAAGGCTTATCTGCAGATGAAGCAAAGAAACACTTCTATTTGGTTGATAAACAAGGCTTGTTGTTTGATGATGACAAGACGTTGACACCAGAACAAAAGCCATTTGCACGTTCTCGTTCTGAATTTGCCAATGCCGATGATTTAACAACTTTAGAAGCGGCTGTAAAGGCAATTCACCCAACGATTTTGGTGGGAACTTCAACTCAACCAGGAACGTTCACAGAATCAATTGTGAAAGAAATGGCTGCTCATACTGACCGCCCAATTATTTTCCCGTTATCAAATCCAACTAAATTAGCAGAAGCTAAAGCTGAAGATTTGATTAAATGGTCTGATGGGAAGGCTTTAGTAGCAACAGGAATTCCAGCAGATGACGTTGAATACAATGGCGTCACTTACCAAATTGGTCAGGCTAACAATGCGTTAGTTTATCCCGGTTTAGGATTAGGTGTGATTGCTTCCACTGCTAAAGTTTTAAATGATGAAATGATTTCAAAGGCTGCCCATTCATTAGGTGGAATTGTGGATGGTAACAAGGCTGGTGCTGCTGTATTACCACCAGTTTCAAAGCTCGATCAATTCTCATACACGGTGGCAAAGGCTGCAGCGCAGAGTGCGGTTGATCAAAAATTGAATCAGGAACCAATTTCAGATGTTGATAAGGCAATTACCGATATGAAGTGGGAACCAAAGTATTAGGATGTTTTCGAAAGTGAGTAAGAGATAGTACATGAGCTATTTTATGGCTGGCAACCTAGAATAGGATGTGGGAGGCTACAATCATGTCAGATTATCGGATAGAGGAAGATGCTTTAGGACCAGTCAAAATCCCAGCGGATGCGCTGTGGGGCGCACAAACTCAAAGAAGTTTACAAAACTTTTCTACCGGCGAAAAAATGCCACTGGTGCTAATTAAAGTCATGCTTCAATTAAAAAAAGCGGCGGCACTAGCTAACCAAGATGAGAAAGCAATTTCTGCAGAAAAGGCCAGTTTAATCGTTGCGGCAGTTAATCAATTGCTTAGTTTAGATGATGTTCAATTAAGAAAAGATTTTCCATTGGTTGTTTACCAAACTGGCTCAGGCACACAAACTAACATGAATGTGAACGAGGTTGTGGCCAATGTGGCCAAGAAGCTTAATTCGAAAGTTGAGATTTTACCAAATGATGATGTTAATCATAGTCAGAGTTCGAATGACATTTTTCCAACGGCCATGAATATTACCGCAGCCCTTGCTGTTGAAAAATTGGAAGTTGCAGTACAGCATCTGATTGACAAATTGGACGAAAAGCAAAAAGAATTTTGGCGAGTGGTAAAAATTGGTCGAACTCATTTACAGGATGCAACGCCCATAACTTTTGGCCAAGAAATTAGTGGTTGGAAGAGTACATTAGAACATGATCTCGGCTACTTGAAAGAATTGAACGGCACGCTGAATGAACTAGCGGTTGGTGGGACAGCGGTTGGCACCGGATTAAATGCGGTTCCTCACTTTGCAGAAACAATTGCTCAAAAAATGAGTGACATTTATGGAATTAAATTTACGGCCGATTCAAATAAGTTTTATGAATTGGCTGCTCACTCTGGGTTAAACGTTGTTCACGGGGCTATGAAAACTTTAGCAAGTGATTTAATAAAAATTGCTAATGATGTGCGTTTCTTAGCTAGTGGACCACGTGCCGGCTATGGCGAAATAAACATTCCTGCCAATGAACCAGGATCCTCAATTATGCCTGGAAAAGTTAATCCAACTCAGGCTGAAGCAATCACAATGGCTGCGGTTAGGGTAATTGGCAATGATGTCGTAATTTTGCTTTCTGCCAGTCAAGGAAATTTTGAAATGAACGTCTACAAACCAGTTATCATCAGTACTTTTCTTGAATCTGCCGAACTTTTAACCGGAACAATCAGTAATTTTACTGATTTAATGATTGCTGGTTTGACTGTTAATCAAGACCGCATGAAAGAACTGGTTGATCGATCCTTGATGATTGTGACTGCCCTATCTCCACACATTGGATATCATGCCAGTGCTAAGATTGCACAACAAGCTCAAAAAGATGGCGTTACTTTACATCAGGCCGCAATTCAGTCTGGAAAAGTCACGAATGCCCAGTATGATCAGTGGGTTGATCCGATGAAAATGACTGGAATTGACGGTTAATAAAAATAAGTTATCTATGTTTTAAAAAATTTAAGTTTTAAAAAATTATCGAGTGGAAGAAGGATTATCATGGCTTTTATAACTTCTGTTGAAAGTGTTGTCACAATTCTGTTGATGATGGCGTTAGGTTATGCGCTTCGTCGAATGGGTTGGTTTGATGATAACTTTAGTGGCAGTATTTCCAAACTAATTATGAATGTTGCTCTACCTGCTTCAATTTTTGTAGCAATTATGAAATATTTAACGTTGCCAAAATTAATCAGTTTATCTAGTGGATTAGTTTATTCATTTGGTGGGGTAATTATTGGGTATATCATTGCCTGGTTGGCGGTTAAGGTTTTAAAGATTCGTCCAGGTCGACGCGGAATCTTTATGAATACCGTTGTTAATGCCAATACTATTTTTATTGGCTTACCTTTGAACATTGCGCTCTTTGGATCCGTAAGTTTACCTTACTTCTTGGTTTACTACGTTACCAATACCGTTTCTACTTGGGCATTTGGGGTGTTCTTAATTTCAAATGATGATCCAACTAAGAAGAAGGGTGAAAAGAGTTCCGGTAACTTTAACTGGAAGAAATTATTGCCACCCCCATTGCTAGGGTTCTTGGTTGCTTTAGTATGGTTGATTTTGAACTTACCAGTTCCAGCATGGGCTAACAATACGTTGACTTACGTTGGTAATCTGGTTACACCACTATCCTTGATCTACATTGGGATTGTGTTAGCAGATGCTGGTTTAAAGAGTATCAATTTTGATAGAGATACAATTTTTGCCTTGCTCGGTCGTTTTGTCTTGTCACCAGTTGTGATTACTTTATTGATCATGCTTGGGGCAAAAATGGGCCATGTAATTCCAAAAATGGAAATGCAAACCTTGATTGTGCAAGCTGCTGCGCCCACATTGGCCGTTATGCCAATTTTGGCAAATGAGTCGCATGGTGACGTGAAGTTTGCGACCAACTTAGTCACAACCAGTACGATTCTCTTCATTGTGGTTGTGCCGATTGTCATGACTTTGATTCAGTTTATTTAATAGTAGATAAAATAGTTTATCAAATGGGTGATTTTTTGGTAAACTATTTTTTGCTAAAGCTAAATTCATGAGTTATAATGAATTTACAAAGAAGTGGGAAACAAAAATCACACCAAAGGCCTTAACTATGTGGAGTAGTTAAGGCCTTTTTTTACACTTATTTGCGTTTAAAATTTAGCTTCGGCCAAAATTTAAACCAAGCGGGTGGGTCGACGTTGCCTAGAAGTAGTCTTACTTCTGGTCATATCTATTCAACCAGTAGACAAATAACGAATTTAGGATCGCTACCAGAAGTGATGTTAAGAACGTGGGCAACAAAATTCACACCTCCGACCCATTGCAGAATTTGCTTTGAATCAGTAGGCAACTATTTTAGTATACAGAAAATAAAATAAAATCCTACAAGAATATTTGGCTAATGTTTGCGTAGAGAAACTGTGATAGACTAGGCGTAAACAATCGATAAATTGAGGCAAAGAGAATTGATTACAATTGGTTTAACAACGTGGACTGACCATCCCACATTAATTGAAAATGAAGATCGTAAAGTTACGCTGCAAGAATATGCAGGCTTTTTTCCAGTGGTCGAAGTGGATACCTCATTTTATGGAATTCCAAAACTGAGTACAATCGCTAACTGGCAAAAATCGGTTCCAGAAAAATTTCAATTTATTTTGAAGGCCAATCAATTGATGACGTTGCATGATGGCGTGAGTGCTAATGATTATCTAAGTGACGATCATCGATTAGCATTTACAGAGTTTCGCAAAATGGTCCGGCCATTAGTTGAGGCGCAACAACTTAAAACGATCTTGTTCCAGTTTCCACCGTATTTTAATTGTGAAACAGCTAATATTCGCTACTTATGGGATATCCGCGAACTGATGGGCGATTTACCAATTTCTGTAGAGTTTCGTAATCGCAGTTGGTATGATCCAGCGGTCCAAGAAGAAACGATGCTGTATCTGAAAAAATTGGAAATGAGTCATGTAAGTGTGGACGAACCGAGTTCAGTTCCAAACGGCGTTCCGTTGATTAAAACGGTAACTAATTCTCATTTGGCAGTTTTACGATTACATGGTAAAAATGCTGAAGGTTGGGCCAAACAAGGACAAAACTGGCGGAAAACACGTACTTTGTATCGTTATTCCGAAACTGAGCTGCAAAATTTTGCGACCCTTGTGCGCCAAATGCAGGGAAAAGCGGATGAAGTTTGTGTTATTTTTAATAATAATAGTGGCCATGACGCTGCAGATAATGCGTTGCGTTTGAAAAAAATTCTAAATATTAGTTTTAACGGTTTAGGTCCCTTACAACTTGATCTATTTTAAGACCCAAATCAGAACGAAACGGGCTTGGCCACGCGTTTCTTTGTGATATACTTAAAGTTAAAATAACTCAAATATAAATTTAATAAAGCTAGAGTGCTGCAAAAGGCGAATAGCTTCCGAGCATTAGCCTAGGGAACCGAATGATTTGGGTTTAGAATCGTTTGGTTGCCGTAGCTACTACTCCGCAAGTGTAGATGATTTTCGTTCCAAAAATCTTTCATGCTTCGGACGTTGGCCATTCTTGTGGCCGAAAATCAGACCGCAAGAACATGGCAAGCGGAGGTAGCTGCCTTTTAAAGCACGTTTCAGCATAAACTAGGAAGGAAATCTCATATGGCAGATAAACCCACTTACTATATAACGACACCAATTTATTATCCATCTGGAAAATTACACATTGGAAATTCATATACAACCATTGCTTGCGACGCGGAGGCTCGTTTTCAGCGTTTGGAAGGCAAAGACGTTTTCTTTCTAACCGGAACTGACGAACATGGTTTGAAAATCGAACAAAAAGCCGAAGAATTAGGAACAACTCCCCAGGCTTATGTGGATGACATGGCAGTTGGGATTAAAAAGCTTTGGAAACTTTTGGATATTTCCAATACGAAGTTTATTCGGACAACTGACGATTATCACGAAAAGGCTGTTCAGAAGATTTTTCAAAAATTGGAAGACAGTGGCGACATTTATTTAGGCGAGTATGAAGGCTGGTATTCAGTCTCAGATGAAGAATACTTTACCGAAACTCAGTTAGCTGAAGTGTATCATGATGCCGATGGTAATGTGACCGGTGGCAAGGCACCATCTGGGCATGAAGTTCAAAAGGTTAAAGAAGAATCGTACTTTTTCAAAATGAGTAAGTACGCTGATTGGCTGCTCCAGTATTATAAAGAGCATCCTGATTTTATTGAACCAGCAAGTCGGATGAACGAAATGATCAATAACTTCATTAAACCTGGTTTGGAAGACTTAGCCGTTTCCCGAACAACCTTTAATTGGGGTGTTAAAGTAAAGAACAATCCTAAACATGTCGTTTATGTATGGATTGATGCTTTAACAAACTATATTACGGCACTAGGGTATGGTAGTGATGATCATAGGAACTTTGATAAATACTGGCCAGCTGATGTGCACATGGTTGGTAAGGAGATCGTTCGTTTCCATACAATTTATTGGCCAATTTTATTACATGCCTTAGGCTTACCTTTACCTAAGCATGTGGTTGCCCACGGTTGGTTGCTAATGAAAGACGGTAAAATGTCGAAGTCAAAGGGTAACGTTATTTATCCAGAAACCTTGGTTAACCGTTATGGACTAGATGCGCTACGCTATTATTTGTTAAAGGCCATGCCTTATGGAAATGACGGAGTATTCACACCAGAAGATTTTGTCGACAAAATTAATTATGATCTGGCCAATGATTTAGGTAATCTCCTAAATCGGACGGTCGCAATGATTAACAAATACGAGGATGGGGTAATTCCAACCTTTAAACCTGGCGTGACAGAATTCGATGAGGATCTTGAAAATACAGCTGCCACAGTTGTGACAAATTATCGTGAATTAATGAATTCACTTCATTTTTCTGATGCGCTTTCTGAAGTTTGGAAGTTAGTGAGTCGTTCTAATAAATATATCGATGAGACCCAGCCTTGGGTTTTAGCTAAGAGTACCGATGAGGCTGATCAAGCTAAATCGGCGAGTGTCATGAACCATTTGGCAGAGAGCTTACGGTTACTAGCCCACTTACTCCAACCCGTTTTAACGCAAGCACCCGGTAAGATTCTGGGTCAATTAGGCTTATCTGCACAAACTGTTAGTTTAGATGAGCTTCATTTTGGAACCATTCCTGCAGGCACAAAAGTTGTGGCTAAGGGAACACCAATTTTTCCTCGTTTAGATGCTAAAGAAGAAGTGGCCTTTATTAAGGCGCAAATGACCAAAACAGATAAGAAAAAGGGCCGTGCAGCAATGGAAGCCGCCAAAAAGGCCGTGCAAACTGCTGACGAACCTGAATTGAAGTCAACAAAAAAGCCGATTCGGATTGAAGCCTTTGATAAAATTGAATTAAAAGTAGCCGAAATTAAGTCCGTCGACCATGTTAAAGGTGCTGACAAACTGCTTAAATTTAAATTGGACGCTGGCGATGGAAGTGATCGCCAAATTCTTTCGGGAATTGCGGAATATTATCCAGATCCAAGTGTCTTAGTAGGTAAAAAGGTAGTGATTGTTGCTAACCTTAAACCACGTAAGATGCGCGGCGAGATTAGCCAAGGCATGTTATTGTCAGCAGAACACGATGGCCATATTCAAGTGGTTGAGGTACCAAACAGCCTCGTGAATGGCTCTGGAGTGGAATAAATAAGAGAGTGTCCTCAAAAGGCGATTGCGACTTGTACTTGCCGATCTTTGGCTTAGTACAATCGACATCGACACGAAAGTTAGCAGCTTCTGAGCATACTGACGTTGTCCATAGAACTAAAGTTGCTAAAGCAACAAGTTCTCATGGCAGCCTAGATAAGCGAATGATTCGGGTTTGGAATCGTTTGATTATCGTAGCTAAGCAGAAGAAGCTGCCTTTTGAGGCACGTTTCAGAAATGATAAAACTAACTCAAGACTAACCGTTTTCCCAGATGTCTTGAGTTATTTTAGTAAATTGGAGGAAGCATGCAATTATTTGATTCACATACACATTTAAATGATGCAGCCTTTTTAGGACAAGAGGCCAGCTACGTTGAGCACGCCCATAAGTTAGGCGTTCAGAAAATGGCCATGGTTGGGTCAAACGCCCAACTAAATGCAGATGCGATTATGTTAGCCCATAAATATGCCGGGCTTTACGCAGTAGTTGGTTGGCATCCAGAAGATTCCAAAGACTTTCATGAACCTCAAGCTGAAATTTTGAAAGAACAATTAAATGATCCCAAGGTTGTTGCTTTAGGCGAAATTGGTTTGGACTATTATGAAACAAAATCACCACGAAAAATTCAGCGACGGGTGTTCGAGGAACAATTGGCGATTGCAAGCGAGCTAAATGTGCCAGTTGCCATTCATAATCGGGATGCGTTTGAAGATACGTATGCTGTTTTAAAAAATGCGCATGTTGAAAACTTTGGTGGCGTGATGCATAGTTTTAATGGTTCCCCAGAGTGGTTGGAAAAATTCCTGAATCTCGGCATGCACATCTCGTATAGTGGGGTGGCTAGTTTTAAGTCTGCCAAGGATGTGCACGCATCTGTGCAATCCACACCACTAAATCGGATTATGGCCGAAACGGATGCTCCTTACTTGGCACCAATGCCTTTCCGAGGCAAGCAAAATGAGCCTGCCTATACGCTTTATGTGGTGGAAGCCTTGGCCCGTTTACGGGATGAAGATCCCAATGTGATCGGAAAAGCAACGTATGAAAATGCCAAAGAATTTTATAGGATAACTGACGATGAAAAAAATTAAAGAAGTAATTGTAGTTGAAGGCAAGGATGACACGGTCCGGATTAATAAAGCTGTAAATGCGGATACGATTGAGACCCGTGGATCTGCTATTTCGGAGCAGACAATCGATCAAATTCGCCATTTGCAAGAAGAACGGGGTGTGATTGTATTTACTGATCCGGATTTTTCTGGCGAAAAAATCCGTAAGACCATTTCTGCGGCTGTCCCTGATGTTAAACATGCTTTTTTGGCCCGAAAAGATGCGGTTCCCAGCAAGAAGGGGAGTTTAGGGGTTGAACATGCGACGCCCCAGGCTATTCGTGATGCGTTGGATAAAGTGTACACGGAAGTTTCAGACGCACCGCAGACAATCACACGTACGGATCTGTTGGATGCCAATTTGATTGCGGGGCAACATGCAAAACAACGACGCATGGAACTGTGTGAAATTTTGAATATCGGCTACGTAAATGGTAAACAACTTTTAAAGAGGTTACAGTTGTTTCAGATTAGTGATGAAGATTTTCAGGATGCAGTTTCTAAATTGGGACAAGAGTAGAGGAAGGACAACCGATGACAGAAGAAATAGATATTGCTGATCCAATTAGGACGCGCGGAATTTTAGAACGTTACGGATTAAATGCCAAGAAAAGTCTTGGACAAAACTTTTTAACTCATCCACAAATTTTGAAAGACATTGTGGCTGCTGCTGAAATTACTGAAGCTGATGATGTTATTGAAGTGGGCCCTGGGATTGGAGCTTTGACGGAACAGCTAGCTCGGCATGCTCACCATGTGTTGGCGTTTGAAATTGACGAAAATTTATTGAACGTTTTGGATGAAACGTTGGCACCTTATAAAAATATTACCATCATTAATGATGATATTTTGCAGGTGGATTTACCAAAAGTTGTGTCTGAGGAGTTAGATGGTGAACACACCCTTAAAGTTGTGGCCAACTTGCCTTATTACATCACGACACCAATTTTGAAGGGCTTATTGCGTAGTCCGTTGGAACTGGAACAGATTGTGGTCATGATGCAAAAAGAAGTTGCCGAGCGGTTGAATGCAGTACCCGGTACAAAGGCTTATGGATCATTGAGTGTTGCAGTTCAACTAGAAATGAATGTCAGTGTTGAGTTTGAGGTGTCAAGAAAGGTATTTGTGCCTCAACCAAAAGTTGATTCTGCAATTGTGAAATTGACGCATCGTGAACCAAGAGAAGTGCAACCATATTCAAAGGATGCATTTTACAAAACGGTACGAGGCTGTTTTACTCACCGTCGAAAGACTTTGTGGAATAACCTTGTGGGAATGCATGGTAAGGATGATGACACAAAGGCGAAGTTAGAAGCTGTGTTAGCAAAACTAGAAATCAAGCCAGGCATTAGGCCGGAGCGGTTGACGGTGGATGATTTTATTAGGTTGACGAATGAATTAAGTGAGTGAGACAAAATGGTAAGAGTAAAGAAATAGGCGTGCCGTATGCGGGATCGCAATCCCGCGGGAGGCATGCCTATTTCTTTACTCTTATTTTGTCGAGCTGTCCTAAGGCTCAGCGGAAAGCAGCAGACCAAGATGGGACGATGCGGGATCGCAATCCCGCGGGAGGCATGCCTATTTCTTTACTCTTATTTTGTCGAGCTGTCCTAAGGCTCAGCGGAAAGCAGCAGACCAAGATAGGACGATGCGGGATCGCAATTCCGCGGGAGTCATGCTTGTGATTCACTTTTTGACTTGTCGAGCTGTCCTAAAGTAGTGAACGAAACAAGCCGTTAAAAGATAAAAAAATAAACAAGGTGGAAACGGGATCGCATCTCATTTCATCTTGTTTATTTTTTCTCTGACTTGTGAAGTTGTCCTCAGGCCCAGCAGAAAAATTTTCCATAAGTTAATCAAACGTAATCTGGTCAATTGCTAACTGCATAGTTTGTTCAAATCGTTGATCGAGGTCTTCAGAATTTAAACTAAAAAATCCGCCAATTTCTTGTACGATAAAGCCAAATAATGTGGATCGGTAAAGAGTTGATTCTACTTTACCAGGATCATCATTTAAATGAAGGGGATCAAACAGTTTTCGATATAAGTTAATCAATGCTTGGTGCGTTTTAGTGGTTTTAGATAGCATGTTTGGATTGAGTAAAAGGGGAGCCATTCCGGGATGTTGTAGGCAAGCCTGTCGGAATTCATGTGCAAAAACAGTTAGCGCTTCAGGGCCAGCTACACCGATAAGTTGTTGAGTTAATTGTTCGGAAACTTCCTGAACAAATTGAAGACCAACCTGATCGAGAAGATCCTCTAAACTCGAAGCATAATTGTAAATTGATTGTGGGCGCACATTCAAGGCTGTTGCTAAGTCATGAATTGCGAGCCCATTGAGTCCCTTTTGTTCAATGAGATGTTCGGCTGTTTCTAAAACTTTTTCGTGAGAAAGGGTTCTTTTTTTTACCATTAGTAATCACCTGTTTTTCCTATTATAGCGCGGTTAGTTTGCCTTATAAACTTGTTGAATTTATTTTAACACAAAACAAATGATTAAAAACAGTTTATTTTCTGATATAATCAGTTTATAATGAATTCTTGTAAACTTATACTATCAGTTTGCAAGAAAAATAAATCGAGGTTTTATTCATGGACAATAATGGGAAGGCTTATAACAAATTTTTACTAATGCTAACGTTGCTGCTGGGGACATTTTGTACATCCCTAACGACTAATATGCTGGTTACAGCGTATCCAACTTTAATGAACCGATTCTCAATTTCAAGTGCCACGGTTCAATGGCTAACCACGGGGCCTTTGCTCGTGATGGGAATTATGATTCCAGTAAGTGCTTGGCTGCTAAACAATTTCAGTCTAAGAATTATTTATTTAACTGCGCTGGGATTTTTCTTTGGTGGTTTGTTGATTAGTTACACTGCAGGTAATTTCGGTCTAATTTTGACCGGTCGATTAATTCAAGCAATTGGCGTTGGAATAACTTTTCCAACAATTCAAACGGTTCTTTTAGTGATTTTTCCACCAGAGAAACGTGGATCGATGATGGGGTTAGGCGGAATTGTAATTGGATTAGCACCAGCTCTTGGCCCAACAGTTGCAGGCTTTATCTTAGATAATTACAGTTGGCGAGATTTGTTTGGTCTCATGTTGATTCCAGTGGGGATTGCAATCGTCATGACAATTGCGTTTGTCCGTCCTGTAATTGAAGTTAAAAAGTCCAAAATTGATGTTTGGGCAATGATGCTTTCCACAATTGGTTTTGGGGCCCTTCTTTATGGACTCTCATCAGTTGGTTCTGATGGTTGGACATCCAGGATTGTCATCACAAGTATTGTGGTGGGATTAATCTTTATCGGTGCTTTTGTCCGACGTGAATGGCCCCAAAAAGAACCATTCTTAAATGTTAGACTGTTAACAATTCCTTCTTTCACTGTGGCATCAATGATTACAGCACTATCGAACACCACAATGATTGGCATTCAGGTTGTCTTGCCAATGTATCTTCAAAACGTGCGCGGAATGAGTCCTTTACATTCTGGATTAATGATTCTTCCAGGCGCTTTGATTTATGGTGTCGTCAGTCTTATTAGTGGTCATCTTTATGACCAAATGGGTGGTCGGCGTTTAGCCCTTGTTGGAACTTTCTTACTTACCATTGCCACGGTACCATTTGCGATGTTGACACGCCAAACGTCATATAGCTTTATTATTTGTGAATATACAGTTTTGATGATTGGTGTTGCTCTGGTTACGATGCCACTGACAGCTGCAAGTTCTGTGGATTTAAAAGGGATTCAATTAAGTCACGGAACTGCGGTTAACAGTACAATGCGTCAGGTAATGACTTCAATGGGAACAGCAATTTTGGGCAGTGTCTTGGCAAATGTTATGTCAAACAGTAATCCAGCCCATTCTTTACTGCAATCAGCACCCTTGGTCTATCGTAATCAATCCTATATTGCCGCAATGCACGGATTTCGAGCAGCTTTTTTAGTGGCCACTGTTTTTGGAATCATTGACTTTATCTTTGCTTGTTTTGTAAAGAATGAAAAGAAAGGGGCCTAACCAACATGATTTTAGTAAGTCTATTTGTAGGCGTCATTTGTTTTATTATTGGATTGCTACTATTGAAAGCGACTTGGCAACAATTGTTAGTCGGTGGGATTGGTTTTGTCCTGTTAGTTGGTTCGGCGGCTTTAATGATTGGAAATGATACGAATCATTGGGGAATGCACAAAGTAACTTATGAAAAAAAAGAAAACATTTCTTCATTAGTGACTGATAAACGAATGCCCTTGTTAGTATATGAACCGATCAGAAAATCAGATTCTGAAAAAGTGTACATTTATCGACATTTAAATTCAACCAAAGATATGCATACGCAAGCTAGTTTAAAAACTAAGAATCGGGTTGAACAGCGTGGTACGAAGGCTACGTTAAAGACAACCACGACATACTGGAAAATGAATGCCGGTTTCTGGAAGTTTTGGTTTGCCGGGGTTACCTCACAAAGGCGTTTCAGTAGCCGTGAAAATAAGTTCACAATTTCCAATAATTGGCACATTTTAAGTCGAAATCAGGCAGAGTGGCTCTCAAAAACAGCAACTGCCAAAGAAAAGGCTGGGAGATCTGAGATTAAAACGGTAATTACTCAAAATGTAGAAAAGGCGGTTAGGGCTGATCCAACAATGTCTAAAAAAGATCAACAAGTGCTTGAACAAAGGGTTAAATCTCAAGTCGAAGCTCAAGCGAAGCAAAAAGCAACTGCAGAATTACAACAACTTGTCACCGAAGCTAAGCAACAATCGGTTCATTAAGCTAAACAGACAAAAAACACGATTACCGAATAACCAATCATTCGATAATCGTGTTTTAATTCACAATAAATTTAATTATCACCAGGGGTCATTTGTTGTGCATCAATGGCTCTCGTATCTAAGAACCAGTATTGGTGCCAATCACCAAGTAAAGCGGTGTATGAAACAGGAGTCTTACCCTGTTCTTCAACTTTTTCATTTAAATAATTTCGCAAAATCCACGGATCAGAAAGTGATTGTTGGGTAAGGGTGAACAAGTGATCCAGCTTTTCCAAACTGATATTAAGGTCGCTAGCAACTTGTTCCTTGGTTAAACCAGAAAGTTCAAAGTTTTCCTTGAGTTCCTTGCGCGTATTTTTCATTTGAGTTGGATTTAAAGACATTTTAAGTTTCCTCCTATATTAAAGTTTGAGTAATTTCTC
Organism: Pediococcus damnosus; assembly: GCF_001611155.1. Taxonomy (NCBI): domain Bacteria; kingdom Bacillati; phylum Bacillota; class Bacilli; order Lactobacillales; family Lactobacillaceae; genus Pediococcus; species Pediococcus damnosus. The sequence continues at coordinate 1,594,237 of NZ_CP012294.1, forward strand.
TGCGTTACCGTGGGCAAAGAGCTCACGTTGTTCATCGGTTAAAGCAGAGTTTTCCGTCAAGAAAGTTTTGCCATTCTTAGGTTGTTTGTAAGGATAGTCTAGGGAATACATGATGTGTTCAGGTCCCATTTCATCTAAAATAAATTTGAGTTGAGGTTCGCTCAGCATCCCACTTGGTGTGAGCCAAACGTTATGACGGTAGTATTCAGAAAATGGTTTTTTCAGACCTGAATAATTTGTGAGTTCATCATCTAAGCGTTCCAAGAACATGGGAATCATTTCGCCCCAATGACCGGAAATTAGTTTTAAGTTAGGTAATTTGTCAAAGATCCCAGACCAAATCATGCGCATGACTTGAATACCGACGTCCATGTGCCAACCAAAACCAGCACTAGAGGCAATTCCAGTCACCACATCAGACCATTCACCGTTACCAAAGTAGTGATCGGTAATGTTTTGCGGGATGAATGAGGGATGGAAGTAAACCGGCACATCCAAATCACTTGCCATTTTGAAAATTGGGAAGAAAAATGGATCATCAAAGAATTTATGATCAAAGTTGCCCTTTAAAAGCACCCCTTTGAAATTCAACTTTTCAACGGCTCGCTTTAATTCCGCCGCTGCGGCTTGCGGATCACCAACTGGCAATACTGCTAAGGCAGCAAATCGATCTGGATGACCTTTTACAACTTTTGCGAGCTCATCATTGGCGAGTTTGCAAAGCCGGACCGAAACTTTTGGATCCAAATTTTGCGGTTGCGAGTTACCATAAGAGAGAACTTGCATATCAACGCCATATTTATTCATAAATTTTAGGCGATTATCGACATCCTGCATATCGGCAGGAGTAGGTAGAGAAGTTTGCATGTAATTTTGCATATCTTTACTTAAATCTGGTAAAGTTGGCTTACCAATGGCCTTATTAATTTCATCGGTCAGTAATTTTGATTCAATATGCTCTTCAAGCGTAATAACTTTCATTTTAAAGTGCTCCTTTCGTTATGAGGATTGATATCCTTCATACAGTAGATATTATAAAGAGCCGTGACCTTGAATGAAAGCATTTTGCAAGACACTTATCCATGAAATGTCTCATAAAAATGAAACAGAATTTGGACTAGAAATCAGAAAAGTGAAAGCGGTAAAACAAAAATGGATTTTTTGATAAAAATTCGGGTTAATTTCAAAACTAGCTGTTGCGAGGCATTGACCATTGTGGTATAATTTGCAATTTTTGTGAAACTATGCTATAATGTTTCACATGGGAAGGTGAAGCCAATGCCAAATACACTAGCCACAATTAAGTCAGATTTAGATACCAAAGTTGGAGAAGAAATGATGGTTGTTGCGCAAGCAGGTCGTAAGAAGATTACGAAACGTCATGGAATTCTTCATAAAACGTATCCAGCAGTTTTTGTTGTTGATTTGGATCAAGAGGAAAATTCTTTTGAGCGCGTATCTTATAGCTATACTGATATCCTTACCAAAAACATCGAGATTGCATTCGGAGAAGAATAAAAATAATTGGGCCTTGAAGGTCTTTTTATTTTGCCAAAAATTTGACATATATTGAAAAGCTAACTACATTGGTTAGCTTTTTTAGAAATAACTCCATTTGGTTTGATGACCGGTGAAAAATGTGAATTATAGTTTTGTGAAATTTGTCTTTTATTAAGAATTCTGGTCGTAGCGTAACTCACGCTGGTACTTTGCCCAGTTTTTAAGTATAATTGTGATAAAATACTGGATTATCAAACTAGGTGATTGAATGGAGACAACAGAAAAGGCCCCAGCCAAACTCAATTTGTTTTTGGATACACCTTATAATCACTCGGATGGGCTCCAGGAATGGCGGATGGTTATGACATCAGTCGACTTGGCTGATTATGTGAAGATTGAAACAAAGCCTGGTAAACGCGCAATTAACGTGCATACCGATACAGGCTTTTTGCCTAATGATAGTCGCAATCTTGCCTACCAGGCTGCCAAGCTACTTCAACAGGAGTTTCACGTGCAGGCAGGGGCTAAAATTCGGATCAAAAAAAACATTCCAGTTGCGGCTGGAATGGGCGGTGGCTCTTCGGATGCTGCCGCGGTGTTACGCGGATTGAATAATTTGTGGAATTTAAAAATTTCGCAAGAAAAGTTAGCCAAACTAGGCTTACAAATTGATTCGGATGTGCCGTATTGCGTCTATAGTCAAACGGCGTATGTATATGGAAAAGGTGAAAAGATTCAACTTTTACGGCAATTGCCAGCGATGTATATTGTGATTGCTAAACCCAGATTGAGTGTTTCAACACCTAAAATATTACGGCAGATTGATCATAAGAATTTGGACCATTTAAAAATTGACGGCATTTTAGAGGGAATTAGACAAAATGATTTTGCCAAGATTTGTGCCAATGTGGGCAACGTCTTGGAACCAGTGACAGGTCAACTACATCCGCAAATTATTCAACTAAAAGATCGTATGCTCCGTTATGGTGCTGAGGCGGCTCAGATGAGCGGGACAGGACCAACGGTGTTCGGCATTTGCCATAAAGAGAGTCGCGCACAACATTTAGTGAATAGTTTAAAGGGATTTTGTCCTGAGGTGTATCTAGTGAGACCCTTAAATTAAAAACAGAGAGTCACCAATTTTGGTGGTCTCTCTATTTTTTAAAGTAATGCAGCAATGCCCAGGCCAACAAGTATCAAGCCAAAAAATGCGCTGTACCAAAGGGCGTACGGCATGAATACCGATGAGCTAGAAGTCATCTTTACGCGTAACGTCTTCCAGCTAGTAAACACGTTGTAAAACTGAAACAAACCAATTAAAACAGCTACAGTACCAATTAAGATACGAGTAATCATTATAATCGCCTTCCATCAAATTTACGAAACCTAACCATTGGTTCTTATAGGGTGGCTCTGCATTACAACTGAATTATATCATCGAATATTAGTATAAGTAAACGCTTAAAACTATTTAAATGATGCTTAATAAAAATCTTTAAACATTAAGAATAACAAAACGGTCCCCAGTAAAACGACCAGTAACATTAGTAAAACATTGCGGTGGCTATAGTGTTTTGATAAATACATAGAACCGCCAGCCAAGCTAAGGCTGATGGCGATCAAGCCGAAGACTAACGGGATTGGAAAACCAAATTTGATCAGAAAATAGGCCATTATAGCGTAACCGAAAAGATATTGAACAAGCAAAAATTTATTATTTGGGCGTTTCATTTGTTGCCTCCATGTGTCTCTTGTAGACACGTACTACCTTAAATATACAACAAAATGGAGAAGTACATGAGCATGGCGCCTATCAAAACCAGAATGTGCCACCAAACGTGGACATATTTAACGTGAGGAATGTTATAAATTAAGCCACCCAATGAAAAAGCAATGCCACCAGCGATTAAAAGCATGAGTCCTGTGAATCCCAAACTCTGGTAGAGTTCTTTGGCACCAACTAAGCATAACCAGCCCATTAATACATAGATCAGCGTTTCGATTTTTTTAAACTTGCCAACTGCGAAAAATTGAAAAGTGATTCCGCCAATTGCCAGGGCCCAAATTACCACACAAAGGCTGATACCTAGCCAACCACGGATCGCCAACAAACAATAAGGTGTGTAAGTTCCGGCAATTAAAAGATTAATACTGCTATGATCGAAAATTTGGAAGACATGACTAGCTCTTGTGAAATATAGGCTATGAAACATAGTAGATGAGAAAAAAAGAACTAACAAACTACCGCCATAAATCGCGTAAGCAACTAGATCAAGTGGTTTACCAAGTCTAATTGCCTTGGTAAGTAATAGAATCGTACCGATAATGCTTAAAATAAAACCAATTCCATGTGTAATTGCGCTCCAAATTTCATTTAGTAATTGAGCGTGCTTATTGGACAAGACCTGTTTATTTGTTGAAGATGATTTCATCGAGCATCCTCCCTTTCAACTAGACATTATATACTAATCACCTAGTATTTAAAACTAGATGATATAAAAAACGGCTAATTACGTAAACTACAAGGAAAATGGTATGATACTAGCAAGAATGAATTTAGGAATGTTTATTTAAAAATGATTGGTACTTTTGAAAGAGACTGCCTTCTTTTGGGCATGCTGGCAAAGGGATAGATAGTAAAGAGGGAAAATCATGGCAAAACGTGTTGACACCAAACAAAAAATCGTGATGGCGTTGTTCGAATTAATGCGGACGCGTTCTGTCGATGAAGTGACAGTTAGCGATATCTGTAAACAAGCATCAGTTTCAAGGATGTCTTATTACCGAAGCTTCAAATCAAAACAACAAATTCTAGAATATCAATTTGATGAAGTATTTCAAGAATTCTTCAGTTATTTGGAAGTAATGAATAATCATGACTTAACGGCGTTTTTAGATGCATTTTTTACGATTATTCGTCGTCACCAAGGAACTGTTAGTGTGCTTATTCAAGCGAATTTGACACCCATTATTTTAGACAAGCTGCAGTTTTACATTACCGATCTTATTGATAAGGATGTTTTAAGACTTCGTGAACGAACTTCAAAAATGTGGATTGCCTTTGTAGCTGGAGGTCTGACGCAAATGATTGTGCGATGGGATAAAGACGAGATGGCTGAGTCAAATGAAGAAATGGTTATGATTGCGCGAAAGTTCTTGAGATAGCAGGGATGCATTGAAATATAATTTCAATATTTAAATTTGTTTCAGAAAACCTTTGAAATTTTCAATCCTTGTCTGGTATACTGAACGATAGAGAGCTCATACTGCGTATAATTGATCAGCGTATGTTTTTTTAAAAAACATGCGCTGATTTTTTGTATTTTTTTATAGATAAATGCTATCAGTTGAAAAATAGGAGGAAGCATACATGTTATTTAGGATGAGGTTACCACAGAATAAGAAAGAAACGGCTTTATTTATGTTTTTAGTCTCTGCAATTTCGGTAAATATTATTGCACCAGTGATTACGGGGTTTGAAATTGGATTTAGTTGGCAAACATGGCATCAGGTTTTAACCATTATTCCATTTATGTGGATAATGGTTTTAGTCATAGTGATTCTTACGCAACGGCCAGCTGGTTGGTTGACAAGTAAAATTGTTGATCCAAAAGATAGTTTTGCATCTCACATGGTTATTAATGGGCTGTGTTCAGTTTTATTGATTTCAATTTTTATGACAGTTTTGGGGACTTGGATTGGTAGTCAACAAATTAGTTGGACGCCAATTCAACAATTTTTTGTGAAATGGCCGCGTAATTTCGCAATTGCATTGGCAGTGGAATTATTGCTTGCTCAACCGATTGCTCGTCAGGTCATGCAAGTTATTCATAAGCAACAAAAGTTGATGGCATAAGGTTTAGTTACGGCGCCAACAAATGTTTTTGTAATAAACTTGTTTTGAAATTTTCGTAGGCATCTAACTTGGTCTTGAATTCTCAGTAAATGTCTGTTTGACTTAACATATAACCAGTAATCATAGCGGTTTCATTTTAAATTAAAAGAGGTTCAAAAAGATGGCTAAGACACTTTATTTAATGCGTCACGGAGAAACGTTATTTAATGTACGTAGGAAAATTCAGGGATGGTGTGATTCACCACTTACTCAAAAGGGCATTGATCAGGCCAAAGTGGCGGGTCAATACTTTAGCAAACTACCGATTGATCATGCCTATAGTTCCACATCTGAGCGGTGTTGTGACACAATTGAGATTATCCTCAAGAATCGGATCCCTTATCAACGCGTTAAGGGGTTAAAGGAAATGAATTTTGGAGTTTTTGAAGGTGAAAGTGAAGATCTTAATCCCAAACGCGAAGAATATGAAACATTCTTTGTGCCTTATGGTGGCGAAGTGGCCAGTGCAGTTGGTAAACGGATGTTAAAAACGTTGACGGATATAATGGAAAAGCCAGATCATCAAAATGTGCTGGCTGTTTCACATAATGGGGCCTGCGTTGACTTCCTTAAGGCCTTGCAAGTAACTACCAAAGATTTGAAGAATGGGTTTCCTAATGGTAGTGTGCTTAAATTTGAATATCAGGATCATCAGTTTAAGTTACTGGAAGTTGTGCGTTTCAATAAAGACTAAATTAGGTATTTTTTCTTAAATGGTAGCGCTATAGCCTCATATTGACTATAATCAACTTAATAGATAAAAGTATGAGAGGTATACCCGATGCAATATAAAAAAATTTTAGTTCCCGTAGATGGATCAAAAAATGGTGAATTGGCGGTGACCAAGGCAGTATTCACTGCGAAGCGCAATCACGCCCATTTGGACATTGTTTCGATTATTCAAACCAGCCGTTTTTTGGACGTTTATGGGCACATGGGATCAAACACAGACTACTTAGATATTACCTATCGGAGAACTCAAGAGTATGTTGAAATGCTGCGAGATGCCATTAAAGAAAAGTATGATTTTGATGATGTTTCGATTTCCGTAGAATCTGGGAATGCTGGAAAGATTATTGCGGAGTTGATGCCGCAACAATTTGGTAGTGATTTGATTATGATGGGAGCTACTGGGATGAGTGCCTTACAAAGGACCATGATCGGTTCTGTGGCTGATTATGTCGTGCGTGTGGCAACTTGTGATGTTTTGTTGGTTCGAACCGATTTGAATAATAAACGACAGTAAAATATGGTTGCGAGGCTTTTATCTTAAGGATTGGTAACCTTGTTTTGTTAGTGTAAGGTTTTCCTAGATGGTCAATAAAATTCTAGGAATATTCATTTTGAGTTGAATATATAGAAAAAGACCTGTAGCCTTTTAATCGACGAAGATTAAAGGAAAGGATACAGGTCTTTCATGTATATTTTAGCAGATTTTATTGAATCATTGGGAAATTTAGACAGTTTATTTGATTTAGAGGAGCAGGTAATTCTTCATCTTAGGAAGTCATTCCAGCTGGTTGTAGCTGAATATCTGAGGCAATTAGATGAAACACTCGTTCCATCAATTCCGGCAGAAAATACATTCATTAATCGACAGGCCAGAACAATTGAGTTTATGTTTGGCGCCGTGAATTTTGAAAGAAGATGTTATCTTCGACCCAATGGAAGTTATTACTTCCCGTTGGATGAACAACTTCAGTTGGAAGAAAGAAAAAGAATTTCACCTTATTTTAAAAGTGTCGTTGCCAAAATTGGGCAAACGACAACGATGAGAAATACGGCCGCAATGATCAATCTGGCAAGTCAGACGGATATTAGTGCCTGGTCAGTAGACCGAATTATCAGAGACATGGCAGATACCGTGAAGACAGAAGAAAAATCGTCCGAAGAGAAACTAGTTAAGAAACGAAAAGTTGAAAACTTAGTGGTTGAAGGCGATGCCTTTGAGATACACAAAATTAATCGACGAAGACAAGACGTCCACCATTACATTGTTTTTGAATCAGGATTAGATGGAACAAGATCAAACAAAGTTGAGTTTGTTGGTATCAATCAAAAAAAGGTTCAAAAACGAGTAACTGACTACATTGAGAAGTATTATAAAATCAGTGAAATGACCGTGTTTACAGCAAGTGATGGTGGCCCAGGGTATAACCCGAAAAGTATGCGAGAAATAGTTCCGAGTGCTCAAAGAGTTGAATTTACTATCGATCGGTATCACTTTGTCAAAAAGATTAAACAAACCTTTGGTTTATTTAATCCATTGGTTGATAAGGCCGTTAAGAGCGTTAGCCTGTATGATCAGAATCAGTTAAACGTTATTTTAGATACATTTGAGTCGCAAATTAAAACTGATAAGGAACTTGAGAGCCTAAGGGTCCTAAGACAATATTTGGCAAGAAATTGGCAGTTTATAAAGTCTCCACACGATCGTGGCTTCATGAGGGTCGGCAAATTGGGATCCGTTGAAAGCTCACACAGAGCGTACACGTATCGAATGAAAAAGCAAGGCAAAGTATGGTCCGAAAAGGGCCTTGAGGCTATGTTGAAATTAATTGAAGCTCGGGTAAACGGTAAGCTAGATAAATACTTACGTGGTGGTTTAAGAAAGTTACAAGAGCTAACGATTGAGATCGCTACGGAATCATTGAAGACGTTGAGTTCAGCTCAGCTGAGCAACAAGCACCATTCTAAGCATATTGGAGTTCTTTCAGGTAAAATACCAGTTGATGCCCCAACAAGTAGCCCTATCGGAGCAATGGCAAAAATATTTTCAAACTAATTATTGTGTATAAATATTTGGTTGATTATAAGGCACCTAGGAAAACTTGACACATACCTTGTTTTTGTAAATATTGGTATTTTAAACAGGGTATGATAGGATATAGCATAAAGCCGAAAGGGAGTTTATTAATTGAAACAATTTGAGTTTAAAGTATCTTATGAGAATGGGCGCGTTGTGACTTTTTATCTTAAATATGAGGATCTTGAGGCTGCTGAAGAAGCACTTTTAGCTCACATGTCCTCAGCCTCAACGATTAAGATTACCGAAAAAGGATTGGTTGGCATGTTGTCATTTCGCGGCGCAGTCAGTTATTTGATTACGGAAAAAGATCGCCCAGCCGACGTTGAAGCAATTACTTGGGAATAAAGATAGATTAAGATACGTGAATTAATCAAATCATTTAGAAAACTTCAGGAAAAATGAGGTTTTCTTTTTTTGTAAAAAATATGTAAGCCCTTTAGTCGTTGAACAGGCAATTAAATGTTAAAATTAGGTTGTAAAAACTATCAAATTACTGGGGGAATTTAAAATGAGTGAAAGCCACTTTGATCCAAAACATTTTTCGAAGATTTTAGTTGGGGTTGACGATTCTCCAGACGCACAATTGGCGTTTCGATTCGCGATGAACCGGGCTAAACAAGATAATGCCGAACTAGATATTGTTTCTATTCTGGAAGAGGATGAAATTAATATTTATCAGGCTTTAAACAAAGATTATATTCAAAACAAACGCGATGACCTTGAAAAGCATTTGCAGGGGTATCGCAAGGTTGCCGAGGAATTTGGCATTAAAAAAGTAGAAACATACACTGCTGAAGGGGATGCCGGCGAAACGATTGTCAAAGACGTGATTCCACATGTTGAGCCAGATTTATTAGTAATTGGTTCTTCTTCTAGATCGGGAGTTGCACGATACTTTGGTAGTCAGGCATCTTATATGGCTAAGTATTCGCCAGTTTCAGTTTTAGTGATTCGCTAAACTAACGGGTAACTTGAAATTAAGTACGTGGCAAGTTAGAATGATTCTAGAAACAAACAATTCAAAAAGAAGGCTTGAAAGTAATGGCAAAGCAAGTTTATGACGATTATTTTTTTGATGAACCAGCATGGAATACGCATGATGGTGGGTATGTACCGCTTGAAGAATCCACGGCACCTCAACAAAAGCTTCGAGTTCCAGCTGTTCTAGAACCCGACAAAGAAACGGATACGGATATGTACTACACCGTAATCGCTGAAGAGGGTGAAACACAATTGCTGCCTGGGCCAAAGACGAAGACCTGGGGATACAATGGAGCCTTGCTTGGGAAGACAATTATTTTTAAGCGCGGTAAAAAAATTCATATCACGTTAAAAAATAATCTTCATGAGCTGACTACCTTTCATTGGCATGGTCTAAACGTTCCTGGTCCTTATATCGATGGTGGTTGTCATGCGCCCGTTTATCCTGGTGAATCTAGTGATATTGAATTTGTGTGCAACCAACCTGCTGCAACGTTGTGGCTTCATGCCCATCCATGTCCATCAACTGCTCAGCAAGTTTGGCACGGACTTGCCACCCCGGTTGTCATGACCGATGATGTCGAAGCTAAATTACCATTACCACGAAACTATGGCGTTGATGATTTTCCAATTGTTTTGCAAGATCGGACTTTCCACGAAAATAATCAGTGGGACTACAAGGCAGACTATGATCCCGATGGTGTTCAAGGGAAAACGGCCATGATTAATGGCACAATTAATCCTTATATCGATGTGACCACCCAACGAATTCGTTTACGTGTGTTGGATGGTGCTAACCGACGTGAATTCCGTTTGCACTTTAATGATGGCTTGGAATTTGCCCAAGTTGCTTCAGATGGCGGGATTCTGCCCAAACCAGTGTACTTCAAAAAAGTGATGATTACCTGTGCAGAACGTGATGAATTTATCGTTAACTTTGCTGGGTATCATGATGGGGATGAAGTAGCGTTGATGTCAGATGATGTACCGCTAGTTCGTTTTCGTATTCATGCATTTGCAAAGGATGACACTAAATTACCTGATCGTTTGATTGCTGATCCTGAATTACCAGTTACACCAGGGACCGATGTTCGTCATGTGGTGATGTCTGGGATGGACGAAGAAGTAGAAATTGACGGTAAGAAATTCAATATGCAACGAATTGATGCCCGCCAAAAAGTTGGCGACGTTGTGGTTTGGGACATTACCAACACTAATGATAAAGTGGGTGGTATGATCCATCCTTTCCATATTCACGGGACGCAATTCTTGGTGGTTTCCCGAAACGGCCATGCCCCTTATGCAAACGAGCATGGGTGGAAGGATACTGTTAGTGTTAATCCAGATGAACATGTGCAAATTAAGGTGCGATTCGAATATACCGGTGTTTACATGTATCACTGTCATATTATTGAACACGAAGACGGCGGCATGATGGCTCAGATTGAGTCGTATGATCCAGAGCATCCAAAGACGTATAAATTAATGGATATGGATACTTTGATGAATGCCTTTGCTAAGGAAAACAACATTGAACCCAAAGATTTGTGGCTTGGTGGCATGGGATCCTATGAAAAAATGGGTATGAAGATGTAAAAGGTACCTCTAGACTATCTTTAATATTTTAAAAAGGGAACATCATATTTTAAATTGATCATTAACATGATCGGTTCTAGAATATGGTGTTTTTTGCACAAAAATAGTGTTGATAGAGAAACATCTATCAACACGTTAGAACGAAGTGTCAGGACAACTATTTTCAAATCTCAAAGTACTTATACAGATCGTCCATTGTCAGTTTTTGTTTTTCAGCACCAGTCACATCAATTTTAATTTGACCTTGTATGTGTCAAGTTTTCCTAGGTGCCTTATAATCAACCAAATATTTATACACAATAATTAGTTTGAAAATATTTTTGCCATTGCTCCGATAGGGCTACTTGTTGGGGCATCAACTGGTATTTTACCTGAAAGAACTCCAATATGCTTAGAATGGTGCTTGTTGCTCAGCTGAGCTGAACTCAACGTCTTCAATGATTCCGTAGCGATCTCAATCGTTAGCTCTTGTAACTTTCTTAAACCACCACGTAAGTATTTATCTAGCTTACCGTTTACCCGAGCTTCAATTAATTTCAACATAGCCTCAAGGCCCTTTTCGGACCATACTTTGCCTTGCTTTTTCATTCGATACGTGTACGCTCTGTGTGAGCTTTCAACGGATCCCAATTTGCCGACCCTCATGAAGCCACGATCGTGTGGAGACTTTATAAACTGCCAATTTCTTGCCAAATATTGTCTTAGGACCCTTAGGCTCTCAAGTTCCTTATCAGTTTTAATTTGCGACTCAAATGTATCTAAAATAACGTTTAACTGATTCTGATCATACAGGCTAACGCTCTTAACGGCCTTATCAACCAATGGATTAAATAAACCAAAGGTTTGTTTAATCTTTTTGACAAAGTGATACCGATCGATAGTAAATTCAACTCTTTGAGCACTCGGAACTATTTCTCGCATACTTTTCGGGTTATACCCTGGGCCACCATCACTTGCTGTAAACACGGTCATTTCACTGATTTTATAATACTTCTCAATGTAGTCAGTTACTCGTTTTTGAACCTTTTTTTGATTGATACCAACAAACTCAACTTTGTTTGATCTTGTTCCATCTAATCCTGATTCAAAAACAATGTAATGGTGGACGTCTTGTCTTCGTCGATTAATTTTGTGTATCTCAAAGGCATCGCCTTCAACCACTAAGTTTTCAACTTTTCGTTTCTTAACTAGTTTCTCTTCGGACGATTTTTCTTCTGTCTTCACGGTATCTGCCATGTCTCTGATAATTCGGTCTACTGACCAGGCACTAATATCCGTCTGACTTGCCAGATTGATCATTGCGGCCGTATTTCTCATCGTTGTCGTTTGCCCAATTTTGGCAACGACACTTTTAAAATAAGGTGAAATTCTTTTTCTTTCTTCCAACTGAAGTTGTTCATCCAACGGGAAGTAATAACTTCCATTGGGTCGAAGATAACATCTTCTTTCAAAATTCACGGCGCCAAACATAAACTCAATTGTTCTGGCCTGTCGATTAATGAATGTATTTTCTGCCGGAATTGATGGAACGAGTGTTTCATCTAATTGCCTCAGATATTCAGCTACAACCAGCTGGAATGACTTCCTAAGATGAAGAATTACCTGCTCCTCTAAATCAAATAAACTGTCTAAATTTCCCAATGATTCAATAAAATCTGCTAAAATATACATGAAAGACCTGTATCCCTTCCTTTAATCTTCGTCGATTAAAAGGCTACAGGTCTTTTTCTATATATTCAACTCAAAATGAATATTCCTAGAATTTTATTGACCATCTAGGAAAACCTTACACTAACTTAAAATTTTTTTTATTAAATATGCATGAGATAAATTGTAATCATAGACGGTACCAGTGAACCATGCTATACTTTAGAAAATTATAAAAGTGAGGGATCTGCCATTGAGAAATTAAGCTAATTCTGTTGAATCTGTGAGTAAACCTGTCATAGGGAGTGCTCTGCAGTTTTTCAGGATCAGCTAATCTTTCTCGATGAGCAGGTCTTTTTGTATGCTCATTTTTAGCTAGTCTTGAAAAAAGCTAGAAATATGAGGTACCTATATGTCTAAAATTGAAATTAAAAATCTTACGTTTGGTTATGAAACACAAGGAAATCTGTTATTTGATCATGTCAATCTAAATCTGGATAGTAATTGGAAACTCGGTTTGATTGGACGTAATGGTCGCGGTAAAACGACCTTTTTAAACCTATTGCAAAATAAATTGGCTTATCAAGGCACGATCATAGCCAACTTAGCCTTTGATTATTTCCCCCAAACAATCACGAATCCCAATCAACTGACTTTTTATGTGTTAAATGATTTGGGGGTTGATGAGCAGTGGAAAGTAGAACGCGAATTAAATTTATTGGGAACGAATCCCGATATTTTATGGCGAAAGTTTACCAGTTTATCTGGTGGTGAACAGACCAAAGTTCTCTTAGCCAGTCTGTTTACACAAGGGTTTAATTTTTCTCTGATTGATGAACCCACGAATCATCTGGATATCAAAGCCCGTGACCAAGTAGCGGCTTATTTAAAACAAAAGAAACAAGGCTTTATTGTGATTAGTCATGACCGTAACTTTGTGAATCAGGTGGCCGATCACACATTATCGATTGAAAAATCGAATATTCTTATGTACCAAGGCAATTTTGCCACTTATGAGGAACAGAAAAAATTGTCGGATATCCATGAAAAAATGGAGAATGCCAAACTCAAGAAGAGTATCACACGCCTTAAACAGACTGCGGCAGAAAAGGCTGAGTGGTCACGGTCTAAAGAGGGCGATAAGTATGGAAATCCGCATAAGAAGGGCAGCGGGGCAGTATACGATACGGGTGCGATTGGCGCCCGCGCGGCCCGCACAATGAAACGGTCACTAACTTTGAAGCGGCATATGGAAAATGATATTCATGAAAAAGAAAAATTGCTGAAAAATATTGAGTATATTGATCCTTTAACGATGAATTTCCAACCCAGTTATCATGATCGGTTGTTGACAGTAAAAAAGTTAACTCTCCAGTATCAAGACACTTCGCAACCACTGTTTGAGCCGATCTCGTTTGATCTAAAGAAAGGTAATTGTGTTGGGATTGTTGGACCGAATGGTGCTGGGAAATCCACATTGGTGCGGGCCATTTTAGGAGATTTTACTGGCAAGATAAACGGTGAGATTGTGCAACCGCAGCATTTAACAATCAGTTATGTGCGTCAAAGTTATGATGATAATCGAGGAACCCTGCAGCAATTTGCCGAACAACAACATCTAAATTACCAGGAGTTCTTAAATAATTTGCACAAGCTTGGCCTGGAACGCAACGTGTTTACGACTAAAATTGAACACATGAGTATGGGCCAGCAGAAAAAGGTTGAGTTGGCAAAATCTTTATCGATTCCAGCAGAATTATATTTGTGGGACGAGCCGCTTAATTATCTGGACATCTTTAATCAGGAACAGTTGGAAACACTAATTACTTCAGTAAAGCCTTCCATGCTGATTATCGAACACGATCGTGAGTTTATTAAACATGTGACGACGGATGTGGTGGAGTTGAAAACGATTAAGTAGCGTGGAAAATCGTTGAGTAAACTGAAAAAAATACGTAAAAAAAGCGACAGATTATGGTAAAATGAGTGTAAACGGATATACTTAAAATTAAAAAGTATATACAAACTATTAAAGGAGATCTGAACATGGCTCATTTGATTTACACGGTTTTATTGACGGCTTTGGGATTACTTTGTATTTTTGTTCCACTATGGCTGTTAGTGAGAGCTAACAAGTCCATTTCAATGAAAATTGAACCAACGGACGATGATAGCAAAGTCTTTTATACTTATGTTTGGTTTTATGAAACTGGCAAGCTCAGCGTGTTAAACAGTGATGCTTATCAGGTTGGAAAAGAAGTTCAGGCAACAAATGCTGGTAAGTATATTATTCAGAAAGTAAATAAAGAAGTCTTATTTATGGGGATGCAAAGAAAATATGAGTTTGTTTTAGAATAATCTTTGAAATCAAAAAATGAGATTCGCTTAATTGCGAATCTCATTTTTTTGATTACTTTGATTTCTGATCTTTAAGCTTCCAAACTTTGTATAGATCATAACTGAATAGAATAAAGATAGCAATGGTACTGACAGTGGTGATTGTCAGGCCAAATGATACGAGATCAACAATCGACAAAATCAACATGAAGATTGCACCAATTAAACTAAAGATTAGTTTTCCGTTCATAAATATCACGACCTAAGCATTTTGTTGTTCGGCTTGTACTTTAGCAACACGTTCACTAATTCGCATGAATGGAAGATAAAGAAAAACACCGAGAATAATAATGAACAATTGAAGCACAGGAGCTCGCCAATCACCAGCCGTTGAGAGATAAGGCCCAATTAGTGGCGGTGTTGTCCAGGGAACCAGAATCACGGTTCTCCGTACCCAACCAGCTGCAGTTGCGGCATATCCGATGATACTTCCAATAGTTGGAAATAGTACAAAAGGAATCATCATTGGTAAGTTGAAAACGATTGGATAACCAAAGATCATTGGTTCGTTAATGTTAAATATTCCTGGAGCCAATGATAAGCTGGCAACCTGTCGTGAGGATTTAACTTTGCTAAAAATTAAAATGGCAATGATTAATGAAATCGTACTTCCTGAACCACCAATCAACGTGTAGCTACTTACAAATGATGTTGTGATGATATTTGGAATATGTGCAAATGAATGAGAATGTGCATATGCAGTCATATTTGCATTCATATTAATTAAGACTAAGGGATCCATCAAAGTTCCAGAAATAACAGTTTGGTGAATACCAAGTGTAAATAGGAAGTTGGCAACGGTGTAAATAACACAAAAACCAACAATGTTTGTATTAAAGCCACGTAATGGTTCTTGAATCCAAGTTTTGATCAAATTGATTAAATCAGTATTGAAAAAGCCTGATAATAATGCAGCAACAATAGCAAAAATTGACATTAAGATTAAAGCAGGGAGCAAGACACTAAATGATGATGAAACTGCAGGTGGAACATTGTCCCCTAAATGGATCTGTAAACTTTTGTAGCCTGACAATTTAATGAAAATACCGGTGGCTAGTAAACCAACAATAATACCACCAAACATTCCTTGAGTACCAGCATTAAGATAGCTAATTCCGCCTGTAACGGTGGCCATCTTGGCACCGCCTGATGCTACGGTACCTAAGGAAATGTTTCCTGGCATCATAATTAATAAGCAAGCTAGTGACATTGCGGATGCCGCAATTGGATCATTAAAACCCTTATTTTTTGCTAAAGCATATCCAATCATAGGGGCGACTAATAATCCAGCAACGTTTAAAGTACCATTACTAATTGCATTGCCGAAAACCTGTACTTTTGTTAATGTGTCCCCATGAAATATCCATGTAAATACAGTGTTATTGAGTAGTACACCCAGACCAGCAATGATAAACACAGGTAAAATAACTGCGAAAGCATCACGTAAGGAACGGAGATAAACCCAGTTACCAACTTTAACGGAGACCTCGGTAAACTTAGTAATAAAACTCGAATTTTCAAGCTTATCACTTGAACTTTGGTTTTTATCTTCACTCATAAGTTTTTTCCTCCTTTATTTGACCTGAAATATTCATAGATCGAAATATAATGCTTATGTATTTAAAAAATAGCCCTTGCAAGGGCTATTTTTTTTAATGGGTTTAACTTTGGGGCTTCTACAACAAGGAAATAGCAAGTTTTTAAATCGAAAGTGATGTGCAGGTCAAAATTTATGTACTCCAAATAAACTCATTAAGAGCTATTTTGAAAATTTTGATTAATTTGACACAATTCGATAGTTACCAATGTAATTGTTGAATCTTGGCCAATACCTGATAGAACAGTTTTTGGTAAACGTGCGAACTACTTAATTTTAAATATAGTTTTCGACCACTTCGAACTAACTTTCCTGCAATTTTAAACAGCCAAAGACGGAGCGTTCCAACACGCACACTGACGTGTTGCGGTGGTAAGCATAGTTGTTTGAAGAGACTTACTAAATTATAAGCTAAGACACTCAGCATCATCCGTGCATGATTTTCAATAAAACCGGTACTGTTAGTTTTGTCGAAAAAGAAACCCTCTTTGGCTTCTTTAATATCATTTTCCATTTGACCACGATGTTGATATAATTCGAAGGCTGTTTCCGGTGTTAATTTGGTTAAGTTGGTAAGCACATATTCATGATTAAAGAGTAATTCACCAATTTCACGCGTTGATTTAATATAGATTTGGCGAGGTTGATTCCAAGAACCAGCTTGATATTTAGCCGAATAATAGTGAATCTCGGTTTGATCCCATTGTTGTTTATCGTCAATTCGTACATAGCCCTCAGCCAAATCACGCAATCGGCGGTTAGCTTTTAAACGTACCAAATAAAATGCCTTGTTTTCTTCACAAGTATCATAGAGTTCTGGTGTGGCAAAGCCACTATCTCCACGAACCAGGATTTCAGTACAAGGCAGACTATTTTGATAGTGTTGTAATAGAGGTTCTAAAAATGGACGGATTTCCTTACTGGTATAAACATTGCCTGGTCGCAATTGGGCCGCTAAAAAAGCTTCATTTTGACCATCGAAAGCAACCAATGGATGAAAGCCGTTCGTTTGATAGTGAGCATTGAAATCACTGCTTTCTTGATTACCGAAGGTATCAGAATGAGTCGAATCAACGTCAATGATTAGTTCCGTTTGATTAGTAGTCAGGCGTCCTCGGTCAAGCAGAGTCTGGTTTAACACTTGTAAAGAAGCGACAGATTTTTCATCAAAACGTTGCCAAAATCGCGAAATAGAAGCTTGCGAAGCTATAGCAGGTTTATCAAGTAGCAATTTAAAAATAGGATCAAAACGCAAACTGGTAGCAACCTGATCGGTGGCGTAGCCAGCAATCTTCTGTAATAATAGCTGTTCCATTAGACTAACATTACTGTGCTGGTAATAGCGTCGCTGGTCTTTAAATGAAACTAGTTTTTCAGCAAGGTTTGCGAAATCAAGTTTATGCATGATCTCTTTGATGAGCACTAAGCCTGCATCACTGGAAAGTTCACCACCAGTGTGAGAAATATGTAATTTAGAATTGAAATGGACTTGCTTTTCCTGTAAAGTTGTCATAGGAGCTCTCCTTCTGATGGTTCTTTTTTAGCGATAATAACTATATCAGAAAAGGGAGCTCTTTGCATACAAAATTTGCGCACCCAAAAGGTGCAAATAAAAAAGGACCCAACGTCAGTGACTGTGGTAATTCACTGACGTTGGGTCCTTTACTATGAATATTTCAGGTTTGAGTAATTTATTTAAGATCATTGCCATTTGAGGCGATGACTTTTTTAAACCAACCATAACTTTTCTTTGGAATGCGTTTCATGTCGCGTAAATCATGATTACCACGATTGACATAAACCATTCCGTAACGTTTTTCCATATTCCCAGAAGAACTTGGAATATCAATTAATCCCCAACCAAGATAGCCAATTACTGGAACACCATCTTCAAACATGGCATCTTTCATGGCTTGGATGTGGGCGCGATGATACTCAATTCGATAGTCATCTTGAATTTCGTGACCATCGTAGGTTTCGCGAACGCCAATCCCATTTTCGATTGGAAACATTGGGATGCCATAACTGTTATACGTTTTTGTGAGAATATCACGGAAACCAAGTGGATCAATGGACCAACCCCATTCGGAAACCTTCAAGAATGGATTTTCTTTGCCACCAGCGTCTAGATAATAATTTGGGAGGGTACCATCTGAAACGATAGTGCTGCTGATCGTGACACTTTGATAATAGCTAAATGCGATAAAGTCACTAGATAATTGATTGAATACGGCTTGATCCGCTTCGGTAAAGTCCATGTTGATGCCATGATTCTTCACAAAAGTAAGAACTTCGTTTGAATAGTGACCATTCGCGAAAACGTCTAACAAGTTGCGGTTCAAGAATTCATCGATTTGACGCGCATATTGCACATCCTTTGGTAGGGATGAAGCTGGATAAACTTCACTATAGGCAAGCATCCCACCAATTAAATCATCTGTTTGTTTATGTAGATAGTTGGCAACACCTGCATGAGCTAACATGACGTGATGTGAGATTTGATACAGTTCGTCGTCAGTTCGATCACCTTTAAGATAGCCTGCAATCCGAAATGCTTCTGATGTCGAATATAAGTTTTGTTCATTAAAGGTGATCCAATACTTAACCCGATCACCGAAGCAATCGATCATTTTCTCGCCATATTTAATAAACGCATTGACTACATGACGATCTGAAAAGCCGTTGTATTGCTCGGCAAGATGAAGCGGCATATCAAAATGATAAAGGCAAATCATTGGTTGAATGTGGCGGGCCAATAATTCATTAATTAAATTATCGTAGAATTTGATGCCTTCTTCGTTAAATTTGCCATCACCTTCTGGATTAACCCGACTCCAGGAAACTTGGAATCGATAACAGTTCATTCCTTGGTTGGCCATAAGATCTAAATCTTCGGGGTAGTTGTGATAATCATCAATTGCAACTTTCCAGTCCGAAGAGTTTTCTGTGGCCGGAAACGTGTCATAGACGGACTTTCCTTTTCCGCCTTCGTTATAACCTCCTTCTGTTTGCATACTTGACACTGAATTTCCCCAAAGGAAGTCTTTGGGCATTTCTTTTTTCATATTTCTATCTCCGCCTTTCTTGAATCCGGTTTCATTATATAACCATAACAATAACTATGTAAAGTCTTTTATTTAAAAAGTATATACATTTATTTTAATGACCGTAGTATTGAAACAGTGTATCTTGTAAAATGCTGTATAAAATAAGGACTTAAAAGGGTAAAATGGATTTAATAAGAGATCAGAGGAAAATAAAATGTATAAATATCAAGAAATATCTGAAAAAATTAGAGAAGAAATTGTTAATGGTAACTTTAAGGCTGGTGGATTATTACCGGATCAGAACCAGTTGGCTGAAGCTTACGATACAACGAGGATCACAATTAGAAAGGCAATTCAATCGTTAATTATTGAGGGAATTGTCTATACAAAACGTGGTGCAGGAACTTTTGTACGGAAGGATTATTTACAAAACTTAGATGAAGGGAATTCCATTGATAAACCGCTTGGGACAACTCGCACACATCCTAATAAAAAGGTGACTAGTAAAGTATTGAACTTAGATGCACGGTTGCCAAATCAAGAAGAGCAGGCTAACTTGATGATTACAGCGACCGAGCCGGTTTATGTGATCGATCGAGTACGTTACATTAATAAAAAAGTTTATAGTTATGAACATACAATCATGCCGACTGCAGTTGCGCAAATTACAAGAGAAATTTTGGAAGGCTCTATTTATAGTTATTTAATGGATAAATGCCATTTAACAATTTCTGGATCACATCGAATTGTGAAGGCAGACAAGGCAACACAACAAGACACTAAGGCTTTGGGTATAGGGGAAGGGGAACCAGTGCTTGTTATTCAGCAGGTTAGCTATCTCGAGGATGGTGAACCTTTTGAATTTTCAAAGTCACGGTTTCCATATCAAACGAGCCAAGTGACTGCAGATGTAAATTTGAAGAACTAGGTTAAACAAAAAAGGCCTCCTCATTTTGAGGAAGCCTTTTTAGAAACATTAAGTATTAATTTCCCGACTGATTTGTCACATGAAAATAGAAGCTAAGATTCGGGTAAACATAAATGGTTTGGGAAAAATTAAAAAGCACATCATTTTTATAATAATTTGATTGCTGCAAGACCATACAAGTTGTTTTAGGTTCTAGTCCAAGCAAGTTTGCCTGTTCACTTGTTAACTTATCTTGAGACAAATATTGATCACAGTTATTAATTCGAATGCCATATTTTCGATCAATGTAATCGAAAATCGAATGATTAATACTAACTAAAGATAGGGAAGGAACCTCGCTTTTAACATAGTAGGCATATTCGAGACTATAAAGTTGCTTGTTGATGTAGCGGAGCCTGATGATGCGATGCAACGCCTCACCATTACGGGCACCAAATTCTTTTGCCAAGGATTCATCTGCATGAATTTCGTCAAAAGTCACAATTTTAGATGTCATCTGTGTGTGATACCGGGTGCGACTATTGCCCATGGTTAAATTCACAACAGTGTGTTTAGCCTGACTGATATCATTAATGAAATAGCCGCTGCCTTGAACACGGCGGACCAATCCCTTTTGGGCCACAATATCGATGGCTTTCCGAATGGTGTTGCGACTGACGTTATATCTTTCCATCAACTGATGTTCAGTGGGAAGCTTTTGACTAAAGAGCTTATTTTCTATTGAATGAATCAAATCATCCGCAATGTCATGATACATTGAAGGCTACCTCCAATCTCAAATTATTTAACTAGGTCAATTTGTACCTACCTATGTCATTCCTTATTGTAATGAAAACGGTTTAATAGTCAACTAGTTTGATAGGAAAAGCACATATTATTTACAATAAGAGCATACTTTTCCTTTAAAACGGGCGTTTTCAAGAAAATTGAATTTAATGAATAAGGAACAAATTATATTCATTTATTTTATAAATATTAATCTTTTTACTGACATGAGAGGGATAGCAAGTTTATTTTTAAAAAAATCGAGAAACATACTTGTAAAATTTGTACCTACGAGTTACAATTCAATTGTAATGAAAACGGTTTTACAAAAGACCGTTAATAACAAAAATAATACAAAATTATAGGAGTGATTATCATGGCAGAAAAAACAATTATGTTAGTTTGTGCAGCAGGTATGTCAACAAGTCTTTTGGTATCAAAAATGCAAAAGGCAGCAGAAAAAGAGGGCGTTGATACAGAAATCTTTGCAACAGCGGCTTCTGATGCTACCAACAAATTGGAAGAAAAACATCCAGACATTTTAATGCTTGGACCCCAGGTTCGTTACATGGAAAGCAACTTCAAGAGCAAATTAGATATTCCAGTTGAAGTTATTAACATGCAAGATTATGGCATGATGAATGGCGAAAAAGTTTTGGCTGAAGCATTCAAGACAATGGGCGTGAAATAAGCGTACCGGTCTTAGCGCATTTTTAAAAAATGTGCTTATATAATTTTGAAAGCGGAAACAGAAATTGCTTCCGTTTTTATATGATTCGAATGAAGCATTGAGAGAGCAGGATGTTCAGTTTGGCTAAAATAGCCGAGTGTGAAGACCTGCAAGGAGAAAAGGAGAAATTAAATAATGGCTGAAGACAAAAAAGAGACAGAGAAGACAGAAGAATCATCAGAAGAACAACCACAAAACCTAGAAGCAATCATGGGTTTGATTATGAATGGTGGGAATGCTAAAAGCTCTGCATTTGAGGCAATTAATGCCGCAAAAAAGGGTGACTATAAAACAGCAGATGCTAAATTAAAAGAATCTGATGGTTTCTTGACAGCAGCTCACAATTCTCAGACTGGCATGTTAACTGATGAAGCAAACGGGATTCATGCCAAAGTTACGTTATTAACAGTTCATTCACAAGATCACATTATGAATGCAATTACATTTCGTGACTTGGCTGGCGAAATTGTTGATTTATACAAACGTCTTGATGGCGTTAAAGTTGAGGATTAGATAATCAAAAAGCAGCCAATGATGTTTCATTTGGGCTGCTTTTGTTTTAAAAAATATTAAATTGAGGTGCAAAAAATGAGTGAACAAAAAATGCGAATGCCAGATGGATTTCTCTGGGGTGGTGCTGTTGCAGCCCACCAATTAGAAGGTGGCTGGCAAGAAGGCGGTAAAGGCGTCAGTATTGCCGACATCATGACTGCGGGAGATAAAGATCATCCTCGCCGCGTTACTGATGGTGTAAAAGATGGTGAAGTTTATCCTAACCATTGGGGAATTGATTTTTATCATCGTTATCCAGAAGACATTAAGTTATTTGCTGAAATGGGCTTTAAATGTTTCCGGACATCAATTGCTTGGACCCGAATTTTTCCTAATGGGGATGAAACAGAACCCAACGAAGAAGGACTTCAATTCTATGATGACTTATTTGATGAACTTTTAAAATACAACATCGAACCCGTTGTGACGTTGTCTCATTTTGAAATGCCTTATCATTTGGTTAAGGAATACGGCGGTTGGTCAAACCGAAAGTTAATTGGTTTCTTCACCAATTATGCAGAGGCCGTCTTCAAACGGTATAAAAATAAAGTTAAATATTGGATGACATTTAACGAAATTAATAATCAGACTACTTGGGACGATCCTCATCCAATGCTACAGAATTCTGGTCTCCAATTAGGTAAGGATGATAATTGGGAAGAGTCTATGTATCAAGCAGCCCACTATGAGATGGTTGCCAGCGCCCAAGCTGTTAAGATTGGCCATAAAATCAATCCTGACTTCCAAATTGGTGACATGATTGCAATGTGTCCAATCTATCCATTAACGGCCGATCCAAAGGACGTTATGGCAGCTGAACGAGCTATGCAAACCCGCTATTACTACGGCGATGTTCAGGCAAACGGTTTTTATCCAAATTGGGTTCTAAAATATTGGGAACGCAAAGGATTTAAAATTGATCGGACTGAACAAGATGCCAAGGATTTACGGGAAGGAACAGCTGACTATGTAGGTTTTAGTTACTACATGTCATTTGTTACAAAATATAGAAAAGATAATCCAGATTATGTTTATACAGAATCGAAAGATCAGGTCGATAATCCTTATACAGAGAAATCTGACTGGGGTTGGCAAATTGATCCAATCGGTCTACGTTACGCCATGAATTGGATGCAAGATCGTTGGCATAAACCAATGTTCATCGTTGAAAACGGTTTTGGTGCGTATGATAAAAAAGAGGCCGACGGTAGCGTTCATGATGACTATCGAATCAGTTATTTCCATGATCATATTGAAGCGATGGAAAAGGCTGTAGTTGAAGATGGCGTTGATCTCATGGGTTATACACCATGGGGATGCATTGACCTCATTTCGGCCAGCACTGGTGAAATGAAGAAGCGTTATGGCTTTATTTATGTTGATCAGGATGATGAAGGAAATGGTTCGCTAAAACGTTCCAAGAAAGATTCATTTGACTGGTACAAGAAAGTTATTGCTTCAAACGGAGAAGATATTTCAGAAAAATAGAACCTGATTTAAAAGCAGTTAGCTAATAAAATGGTTGGCTGTTTTTTTTATTTGAAACTTGTTCCACAAATTGGTGGGATGTGCTAAGGTGTAATCATATATAGGGAAGGTGAAGTATGTGTTTCCATACGAAAGAGTGAAGTTATTAAATCAATTGGAACTAAGTATCTATAAATATATTATTGCTCATCCGGCCGAAGTGGCCAACATGACCATTCGACAATTGGCTAAGAAAAGTCACGTATCCCCAACCACCATTTTGCGATTTCTTCGAAAAATGAATTTTGATGGGCATTCAGAATTTAAATATGCGTTGAAACGCCAACAAAAAATAGAGGTTGAACAACCTTCACAACAGCAATCAGTTCCGATGGGTCAATTTTTTGATCAAGTTAATGATGATCACTTTCTCAATAAGATTAGTCAGGCCGCTCAATTTATTGTTGATGCCGATACCAGTTTGTTTTTTGGACTGGGAACGAGTGGAAGCCTTGCCCAATATGGATCACGTTTATTAGCAAATTACGGTCTTTATACGCTAAGTTTTACGGATCCTTTTCAGCCTAAACCCTTGGCACGACGTGATTTTTCTGATACACTGCTAATCTTGTTGTCAGTTTCTGGGGAAACAATGCAAGTTCTGGATCAAGCCAAATTTTATCGGGAAAATGGCGCCAGAACGATGTCAATTACGGCCAATCGCTATTCTACATTAGCGCAACTCGTGGATTTTAATATTTCATATAATGTTCCCGAGGTACGAATGGCAGATTTGAATCTGACATCGCAAATTCCGGTTGTTTTTCTTCTCGAACAAATTGGCATTATAGCTCATAAAGATCTTTTGAAATCTACAAATGGGAAAAAAGATTCGGCTTTTTAAAGAAATAAGAAAACGCTTAAATTGGCCCGTACCAGTTTGGAAACAATCCCATTATGGACTTTAAACAACCACTTTTAAAAGCAAACCAATCATAGATTTGAAACATGTTTCTATTCGAAACATGTTTTTTTTAATAAAAACTTAAGTTTTCTTCTTGAAATAGGTAGGCACAAATATCTAAATGTGCTATATTAAAGGAGATGAAAGCGCACACAGTGTGATTTCAAATAAACTTTATCACTTGCAAAGTTATGCTTATTATTTTAGATTTTGCTATTTATATTTCGTTGCAAGTGATATCTGGGAGGGTTTTACATGAGTGAGAAAAAATCCAGCTTCGTGCAGGATAAGCTTATTCCCTTAGCAGGGAAAATGGCTGCTTCTCGTCATTTGGTTGCACTTCGTGATGGATTTGCGCTGGTAATGCCACTAATCATTATCGGTTCAGTCTTCATGATCGTTAGTCAGTTTCCAATTCCGGCCTACATTAATTGGATGGGTTCGGTGTTCGGTCCTAACTGAGCAACTGTTGTTGGTTGGGCGACAAATGCAACATTCTCAATTATTGGGTTGGTTGCGGTAATTGGTATTTCTTATCAATTAGCTAAGTCGTATGATGGTGTTGATGCACTGTCAGCAAGTATGATTTCTTTAGGTGCCTTTTTACTTACAATTCCATTGACTACTGATAAGGCTGGTAACACGTTCGTGCCTTTGACAATGTTAGGTTCAATGGGACTGTTTGAAGCCCTATTGGTTGGATTGTTCGTTACTGATTTTTATGTATGGATGATTCATAAGAACTGGCAGTTCCATATGCCAGACACAGTACCACCCGCAGTTGGGAATGCCTTTTCTGCATTGATTCCTGGCTTCGTTATTATTTCAGTTGTTTGGTTAATCAGAATTGGCGTTAGCTTCACAGCGTTTAAGACGATTCCAAACATCATCACAGTTATCTTGTCTAAGCCTTTGACGGCCGTTGGTGGGACAATCTGGGGTGCGTTAGTAGCTGAATTCTTTGTTTCATTCCTTTGGTTATTCGGTATTCATGGTGCCAACGTTGTTGGTGGTATCATGGCACCAATCTGGATGGGTCAAATGGGACAAAATGCTGCTGCTGTTAAAGCACACAAACCAATTCCAAACGTTGTCAGTCAACAATTTGTTGATAACTTCGTCCATGCTGGTGGTTCTGGTGAAACTATTTCACTTGCCTTAATGATGTTCTTCTTTGCTAAATCAGCAAACTTGAAGGCCATTGGTAAGTTGGCTGCTGCACCTGCACTGTTCAACATTAACGAACCTATTATGTTTGGTTTGCCAATTGTTTTGAACCCTGTTATGGCGATTCCATTTATCGTTGTTCCATTAGTTTCTGTTGTTACTACTTACGTATCAATGAAGACTGGTCTGGTAGCACGAACCATGGGTGTTGCTGTTCCTTGGACAACGCCGCCAATTATTTCAGGTTGGTTGGCAACTGGTCACATTTCTGGTGCTGTTCTTCAGTTAGTTAACTTTGTAATCGGTGGTGCCATCTGGTATCCATTCTTCAAGATTGCTGATCGTCAAGCATTGAAACAAGAAAAAAAAGTTGCTGACAAAGAAGCTGCAGAAGCTGCTGCAAAGAACTAAACATTCGTTTGTAAGTTTTAATAAAATCTGTCGAAATCATTCGGCAGATTTTTTAGTAAGAAGCAGAGGGCTTGAAAAGAAGTTGTCTTTTTAAACCCGTTTCGGAAGAATCAGTTTCAAATAATTTTGGTTAAAATACAAGCGCTTCATTAAAGTGAGTATAATTAAGAGTGAATGAGAAATTGAGTGTTTAAAAAGAGGAGCGAGAACCATGAGTAAACATAAAAAAAATCGACCAAGTTCAGCTGTTGAGCGTAATGCCCAGGCCAATGTGGATAAGATTAGAGAACAAACCAAGACGAAACAAACTAGTATTAAGGATCTACCTGGATGGGCGCAAGATATGGCGTACAGACGGTTTGGACTAAGCGAAGTGATTTCTTTTATCCCTTTGGTCATTGCGGTATTGACAACACCTATGTTAAATAATCGTGTTTCCATGGGTGGGGGACTCGTGGTTAATAAAAATGCGCTATTCATTATTCCTTTCGTTAGTTTATTAATTTCTGGTGGTAGTTACGTTAGTATCAAGATCCGTCGAAAATCTGAACAAGTTACAGATATTGAACATTTTGCTTGGAACGAAGTCTTTGCATTTCTTGCAAATGTCCTAGTTGTCGTAGTTTGTTCGGCAGTTCTTATTTATCAATTATTTCGAGCATTTTCAGCTTAATTTTTAGGAGGTATTATTTTGGGACGATTAGGAATTTCTTTATATCCAGAACATTCTACATTTGAAAAAGATAAAGCATATTTAGATTTAGCACATAAATATGGTTACACACGGGTCTTTACGTCACTATTACAAATTAATGGTGATCAAGATGCGGTAGTTGCAAACTTCAAGAAAATTGTGCAGTACGCGAAATCATTAGACTTTAAAGTCATGGTGGATATGAATCCATCTTTGTTTAAACAACTAGGAATTACGTATGATGATCTTTCTTTCTTTGATGATCTGGGTGCCTGGGGATTACGTTTAGATGAAGGATTTACTGGCATGGAAGAAGCCCGGATGACCCGTAACCCATACGGAATTAAGATTGAAGTGAACATGAGTAACGGAACCCGTTACTTGGAGAATATTCTCAGTTTTGCACCTGATAAACAAAACCTATTGGGTTGTCATAACTTTTATCCTCAAGAGTATACCGGACTTGGCGAAAACTTTTTTGTAAAATGTTCGAAACTATTCCGTGAAAATAACATCAACACAGCCGCTTTTGTGAGCTCAAAAGCAGCTGGATTCGGTCCTTGGCCAGTTCAAGATGGCTTGCCAACGATTGAGGATGATCGTCACTTACCAATTGATACGCAAGTTCAACATTTATTATTGACGGGCTTAATTGACGATGTCTTAATCGGAAATGCTTATGCTTCAGAAGATGAATTAAAAGCTGCTTCAAAAGCATTTTTCGGTCGTTACCCCGTTTTACATGCAAACTTTGTGGACGATTTGACGGAAAATGAAAAACTAGTTGCGCTTGGTAAACCTCATTTGTATAGAGGCGATGCATCTGATTACCTATTACGTGATACCATGCCACGTGTTTGGTATAAGGATAAAGAGATTCCTGCTCACCATGAACTAGAAGATTTTAAGCGTGGCGATATCATCGTGGTTAACGATGTATATAGTCGATATAAAGGAGAACTTCAAATTGCATTGAAGGCATTTCCAAATGATGGTCGCCGGAATGTGGTTGGTCATTTAACGGATGATGATTTGTTCCTTTTGGATTATATTAAACCATGGAGCACATTTGAACTAAAATAATATAAATAGTTATAAAATACGTAGGGATCTAAAAAAAATCCTACGTATTTTTTTTACGCTTTTTATAATGTTGTCAGCTTTCACAAACATAAGTTAGGCCTTACTAAATAAAAGTTAGGGTTGACTAAATAAGACAAATGCTTATAATCTAATTGAGTGTCCACTTAATTAACTCAGGAGGGAGGTCGTCATTACGGGGAATAATCGGGAAAAAGATAAGAGTAAACGAACAGTTCAATATTATGAATCTTTTACGGATGATGTTGTGACCACTAAAGAGCAAAATTATGAATTGCCGGATGACTATTCCTGGGACCATACAAATCCAGTTTATAATTTACTCTCAAAGCTGTTGTATATGATAGTATGGGTGGTGAGTTTTTGTTATTGTCGTTTCTGCCATGTGTCAATTAAAAATCGACAGGTGCTGAAACCTTACAATAATCAAGGCTACTTCCTATATGGAAATCATACCCAACCGGTTGGGGATGTCTTGACGCCCAGACATGAAAGCCCGTTTAAAAGTGTTTATACATTGGCGGGGACGGCCAATCTAGGAATTCCGATTCTTGGACCGATGCTCACAATGGGTGGTGCAATTATTGTGCCTGATTCTTGGCGAAAACTACGGGAATTTGATCGGGTCGTTAAAAAGCGAATCGACCAAAAACATGCGATTATGATCTATCCAGAGGCTCACGTTTGGCCATATTATACGAAGATTCGGCCATTTTCAGATAGTGCGTTTCATTATCCAGTGCAACAACAAGCACCGTCATTTTGTGTGACAACGACTTATCAAAAACGCAGATTTGGTTCAAAACCGCGCCGAACCGTCTATATAGATGGTCCATTTCTCCCGAAAACTGGTTTAAACAAAAAAGAACAACAAGAACAACTACATCAGGATATTTACAACTGTATGGTTGCTCGGAGTAAGTCCAGTACTTACGAATATATTAAGTATAAAAAAAAGCCTTGTGGTGATAAGTCAAGTATGTAAAAAACTTTGTTTTTATTATTAATTAGTTCTTGAGAGTATACCTTCCCCAGCCCACTAAAACAGTTAATTTAGCGGGTTAAGAAGGGACTCAGTATCGTAAACTCGAAGGCTATACCACTTTGGGTGGTATATAAAATTGATGGTTTCTAAGCAAGACTTCCACCAATCTCACAAGCTTTCGTGCCGTCAAGACAATAGCTCGACGATGACGATACTTGGGTACCTCTTCATATTTTTTGTGGTAATAGCGTTGGTAAGTAATATCATAACGTCTTATCGAATTGGCAGCTTCAACTAGATAATAACGAAGATATTGATTACCCTTACGAGTTCGTGGCGTAGCTTGACGAACACTCGTACCTGATTCATGTGGTAACCAAGCCAGACCTGCATACTTGGCAATATGGCTTTCATCCGGAAAACGTTCAATTTGACCAATTTCTGCCACAATACCGGCCGCATAAACTGGACCAATACCGGGAACACTAGTTAAACAATTGATATCTGTGTTTTGAGTAGATATCTGTGTAATTGTTTTATCCAAAACTTGGATTTGTTTTTTTAACATCCGAATTTCATTAGCATAGACCGCTAAGATTTCATCAACAGAATCTGTTACGACTTTTGATAGACGATAAGAAGAACGAGTTGCTTTCTTAATGGCTTTAGCAACGGCTTCGGCATCACCAAATTTACCGTGGGCTAACTGTTGAAGATGTGTCACTAATTCATCAAGAGGTAGCGCCGCTGCCTCGTCCAAGGTTAACTCTTCATCAGTAATTAGGGTCATCATAGCTGAGCCAAAAACTGAGGTGGGTAACTCTCGTTCTAAAGTATTACAACGATAATAGAGGTTGTTCAAAAAATGATTTTTTGAATCGGTCATTTGTTTAACCAAGTGATAGCGTTCACGGGTTAAACGTTGCAGCGCAACATAATTTTCTTGGCGAGCAACAGGGGTTCCAAGTGGTTCTACACGCAATAAATCGGCTAATTGCTTGGCATCAATTGCATCAGTTTTACCGTCATTAAAGAGCTGACTAAAGTGATGTGATGTGTAGGGATTAATGGTAATTACCGATAAGCCTAAGGCTTGTAACTCGCTATCTTCGGCCAAAAAAGTCATTGGATGAAAGTTATAAACAGAAGTAGCTTCCATACCAGCTGTGATTTTTTCATAATGATGCGTTTGAGTTTCGGTTAGGACCGTCTGTTTGATCTTAATGGCGCCATTGAGATCATTAGTAGTTTCACCTTGAAAACAACAACGTTGATCCGAATCTAAAGCACAAAAGTCTAATTTATTTTTACCAACATCAATACCTAAATATAAATTCATAGGATAAGGACCTCCTTTCATTGTGAATTAATTGGATAAGCTTAGGTGCTGCGTGATGTTCCCTAATTCCAATTCTAACGGGCATCCTCGCAATATAAGTAGACTAGATTAAGTGATTCAGCTGCGTGTCACGCGAGTGAACACGAATCACTCTAATCGCTACAGCTTGTGGTTTGCGGTGTTTCGAATTGTCTGGGCGGCACGCTTAAAACGT
The DNA here is from genome assembly GCF_001611155.1 of Pediococcus damnosus. Lineage (NCBI taxonomy): Bacteria > Bacillati > Bacillota > Bacilli > Lactobacillales > Lactobacillaceae > Pediococcus > Pediococcus damnosus. Next base: position 1,625,023 of record NZ_CP012294.1, read on the forward strand.
AGATAAACTACAAGGGGAGAAAGCCTATACCAGTTGGACCTAAATCCAATGAACAATTAGAGAATATCACGCAGCATCTAAGTAGTGAATAGTAAGAAACAAAGTTTCAAAATATATAATACGAGGGGGAGGAAGTATGAATATCTTGTACTGTGGCAATGAAAAGATGGAAGACGGCTTGTTGATTTCAATTCTTTCGTTACTAAAAAATACCAAGCAAACACTGAACATTTATATTATGACTGCATTTATTCAGACAAACGGAAAAAATTATTATCCACTCAGTGAAGCAACAGTAAATTTTTTAGATAACCAAGCAAAAAAAGTCAATCCCAAAAATTCAGTCACTAGGCTAGATCTTACAAACCTATTTAATGAACAGCGACCAACTGCCAACATGGGAACAATCTTTACACCTTACTGCATGTTGCGGCTATATGCTGATTTATGCCCTAGTTTACCCGATAAAATATTATATCTAGATACTGATGTAATTTGTCGAAAGGACTTTAGGTCGTTTTATAACCAAGATATCAGTAAAAATGAGGTTGTGGGAGTGGCTGATTATTATGGAAAATGGATTTTCAAACATAAGAAAGGTCATTTCAGTTATATGAACTCCGGGGTTTTATTAATGAACCTAGGGTTGATTAAACAGACGCAGTTATTACGTCGATGCCGTGATTTATGTCGTACGAAGAGAATGTTTATGCCTGATCAATCAGCAATTAACAAATTGGCAGTTACTAAAAGAATTGTGCCACGTCGATTTAACGAACAACGTCGCCTCCATCGGAATACTGTTTTTCAACATTTTACAACTAGTTTCCGGTTATTCCCATGGATTCATACGTTGACGGTTAAACCATGGCAAGTTGACGATGTTCATGACAAATTGAAATTACACAAGTATGATGATGTTTTAAGTGAGTATCAATACTTGAAACCACAAATGGAAGGACTTAAATAAATGCAAACAAATCAAGAACGACTGCCACTATTTTTTTCCGTAGATGATCACTATGTGCCATTTTTATTGGTCGCATTAAAGTCGATGATGGCTAACGCAAAATTAGCATACAAATATCAAATTATTATTTTACATGAAGGTATTAAAGAAGAAAATCAGAAGCAAATTTCAGAATTGGCTAACGATCAATTTGACATTAAGTTTGTGTCAATGAAGGGCCAATTGAATAAGGTAATGAAAGGTAAAGAAGCAAAGTTACGTGGGGATTACTTCACATTTACAATTTTCTTCCGTCTGTTTATTGCTGATATGTTTGCTGAATATGATAAGGCAGTTTACCTTGATGCTGATATTATTGTTCCCGGCGACATTGGTGAACTTTATCAAACTGATATCGGTGATAATTTAGTTGGTGCAACGTCAGACTTCTTTATCGGCGGGAATCCATTTTTAGCTGAGTACAGTGAAAATTCAATTGGCGTACCAGCTGCTGATTATATTAATTCTGGTGTGTTAGTTATGAATCTTAAACAATTCCGATCTCAAGAGTTTTCTAATGAATTTTTGTATTTGTATAACAAATATCATTTCGAGACAGTTGCACCGGATCAGGATTATTTAAACGCGATTGGACAAGGCAGGATTTATCATTTGGGTGACGAGTGGAATGCCCAAGCTGGCTATCCACAACGTGTGGTAGATCAACCAAAGTTAGTTCACTATAACTTGTTTAACAAGCCATGGAGCTATGCAAAGGTGGCCTATGGAGACTACTTCTGGAAATACGCAAAACAAATTCCAGGCAGCTATGAAGCTGCTAAGGCAATGCAGGCAGCATATAGCCCAGAACAAATTCAAGCTGATAAAGATAATTACAAAGGTTTGGTTAAAAACACACAAAGTATTATCAAATCAGGGGAAACTTTCAAAGTGCTCTATAAGCAAAATCACAAACCAAATCATGGCGTGAATTATGCGAACAACTAATCTGGTTCCTGGTGAACGCGAACCAGTGATTGCTAATATTCAAAAGGCTGTGGCAAAAAATCAATTTAATGCCAAAGTCGAAGTTAGTGACGCTAAGTTGTCGAGCGAGCAAGAACGAGAAATTCTCACGAATTATTTAAAGCACTATAATCATTTTGGGTATAAATTTAACAATATTTTTGCTGATGAATTATCTGATATTGGCATTTCGTTAGTTTCAAGACAGACTGAAATTGTTGGGCTTGAAAATATGCGGAATGTGTCTGGCGGGGGAATTGTGACTAGTAATCACTTTAATCCAATGGAAAATTTGGCTGTGCGAAAAGCTATGAAAAAGGCTGGCAAAGGGCAAATATTTATGGTCAGTCAATTGGCTAACCTAAAAATGCCTGGGATTCTTGGCTATATCATGACATATTCGGATACCATTCCGATTGATGATAGTACAGATTATATGGGTCACCAATTTCCAGAGCAATTACAGCAAATTTTAGCCAAGGATCGATTGATTTTAATTTATCCGGAACAAGAAATGTGGTTTAATTACCGTAAGCCACGGCCACCAAAGCGTGGAGCATATTATTATGCGGCTCGTTTTAAGGTGCCAATCATTTCATGTTTCGTAGAAATTAGAGATTTGGATAAAATGGAATCTGACACATTTAAGGAAGTTTCTTTTGTGTGTCATATCCTAAAGCCTATTTATTCAGATCCAACTAAAAGTGTCAGAGAAAATAGTCTGATGATGATGCATAAAGATTATGCGCAAAAATGTAATGCTTACGAAAAGGCGTATGGGAAACCACTAACCTATGATTTTGAACCTAGTGACATTGCGGGATGGGCGCCACCAGATAAAACAAAATAGTTAAAAACGCCTCTGAAAGTTTAATTCAGAGGCGTTTTTGTGTATTTAGTTAAAGATTGAAAGTACAAAAATGATTTCAGTTACTGTTATAAAGCAGTTTACTCTACCAAAATCAGATTAATTGCCGTTCTCTGGCTTAATTGGCCTGGAACGGGGTGGGCACGATTTGAAGCCAAGCAGGTCACTTGTCTTCAAACTCGACCTTTATCTAAGCAAAAATCGCTAAGATAAATTTCACCCCTGAGGCCAAAACGCCTCCGAACTGGGGAAATTGTTGTCTTTAGATAGCTTGATGACTGATTCCATAACAACTTATGTGCTAAATATAATTAGTTTTAATACCTGATTCAGTCTGGAAGCAAATGGGATCAGTAGTGTCGTTTGTCTTAGCAATTTATCGTTTAGATAAAGGCCGAGCTTAGAGACGTGTTTTTCGGCTCTAAGTCGTGTCCACTATTATGCATAAAAGTCGGTTTTCGTACCGAGAACCCGCAATGCTCCATACGCTGTTGGTTCTTGTGGGAAAGTTAGCCGCAAGATCCGATCCGGATTTGCTGGAAGACGGTATTTCAATCTAATTTTGTTACCATGAACATTTTTGTATCAAGCAATTGGATGTGATTTTGTACTTTCAACCTTTAGGTATTTAGTTAATACCTAAGTGCTTTTACTAAAGCAGTGATGGCGTGTTTTGTACTGGTTTTAGACAGCGGCTGATCAAAATATAAATAACCAAGAATTGTGCCGCCAGTAATTGACCACATGGTTTTGAGAATTTCAATGTTTGACCAATCTACGATCAAATGTTTACTTTTCAAAAAATCGAGTTGTTTGTTAATTTCATGCCAATAGGTACCAGTAAATTCAGTAGTTAATTGAGCGCGAACCTTTTGGTCATAAAGCATTTCAGAAACTAAAATTTTAATCACTTTAGAATTCTTCTTTAAAAAAGCAAATCGATCCTGAACCAATGCCGTGATGAAAGCTTCTAGTGATGGATATGTTTTGGTTAGTTGTGTTTTAACGAAGGTATCTAGGCTAGCCGGAAAAAAAGAATGCATAACGGGTGTCACAATGGCATGGAGCAAACCTCGTTTATTTGTAAATTTGTTGAAAATATTTCCTTCGGCGACGCCCGCCTTTTTCGCAATTTCCTTGGTGCTAGTGTTGGCATAGCCTTTTTCAGCAAAAACATCCACTGCAGCGGCTAAAATTTTAATTTGTTTGTCTGTCATGCTGTCAAATGCGTGGGCATTTTCAAAAAGTTTTAATTCAGAATTAGTCACGGTGTGTGCTCCTTTAAAATATACCTAGTTAAGGTAGCTGTTTAAGTTACCACTCAAAGTCTAAACGGTGGTGACGTAATTTGTCAATGGTGGAGGGTGGGTTAAAAATAAAAAGCCTAAAGCAAGGCCAGAAAGCGATTGCAAATAACAAATATAAAGTTTATGCTCTATTTAAATACAATTAGTACTTGGCGGGCAATGACGATCATTTTGCAAGTATAGGGGTGTTAACTATGGGTGGAACAGTTGGTATCGTGTTGGTGGGGCTTGTCGTAAGAGCTATTGAGATCGGTGCAGTGATTTATTTCTTTTATTTATTACATCGCATTGTAAAGTTGTTGGAAAAGATTAGTAATCGTCAGTAATAAATGATATTGAAAATATATATGAGCTTATAAAAATTAATCCTTAAATTTGTTGAAACAATGGAGGCAAATCCTATCATAGTTAAACTATGATGGGATTTTTTTATTACGTGGTACAGTTTATTTAAGTATTTGTTGTTTATTTATAAAAATGGTGCTATGATATCAGTGTAATATCAAGTAAGCGATTTCATATAAAAATTTGGGGAGGTTTTATTATGTATATGATTCCAGCATCAGCATTTAAAATGACCAATAGTTTTTCTGTGGATAAAGCAGGGACACTGACTAAATCGTTCACATCCATGCGGATCAGCATTGGTGGCCAAGTGTATCCAAAGTTTCCATTGAAAACTAATGGTGAAGCAGCCAAGATAGCTAGAGGCTTTTTGGGATTACCTGCGACTTCAACAATCGAATTTACTGAAAATGAGATGAAGGTTCATGACAAAGAAGATAAGGTTGTTAAAGTTGAAAAAATTAGCGATTTTCAACTCGTTCAATTCGGAGTTATCAGAAAAATGGGATTTGCAATGAGAGTTCCAATGCTCACTAGTGCAATGACCATGGCGGTTGTGACAAACGATCAAAATTACTATATTTTAAATTCTGATTTTACCCCTTTCAAACAGTTAGTCGATCTGTTTAAGGCTCAATCAGTTGAAATTGAGGATCCGTTTGATATTGCCTCATTACCTAATAATGATAAACGTGATGAATATTTCAATAAAACATACGAAGATCGAATTAAAGGTACCAATTATCCTATATCATATGGGTCAAATTATGGGATAAAAGGTTTTTAACCAAAATTCAAAGTGTGGTGCAGAGAAAAATATGCAAGTTGTTTCCAAAAAATATTGAGAAAGGTGAACATAATGAAAACATTTTTAGGAATTATCATTATATTAATTAGTATCGGGATTATTTACTTAGGGATTCGGTACATTCGAGATAACAAAAAGACTTATGCTAAAGCTGGCGTTAAGGTTGATTTTAAGAAAACACCCGTAGCCAATGGTTTTGCACCTGGGTTGATAGGTACCATGATGATTCTAGTTGGTATTTGTGGCTTGGTATGGGGCGTAGTTGTTCTTTAAGTAGGTAGATATTTCTGGCTTTGGGGGGGAGTAACACATGGTAAATAATTTATCAGTGAAATACGTTCGGGTGTTGAAGCAATGGTATATGTGGCAATTAGGAAGCATGCTTCTCGCGTTTTGTCTGACTTTCTTTTGGGAGCCATTTGGACCGACACGACTCGTTGAAGTGATTTTTGGACTGTTAGCGGTAATTTTCGGAATTGGTATTCCGTTTGAAAAACCTTTTCGAACTGATCAGAAAATCAGAAGAGGGCTGAGAAAGTGCAATTATTATTTTCAATCAGTTATCCAATTATTACTATTACCACTAGGCTTGGCAGCTTTTACACTGATTTTTCATAAAGTTTTACTTATCAATTATCCGATTCTTGCGGTTTTAGCACTTTTGTATTTGTTGGTTATGTATTTGCCTGTTGCTTACTATGTGCTTGTAAATATTCAATCTTACATTGGCAGAATTATTTTAATTCTGGTCATCATTTTTGAAACTCTCGGTTCCGGATCGTTACTTTCATTAATGTATACAAGGCCAAATGAAATTGGCTCAGTTTTACAAACGATTGATATGAGTGGGATTATGAATGCTTTTGCATTTATGATTACGGTTGGCTTTTTGATGTATTTATGGGGATTTAAGCAGCCTGGTTTTCGGATCTCTCGCCATGTAAATTGGGTGATCATGAGTTTTGTGATTGTGCTGTTGTTAGCAATTGTGGTTTGGAATGCGTTTGGATCTGGAGACAAGCTTTCAAACATGTTTACAAGTTTTGATTTTTCACCTGGGCATTTTAGTTTAAAAGTAATTTTGAGTGCCCTTGAAACAATTTCTGAGGAATGGGCATTTCGTTTTGCCGTACTATTTCTGAGTTTAAGAGCGTTTAGCAAACGGAAAAATCAATTTGTGTGGGTAGTTGTTATTAATGGAATCCTGTTTGGATTATGGCATGCTTCCAACGTGCTTGCTGGACAAGCGGTAAACGCAACGCTGAACCAAATGATATTCGCTGTGGGGCTAGGAATGTTGTTTGCAGCCGTTTATCTATACACGCAGAGCATTGCTGTTACAATGATTACACATTTTCTTTTGGACGTCTCGGCCTTTTCATATATGAACGGCAATTTCTTAATGTCCAGTCCGGATGGTTTTGATTGGGTAGAAACTTGGATTTTGTTTGTGGTTACCGTGACAGTAGCAATGTTCTTAATTACAGGTAAACGAAAACAGAGTATTCAAAAATCACTGGTTTACCAATAAAAATAGGTAATGTGGGGGAATAAATATGTTAATTGAAAGATTAGTTGGTGTGTTGGTCATATTAGGGGCCGTTTGGCAGTTTTATGCATTTCAAAAGTCTTTTAAAGAGATGAAGGCGACAGCCAATAAAAATACGAATGTATTAATTGGTTTCGCTTTGTGGATGGGCTTGTTTTTTGGAATTATTTTGTTGCTTGGTGGCCTGGGTTTACTTTTCGGAGCTTTTTAAAGACATAATAAAAATGTCATTCCAATTAAATTTGGAATGGCATTTTTGATTGTTGAGCCTTAATTATTAGAAATAATCCGCCAAAATTGGCTTTTCTTGCACAAATAAATTGTCTAATTTTGTAAGTTTTTCCGCATTGGTATCAATTTGGCCAAAGGCGCTTTGTGATGCCAATGAGCGATAACCAAACGCCGCCTTTGTAAATTGTTGAATGGTGAACGTTGGAACCGTCGCTTTTAATTCTGAATCATGTTCAATCCCTATTTTGCCGTCGGTTGCGGAAATCATCCACGTTCCCGAATTTTGGGTAATGATCTCATCTTGAATATTAAAACTAATGGGTTCAAAGTCAGTTTGGGCAAATGGATACTTTGCGAGAAAAGCCTGCAAGCTCACGATGCGGCCCATCATATAAGGCTGAGTAGTAACTTTCAAAGGATATGGGTCAGCCAATAAATCACCTTGATAGTCAGAATTGGCATTTTCAAATGTGTAGCGTTGGTAACCAGCACCATGTTTGAAAACAAAACTTAAAAGTGACTGGTAACTATCAGATTTGAGATGGACAAATTCTTGGACGTGAAATTCATCAGCTGTGCGCGTATAAACGAGATATCCGGTCACTGATTGTTGGTCATCTTGGTAGTAAGCAACTTGCCATTCAGGATGCTTTTCGGTCAGGTAGTGCCACCACCAATTTTGGCGAATCAATCCACCGTTTTGACTGAGCGATGAGTTAAGATAAGTGCCTCGAATCAATGGAATGGCTTTTTCAAGGGTTGTCCGACGAACGCGTCCGTGTTTACTTGGCCGTACCCGAGGTAGTTTGTCACTATCAAGCTGATAAACTTGGTGATCAAAGAGTTGCTCATAGCCAAATTTGCGATAGTAGGCAAAAGAGAAGGGCGCCAGATAGGATAGGACAACCTGATTTTCATACATATCAGTGAGTGCGGCTTTCATGAGGGTTCCCGCTGCCCCTTTTCCAGAATATTCAGGCACGCTCATCACATCGGTAATTCCGTTCATAAGAAAAGATTGACCATGAAAATTGATCTCAAACGGCATACTAAACAGGCCGCTGACTAGGTCGTTATCTTCGTAAATACCGTAAGGAATCCCATGATCAAAGCGAGTGGACCAAAATTGCTTACGAAAAGTACTATCCGATTTATTAAATGCATAGAGATATAAATCATATAGAGCAGATTTTGCTGATTCATCGAGCACGAAACGTGATTTCATAAGAGCCTCCGTATCATTGTTAATACCTTAATTTTAGCATAATTAGCAGTGGTATAGACAGATTTATGATTGAAAGATAAGTTGGAATGTTGTTGCGATGTTTTATTGCAGAAGCTTGCTTCAAACGGTTCTTCTTTGCTATAATATATTTTGTTGCTAAATAGTAATGATTACTTTTTAAAAAGTGAGGACACATGAAAAAAAGAAAGTGGCTTTACGGCGCTCTTATTTTTATGGGCGTGTTAATGATTGTGCTGGGCGGCTGTGGTCGCAAACCACAAACTTCTAATAAATTACATATTGTGGCCTCCCTAAATTTTTATGGAGAAACAGCAAAGGCCGTCGTTGGAAAGTACGGCACCGTTAAATCAATTATTAATAGTCCTAATATTGATCCGCATGATTTTGAGCCAACTGCCAATTCTGCTAAATCAGTTGCGAGGGCAGATGTTGTTGTTTATAACGGTTTGGGGTACGATAGTTGGATGCAAAGATTGATTAGCTCTGATTCTGAGGGTAATGTTAAGGCTTTAAATGTGAGCAAATCTGTTATGAATAAGAAAACAGGTGATAATCCGCATTTGTGGTATAACGACCAAACGATGGCGAAACTGGCCAATCAGCTTGCCAAAACTTTTGCCAAAAAGGATCCTAAGCACCGTAAACAGTTTGAGGCCAATGCCAAAAAATATGTGGCGTCTTTGAAACCAATGCAGACAAAGGTTAAGCAGCTTAATCAAAATCGGCAAAAAACATTGGTTGATGTGAGTGAACCAGTTTTCAACTATGCGCTTACCAAAATGGGCTATAAAATCAATAATTCACATTTTGCTCTAGCCGTAGAAAATGGTTCGGATCCAACCACTCAAGATATTCGCCAAATGCAAAACGATATCAAACACCAAAAGATTGCGTTTTTTGTTAATAATCCGCAAGCTTCAGATCCAATTGTGAAGAACATGGTGAACTTGGCTAAAAAGCATCATGTGCCCGTTTTGAATGTGACAGAAACGCAACCGAATAATAAGACGTATTTAGAATGGATGACTGATCAATATCAGCAGGTAGCAAAAATTCAAGAGAAAGAAAGATTGCAATGAGTGAACCCGTATTAGATATTAAAAATTTAACCGTGGCATTTCCGGATCACTTAGTTTTAAATGATCTTTCGGTTCAATTAAATAAAGGCGACTTTTTGAGTGTGGTTGGTCAAAATGGGGTTGGTAAAACAACTTTAGTCCGAGTGATCTTACACCAACTGGCACCACAGAAGGGCAGTGTGACCTATACGCCTAATTTTAAGCAAATGAAAATTGGCTATGTTCCCCAATTTCGAAATATTGACGAGGAATACCCGCTATCTATTCGTGATTTTGTCGGCTTAAATCTGCATGATAGTCATTTGTCATGGCTATCTAAAAATGAACGAAAAAAGTTAAACCGAATTATAAAAGATACTAACTTAGAATCCATCCAAAATACACCACTTGGTGAGGCGTCAGGTGGCGAAAAGCAAAAAGCTTACTTGGCCCAGGCCCTGATCAATGATCCAGATCTTTTGATTTTGGATGAATCAACGGCCAGTTTAGATAGTGTCCGTAAATTTGAATTGTTGGATCTGGTCCAAGAATTTAATGTGCATCAAAATGTGTCAGTTTTATTCATTACCCATGATATTGAGCTGGCACAAAAGTATGCCAATCAGTACTTGCTTATGCGCCACGGTAGTTACGAGAGTGGCCCGATTAGTCAGTTTAAGGAAGCAGATTTAGAGGAGGCCGAACATGCTTAGTTTTGCGTTTATGCGTCATGCCTATATGGCGGGAACGATCATTGCGGTTATCAGTGGTATTATCGGCGTTTACGTAATTGGTCGTAACATGTCCTTTCTAAGTCATATGCTTTCTGAAATTGGTTTTTCGGGAGCTTCATTTGGAATCTTTATGAATTGGCCCCCGCTAAATGGAATGTTGATTTTTACAATTATTAGTTCCGTTTTGATTGGTCAGATGAGTTCCAAGTCTTCACGAAGAGAATCTTCAATCAGTGCGATTTCCAGTTTGTTTTTAGGGTCAGGAATTTTATTTCTGTCGTTAGCAAATAAAAACGCGAGTGATGCCACCAGTATTTTGTTTGGCAGTATGATTGGTATTAGTTCAGCCGAAGTTAAACAAATTATGTGGTTATCATTGGTGGTTCTGGTTGTGATTTTTCTGGTTTATCGTGATCTAAAGTTTGATTCATTTGATCATGTTGGGGCAGCGGTAAAAGGCGTTAATACACAGGCTATTTCGGTTGTTTTCTTGGTGATTCTGGCCTTGAGTGTGAGCGTTGCAGCTCAAATCGTAGGCTCTTTACTAATCTTCGTGTTATTGACGTTGCCTGCTTCAAGTGCAAAGTACTTTACGAGGACGGTTAGCGGCATGATGGTGTTTGCGATTGGCGCGGCTTTATTAGGTGTTTGGCTTGGATTATATTTAGGCTACGTCACCAATTGGCCGGTTAGTTTCTTCATCGCCATCATTGAATGCCTTATTTACTTTGGAGCATTGGGATGGCATCGAATTAAGAGTTAGTAATATTTAAGACTTAGTTAGTTTTAGATAAATCTGCTGGCCGTTTTATAAAAAAGCTTCAAGCAAATATTATTGCTTGAAGCTTTTTTATGTTTGTTGTTTATGATTTTGTCTATAACGTTTGCTGTATGGAATGTGGTAATCATAAATTTCTTTAAAGACAACGTAATCCTTAAAATTTAGTTTTTTAAGCATCGTTAAAAATTCTTTGCTATCAGAAAAATCTTTTTCTGAATTATTTCCGAAATATAAATTTTGCAAAAATTTTGAAAATTGTATGGTTAGTTGAGATGAGAAATCATCTACATCCTGTGTATTGGGATATTTGTTAACAAGGCTATAGTGGTCACGATTATAATCGAAGGATACTAAAGCTATTTGAACATAGTTTAAGAATATACTAGCAATGCTTTGTTCAGAAGATGATTTAAGTTCATAAAGGCATCTATATTTTTTAAAACTTTTAACCGCTCTTTCCATACATAAAGGTAGGCTATCCAAATCTCTTCGAAACATAAATATGCCATCAACAAAAGCTCGAAGCTCAAAAAATGTCCACTCTTTAGTTTGCTCAAGATGAATTTTTAAAGGAATGGTTGGCATCAGACTCATAGATAAAGGATTATGACCATGAACATAGATTTTAACATATGCTAAGGCTAATATAGCCTGGTCATGGAGACTTGTACTATTCTCGAACTTTTGATGAATCTTTTGTAACTGAGAATAATCACCAGTAGTTGCTGCCTGGTCAATGATGGAAAGCACGTAACTAAATTTGTCATCATTTTCGCCATAATGCAAGAATTCAAATTCATTTATGCTAGTTCCAAGTCGTTGAAGAATTTTAAATAATTTCTCACTTTCGATATTATAATAACCATTCTCAAAATTGGATGCAAAAGTTCGTGAAATAATTCCAGCATACGTTTCCTTTTGAGTTAGTTTTTTTTGTTTACGTATATATTTGATAGTTGTTCCAATCTTTTTCATTTTTTAAAACCCTTCCTGTGGTAATTGTTAACTATAGTTACAGTATACTTTACAAAATAGAAAATTAACACTTCTCATTTCTGATATATTTAATATATTGACAGGAGGATTGATTTGAAAAAACAATTTAGCTTAATAAGTTTAGTCACCTTTTTCTTTAATATAGTAGTTACATCGGTTAATTTTATGGTTGGTTTAGTTTTTTTAAAAGAGACCGGTTCAGCATTTGTTTTTGGAACTTTAGTTGTTATTGGTCCATTAGTGAGTCTAATTTTGACCCCATTTATGACAAAAATCGTAGATCAAAATAATCATAAAATCGTAATGCTTGTTTCACAGATATTTACACTAGTAAGTTTGTTTCTATATGAAGTAGTAATGCAGTTACTTCCTAGATGGAATCTGGAATGGACATATCTTTTGATTGTTGGAATTAGAATTGGAGAAGAATTGTTCACAGTGTGTTTAAAGGCTTCTGTTCCACAAATTGTAGATAAAGGAAACTATCAGCGTGTAAATGCAGGAATGCAGACTTCCATTGCGATTGCAAATATTAGTGGGCCAATTCTAGGTGGATTTGTATTCGGGCTTATCACATTATCGGTATATGTATGGATTGCAATTTTAGTAGTTATTGTTTCAACACGTTTTACTAAGTTGATTAAATTCAATGAGCAACAAAAACAAGCTATGAGTGGTAACCAAACCTTTGGTAAAGTGTTAAGTTATCTAAATTCGCAAGGAAATATTAAAAGCTTGGTGCTAATTGCGATGTTTGTTAATTTCTTTGCATCCGCAATTACTATTGGTCTTCCCATAGTTGTTTTACGACAATTGCATCTGTCTAATCTTACATATAGTTTTCTTGATAGTATGACAAGTGTAGCAATGCTATTGGGAGGAGTACTATTAACTATTCATGTTAGTGAGGATGAATTAAAAACAGTATATAAATCCATGTTAGGTTTCGGAGGTATTCTTTTTCTTTTTGGTATTCCAGGATTGGCCAAAAATCATTCTGCAATTGCCATTATGTTATTAGTGGTGTTAACTTCTGGATTTGGGCTGTCAGCAGTGTTTGCGAACACTAGTATGACAACTTATATACAAAAAATAGTACCAAACGAAATTCAAGGGGGAATTTATTCTATTATAAATGCCGTTTCTCAGCTATTTGTTCCGTTAGGGTCTCTTGGGTACGGTATTTTATTTGATAAGTTTTCGGAGACAATAATTTTCTTTGCTTCTGGATTAATAGCAGTTATTGGAACTGTAATAGTTATGAAAAAATATATATTTAGGAAAGTAATGGAAAATAGATGAAACCATATTTAATTAAAAACGCAACATGGACTTTTGGTATCAAGATCGAATTAAGTATTTTGGAGACAATGTGAAAATAGATTACCTAAATATAAATTGGGTACAGTCTCCGCATATTTTACGTGCTAATCAAGCATATAAGTATTTGTCAGCTTGGATAATTGGTTTTTATTTATCCAGAGAATATCATGGATTTAAAAATATGTTTAATCCAGAAAAATGGAAATTGACAAATAAACGAATAGACGAAGCAATAGATTTTTTTGAAGATGGGGTAAATAATATGACTGAGTTTAATTAAAGCTCTTATATTTGTGAATGATACTAGATTTTAAATATCCATTATAAATTAATCATAATTTTTTGATTGATTTCTAATGGTTTTTTTTGTTACAGTCATATATATATAAATAACGGTAATATTTACAAAATTATGTTCAAAACACGAACATTTATGCTATGATCGAGAGTAAAGTAACTTTTAATTTAGAATGGAGTGTTAACGTTGAGTGTCCGAAGAAGTGATCGATTAATCGATATGACAAGGTATTTTCTAGAACGACCACACACGTTAGTAACGTTAAGCTTTTTTGCTGAACGGTATGCGTCTGCAAAATCTTCGATCAGTGAGGATATGGCCATTATTAAACGAACATTCGCGAATCGGGGCACTGGGAGATTAGAAACAATTCCTGGAGCGGCCGGGGGAGCCTTATTTATACCAACTATTAAAAAAGGCGAGGCTAGTGAAATTATTGAAGATTTAATTCAACAACTTTCGACGGCGGACCGGATTTTGCCAGGTGGCTATTTATACATGTCTGATTTATTGAGTGATCCAACCGTTCTTAAAAGGGTGGGTCGTTTGATTGCCAGTGAGTATGCAGATGAAAAAGTTGATGCAATCATGACTGTTGAAACAAAAGGAATTCCGATTGCCCAGAGTGTGGCAAATTATTTAGGGGTTCCGTTTATCATTGTGCGGCATGATTCAAAGATTACAGAGGGCTCCACGATCAGTGTGAATTACGTGTCTGGATCATCTGCACAAATCAAGAAAATGGAGCTCTCTAAACGGAGCCTGAAAGCTGGAACACGAGTTCTAGTTGTCGATGACTATATGAAGGGTGGCGGCACCTTAAAAGGGATGCAGGCGCTGATTACTGAGTTTGAAGCGGAATTGATTGGCACAACCGTTTTTGCGGAAGGTAGTTTTACAGGACACCGCATGATTGATAATGTCACTTCTTTATTGAGTGTGGATGCCAACAGTGACGAGATTCGGATTCAACCGGGTAATTATTTAGATAAAGTCTTCGAACAAGCTGATTAGTTTGTTATTAAATTTAAAAATTAAGGAGAACATTTAATGAGTGGAAAGTATACGGTTATCTTGGCAGCCGGTCAAGGAACACGGATGAAATCAAAATTATATAAAGTGCTGCACCGCGTTTGTGGAAAATCGATGGTCGATCATGTGTTGACCCAAGTCGAAAAAACTAACATGGATAAAGTGGTTACGGTTGTGGGTAGTGGCGCTGAACAAGTTGAGGCAGAACTTGGCAAACGGACTGAATATGCATATCAAAAATCGCAATTAGGAACGGGACACGCCGTTTTACAAACTGAAGATATTTTGGGAGACCAAGACGGGATGACAATGGTTGTAAGTGGTGATACGCCACTTTTCCGTGCCAGTACTTTTGAAGATTTATTTGAGTATCATAAAGAAAAGGGTGCTGCAGCAACAATTTTAACAGTCGATGCAGATGATCCATTTTCCTATGGTCGAATTGTCCGTAATAATGTTGGGGTTGTGTCTAAAATTGTGGAAGAAAAAGATGCGACGCGTGAAGAAGCAGCCATTCATGAAATTAATACAGGCGTTTACTGTTTTGATAACAAAAAATTATTTTCGGCTTTACATAAAGTAAAGAATGATAATGCGCAGGGCGAGTATTACTTACCAGACGTAATTGAAATTATGAAATCCGAAGGCGAGATTGTTGCTGCGTACGAAATGAAAGACTTTTCTGAATCAATGGGTGTGAATGATCGTAAGGCTCTTGCCAACGCAACTAAAATTATGCAAGAACGCATTAATGATCAGCATATGGCTAACGGAGTTTCGCTGATTGATCCAGAAAATACGTATATTGACGTGGATGTCAAAATTGGTTCTGACACAATCGTGGAACCTGGAGTGTCAATTTCTGGGAAAACTGAAATTGGTTCTGACTGTGTAATTGGAGCTAATTCTAAAATTGTTTCTTCTAAAATTGGCGATCGAGTTCATGTTACTTCATCGACAATTGAAGAATCAATTATGCATGATGACAGTGATATTGGGCCTAACAGTCACTTACGCCCAGAAGCTGAGATTGGGGAATCCGTTCATATCGGAAACTTCTGTGAAATCAAGAAGACAAAATTGGGTGCCCGAACCAAAGTTGGTCATTTAACTTACGTTGGGAACGCCGTGTTGGGCTCAGATATCAACGTTGGCTGTGGGGTTGTATTTGTTAACTACGATGGGATTAATAAACATACATCTATCATTGGCAACCATGCATTTATCGGAAGTAATTCGAATATTATTGCGCCTGTTAAGATGGCAGACTATTCGTACGTTGCAGCTGGTTCAACAATTACCGACGATCTGGCGAAGTACGATATGGGTATTGCACGAGAACGACAAACAACTAAACCGGGTTATTTTAAAAAATTACCTGTTTATGAAGCAGCAAAAAAAGAGGAAGCAGAACGACAAAAAGACTAATTTGATGTCGGTTTGGACTTGCTTTTGGTCCTGTAAATGACTTATCATATAGAGTGGTAATCGAACAGATTCTTAAAAATCATTATTGGAGGATTTCATGTCTGGACAATATTCTGATCCAAAGCTGAAGATCTTTGCTTTGAATTCAAACAAGCCTTTAGCAGAAAAAATTGCTAAAGCAGTTGGTGTTAAGCTGGGTAAGACGTCTGTTGATCGTTTTAGCGATGGTGAAATTAGAATTAACATTGAAGAAAGTATTCGTGGGGACCAAGTGTATATTATTCAATCTACCTCGGCACCTGTTAATGATAATTTGATGGAACTTTTAATTATGATTGATGCATTGCGGAGAGCGAGCGCACAGACTATTAACGTTGTGATTCCTTATTATGGTTATGCTCGTCAAGATCGTAAGGCCCGTTCACGGGAACCAATTACCGCAAAACTTGTGGCTAATATGATTGAAAAGGCTGGTGCAACGCGGATTATTGCGCTTGATTTACACGCTGCACAAATTCAAGGATTCTTTGATATTCCAATGGACCATTTGATGGGTGCGCCATTATTGGCAGATTACTTTATCGAGCATCATCTTGATAAAGATTCTGTTGTGGTTTCTCCTGATCATGGTGGTGTCACACGAGCTCGTAAATTAGCTGAATTTTTGAAAGCTCCCATTGCCATTATTGATAAACGACGACCACGAGCTAATGTGGCTGAGGTTATGAATATTATTGGTGAAGTGAAGGGTAAGCGTTGTATCATGATTGATGATATGATTGATACTGCTGGTACCATTACTTTAGGAGCCCAGGCTTTGATGGATGCGGGTGCAACGGAAGTTTATGCAAGCTGTACACATCCAGTTTTATCTGGCCCAGCGATTGAAAGAATTGCAAACTCTCCAATCAAGGAATTGGTTGTGACAGATTCGATTAATTTACCAGAAGAAAAGAAAATAGATAAGATTACGCAGATTTCAGTAGGACCTTTAATTGGGGAAGCCATTCGTTTAATTCACGAAAACAAACCAGTTAGTCCATTATTTAATAATCGTTTCAGTAAAGAAGAAGCGTCCCGAAGTTAAAAATCAAAATTATATCCAGAAGAAAATTTCATTTTTTCTTCTGGATTTTTTTATCCAAAAACATGATTATTAAGCATTGAAATTATGTAATATTTGGTTGTATAGATGAAAATGAAATAGATGAGAGAATTAAATGCTAGCGCTACCATTAATGTCACCGAGGTGTTAGAATTTAAGTAGGTACAGGTTATAATTTTTTACATAGTTGGCTGGATTAATTTGGGAAAAATTTTCTTGAACAAAACAGCAAAAGTTGAATGCCATGGTTTTATTTGAAGGGAGAGAAATATGAAAAAAGCCGAATTGAAACAAAATCGTAAGTATGCTTTGCTGGCAAGTACACTACTGTTTTCAGCGGGTATTTTAGGGATGGGTGTTACGCCACCCCAAATAAATGCGGATGTTTCAAATGTAGCTGAGTCTTCAAAACAGAACACGGCTACCACTGCTAAGACAGTTAAAGCAACATCAAAATCTGGTAAAACAAAGGTTGCGGATAGTAGTTCGAATTCAGAGGCCGCGCAAGGCACTTTTAAACAGACAAGTGAATATCAAGATGAAGCTGGTAAGAGCATTGCCAGTTCAGACAGTGTTTCGCTTAAAGCTGGCGAAAAATACAGTTTAAATGCACCTAAAACGATTGCAGGATACAAAGTAAATTATGCTAAGAGCAGCTATACGATCACGAATGAAGACGGAACTAATAGTGGTTCGTTAGCTAAACTTGCCGCAAATGTCGGTGTCACCAGCGATCCAAGTAGTTGGACCACTGCGGATTGGCAAAAAGTACTAGATGCTTTTAATGCAACTACGGTGTCTGAAAATGGGGTTGGCAAAGACTATAGTGTTACGCTGACTTACAAATATGACGCTGAAGCACCAAAGGGCACGTTAAATCAAAAGACGGAGTATCAAAATGAGGCCGGAAACACCATTGCGGATTCTGATACAACGGCGCTCAAAGCTGGCGAGAGTTATAGTTTGAGTGGACCTAAGAACATTTCTGGTTATCAGGTTAACAAGGACAAGAGTAGTTATACAATAGTTAATGAATCTGGAACTCACAAAGGATCACTTACTGAACTTGCTGCAGCCGCAGGAATAGATACTAGCAAATCATGGACAATTAACGATTTGGTAGCCATTCTTAATAAAGATACGGTGTCGGCTAATGCAGTCGGTAAAGATTATAGTATCACGTTGACTTATAAGTATGATGCCGAAGCGCCAAAAGGGATGTTAAATCAAAAGACGGAGTATCAAAATGAGGCCGGAAACACCATTGCGGATTCTGATACAACGGCGCTTAAAGCTGGCGAAAGTTATAGTTTGAGTACTCCAAAAAACATTTCTGGTTATCAGGTTAACAAGGACAAGAGTAGTTATACAATAATTAATGAATCTGGAACTCACAAAGGATCACTAACTGAACTTGCTGCAGCCGCAGGAATAGATACCAGCAAATCATGGACAATTAATGATTTGGTAGCCATTCTTAACAAAGATACGGTATCGGCTAATGCTGTTGGTAAGGGCTATGCAATTACGCTGACTTACAAATATGATGCTGAGGCGCCAAAAGGAACGTTTAATGAAACAAGTGAATATCAGAATGAAGCAGGAAAAACACTTGCAAAATCTGATAGCGAGGCGCTTAAGGCTGGTGAAAAATACAGTTTGCATACACCAAAGCAGATTGCTGGGTATCAAATTAATTATAGCAAGAGTACTTTTACTTTAATAAATGAAGATGGAACGCATACTGGTTCACTTGCCGAATTTGCTGCAAATGTTGGTGTAACTGGTAATCCAAACACTTGGACATCTGCTGACTGGCAGAAGGTATTAGATGTCTTCAATAATACAACGGTGTCTGAAAATGGTGTTGGTAAAGGCTATGCAATCACATTGACATACAAGTATACTGCGATCAAGCCAACTATCAGTGTTAAACCTAAGATTACGATTAAAAAAGGTTCCAATTTTAAACTTCAAGATTTATTTAATTCAATTGTTTCTTCAACAGGGACAAAGTTAAATTATGCTGAAGCAATTGCAAATGGCAGTTTAACAGTAACGGGACCAAACAACTTTAATACGAACAAAGTAGGGAACAAGGGTACCTATACCTTCACTTATACGGATCCAGTTACTGGGTTGTCTGTAACAGCTACAGGAGTTGTTATTATTGTGGCCGATGGAACACCTGGGAAACCAGGGGAACCTACAACACCTAAACCAACTCCGGGCGATAACGATGGCTCTGGAGATAAAGAGGGTTCCGGTAATGGCGAAACAGACTCCAACTCGGGCCAATCCGGTAATCAAGGTAACGGATTAAGCCAAGGTAATAATGGCAAGGAAACAAGTCAAATTCCTTCAGCTAATGGGCAAACCGTTTCAGGAGCAACCAAAAATAGTCCGAAATCTGTTTCAGCAAATAAAGAATTACCACAAACTGATGAAGCAAATAGTATTGCTGGAAGAAACATTGGGTTGATTGGATTGTTCTTAATGGCCACGCTTGCACTATTCGGAGTAGTTAGAAGAAAAAGATATTAGATTTTAAGATTGCAAAAATGAAGTGTTTCAAATTTCATCGATTTTATATTTAAGAAATAAGCTGTTCCTCTAAAAAGGGGAGCAGCTTATTTGTGTATTAAAGTGGGGATTTTCGTGACCGTTTTTATTTTTTGACAACAAAAAAGTAGACTCTAAGTTCTTCTCAAAGCTTAAAGTCTACCTACGAGGAAAGGTTTTCGCGATTAACATCTTCAGAATCTAAATTGTTAATAACATTACACCTTCATTGTTTAATTGTTCTACCGTCGTGAACCTGACCTACCTGTGATCGTCGTTATCAAAATCTGCTGATATGATCAACGTAAGTTTGAACTCACTTGATACATACATAAATACAGGCTAACGGTGATTAAAGACGGTTTTGGAAGCATTAAGTTTTTTTATGCTAAATACCCTCCGCAAACGTACTTGTTATTTTGTTCTTACTACACAACGTATCTAAACTATTTAGTACTCTGTAAGCTATTTCTAACTCACGTTTTCTCTTGTCATTGGCAACACCTACTTAAACCGAAGCTCAACTACATATCAACCAAACATGAATCTAAATCTGAATCTAAAAACTGAACCAAAATCAGTTGCAACATTTACCAAGAAAGCTATGCACTTACTATTCGCACATCCAGATTTTTGAGCCAAGTAACAACTACTACAACTGCTCACGATGTCTTTCAACATCAAAACTTTATTAAATCGATGCTCATGGTTTGTGATGTCGTATTTCCATAAACCGCACATCCAGGTTTCTTGAGCCAAGTACTAACTACTTTTGCTACTCAAATGTCTTCCAACATCAAAAACTTTATTAAATCGATGCCCATGATTTATAGTATCAGATCATACTCATATAAATCGCGCATCTAAACCTTTGAGTCAAACACATAATTCTGATTGTAACTGCTCACATGTCTTTCAACAAGCAAAACTTTTACATGATGCCCATGAATGGTAAGCCTTCACAACATAGCTCTCAGCTGCGCTTCTACGTTAGATCACCATCGGCAACTATCGACTGACCTAAAGCGCTTTGAGAAGTTTGAGTTAATCGGAAAATTTAACTTTTCCCTTTCCTCACTTATTATATTAGCACGTGATGTAACCGTTTGCAACATAAATGTCTGACTTTTTTTAAACTTATAAAATGGGCCAACAGAATTACCGTTATAAAGGGTTTTGTAGTAAAAAAAGTTAATCAACAAGAATCTTAATTCCCTTGTAGATACTATAAATAGTTAGAGCTAAAACAATAATTGCACCAAGGCCAATAAGAATAATGATAAACCAGCCGGTTGACTGGGCATTCTTTGTGATTAGCCCGTGAACTCCGGCAAGGACAATAAATGTAAGGATCAGCAAAGTAGGTAAAATATGCAACAATAATGCATGTAAGGCATTTCGATGAGTTTCTGGTCGATTAGCTGTTAACAGCCAAACAATTAATGGAAACAAAACAGGTAAAAATAAAATGCTCAGATAGGAAAGGGAACTTAATAATTTATCTTCAATTGTCATAATCTCAACCTCCACGTTCATTTGTTGCCTTCATTTTACCTAAAATGGACAACTTAAGATAGAGATAAGAACCAAACAAAAAAACAGTAGCCAAGTTGCGCTACTGTTTAATCAATTATTTATTTAGTTAAGATTTGCTGGGCGTGAATAACCAACACAGTGCCACCATGGAGAAGCAACTTTTTCAGTAATGACGCCACGATTTTGAGCATCGATCATTTTGCCACTACCGACGTAGATCCCTACATGAGAAATATTCTTTTTACTAGAACCAAAGAAAACTAAGTCGCCTTGTTTTCGTGAACTAGTTGAAGCTTTTTTATAACTGTTGTATTGAGATTGTGCGGTTCTTGGTAAGGTTTTGTTGATTGCTTTTTTATAAACATATTTTGATAAGCCGGAACAGTCAAAACGATTTGGACCAACAGCGCCATAAACATAGCGTTTGCCTAATTGTTTTCGTGCATTTGTGTAAATCTTATTGTAAGTACCTGTACCAGGCTTAACTTTGAGATAACCATGCCAAACCCAACCAGAATACAGACCATTACTACTAGTAGCATAAAAATATTGGGTACGAACGCCATTTTTCAAGACAATTCGTGATTTTGTGACCTTAAAAGTAGTTCTTGGGAAATTCTTTAAATAATGAGCTGTTTTAAAGGTGACATAGGGAAGTTTCCCGTTTAGGTTGTACATATTCCCCTTGGCACTTGATCTGATGTAAGATTTTGTAGTTACATTTTTCGTAGAAACTACACGGTATTTTGTAGCTGCGTGAGCTTCAGTGTTTGAAATAGCAGTGATACCAATAAACATGGAAAGAAGCGCGAATAATTTAATTATGTTTTTCATGAGTTACCCCCGTATAAATTGTATATTTATAATAATACGGGTTATATATTACAAAAACGTAACTAAGGTATCTCATTAAGATTAAGTAAAGAACATATTGACGAAATAATTCATTCCAAGCCCAAAATAACACTTCAAATAGCTATAGAATGTGCATAAATTGATCGTATCGTAATTTGAGATAGCAATTTTTTTAATTTTAAAATAAAAAGAGCCACTGTAAAGTGGACTCTTAATAATTGCATAATTATAAAAATTAATTGGCATGATCTAAAGGAATTCTCTTTTTGTTACGTTTCTTCTTTAGTAGGCTTAATTGATCCTTCAACACTTGAACCTCATCATTATGTTTCTCTTTCCAATCCTTGTATGTAGATCGTGTATCAGTATCGCCAATTTCCAGTCCAGTTTCAAGCCAAAAGACGGCTTCTGTTAGGCTACCGAAATTCTTCATCCACAAAGTGTGACCGTTGTCTGAATCAAACGCAACATAGGATTTGTAATGCTTTGTAAGGTAGGTATGTTTCATGATTTTAAAAGCTTTACGCTGCCTTGTCAGTTTGTAATCAGGTAAAATAAAATGGCCTTGTGATTTGAGCTCGGGAACGTTATTATTTCGTTTTTGTTCTTTATAATCGATTAAAAATTCTTTAGCTGTTGGTTTAGTGATTAGTTCGACATCGATTTGACTCATGGTCATTCCCCCTAAGATATAATAGTTATATTTTACCATAAGACGTCCATTTTTACTTCTACAAACCAGGCGATTAGTACAAATTTAAAGGAGAATTAAAAAGTTTTCGCGTTTTCAGCGCATCAATATTGAGTATTTTATTTAAATCTTTTATACTTTTAAGTAGATAGAAATTATAAAAGGTTTTTAATATACGTAGGAGATGACCATATGCGAAAATATATTGCAGAAATTATTGGAACGTTTGTTTTGGTTTTTGTTGGAACGGGTACAGTTGTGATTGCTAAAGGTAGCACACTTACGATTGGTTTGGCCTTTGGATTAGCGGTAACTGTCATGGCTTATTCAGTAGGTGCCATTTCAGGTGGGCACTTTAACCCGGCGGTATCCCTGGGTATGCTTTTAAATAAGCGAATTAGCGGCAAAGATTTTATTGGGTATGTTATTTCCCAATTTATTGGGGCAATTTTGGCATCAGCGATGGTTTTTGATTTGGTCCATGAATTAGGTTTGTCCACGAAAGATTTAGGGCAAACGGATTTCCCTAATATTTCTGTTGGTGGTGCGTTTGTCACTGAAACGCTCGTGACATTTTTGTTTGTTTTAGTTATTTTGTTGGTAACAAGTAGAAAACTAGGCAATTCAAATTTTGCAGGCTTAATTATCGGATTAACATTAGGTTTGATGATTATTGTGGCATTGAACTTGACGGGCGGTTCATTGAACCCGGCACGAAGTTTTGGCCCAGCCCTCTTTGTGGGTGGATCGGCAATGGCGCATTATTGGTTGTACTTAACGGCTCCATTGGTAGGAGCGGTGTTGGCAGCCGGTGTGAGTCAGTATTTGGGTAGTGAAGAATAAAAGTGAGCGAGGCAAAGCGTTAAAAGCCAAGAAATACCTGTCCTGGATGCGGGATCGCAATCCCGCGGGAAGGATAGGTATTTCTTGGCTTTTGCTTTGCCGAGCTGTCCTAAAAAAGAGTGAGCGGATTGAAACGGAAGCTAAAGAGCTATAAACGCGTCGTTAGCGGGATTGCATCCCGCGGTTAGACGTGTTTATAGCTCTTTAGCTGTTTCAAGTAGCTGTCCTAAAGCTCACCCGAAAAAAAACAGGCAGTGAATGCAACCCCGCCATGCTATAATACAAATATCAAACAAGATGGGGGAGTCCATAATGGCAAATAAAATTTTAGTGTCGACGACGGAAAATATTCCAGGGCATAATTATGAAGTGATTGGGGAAGTGTTTGGTTTAACCACGCAATCTAAAAACGTGTTCAAAAATATTGGTGCGGGTCTTAAAGGAATTGTTGGTGGTGAAATTAAGGCTTATTCGGAACTACTGACGGAGGCACGTGATACAGCGATCAGTCGCTTACGGGATAATGCAGCAGAAATGGGCGCAGATGCCGTGGTGATGATGCGTTTTGATTCAGATTCAATTAGTCAAGATATGGAAACGGTGGTTGCTTATGGGACAGCTGTAAAATTTGTTGAGTAATTTTAAAAAAATAAAGGCCAGTATTCTAAGAGATTACTTTATGGTAATCCTCTTAGAATACTGGCCTTTTTGAAACTAAGATTTCTTTTTTTTATGTGGCTTTTTCTGAAGTTGAGAAACTTGTTTTTGTAAGTGGTCAACTTGTTTGGAGAGACTATCAATTTTATTTAAGAGTAAAGTTAAATCGTTATCTTGAATGTTGGTATTATCTGAAGTGAAGAATCCGGTAATTGTACTGGTTAACAAACCAATAAACCCAATTCCACCAAGCATTAGGATGGCCGCAATGATTTTTCCAATGGCCGTATGCGGGAAAATATCGCCATAACCAACGGTGGTTGCGGTGGTGATTGCCCACCATAATGCGTTTGATAGAGAAATTTTTTCAACAATGGAATACAAAAGCGCACTCAAGACGACGATTACAACACTGGCGTAGAGAAGATAAACAAAGCCAGTGGAGTAAAAGAAACGGTGGACAGATTTTGTAAACTTGCCATCCAGGCCTAGATGCCAAAAAATATGATAATAACGAACCATGCGAATGACCCGTTCAAATCGAAAAATGGCAAAAATCGGGTGCAACGGAACCAATCCAAGCATATCAAAGGAGTTATCAACCAGAAAACCTTTCTTATTTTTTGATAGCCCTAAACGAACTAAGTAGTCTATTAAGAAGATTACTAGGATGATGTTCATGATGACTCCGATTGAGCCTTTTAATAGATTAATGTGGGTAAAGAAAGTTGAAAAAGCTAGACCACTAGAGAAGAGTGCCAGAGCACCAAAAATAATGTGGTAACAAATAAGCCAACCTCTTTGTTTTTTAGACATTTTATTCACCTGTCATTTCACGTATTAAGCTTATTTTAACTCTTTAATAAGCTGTGTAAACAGATGGGCTTTGATCACAATGATTTTTTAAAAATTGAAATGCTGAATTTAGCTAGTAAGTCGGCTTTTAATCGATTAGAATCAAGAAAGAGCAATTCAAATGTTTTTTATTTATAAAGTAGAGTATGTAACTAAAATAATAAAATGAATAATGATTGGGAGGTTTACGTTTGAAAAAAATATTAGCACTCCATACAGGTGGAACCATTTCAATGTCGGCCAATGAACTAGGTGAAGTTTCTACAAATGAGGAGAATCCGTTATTAGATAGTCGCTTTATTGACGACAATATCGAATTAACCAATGAAACTATTTTGAATAAACCATCAGAACACATCACACCAGATGATATGTTCAAGATGCAAAAACGCGTAAAAAAAGCAGAAGGTCAAGGGTATGATGGAATTGTGATTACCCATGGAACAGATACATTAGAAGAAACGGCGTATTTTTTAGATTTAACTTTGCCAAATCATCTACCAGTAGTTTTGACGGGAGCAATGCGTTCTTCTAATGAAATCGGATCAGATGGTGTGTATAATTTTCAGAGCGCAATCTTAACCGCCGCCGCTGATGAATCGGTGGATAAAGGCGTTTTGGTGGTTATGAATGACGAAATTCATACGGCGCGCTATGTCACCAAAACGCATACTACCAATGTTGATACGTTTCGGACACCGACATTTGGACCGATTGGCTTGGTTGGAAAACGTGGTATCCACTATTTCCAAGAATTAATTCAACAAGCGGTTGTGCAAGTTGATGAGCTTAAACACAATGTCTATTTACTGAAAGCCTACGCAGGGATGCCCGCAAGTCTCTTGAGTTGTTTAGATAAAAAAGAGACCAATGGCATTGTTATAGAAGGCTTGGGTGCTGGAAACATGCCGCTAGAAACGGTAGGTGCCATTCAACAGCTACTTGCAGACGAGATTCCAGTGGTAATGGTTTCCCGTTGTTATAATGGGGTAGCGGAACCCATTTACGATTATCCAGGTGGTGGCATTGCGTTGGAACGTATGGGTGTTACTTTCTGTCAGGGACTAAATGGACCCAAGGCGCGGATTAAGCTGCTGGTTGGAATTAGTGCCGGTTTTACTGGAGAGAATTTAAGAAATTATATTAGTAACGCAGTATCGTAAAATTAAAATTTTGTGAGAAGATTAAAAATGCGCTATACTATTGCTATCTGAAGAAAAAGGTTGGGATGAAATGGCTGATAAAACGAAATTAAGAAATGATTTTTATGACGCAGTGAATGGCGAATGGCTTGAAACTGCCGAGATTCCGGCAGACCACTCTTCGACGGGTGGATTCATGGACTTAGTTGATGATGTGGATGAAAAATTGATGAGCGATTTTGCTGATATGAAATCTGGCAAACTTGTCAACAAGGATCCTTTGATGACCGAATTTTTGAAGTTTTATGAATTAGCAGCAGATTTCAAGAAACGTGATCAAGATGGTACAGCACCTTTAAAACCATATATTGATAAAGTTGAAGCAGTTTCTAGTTTTGAAGAGCTCAGTGCCCAGTTCAAAGACTGGTTTGTTGAGGGATTTCCAACGCCGTTTGACATTGGCGTGCAACCTGATCTTAAGAGCCAAGGCAAAATAAAATTGAATGTGCTTTGGGCTGAGGGTGGTAATTTGATCCTTCCTGATAAAACTTATTATGACAAAGATAATCAGGCTGGCCCACAACTCTTAGCAGTCTTTACCCAAATGACTGAAAAATTACTCACAATGGTGGGTAACTCTAAAGAAGATGCTAAAAAGATGGTGGCAGACGCTAAACAGTTTGATGCTTCAATGGCGCCTTTCAAAAAGAACTCCGAAGAAATGAGCGATGTGGCGAACTTATATAATCCAATTGATTTTGATGAGTTTATCAAACAATTAGGTGAATTTAAGATTGGCGATGCCATTACTGAGGTATTGGGTGAAAAAACAAAACAAGTTATTGTCACTGAACCTAAATTCTTTGAAAACTTTACCAAGATTGTTAATAAGGACACTTTCCCAGCATTTAAAAACTGGGTAATTGTCAATGTGGTGCGTCACTTAGCAACATATCTTGGCGAAGACTTCCGCCAGACTGCAGGAATCTATCAACGAACCTTATCTGGTCAAAAAACAGCCATGAAGCAAGAGAAGAGTGCCTTTTATTTGGCACGGCGAATCTTTAGCCAAGTTGTTGGTGATTACTATGGTAAGAAGTACTTTGGTGAAAAGGCCAAACAAGACGTTCATGATATGGTTGTTGCGATGACTGGTGTTTACAAGCAGAAATTGCAAAATAATACATGGCTCAGTAAGGCTACGCGTGAAAAAGCGGTCGTTAAGTTGAATGCCATGGATATTCATGTTGGCTATCCAGATAAGATGGAAGATGTCTTTAAAAAACTACATACGACGACCGCGGCAGAAGGCGGCAGCTTATTAGAAAATGTCCAAGCCTTTTCTAAAGTGTTTGCTGAAGATGAACTCAGTAAATTTAATCAGCCCGTGGATAAAGAAAAATGGGAAATGAGTGCTGATACGGTTAATGCATATTATTCACCAGAAGGTAACTTGATTTGTTTCCCAGCGGCAATTCTTCAAGCACCATTTTATAGTTTGGAACAAACACCAAGTCAGAATTATGGTGGAATTGGGGCCGTAATGGCTCATGAAATTTCGCATGCTTTTGATCCTAATGGCGCTTTGTTTGATGAAAACGGAAGCTTGAATAATTGGTGGACGGATGATGATATGAAGGAATTCAAGAAACGTTCACAAGCCATGATTGATGAATTTGATGGGCTTCCATATGCAGGTGGCAAGGTTAACGGTAAATTAGTGGTCACTGAAAACGTAGCAGATGATGGAGGCCTGAGCTGTGCATTGGGTGCGGCTAAATTGACAGGTAATCCTGATTTGGAAGAGTTCTTTGTGAACTGGGCCACAGTATGGCGTAGTAAGGCTACAAAGGAACGCAAACAATTGCTTCTTTCAATTGATGTGCATGCACCAGATAAATTGCGGGCAAATGTCCAAGTGAAAAATTTTGATGAGTTTTACGAAACGTTCAATGTGCAACCGGGGGATGGCATGTATCTGCCACCAGAAAAACGGGTGCAAATCTGGTAGTGAGTGAGACAAAGCGTTAAAAGGTGCTAAATAAGTGTGACGGATGCGGGATCGCAATCCCGCGGGAGTCATACTTATTTAGCACCTTTTGCTTTGTCGAGCTGTCCTAAAAAAAGTGAGCGGAGTGAAACGGGAGCTATAGAGATATAAGGACGTCGGTAGCGGGATCGCAATCCCACGGTTAGACGTGCTTATATCTTTATAGCTGTTTCAAGAAGCTGTCCTAAGGCGGTCGAAAAAATACAAACAGAGATCAGCAGTGTAGGGTGCATAAAAAGGCGTTCACAGATTATGGAATTCTCCAAAGTCTGTGGACGCCTTTTAGATTTTGTCTTATTTAGTAATGTAAATATAAAGATGAGTTGTAGAGTAACCAACTTCGAATTTCACGCCGTTAGATTTAATCACATTAGTGGCAGTTGAGGTACTGCTACTCTTTTTAGCATCTTTTAGTAATTTCTCAAATTGTTTCATAACTGATTTAGGATTTGCACCTAATTCATTGGATAGAAGTGAAAAGACCGTTCCAAAATCCTTTTGGCCTGATTCCTGTTTCATAGCTTTTACGGGCACAATGAGGGTTAAGCCCATTAAATTCTTATCCTGATAGTTAGCACGTACTGTGTAATTATTTTGTGTGATGACGTTTTTGACGCCGTTTGACATATTAGTTGGCAACAATTTATCTTTGTTTTCTTTTTTAGCAGTGGCCATTGCGGCTTGGACTTCTTTGCCTTCTTTTTGAAGAGCAGCCATTTCTTTACCCTGAGCTTCTAACTTAGCGAGGGCTGCTTTTTGTTGAGAGGCTGGTAACTTAGCAATTTCAGCTTTGGCTTTAGCAGCCGAAGTTGGTTTTGAGGAACTAGCTTTGGCCTTTTTTTCAGCAGCGGCTAAGTCCTTAGCTTTTTGTTGATCTGCTTTTGACAAGGACATGCCAATTACAGCTTGATTATAGTTGTTAGCAATTGGTTTATATTGACCAAGTGCTTTTCGCTTATTAATAGTGACTTTTTTAGTAATCACATCTGAACCTTTTTGAGAAGTGATGTTAACCGTCTGTTTTTTGGTTTTTGCAGGAACTTCGACTACATAAGCCCCATCAGTATTTTTAACGGCTTTTTTAGCTTGCTGATCGATTTGATAGCTTATTTTCGCGTTTTTGCTTGTTTTTCCTTTAATAACGGCTACCATGCCACTCGGCGTTTTAGTGGATGCACCCACTGATAGGCTGTGATTGCCACAACCAGCTAATGCAACGAGTGCAAAGAGCCCAACAACTCCAGTTAAAAACTTTTTCATAACGTACCATCCTCGTATTAATTTTCGAATTATCCGTGTCAAATATGACACGCTGTCATAAACATGAATTATACACCCATCCACTAAGAATTACGAGGGTCAATTAGGTAAATTTGGAATAAATTCACGAGGATTCGCCAAGTGGTTTTGATTATTACTTTTAAGCAGAAAATATTGTAAAGTTTGTGTTTTACTTTGAAACGGATTTATAGTAAGATGAATATTGTTGTTTGGAGAGTAAAACACGAACAAACATAAAGCTAATTCTAAATTAGCCAGGTTAAGGGAGAAAGTACTTATGGGAGAAAAGATTAAGAATTATTTTCAAATTGATCAGTTACATACGACTGTGAAACGTGAGATCTTGGCAGGATTTACTACGTTTATTTCCATGGCCTACATTTTATTTGTGAATCCAAGTGTTTTAGGTGCTTCAGGGATGGACAAAGGAGCTGTGTTTACGGCAACTGCTTTGGCAAGTGCGTTAGGTTGTTTTTTGATGGGAATTTTGGCTAAATACCCAATTGCAACTGCTCCAGCCTTAGGAATTAATGCCTTTTTCGCCTATTCTGTTTGTATCGGAATGAAAATTCCTTGGCAAACTGCCTTAGCGGGTGTGTTTGTGGCTTCATTAATTTTTATTGTGATTACAATTTTTAAATTACGTGAAATGATTATTAATGCGATTCCTGCTGATTTGAAATATGCAATTTCTAGTGGGATTGGATTGTTTATTGCTTTTATTGGGTTACATGATGGTGGCTTGATTGTTGCTAACAAATCTACAGTGGTTGGTTTAGGATCACTGGGCGTGGCAACAACATGGTTGACGATCTTTGGTTTGATTTTAACTTCTATTTTAATGGTTCGTCGGGTTCCAGGCGGTATTTTTATTGGGATGGCTGCAACTGCAATTTTAGGTCTACTGACTGGCTTGATTAAGGCCCCCGCACAGTGGGTATCCACGGCTCCAAGTTTGAAACCAACATTTATGGTTGGTGTTGAACACATTGGTGATATTAATACCGTGCAATTATGGGTGGTTGTTTTAACCTTTTTATTGGTTACTTTTTTTGATACGGCTGGTACTTTGGTAGGACTGGCGCAACAAGCTGGTTTTATGAAAGACAACAAGATGCCTCGAGTTGGTAAAGCATTGATGTCAGATTCGACGGCAATGTTAGCTGGTTCTGTGTTGGGCACTTCACCAGTTGGCGCATATGTTGAATCTTCAGCCGGAATTGCGGTAGGTGGTCGTTCTGGATTAACAGCGGTCACAACGGGTGTCCTGTTTATCTTAGGTCTATTCTTCTCTCCAATGTTGGCTGTTGTAACAAGTCAGGTGACGGCACCAGCTTTGATTATTGTCGGTGTTTTAATGGCTCAATCAATGAAGCACATTGCGTGGGAAAAGATGGAAATCGCAATTCCTGCATTCTTGATCTTGATTGGAATGCCATTGACATACAGTGTTTCAGATGGAATTGCGCTTGGGTTCATTATGTATCCAATCACAATGGTTGCTGCAAAACGAGGCAAAGAAGTTCACCCAATTATGTATGGATTATTCTTTGTATTTATTTTCTTTTTGATTTGTCGAACTGTCCTCAAGCTCAGCGGCAAATGACTAGGTAGAAGCTTGTGAAATAAAAGATGGTCCACTTGTAAAACAACGGTCAAAATTTAATGGGTCTTTTCTTTATTTTTTATTATCATCATTACTAAACTTAGTAACAGAATTTTTTCTTGGATTATTTTTTTTATTAGATGAATTTTTATCAGGAAGTGACCACATGTGTTCCCACCAAGCACCGTAAGTACTATCTTGTTTGCTAGAGCCAACAGTACTAGTATCAAAAGAAGCTTTGTGGTCACCACATGATGACAAGGTTAAAAATACTAATCCAACAAGAACTACGCCTATAATAGATAACGTAAATATTTTTCGCATATTGAACCCCTCCAATTCAATTTAGCTGTTAATATCTTAAACTATAAAACAAAAGATTAGGTACTTTTTAAATTCCTGAAATCGTTTACATTATACACCCAGCTGTGTAAAACAGATAAGTTAATTGGAGTATGAAGATTAATCAATAAAAGAGCAGGTTCTTAGGCTCTAAATCTTTTTGATTGCTTTTTCTCTCAACATAGTGTTATCATCAAAAATGGTAGTTAAAATTATATTTTTAGCAACTACTATTATGAAACAAAGGTAGTTTTGGTACGACATATCATTTTTGAAGGGAAGAACGCGGCTGCAGCAAAAAATATTCATTTTGAAGCATTGATATTTCGTATCTCATTCTAAGCCTTTGTTGAGAAACAAAAGGAAAGAGGGTTTTACAATGAGATTTGGAAATTTTAGTAATCGTGATTATCGTATTGCGTTAGATACAGAAACACAATTATTCTGGGCAAGCGAAAAGAACGATCCAAGTATTAAAGCTAGCGGTGTTACAATCACCGAAGCACTTGACAAGTTAAACGAAAAAACTAATGGTCTAGTACAACAACAGTACGCAAACTAATAAGAAATTCGAGGTCTAGCAATTTTGAATGCTGATGATTCCGTTTCGGGTAACGTGTTCGATTCCTCTAGGATAAGTTGATACAATGGTATTAAACTTATTCTAGAGGAATTTTTTTATACATATGAATGGAGAATAAAAATGGCAGCTAAAAAGAAATTTTATGCAGTTGCAAAAGGAAAACAGACTGGGATCTTTACAGACTGGAATGAGACTAAGCCAATGATCGATGGTTTTCCTGGGGCAAAATATAAAGGTTTTAAAACTGAAGCAGAAGCTCGTCAATGGTTGAATGATGGCGGGGTAATATCAAAAACTAAGCCTACTAAAAAGGTAAATACGGCCCAAAGTCATCAAGCAAATGATACGGAAATTATTGTGTATACCGATGGTGGTTCGCGAAATACAGGAAATGTGAACGGTGGTCATGTTAAAAAGCAAGATAAAGCGGCCTGGGCCTACTTAATTAATGTTGCTGGCAAACAAATATCCGATTCACAAGGTGAGTTTGGGGCAACGAATAACCGGATGGAAATTATGGCGTTGCTTCGGGCGTTAGAATGGTTAGTGGAAAATCAGAAGCAAACTGATGAGATTTCGGTTGTGACCGATTCACAATATGTTTTAAATGCGATCCAAAAGCATTGGCTAGCGGGTTGGAAACGACGTGGCTGGAAACGGGGATCTGGACAGCCTTTGGCTAATAGTGAACTATGGCGCCAATTGGACGGGCTGCTGCCAAAGTTTTCCCATCTGCAATTTTACTGGACAAAAGGCCATGCAACTAACGAGGGTAATGTTTTTGTGGATCACTTACTAAATCAAACGATGGATAAAATGAGTGGCGGGCAAGTTGCTAACAAGGCAATTAGGGCATCATCTCCAGCGCAAACGGCGTCTAAACTGACAAAAAAAGCACAGAAAAAAAGCGTCCCAACTTCTGAAACGCAGAAATCATTGGACGCCATTAAAAAAAGTTTGGAAAAATTGGAATGGTACAATGATTAGCTGAAAAATTTATCGAGTAGTTGCACACAACGAAAAGCTTAAAGTGTTTTGACTGCCAGGGTAGGTTGGGTCAATTTCAAATCCGGTTTTCTTCAAAACAGTAATGGCAGGAGTGTTAGATTGCTTTGCAACTGCATAAAGTTTTTCCAGGCCTAATTCGTTAAACGAAAATTCTGTCATCCGTTGCAGGATTTCAGTCATGATGCCATGATTTTGTTGGTTAGGAAGAACTTCAAATCTAACTTCAGCAGCAGTTTTGGAATCGTTAAAATTCCAAATGCAAAATGTGCCTAAAAACTTTTCAATTTTGCGTTCAGAGATACCCCACAGTAAAGAATCATTGTTCATGATGGCACGCATGATTTTATTTACATAATCAACGGTAGCCTGAATATCTGAGTCAACATCACGGTCGCTCATTTTAGCAACGTTTGCGTCGTGACGAAGTGCGTAAATATCTTTTACTTTTGCAGCGGTCAGCCAATCTAAAGTAAAATGTGGGGTTAGAATTGGGCGATACTTTTCGAATTTCTCCATGGAAAGTTGCTCCTTTTCATAATTAATGGTTATTTTGCTTTCAGCAAAATCCTATTTTCAAAACGGATGTCCATCCTTCTAGGCCGAAGCTCGGCCAGGCGGAATGGCTCCTTTTCAGTATTAATGGCTATTTTGCTTACAATAAAATCCTATTTTCAAAACGGATGACCATCCTTCTAGGCCGAAGTTCGGCCAGGCGGAATGGCTCCTTTTCAGTATTAATGGCTATTTTGCTTACAGCAAAATCCTATTTTCAAAACGGATGACCATCCTTCTAGGCCGAAGTTCGGCCAGGCGGAATGGCTCCTTTTCAGTATTAATGGCTATTTTGCTTACAGCAAAATCCTATTTTCAAAACGGATGACCATCCTTCTAGGCCGAAGTTCGGCCAGGCGGAGTGGCTCCTTTTCCTTGTTAATGTCTATTCCTAGCATAAAGCATTTTGCAAACGTTCCAAGCAAAGTTACTTGGTGTTTTACTATTAAGCGGTTACAATAAGCCTAAAATAAAATTTGGGAGGCGTTGATATGAATATTAAATTTGATTCTGTATCTGCAGATAAAGTTCAAGCCCATTTAGACGATAATAAACGATTGTTACTAACTTTTGAAGATGGCGTTGGAGATTATTCTCAACACGCAATGATTCATATGCAAGTCCAGTTTACCATTAATGTGGTGGCCAAAGATATGCCAACGACTGGTTACAACGCGGTCGTGCATTCCAATATTGGCGATTTACTAATTAAAGATTATTCGACTGATGATTTGGAAGAAAATATGTCTATGAAATTTAACACGCACCTTGGTACTTTGCAATTAAGTGGCGATGGCGGCGCAATTGATGATAACGTTGGCTTCATTGATTTTACAGATAAAAATGGAATTAAAAATAATCCTGCGCGCTAAACTTACTCAAAATTATAACTTTAGATTTTCAATAGCAATCACAGCCCAATAGCTTATGTGGTTGCTTTTTTACTGTCATTTCAGCATTGTCACTCTTGCTGAACTCTTGTAGAATGAAGGAACATACTATTTTGGAGGTGTGAAAATGGATGATCGTACAAAACAAACATTCAGTTGGCCGTTATTTCTTAGTCCATTTGTGTCTCGACTAGGGGATGCCCTCTTTGTCTTTGGGTTAAACTGGTTTATTGTGCGCGCAACCGGTCACGCCTCTTTACTGGGAATTGTGCAAGGAATCGGGGGCATTGTATTAGTGGCTGGCGATTTATTTGCGGGACCGTTAGTTGATAAATATAACCGTAAATTGATTATGTTGCTTGCGGATATCGTCAGTTTTTTGGCCTGTTTAATTATGGCTGGAATTATGGATGTTAATAAGCCCGTTTTTTATCAATTAGTCTTGTTAACGTGCATCATTGATATCGGATTGGCGTTTAATTTTCCAGCTGCGAAAGCGGTGGTTCCTGAAATTATTCGCAGTGATAAATTATCAACTTTTAATTCTTGGTCAAATACAGGATTGACGTTAGCTGATATTGTAGCGCCATTATTTGGTGGGTTCCTACTGACTTTACACTGGATTAATTTTCGTTCATTCTTGTTTATTAATGCGTTGTCTTTTTTATTATCCTTCATTTTTACTTTAGCGTTAAAATACAAACCTGAAAAAGATCACACGAAAGAATCCATGCCTATTTTGGAGAGCTTAGTTAAGGGACTGAATTATGTCCGCAATAAACGAGATGTGTTTCGACTAATTATTTTTGATGCCTTTTTAGCCGCAATGTATGCAGGTTACACGTTATTGTTGCCCTATGATGTGGATCATTACTATAATGGGGATGAGAAGTTATACAGTTATGTCTTGACGTTGGTGGCCGTGGGCGGTATGCTGGGTGGCCTATCTTTGGTCTTAAATAAACACCAACCAAGAATCAAAACAAATTATCAGGATGCTTTCATTCTCGCAATTGTTTTAATTTTGACAGGAATATGGATCAATTATGGATTATTGTTGGTCTCTGCTTTTGCCTATGGATTTTACACATCACGAATGAGTATTCGGATGATGACAATTGTTCAAAACTTAACGGACATTGCATTTTTAGGGCGCGTTTTTTCGATTTGGTTTTTATGTTTTGACAGCATGCACCCATTAGGATCGTTTGTCTTTGGTTTCATTTCCGACTGGTTTAATCATGGGACATTTTTTGTCTTAGGCGGATTAGTGTTGTTGGGATTATTGGTCGTATATTTAATGGGCAGAAATTCGGATTAGGAGATGGTTAAATGGATTCAGTTTTATATGACTTAGAGTTTGCTAAAAATGATCAACGTTTAGCCAACGTTTTTCCTAAAGAGCAGGAAACTTTCTACACAGGGTTCGTAAATAGTATTGGTGCCGACGGAGTGATTCTTAACACTTATGATGACACTGGGCAGGCTGATGGGGCCGTGTATGTCCAATTTGACGCCATTGAAAACGTGGAGTTTGACAGCCCAGATCTTGATAATATGTTAGAAACAATTCAGATTGCCGAGAATGATCAACTATTTACGGTGATGGATCGGATTCCGGATTTTGTTTCGACTAGTGATTTAATTAAGCAGGTTGTAGAAGATGCTTATAAAAATGAACAATTTTTAGTTTTAACAAGAAGTGATTTGGAAAATTATCAAGAAGGAAAAGTGACGGCTGTTCACGAAAATGATTTTGAAATGCATTTAGTTGATAAGTTTGATCTGACCCACGAAGTATTGACGACCATTAAATATACAGAGGCGGAAATCGTGGAATTTTCTGGACGAGAATTGGCAGTGGAAACAGCAACTTGGCCAGAGATTGCTAAACAACAACCAGAATCACGATTAACTTTAACGGATACGAAAGACTTTTATGCCGTATTGAAAAATGCGGAACAAAAACAAGAGCTTATTACAATTAATGACGAAACAAAATCTTCAAACTTTTTTGTTGGGACTGTAAATGCAGTAAATAAGAGTGAGGTTTTATGTAATTTAGTTGATATGGCGGGGCAATTTGGGGGTTATTCCTTGATCCGACTGGATGCAATTGTTAGCATCACCCTGAAATCTGACTACATGCAGGTTATGGAAGCTTTTATTAACTATCAAAAAAAGAACCAGACTTTTGTGCAGCCGGTGCTCAATGAGGAGCGTTTATTTGATGCTACTGATGATCTAATCATGGCGCTGATCAAACAAACTGAGACATTTTCGCGAGTTTTGAGTATTTCTTTATTAACTGGTGCGCGTGAGATGGGATACATTACAGATGTCACTACGGATACTTTTCGGTTTCACGTGATTGATGCTGATTTGTACGTAGATCAAACCGGAATCGAAATTGTGATTGAGGATGTTGATGAACTATCCTTTGATTTTTTGAATGCGGTCCTTATTGAAAATCATTTACGTGATAAAGGACTCTTGTAAGAAGGTGAAAAAATGGCATTTAAAGTAATTCGTGGCGACATCACGACTATGAAAGTGGATGCAATTGTCAATGCTGCTAACACAACGTTGCTTGGCAGTGGTGGTGTTGATGGTGCGATTCATCGAGCTGCAGGTCCAGAATTACTGGCCGCTTGTCGACTGCTTCACGGTTGTCAAACCGGTGAAGCCAAGATCACACCTGGATTTAAACTACCGGCGAAATTTGTTATTCACACACCAGGGCCAATTTGGCGTGGTGGCCATCAGCATGAGGCTGAATTGTTACATAACAGCTATCAAAATAGTTTGAACCTGGCTGATCAAAATCACTGTGTCAGTGTTGCTTTTCCGTCTATTAGTACTGGTGTTTATCGTTTTCCTTTACAAGCCGGCGCAAAAATTGCCGTTACAACTATTCGGGAGTTTTTAAAGACTGCTCAGAGTGTGAAAGATGTGACGATGGTTTGCTTTGATGAAGGTACCTATCAAGCCTATTTAGAAGTTCAAAAATAAAAAACTAAAAATTAACTTCTGGTGAAACCTTCCAGCAGTTTGATTTTTAGCTTTTTATTTAAGTATATCTACTATCTAAAAGCGAGATGTTTCGATCCATTCACTATTTTAGGACAATTACTTGAGATAGCTGTTAGATTATAAGCACGTTTCCAGTGGGATTGCGAT
The DNA here is from genome assembly GCF_001611155.1 of Pediococcus damnosus. NCBI lineage: Bacteria > Bacillati > Bacillota > Bacilli > Lactobacillales > Lactobacillaceae > Pediococcus > Pediococcus damnosus. The sequence goes on from NZ_CP012294.1 coordinate 1,662,740, forward strand.
CCCACCTCCACCATGCTTATAATATGACAGTTAAACGTCTCAATTCATTCACTACTTGTTATCTCTCATATAGTCGTTAATGCGACGGATATCGTCTTCCGTTGCGTTATATTTGTTAATTTTAATATTGTGAATTTTTTCTACAGACAGATGAGTGCCAAATGCAATAGAAGCATCCGTTAAATCATGTTTCTTTTGATAATTGATAATCTCTTCTGCAAGCTTTGTTAAATCACCCATGGTAAATCCTCCTCGATTTTTAAATGACTATTTTGCATACGCAAAATCCTATTCTCGGTACGGTGTCCATCCTTGCTATGGCATTCCAATGCCAAGTCGGACTGGCCCTCCTCGATTTTTAAATGACTATGTTGCATACGCAAAATCTTACTCTCGGTACCAAAACCTTATTCTCGGTGTGGGGTCCCTGCTGTGGAGTAGTTCGCTATGGCATTCCAATGCCAAGTCGCACAGACCCTTCTTGTAATGTAAATCCCTTACATTCAATGTACCATAGTTGAGAGAAAAATGAACATTAATTGGGCGTGTTTTTAAAGAAATTAGTGAAATTGATGGAGAATTTGTTATAATGCAACACAAGAGGGATTGAGGTGAAAGCATGAAATATCAGAATCTATTGTTTGATGTGGATGATACACTATTAGATTTTCACGCAGCTGAGAACCAAGCACTTAAAGCATTGTTTGCGGAAATTAAATATCCACTAACAGATGACATGGTTACCTATTTTCGAGCACTAAACGAGCATATGTGGCAACGTTTTGAGCTTGGACAATTGGACCGCCAAACACTGGTTAACACGCGTTTTACCAAACTTTTCGCGCATTTTAATGAAACAGTTGATGGGATTAAGTATGAACAAATTTATCGCGAATTCTTAAATCAGGGGCACCAATTAGAACCCCACGCGTTAGAGTTATTAAATAGTTTAAAGGATCAGTTTAATTTATTCATTGTTTCAAACGGAATCGGGTCTGTGCAGCAGCATCGATTAAACGACTCAGGATTGAGTACATACTTTAAACACATATTTGTTTCCGAGGAAGTTGGTTACCAAAAACCTAGAATTGAGTTCTTTGATTTTATTGCTAATCATATTTCGGGGTTTACACCCAAAAATGCTTTAATAATTGGTGATTCATTGACTTCAGATATTCAAGGTGGGGCTAACGCAGGAATTGATTCGGTATGGTTTAATCCGGCATTACAACCGAACCATTCATCAGTGAGCCCAACGTATCAGATTGATGATTTATTAGATCTAAAGGAAATATTATAGGCTCAACTGAAACGTATATAAACAGTTACTCATTCAATTCGAGAGGAAAAACCGAATTTGGAGAGGAGACTGTTTATTTTTTTACCCAAAAATCTAAATCATTTGCATGCACTTTTTGAAAGTGGTAACGTATATTGTTAGAATTCTAACAATAATAAAACAGAGGTTAATAGAGGTTACTTATGGAAAAACATCTTGTGATCAATCGCCAAATTCATGTTTTGGCGAATTGTTCTACGCGTAAATTTAATGAAAGCTTTTTAGACGATGATATTACCGGTAAACAGGGAGGCGTACTGCACTTTTTGTTGATGCGGGCCGGAAAACAGAAAATTTATCAACGTGATATTGAAGAGCACTTTGGAATCCGCCGTTCATCGGTAACCAGTTTGCTTCAAAAGCTGGAAGATAATGGCTATATCACGCGAGAATCGGTCGCAGATGATGCGCGGTTGAAATTAATCGTGCTGACACCAAAAGCAATGGCGTTTCAAAAAAGTGTGGTTCAAGGCACAATCGATTTTGAAGCCAGAATGCTCCAAGGTGTATCCGAAGATGAGATTGCGACTTGGCAGAAGGTTACACAACAGATGACAAGAAACTTAAAAGATAAAAAAATAGGAAGTGACAAATAATGCTGAAACGAATTGGCCATTCAGTTAGAGAATATAAAAAGTATGCTTTGATTTCACCAATCTTGGTTGCAATCGAAACTTTTATTGAAACTTTTATTCCATATCTAATGTCAAAAATGATTGATAAAGGGATTATTCCAGGCAATTTAGCCTATATTGAAAAATTAGGCGTGTTTATGCTGATCGGAACCTTTATTTCTTTGGCAGGTGGTGCTGGGGCGAGTTGGTATTCTAGTAAAGCTAGTGCCGGTTTTGCCAAGAACTTACGGCATGATTTATATCATCATATTCAAGATTTTTCTTTTGAAGATGTGGATCATTTTTCCACTTCTAGTATTGTGGTGCGGCTCACGACGGATATCATGAATATTCAACAGGCATTTCAAATGCTGATTCGAGCCGCGGCTAGAGCGCCACTAATGCTGATTTTTTCGATCACAATGGCTTTCACAGTGGATGCCCAGATGGCAATGGTCTTCGTTGTTTCTGTACCCCTGATGGCAATTGGATTGACGGTAATTATTGCAATTGGCCGGCCACTTTTCAAAAAGGTTTACCAACGCTATGACGGATTAAATCGCGTTGTTCGCGAGAATTTGCGAGGTATTCGGGTAGTTAAAACGTATAACCGGGCTGAACTGGAAGATAAAAAGGCTGAAAAAGCATCATCTAGTATTTACGAAGTCTTTAGTAAAGCAGAACGAATTCTCCAGTTAAACAGTCCAATTATGCAGTTTGTGATGTATGGAACTTTGCTATTTTTGGCATGGTTTGGCGCCAAACGAATTGTTGGGGGCACGATGCAGACCGGCCAATTAGTAAGTTTGCTTGCCTATGCGATGTCAGTTTTAATGAGGTTGAATATTTTATCTAATGTCTTCAACCAAATGACCATTTCATTAGCTTCAGCGCAACGAATTGACGAAGTTTTGACCTATAAGAGTACGTTAACGAATCCTAAAAATCCGTTAACCGATGTAAAAACTGGTGAAATCGATTTTGATCATGTGGATTTTGCGTATGCGGACGATGGGGTAACACGTCTAGAGGATATTAATTTGCACATCAAGCCTGGTGAAACCATTGGAATTATTGGGGAAACTGGGAGTGGCAAAAGTAGTTTGGTTCAACTCATTCCACGCCTCTATGATGTCAGTCATGGATCCGTGAAGGTTGGTGATCAGGATGTGCGTGATTATGATATCCGAACCTTACGGGATAATGTTTCAATGGTGCTTCAGCAAAATGTCCTGTTTTCCGGAAGCATTGCGGACAACTTACGTTGGGGTGACGAGCAAGCGACAGATGAACAATTAGTTCAGGCAGCTAAACTGGCCCAGGCGGATGATTTCATTAATAGCTTGCCAGATGGCTATGACACCTATATTGAACAGGGTGGGAGTAATGTTTCTGGCGGTCAAAAGCAACGGTTGACGATTGCCCGAGCACTTTTGAAAAATCCGAAGATTCTAATCCTTGATGATTCAACGAGTGCGGTTGATACCCATACGGATAGCTTGATTCAAACGGCCTTTCGTGAAGAATTACCAGAGATGACCAAACTGATTATTGCACAACGAATTTCATCTGTTCAGGGTGCGGATCGAATTGTGGTTATCGATCAAGGTAAGATTGAAGCAGTCGGTACGCATGATGAACTAATGAATTCAGACGACCTTTATCAAGATATTTATAATTCTCAAATCAAAGGAGGAGAAACGCATGCAAAGAACTAGAGTTGCTGGAAGAGCTAAGTTAGATGGTTCAGCTTGGCAGATTTTATGGCGGTTATTAAAATACATTATGCAAAAAAGTCACTTTGCGTTATTTATTGCGTTCTTCTCTGTCATTGTTTCGGCCGGAGCATCAGTCGTTGGGACACTGTTTATTCAACGTTTGATTGATGACTATATTACGCCCTTGATGAAAGTTGCCCATCCGAACTTCACGCCATTACTGCATATGATTATTTTAATGGGAGCAATTTATCTCTTAGGTGTGATTGGGACGTTGTTATATTCGCAACTGATGATTATGACGGGCCAAAAGTTACAAAAACGGATTCGGGATGAAATGTTTACCCATATGCAACAATTGCCGTTAAGTTATTTTGATTCAAACGATTATGGCGATGTCATGAGTCGGTACACAAATGATGTAGATACCTTACGACAAATGGTTGAACAGAGTTTTCCCATGTTTATTAATGCGCTTTTTAATGTGGTCTTTACTTTGACGGCGATGATCACGCTGAGCCCAACATTAACGATAATTAGTTTGATCGTTTTTGCGTTGAGTATTTTTATTGTGCGGAAATTGAGTTCCAAAAGTAGTTATTATTTTCGAATGCAACAAAAAGCATTAGGAAATATTGATGGTTATATTGAAGAAATGTTGAATGGCCAAAAGGTTATTAAAGTATTCTCTCATGAGGATCAGGCTAAGGCCGGCTTTGATAAGCGAAACGAAGCCTTACGGCAGGATGCTAGTATGGCCAATGGATTATCAACAATGCTATTCCCAATTATGGGAAATGTCGGCAACATTTTGTATGTCTTGATTGCTGTGGTTGGTGGCTATTTTGCCGTCAATCACATAACTCCCATTACATTAGGTGAAATTGCTGCTTTCGTACAGTTGAGTCGTTCTTTTAGTCAACCGATTGCGCAAATTACAATGCAATTGAACTCAATTATTATGGGCCTTGCCGGTGCGCAACGCATGTTCCAGTTGTTTGACGAACCAGTGGAACAAGATTCCGGAGATACAACCCTTGTCTATGTTACTGAAAATGAACAACATGAGTTGACGGAAACCAGTGAACGGACCGATAAGTGGGCATGGAAAACTCCTGAAAAAGATGGCAATGTCAAACTAACGCCAGTTAAAGGGCACATTGAGTTTAAGGATGTTAGTTTTAGCTATGATGGTAAGAAGACAGTTTTGCATCACATTTCCTTAGATGCAAAACCTGGAGAAAAAATGGCTTTTGTTGGAGCAACCGGGGCCGGTAAGACGACTATCACAAATATGCTAAATCGATTTTATGATATTTCGAGTGGCCAGATTCTTTATGATGGCATCGATATTCAAAATATTCAAAAAGCAAGTTTACGATTATCCATGGGAATTGTTTTGCAGGATACGAACCTATTTACGGCTTCGATTCGCGATAACATTCGTTACGGCCGTTTAAACGCAACGGATGAAGAAGTTGTGGAGGCTGCTAAATTAGCTAATGCTGACAGTTTTATCCGCAACTTGCCAAAAGGTTACGACACGGTGATTGATGGTTCTGGATCTGACCTGTCACAAGGACAGCGTCAACTATTATCGATTGCACGGGCAGCCATTGCGGATCCGCCAACCATGATTATGGATGAGGCTACTTCAAGTATTGATACCCGAACGGAAGCTTTGGTTCAGTCAGGGATGGATAATTTAATGAAGGGGCGGACCACGTTTGTGATTGCTCATCGTTTGTCGACAATTCATAATTCAGATGAAATTCTGGTAATTGAAGATGGCCGAATTATTGAAGCGGGTAATCATGAGTCCTTGATGCAAGAAAAGGGCGAATATTACGAACTTTATACCGGTAAAACGATTCTGGAATAACGATTAACATTATTGGGAAGTTAGGGTTTTCAATGATAGAATGTACTAGTGACTGGAGTGTGACTAAAACTTTGGTTACTGGTATTTTTTGTTGCTCTACTAAAGGTTGAAAGTACAAAAATGACTTCAGTTACTGATATTAAACGGTTTAATCCACAAAAATTAGGTTAATTACCGTTCTACAGCTCCCTTGGCCTGGAACGGGGTGGGCACGATTTGAAGCCAAGTAGATCACTTGTCTTCAAACTCGACCTTTATCTAAGCGAAAATCGCTAAGATAAATTTCACCCCTGAGGCCAAACCGCCTCCTAACTGAGGAAGTCGTTGTCTTTAGATAGCTTGATGACCTTTTCCATGACAACTTTTGTGCTAAATATAATTAGTTTTAATACCTGATTCAGTCTGGAAGCAAATGGGCCCAGTAGTGTCATTTATCTTAACGGTTTTCGTTTAGATAAAGGCCGAGCTTAGAGACGGGTATTTCGGCTCTAAGTCGTGCCCACTACGTTCCGGCCCAGATTTGCTGAAAGACGGTATTTTAATCTGATTTTGTTACCATGAACGTTTTTGTATCAAGCAATTGAATGTGATTTTGTACTTTCAATCTTTAGTTACTCTATTTAAAAAGGACGTGTGACGATATGATTCAAATTCCACAAGACATGACAGAAGTTAAAGTAAAAATTGCTCAATTAGAAGAATTGGGACATAAAAGTAATGAAAAACAAGTTGTTTTCGACGCAATTCAAGACAACGCGCAGGCAATATTAGATGAACAATTAGAGGGCCACTATGACTCTTGTACGTTAGATAATGACAAGATCACTATTTATGAAACCCCCGAAAAGCCAATTGGTTCCGTTAAATCACAGGGAGCTTCGTTTGAGGAAGATTTTCGAAAGAATGCAAACAACATGTTTATTTATTTACAACAAGAAATCAGCAAAGTTATAAATCAACGCTAATTTTAAGGAGTTTCAAATGAGTATTAAACTAATTGCAAGTGACATTGACGGCACATTTTTAGATGATCAGCATGAATTTGATCGAACTCGTTTTCAAAACCAACTTGATGAAATGAATCGCCGGGGCATCCATTTTGTCGTAGCTAGTGGCAACCAGTATTTACACTGTACAAAGGTAATGACCGGCATTAATGGTGATCTCACTTATGTAGCAGAAGATGGTGCTCTGATTGTGGAAAAAGGCAAAATGCTTGATTCCAGTCCAATTGAACCAGAACTTTGGCAGAAAGTTGTGACCAGTGTCGATGAGCAACCAATCCTTGCCAACGCTGTTATTATTTTATCTGGGGAAAAGGCTGCGCATACGAATGTCACACCTCAAAATGAAGTTTGGGGGCGGACCGGTTATTTTTACGAAAATTTAACACATGCTTCGGATTTCTCAACAGTGACTGATGAAATTTACAAAGTGGATGTTAATTGGCCGGATTTAGCCGATATTCGTGATAAGTATAATGTACTAACTACTGAATTTGGCAATCAATTGACGGAAGTGATGAGCGGCTATAGTGGCATAGATATTATTAAGCCTCATGTGACCAAAGCTTATGGTTTAGTACAATTACAGCGGATTTGGAACGTTTCGATGGCTGAAACAATGACGTTCGGAGATAATCAAAATGATGCCGAAATGTTGAAACATGCCAAATATGGCTATGCGATGAAAAATGCATCACCAGAAGCTAAGGCGGCAACCTCGCTGGTGACGCCACTTGATAATAATCATAGTGGTGTTTTGGATATGATTGACCGCGTATTAAACGATCAAATTTAGGTATGAATTATTTAAATTTAGATTGCTGCTTAAAAGTTAAGGTTGAAATTTGCGCGTAACTTCATTAGAATTACACTATAGGCGTCGGTAGTGTAATGGATAGCACATGAGATTTCGGTCCTCATGATGGGGGTTCGATTCCCCCCTGACGCATTGTTGATATAGCGGGATTTAAGCATGGGTTAATAGCCTATGCTTTTTTGCATCTCAATTTTATAACGACATAATGTGTCACACTCTTTTAGTACACTAGGTTTAGTTTCTAATTTAGATAGTGACATAGTCTAGTAAATGGAGTGATCAAAAGATGAATGGTAAAAGAATTAAGACAGTAATTTTGGCAACTTTGGCAATGCTGGCTTTAACAGCATGTAGGAGTCAAGATCAAAAGCGCTCTTCTTCAAAAGCAACGACTTCGGTGAGTCGATCTGCGACGAAGGTCAGTAAAAGGAAGACTGTAAAAACAAGTGATACAACCAGCCAAAGTTCTTCAAGTGCTAAAGAATCAGCCCCCAAAACAAACACGATGAACTTTGATCAAATTAAACAAGGCAATTATGGTAGTTTGCAAGGAACTTGGACGGAAACCGGTCATTCGGCAAGTAAGGATGGTCAAGCGGTTGAAAAAGGTGGAACGGATACGCTGACGGTTTCAAATGGAACTATAACAAATGGATCAACTAAGGTTCAAAAACAAACATTAACAGATGCAGCCGGTGAGCATTCTTTGGTTTTCAAGACTAAAGATGATGTATTGACGGCTAATCTTGCTGATGAAGATGTGGCGATTAATTGGATGGTTACGTTTTATCCTAAAGGAACAACGAATAAATATAAGACCAATAATGATTCGGGCAAGAATTCTCAAAACATGATTGTTGTTTGGACAAGCAATAATTCATATACGGAGATTTTTGCGCAGACTTCTACCACTCCGAGTGTTTCAAAAACAGCCAATGCAGCAAAGACTACAAAAGCTACGAAGCCTGTCGAAACTGGACTTAATCTTGCCCAGATTAGCCGAAATAACTTTTCGAGTTTGGTTGGTACTTGGAAAAATACTGATGGTAAAACAATTATTGTAACAAACGAAGTAAAGAATAAACCGACTGGTAGCAACGTTGCCTATAGTAAAGGGGCAGTTGTGAAGGGCACAGACGGCAATGGCCATTCGCGAGTAATCACGGCGGGTAAGGTTACGAGTGGGTATATTCAAGGTGGGATAGGAACCTTTGATTCCGATGCTGCCGTATCTGCATTTGATCCATTAACCATTATTCCTAAAAATGTTAAACTTTCTGATGCTGATGATTCAGATTCTACGCGTGATCGTTTGATTTTGGGTGGCGGTCAAGGCGGTTATGCAACGCAGGCCTATTACAAGGAATGAAAATTTTTGAGTTATTAAAAAGTAATTGTAATTTTTTAGAAAAGAAAATAAAGGTTTCAAGACGAGCAAAACTTACAGGATTTCTGCTGCGATAAAATAAAAGTGATTACGTTTAACAAATATATTAAACTTCTTGAGATTTTGTATGCCAGTGGGGATAAGTATTGGCTCTTTATGTTTTTTACAAACAAGGTAATTTTATGATAGGATTTTGATCTTTTCCTTAACGCTTCGTTGGTATAACGATATTTAGCATGGGCTAATAACCTATGCTTTTTTATTTTATTCTAAAGATGAGTGATCGTTATTAACTTAGAATATACTATATTTAAGTTTGACGTATTTGTAATATGCTTATAGCTTTTATAAGCAATCTAATAATGATACTCTTTAAATAAAGGCAGGAATCTATTGGTAATGACACTATGTTAATAAACACGAGGAGAGATTTATATGAAAAAAAAGAATGAAGCGGGAACTGCTACGAAGAAAAGGCCAATATATAAGCGAATTTGGTTTTGGCTGTTGGTATTAATTATGATTGGTGGTATTGGTGCAATTGCCGGTGGTAGTGGTAATGATAGTAGCGAAAACCAAGCCGATTCAAAAACGGAAAAACAGAGTGAATCAACTGCAGATAAATCTCATAAAGTTGGAGATGAAGCGACAGTAGGTAAGGTATCGTATAAGCTGAATAGTGTTGAAACTACAGATGAACGGAATGAATTTGAAGATACTAATCCTAAAAATGTGGTAGTCGCAAAATATACAGTTACAAATAATTCTGATGAAGATGTGCCTGTTGGAACGGACTTAGATGTTTATGGGTCAGATGGTAAGAAACTAAAAAGTTATGCCGTTTCAGACAATACGCTAGATTCAGTAGCGAGTGGTAAAAAGGCAGATGTAGAAGCAGCTTATGGTGTTGATGAACTTGGAAATATTGAGTTACATTTCAGTCCCTTAGCTTCCTTTGATGATGCCGTTAAATTTCACACGACTGTAGAGTAATGTGTGTATGTTGTGTAAAGTAAAAAGGAATTGACCACTTCAAAATGGTCGATTCCTTTTTTTACTAAGAAGCATATGCATTATTCTATCGGATACTATTTGAAAAAATTTAAATGATGTTAAATGAAAAAATAAAAGATTTGGAAGAATCAATTTTTTTTGGTAAGTTCTAAACATTAATATTTATTTTGGTTTAATTAGAAAGCTTTTCTTCCAAGGCAGCAGTTAACGTTGCAGAAAAATTAATTCCTTGATTTTCAGCCTTCTTCGCTAGTTCAGCGGAAATTCTCGTATTCTTTTTTACGGTTGGCTTATAAGAATTCCTTCTAATGAAGTCTAAATCAACTGAAATATATGTCACGATCTTATCTGGATTTTGTTTTTGAATAGTCTGCAAAGAACTTGATTTAGGAAGGACCTTTTCATCAAAGAGCACTAATCCTAAGGCTTCTGGCGCATTATAGAGAGCCTCTTCTAAATTATTTCCATCTGTAATAGCCCCAGGAACATCTGGAAAAGTAACGGTATATTGTCCGGGTTTATTTTCAGAATCATCTAATATGGCTGGGTATGCAACTAATCTCATTATTATTTATCTCCTTTCAAAAAAAAACTGACCGCTTCATATGAAAGCTTGCCAATTTCTTTAAAGTTAGAAAATTATTTAGTTACTAACCAGCGATTGCTTGGAAAAATAGAACAGAACCCCATTTTTCGCCTTTGATCAAGCTTTTCGCAAGTTTTGCAGCAGCTGCATCATCGGCAGTTGTTTTGAATTCCATCTTCATACCTGTTTTTTTAACAAACTCGAAATTTACGTCGTCGCTTTTGTAATCAGTTAAAAGTTTGATAATTTCGTCTTGTTTTTGTGGTGAATTTACTATAACCATTTTGTGTATCTCCTCATCTCATGTAATTTTTTGCAACCTTATCAATTAAATTTTATAATAAAGAAGACAAAAAGTAAACCCTTTCACAAATACAACGATATTGTCTGCAAATCAGTAATGGAGGGCTCTTAATAACTATAAATACTGACTTTTTTGTGAAGATTATCAAATTCTATATTAAATGATAGTGCCAAAGCGTATGATTGGAATGTATGTTTTTAAGTTAATTGAAAAATAAGGAATTAAACGAATATGAACGATAAAAGAAGAAGAAAAATAAACCGAACAGCGTTTAAGGCGTTCCCGTGGATTATGGGAGCAATTTTAGTTGTGTTGGTAATTCTCCAAATTAATGGAAATAGTAGCGAGGCTCAGTCGAAAGAAGCCAATAAGGCCAATCAACAGGCAGATTCTGGATCTTCGCAAGTTATAAAAAAGCAAAGCAAAATTAAATCTGAACTGGCAAATTATCTAAAAACGGTGACCAAAGATGGAACAGTGAGCGTTAGTTTTTATAATTTAGGAGCTCCAGCTAAGAGCGAGGCCGCGACTGGTTCCGATGCGGCAGTTTATAAAGCGGGTAGTTTAGCAACTGAATCAAATGCGCACAGTGCTCAAACTGCAGCGAGTACCTACAAGCTGTTTATTGCAGCTTATCTGATGCAGCAAAAACAAGCCGGAAACTTCAGTTGGACGGCAGCCAACGAAGCTGGGTTTTATCAGATGATTGTGGATAGTGCAAATACATTTGCGGATAGTGAATTGCAAAATTACAGTATGGCGTCAGTCAATAAATTCATTGCTGATCAAGGTTGGTACTCACCGGTATTTCAAGAAACTGTGATTGCGAAAACTACTAGTCACAGCTTGATGCTTTTACTTGGGCAATTAAATGCTGGAACTGGGCCCTTTAAGAACGCAAATGATCGAAAGAAAATTTTGAATTTAATGAGTAAACAAATTTATCGAACGGGAATTCCAGCAGGGGCTCGTGAAGCCGAAACAGGGACTAAGGTTGCGGATAAAGTTGGTTTCTTGAATGATACGAATAATGACGCCGGAATCGTGACATTACCAAATGGTCAAAAATATATTTTGGTGATTATGACTCATGGACATGGACAATCTGGATTTAGTGGATTTCCCAAGATGGCTGAAATTACTAAAAAAGTTCAAACCATTGTTTATGGGACGAATGCTGGAGAATAAGGCAAATGCACGAAATACGGGTCAAAGATTTCTTAATTGAAATTTCTGATCCTTATTTTTTTGTCTATAATTCGATTCAAATTTTTTTGGTGAACGAACTGCGGCACACCAAGCTTACGAATGAACAGTTACAAAATCACCTAAAAAAGTCATACACAAACGCAACTAGATGAGCTACTATATATAGTATGCACATCACATGAAATCACAATATATTGTGCAATTTTACTTACTAAAACAAAATAATAGATTTTATATAAAGCAGTAGGAGGTACAAGATGATATCAGCAATACAGGACAAATTAGGACTATTAAGTACAGTGACAATTCAAAAAAGAGATGGCGAACAAACAAAATTTTACGCTTATAAGTTAATTTTTAGTTTAAGTCAGGTGGTAACAGATGAAAAAATTCAGGGCCAAATTTGTGAGGCTTTGGTGAATCAGTTTAAAGGAAATTCAGTTATTAAAACCGAAGCCATTCATAATGCAGTGATTGAACAACTAACGGCGCACGGGTTAGAAAAAGCGGCCAGTGCCTACGCAAATTACTTCGATCAGGATCAACAGAAATTTTCTGAAGCGACCAATGTGCAGAAACGAATTGAAAAAGTTTTTGAACGGGATGCCGAAGTGGTTCATGAAAATGCGAATAAAGACAGCACAATTTTTAATACCCAGCGTGATTTGGAAGCGGGGGCGGCCAGTCGTGCAATGGGTCTAAAAATGTTGCCAGAATTAGTTGCCAAAGGCCATTTACGCGGAGACATTCACTGGCACGATTTGGATTATTCGCCGGTAACCCCAGAAACCAATTGTTGTTTAATTGATTTTGACGGCATGCTCAAAAATGGCTATAAAATTGGGAATGCCGAAGTTGCATCACCACGGTCAATCCAAACGGCCACCGCCCAAATGGCCCAAATTATTGCTAATGTGGCCTCTTTACAATATGGGGGTTGCTCAGCAAACCGGGTCGATCAATTACTGGCACCCTATGCGGAGATTAATTATCAAAAACATTTAGCAGATGCCAAACAGTGGGTAGCGCCCAATAAACAGAAAGATTATGCCAAGAGTAAAACCAGAAAGGATATTTACGATGCCATGCAGGCGCTGGAATATGAAATTAACACTCTGTATTCCTCTCAAGGGCAAACACCGTTTACAACCGTTAACTTTGGTCTGGGCACAAGTTGGATTGAGCGTGAAATTCAAAAATCCATCTTAAAAATTCGAATTAAAGGTTTAGGAACGGAACATCGGACGGCCATTTTTCCAAAGTTAATTTTTACCCTAAAACGCGGTTTGAATTTGCATTCGGCTGATCCTAATTATGATATTAAGCAACTGGCCGTTGAATGTGCCACCAAACGGATGTATCCCGATTTATTAATGTATGACAAAATCAAGGAATTAACGGGTAGCTTTAAAACGCCAATGGGATGCCGTTCCTTCTTGCAAGGTTGGCGGGATGAAAATGGCAAAGAAGTGAATTCTGGACGGATGAACTTGGGAGTAGTAACTGTCAATCTGCCTAGAGTTGCCTTGGCATCCAATGGCGATCAGAAATTATTCTGGGAGATTTTTGAAGAGCGGATGACCTTATGTCACCAGGCCTTAGCCTACCGAATTGAACGGACTAAAAAAGCCGAACCAAAAAATGCGCCATTGTTATATATGTATGGTGCGTTTGGCAAACGACTTCCAGCGGATGGCAATGTCGATGATCTCTTTAAAAATGAGCGGGCTACGGTTTCGTTGGGGTACATCGGATTATATGAGGTTTGTACCGTATTCTACGGCCCAGATTGGGAACATAATGCTGAAGCTCATGATTTTGCGGAAAAAGTAGTCAAGGCGATGTGGCAAAAGTGTGCCGACTGGACCAAGGAAAGTGGCTATCATTACAGTCTGTATTCAACACCAGCCGAGTCCTTAACAGATACCTTTTGTCGTGATGATATTGCCAAGTTCGGGAAGGTCGCAAATGTGACCGATAAGGAATATTACACGAATAGTTTCCACTATGATGTGCGCAAACATCCATCACCTTTTGAAAAACTCACGTTTGAACAAGATTTTCCCAAGTATGCTTCGGGTGGTTTCATTCATTATTGTGAATATCCAAACTTGACGCAAAATCCCAAAGCTTTAGAAGCTGTGTGGGATTGGGCCTATGATCACGTTGGCTATTTAGGAACCAATACTTCAATTGATAAATGCTACAAATGCGGGTTTAAGGGTGAATTTAAAGCAACTGCCCGTGGTTTTCAATGTCCTCAGTGCGGAAATCACGATCCTCAGTTCTGTGACGTGGTTAAACGAACGTGTGGTTATCTCGGAAATCCCCAACAACGGCCAATGGTTCATGGCCGGCATGTGGAAATTGCTTCAAGACAAAAAAATTTAACACCGGAGATGATAAAAAATGTCGCGAAAAACGCTCGGTCCAAACAATCCGACTCCGAAAGAGTGGTTGGCTAAGGATCTTAGCTTACAATATATTGCTGATTATAAAGCCTTTAACTTTGTTGATGGGGAGGGAGTTCGCTGCAGTTTATATGTGAGTGGCTGTCCCTTTCATTGCCCAGGTTGTTATAACGTGGCCGCCCAGAATTTTCATTATGGAAAGCCCTATACGCAAGAATTGGAAGATCAAATTATTGAGGATTTAAGTCAGGACTATGTTCAAGGATTGACGTTACTTGGTGGGGAACCATTTTTAAATACCCAAGTTTGTATCAGGCTTTGTAAACGAATTCGCCAAGAGTTTGGTCATTCCAAGGATATTTGGTCGTGGACAGGCTATAACTGGGACGAACTCCTGAAAGATTCTGATGATAAATTGGAAATGCTATCTCTGATTGACATTTTGGTTGATGGCCGTTTCTTAGAAGAACAAAAAGATTTAACGCTGCAATTTCGCGGAAGTGCTAACCAACGCATTATTGACGTCCCCAAATCTTTAGCAACTAATAAAGTGGTTATTTGGGATAAGTTGGTGCGCTAAAACAAACTAATCTAAGGGTTGAAAGTACAAAACAATTTAGTCCACCAAAATTAGGTCAATTGCCGTTCTCCGGCTCCTTTGGCCTGGAACGGGGTGCGAGTTCTTGCGGCTATTTTTGCCACAAGAATCGACAGCGTATGAAGCATTGTGGGTTTTCGGTACAAAAACCGACCTTTACGCGTAATAGCGGGTACGATTTGAAGCCAAGAAAATCACTTGTCTTCTCTTCAAACTCGGCCTTTATCTAAGCAAAAATCGCTAAGATAAATTTCACCCCTGAGGCCAAAACGCCTCCGAACTGGTGAAGTCGTTGTCTTTTGATACTTCGCATAAACATTACCATAACAATCTTTGCGTTAAATATAATTAGTTTTACAACTCGAATTAGTCTGGAAGCAAATGGGCTCAGTAGTGTTGTTTATCTTAACGATTTATCGTTTAGATAAAGGCCGAACTTAGAGACGTGTATTTCGGCTCTAAGTCGTGCCCACTACGTTCCAGCCCAAATTTGCTGGAAGACGGCATCTAACCTAATTTGATTGTAGCTAACTCCTTTGTATCAGGTAATTAGGTGAAATTTTATACGCATGAAGCTTTGAAAAATAAAATATGGAAAGGATTGGCGCAATTACATGCTAGAAATTCGCAAATTTGTAAGGGCAAGAAAGTTTCATTTTTGGGATAGTTTAAACGTGACACGGGCCGGCATTCTAGGTGCCAATGATGGCATTATTTCCGTCTCTGGGATTGTCCTTGGCGCAGCTGCTGCAAATCTTAGCAGTTATACCTTGTTCATTAGTGGCGCTTCGGGAATGTTAGCCGGAGCCTGTTCGATGGCTGGTGGCGAATACATTTCAGTGAGTGCTCAAAAAGAAGTGCAGCTCAATCGTTTGAATATTCAAGCAGCAGGATACGAAGCTTACAAAAGTGACTACAAAACCAAAATTAGTGAAATTGACGTCTTAAATCCGTTTCACGCCGCAACGGCATCGTTCTTTTCGTTTTTGTGTGGCGCCATTATTCCGTTGCTGGCGATTAGTCTGTCTAGCAGTCGCTGGCGCGTGGTAAATACGGCCCTAGCCATGATTATTGCTCTTTCAATTAATGCCATGATTGGGTACAACAAAGCAAAAACACCGATTTATAAAGCGGTGTTGCGAAACGTGGCGGTCGGCGTTTTTACGACAGTAGTTACTTATTTAATCGGGAGTCTGTTAGGCATTGCAGTTTCAGCATAGGAAGGTTAGAAAAATGGAAACACTTGAAATTAAAGATTTACATGTATCCGTTAAAGATGACGACACGCAAGTAGAAAAAGAAATTTTAACCGGGGTGAATTTGGTGATGCACACCGGTGAAGTCCATGCCATCATGGGGCCAAACGGAACCGGTAAATCGACCTTGTCAGAAACTATCATGGGCAACCCTCATTATCATGTGACGCAAGGTGACATTCTTTTAAACGACCGAAGTTTATTAACAGAACCGGTGGACGCGCGGGCACGCGCAGGGCTATTCTTGGCCATGCAGTATCCGGCCGAGATCAAAGGTATCACGAATATGGAATTCTTACGTGCGGCGCTGAATGCCCGGCGACCGGATGATCAACCGATTCCCATTAAAGATTTTTTGGCTCAACTGGATCAAGCACTTGAAATTTTAAACATGACGAGTGACATGGCCGAACGATATTTGAATGAAGGATTCTCTGGCGGGGAACGCAAACGAAACGAGATTCTTCAGTTATTGATGATTAAGCCCACGTTTGCCATTTTAGATGAGCTGGACTCTGGCCTTGATATTGATGCGCTGCAGGTGGTCTCAAAGGGCGTTAATCATGTGATTGGCCCTGATTTTGGCACGTTAATGATTACGCATTACAAACGGATTCTGAAATACATTCATCCTGATCAGGTGCATGTCATGATGGGGGGCCGCATTGTCAAAACGGGAGATGCCACGCTGGCAGATCGGTTGGAAGATGAAGGCTATTCTGGATTACGTGATGAACTAGGAATTGATGTTGATCTGGTGGATTCGGAGGTTTAGTGATGAGTGAAGCAATTGGTAAAACAAAGTTGCATGCAGCCTTATTTCCAAATGAACCAACCTGGTTTACAGATATGCGCCAGAGAGCTTTTGAAGAAATGCAGATAACTAACGATCCGCGGTTTGCCAAGGTTGATTATCGAAATTGGGGACTGGGTGAGTTGTCTGCTGAAGGACCCACCAAAGATTTGGCGTTGGTTGACCACAGTACCGACGATTACATTTTGTGTCCGATTGCAATTGCCATGGTGAAATACGAAAAACTTTTTCAAACTTATTATATGAAAAAAGCTTTAACAGAGTTGTCGGATCGTTTAATTAACTTTAGTACGGCCTTTGTGAATGCAGGGAATTTTTTGTATGTTCCGGAGAACACTAAACTAGCGAAACCAATTTGTTTAAATCAAATTGAGTATTCGCAAACTTCTGATGAAATTAGTCACAATCTAATTGTTTTAGGCGAGGGTACACAAGCCACGATCTGTTTGGATAATCAGCCAGAGCAGGCTGGAGAAAAAATTCATCGGATTTCTGAAATCGTATTGGAAGCAGGCAGTCACTTAAATTTAATCACTGTGGATAATTTTTCAAGTAACAAAGCAGTTTATGTGAATCGGCAGGCTTATGTAGGCGAACAAGCCAAATTGGATTGGACGATTGGTTCGTTTAGCGATGGCAATGTTGTGGCGGAAATGAATGCCGAATTGGTCGGCAGACGGTCAACCGCGACAATTAATAATGCCGCGATTACCTCTGGAACCCAAACGCAGGGGATGAACACGCGTCTGACTAACTTGGCACCCTACACGACTGGTAAGATTCGCCAACGCGGGGTGGTTTTAGATCAGTCACGACTAGTTTTTAATGGGATTGGAAAAATTGTTCACGGCGCTCACGGAACCATCGCCGAACAGGAAAATCGGCTCTTGATGTTGTCGGATCAGGCAAGTGGGGATGCTAATCCAATTTTATTAATTGATGAAAATGATGTGGAGGCCGGCCACGCAGCTAGTGTCGGACGTTTAGATAAGAAACAGCTGTACTATTTAATGAGTCGGGGATTGTCTAAAGAAGTTGCCAAACAACTGGTGGTTCGTGGATTTATTGGTATTTTTGCCAAAGAAATTACGAATCGCCGAATCCGGGAGGCTTTCCAGAAAACCCTAGAAAGAAAGTTGACTAATGGATAAAAAATTTGAAAACGTGATTAAGGATTTTCCCATTCTTTCTCAAAAAATAAATGACGAGCCACTATTATATTTAGATAATGCTGCTACCTCACAAACTCCGAATCCAGTTTTAAATGAAATGGTTAGTTTTTACCAAAGTGAGAATGCCAATGTGCATCGGGGTGTCTATACGTTAGCGAATGAAGCGACGACGGCATATGAAAATGTCCGGGAGCAGGTGGCTGAATTTATTCATGCGCCCAATGCAAAATCCATCGTTTACATCCGTTCAACGACCGAAAGCCTCAACCTGGTGGCCAGTAGTTTTGGTGATTTAGTTGTTCATGAAAGTGATGAAATTTTAATCACGATTATGGAACATCACAGCAATTTAATTCCATGGCAGCAACTTGCCAAACGCAAGCATGCCAAGCTGAAATATGTGGAATTAGCGGATGATCAAACACTGGATATTGCCGATTTTAAACGTAAATTAACGGAGCGGACGAAAATTGTGGCGGTCGCCCAAATGAGTAACGTTTTGGGAGTGACGAATCCAATTAAAGAAATAACACGCTTAGCTCATCAGCAGCATGCGTATGTGGTGGTGGATGCCGCTCAATCCGTGGCCCATCAAAGCATTGACGTGCAAGATTTGGATGTCGATTTCTTGGCTTTTTCTGGACATAAAATGCTGGGGCCAACTGGCATCGGGGTGCTGTTTGGTAAGGCAGAGTTGCTGGATGAAATGAACCCCGTTCAATTTGGTGGTGAAATGATTGAAACGGTTAGTCGGACACAGGCCAAATGGCAGTCGGCTCCGTGGAAATTTGAAGCCGGTACTCAAAATATTGGCGGTGTGATTGGGCTAGGAGCTGCAATCACATATATTTCCAAACTTAAAATGACCTGGATTGAGGCTACCGAACACAAATTGCTTACTTATTTGTTACCACAACTCGTTCAAATCAAGGGACTGACAATTTATGGTCCGCAAACGGTTGCCGAACACGGTAGTATCGTGACATTTAATTTGGCCAATTTGCATCCTCATGATGTTGCCACTGGTTTGGATATGCTGGGAGTTGAAGTGCGCGCCGGTCATCACTGTGCGCAACCCTTAATGACAACGTTGGGTGTGGAATCAACCGTTCGGGCTAGCTTGAGCTTTTATAATTCTTTGGCCGACATGGATCGATTTGTGTACGATGTGAAAATGG
The DNA here is from genome assembly GCF_001611155.1 of Pediococcus damnosus. Lineage (NCBI taxonomy): Bacteria > Bacillati > Bacillota > Bacilli > Lactobacillales > Lactobacillaceae > Pediococcus > Pediococcus damnosus. The sequence continues at coordinate 1,682,043 of NZ_CP012294.1, forward strand.
TAAAGGAGTTCTTCAATCGTGAGTCTTAATAAACTAAATCAACTTTATCTGGCCGTGGTAATGGATCACGCAAATCATCCGCATCATAAAAGTTCCCTACCAGATGCGACTAAAAGTGTTGAATTACATAATGTCTCTTGTGGGGATGATATTCGGGTGTTTATTAAAACAAAGGCTGATTGGATTGAAGAAATTTCGTTTACTGGCAATGGTTGCACCATCTCTCAGGCTTCGGCCAGTATGATGACCGACGCCCTCAAGGATCTGACAATTCCGGTGGCAATTAAAACATGCGACGATTTTTTTCAATTGACCATGGGAAAGACACTTACTTCAAAAGCCAAGAAAGCATTGGGAGATGCGGCCATTCTTGGAAGTCTGGCAGAATTTCCTGCACGGATTAAGTGTGCGACCTTAGCTTGGCACGCGGCTAAAGAAGCAGTGGGAGGAGAAATTAAATGAGTGCGAAAACTTCAGACGAGTATGAATATGGCTTTCATGATGATGTCAAACCAGTTTTTTCTACTGGCAAAGGCTTGAATGAACAAATTATTCGACAAATTTCGGTCGAAAAACAGGAACCCAAGTGGATGCTGGATTATCGTTTGGCAGCTTATAAAATTTATCAAAGCATGCCAATTCCCAAGTTCGGTCCAAAGTTAGATGATTTGGATTTGAAAAATATGTTGTATTATCAAAAGGCCACGGATAAGAAATACCGTAATTGGGATGAGGTGCCGCCGACCATTAAGAAAACCTTTGATCGTTTGGGTGTCCCAAAAGCAGAAAGAGAATACCTGGCCGGGTCTTCTGCGCAGTACGAATCGGAAGCCGTTTATCACAATATGCGGGAATCTTTTGCCAAACAGGGAATCATTTTCACCGATACCGATACTGCCCTGAAAAAGTATCCCAAGCTTTTTAAAAAATGGTTTGGGAAACTAGTTCCACCAACTAACAATAAGTTTGCAGCCCTTAATGCGGCTGTCTGGTCAGGCGGAACTTTTCTGTATGTGCCGAAAGAGGTGCAAACGCAAATTCCCGTTCAGGCGTATTTTCGAATTAATGCGGCCAACTCGGGTCAGTTTGAACGCACACTCATCATTGTGGATGAAGGTGGCCGGATTGATTATGTGGAAGGCTGTACCGCGCCGAAATACGATACGGATAGTTTGCATGCTGCTGTGGTGGAAGTCAACGTTTTGAAAGATGCTTATTGTCGCTATACCACGATTCAAAATTGGTCGACGAATGTGTATAGTTTGGAAACGAAACGAGCGCAAGCGTTGGAAAACGGCACAATGGAATGGGTTGATGGCAATCTCGGTTCGAAAACCACAATGAAATACCCATCAGTCTATCTGAATGGCCGCGGAGCACGAGGAACCATGCTATCAATTGCGGTGGCTGGTCATAATGTGGATCAGGATACCGGGGCACAGATGATTCACAATGCCCCAGATACCTCTTCGTCAATTGTTTCGAAATCAATTGCGAAGGACGGGGGCATTGTGGATTACCGAGGAAATGTGAAATTTGCGCGCAACTCCGCTGGGTCGTTTGCCCATGTGGAGTGCGACACGATCATCATGGATGATGAATCCTCCAGTGACACGATTCCCTACAATGAAATTTTAAATAGCGACGTGGCGATGGAACACGAGGCTAAAGTTTCAAAGATTTCCGAAGAACAACTCTATTATTTAATGAGTCGGGGAATCTCGGAACGCAAAGCAACCGAAATGATTGTGATGGGATTTGTGGAGCCTTTCACCAAAAAACTACCGATGGAATATGCCGTTGAATTGAATCGGTTGATTAGTTTTGAAATGGAGGGGGGAATCGGATGACCGCAGTGGATAAAACATTTGAAAAACAAGCCTTTGCAGCTTTGGAAAAGGTGATTGATCCCGAAATTAGGGTTGATTTGGTCAGCTTAGGACTCATTTATGGCGTTACTTGTGATGCTAGTGGCTTATGTACCGTCACCATGACATTAACCATGATGGGTTGTCCATTGACCGATGTTTTAAATCAGGCAATTTCTGAAGCCTTAATGACATTAGTGCCAGTACAAAAAGTAAAAATTAATTTAGTGTGGGATCCGATTTGGACAATCGACAAAATGAGTCGCGAAGCACGGGTTCAATTAGGAATGTGGTAAAAAATATCGCCATGAAGGATTAAGTCTTTCATGGCGATATTTTTAGTTGGTTACTTTAATTCGAAATCTAAAACAACGGGGTTATGATCAGAATATTTAAATTCGGTATTGTGAACGTGAATTTTTTTGGCAGAAATATTTTTGGATAGGATATAGCCATCAATCATCGTTACGAAAGTACGTCCCTTTTTATATGGCTGGTTTAAGTTACGTACAGAAGGCGTTGCAGCCTGTTTCAAACCCATTGTCGGGATATAAAAATCGTTGGGTAATTTATTTTTTGGAAAAGGATTGGTCCAAGTCAGTTTTGGTGTGCTAGTTTTAAAGATCTTAGAACTATTTTTCAAAATTGCATGGTTGTAATCACCGGCCACAAGGACATAATTTCCTTTTTGATATTCATCTTGAATGAAAGTAAATAACTTTTTGAATTGCGCGTTTTGAATTGATTTGTCCTTTGTGTACGCCGACATATGAATGTTAACCATCAAAAAATATTTTCCATTACTTACCCGACTTTTGGTCACTGTAAACGCTCGGTCAAGATCGGTAAATTTACTGAGGTCAGTTGCAATTGGTAGGGAATGACGAGATGCGTTTACGACATTTGCCTTAGTTAAGGTGAGAAGGCCTGAGCGTGCTTTACCGATTGGATGTGTGAATGGATAAAATAAGTAAGGTGAGTCATAGTTTTGGCCAAAAACCGAGCCATAATTGGTTAAGTGTTTCGTGACAAGATTAACTTCATTTACGTGCTGCGAACGATCACCGTTAGTATCGATTTCTTGGTAAAAGGCGAAGTCGGGATCAACCTTTTTAGTGGTTGAGGTAACGCCTGCAATACTCTGTCTAACGGATTTTTTACTGTAAGCTACCGATAATTTACCGCCGTCCATGAAAAAACTGTAACTAGGCGGATAAGAGCCATAACCAATGTTGTAAGTCATGGCCCGGTACTCGCGTTTGGGCTTTAACAAAGTAGATTGTTTATTGGAAGCTGCCAACGTTTGATAGTTGGGTAGGCGATAATAGGTTGCAAATAAATAGATGATATATCCGATTATGATTGCAAAGATGATACCTAACAAGATTAAAAAATATTTTTTGATGCGTTTCAGTGCCACGATTAATGTGCTCCTTTAAAACCATATTTAGTGTGCCTAATCCATTGTGTTAGTAACGGATAGGAATGTCAATCAGCAATCCCAAATTTTGAAACATCTAAAAATGATTTGCCAAAATATGCGTATTTTATAATGGGTGCTTGAAATTTAAAAGAAGTACCCTGGATATCGAATAAATTACTTATTGTGACTATCACGAATATTTCAATCGATAAAATTCGACGATTGTTACTATTTTAAATTAATGAACGGTACATATCCTTTCTTAAGCAGTATAATAAAAGCAAGAGACATATTTTTAAAAAGTATTATTAAACGCTTAACTAAGTAATTAACCATAAACATTAAACGTTTTTGTGAAAAAGGCCTTCTGAAGGCTCAATATAATGTTAATATGAGTCTGTATATTTTATATATCGACTTTTATATAATTATTGACATTATTTGGTATTAAGAAACGCAGAAAAAATAAAAATTAACTAAGCAAACCTGCTTCTAGATGACCAAAAATGACGGATGAAATATGCGTATATTTGCGGGATAGGTAATGAATTAGAAGTGATTAGGCTTAAATGCTGGATTGCTTCTTTTTTGGTTATGTTCGGTAATAGGCGGTGACTGATATGTACGACTTGACGGGACAAAGATTTGGACGACTGCTTGTCATCAAGCGTTCTACTAAAAAAGTTAAAAATCGAAACGCACAGTGGAAATGCCTTTGTGACTGCGGTAATCATGTGATTGTAGACGGTTATAATTTAAGAAATGGCACTAGCAGAAGTTGTGGATGTCTTCGACGGGATTTGGCTAAGCTAAATAGTCAGAAAAACTGCTTCTTCGAGAAGTCTAAGGGAAATCCCAATAATTTTACTAGCCCATCAGGTGTAAACTACGCCTCAATTCGAAAGGGGAAAAAGAATCATAGCGGCGTGATTGGCGTATCATACGATCAACAGCAACAGGTATGGTTTGCGAGATTAATGTTTCGTGGTAAATATGTTTTGCTTAAAAGCTTCGTTAAATTTGATGACGCAGTTGAGGCAAGAGAAGAAGCAGAAAGAGAATATTTTCATAAATAAAATAAAAAGCGTAGGTTGCAACAAGGACCTGCGCTTTTTATTTGCCAAATAGTTACTAAAATCAATGGATTGATTGATAAACTACGAATAGGTTGTATAATGGAGTCGTATATGAAGCGCTTTCAAAAAGCTTAAATTAATCATTTAGGGGAGGATGAGTAATTATGATTGCAAAATTTAAATACAAATTAAGTGGTGTTATGTTGGCAAATATTTTTCTGGAAATTCTCACAGTCATGTTTTTTGGTGATAATCTGCAATTACAGATTCCAACTCTAATTAATTTCTGGGGGCATCCAGTTTCTGAATTTACAGCTGCAAATGGTGATCAGATGACTTCATTGGTGATGGTATTGATTGTGTTTTTCGTAGCCGAAATTTTAATCGGATTGGTAAGTTTCACTATGAATAACCATACAAGGGATGAATTCTGTTTCCATATACCAGCATTTTTAGATGTTTTAAACGTAAAGCTATGGAATCTTTCTTTACTAGATGGTTTGGTGATTTGGTTAATTGGTCAATCGTGGGCCTTCGTTGCAATTGCATTTGAAGCATTTGCCATCGCAACTAGCTTAGCCGTCATTTTTAACTTAGTATTTTTACTATTTATTGTTGGAACGGTTGTTGCAAATGTGGGGATACATCAAAAACACAGATTAAGTTAGATAGCTAATATTTTGAGAGACTGGATTTTTCCAGTCTCTTTATTTTTTCTTATTATTTAAAAAAATGCATATTTTGTGTATAAAAAGTGCTAGAATAGGCAAGTATTTTTATTTTAGAGAGAAGGATTTGTTTTGGACGATTTGGAAAACACGAAGCAACATAAAATCGGGCTTGTCGGCCTGATTCTTATGGTGTTTACCTCCATTTATGGGATTTCAAATACCACAGTTGCCTATGATCAAATGGGGTATGGCGCGATTTTATGGTATGTATTGGGGGCAATTTTCTTTTTCTTGCCCAGTGTAATGATGTTTGCCGAGTATGGATCTAGTTTTAAAGAGGCCCATGGCGGAATTTATTCTTGGTTAGCCGGATCGATTGGCGAAAAACTAGCATTCATTGGAACTTTTATTTGGTTATCAGGTTGGATTGTGTGGCTGGTATCTGAAGCATCAAAAATTTGGATTCCGTTTGCGACGATGTTTTCGGGGCACGATACTACCCAATCGTGGCATTTTTTGGGATTCAATAGTATCCAAACGATTGGATTAATCGCGATTGTCTTCATGATTGCTGTGACATTTTTCTCTACGCACGGAATTAATCAAATTGCGCGATTCGCAGCGTTTGGTGGGACGATCACGTTGACAATTACGGCGCTATTCTTATTAATTAGCTTAGTATTGTTGGCAGTGCACGGGGGCCATTTGGCACAGCCATTTACGGCTCGTTCAATTATCCATTCACCAAATAGTCAGTTTTCTTCACCAATTGCGATTATGTCCTTCATTGTGTATGCAATTTTTGCTTATGGTGGGATGGAAACTATGGGTGGCGTTGTGGACAACGTTAAAGATTCCTCCAAGACGTTTCCACGCGCAATGATTATTTCAACCATCATTATGTTAGTTGCCTATTCACTCGGAATCTTTCTTTGGGGAGTCAGCGCAAACTGGCATGCCGTCCTTGGTAACAAGACGAGTGATTTAGGAAACGTGCTTTACGTTTTAATGAATAATTTAGGTGTTTCAATTGGGAAAACGATGCATTTATCGGCAGCCGCCAGCATTACGATGGGAAATTGGTTTGCTCGGGTAATTGGAATTGAAGAATTTCTATCCGATATGGGTGCCTTTTTCGTGCTTGTTTATTCACCTTTGAAATCATTTATCATGGGGTCACCAGCCAAGTTTTGGCCTAAAAAGATGACCAAACTAAACAAATATGGTGTGCCGGCTTATTCAATGTGGGTGCAGGCCATTATCGTGGTTGTGATCATATTTGCCGTCTCATTTGGTGGTAGCAACGCCCAGTCGTTCTACACCATTTTACAAGATATGGAAAATATCTCGTCGGCGGTTCCATACTTATTCTTGGTTGGGGCCTTTCCATTCTTCAAAAAACGTACCGATTTAGAGCGGCCCTTTGTCTTCTTTAAGACGAAGGCGATGACGTTGACAATTACGATCATTACGTGGTTAGTTATTCTGGTTGGAATTATTTTCACGGTGATTGAACCACTTTCTATTCATGATTATTACACGGCATTTTGGACAGTGATTGGTCCTGTTTTCTTCGCACTAGTTGCTTGGATCTTTTATGAAGTATCAGTTAGAAAGAGAAAGATTGACGTGCCACATATTGATGATATTGATTAGGAACACTAATAATCTGGAAATTCTGGCTTAATAATGAATATTAAACAAAATAGGAATCAAAATTTCTTAATTGAAATTTTTGATTCCTATTTTTAATGAACTACTTTATTTTAGATTAGTATTTACAAATTTTTCAACATTACCAATCGATTTGCTTTTAACTACATAAGCTTTAGCTGTTATTTTATCTCCAGTTTGAGTTAATAGTGCTTTTTGGAAATCATCGCCATCAACAGTATAAATGGTGTTGCTACCACTCAAGGTAAATAGTAAGGCTTGATTGTTGCTCTTTGTAACGATGACAGCTCGAGAAACGGTTCCCGAAATGGTTTTAAGCTTGGCACCGGCCGTATTGCCTGCACTGGTACCACTATCGACTAACGCTTGGCGGAAATTATCCACAGCTTCGTTGGCGTTATCCCCAGTGGCGTGGACAGATTGGTCGGACGCATCAATATAATAATATCCGCGGAAAGCACTAGTGCCATCTAAAATTGAGAGGACCCAAGTCGGCTTGCCGTTAATGTTATAAATAACCGGCATTGAGGATTTCCATTGCTGTGCCTTATAGTTGTTATCGGCATTATTCTTTGCACCATCTGAATCCATAATTCCGTGTGTCTTGTAGTAAACTAATTTCCCGGTCCGGGCGTTAATCATGGAATAGCCTAACGCACTATCTGCATCTGAACGTGGATTTGTAAAATCAGTGAAGTATTGAACCTGGCCTTGACGATCAAACGTTGAGATCACTTCACTGTTGGTGGGGACCTGAATGCCAGTTTTACTGAGGTGCATATTTAACCAACCACGTTGATATTTTCCGTAGGCGGTGTTCATATAGTCGGCAACGTCGGACGTGATTCCTTCATCAATCCAACTTGGCAGATTCTTTAAACTATATAAATTAGTTTTTCCAGTGACCGCGTTGACCGCAATGACATGCAGTTTTGAATAATTAATTCGATGACTTAATGCCATGGATTTGTAGGTTGTTTCAATGTAATAAGGGGTTCCATTTTCATCAACTTCTAATTGAGGTTCACTATTGTCAGCAACGAGCCATTGCGGATAGTCCTGATAAATATGCCGTTGCGCGTTGTTGTTAAAGTAGCTGGCGTTGGTATATTTCATTGCTTTGCGGACAAATTTAGGTTCTGCGTTAACAGAAGTGGCGTCAATTATAAAGTACCCTGGGGTTCGTTGCTTAGCCGATAGATATTTGAAAAAGCCATCAAACTCAACTGGGGCAATGTAAACAGGCTTGCCATGATAGTATTGGGCCTGAATGTCACCTAAATGAAAATATTGAGAATTAGGCACGTCACTCATATTTTTGTTCATGCGATTTTTAACTTTTTTTGGGGATAAGGCAACTGGGGTAACACCTTTTTTAAAGGTAGGCGCTGCCTTGCTGGAAACTTTTTTAGATTGAATACTTTGCGCCACTGACTTTACGGAGAAAGCCGAATGTGCTTCACCACCGCCAACGATGATGACAAGCACGAGTAGTCCAGCCCCTGCTGCAATGGTTGTGCGATTAAGACTGGAATCGGTGGTCGCTCTGAACAAAAAGTAAAAAGCGGCCAGACTAACTGCGCCCCAAATTAAGTTAGCCCCCAACAGAGAGAGGGAATTTCGGGAAGGTAACCAGACATAAGTTTGAATGATTTTTAAAATCACCAAAGATATCAAGATCCACGCTCCGTTGACAATGGTGGTGCGTCGATCAGCTGGATTAGCAGTGGCAATAAAGCCAAGCCAAATCAAAACGGGGGCAATAAAACTGAGCAAAATAATATATAGCATAATGACTCCTCCAATAAATTTATTTCTTTGCAGACTAAAATGAAACAACCTATGCATAGGATCTCATAGGTTGGCAGTTTCGTCACTATTTTTTTGAGTGTTGGGGACATTAAAAGATTAATTGGGGAAAAATGCTAAATCTAAAATAGTCTGTACAATAGGGCTATGAATAAAAACGTTTTTAAAAGATGAATGCTTTCGACGGAGATTGTTATTTGGGGGAAAATAGGAAATTACTAAAAAAATAAATATCTGGCCATTGCAACTATCAATGCTGCTCGTGATAATGATATGAAAGATAATGGCGAAATCCACGCTATTTATGTAGATTCAGATCACTATCACCGCGAATATAAATTAGAGCAATTTAAAACTGTTAGTAATACAAAAAAAGGTGTTGAATTTTAAAATTCTCAACACCTTTTTCATTCAATACTTATTTATAAATAATTACTGGCTCAGTTGTAGATGTGTTATCCCAAACGGATTTCATTTTACTTGGTGGATTATTCAAACAACCATGAGAATGATACGTATCGCGATAACTTGGATTTCCGTAAACCTTTGCTGGTTGCCATGGGCTATCGTGCATTCCCACACCATCTTCGGTCAATGGCTCCCAGTAAGAAACTTTACTGGAATATCTTGAGCCGTTATCGTTGTTTCCTGTCAGAGTAGAAGGACTTTGCTTATACAAAATGTGGAATAAGCCGGTTGGCGTTTCGTGATTTCCAGAAAGTGTGCCACTCATAACCGGAATGTCGGCTTTTTGTTTGCCATCTACATAGACATATTCGTGTAAAGTGCTTAAATTAATTTCTACACGGGTAGATCCAATGGCAGATGAACGATTGTAACTAATATTTTGGCCAGAATAATTTTTCATATCAACCTTTGCGTTTGTTTTGACAGAAGAATCAATGAATTTCTTGGCTAACATTGCGGCTTCGGTATTTACATTTAGTGACCAGCCATAATTTGAAGCTGTTGATGTGTTGGTCGAAACGGTTTTACCACTGTTTAAAAGCTTGACATCAATGGATTTACCTTGAGTACTGTCTGCATTATTAATATCTGTTAATTCAGTTTTTAGGGCTGATAAATCAACTGAAGGCGTCTTACCAGGAGTTGAATTTACCAAGTACTTTGAGCCAGTCAATTTATAATCTTTTCCACCTACGTGATAAACCAATGTCTTTGAAAGACCCTGTTCTAAGTCTTGTTTAGTTTTCTTTGCACGCGTGGAATCAGCTTTGGTGGCTTTCACATAGTCGGTATTAATCTTGATATCCTGTAACTTATTAACTTGAGATTTGTACTTAGCCAAGACTTTTGCAGCATCTACTTGAGTGCCAGTGGTGCTGGCTTGTTCTTTGATTGCGCCATTTTTTAAATAATAATAGGTAGGATGAGCGGCAGTTGCTTTTTTATTATAATCGGCAACTGCTTGAGTGACTTGCTTTTGAAGCGTGTTGTTGCGATAAGTTAAGGTAGTGTCAGAGTTGCTGATATCGACGGTTTTATTTGTTTTTGAAGCAAACAGGCCGTGATGGTTAGTTAATGCGTCCTTTACTTGAGCCGTTGTTACTTTAGTTAATTTTTGATCTTGACCATCAACTAGTAATTTATTGTTCAAATAAACGCGATTCTTTACCTTTGAAGAAGAGCTTGATAATTTTTTATCAGCTTGCGTAACGGTTAACCGTGAAACGGATTGACCGTTGATAATGGTTCCAGGTGCAAAATGGGTTTGACCATAGTGCCAGGCAAAGCCACACCCACCAATAATTATGATTACTAGTGCGGCAATCGCCCATGCAATCCCATGTTTATTTTTAGTCAATTTCTTTTTCCCCCCATTTTTTACTTTTAAAATACCTTGGACAAGTATGAAACGTGTGTCAATGGATGTCAATGAAAAAGTATTTTCTTAAATAAATCGTTGTGAACTAAATAGTGCCAGTGGCTAAGGCTGTTTTCATTAAAAAGGGCGACTTGATTTCCTATGGTACAATTAAGTTTGTGGCTATTTTTTTATATACATAACAATAATAAAATTTTTGAGGTGAGTTTTTAATGAATAATTTTGATGTACCTGATCAACCGGTTGACCAAAATGGCCGACCTTATAATCGCCTTGCCTTAGTTGTGACGCTGCTGGTTGGGACATTTAGTACCTTTCTAACAACAACCATGCTGACAACTGCTTTCCCAACTTTAATGAAATCATTTAACATTTCAACGACGACGGTTCAGTGGTTGACGACTGGATTTATGTTAATGATGGGAATTGTGATTCCAATCACAGGCTTTTTCCTTCAGCGTTTTGATACGCGAAAATTATATTTGTCGGCAATTGCGATATTTTTTGTTGGAACTGTTGTTTGTTATTTTGCACAAAGTTTTTGGACAATTTTAATTGGTCGTTTAATTGAGGCCGCAGGAGTGGGAATTACTTCACCTGTCTATCAGACCATCATGACGACCATCTTTCCACCTTCCAAACGGGGAGCCGCAATGGGGAGTGCCGGAATGGTTATCGGATTGGCGCCTGCGATTGGGCCCACATTCGCTGGGTGGGTTTTGATGCATTATTCTTGGCGGATGTTATTCCTTTCAATTATGCCAATTTCCTTATTGGTCTTAGTCTTGGGATTTTTCACATTAAGAAAAGTTTTACCTACAAAAAAGGCACCGGTTGATTGGACATCTGCGGCGATGTCAATGGTCGGATTTGGGTCAATGCTGTTTGCTTTTTCTTCAGTAGGGACGTATTCATGGACGGATCCAATTGTCTACGGAACCTTGATCATTGGGATCGTGGTAGTGGGATTATTTATTATGCGATCTTTGAAAATTAAAAACCCGTTATTACAATTTAAGGTGTTTGAACATTCTGACTTTACTTTATCGGCGATTCTGGTATCCATTTCCAACATGTCGATGAATGGATTTACGCTGGTTTTACCTTTATATTTACAAACCATTCGGGGTGAATCACCATTAGTTTCTGGTTTAACTCTGTTACCAGGGGCAATTACAATTGGAGTAATGAACCCAATTACCGGTCGAATTTTTGATCGACTGGGTGCTCGAAATATGGCGATTGCCGGGATGTTCTTACTAACCCTAACAACTGCAGCCTTTATCCCGATCACGACTCAAACACCCATTTCTTATCTGGTTTGTTTGTATGCGGTCCGGATGTTCGGAATTTCAATGGTTATGATGCCAATTACGACGACGGGAATGAATGCATTACCGCTTCATTTGATTGGTGACGGGACCGTCGTGAATAATATGGCGCGTCAAGTATTTGCTTCAATGGGAACGGTTATCTTGGTTTCTGTCATGGCAAGTGTTACGTTAAATCACACACCATCATCAACGGTTGCCCCATGCCACACCGGTTCTGTTTCAAAAATTATTGGTAGACGCAAACGTGCTGGGATTCCGATATGCCTTTCTAATTGCGACGTGTTTCGCGTTAATCGGTTTGGTACTAACTTTCTTCTTGAAAAAAGACACACGGGAGGAATATTAATATGATTGTTATTCTATTAATTGCTGGGGCTTTAATTTTCGCAATCAGCATGATTTTCATTCGGCCGGGTGTGAAAAAGCTTGTTTGGGTGTTTATCGGACTGATTTTAAGTGTGGGCAGCGTCGTTGTTTTAACGCTAAACTACAATACATTTCTAGGGATGAAAGAAGTTAGTAAAACGCAAACGTATCCACTGACTTCAAGTGTCCATGGCCAACATGTACTTTCATATCAGCAACTCGGAACCAAGAACGAACGAGTTTATTTTTATGCAACCAATCCATTGCAACAGAAATTAGCTAAAACTGATCCAAGTACTGGCAGTGTAAAAATCAAGCATAATTCAAAAATGAATCAGGTGAAAATTACCCGAGTTACGCGGGTTTATCGAAGTGAAGAAATGAAATTGCTCTTTAGCAATGGGGTTCCGAATCATCAGTTTGTCAGTCAAAACTATGAATTTAGATTAATGAGTGGCTGGAAATTGAAACAAGTTACAACTCAAGGTAAAAAAGGCTGAAATAATCGTGGTTGTAAAATATGACAGATGTGAATTAGGAGCCTAGAATAGAACTAAACTGAAGAAGGTTTAAGCCTTCTTTTTTTACGCACTCAGATTGAACCTGATCACAGTTTTGAAACGAACATACTTAATCAAAGAGGTAATCATGACAAAAAAAGCATCGAAATTAAATTTATTTGGTTTCTTTACATTAACGGCATCCATGTTGATGTCAGCGGATGAATATCCAGCATTTGCTCAATCGGGGTTACTGGCTGTATGCTATTTAGTTTTAGCCGGCGTATTTTGGTTTTTACCCGTGGCGCTTTGCTCAGCTGAAATGGCGACCATTGATGGTAATACACAAGGTGGGGTGTTTGCGTGGGTTAAGAACAGTCTTGGTACGAGATGGGGATTCTTAGCAGTCTTTTTCCAGTGGTTACAGATTACCGTCAACTTTATTACAATGATCTATTTCATTATCGGGGCGCTGTCCTACGTTTTAAATTTTCCAGCTTTGAATCATAATCCGCTGATAAAATGGGCGGCGTTTTTGGTGATTTATTGGGTGATGACCTTCATTCAATTGGGTGGGGTCGCCAAAACAGATAAATTAGTGAGCATTAGTTTTATGATTGGCATTATTTTGCCATCTGTTATTTTATTGATAATGGGAATTATGTATGTTTTAAAGACCGGTCATGTTCAGTTTGACGTGAGTCTTACTGATAATGTCCATACATTAGCGACTAATTTTTCAATTGGAACGATCGTGCCGTATATTTTAGCGTTTACGGGAATTGAAGCTTCGGCGTCATATATTAATGATCTTGATCGTCCGAGTCGTAATTATCCACTTTGTATGATTATTTTGGTTGGTTTTGCAATTCTGGTTGATTCACTAGGTGGCCTTTCCGTTGCAGCAGTGATTCCGGCGAACCATTTGACCTTAAATCAAGGTGTGATTCAGGCCGTTGCACAAATGATGAAAGTGACTTTTCCTGCTATTCAGTGGGGAGTTCATGTGATTGGTATTTTAATGGCACTGGGGATGCTTGGCGAAATTAGTTCTTGGATCATTGGGCCAGTTAAATCCTTGTTTGTGACTGCAGAAGATGGTATCTTGCCTCATTATTTCATGCATGTTAATCATGACGGGGTACCGGTGCGTTTGATTATGGTACAAGGCATTGTTGTGACGCTGATTAGTGGTTTTTTAACCGTAGTCCTCAAAGGTAGTAATGATGCTTATCAAATGGCAATGGCGCTGACGGTAATGCTGTACATCGTGACCTACATTTTGATTTTTGTGGCATATATCCATCAAGAAAAGAATGCTCCGCAAATAAAACGAGGGTTTCAAATTCCTGGAGGAAAAGTTTTTCGTTATGTGGTTGCCAGCATTGGTTTGGTAACTTCAGTGGTTGTATTGGGGTCAACGTTTATTCCATCTACCAGTATCAAAACGATTTCACCACATTTATATACTTTACTCATGGTGTTATTTTTCGTGGTTGTGATTGGGATAACCGAATTAATTTATGAGGTCGGTATTCATCGGCACAAGAAACCAACTTATAATTTTACGATTCGACATCGCCGTCCTGAAGAGGTGGATAAGCATGTTTTTCTAAAGGGGCGTTATGAACATGTGTTGCAGCATGTTGAAAAAGATGTTTCCAAAAAGTTTGATCAAGAAGAAAAGAAGTTTGAAAAACGGTAAGAGTTCAAATTTATCTTTTAAATTTTTAAGAAAGTAACAAGAACTAAAGGTTGAAAGTACAAAAATGACTTCAGTTACTGATATTAAACGGTTTAGTTCACCCAAATCAAGTTAATTGCCGTTCTCCAGCTTACTTGGCCTGGAACGGGGTGGGCACGATTTGAAGCCAAGCAGGTCACTTGTCTTCAAATTCGACCTTTATCTAAGCAATAAATTGCTAAGATAAACGGACTAATATTAGTGGTGAATCATAATTCGACGAAATTATGATTCACCACTTTTTCATTCTGTTAAAGTGGTAATGAAGTTGACATGTCGAAGTGTCATTTGGCGCATCATACGATGACGTCGCAAGATAAATTGGCAACTTCATTTGGTTCACCAATAAGCTCGCTCGAAGTCCGTTGGCTACTAAAAGTCGTGTATTGAAAATTGAGATGAGTGAATCGATGAATACAACTTTGATAAGGTGGTGTTTAAATATGATTGATATCGAAATCATATTTGGCATAGATGTAAGTAAACATAGTTCAAATGTAGCAATTTTAGCCGATGACAGTGTCATTAAAGAATTCAAGATAACTAACGATCGTATAGGTTATGAAACCCTTGATGACGCTCTTAATAGCTTTAAGTCACCCAAGGTAATTTTTGAATCTTCTGGCATCTATTCACGAAGTATTCGTGCCTTTTTACAGAGAAAAAATTGGATTTATACCGAGATTAATCCTTTGGCGGCCAAGAAAGATATGGATGGTTTTCGGCACAATAAGAATGATCAGCTGGACGCAGTAGCATTAGCCACTGCAATGGCACACTATCATTATCAATCGACGTTCAGAGAAGCAGGCGTCTATGAAGAACTGCATGATTTAGAGCGAACCTATCAAGAGTTCAACGAAGATCTCGTGCGAGCCAAGAATCGATTGCATAAGAACCTGCAGCTCACTTTTCCTGAAGTTGAACAATTTATAAGTACAACAGATGGTACTTTATATTGGCACGTTGTACAGCAGTTTCCGCATCCAACTTTCGTATTAGAAACTAAACTATCAGAATTAGCGCAACTAATTTTAAAAGCGACACTCAAGAACATGAGTGAAAAACGAGCGCTTGGCTTAGCCGAGCACCTTAAAGAATTAGCAAACAAATCCGCTCCGGCGGTTAGTAGCGATGCGTGTGCGGTTAGCTCTGTCGTTTACCTAGCTGGTGAAGTAGAGCGTCTCAATGATAAAAAAGACGAAATTATTAGAGAAATGTCCCAAATTTCAGTATCACTCAATGAGATTCCTATCCTGCAATCAATTCCAGGATTTGGCATTAAAACAGCGGTTTGCCTTCTAGCCGAACTTGGCGATATTAGTCGATTCCATAGTTCTAATGCCATTAATGCATATATCGGAATTGACTTAATTCAATATCAATCTGGAGACTACGAAATGGGACAGCACATCCGAAAACGTGGAAATTCATACGCTCGAAAAATATTGTTCAAAGCTGTTTTGAATATGGTGTGTGCTGCTAAATATCATCCCTCCAACGTCAGTATTCTTTATCAACGCAAAAAGCAATCTTCCAGTGAAACCCACACTAAGAAGATTGCCATAGCAGCGATGGGACGGCTCATTAGAACCATCTACCACCTAATTAAGAATAATGAATTGTATGATTCCAGAAAGTGCCTACCACAACACTAATACACAATTCATCTAAACTGATTATAGCACCTCAAAAAATTTAAATACCTGAGGTGTTTTTTGGCGTAGCCTAAATATTAATTTCTCAGTCCAAAAGTAGCAATCTTAAGCTAAGAATAAATAAATAGTTAACAGAGTTACTGATATCAAAGGTTTCTCTTGACTAATGGTAGAAAATTTCACCCCTGAGGCCAAAACGCCTCCGAACTTGAAAAGTCATTGTCTTTAGATGATTTGCACGAACACTTCCATAGCAACTTTTGTGCTAAATATAATTAGTTTTAATACCTGATTCAGCCTGGAAACAAATGGGTCCAGTAGTGTCATTTATCCTAACGGTTTTCGTTTAGATAAATGCCAAACTTAAAGATGTGAATTTCAGCTCTAAGGCGTGCCCACTATTACGCGTGAAGGTCGGTTTTTGTACCGAAAACCCGCAATGCTCCATACGCTATCGATTCTTGTGGCAAAGGTAGCCGCAAGAACTCGCACTACGTTCCAGCCCAAACTGCTGGAAGACGACAGCTAACTTAATTTGACTGTTATCAACTTTTTTGTACCAGGTCATTAGGTGAAGTCTTGTACTTTCAAACTTTAGACAAGAAATTAAATAAAGCAGCGGGTCAGATTTGAATTGACACGCTGCTTTTTAAGTTGAAAAAAGACTCTCCAACAATTAGAGAGTTTGAGACATTTATGATTTTACGGAGATGTCGTTAATCTTTGGTAATTGAGTAACAAAAGCCTGATAGGCGGTTTCTTCCTCTGTTTTGGTAATGGTGACATTGTCCAAATTGGCCGCATGAAGATCGGCTTCAGAGATATCAACGTGATGAGTTACCGTTGCGTTACCAATCAAATTGATTTTGTACGTTTCTCCAGTTTTGTGAACGTTCGTTTTAACCATGCCGCCAGGATTGTAAACGGTGATTTCTTGATCAAATTGTCCTTGATCAGGATGAGTCAGCGCAAACGCCAAGCTTGTTGCTGACATGCCGGTTCCGCAGGCATTTGTGAAGCCAACGCCGCGTTCATACGTTCGTACGAAAAGCTTGTTCTTTCCAAGAATCTGGGCAAAACTAACATTTACGCCATCCGGAAAGTAAGGATTTTTTGCGTTTAATCGTTTCCCAAGATTGCCCAAATCATCAGAAGCCAGTTCTTCAGCAGAAACAAAACTAATTAGATGTGGATTGGGAACGGCCAGCGATGTGAATTTAAGGTTAGGTAAAAATTCTGGAACGGCTTGATCAATTAATTCGTCAGTATTTAAATTTTTAAATGGTAATTTTTCAGCCGCAAACGAAACGGGAGAAATCTCAACACTAAACGCCGGAACGTTGGGGGCAAAACTTTCTGATTTGCTAACTTGAAGATCCGCGTTTAATGTTTGGACTTTAAATTGGTCTAGGCTTAATTCTTGGGCCAGGTAACGAGAAACAGTTCGCAAACCATTACCACACATGGACGCTTCACTACCATCGGCATTAATCACTCGCATTTGGGCAACGGCACCTTCATGAGTAGCTTGATCAATAACTAAAACGCCATCGGATCCAGCTAAGATTCCGGTTTGTGGATTGGCAATTTTTTTTGTAAACTCTACCAGTTCTTGATCAGAGAGCTTGGTTTGTAATTTGGTTTGATCTAACAAGAAAAAGTGATTTTCTGAGCCATGAACTTTCTCAATTTGCATGGATTTTGCTCCCTTCATCATTTGTTGATTCGGTTGTGAAAAATTGTTGGTAAATTTGTTTAACCGCCTTGTGGGCATCGGCACGTTTGGTTCCCAACATAATGGAAATTCGTGAAGCACCCTGATTAATCATGTGAACCCCGATCCCATTTTTGGCGAGCGGGCGAATGATATTTTCGATGGTTCCAATTCGGGAACGCATCCCTTCGCCAACCACCATAATAATGGCGTAATCGTCGATCCAATCAAGCTGATCAGGGTGGAGGGTATTGCGGATATCATAGCACATTTCATGAATTGTTTGGTCATCTAACTGATTCTTATCGAAAATGATGGTTAAATCATCAATTCCTGAAGGCATATGTTCGTAAGAAACATCATATTTATACAAAATTTGGAGAAGTTTCAGCGTAAAACCGACTTCTTTGTTAAGCAAATAACGGTGTAAATACAAAGCGGCAAACCGTTCGGAACTGGCAACCCCTGTGATTGTGTTTTGCGGATGAAAATTTTCTTCAGGGACGATCAGAGTTCCTGGAAGTTCGGGATGATTGGTATTTTTTACGTTAATTGGCACTTGGCCTTCAATAGCGGGAATAATGGCCTCATCATGAAATACAGAGAAACCGGCGTAAGAAAGTTCCCGCATTTCCCGATAGGTCATTTTTTTAATGGCCTGCGGATGGGCAATGATTTTGGGATCAGCTGCGTAAATGGCGTTCACATCTGTAAAGTTTTCGTATAAATCAGCGTGAAGGCCACGGGCAACAATGGCACCGGTAATATCCGAGCCACCTCTTGAAAAAGTAGCAATTTGCCCATTGGGTGTAAATCCAAAAAAGCCGGGGAAAACGAGTTTTTTATCAGTAAATTTTAAGTGAGCTAAATTTTCATAGGTTTCGGGGCGTACGGTTGCATCGCTAGGATCATCAGTTACAATGATTCCTGCTTCAAACGGGTCAACAAAGCGCGCTGGGACGTTGAGATGATTTAGGACACTAGTTAGCAGCATGGCATTTAAACGCTCACCATGGGCCTTAAAAGCGGCCATGAGGTACTCATTACTTGGATAGTATTCATTTGGTAAGGATTTTAATTTAGTAATGATTTTTTGGATAGGTCTAGCCGGTAGCTCAAAAAATTCACCAATCGTTTGATAACGGTTGGCAATTTTTTCGATCACTGGAGTTGCGTCCTTATGATGAATAATGGCCTGGGCGTATTTAATTAGTAAATCAGTTACTTTGATATCGGCCGAAAATCGTTTTCCTGGTGCGGAAACGACAATGACTTGTCGCTTAGGATCTGCTTTGATAATGTCGATGACTTTTTGAAAATGAGCGCCGTCCGCTAAAGAACTTCCGCCAAATTTAACAACATTCATGATTAGTTATGCCACTCCCTAAAATAGTAAAAAATAGTTTTATTAGAACTTGATTAGTTATTGTGAATTTTAGCATTTTATTTTTGAATAGCAATAAAAATATTTCTTTTTGAGTTTGGTTTTGAGCGGGAGGGTTGACTATCTGTGAAAAGTATTATAAAATTTTTAATAATTTAAGAGGTTGCAACCAACATGAGTAATGAGCGGAGTTTCTATCAAACAAAGAAACTTGTGAAAGGGACGGTTGCCGAAGCGCTGGGCTTGGATAGGAGTTCAGTATGCTGGGACGTAGTTTAAGAGATTACGGACTGTCACAGCAAAACATGTCGGCTGTGGGGCGCTATCGACGATTGATACAGAATAATGAAAAATTAATTCTGGGATCTTTTTGTTTGCGCAAAACAAAAAGATCCCTTTTTTTATTTAAAAAATAGAATTTTACGGGGGAAATTTAATGGATGAGCAGTTGGAACCAAACAAAATTAATGTAGCGGGACATTTAACAATTGGTGGCGTCGATGCTACTGAGTTAGCTCACCAGTACGGGACACCCTTAATTGCTTATGACGTGGCAGCAATTCGTCAGCAATTTCGACGTTTTAATAAAGTTTTTGAAGAAAACCAGGTTGAATACGAAGTCAGTTATGCTAGCAAAGCTTTCGCGACCGTGGGGATGTTTCAAGTAGTTGCCCAGGAGAAGGGCCATATCGATGTTGTTTCTGGTGGGGAGTTGTATACGGCGATCAAGGCCGGTTTCCCAATGGATAAAATTAGTTTTCATGGGAATAACAAATCACGCGCTGAACTTGAAATGGCTGTTGAACATCAGATTGGTGTTGTCATCGTGGATAATTTTCATGAAATTGAGTTGCTAAGTGAGATCTTGGAACAAAAAAAGCAAACCATGAACGTCATGATTCGGATCACACCAGGAATTTCAGCGCACACGCATAAATATGATCAAACTGGACAAGAAGATAGTAAGTTTGGCTTTGATATTCAGTCGGGACAGGCTGAAGAGGCACTAAAACAAATTTTGACCAATCCTCGTATGACGATGATCGGCATTCATACTCATATTGGTTCACAAATTTTTGAGGTCGAAGGTTTTGTGATGGCGGCCAACAAGTTAGTAGATTTGGCTGCGGATTGGCATGACAAATTTGATTTGGATACACAAGTCCTAAACGTTGGGGGCGGCTTTGGGATTCGGTATACTAAGGAAGATGATCCGATTGCCCCTGAAAAGTTCGTGGATGCAATTATCAAGGCCGTTCAAAAACGGGTTGGACAACGTGATCTGAAAATGCCAGCAATCTGGATTGAACCAGGCCGCTCAATTGTTGGTCCGGCTGGATACAGCTTGTATACAATTGGATCCCGAAAAGATGTCCCCGGACTGTTGCCATATGTCACGGTGGATGGCGGCATGGGTGACAACATCCGTCCCGCTTTGTACCAGGCCGACTATGAAGCTGTTTTAGCTAATCGCGCAAGTGATAAAAATGAAGAAACAGTGCGGATTGCCGGTAAATATTGTGAATCTGGCGACATTCTGATTCAAAAGCAAGCTTTACCAAAATCACAACCAGGCGATACATTAGCGATTTTAGCAACGGGCGCTTATGGGTATTCAATGGCTTCAAATTATAATCGCAATCCAAGACCAGCAGTGGTATTTGTCGAAAATGGGCAGTCTAAACTGGTGGTTAAACGGGAAAGTTACGAGGATTTAGTTCGTCTGGATCAAGATTTTATTTAGATACTTGAATGCCATATAATGTAAGAAGAGAAAAATGTTTTAAAGTTGGCTTAATTAAACAAACTTAAAGTAGAAAAGCAACGAAATTTGAAGGGTAGGCTCAAGATATGGCAAAATTAGATGCACGCAAAATTATTGATTTTATTAGTAATTCTAAAAAGAAAACAGCAGTTAAAGTATATTTGAAAGGTGATTTAGCCAAACTTGATTTTCCTGCTAGTATTCAGAATTTTGTAGAAACAAAAGCTGGAACCATTTTTGGTGATTGGGCAGATGTTAAGCCATTTCTTGAGGCAAACAAGGCCGTGATTGATGATTACGTGGTTGAAAACGATGGTCGCAATACCGCCGTGCCATTGTTGGATACTAAGAACGTGAATGCCCGCATTGAACCAGGTGCGATCATTCGTGATCAGGTGGTCATTGGCGATAATGCCGTTATTATGATGGGTGCTTTAATTAACATTGGTGCTGAAATTGGCGAAGATACAATGATTGATATGGGCGTTGTCATGGGCGGTCGCGCAATTGTGGGTAAACATGCTCACATTGGTGCCGGCACAGTTTTGGCAGGAGTTGTTGAACCTGCTTCTGCACAACCAGTGCGGATTGACGATGACGTTATGATTGGTGCCAATTCAGTCGTTTTGGAAGGCGTGCACGTTGGAAAAGGAGCGGTGGTTGCCGCTGGAGCAGTAGTTACCAAAGACGTTGCGCCTAATACTATGGTTGCTGGGGTTCCGGCTCGTAAAATGAAAGATATTGACGACCAAACGCGATCCAAAACGGAATTAGAGGACACTTTAAGAAAGCTGTAAAAGAATGGAAAAACAACGCCAAGCTCCATTAACTGAGTCGCAATTAATTAATATTTACCAAGAATTGCATCAAATTCCAGAGCTAGCAATGCAAGAGGTTGAAACCCATGCCTATTTGGAAAAAGTTGTGCGTCAGTTTGATCAAACTAATCTAGAAATTAAAGTTCCAGATGAAATGCCTACAGCTCTTTTGGTATTAGTGCATGGCAGTGCGCCAGTTCGGACCATAGGCTACCGCACAGATATTGATGGCTTACCGGTTGAAGAACAGACTGGATTACCTTTTTCATCAACTCATCCAAACGTGATGCATGCCTGTGGTCACGATATTCACATGTCAGTCGCCCTTGGTTTACTCAGCTATTTTGCGAGTCACCAACCCAAAGACAACTTGTTATTTTTCTTTCAACCTGCCGAAGAAAGTTTGAATGGTGGGAAAACCGCCTATGAACAAAATGTGTTTACCGGAAAATGGCGGCCAGATGAATTTTATGGCTTGCATGACAATCCAGATTTACCAGTTGGGGCGATTGGCTGCCGAATGGGAACTTTATTTGCCGGGACCACAGAAGTCGACGTCGATTTCTACGGTAAAGGTGGACATGCGGCATTTCCACAGGATGCTAATGATATGGTTGTCGCAGCTAGTCAATTTATTAATCAGGTTCAAACGATTGTGTCACGGAGCGTGGATCCAATTGAAGGCGGCGTGATCACATTTGGTAAGTTTGAAGCTGGGAGCATTCGAAATGTCATTGCGGGTCGGGCTCATTTAGAAGGGACCATTCGTGGACTTACGCAGACAATGATTGAACATATTGATCAGCGAATTAAAGAAGTGGCTGATGGCATTGCCCAGAGTTATCAGGCGCGGGTTGAAGTTAAACTCAATCAGGGTGGTTACTGGCCTGTCGAAAACAATCCAGTACTAACCAAGAATTTTATTACCTGTATGAAGCAGGCCAAAAACGTTCAGTTTATTGAAACGCAGCCAGCAATGACCGGTGAAGATTTTGGTTACTTGTTGGCAAAGATTCCCGGAACCATGTTTTGGCTGGGAGTTGAGGACGATTCGCAGCTGCATTCAGCTACCCTTAAACCCAACCCAAAGGCAATCTGGTTGGGCGTTACTGCCATTAGCGGATTTTTAAATGATCGAATGAATCAGTAAGTAATTGGATTTGAAAGGACTTAAAATTATGTTTAAAAATGCAGATATATTAACTGCCATTGTGACCCCGTTTGATGATCAGGGCCAAATTGATTTTCCAGCTTTAAAAACACTCACTAATCATCTTTTAGATACTGGAAGTCGCGGTTTTATTATTGGTGGGACAACCGGTGAAACGCCAAATTTAACCCATGATGAAAAAATTGAATTATATACGCAATTTGCAAAAATTATTGATGGACGGGTACCAATTGTTGCCGGAACTGGAAGCAATAATACGCTTGAAACGGTCCAGTTTACCAAAGAAGTGGGGCAAATTGAGGGAATTGATATGGCACTTGTCGTTGTACCTTACTACAATAAGCCTAATCAACGCGGCATGGTTGCTCATTTCACAACGGTCGCTGATCAGTCACCAATTCCAATTGCTATTTATAATATTCCAGGCCGAACCGGGGTCACCATGCAAAACGAGACGGTGGTTCAGTTGGCTCAACACCCTAATATTCAGGCGGTTAAACAATGCACATCTTTGGAAGATTTGGAATATTTAGTTGAAAACACACCAAATGATTTCATGGTCTACACGGGTGAAGATGCGCAGACGTTACCAGGAATCGCGATTGGCGCAACTGGGGTCGTTTCTGTAGCTGCCCATATTTATGGAAGAGATATGCGGGCAATGCTGGATGCCTTTTATAAAGGTGACACAAAGTTGGCAGCTGGTTTGCAAAGACGATTAACCCCAAAGATGGCAGCACTATTCCTTTATCCTTCGCCATCACCAGTCAAGGCTGTTTTAAAGGCGCAAGGATTTCAAGTTGGCGGCAGTCGTTTACCAATTTTGCCGTTGAATCATGAAGAACGACAAACCTTGGCAAAGGCGTTGGGATTAAACGAAGATGCGCTAGAAACGGACGATTTAGAAGAGTTAGGAGTTACAGATGATTAAAATAATTGTTGCTGGATTTAACGGTTCAATGGGCCAAAAAGCGGTTCACCTTGTGAATAACACAGAGGATTTTAAATTGGTGGGCGTTTATAGTCCCTTAGTAAAGGATTTACAACCCGCAAGTTATGATTTACCAAAGGATGTTCAGGTTTTCAATGATTTCTCTGCAATTAACATTGAAGCTGATGTGTGGATTGATTTCAGTACTCCAAAAGCAGTTTTTGAAAATACCAAATTTGCCTTAGGCCATCATATTCGTCCGGTCGTGGGAACTAGTGGTTTAACAGATCAACAAGTTGAGGATCTTAAAGCCTATGCGAAAACCCAACACATGGCTGGTCTGATCGTTCCTAATTTCGGAATTTCCGCCGTCCTATTGATGAAATTTGCTAAAGAGGCGGCTAAATACTTCCCCGAAGCAGAAATTATTGAAATGCACCATGCCGACAAAACGGATGCTCCTTCTGGAACGGCTCTGAGTACTGCCAAACAAATCAGTGAAGCGCGCGAACCACAAGCGGCTGATAACAAAAAGTTTGATGAAAACTTGCCGGGAGCACGTGGCGGTAATTATAAAGGAATCAGAATTCATTCCGTCCGTTTGCCCGGTTACGTAGCTCACGAGCAGGTCTTATTTGGTAGCGAGGGTGAGGCGTTGACAATTCGGCAAGATTCCTTCACACGTGATTCGTTCATGAAGGGTGTCGAAATCGCGGTTAAAAAAGTTGGTTCATTAACTGAATTAGTAGTTGGCCTAGAAAATGTTTTATCTTAAAAAATACGAGGAGTGGTAGAATGCCAAAATTAAACACAGCATTATCAGATCAAGTTAATCAACGCTTAGATTCCATTGGACCGTCTGGAATTCGGGCGTTTGATCAGAAAGTTACGGGGATTCCCGGATTGGTCAAATTGACCTTAGGAGAACCTGGTTTTAATACTCCGGAACATGTCAAAGAAGCAGCAGTTGAAAGTATTCGTAATAATGATTCCCATTATTCAGCCCAAAAGGGAACCCCAGCATTACGAAACGCCATCAGTGGTTTTCTAAAGACCCGTTATAATTTGGACTATGATCCAAAAGCAGAAATTGTAACTACGATTGGGGCTACTGAAGCCTTAGCGGCAAGTTTAATGGCCATGTTAAACCCTGGGGATAAAGTGATTGTGCCAACCCCAGCTTTTGCACTATATGTGCCATTGATTACCGTTGCAGGTGGAACGCCAGTTGAAGTGGATACTTCAAAAGACAACTTTGTGTTAACTCCTCAACGTTTGAAAGGAACGCTTGCCAAAGAGGGGGATGCCGTTAAAGCAGTTATTTTGACGTATCCTAATAATCCGACCGGTGTGGAGTACACAGAAGCTGAATTACAGGGATTAGCAGATGTAATTGCGACGAAACCAATTTTTGTGATTGCTGATGAGATTTATAGTGAACTTACATATGACATTACGCATCATTCAATCGCAGCAATGATTCCTGAACAAACAATCTTAGTGAATGGGTTGTCAAAATCCCATGCAATGACAGGTTATCGGATTGGGTATATTGCTGCTCCTGCTGATTTTGTCAAAAATGCCGCCAAAATGCATGCCTTTTTGGTTACTGCACCATCTAATCCAGCGCAAGCTGCAGCTACTGAAGCTTTAACTAATGGGTTGGATGATCCAAAGAAAATGTGTGTCCAGTATAAAAAGAGCCGTGACTATGTCATTGATTGTTTAGATAAATTAGGATTTGAAACGGTTCCGCCAAAGGGTGCTTTTTACATTTTTGCAAAAATCCCAGCAGGATTTACGCAAAATTCAGTTGATTTTGCCACGGAATTAGCCCAAGACGGTAAAGTCGGTGTCATCCCAGGAAGTGCGTTTGGCCCTGGTGGTGAAGGCTATATTCGCTTATCATATGCAGCAAGTGTGGAAGATTTACATGCCGCAATGACGAATATGAAAGGCTTTATGGCAGCTAAGACGGCATCAGCATCTAAGTAAAATTCAGCAGATAAAAGAGGAAAATGAAATGAGCGAATATAATGTAGCTATTTTAGGTGCAACGGGAGCGGTCGGAACACGTCTAATTCAACAATTAGAACAGTCCACAATTCCAGTTAAGTCAGTGAAATTTTTGGCTTCATCACGATCAGCCGGTAAACAATTAAAATTTCACAATCAACCAGTGACTGTTGAAGAGGCTAAACCAGAATCTTTTGAAGGTGTTGATTTAGTATTGGCATCTGCAGGTGGTGATGTTTCAAAACGGCTATTGCCAGAGGCTGTTAAACGAGGCGCTGTTTGTGTAGATAATACGAGTGCGTTTCGAATGGATCCCGATGTCCCACTGGTTGTGCCAGAAGTGAATGCAGAGGCACTCACTCGTCATCATGGCATTATTGCTAACCCTAATTGTTCAACAATTCAGATGGTAGTGGCTTTGGAACCGATTCGCAAAGCATTTGGTTTAAAACAGGTAATTGTGTCCACTTATCAGGCGGCATCTGGTGCTGGTCAACAAGCTTGGAATGAAATGAATGCCCAGGCCCAAGAACATTTAGATGGCAAAGAAATGCAAAGCACTATTTATCCTGTAAAGGGTGGCGCAAAACATTATCCATTGGCCTTTAACTTATTACCTCAAATCGATGTATTTGAAGATGATGGGTATACGCATGAAGAGTGGAAAATGATTCATGAAACCAAAAAGATTATGTTGGATGATATGGACGCGCCTGATATTAAGGTGACGGCTACGTGTGTGCGCGTACCGGTTGGCATTGGACATGGTGAAGCAGTGTATTTTGAAGTGGCAAATCCTAAGGAAGCCAGTCGTGAAAAGATTCAAAAGGTGTTGGCAAAGGCACCGGGAGTGGTTTTGCAAGATGATCCAGACCAACAATTATATCCACAACCAATTAATGCGGAAGGTAAACGAGAGACGTTTGTGGGCAGAGTGCGTGGAGATCAAGAAAATCCGGGTAACTATCACATGTGGGTAGTGGCGGATAACTTGTTGAAGGGTGCGGCATGGAATACGGTGCAGATCGCGGAGAAGTTGGTGGAAAAAGATTTAGTGAGCGTAACAAATCGTTAGTCAAGAAAATATAAGCGAGGCGTATGCGGGATCGCAATCCCGCGGGAGCCTTGCTTATATTTTCTTGACTGATTTGTGAAGCTGTCCTCAGGCCTAGCGGTAAAAATTAAAAAGAGTCGAGGTGCGTATGCGGGATCGCAATCCCGCCGCGAGTTCTTGCGGCTGAATTATGCCACAAGAATCGACAACGAACGAAAATCATCAATAGTTCGAAGTAGTGGGAGCCTTGCTTATATTTTCTTGACTGATTTGTGAAGCTGTCCTCAGGCCTAGCGGTAAAAATTAAAAAAGATGATCGGTTCGCAGTCTAAATAGACTTGCCAACCGATCATTTTTTAGTTAATTAGTTTTCCGAAGAGGTACTTTTCTGAGTTTTAAAGTTCACAATTTGAAGAACTAACATGATAAGTTCCATGATAATGAGAAAAATAAAATCATGTCGGCTTCCAAGACCGGTTGCTTTTACGAAGGATAGGCCATGGGCGTTTGATTGGCTGATTCCAATAAACGTGGCCATTAATGAAGCACCAATCGAACCTGAGTACTGTTGGATAGCATTGGAAGTCGTTTTATTTGTAACAATGTTTTTTCCCTGTTAAACTATTACTAATGTGTTTTATCAGTTTATTATCAAAGGTACGGAGTTCTAAGAGCGTCACTCCTTTCGTAATTAGCTTGTGGGATACAAAATTTTTAAACGCGCATTGCGCAAGGAGGATTCATTCACATGGAAAAAGGTAAAGTTAAATGGTTTAACCCTGATAAGGGTTACGGTTTTATTAATCGCGAAAACGGTGACGATGTATTCGTTCATTTCTCAGCTATTCAAGGCGACGGTTTTAAGACATTGGAAGAGGACCAAGAGGTTACTTTCGACGTTGAAGAC
The DNA here is from genome assembly GCF_001611155.1 of Pediococcus damnosus. NCBI lineage: Bacteria > Bacillati > Bacillota > Bacilli > Lactobacillales > Lactobacillaceae > Pediococcus > Pediococcus damnosus. Next base: position 1,709,772 of record NZ_CP012294.1, read on the forward strand.
AGCGACCGTGGACCACAAGCTGTTAACGTTCAGAAACAGTAAAACATTCGCGCCTGATAAGTTACTTCTTAGGCAATCTTAAAAGCGAGGTTTTATATATTAAATATTCTGACAAAGAATGCAAAACAGAAAAAAATACGTTATTAGAAGATTTAGAGGCTGAATTCGGCTCCAATGTCGATGTCTACTAAAACTTAGCGTAAAAAAGAAGCTTCGTAATTGAAAAATTACGAAGCTTCTTTTTATTACTTAGAAACAAACTACTTTTTCTTTAATGCGTGGTCAAACTGGCTTAACCATTTAGAAGCACTAACTGTTTTATGTGGTCTTGGACTTAAAACGAGTTCATCTAAACTGATTTGATAAAGTTTGTGCAGTTTGATTAGCGCTGACAAGTCTGGTTCGACTTCGCCATGTTCCCACTCGCTAATTAAATCTGGACTAACTTTTAATTCTTCGGCTAGGGCCTTTCTTGTATAGCCGGCCCGTTTTCTTTGCCTAACAAGTTGATCTGCAAAGGTCATTGCGGGTCCTCCCTTTTTTGACAAGGCACGTAAATATTCGTTTTATAAATGTTTTGAGATGGTGTACTGGGTTCCGTGATTGTTTTTAGTTTTTGGATCAACAGCATCCTTAGCATAAAAAATAAGGTAGTCTTCGTCACTCTTAGGATCTGTTGCAATAACTAATTCATGCGGCGTATTATCCTTATGCTTATAGAGTTGCCCACTACGAACAGCCTCGTTATAATCATGAAAATTTCCTAGTGAGTCTCCAGGGTTAAAAAGTACAACTTCACTTGCCATAAAAAACAGCTCCTCTTTATCGTTCTATAGTTTGACTTAACTAGAATATATAATAAAAAATTATAGAAAGCAAAAGATTCGAATGATTTAGTCCCAAATCTTCTGCTTTCTATAATAAATTCAATATTTTTCGCTTATAAACCAAAAAATCGGTACTTAATTCAAAGTCAGGTTGTTTCTTTAAGTTGGGATCAATCGTAATTTCTTGAGTGATCGAAGCGGGTGTCCCACTTAGAATATAAATGCGGTCAGATAGGAGAATGGCTTCGTCCACATCGTGCGTAATGAGCAGAGTGGATAAGTCGATTTTCTGCATCAGCTGGAGATACCAGCTGTGTACTTGTCGCTTAGTAATCTCATCTAAGGCACTAAAGGGTTCATCCAGTAAGGATACCTCTTTTGAAAACATGTAAGTTCTTAATAAAGCTGCTCGTTGCCGCATGCCACCAGAAAGCGTTTGTGGATATAGATTTTCAGTATTCTCTAAACCAAAAATTTTAAAAAAAGGTGCGGCTTTAGTTTCCGCTTCTTTTTTGGGGATGTTTTGCATCAGTGCTGGTAAAATGACATTGCCCATAATTGTGCGATAGGGAAGGAGCAGATCTTTTTGCAGCATATAACTGATATGACCAGTGGTATTGGTGATTTCGTGATCTTTAAGCAAAACTTGCCCAGCTTCTGGCGCTTCTAGTCCAGCGATGATGTTAAACAATGTGCTTTTACCGATACCACTGATTCCAAGAATGCTGACCAGTTCACCTTGATTTAGATGAATATTAACGTCTGAGAGAACTTCGCGATTGTCATAGTTTTTAGTAATGTGCTGCGTTTGCAATAACGCCATAATTAAACCCTCATTTTGGAAGATATTTATTCGTAAATCCTTGATCTTTTTTTAACTTTACAGAAACTAAATTATTTTTATTTAACCAAGTGTAGAAGCCATTCCAGCGGGTTGCACTGATTTTTCCCCATTGTTTTGACCCAAGGGCATACTGTTTAGAAAGGTAAGTTTGACTTGCATAAACAAGTTTTCGATTACTTTTTAACTCTGGGACCTGATCCATTAAAATGTCAGCAGATTGGTGCGGGTGATTAGAAGCGTAATCGTATCCTTTAGTAGTTGCTTTCATGAAATCTTTTGCAACTTGGAGATTATTTTTTAAGAAACTATTATTGCCAATTAAGGTTGGTGTGTAATAGTCAAAAACTTTGTTCAGTGAACGAAACGAAAAATAATTAATTGGGAAGTTCTTAACTTTGGCGTTTTGTCCTGCCCAGCCATAAAATACCCAGATATCATCTGTCTGTTTGGATTTTAAAGCGGCTACTTCATCAGTGATGTTATTCGGAATTAATTTTAGTTTTTTATAGTTACCATGGTCATCATTTACAACTTGTTTTATGGTTGCTTGTTCAATTGGCAAGTCCCAAGTGGAATAACGTTTGCCCATCATTTTCTTAGGAGAAGTGATCCCGTCGGCTTTTCGCGACATGATTCCCGAAGTGTTGTGCTGGATAATTCCGGCGATAGTAGTAATCGGCAATGGATCCTTTCGGGCAATTGCACCCGCAAATGTATCCTGTGCAGAAACGCCAAATTCAGCCTTACCACTTGCGACTAACTGTTCAGCACCATCCTTAGGCGGCTGCATAAACTTTACATTGAGATGGTACTTCTTATAGTAACCTTTTTGTTTTGCGACATACATGCCGGTATGATTTGTGTTTGGCGTCCAATCTAAAACAACGGTTACTGTGCGATTTTTGGACTTACTTTGCTTAGATTGACAGCCACTAAGCATAACAATTAGGGAAAGACTAAAGAGTAAGATTAGCCATTTGTGTGTAATGGTTCTCATTTTTTGGTTACCTCCCAAGGCATGACTTTGCGTTGTATAAAGGATACGAGCCAAATAAGGACAAGACTGATGGCGGAAATTAGGAAAATTACAGCGAACATTTTATCATATGCATAAGCTTTCATGACGCGGGTCATATAAACCCCAAGGCCACTGAAACCGCCAACCCATTCCGATACAACCGCGCTGACGATGGCATAGGATACAGAAATCTTCAAACTTGAGAAGAAATGATTTAAGGAGTTTGGAAACTTTACATAATAGTATAGTTTCCATTTACTGGCTCCCATCGTTTGCATTAGTTTAATTAAGTCGGGATCTGTGGCTCGAAAACCAGTCAGCATTTCCACAGCTACCGGGAAAAAGGTGGTCAGAATGACCAAAACAATTTTTGGTAGCATTCCATAACCTAACCATAGAATTAAAAGTGGGGCGATTGCCACGGTTGGGATGGTTTGGCTAATGACTAGTAGCGGATAAACAGCTTTATAGAGAGGATTAAACAAATCCATCAAGATAGCGATTAGCAAACCGCCGCAGACACCTAATAATAGGCCCCAGAACGCTTCTAACAAAGTTACCCAAGCATTACTCATGAGTAATGAAAAGTCGCCTACAAACGCTTCAACGACGCTTACAGGTGATGGCAAAAGAAAAGATGGAACGAGTTGAAAACTACTGACAAGTTGCCAGACAACTAAAAGTAATAGAATAACGAGCGCTGGTAAAAAATTAATGTTGATACTTGTCTGTTTTTTCATGAATTCCTAAAACCTTACCTGCTGATTTATAGTCAATCTTAACGTAAGTCATCACTTGAGGAGCCCCAGCATCTGCGGCAATTTTAGTGATATTTTTAACGATTTCCATTAGTTGATCGTAATCACCCTCGATGGTTGTTTCAAAGGCACCAACTGCATAAGTAACTCCAGTTGACTGAATGTATTCAATTGCTTTATCGACTACGGCTACGACCTTTTTGTCATCTTCCAACATGGGAAGTATTTGAATTGCGACACTTGTGTTCATTATTTTATATCCTTTCTTAAAGCAAAATAAAAAGCCAGCAAAAATTTGCCAGCTTGTCCAAGACATACTTAAATTAATTATTATGAGATTTATCCAAGTCAAATAATAATTAAAAAAAGACTTCCTGCGCTGGCATTATCCATATCAGGTTCGAGGGTCAAAAGCCACTAGCCTTTATCTCAGCCGGATTGGATCCAGCACCCCTGTATTAAATATGAATTTAGTATAGCTATAAAAGTAAAATTCGGCAACTAATTTGTTATGCATTTGTTGATCGCTTCTATAAAAACACTAAAGATTGAAAGTAAAAAATAAAATCAAAAATTTTGGTCTATACCCTTGCAATTTAAACAGAGAGATTATATAATTGGGCTATACCAATACGAATGGTGTTTCGTGATTGCAAAATATACATTAAAAATGAAAAGGAGATTAATTATGCAAATTATTATTGTTAAAGATGAAGTTGAAGGCGGCCAAAAAGGCTATCAAGTATTTGCAGATGCAAAGAAGAACGGTGCTCATGTTTTTGGCTTAGCTACAGGTAGTACACCAATTACAACGTACAAAGATATTATTGCTAGTGACCTTGATTTTAGTGATTCTATTTCAATTAACTTAGATGAGTATATCGGTTTATCTGCTGATAATGATCAAAGTTATAACTATTTCATGCACAAGAACTTGTTCAACCAGAAGCCTTTCAAGACTTCATACTTACCAAATGGTTTAGCAAAAGATATTGATGCTGAAGCAAAACGTTATGACAAGGTCATTGCAGACAATCCAATTGATCTTCAAATTTTAGGTCTTGGCCGTAACGGTCACATTGGTTTTAACGAACCAGGAACTTCCCGTGAAATTGGAACTCATCGTGTTTCTTTGACTCAATCAACTATCGATGCCAATGCCCGTTTCTTTGAACACGAAGAAGATGTTCCTAAGGAAGCTTTATCAATGGGATTGTCTTCAATTATGAAGTCTAAACATATCTTATTGGAAGCTTATGGAGCAGAAAAGGCTGACGCTGTTAAAGGCATGATTGAAGGCCCAGATACACCTGATTTACCAGCAAGCATTCTTCAAAACCATGACAATGTCACAGTTATTCTTGATGAAGCTGCTGCAAGCAAATTAACTAACAAATAAATAAGTTCGATTAATTTTAAGATTCATCCTATCTCGGTTTTTACATCGAATAGAATGGATCTTTTTGAGTTTAAGAGTTAAAAAGATTGGAGCAAAATGGTGTTAGTGTAAGGTTTTCCTAGATGGTCAATAAAATTCTAGGAATATTCATTTTGAGTTGAATATATAGAAAAAGACCTGTAGCCTTTTAATCGACGAAGATTAAAGGAAAGGATACAGGTCTTTCATGTATATTTTAGCAGATTTTATTGAATCATTGGGAAATTTAGACAGTTTATTTGATTTAGAGGAGCAGGTAATTCTTCATCTTAGGAAGTCATTCCAGCTGGTTGTAGCTGAATATCTGAGGCAATTAGATGAAACACTCGTTCCATCAATTCCGGCAGAAAATACATTCATTAATCGACAGGCCAGAACAATTGAGTTTATGTTTGGCGCCGTGAATTTTGAAAGAAGATGTTATCTTCGACCCAATGGAAGTTATTACTTCCCGTTGGATGAACAACTTCAGTTGGAAGAAAGAAAAAGAATTTCACCTTATTTTAAAAGTGTCGTTGCCAAAATTGGGCAAACGACAACGATGAGAAATACGGCCGCAATGATCAATCTGGCAAGTCAGACGGATATTAGTGCCTGGTCAGTAGACCGAATTATCAGAGACATGGCAGATACCGTGAAGACAGAAGAAAAATCGTCCGAAGAGAAACTAGTTAAGAAACGAAAAGTTGAAAACTTAGTGGTTGAAGGCGATGCCTTTGAGATACACAAAATTAATCGACGAAGACAAGACGTCCACCATTACATTGTTTTTGAATCAGGATTAGATGGAACAAGATCAAACAAAGTTGAGTTTGTTGGTATCAATCAAAAAAAGGTTCAAAAACGAGTAACTGACTACATTGAGAAGTATTATAAAATCAGTGAAATGACCGTGTTTACAGCAAGTGATGGTGGCCCAGGGTATAACCCGAAAAGTATGCGAGAAATAGTTCCGAGTGCTCAAAGAGTTGAATTTACTATCGATCGGTATCACTTTGTCAAAAAGATTAAACAAACCTTTGGTTTATTTAATCCATTGGTTGATAAGGCCGTTAAGAGCGTTAGCCTGTATGATCAGAATCAGTTAAACGTTATTTTAGATACATTTGAGTCGCAAATTAAAACTGATAAGGAACTTGAGAGCCTAAGGGTCCTAAGACAATATTTGGCAAGAAATTGGCAGTTTATAAAGTCTCCACACGATCGTGGCTTCATGAGGGTCGGCAAATTGGGATCCGTTGAAAGCTCACACAGAGCGTACACGTATCGAATGAAAAAGCAAGGCAAAGTATGGTCCGAAAAGGGCCTTGAGGCTATGTTGAAATTAATTGAAGCTCGGGTAAACGGTAAGCTAGATAAATACTTACGTGGTGGTTTAAGAAAGTTACAAGAGCTAACGATTGAGATCGCTACGGAATCATTGAAGACGTTGAGTTCAGCTCAGCTGAGCAACAAGCACCATTCTAAGCATATTGGAGTTCTTTCAGGTAAAATACCAGTTGATGCCCCAACAAGTAGCCCTATCGGAGCAATGGCAAAAATATTTTCAAACTAATTATTGTGTATAAATATTTGGTTGATTATAAGGCACCTAGGAAAATTTGACACATACGATTAAGTGGTTATACTAAAAATATATTTACAGGCTAATTAATTCATGAGATACTGTGATTGATAGAGACGTGCATTCTAGGGGGGAAACAAAACATGAAAGATTTTTTTAAAACATTATGGCAACGGGAATGGGTGAAGTTCCTAGCACAAATGTTTTTTTATTTTGTCGTTTTCTTAATACTTGTGTATTTATACGGCTATAGTGGTATTAGTGGCGGTACATTTATTTACAATGAAATTTAAGTGTTTTAAAAGTTATTAGGGGGGAAACAATGCAAATTACAAACGTAATTAACGCGATCGACAAAAACAGTGAGCAAACACCAGATCGCATTGCTTATGATTATCTGGGTGAAACCCATACATATCATGAGTTGAAATGTTATTCGGACGCGTTGGCCAGTAAAATCGGTCAAATGAATTTAGACGCTCAGGCACCAATTATGGTTTTTGGTGAACAGAGTTTTGAAATGGTAGCAACCTTTCTCGGAATTGTAAAAAGTGGGCATGCATATATCCCCATTGACCAGCATTCTCCAAATGATCGGTTGGAAATGATCCAAGAGATTGCTAAGCCCACTGCTTGTATTGCAGTAGAGAAATTGCCGATTCAGATTAAAGGAATTCCGGTGATAAATGCTGATGAATTAGCTCAGATATTTAAAACGACTGGTCGATTTGATGAAAAGCTTGCAGTTTCGGGCGATCAGAACTACTACATTATTTTTACTTCTGGGACAACGGGAAAACCAAAAGGAGTTCAAATTAGTCATCAGAACTTAACAAGTTTTGTAAATTGGATGTTAAAGGACTTTAATTTACCTGATGCACCGGTCAGTCTTGCCCAGGCACCGTATTCCTTTGATTTATCAGTGATGAGTCTCTATCCGACATTGGTTAGTGGTGGAACTTTACAGGTTTTACCTAAAAAAATTACGGATAACTTTAAAGAGCTTTTTGATTACTTACCCAAGATGAATTTAAACGTTTGGGTTTCGACACCTTCTTTTGTTGATATTTGTTTATTGCAACCGGAGTTTGATGCTGCCCATTATCCAACGTTAAGTCACTTCATGTTTTGTGGTGAAGAATTAACCCATCGGACGGCAGTACAGTTAAAAGAACGGTTTCCACAAGCAAAAATTTATAATACGTACGGACCAACTGAGACTACCGTTGCGGTGACGGCGATGGAGATTACACAGAAAATCTTAGACGAAGATCAACGGCTTCCCATTGGCAAACCGAAATCAGACATGAAAATTAGTGTGCTTGATCAATCTGGAAAGCCTGTCGATGTTGGTAAAACGGGTGAGTTGGTTATTTCAGGCCCAAGTGTGTCCAAAGGTTATTTAAATAATCCAGAAAAAACGGCTCATGTTTTTCAGCAGGTCGGAAATCATGATGCCTATCATTCAGGTGATTTAGGTACAAAGGATGAAAATGGTGTTTTACATTACCTAGGACGCCTTGATTTTCAGATTAAGCTGCATGGGTATCGCATAGAGTTGGAAGAAGTTGATCACTATTTAAATGCGCAAAAGCTTATTAAACAGGCAGTAGCGGTTCCTAAGTATGATACTAATCATAAGGTGTCGCAATTAATTGCTTATGTGATTGCAGAGGATAATGATTTCGAGAATAACATGGATCTAACAGTGGCAATTAAAAAGGGCTTACAAGCTACGATGATGTCGTATATGGTGCCAAATCGGCTTGTTTTCAAAAGTAGCTTACCAATCACAGCCAATGGTAAGGTAGATATTAAATCGATCATGAGAGAGGTTAATTCATAATGCTAACATTTATACCTTATGAGAATCCTACTTACTTTGGCATATTGGCAATTGCACTATTGCCGATAGTGATTGGATTACTTTGTGGGAAGAGATTTCACTGGTATGAAACACTGATTTCCTTTTTCTTTTTAGTTCTTATTTTTGGTGGTTCTAAGTTAACGCAAGGAATCGCTTTAATTGCGTATTTAGTTTACGAAGTGTTACTGGTTTGGGGATACACTACGTATCGTAAAAGTAGGAATCAAACGGGGATCTTTGTGGGTGCTGTAATTCTGGCAATCTTACCATTAGTAGTTGTTAAGCTCACACCGGCCATTAATGGTACCCAGTCAATTATTGGATTCTTAGGAATTAGTTATTTAACGTTTAAAGTTGTTCAAACGATTATGGAATCTCGCGATGGTGTTTTAAAGAAATTTGAACCGTGGTTCTTTATACAATTTCTGGTCTTTTTCCCAACCATTTCATCAGGACCAATTGATCGTTATCGACGTTTTAAACGTGATTATGATCATGTGCCTAGTCAAGATAAATATTTGAAGCTTTTGCAAAAAGGTGTACACAATATTTTCCTAGGGTTCGTTTATAAATATATGTTGTCCTATCTTTTTGGAACTTTGATGTTACCAAAGATAGAGCATCAAGCTTTAATGGCACATGGCATGTCTTGGTCATTGGTTGGAGTCATGTACGTTTACAGTATGTATCTATTCTTTGATTTTGCTGGTTATAGTTTGTTTGCAATTGGGACAAGTTATTTTATGGGTGTCGAAACACCAATTAACTTTAATGCACCATTTAAATCACACAATATCAAGGAATTCTGGAATCGTTGGCATATGACTTTATCGTTTTGGTTTCGTGACTTCATTTATATGCGGTTAGTTTTCTTTTTGATGAAGCACAAGGTTTTCAAGAGTCCCAAAACAACAGCTAATGTCACTTATATCATCAATATGACGATCATGGGATTTTGGCATGGAGTTACTTGGTATTATATTTCTTATGGTATCCTGCACGGGGTCGCGCTCGTTGTGAATGGCTGGTGGTTGAGGTACAAGAAAAAGCATCAGGACAAGTTACCACACAATAAGTTTACAGAGCTTTTCGCAACTTTTATAACTTTTAATTTTGTTTGTTTTACATTTTTACTATTTTCAGGGTTTTTAAATACAATGTTGTTTGCGAAGTAAATTAATTTTTGAAGGAGAGTAATTATAATGGATACAAAAGAAAAAGTTTTAAATATTTTACAGGATTTAACAGGTAATGATGTAAGCGAAGATATGGACAGTAATCTTTTTGATGCTGGGTTGTTGGACTCAATGGGGACAGTTCAACTCCTTTTACAATTACAAAGTGAGCTGGGAGTTAATGTGCCAGTTTCTGAGTTTGAGCGTAGCAAATGGGACACGCCAAACAAAATCATTGCACAAGTTAAGGAATTACAAGCCTAGTGGCAAAGAAACTTTTTCTGATTTTTGGGCCAGTTCTTTTAGCAGGGCTGCTGTTACTTGCAATTCTGTTTTCCCCATTTAAATTGAGTCATATCAATTCTAAAACGGAACGTCAGGCAGCAACATCTTTATCACCTAATGTTCTTAAAGGACAGGTTATTAAAGAATCAGCACTTTCCCACAAAAATTTTGTACCTTTTTTCGGATCTTCAGAATTTTCAAGGTTTGATTTTTCTCATCCATCCGTATTAGCATCAAAGTACAAACGATCTTATACGCCATTCTTAATGGGTGCACCTGGGACGCAATCTTTGACTCATTATTTTCAGATGCAGCTTGTTGATCCCCAGTTGAAGAATCGCAAAGCAGTATTTGTGATTTCACCACAGTGGTTTGTGAAAAAGGGAGCCCGTAAAGATGCCTTTTCATTTTACTATTCACCTTTACAGTCAACGGTGTGGCTTTTAAAGCAACATGGAAGTCAGCAAATGGACCGGTATGCAGCTAAAAGATTATTAGAAATGCCATCCGGAAAAGCAAACCGGACAATTACCAGTGCGCTTAAAAGAGTTGCCGATGGGAAAAAGATCACGTCGGGGCAACGGACCTATTTAACGTACGAAAGACGACTTTTACAGCATGAAGATCAGCTTTTCTCGGCCCTTAAGTTGAAAGATAATCAGGGACGAATTGATCAATTTGCCAAACAATTACCGAATAATTATCAAATGGGTGCACTGGATAAATTAGCGGTGAAACAAGGAAAAGCGCATACTACTAATAATCAGTTTGGAATTGATAATCAATTTTATCAACGGCGTTTAGAAAAAAGAAAAACTAAATTCAAGGGATTAGAACGTAACTGGAACTATACGCAGTCACCGGAATTTAGTGATTTTGAGCTTGTTTTAAACCAGTTTGCTAGTTTGCATACGAATGTTGAATTTATTATTCCTCCAGTAAACCAAAAGTGGAGTGAATATACTGGATTATCACCAAAAATGTTAAAGATATTTGATCAAAAGATTCGGTATCAGTTAACTTCACAAGGATTTACTAATATTTGTGATCTTAGTGATAAAGGTGGTGTACCTTACTTTATGCAAGATACAATTCACTTGGGTTGGCGTGGATGGTTAGCGGTAGATCAGAAAATTGATCCATTTTTAACGAAAAAACAAAAGACACCGCAGTATCAGATCAATTCAAAATTCTATTCGAAAAATTGGCAAAATCTAACGTCAATTCCTAAAACAGAAACTAACTAAAATTTTAAGTAGTTAGAATTTTTGCAACTCATTTATAAAAGTAAAGCAGTGCATTTGTGCTGTTTTACTTTTTTGATTACCGTGATAACGCTTGATTTTCTTTTTTTTAAAAGAGATAATGTAGTTTCAGAATATGTGAAGAGGATGAATAAAATGGATAACCGTGCAATTGGATTTATGGACTCGGGGGTTGGTGGTTTAACCGTCGTCCGAGAGGCTTTGCGTCAATTACCACTTGAGTCTGTTTGCTTTATTGGAGATCAAGCTAGATTACCTTATGGGCCTCGGTCCAGTGATGAGGTACGCCAATTTTCTGAGCAAATGGCGGCATTTTTAACGCATCAAGATATTAAAATGCTTGTTATTGCCTGTAATACTGCAACTTCTGCTGCTCTGAAGGATCTTCAAGAGAAGCTTTCCATTCCGGTAATAGGGGTAATTTCACCAGGTAGTCGTGCTGCACTTAAGGCAACCCGTAATCGTCGAATCGGGGTTATTGGCACAGAGGGTACAATTAAAAGTCGTGCATACGAAAAGGCAATATTGTCTAAGGATAATTCGGTTAAGGTATTCAGTTTGGCCTGTCCAAAATTTGTACCTTTGGTGGAAAGCAATGAATATAACTCTCCGATTGCCAAAAAAATAGTTGCCGAGACATTACAATTTTTTGAAAGCAAGAATGTTGATACCTTGATTTTGGGATGTACACATTATCCATTACTAAGACCCATTATTCAAGATGTGATGGGTAAGCAAGTTAAACTAATTGATTCCGGAGCTGAAACCGTTGGAACCGTATCAGCGTTACTCGATTATTTTGAAATTGCCAAAGACTCGGCCGGAGATCAAATCAAGGATGCTTACTATACAACAGCATCACCTGTTAGTTTTAATCAAATTGCTAGCCAGTGGTTAGGGATTGATATTCAGTCTAAAAAAGCAAAAATTGATGAACTAGAATTGGGGAAATAAAAATGATGAAGAATCATATTGTGATTGCAACTAATAACCTTGGAAAATTAAAAGAATTCCAGAAGCTGTTTGCACAGAAACATATTGAAGTTTCATCGTTGAAAGATTATCCTGAAATTGGAAAAATTAAAGAGACTGGCCTTACTTTTGAGGAAAATGCCACGTTAAAGGCTAAGGCAGTTACTAAGGAAACAAGCTTGCCTGTTTTGGCAGACGATTCAGGTCTTGAAATTGATGCTCTTAATGGGCGCCCAGGAATTTTTTCAGCCCGCTATGCAGGAGATCACGATGATGCTGCAAATAATGCAAAAATATTAAGTGAGCTTGCAGGAGTGCCATTTGAAAAAAGAACGGCAACCTTCCATACAACCTTAGTTTTAATGAAACCAGATGAGAATAAATTGGTAGTCGATGGTGATTTGAAAGGATGTATTCTTTTGGTGCCAAGGGGATATAACGGGTTTGGTTATGATCCTTTATTTTGGGTACCAGAAAAGAAAAAATCTCTGGCTGAAATGTCAGCTGCCGAAAAAAATCAAATTAGTCATCGCGGGAAAGCAAGTGAAAAGTTACTCGAAGTTTTTGATCAGTGGTGGTAGAAAAAAGGGTTACGAAATTTGATTTCGTAACCCTTTCCTATTTATTAGTTTTGAGTAATTGATTATTAATAATTTGGATATCGTTTTCAGAAAGTTTTGTTAAATAGCTCTGTAGAAAAGAAGTTTGGACGGTATCAACGGTGCCGTTAGCCACATACATTTTAATACGCAAGCCAATATTTCCACGTGAATCTTGAACGGGTCCCGTCAAAGTTGGATCTGTTGTAACATCCTGTAATTTAGAGGTTAAATCAGGATTGACTTGTTCAATAATTTTTTTACCATTTTCTAAATCGGTTAGGTTTGTGAAAGCCAGAAAGATTGTCACAACTTGATCATTACGAGAATGGTTGGCAATGGCTGTGATTGAACGATTAGGAATAAAGTTAGTTGTGCCATCATCGGAAAGAATTTGCGTAGATCGTAAGCCAATTTCGGTTACTTTTCCATTAATATTTTGAATAGTAACTTGATCACCAACGTCCAACTGACCATCTAATAAGATGAACAATCCATTCACAATATCGCTAACTAAGCCTTGAGCACCTAGCCCAACGGCAATACTAATGATTCCAGCTCCAGCAACAAGTGTGCCGATTGGAACGCCAATGATGGAAAGAATTGCGTAAAGATAGAAAAATAAAACGACATAGTGAAAAATATTAATTACTAATGCCAATAAGGTCATGGCTCGGCTAGGCATTGCATCATTAAGATGATGATACTTATGGAGACCTCTTGTTAATAAACGTTTTCCAATTGAATTGAGTAACCAAAAAAATATTGAAATCAAGACAATTTCAAATAAATGATTAATTAAACTAGTTGCAATTTTTTCCCAGTCAATGGAGTTGAAATAATTCTGAAAGGCTTTAATTAGCGAAAGAGGGGAACTTGTGGCGCCGATAATAAAATTAATATTGACCATCTCCTTATGTACTGATTTTAACAGACCAAAAAAGTTTTGTAATCCATTTCATAAAAAAAGTGTTTTGCTACTTTTTTAATTGCAGTGGGTAATTTGTAATGATATGCTTAAGCTATTCAAGTTAACAAGGAGGCTGAATTATGACAGGTGGCGGAATTGCAGCGATTATCGCGGCAGTGGCTTTATTAATATTAGTATTGTTTATTGGGGTTGTTTTAATCCGTGCTTCAAAAATTCTGGTGGAAATTAATCGGAGTTTGGCGGTAGTTACAAAAGATGTAGATTTACTTTCTAAAGAAGCAGAGGATATTATGGCTAATGCAAATGATTTGTTAGCCGATGTAAATGGTAAGGTAGCAAAGATTGATCCAGTATTTCAAGCAATGGCTGACTTAGGGCAGAGTACCTCTGACTTAAATGAGGCAACACGCAATTTGACAACAAAATTAACGAATCCAGGTAAGAAATCTGGAAAAGTTTCAACGGCTTTCAAAGCTGGTAAGGGTGCCGTAAATTTATACCGAGAACATAAAAATAAATAGAAAAATTGGAGGCTTTATAAATGAGTAAAGGTAAATTCTTGTTAGGAGCTTTATTAGGTGGTTCTGCTGCTGTTTATGCCACATTAAAATTAACTGGTACTACTAAGGATGAATTGATTCAGGGAACGCAAGAAAAAGTTAAACGATTTAGAGAAGAAAATGATCTTGAGGGCGATGACTGGGAAAGTGAATTAAAGGATCGTATTTTTGATTCTGCCGCTGATCTTAAGGACAAAGTTCTTGAAAGTAAAGACGATCTTTTTGAATCTGCATCTGATAGTTTTCAGGCATCCACAGATCAATTACGAGATGAAATGGATCAGGAAAACGATATTTTTGTTAAGGGTGAGGATGCTTACGAAGCGCCAACAGAAGTCTTTATGCCACATTCCAAAAAAGAAGCTTAAATTTTTAAACGATTCAAAAAAGACTCTTTCGTTTACGCGAAAGAGTCTTTTAATTTGTTAAAATTTTTAATTACCCCACATAGGTGAGTTCTTTTGACGTATGCGTAAATGGTTCACAACCGTTCTTTGTAATGTGGACGCAGTCTTCAATGCGGACACCAGCTACTCCTGGAATGTAAATACCAGGTTCGATGGAGAAACACATACCTTCTTTAAGAACCATTTCATTACCTTGCATAATTGATGGAAATTCGTGTTCACCCATTCCCATACCATGGCCGAGGCGATGGATAAAGTATTCACCATAACCGGCCTTTGTAATAATATCACGGGCAATTTTATCTAGGTCTTGGGCAATCATGCCTGGTTTAGCCTGTGTTTGAGCCGTTAATTGAGCTTCTAAGCAAACTTTGTAAATGTCCATGGATTTTTCGTTTGGTTTTCCAACTGCAACCGTTCGGGATGCGTCACTAATATATCCTTGGTGAATTGTGCCTAAGTCAAACAAAACTAATTCGTTATTTTGAATTTTATTCATAGCAGTGGCACCGTGTGGTTCTGCTGCATGAGCGCCAGCTTGGATTAGGGTGTCAAAACTCATTTGCATGACACCTTTTTTCTTAAGAACGTATTCTAATTCTGCTGCGATTTCCGCTTCAGGACGGCCAACTTGAACAGCTTCAAATCCAATCTTAAATGCCAAATCGGCTTCACGGCCAGCTGCGTCTAATTTCTCGATTTCATCTGGGGTTTTAATTAAGCGAAGTTGTTCGATGGATGGGGTTAAATCCATATCAAAGTTAGCGGTTGGAAATTGAGACTTAATGGCATTGAAGTGGGCAATTGTTAAGTTGTTTTTTTCAATTGCCCAGTGAGTCGGATTGGCCGAGCGTTTTTTAATCTCACTCGCGATCATTTCGAAAGGTTGCTCATGATCAAGATAACCATACACAGGGAACCTCCAGCCGGTATCACGAATGGCTTCAACTTCAAGGGCAGGTGCAAACAAAAATGGTTCTTTATCTGCAAAAACGAACAAACCAAGTATACGTTCTACTGGATCGCTTGCAAATCCTGTAAGATATTCAATTGATTTGGGATCACTAATATAGGCAACATCAAGCTTGTTGTCATTGACCCATTTGCGGACCTTATCTAGCTGTGTCATGTAATCGCCTTCTTTCTTTTTTTTCTTAATAATATTATATCATACAGTTTATCCTTGAAATAAAGCTAAAAAAGATGTATATTTTTCATGAAAGCGTTTCCAATACTTGCAGAGCTAAGCGTTTTTTTGTAACCTTAACAAGGCAATGAAAACATGTGAAAACGTATAATAACGCACAAAGGAGACTTTATTCAAATGGAGAAACAAACTGTAACAATTTATGATGTCGCACGAGAGGCTGGGGTTTCAATGGCCACAGTTTCACGAGTTGTGAACGGAAACCAAAATGTCAAGCCCGCTACTAGGCAAAGGGTTAACGATGTGATTGAGAAGCTTGATTACCGACCTAATGCGGTTGCACGTGGGTTGGCAAGCAAGAAATCAACAACGATCGGGGTTATTATTCCAGATGTAACAAATGGTTATTTTGCTTCATTAGCCCGAGGAATTGATGATGTTGCTTCTATGTATAAATACAACATTATTATGGAAAACTCTGATGAAAATGATCAAAAGGAAATTTCAGTGCTAAATACCTTACTAGCTAAACAAGTAGATGGCATTATTTTTATGGGTAATCGCGTTAATGACAAATTACGTGATGAGTTTTCGCATTCAAGAACTCCCATTGTCTTTGCCGGTTCTGTGGATGATCAAGAAAGCGTGCCATCTGTAAGTATTGATTATGTTAAATCAACAGAAGATGCTGTTTCTAAGCTAATTAAAGAAGACAATAAAAAAGTTGCTTTTATTAGTGGCTCATTAAGTGAACCAATCAATGGTAAATATCGATTGGCTGGCTATAAAGAAGCTCTTAAAAAGGCTGGACTTAAGTTTGACGAAAAATTAATTTTTGAAACTGATTATAGTTATGAAGCCGGAATTAAATTAGCTAGCCAGCTTAAGGGTACAGACATTGGTGCCGCTTTTGTTGGTGATGATCGGCTTGCTGCCGGTGTCTTAAACGGTTTAACGGACCAAGGAGTTAAAGTGCCTGATGAATTTGAGTTAATCACAAGTAATGATACCCAGGTTGCTCAACTTGTTCGTCCACAATTAACTTCAGTTACCCAACCTCTTTATGATATTGGAGCAGTCTCAATGCGGTTGCTTACCAAACTAATGAATAAAGAAGAAATTGATGAACCAACGATTACCTTACCCTATGGGTTAGATAGCCGACAAACAACAAAGCAATAAAGCAATCAAGTTCTAAAACGCCCCCCAAAGTTTAATGGTGGGCGTTTTTTTATATGAAAAAGTCAGATTAAACCTAATTTTAATTATGTTGAGGTTGGAAGAATCATATTCATTTTTTCCTGTTGGGATTATTAAACTGGATTAGTCCTTAGTTGGTAATAAATATCTGTGCTGTGTTATCCGGTGTTTCAAGAAATTAGTTAAATAATTATTAATTAATAATGAGAACTAAGTTAAAAAAAGGATTGACATTTATAAGTTAGAGATGAATAATAACGTTAATAAATAAAGAATGTATAGATGAGTAAACGAGTGATTGTTTGCAGAGAGTCGTTGGATGGTGGAAAACGATAATAACAACTGGTTGAAGATGGTCTAATTGCAATTTCTTTAGTCGAGCACTGTAGTGTAAGGCTAAAAGCGGGCACTCCCGTTACAGGGTTAGGGTATCTGAACTACTAAAAAGCTAAGTCATGTACCTAAAGAGGAATAACTTGTGAAGGTTATTTGAATTAAGGTGGTACCACGGAAAGCACGTTTCCGTCCTTGTCTAGAAATAGACTGGGATGGAAACGTGCTTTTTTTAATTGGAGGTAATAATTATGACAGGATTCAATACACAATTAGTACATGGTCAAAATGTTCACGATAATCAAACGGGTGCAATTAACATTCCAATATATAATTCGTCAACTTATGCCTATCCAAGTGCAACAAGTAAAGTACGGTGGGATTATGAGCGCTCAGGGAATCCAACTCGTGAATATTTAGAAAAACAAATTACATTATTGGAAAATGGAAAAAATGGTTTTACATTCGCTTCTGGGATGGCGGCCATTCATGCAGTATTTGCAATTTTTAAACCGGGCGATCATATTTTGGTTGGAAATCAAATTTATGGCGGAACTTTCCGAATCTTGAATCAGTATTTTAAGGAACGTGGAATTGAATTTTCGGTAGTGGACACGACTAATTTGGCAACGATTGAGCCTGCTATTAAAGAGAATACGAAGGCAACTTATTTTGAACCCGTTACGAATCCCTTATTGCATGTTTCCAGTGTGGCGGGGGTGGCAAAAATCGCACAAAAACATCATTTGCTAACAATTGTGGATAATACTTTTTTGACGCCATATTTGCAAAAACCACTTGAGTTAGGTGCAGATATTGTGGTGCACTCGGCAACTAAATATTTGAGTGGTCATTCTGATGTGATCGCTGGATTAGTGGTTACAAATAGTGAAGAATTGGGCAAAAAAGTTTATTTCGTTCAAAATGCATTGGGCGGAGTACTATCACCAGAAAGTGCCAGCCTAGTAAGGCGAGGTATTCAGACACTTGCGGTGCGGATGGATCGGCAACAACAAAATGCATTCGAAATTATTCACTTCTTAGAACAACGCCCTGAAGTTACAAAAATTTATTATCCTGGTATAAAGGGAACGAAGGACTATTTAATTGCATCCGCAGAATGTCAAGGATTCGGTGGCGTACTTTCTTTTGAACTGGCACCGAAAATCAATGCATCTGCTTTTGTTAATCAATTACAATTAATTAGGTTGGCAGTTAGTTTAGGCGCGGTTGAAAGTTTAGCAGAATTACCATATGAGATGAGCCACGCAGAGTTGCCACCTGCTGAACGTTTAAAAGCAGGAATTAGTACACAATTAATTCGATTAGCAGTGGGAATTGAAGATAGTTCAGATTTAATTGCGGATTTGAAACAGGCAATTGATTTTGCGGTGCAACACCCAGTTAATAAACAATCAATTTAAAAAAGGATGGTTGACAATAATGACAACAAATAAATTTGATACTTTAAGAATTCATGCCGGATACGATCCAAAAGATCACCAATTTGCATCTTCTGTGCCAATTTATCAAACGGCCGCATTTGGACTGGAAAACACAAGAATTGCTGATCAAATTGTGGCAGGAAAGTTACCTAATCGCTATGATTATTCCCGAGATGGTAATCCCACAGTGCGAGTTTTTGAAAAAAGGATGGCCGAATTAGATGGTGGTGTGGATGCGGTCGCGGTTGGTTCTGGAATGGCTGCCATTTCATACACAATTTTGAATGTAGCTGAAAACGGTGGCCGGATTATTGCTCCAAGTAATATTTATGGATCCAGTCTGGATGAATTTCGGACATTTTTCCCTAAGTTTGGGATTGATTTTGATTTTGTCGATGACATTAATGATTTTGTTGCTGTGCGTCATTTAATTGGTTCGGAAACAAAAGCAATTTATGTTGAAAGTGTGGCAAATCCAAGCACAGAAATTGCTGATTTAGACAAATTAGCGGAAATCGCGCATAACGCAGGAATCCCATTAATTGTAGACAATACATTTCCAACTCCGTACTTGTTGAAACCATTTGAACATGGCGCAGACATTGATGTCTATTCTTCAACAAAGGGAATTAACGGACATGGAAATGTTGTTTCTGGTGTAGTTGTGGATCATGGAACTTTTAACTGGGATAATCCTAAATTCCCTCAGTTTTCTGAGCTAGAGTTTACTTTAGGTGATGAGGAAACGGGTGCACAAGAGAGTTTTATAAGTAAATTTGGTAAAAAAGCCTTTATCAATCGGATTCGGATTAAATATTTACGGTTGCTGGGAGCTGTATTGGAGCCAATGGATGCTTAT
This sequence comes from Pediococcus damnosus, assembly GCF_001611155.1. Lineage (NCBI taxonomy): Bacteria > Bacillati > Bacillota > Bacilli > Lactobacillales > Lactobacillaceae > Pediococcus > Pediococcus damnosus. Next base: position 1,729,266 of record NZ_CP012294.1, read on the forward strand.
CTGGTTCTAATCGGTTTAGAGACAATTTCTGAGCGATTAGATCGTGAAGTTGCCAGTGCAACCAAAATTGCTAAGTTTTTAGCGCGTAATTCCCATGTCAAAAAAGTTTTTTATTCCGGAATTGAAAAAGATAATCCTTTAGTGAAAAAATATTTTCCGAGAGGGGTTGGCGGCATCCTATCTTTTGAGTTAAAGGGGAATGCTAGAAACGTAGCCAAATTGATTGATCATGTTCAGGTGTTCAGTTATTTGCCAAACATTGGCGACTCGCGATCTCTAATTGTTAATCCAACGCGAACAACCCATCGTGAAATTCCTGCAAAAATTAGAAAACAGCATGGGCTGACCGATCAGGTGTTGCGATTATCGATTGGTTTAGAAGATGTGGATGACCTGATTAATGATTTAGAACAAGCAATTAATCAAGCATTTAAGTAATTGAAAACTACTGTATAAATTAGTGTAGATAATAAATGTTGCTTAGGAATTCCTTTATGGGGGATTCTTTTTTTTACGACATAAAGTTAATTAATTACTAATCAGAAACAAGCGTAGGTAAGCGCTTTATACAAGAATTAGGTAGTATTGTAAAGGATGGTGAATTATAATTAGCCTGTTTAAGCAGTGAGAGGGGGGGAGATAATGTGTTAAAAAGATTTGTACTGATCAGTGTAATTTTGTTTTCTTGTGTCGTAAGTGGCCAGTCCGTGTACGCAGATAGTGATGTGAGTTCTGTAAGTAGTTCGCAAGCTAGTATGAATAGTTCAAGTGATCAAAATAAAAATTCTGGTCAAGCAAGTTCATCAAGCTCAGTTAGTAAGGCTGCAAAGGTGATAACTACAAATTCACAGGCAGAGACAAGTGCTAAGTCAACCAGTTCTTTTACAGTGAAAAGCAGTTCACAGTTTAGTGCCAATTTACCGAGTCGTAGCGTTTCAAGTAGTTCTTCAAGTAGTTCTTCAAGCAAACCTGTAACTAAAAAATACATAGCGTTGAATAAAGCGACCAAGGTGAAGCCCAAAGCTTATGTAAGTGCGTCAAAATCGGGTGCGTTATATAATTTTACGGGAAGCGGAACTCACGGACAATTTAGTAAATCTGCCGATCAGTTAAACAATCACTTAAAAACTACCTGGATAGTTACTCAGTATCGTTATGTGAGCATGGCTGATCATAAGCCGTCTTTATATTATTTTGTTAAGTCTGAAACTGGACCACAAAATGGTTGGGTTTGGCATAGTTATTTAAAAGAAAAAGCAGTTCAAACTAAAGGATCTGTTTTGAAGGTTAAAAAGGCTAGCTATTATCGTAAGACCACATCTGGTAATATTTATAACATTTCGGGTCCAACCTATGATGCGAAGTTTAAAGTTTCCCATGTTTTGAGAAATTATCCAAATACCACTTGGTATGTAACCAAGAAAATGCAAGTGACAAATACTAAAAAACATGCGATCACTTATTACTATGTTCAGGATAGTAAGAAACATACTGGATGGATTTGGAATGGATATCTTACTAAGAAAGTGATCTTGAATGTTAAACGAATTTCACAAAACCCACAATTACCGACAGGTTGCGAAATAACTGCGGTGACGATGATGGTTAATTATGCGGGTGCCAAGGTTAGCAAGATGAAGTTGGCAAAAGAAATGCCACGGACAAAGACTAAAAATGGTAATAAAGGGTTTGTTGGTAGCCCTTATTCAAAATATGGGTGGTGGATTTATCCACCAGCCCTGATGAAGACAGTTAAGAAATATACAAAATCGGCGATTAATATGACCGGAGCAAGTTTTGATGCGATAAAAAAGCAGATTAACAAGAAACACCCTGTTGTGGTGTGGCTAAGTGGATATGGTGGGATCAGCACTAAAATTAATCACGCCATTACAATTATTGGTTACAGTGCTTCACTTGTGTATTTTAATGACCCTTGGACAGGTAAAAGGTTAAGCATGTCGATTGATAAGTTACACAGTTATCGAAAACGGGATGCTTACCGTGCAATCAGTTATTGAAAATCTAATGAAGCTAAATTCTAGGAGGATATAAAGAATGATTGGCAAAAAAATTGTACTGGGGAGTGCAGTATTATTGAGTTTGTTGACGATTAGCGGGGTTAATGCGAAACCGGCGCAAGCGCAAGCGATAACAAGCAAATTTAGTACGGGATTAATTAAGAAAACAACTACTGAGTATGCTGGGCTAGATAGTACAGCCAAGGTAGCCACTTTAAAAAAGAATCAAGTTATAAAGATTAATTCTTTAAAAAAGAATGCAAAAGGTCTGTATCGCTTTCAGTTATCCACTGGAAAATATGTAACGGCTGATACCGCTAGTATTCAAAAGTTGATTGCTACATATAAAAATTATTACTATTTAAAGCCATCAACTTCAATTATCAAAGTTTTACATAAAGTTGGGTACTATCGTTCAACATCGGCTACCAAGGCAACTAAATATCTAACAAAGGGTGACTTTGCCCATGTGCTTGGTGTTTATTATACGAAGGCAGGCCGTCCAATGCTGAAAATTAGTAATGGCGAGTATATTACTTCAAATCGTAGTTGGGTAGCAAACTCAAATGGGTATCAAAATCCTAAGAGATATTTCCAAGTACAAAATTCAAAAATTAGACCGGCTGGGACAATTGGTTATACTTTAAAACGCGGTTATGAAGGTGTAAAAACCTGGAAGATAAAACGTCAGTTAGGAATTGGTGGTAGGAGCTGGTATGAATATGCCACGTATGACAGAACCACTGTCTCTGCAGTTAAAAACTTTCAGCGACGTCATCATTTAAGTGCCACAGGTAATGTTAATTTGGCAACTTGGGAAAAGCTTGGATTCAGTAAATCTTCGTGGACATCGATTGATTCATACGCAGCACCACTCTATGCACGAACTTGGCAAGGGCGGAGTGCTCACGTAAACGCTGAAATTAAGCAGGCTTATCGTTATTTGGGTCGTGCCTATATTGTTGGCGCATCGTCTACACCGACATATGGAACAGATTGTTCTGGTTTAGTCATGCAAGCATTGTATGCAGGTGGGTTAAATATGAATTCAGTTGTTTCATCAATTCATCATGCTTATCCAGGTAATGAATGGAACAGTCGTAACCTTTGGACAACTTCCAAACTAAGAAGAGTTTCTTACGCTGGCCGTAAGAAAGGTGACTTGATTTTCTATTATGAACCAGGTACACGTTCTATTTATCATGTCGCAATCTACCTTGGTAATAATCGAATTATTGAGTCTTGGCCAAATCATATTCAAGTTTCTGGAATTCGTTCCAACTCGCATACTTCTATTGCAGGAGTTAAACGAGCATTTAATTAGCGTCTTGTTTAAAGCTGATACTAACAATATAGTATCGACTTTTTTGTAACTTGAATTCCAAAAAATAATCTGCTGCATTTTATGTTATATTAATAACTGTGAGAGCGTATGCAAGGTAACAGCGTTTCACAGAATTTTTAATAAAAAATAAGATTTTTAGATATGTAGAGGTAGTCGGATTAGTCAATGAGTTAGTGTAAGGTTTTCCTAGATGGTCAATAAAATTCTAGGAATATTCATTTTGAGTTGAATATATAGAAAAAGACCTGTAGCCTTTTAATCGACGAAGATTAAAGGAAAGGATACAGGTCTTTCATGTATATTTTAGCAGATTTTATTGAATCATTGGGAAATTTAGACAGTTTATTTGATTTAGAGGAGCAGGTAATTCTTCATCTTAGGAAGTCATTCCAGCTGGTTGTAGCTGAATATCTGAGGCAATTAGATGAAACACTCGTTCCATCAATTCCGGCAGAAAATACATTCATTAATCGACAGGCCAGAACAATTGAGTTTATGTTTGGCGCCGTGAATTTTGAAAGAAGATGTTATCTTCGACCCAATGGAAGTTATTACTTCCCGTTGGATGAACAACTTCAGTTGGAAGAAAGAAAAAGAATTTCACCTTATTTTAAAAGTGTCGTTGCCAAAATTGGGCAAACGACAACGATGAGAAATACGGCCGCAATGATCAATCTGGCAAGTCAGACGGATATTAGTGCCTGGTCAGTAGACCGAATTATCAGAGACATGGCAGATACCGTGAAGACAGAAGAAAAATCGTCCGAAGAGAAACTAGTTAAGAAACGAAAAGTTGAAAACTTAGTGGTTGAAGGCGATGCCTTTGAGATACACAAAATTAATCGACGAAGACAAGACGTCCACCATTACATTGTTTTTGAATCAGGATTAGATGGAACAAGATCAAACAAAGTTGAGTTTGTTGGTATCAATCAAAAAAAGGTTCAAAAACGAGTAACTGACTACATTGAGAAGTATTATAAAATCAGTGAAATGACCGTGTTTACAGCAAGTGATGGTGGCCCAGGGTATAACCCGAAAAGTATGCGAGAAATAGTTCCGAGTGCTCAAAGAGTTGAATTTACTATCGATCGGTATCACTTTGTCAAAAAGATTAAACAAACCTTTGGTTTATTTAATCCATTGGTTGATAAGGCCGTTAAGAGCGTTAGCCTGTATGATCAGAATCAGTTAAACGTTATTTTAGATACATTTGAGTCGCAAATTAAAACTGATAAGGAACTTGAGAGCCTAAGGGTCCTAAGACAATATTTGGCAAGAAATTGGCAGTTTATAAAGTCTCCACACGATCGTGGCTTCATGAGGGTCGGCAAATTGGGATCCGTTGAAAGCTCACACAGAGCGTACACGTATCGAATGAAAAAGCAAGGCAAAGTATGGTCCGAAAAGGGCCTTGAGGCTATGTTGAAATTAATTGAAGCTCGGGTAAACGGTAAGCTAGATAAATACTTACGTGGTGGTTTAAGAAAGTTACAAGAGCTAACGATTGAGATCGCTACGGAATCATTGAAGACGTTGAGTTCAGCTCAGCTGAGCAACAAGCACCATTCTAAGCATATTGGAGTTCTTTCAGGTAAAATACCAGTTGATGCCCCAACAAGTAGCCCTATCGGAGCAATGGCAAAAATATTTTCAAACTAATTATTGTGTATAAATATTTGGTTGATTATAAGGCACCTAGGAAAACTTGACACATACGTCAATGAGAAAAGCTTGCCAAGCGGGCTATTATTTACTATACTAGATTAGGTTTTACTAACAATGAAAATCCATTATATAGAAAAGAGGAGTTTGGAAATGTCAGGACATTCTAAGTGGCACAATATTCAAGGTCGTAAGAACGCTCAGGATTCTAAGCGTGGGAAGATTTTTCAAAGAATTTCGCGTGAAATTTACATGGCAGTCAAAGCTGGGGGTCCTGACCCTTCCGGAAACCCTCAATTACGTTTGATGATGGACAAAGCACGAGCTGCAAACATGCCAAAAGACAATATTAAACGAGCTGTTGATAAAGGTTCAGGTGTTGGTGGCACAGCTTATGAAGAAATTACGTACGAGGGCTATGGTCCTGGTGGAACAGCCATTATTGTGGAAGCATTGACTGATAATAAGAACCGGACTGCAGCTGCTATTCGCTCTGCATTTACACATCATGGTGGTGCCTTAGGTGCGAGTGGGTCAGTATCATATATGTTTGATCGTAAAGGTTACATTGTTATCTCTCGTGAAGATACAGACACCGATGAAGATACAATGATGATGGATGCATTGGATGCAGGTGCTGATGACATTCAAACTTCTGATGATGCTTTTGAGATTTATACGGATCCAAAATCTTTAGCTCAGGTTAGGGATGCTTTAGAAAAAGCAGGCTATAAGTTAGCGACTGCTGAACTTACGATGATTCCTGAAAATGAAACACCAGTTCCAGAAAACAAAGTTCCCCAATATCAAGGCTTAATCGATGAATTAGAAGATGATGATGATGTTTCTGAAGTTTACGAAGCAGCTGAATTACCTGATGAAGACTAGTTAAATTGAATTCTTAAAATCAAGTTCAATATGAACTTGATTTTTTTTGTACAAAAATAAAAGAATTGCTAGTTTCTACGTATCTTAATTGTGTGGGGGGATAGACATGAAATTAGAGGAATATGTTCAAAAATTTGTGAAAACGTGTATTCAAGAAAGGGCTACGGATTTGTATATGTTGCCTAGGCTGGATGAATATCAAATCATGTACAAACGTTTAAACCATTGCCATATCATTCAAGAAGTTTCGCAACAAGTTGGGGAACAACTCATTGCCTATTTTAAATTTCAGGCGGATATGGCGCTAAGTGAAAGAAGACGACCGCAAACCGGCGCATATTATTGGCAGCAACAAGGGTCCGTTGTGCATCTACGTTTATCATCAGTGGGTGATTTTCTGAATAGGGAATCGATGGTAATTCGTTTTATATATCCAGTTGAGGATGCACACATTCAACATTTAGAGCCTTTTCAGTGGGAAAAGTTGGTTGGTTTAGCTAATAAGCGAGGATTGTTGTTATTTTCCGGGCCGATGGGATCTGGAAAAACAACTTCAATTTATCAATTGGCTAGATATTTGGCTCAAGAGAAAGTTGTAATGACAATTGAAGACCCGGTTGAAATATTTGAGGAAAAATTTTTACAACTGCAGGTTAATACACGGGCTGAGATGACCTATGAACAATTATTAAAAGTTGGATTACGCCATCGTCCGGATGTTTTTATAATCGGTGAAATTCGTGACGATCATACTGCTAACGTTGCAGTAAAAGCAGCATTAAGTGGTCACTTAGTTTTGAGTACGGTCCACGCCCAAAATAGTTTTGGTGTTATTAGGAGATTACAGCAATTCAATATAGATACGGAAATGCTGCAACAGGCTTTAACGGGAATTGCATATCAACGCTTAATTCCTGTGAAAAAAGGAGAGGTAGCAGCACTTTTTGACATTATGGATGGGGAAGAACTGCAGAATGCTTTTCATAAGATGCCCAATCAAAAAATGAACGTAAGATGGGGAGAGTGTCTTGAAAAAGAATATCAAAAACACAATATTTCAGAAAAAACATTGTTGGAATATCAAGAAGGTTAAATTTTCAGTCAAGGTTCAGGCAAGATTTTTTATGTTATTAGCTGATTTATTAGCGGTTGGATTTAGTTTAGGGGAAGCACTGACTTTTATAAAGGTTGTGATTCCTGCAAAAAAACACCAAATCGAGCAAATAATTAGTGGCCTGGAACGTGGAGATTCCTTTTCAAAGGCGATTAAACCGTTTTTGAATGAAGACATTTTCTATCAAATCTTAATTTCAGAAAAACATGGAGATTTGTCCGAAAGCTTGCAATCGTTGGGAATATATTTAACTGCAAAGCAAAAACAACAAACAAAGTTACTTCAATTGCTTGAATATCCGGCTTTGTTATTGATCTTTTTAGGTGCATTGATGGTTGGAATGAAAGCTTACATTTTTCCTGAATTAAATATGTGGAATGCTGCTACACAAGTTCATGCAATAAAAGGATCGACCATTTTTATTTTTCTAGTTTTGGGAATTCTAATTGGTAGTTTAATTGTTTATATGAAGAGGTTTTTAAAAAAGCCAGCCGTGAAACGGGTAGAACTAGTTTGTCATGTGCCAATTGTAGGAAATGTTTATCGAACCTATTGTCACTATTACCTATCTTTAAATTTAGCGATGCTATTAAAAAGCGGATTAGGAATTAAAAGTATCTGTGCGATGTTAGCAAACTTTTCGTCAACCTCGTTGCTTTTTCAGATTGGTACGGCTCTTGAAAAACAGTTAGCAGAAGGTGGAAAAACATCCACATTTGTTAATCGTTATCCATTCATTCCGCAAGAACTGAATGTGTTATTAAATAAAGGCAATACGGGGGAAGCCTTAGGTCGAGAACTTGTGATGTTTTCCAAAATTAAATATCAAAAATTAACGAAACAGATCGAAAGATTAATTGGATTAGTACAGCCACTCATGTTTTGTTAGTGTAAGGTTTTCCTAGATGGTCAATAAAATTCTAGGAATATTCATTTTGAGTTGAATATATAGAAAAAGACCTGTAGCCTTTTAATCGACGAAGATTAAAGGAAAGGATACAGGTCTTTCATGTATATTTTAGCAGATTTTATTGAATCATTGGGAAATTTAGACAGTTTATTTGATTTAGAGGAGCAGGTAATTCTTCATCTTAGGAAGTCATTCCAGCTGGTTGTAGCTGAATATCTGAGGCAATTAGATGAAACACTCGTTCCATCAATTCCGGCAGAAAATACATTCATTAATCGACAGGCCAGAACAATTGAGTTTATGTTTGGCGCCGTGAATTTTGAAAGAAGATGTTATCTTCGACCCAATGGAAGTTATTACTTCCCGTTGGATGAACAACTTCAGTTGGAAGAAAGAAAAAGAATTTCACCTTATTTTAAAAGTGTCGTTGCCAAAATTGGGCAAACGACAACGATGAGAAATACGGCCGCAATGATCAATCTGGCAAGTCAGACGGATATTAGTGCCTGGTCAGTAGACCGAATTATCAGAGACATGGCAGATACCGTGAAGACAGAAGAAAAATCGTCCGAAGAGAAACTAGTTAAGAAACGAAAAGTTGAAAACTTAGTGGTTGAAGGCGATGCCTTTGAGATACACAAAATTAATCGACGAAGACAAGACGTCCACCATTACATTGTTTTTGAATCAGGATTAGATGGAACAAGATCAAACAAAGTTGAGTTTGTTGGTATCAATCAAAAAAAGGTTCAAAAACGAGTAACTGACTACATTGAGAAGTATTATAAAATCAGTGAAATGACCGTGTTTACAGCAAGTGATGGTGGCCCAGGGTATAACCCGAAAAGTATGCGAGAAATAGTTCCGAGTGCTCAAAGAGTTGAATTTACTATCGATCGGTATCACTTTGTCAAAAAGATTAAACAAACCTTTGGTTTATTTAATCCATTGGTTGATAAGGCCGTTAAGAGCGTTAGCCTGTATGATCAGAATCAGTTAAACGTTATTTTAGATACATTTGAGTCGCAAATTAAAACTGATAAGGAACTTGAGAGCCTAAGGGTCCTAAGACAATATTTGGCAAGAAATTGGCAGTTTATAAAGTCTCCACACGATCGTGGCTTCATGAGGGTCGGCAAATTGGGATCCGTTGAAAGCTCACACAGAGCGTACACGTATCGAATGAAAAAGCAAGGCAAAGTATGGTCCGAAAAGGGCCTTGAGGCTATGTTGAAATTAATTGAAGCTCGGGTAAACGGTAAGCTAGATAAATACTTACGTGGTGGTTTAAGAAAGTTACAAGAGCTAACGATTGAGATCGCTACGGAATCATTGAAGACGTTGAGTCCAGCTCAGCTGAGCAACAAGCACCATTCTAAGCATATTGGAGTTCTTTCAGGTAAAATACCAGTTGATGCCCCAACAAGTAGCCCTATCGGAGCAATGGCAAAAATATTTTCAAACTAATTATTGTGTATAAATATTTGGTTGATTATAAGGCACCTAGGAAAACTTGACACATACCATGTTTTTACTGATTGGACTTATTATTGTGTTTATGTATTTAAGTATGTTGTTGCCAATGTATCATTCAATGGAGGGTGTTTATAAATGAAAAAAGAACAACGTTTAAAAAAAGGATTTACTTTGATTGAAATGACCGTGGTCTTATTTATCATTTCGCTTTTGATTTTAATTGTATTGCCAAATATTGCACAACAACGAAATAATGCCAAAAAGATTCATGGTAACGCAATGGTTGAAGTGGTTCAGACACAAGTTGATTTATACGAAAATGAGCATCAAAAATTACCGGCTTCACTTGATGAATTGGAGGAAAAAGGGTATTTAACTGACAAACAACTTGATCAAGCAAAGAAAAATAATATTACGATTAAAGACGATAAAGCAGTTAATTAGCTAGAATCATGAGCAAATCAAAGCATGGGTTCACATTAATAGAATCACTGGTAGTTTTGACTATTGTTTCTTTGCTGTTTTCAACAGGAAACATGGCATTTAAAAGAGTCATTGAACAACAGCATGAGAAGGAATTTTGGGCAACGTTTGATCGTGAATGGAAACGCTATGAACAATTTGCTAATTTAGAAGGAGTTGTTACCTATATTTCTTTTGATAAAGCCAGAAATAAGGTTAGTTTTAGACCTTTAAAGACATTTGATAAGGAAAATTATGAAGTGCAATTACCGAAAACACTTTCTTTATTCAGCAATCAAGAGATTAAAATCGGTAGTGATGGCTATGTCAAGCCCCAGACAATCGCATTTAATTCAAAAATTAATAAATGTACTTATCGGATGACCGTGCAGTTAGGGTGGGGTGTTTATCATATTAAAAGAGAATAAAAATGGTTTTATCTTAAGTGAATCGCTTGTTGCATTGATGCTAATAAGTATTACGTTAGTCCTTGTTCATGATTGTATTCAAAATGAACGACAAGTTGATAAAAAATTGGCAAACCAAGTTTTAATTAGCCGTGAAATGTTGGAAGGAAGTCGCCGGTTTGATGAAAAAAAAGATCAAGAAATGCATATTGGTAGCGATACGCTTAAGTACTCAACGAGGTTATTAGTTTTAGAAGGCACTCAACATCACGTTATAAGGAAAATAGAGTTTGAATAAAAAAGAAGGATTCACACTAATAGAAGTTGCAATTTCGTTAGTCGTTTTGGGAGTGATTTATCAGCTTATTTCGTTTAGTACAAAGTTAACGAATATTTCTTTTTCGCAACAAAGTAATTCAGCAAATTTGCAATTATTAGTTGGTGAATTAGAATCAGAAAAACATAATTTTCGATTTAAGAGTAACAGCAGCACCTATGTTTATTTAGAAAGCAATGCTGAAAATAAAGTTTATAAACTGGAAAAGTATCAAGATGAATTACGTTTTTCTCCTGGATATATTCCGTTAATTGCTCATATTAAGGCGGTTAGTTTTGATTATAAAGAGCCTTTTTTAAAACTAAAAATAGATTTTGATAATGGAGAAACAAAAAAAGAGAATGTATATATTCAAAAAAAATAAATCTGGGTATGTTTTACTGAGTGCAATCGTTTTTTTGACTATTTATAGTGGCTTAGTTTTTCAAATTGAACAAAATCGACAGGCACACATTGCTGATCAGACTAGAATGATTGAAGCAAATGAAGGACGAATGTTATGTAATGTATTGATTTTAAAGAGAAAAACTAATAAGGACCAAAAATCAATTATATCAAGTATTGGAACCGCCAAGATTGAAGATAAAAAAATTGTGGTTCTTTTAAAGAACCATCATTGTTTTAAATTTCAATTGAGGAGTCAACCGCTATAAATGCCAATTTCATTGAATTAATGTTAAACTATTTTAGGAGTTTAAGTTAATAATGAGGTGAAAGATTACGAATAATGATGAAGTTGAACAATTATTTAATATAATTGATGAAAGTACCGAAATTCTAATGAAAGAGCTAGATAGTTCTTATTTGGATGCTTTAATTGAAACTGGTGATAACCTAATTTCTGGTGAGGTTCATATTGAGGATGGTAAGCCTAGCACGAGTGCAAGGCATAATTTAGAGCATTTTTATGAAGAAACAAATATCAAGCAACTCAATGCTGAGGTTGTTCGACAAGCTCTTCAATTGGCTATTCTGAATGCGTCTCAACAGGATCATATTCAGGCAAATCATCAGATGACACCTGATACGATTGGGATGTTATTCGCCTATTTGCTACAAGAATTACTTGCAGATACTAAGACACTGACAGTTCTTGATCCGGCAGTTGGAACTGGAAACCTACTTACTACAATCATGAATGATATTCATCAAAATCACAAGGAAACCAAAATCTCTGGAATTGGAATTGATAATGATGATTCAATGTTGGCAATGGCAGATATTAATTCTAGATTACAGAATTTAGATGTCGACTTGTTTCATCAGGACGCCTTAGATCAGTTAGTATTTAATTCAGCCGATGTTGCGGTTTCTGACTTGCCCGTTGGTTACTATCCAATTGATGTTCGTGTTAAAAAGTATCAAACACATAGTACAGAAGGGCATTCGTACGTTCATCATTTGCTGATTGAACAAGCAATGAATCATGTTGTTGCTAGTGGATTTGGATTATTCTTGGTGCCAACTAATATTTTTCAAACGGACCAAGCAGCTAATTTATTGAACTATTGTAAGAATAACATTTATTTACAAGGCTTCTTGAATTTGCCTAAAGATTTGTTTACTAATGCGAGTTTACAAAAATCAATATTAATCGTGCAAAATTATGGTACACAAGCAAAACAAGCATCAAAGGTATTGTTAGGGGATTTTCCATCCTTTAAGAACCAAAAAGAAATGAAAAAGTTTTTGGATGAAATTAAACAGTGGCACCGCCAAAATTTTTAGTTTAGATTTTACTTAACTCAAAAATTCCTATATGATTAACTGTAATTATGTTGCAAGACATGCACATAAGGTAAGTTTTATGGAGGCAATATGAGTGAAAATAAAAACAAAAATTTATCGCGCGGTTTAAAAAGTAGACATGTTCAACTGATTGCCATTGGTGGAACGATTGGAACTGGTTTATTTTTAGGAGCAGGACAGTCAATTCATTTGGCTGGACCATCGATTCTGCTAGCTTATGCAATTACAGGATTAGTTTGTTTCTGGCTAATGCGAGCATTAGGAGAATTACTTCTTTCTGATTTAAATTCAACTTCGTTTGTAGATTTTGTGGCTAAGTATCTGGGTAAACGAGTTGGTTTTGTGACTGGTTGGACATATTGGATTTGCTGGATATCAATTGCGATGGCAGAAATCACGGCGGCTGGACTATACATGCGTTTTTGGTTTCCCCACTTACCTCAATGGATTCCAGGATTCGTTATTTTGTTAGTACTGGTAACAATAAATTTGATTACTGTGGAGCTTTTTGGTGAAACTGAATTCTGGTTTTCAATAATCAAAATTGCCGCAATTTTGATGTTAATAATAACTGGAATTGTGCTTGTGGCTATTCACTACAAAACTGATGTAGGTTATGCTTCTCTTTCTAACTTGGTTGCATATGGGGGCTTTTTCCCTAGGGGAGCTAAGGGCTTTATTTTATCATTTCAAATGGTCGTTTTTGCTTTTGTTGGTGTTGAAATGGTAGGAATGACAGCTGCTGAAACGCAGAATCCAAAACAGGTTATTCCAGAAGCAATCAATGATATTCCTATGCGAATTGGTCTGTTTTATGTGGGCGCGCTGTTTTGTTTAATGGTTATTTTTCCTTGGAAGTATGTTTCACCGACATCTAGTCCATTTGTGCAAGTTTTTCAAAATGTTGGGATCAAAGGGGCGGCAGCAATTATAAATTTTGTCGTGTTAACTGCGGCGGCTTCCGCCTGCAATAGTGCTTTATTTACTACAGGAAGAATGTTGTTTTCTCTAAATTATGATAATAAGTCAAAATTAGGAAAAAAGCTCGGAACACTTTCACATACTCAAGTACCGGCTAATGCCATTCTGGTTTCGGCTTTGGTAATTGCCTTTGCGGTTCTTTTAAATGCTTTTGTACCAGGAAAAGTGTTTACTTTTATATCTAGTATCGCGACCACTTGTTTTCTGTTTATCTGGAGTACAATTATATTGGCACATTTAAAATATCGTAAACAGTTAAAGAGTGAAGGAAAGCCCTTGGCAAGCTTTAAAATGCCTTGGTATCCATATAGTGATTATTTTGTCCTGATATTTTTGATCTTTGTTGGTTTTGTTTTGGTATTGAAAGTTGACACACTAATTGCGTTAATTGGATCAATATTGTGGTTGTTAATCCTTAACATTATTTATTTTATGAGAAAAAAAAGAAAACAAACAACTAAATAGAATTGATGAAATGAGAAAAGATTTGATCTTTCTCGTTTTTTTTGTTCAAAAAAATGGCTATGGCAATAAAATGTAACCAGATTTTATGGGAATGTTATATACTAGAACGGAGTACATTAAAAACGGGGGATTGTTTTGAATTTTTTTACAGCTGATACACATTTTTTTCATAAAGATTTGTTAGGGGACAATGATTTTGCACCACGTCCTTTTCCCAACGTTGAGACTATGAATCAAACGATTGTCAAAAATTGGAATGCTAGAGTAAAAACTACGGATACAGTTTATCATTTGGGAGATATTGCTTTATATTTTACACATCCAGCAGGCATTTCGAATCAGGCGGTTTATGATGTATTGAAGTCTTTAAATGGGCATCTGGTCTTAATTAAGGGAAATCATGACAGTCGCGCTTTCTTTAAATATTTGAATAATCATAACTTTATGGTAGGTGGAAAACCTAAATTTGAATTTCATGATGTTGGGGTGTTAATCAAATTTAATCATCGTCAGTATTATATGACCCACTATCCAATGATGATGGGGATTGTGAAACAAATCATAAATTTACATGGGCATATTCATCATTATAGTGTCAATATTAAAGAAGATATAAATGTTGGCGTGGATACGCCGGAAACAGATTATCTGGATTATAAGATTCCATTTGGAACCCCGTTTTCGGAAAAGGATATTGAGCAAATGGTTCAAGGAAAGTTTACAGATTTTGCTAAACGGAGTTAAGAAGATTAATTAAGTAATAAATAGAAAAGAGGCGCATACATGACTAATACGCAAAGTAAAGAAAGTGCTGAAAATGAAATCAATCGGCGCCCGGTCATTAATAAAGTTGATGTTTTAGATGATGCTAATATTCTGATAAATGGGCATCAATATCAACTTGTTAGTAATGAACGAGATGCTTTTGATCGTGAACAATTGGCAGAGAGATTTAGTCCAGTTCTGAGCAAGTATGATTATATTGTTGCTGATATTGGTTATGAACAGCTTCGATTAAAGGGCTTTTATAGCGATGGCGATCGAAATGCAAAAGATAATGAGAAACAAAGTGCTATTCAAGATTATTTGTTGGAGTTTTGCAATTTTGGTTGTGCTTATTTCATTTTAAAAAATTTAAGTGTAAATAAGCCGGCTAAAAAACGTAGCTTACGAACCAAGGAAAAAGAAACGGTAAATAAACCCGTTAGCAAAAATAAAAATAAAAATAAACATCCTAATAAGCGTGTTCGTAAATTTAAGCAGAAACCCTTTGTTGAAGAAAAAATTACTAAACAGAAAGCAAAACCAGTCAATCATCGTCAAAATAAAATTACTGAAGTTCATAAACGAGGTAAACGTTCTTTTACAATAAGAGAGACTAAATGAGGAAGAGAAAATGATTTCAGATTATAAAGGATATTTAATTGATTTAGATGGCACTATTTATCGTGGTCGTGATCAGATACCAGCTGCTGCTAGATTTGTTAAACGATTACAAGATACAAAAACTGATTTTTTATTTGTAACGAATAACACAACTAAATTACCAAAGGATGTAGCCAAAAATTTACGTGACAATCATAATATCAATACTACGGCTGATCAGGTGTACACTGCTGGTTTGGCAACAGCTGATTATTTGGATGGCATTGCCGGGAATAAGCGTAAAGTGTACGTTATTGGTGAGCTAGGTCTGAAACAGGCACTTTTAAATAAAAAATTCGAGTTTGATGAAGTGCATCCAGATTGGGTTGTCGTTGGGCTAGATTATGATGTTACCTATCATAAATTTGAATTAGCAACGTTAGCCATAAAAAGAGGGGCTACGTTTATTGGGACTAACGCAGATACAAATTTACCAAATGAACGTGGTTTGGTTCCGGGTGCAGGGGCTTTAATTGGCATGGTTGAGCGTGCAACGCAGCAACGAGCAACTTATGTCGGAAAACCTGAAACTATAATTATGCAAAAAGCAGTAAAACAAATTGGACTACCTAAGGATGATGTTGTGATGGTCGGTGATAATTATATGACGGACATCTCGGCTGGAATCAATTTTGGTATTGATACGTTGCTGGTATACACAGGGGTGTCAACTCCTGAATTTGTAAAAAAACAGGAAATTCAACCCACCCATGAAATCCAGTCGTTTGATGAATGGAAGTAAGCCTATGAGATTGCGAAGGTTTGCACAATGGTGTGCGTTTCATCTGTTTGGAATTTCATTGGCAATCTTTTTAGTGATTAATTGTACGTTCCTTTATAGTTGGACCTTAAAAGGTTATCACGTTTTGGAAATGGTTGATTTAACAAAATCACAGATAATGCATAACTATCATCAACTCATTCAGTATTTAAGTTTTCCCTGGGTGACACATTTAAAAATGACTAATTTTTCAAGCTCAAGTGCCGGATTACAACATTTTTCGGATGTGAAAAATTTATTTATGCTGAATGAGGCTGTTTTAATTATTTCAGGAATTGTATTTTTTTTCTTTATCCGTGAATTAATTAAAACAAAATCTCTTTGGCGACTAATTCGGCCGTTACAAGTTGCAGCGGTAATTCCAATTTTAGTCGGAGTAATGATGAGTATTTCATTTGACCAATTTTTTATTGGTTTTCATGAATTACTGTTTCGAAATAATGATTGGATGTTTGATCCTGCTAAGGATCCAATTATAAATGCGCTGCCAGAAGAATTTTTCTTACAGTGTTTTGTGCTAGTATTTATTTTTATCGAATGTTTTTATTTATTTTTTATTTTAGTTGGACGAAAAGAGTTAAAAAAATAAGCCGACACATTCTGAGGGCTTGCTTTATACCGTGAAAGTTAAAATTTTCGGGGCATAGTTCAATCTCAATTGAATGTTTGGCTTATTTTTGTGCTTTTTTTCGGGTTTTCAAAAATGATATAAGGATCGGAATTAGTGAAATTAGAATAATTCCGATTACAATTGCAGAAAAATGTGCCTTTACAAATGGAAAATTCCCGAAGAAGTAACCAGCACCGCAACACAAAGTGACCCAGGTTGAAGCACCTAATATATCAAAAACGATGAACTTGCGATAACTGAATTTACTACCACCAGCTACGAATGGAGCAAAGGTTCGAATGATTGGCATGTAACGTGCAAAAGTTATGGAAACACTGCCATAGCGATCAAGAAATTCACGTGACTCTTTAAGTCGCTGTTCGGTAATGATTTTACCAAAAAGATGATGCTGGGTTAGTTTATTGCCAAGCCATCGACCAATAAAGAAATTGGTTGAGTCACCTAGGACGGCCGCGAAAAACAGGGAAAAAACGAAAATCCATATATTAAGGCCATAAATACTATTGGCTGAAAGTGCTGCTGCAGCAAACAAAAGTGAATCCCCAGGTAGAAACGGTAAAATGACTGCACCTGTTTCTATGAAGATCAATGCAAATAAGATAAGATAGGTCCAATTACCAAAAGTATTTACAATAGAAACTAAGTGCGTATCAATATGTAGAATGAAATCAATAAGAAATGACACAATATTCCTCCGTGTTAGGCAGTTAAGACTGTTATTTTGAAACACGAGTATTGTATCATACTTAGAGTTTCGCTAAAATAAGGTTTAAGCAATTGTAAGGAGATGTTTTAAAAGTGCTAAAGATCGGGGATGTTATTCAGGGCGTAATCACTGGTGTTAAATCATATGGACTTTTTGTAGAAAATCAGAAAGCTTCTTTTAAAGGCTTGATTCACATATCAGAATGTAGTGACGATTATGTCGATGACTTAAATTCTTTATATAAAGTTGGACAAACCATATCTTGTATGATTGTCGACATCGATCCTGCTAATTCGCATGTTAGTTTGTCAATTAGAACTTTATATCAGGGAACACAGATACACGACCAACCAATGCCAATGTTTGTTCATGCACGGCATAAGTTTTATTGGACCAATGATGAAGATCTAATTGGTTTTCAAAGCGTGGCTGAAAAGTTACCAGGTTGGAAAAGGCAAGCAAGAGAAGACTATCAGATTGATTCGTAAATGAGAAGGTATAAAAAAATCAAATAACCCTTGACCGAGAAATGTATTCTTGGTATTATATTAAATGTTGCTTCAAACGAAAGAGTAAACAACTTTTTAAAAGCAATTGAAAATGTTAGTTGACTTTTATAATTTGAAATGATAAAGTTAGATAGTTGTGTTGAGGCATTTAACGCTTCCAATCGCGACATAGTAGACCTTTGAAAACTGAACAAAGTTTCGACAAAGTAAAATGTGTAGGGTCTTCAAATGAAAATTTTGAAGCAAACATTTGCGAAGTCAATTCGTTTTAAACAATGAAACAACAAATGAGCTTGTAAAAACTCAAGTATAATATGAGAGTTTGATCTTGGCTCAGGATGAACGCTGGCGGCGTGCCTAATACATGCAAGTCGGACGCACTTTCGTTGATTGAATTAGAGATGCTTGCATCGAAGATGATTTCAACTATAAAGTGAGTGGCGAACGGGTGAGTAACACGTGGGTAACCTGCCCAGAAGTGGGGGATAACACCTGGAAACAGATGCTAATACCGCATAATAAAATGAACCGCATGGTTTATTTTTAAAAGATGGCTTCGGCTATCACTTCTGGATGGACCCGCGGCGTATTAGCTAGTTGGTGAGATAAAGGCTCACCAAGGCTGTGATACGTAGCCGACCTGAGAGGGTAATCGGCCACATTGGGACTGAGACACGGCCCAGACTCCTACGGGAGGCAGCAGTAGGGAATCTTCCACAATGGACGAAAGTCTGATGGAGCAACGCCGCGTGAGTGATGAAGGCTTTAGGGTCGTAAAACTCTGTTGTTGGAGAAGAACGTGTGTGAGAGTAACTGCTCATGCAGTGACGGTATCCAACCAGAAAGCCACGGCTAACTACGTGCCAGCAGCCGCGGTAATACGTAGGTGGCAAGCGTTATCCGGATTTATTGGGCGTAAAGCGAGCGCAGGCGGTTTTTTAAGTCTAATGTGAAAGCCTTCGGCTTAACCGAAGAAGTGCATTGGAAACTGGGAAACTTGAGTGCAGAAGAGGACAGTGGAACTCCATGTGTAGCGGTGAAATGCGTAGATATATGGAAGAACACCAGTGGCGAAGGCGGCTGTCTGGTCTGTAACTGACGCTGAGGCTCGAAAGCATGGGTAGCGAACAGGATTAGATACCCTGGTAGTCCATGCCGTAAACGATGAATGCTAAGTGTTGGAGGGTTTCCGCCCTTCAGTGCTGCAGCTAACGCATTAAGCATTCCGCCTGGGGAGTACGACCGCAAGGTTGAAACTCAAAAGAATTGACGGGGGCCCGCACAAGCGGTGGAGCATGTGGTTTAATTCGAAGCTACGCGAAGAACCTTACCAGGTCTTGACATCTTCTGCTAACCTAAGAGATTAGGCGTTCCCTTCGGGGACAGAATGACAGGTGGTGCATGGTTGTCGTCAGCTCGTGTCGTGAGATGTTGGGTTAAGTCCCGCAACGAGCGCAACCCCTATTATTAGTTGCCAGCATTAAGTTGGGCACTCTAGTGAGACTGCCGGTGACAAACCGGAGGAAGGTGGGGACGACGTCAAATCATCATGCCCCTTATGACCTGGGCTACACACGTGCTACAATGGACGGTACAACAAGTTGCGAGACCGCGAGGTTAAGCTAATCTCTTAAAACCGTTCTCAGTTCGGACTGCAGGCTGCAACTCGCCTGCACGAAGTTGGAATCGCTAGTAATCGCGGATCAGCATGCCGCGGTGAATACGTTCCCGGGCCTTGTACACACCGCCCGTCACACCATGAGAGTTTGTAACACCCAAAGCCGGTGGAGTAACCTTCGGGAGCTAGCCGTCTAAGGTGGGACAGATGATTGGGGTGAAGTCGTAACAAGGTAGCCGTAGGAGAACCTGCGGCTGGATCACCTCCTTTCTAAGGATATTTAGAAACGGAAACCTACACATATGTCGAAACTTTGTTTAGTTTTGAGAGGTCTACTCTCAAAATTTGTTCTTTGAAAACTAAATAATATCGAAAAATTTTCTAATTTTAATTATCAGATAATTAAACCGAGAACATTGCGTTTTATAGAGTTTTAAAACAAGATTAGTTCAAAAATAATCGCTAAACTCAAAACCACTTTATCTTTGATAAAGTTAGGTTAAGTTATAAAGGGCGCATGGTGAATGCCTTGGTACTAGGAGCCGATGAAGGACGGGACTAACACCGATATGCTTCGGGGAGCTGTAAGTAAGCTTTGATCCGGAGATTTCCGAATGGGGAAACCCAACAACATTAATCCGTTGTTACCGCCACGTGAATACATAACGTGGTTGGAGGTAGACGTGGGGAACTGAAACATCTCAGTACCCACAGGAATAGAAAGAAAAATCGATTCCCTGAGTAGCGGCGAGCGAAAGGGGAACAGCCCAAACCAGGAAGCTTGCTTCCTGGGGTTGTAGGACCGAACATTTGAGTTACCAAAGATTTTCATAGCCGAACAGTCTGGGAAGACTGGCCAGAGCGGGTGACAGCCCCGTAGGCAAAATGAAAATCCCTCAGTTCAGGATCCTGAGTACGGCGGAACACGTGTAACTCCGTCGGAATCCGGGAGGACCATCTCCCAAGGCTAAATACTCCCTAGTGACCGATAGTGAACCAGTACCGTGAGGGAAAGGTGAAAAGCACCCCGAAAGGGGAGTGAAACAGTTCTTGAAACCATGTGCCTACAAGAAGTCAGAGCCCGTTAATGGGTGATGGCGTGCCTTTTGTAGAATGAACCGGCGAGTTACGTTTGCATGCCAGGTTAAGTTGAAGAAACGGAGCCGTAGCGAAAGCGAGTCTGAATAGGGCGACTGAGTATGCAGATGTAGACCCGAAACCAAGTGACCTACCCATGTCCAGGTTGAAGGTGCGGTAAAACGCACTGGAGGACCGAACTCGTGTACGTTGAAAAGTGCTGAGATGAGGTGTGGGTAGCGGTGAAATTCCAAACGAACTTGGAGATAGCTGGTTCTCTCCGAAATAGCTTTAGGGCTAGCCTCGGACTTAGGATCATGGAGGTAGAGCCACTGTTTGGACTAGGGGCCCATCTAGGGTTACTGAATTCAGATAAACTCCGAATGCCATTGATTTATGTCCGGGAGTCAGACGGTGAGTGATAAGATCCATCGTCGAAAGGGGAACAGCCCAGACCACCAGTTAAGGTCCCTAAATATATGTTAAGTGGAAAAGGATGTGGAGTTGCATAGACAACTAGGATGTTGGCTCAGAAGCAGCCATCATTTAAAGAGTGCGTAATAGCTCACTAGTCGAGTGATTCTGCGCCGAAAATGTACCGGGGCTTAAACATATTACCGAGACTGTGGATGCCACCGTAAGGTGGCGTGATAGGAGAGCGTTCTAAGGGCGATGA
Organism: Pediococcus damnosus; assembly: GCF_001611155.1. Lineage (NCBI taxonomy): Bacteria > Bacillati > Bacillota > Bacilli > Lactobacillales > Lactobacillaceae > Pediococcus > Pediococcus damnosus. The sequence continues at coordinate 1,750,509 of NZ_CP012294.1, forward strand.
AGGCAGACCGTGAGGACTGTTGGAGCGCTTAGAAGTGAGAATGCCGGTATGAGTAGCGAAAGACAGGTGAGAATTCTGTCCACCGAATGACTAAGGTTTCCTGGGAAAGGCTCGTCCACCCAGGGTTAGTCGGGACCTAAGTCGAGGCCGAGAGGCGTAGACGATGGATAACAGGTTGAGATTTCTGTACTAGTTAAACTTGTTTGAACAATGGAGGGACGCAGGAGGCTAAGAAAAGCACACAGTTGGATAAGTGTGCCCAAGCAACAAGTCTTAGATAGAGTTAAATGCTTTATCTTTTCAGGACAAGTTGTGATGGGGAGCGAAATTTAAGTAGCGAAGTTTCTGATGTCACACTGCCGAGAAAAGCTTCTAGTTAGAGTTTAACTACCCGTACCGCAAACCGACACAGGTAGTCGAGGAGAGTATCCTCAGGTGAGCGAGAGAACTCTCGTTAAGGAACTCGGCAAAATGACCCCGTAACTTCGGAAGAAGGGGTGCTGATCGCAAGATCAGCCGCAGTGAATAGGCCCAGGCGACTGTTTATCAAAAACACAGGTTTCTGCAAAATCGTAAGATGAAGTATAGGGGCTGACACCTGCCCGGTGCTGGAAGGTTAAGTGAATGAGTTAGCTTCGGCGAAGCTTTGAAATGAAGCCCCAGTAAACGGCGGCCGTAACTATAACGGTCCTAAGGTAGCGAAATTCCTTGTCGGGTAAGTTCCGACCCGCACGAAAGGTGTAACGATCTGGGCACTGTCTCAACGAGAGACTCGGTGAAATTATAATACCCGTGAAGATGCGGGTTACCCGCGACAGGACGGAAAGACCCCATGGAGCTTTACTGTAGCTTGATATTGAGTGTTTGTACAACTTGTACAGGATAGGTAGGAGCCGTAGATATCGGAACGCTAGTTTCGATGGAGGCGTTGGTGGGATACTACCCTCGTTGTATGAACCCTCTAACCCGCGCCACTAAGCGTGGCGGGAGACAGTGTCAGGTAGGCAGTTTGACTGGGGCGGTCGCCTCCTAAAGAGTAACGGAGGCGCCCAAAGGTTCCCTCAGAATGGTTGGAAATCATTCGCAGAGTGTAAAGGCACAAGGGAGCTTGACTGCGAGACAGACAGGTCGAGCAGGGACGAAAGTCGGGCTTAGTGATCCGGTGGTACCGTATGGAAGGGCCATCGCTCAACGGATAAAAGCTACCCTGGGGATAACAGGCTTATCTCCCCCAAGAGTTCACATCGACGGGGAGGTTTGGCACCTCGATGTCGGCTCATCGCATCCTGGGGCTGTAGTCGGTCCCAAGGGTTGGGCTGTTCGCCCATTAAAGCGGTACGCGAGCTGGGTTCAGAACGTCGTGAGACAGTTCGGTCCCTATCCGTCGCGGGCGTAGGAAATTTGAGAGGATCTGTCCTTAGTACGAGAGGACCGGGATGGACATACCGCTGGTGTACCAGTTGTTCCGCCAGGAGCATCGCTGGGTAGCTACGTATGGATGAGATAAACGCTGAAAGCATCTAAGTGTGAAACTCACCTCGAGATGAGATTTCCCATTCCATTTATGGAAGTAAGACCCCTGAGAGATGATCAGGTAGATAGGTTGGGAGTGGAAGTGTAGTGATACATGGAGCGGACCAATACTAATCGGTCGAGGACTTAACCACAAAGTGGTGTTCTCAAGAGAAGGATTCGATATTATTTAGTTTTGAGAGAATAAATTTCTTTCACACGAGCCGCGTAAGTGGATCGGAGAAGTGTGGTGACGATAGTGAGAAGGATACACCTGTTCCCATGTCGAACACAGAAGTTAAGCTTCTTAACGCCGAGAGTAGTTGGGGGATCGCTCCCTGCGAGGGTAGGACGTTGCCATGCGTTTATTATGGAGGATTAGCTCAGTTGGGAGAGCGTCTGCCTTACAAGCAGAGGGTCACAGGTTCGAGCCCTGTATCCTCCATTGAGCCGTTAGCTCAGTTGGTAGAGCATCTGACTTTTAATCAGAGGGTCGACAGTTCGAGACTGTCACGGCTCATTGGTATTTTATATGCCATGATAGTTTAATAATTAATTATAGAATGATGCCGACTTAGCTCAGTTGGCAGAGCATCTGTTTTGTAAACAGGGGGTCGGAGGTTCGAATCCTCTAGTTGGCATTTTTATAATTATGCGGAAGTAGTTCAGTGGTAGAACATCACCTTGCCATGGTGGGGGTCGCGAGTTCGAATCTCGTCTTCCGCTTTGTAGTATTAGCTACAAGCACAAATAAGTATTGCCGGGGTGGCGGAATTGGCAGACGCACAGGACTTAAAATCCTGCGGTCAGTGATGACCGTACCGGTTCGATCCCGGTCCTCGGCATTTTAATAAGCACCCATAGCGCAATTGGATAGAGTGTCTGACTACGAATCAGAAGGTTGTAGGTTCGACTCCTACTGGGTGCATTTTCGGGAAGTAGCTCAGCTTGGTAGAGCACCTGGTTTGGGACCAGGGGGTCGCAGGTTCGAATCCTGTCTTCCCGATTAAATGGTTTCTTATACATTTAAATTTAGATCGCGGTGTAGCTCAGCTGGCTAGAGCGTCCGGTTCATACCCGGGAGGTCGAGGGTTCGATCCCCCCCGCCGCGATAGGTTTTAATATACGAACTTGGACCTTTAGCTCAGTTGGTTAGAGCAGACGGCTCATAACCGTTCGGTCGTAGGTTCGAGTCCTACAAGGTCCATCTAATATGTGTGTTGCTATGTTGGTGGACATGAAAACCGTATATTGTAATGGAGGATTACCCAAGTCTGGCTGAAGGGAACGGTCTTGAAAACCGTCAGGTGGGTCAAACCACGCGAGAGTTCGAATCTCTCATCCTCCTTTTTTTATTATCGCGGGATGGAGCAGTCTGGTAGCTCGTCGGGCTCATAACCCGAAGGTCGCAGGTTCAAACCCTGCTCCCGCAATTATGGTTCCATGGTCTAGTTGGTTTAGGACGCCTGCCTGTCACGCAGGAGATCACGAGTTCGAGTCTCGTTGGAACCGTTATGGCTCGGTAGCTCAGTTGGTAGAGCAACGGATTGAAGCTCCGTGTGTCGGCAGTTCGATTCTGTCCCGCGCCATCCTAACATGCAATTATGCGGGTGTAGTTTAGTGGTAAAATCACAGCCTTCCAAGCTGTTGTCGCGAGTCCGATTCTCGTCACCCGCTTTTTCATATAATGGGCCTATAGCTCAGCTGGTTTAGAGCGCACGCCTGATAAGCGTGAGGTCGATGGTTCAAGTCCATTTAGGCCCATTGGAGAAGTACTCAAGTGGCTGAAGAGGCGCCCCTGCTAAGGGTGTAGGTCGCGTAAGCGGCGCAAGGGTTCAAATCCCTTCTTCTCCGTTTTATGACCCGTTGGTCAAGTGGTTTAAGACACTGCCCTTTCACGGCAGTAACATGGGTTCGAATCCCGTACGGGTCATTTTCATATAATATTATCGCGGGATGGAGCAGTCTGGTAGCTCGTCGGGCTCATAACCCGAAGGTCGCAGGTTCAAACCCTGCTCCCGCAATTATGGTTCCATGGTCTAGTTGGTTTAGGACGCCTGCCTGTCACGCAGGAGATCACGAGTTCGAGTCTCGTTGGAACCGTCTCGAGGAATGGAATTTTTATTTATTGAATTTAAGAGAGTTAATACAGTTATCTGTGTTGACTCTTTTTTTGTGTTCGGATTATTCAATCGATGAACAACTGGATTTAAAGGCTCTTTGTCAAATCCTGTTGATGAACCGCCAGAGACAGTATTAGGAGTTATGCAATTTCTAATGTTATCTTTAAAAAAACGCAGAATACGTAGTTTTTCTGTCATCACGAAAATAATTGAAAGTTTTGACCTTATTTGTAGTCGTATGTTTATGCGTGTTCAATTAGTTCTAATAAAGTGATGCTTTTTTAAATATCAAAAAAATATCAAAAAAACTCTCTGATAGTTTTGCTATCGGAGAGATTCAAAAAACGAATTATTTTATTTCATTAGAATTAAAATATTAAACAGCAGATTCAAAATAACATTGATGGTTAAAATTAATTTAGGTTGTTTAACCATCCGTTGAAAGGTCCAAGAAATCAATATTAACAAGCTCGCAAACACAGAATAAATACCAACATGCGTGAAGAGTAATATACATGCACAAAGGGCACCAATTCCAAGGTTAATAATGGTGGAAAAATTAATTCTTTTTATAAAGAATGGATAATAAAATAAAAATGTGCTAAGTAACGGAATAATAAGAGCTTTTAGAAAATTAGTGGATAAGAACCCACATTGCACGTAAAAAAGTGTTTCTGGGAGGATAAATGCAGAGCTAATTGTAAATAGCAACCAACCTGCCCAATTGTTTTTGAAAGATAGGAAGAATGGTAGCAACGACGATAAACAGACAAAGAGTAACAATCCAATTGTAGGTGCAATACTGGAAAAAGAGAATGCAGCAATTAGAACTGCAACTCCGGTCATACCCAGAAAAAAGATCATTGGAAATTTGTTTGTGAAGCGATCGAAGACTAAAAAGTTAAACATAAAAATAAATAAAATTAGGATAGCCTGATTACTAACTGTATGTTGAATGGTTGTATTTACCAGACGGCTATAAACTGTGGGAATCAACCAAGTTGAGAAAGTTTGAATAAGGGCTAAACCTAACGGAAGTAAAGTTTTCTTTTTTTCAGTTGTGAGATGTAAATTTTGCATAAACGTTTCTCCTATGTGAGATAACTCAATCCTAAACAAAGTTAAGTAGAAGGTCAACAAAAATCTGTCTTTTAAAGGTTTTCTATTTGTGATAGACTTGATAAGACGGTTTTTTAATTTTGAATTCATTAAGAAGAGTAAGCACAGTGTTGTAAATGGCTTGTAATACTTAATTCGAATAGAAATGAAAAGCTTCAGTGTACAGGTTATGATATTGAACAAACATTATTTTGTTCCCGAAAGGATTTGTGTAAAAGCAAAGATACCTTGTAACCGTTTATAATAAGGGGGAAATTTTCAAATGCAAGAGAGACATTTATTTACATCGGAATCAGTTTCAGAGGGTCATCCAGATAAAATTGCTGACCAAATTAGTGATGCAATTTTGGATGCTATGTTGGAACAAGATCCAGAAGCACGAGTAGCCTGTGAAACGACCGTGACAACTGGTTTAGTGGTTGTGGTTGGTGAAATTAGTACAACGGCTTATGTCGATATTCAAAAAACAGTCCGAAATACCATCAAAGAGATTGGCTATAAGGATGGTCAATATGGATTTGATGGTGATAACTGTGCTGTGATGATTGCCATTGATGAGCAATCACCTGATATTGCACAGGGGGTTGACGATTCTTTGGAGACCCGCGAAGGTGACGAAGATCCATTAGACAAGATTGGTGCTGGCGATCAAGGACTTATGTTTGGTTTTGCCATTGATGAGACACCTGAGTTAATGCCATTACCAATTATGCTTAGCCATCACCTAATGCAAAAAACAGCCCAAGTTCGCAAATCTGGTGAGTTACGTTATTTACGTCCGGATGCTAAAGCTGAAGTTACGGTGGAATATGATGATAATGAAAAACCGGTTCGCGTTGACACAGTTGTTTTAAGCACACAGCATGATCCAAATGTGTTACTTGAAACCATTCGTGAAGATGTTTTAGAACATATCATTAAACCTGTTATTCCTGCTGAGTTACTCGATGATAAAACGAAATACTTCATTAATCCAACTGGTCGATTCGTTATTGGCGGACCTCAAGGTGATGCTGGGTTAACAGGACGAAAAATTATTGTTGATACTTATGGTGGTTTTGCGCGTCACGGCGGTGGTGCTTTCTCTGGGAAAGATGCTACTAAAGTTGATCGTTCGGCTAGTTATGCTGCTCGTTATATTGCTAAAAATATTGTAGCAGCCGGATTGGCTCACAAAGTAGAAGTGCAGTTAGCTTACGCAATTGGGGTAGCTCAACCAGTTTCAATTTCTGTAGATACGTTTGGAACAGGAAATGTTTCAGAAGAAAAATTAGCGGCTGCTATTCGTAAGATTTTTGATTTACGTCCAGCTGGAATTATTAAAATGTTAGATTTACAGCGACCAATTTATAAAAAGACCGCTGCTTATGGGCATTTCGGTCGGACCGATATTGATTTGCCTTGGGAACATACTGATAAAGTTGATGCTTTAAAAGAATTATTGAAATAAATATTCAAAAAGTCTCTTCTACAATTTGAGTGGGAGAGGCTTTTTAGTTGGAGAGGGATTAGATGACAGCAAAAAAAACAAACGTTACGCTGGTTACTATTGCGATTTTTGTGGCCACATTTTTAACGGCTGTGGAAGGAACCATTGTGTCAACGGCGATGCCAACGATTGTTGGAGATTTGCATGGTGTTAATTTAATGAATTGGATTGTGTCAATTTATCTATTAACAAATGCAGTAGCAACGCCGATTTACGGGAAGTTAGCCGATCTTTTTGGCCGGAAACGGATCTTTATGATTGGCATTATGATTTTCATTGTGGGATCAGGACTAAGTGGGACTGCTAATTCAATGCAAACATTGATTGGTTGGCGTGCCTTGCAGGGGATTGGTGCAGGTTGTATCATGCCTGTGGCCAATACAATTATTGCAGATATCTATCCATTTGAAAAACGGGCTCGGGTAATGGGATTTAATGGAGCAGCTTGGGGAATTGCAGCAATTATTGCACCCTTATTAGGTGGCTTTATTGTTGATCAATTAACCTGGCACTGGGTATTTTTCATTAATATTCCGATTGGCCTTTTAACGGTTATTTTGATTGCCTTATATTTACATGAAGAACCACATACCGCAGTTGGCAAAATTGATTATTTAGGAAGCCTTTGGTTAACATTAACTTTACTGAGCTTGATGTATGGTTTCCAGGTGTTAGGGGAAGCAAACTTTGCTTGGCAAACAGTCATAATTTGTTTTGCCATTACTATTGTGGCGCTAATCTTGTTTATTAATCGTGAAAAAAGGGCACCAGATCCAATTATTTCATTAAAATTATTTAAAAACCGGACCTTCGTAACTCAAAATTTGGCTACCATGCTTGTATCTGGATTTTTGATTGGGTTTGAAGTTTATCTACCTACATGGACACAAGGAATTCTTGGATTACCCGCTTCTTTGGCTGGTTTTGCAGTAACGCCAAGTTCAATTATGTGGATTTTTGGATCATTTTTAGCAGGTAAATTTATTCTTAAACTGACTCCCAAACAAACTTTGATGATTAGCTTAGGGTTCTTGTTAGTCGGAAGTGCATGGCTGGCTTTATTGCCACAAACTACGCCATTTTGGTTATTCTTTGTGATTGCTACTATTTTGGGAATTGGCTTTGGAATTACCATTACTTCAACAACTGTGACTTCACAACGATTGGTGGCCGCAAAAGATATGGGAGTGGCGACCTCATTTAATACCCTGGCTAGAACCCTTGGGCAGACGCTTATGATGTCTATTTTTGGAATTATCATGAATGGAACAATGAATCGTGGTGTTGCGCAGAATCCGCAACTTAATATTGGGATGATGAATAAGTTGATCAATCCACAAACAGCTTCATCGTTGCCAGCTAAGTTGATCCCAGTATTACGGATAATCCTGTATCAAGCTTTGCACAATATTTATATTGCCGGCGTAATTTTGATTTTGTTGGCGATTTTCGTCAACAGTTTAGATTATAGTCATCCAAAAAAAGTTCATTAAAAAAATCGATTTCTGTTAATTAAAACGGAAATCGATTTTTTTAACGTTTTTGGATTGCAAATAAGATTGGAGGATCATTTTTTTGATTGATAAATTGATAGGTCAATACCTGAAACTTTTTTTGAGGGAGTTCTCTTAGAAAGCTCTGTAATGTAGTGAGTTCTTGTTTGCCGCCTGGGTGACCATAGTAACTCACGACTACTACTAACCCACCAGCTTGTAGCATTTTTAAGCATTGGTTAATCGCTGCAATTGTTGTTTCACCGTGAGTTACAACAGTTTTATCACTTCCAGGAAGATAGCCGAGATTAAAGATGGCCGCCGAGATTTCTGTATCAGCGGGGACGTGATTATCAATGTGTTCATGGCCATCTTGAATTAAAGTTGTTTGTGGTAATAAACCCGTCAATAAAAGTTGGGTTTTCGTTTTTTCTAAACCAGCTGCTTGGATATCGAAACCATAAACATGACCAGCCTTACCTACACTGGCTGCTAAGTAGACGGTATCGTTGCCGTTGCCTACTGTGGCATCAATGACGGTATCGCCAACTCGCACAACTTGGTCCAATAAAGTATGACTGTAACGTAACGCAGATTCTAAATTCATTTTTGGATAAGCTCCTTTTTCCCTGGTAAAACAAAATAAGCAGTTAATAGCACAATGGTGGTCCCAAGGAGAAATCCACCAAGCACGTCAGTTGGATAATGAACGTTTAAATAAATGCGTGAAATTCCAATTAATAAAATTCCCATAAATGATCCCAGATAGATTAACCAGCGACGCCAATTGGTCTTGACTAAAACAGCTGCAATAATCATGATACTTCCCAAGAGCACTGTGGTACCGGTAGAATGACCACTTGGAAAACTGTAGCCACCGATTGAAATCAATTTGTGAAGCGGTCGTGGTCTTTCTATAAGTTGTTTGATTACTTGATTTCCAGAGGTATCCAAAAGGAGGGCAAGTGCTGCAAAGCTTAATAAACGATAGTGTTTACTATAGATTAACCACGCAACCAGTAAGAGGATAAATCCAATGTGCGGTAGTGGATTTCCGAGAGTGGTTATAAATAGGAAAAAGCTAGTTTTGCCGGGAGTTCGATTAGTTTGGATAAAAGTTGCAATGATTTGATCAAATTCTTTAACAAAGTTGGTTTGTAAATAAACTGAGAGTGTGAGCCAAATAAAAAGGACTCCAGTTATTAAACCTAAAATAAGCCATAGGTGATGCTGTTTGGTTGATGACATAAATTTCTCCTTTTTAACTTTCACAATGCGATTCCAGTATATCAGATTTTTTGAGATGTCTTGCTTTGTTAGTGTAAGGTTTTCCTAGATGGTCAATAAAATTCTAGGAATATTCATTTTGAGTTGAATATATAGAAAAAGACCTGTAGCCTTTTAATCGACGAAGATTAAAGGAAGGGATACAGGTCTTTCATGTATATTTTAGCAGATTTTATTGAATCATTGGGAAATTTAGACAGTTTATTTGATTTAGAGGAGCAGGTAATTCTTCATCTTAGGAAGTCATTCCAGCTGGTTGTAGCTGAATATCTGAGGCAATTAGATGAAACACTCGTTCCATCAATTCCGGCAGAAAATACATTCATTAATCGACAGGCCAGAACAATTGAGTTTATGTTTGGCGCCGTGAATTTTGAAAGAAGATGTTATCTTCGACCCAATGGAAGTTATTACTTCCCGTTGGATGAACAACTTCAGTTGGAAGAAAGAAAAAGAATTTCACCTTATTTTAAAAGTGTCGTTGCCAAAATTGGGCAAACGACAACGATGAGAAATACGGCCGCAATGATCAATCTGGCAAGTCAGACGGATATTAGTGCCTGGTCAGTAGACCGAATTATCAGAGACATGGCAGATACCGTGAAGACAGAAGAAAAATCGTCCGAAGAGAAACTAGTTAAGAAACGAAAAGTTGAAAACTTAGTGGTTGAAGGCGATGCCTTTGAGATACACAAAATTAATCGACGAAGACAAGACGTCCACCATTACATTGTTTTTGAATCAGGATTAGATGGAACAAGATCAAACAAAGTTGAGTTTGTTGGTATCAATCAAAAAAAGGTTCAAAAACGAGTAACTGACTACATTGAGAAGTATTATAAAATCAGTGAAATGACCGTGTTTACAGCAAGTGATGGTGGCCCAGGGTATAACCCGAAAAGTATGCGAGAAATAGTTCCGAGTGCTCAAAGAGTTGAATTTACTATCGATCGGTATCACTTTGTCAAAAAGATTAAACAAACCTTTGGTTTATTTAATCCATTGGTTGATAAGGCCGTTAAGAGCGTTAGCCTGTATGATCAGAATCAGTTAAACGTTATTTTAGATACATTTGAGTCGCAAATTAAAACTGATAAGGAACTTGAGAGCCTAAGGGTCCTAAGACAATATTTGGCAAGAAATTGGCAGTTTATAAAGTCTCCACACGATCGTGGCTTCATGAGGGTCGGCAAATTGGGATCCGTTGAAAGCTCACACAGAGCGTACACGTATCGAATGAAAAAGCAAGGCAAAGTATGGTCCGAAAAGGGCCTTGAGGCTATGTTGAAATTAATTGAAGCTCGGGTAAACGGTAAGCTAGATAAATACTTACGTGGTGGTTTAAGAAAGTTACAAGAGCTAACGATTGAGATCGCTACGGAATCATTGAAGACGTTGAGTTCAGCTCAGCTGAGCAACAAGCACCATTCTAAGCATATTGGAGTTCTTTCAGGTAAAATACCAGTTGATGCCCCAACAAGTAGCCCTATCGGAGCAATGGCAAAAATATTTTCAAACTAATTATTGTGTATAAATATTTGGTTGATTATAAGGCACCTAGGAAAACTTGACACATACCTTGCTTTTTTTTAGTTAATTTGATAGGATTAGTCCATTAATATTAGTTGAAAAGAAATAGTAAGCACGGAACTTCTTTCAGAAACTGTACGGAAATGTGAGTATAGATTGGAACTGTGCTGAACTCATCTTTTGTGTTAATTAACGGTGAAGTTAAAGTAGCTGTTAACGTGAATTCGCGTTAAGAATTTGAGTGTTCGACTGACTTATTCAATCGTAAATATAGGTGGTACCGCGGAGACTTCCGTCCTATAAGATATTTTTTGATATCTTATAGGACTTTTTTTATTTTAGAAAGGGTGGAATAAATTTGGCATATAATCATGAGATAATTGAACGTAAATGGCAGCATTACTGGCGCGAACACAAAACATTTAAAACAGTTGAGGATTCTAGCAAGCCTAAATACTATGTTTTGGATATGTTTCCTTACCCATCTGGACAAGGGCTGCACGTAGGGCATCCAGAAGGCTATACAGCAACAGATATCATGGCCCGTTTCAAACGGATGCAAGGTTATAAAGTCCTCCATCCAATGGGTTGGGATGCTTTCGGGTTACCAGCAGAACAGTATGCTTTAAAAACAGGGCATAATCCGCGTGAATTTACTGCTCACAATATTAAAAATTTCAAACGCCAAATTAAGTCACTTGGTTTTTCATACGATTGGGATCGCGAAATTAATACAACTGATCCTAAGTATTACAAGTGGACCCAATGGATTTTTGAGCAAATGTACAAAAAAGGGTTAGCTTACGAAAAAGAAACTTTAGTTAACTGGGCTCCTGATATGATGGGAGGCACAGTGGTTGCTAACGAAGAAGTAATTAATGGAAAGACAGAACGGGGTGGTTACCCAGTTTATCGGGTCCCCATGAAGCAATGGATGCTTAAGATTACGGCATATGCTGATCGTTTGCTAGATGATTTAGACTTGATTGATTGGCCCGACAGTATCAAGGAAATGCAACGAAACTGGATTGGCCGTTCAACGGGGGCCAGTGTTAACTTTAAAGTTGCTGGGACTGATGATGAAATTGAGATCTATACAACCCGCCCTGACACGCTGTTTGGTGCAAGCTACATGGTTATCGCACCAGAACACTCACTGGTAAAAAAGATTACGACAGACGCTCAAAAAGCAGCTGTGGAAGCTTATGAGAAGAAGATTGAAACTAAATCAGATTTGGAACGAACAGATTTAAATAAAGATAAAACTGGTGTGTTTACCGGAGCTTACGGAATTAATCCAGTTAATGGTGAAAAATTGCCAATCTGGATTGCTGATTACGTCTTGGCTTCATATGGAACTGGCGCAATCATGGCCGTTCCAGCCCATGATCAACGTGATTGGGAGTTTGCAAAGAAGTTTGATTTACCAATTAAACCAGTTATTGAGGGTGGCGACGTTGATGACGCTGCTTATACTGGAGATGGCGTGCACATTAACTCTGGATTTCTAGATGGTTTAGATAAAACTACTGCCATTGATAAAATATTGGCTTGGTTAGAAGAAAAGGGTGCCGGTCATAAGAAAGTTAATTATCGTTTGCGTGACTGGATTTTCTCACGGCAACGATACTGGGGTGAGCCTATTCCTGTTATTCATTGGGAAGATGGTGAAACAACTTTGGTTCCAGAAGATGAGTTGCCACTAAAGCTACCAGCTGCTAAGGATCTCCAAACATCTGGAACTTATGAAAGTCCTCTTGCTAACTTAACGGATTGGGTTAATGTTGTGGATAAGAACGGTCGTAAGGGGCGTCGTGAAACGAACACTATGCCACAATGGGCAGGTAGTTCTTGGTACTATTTGAGATACATTGATCCGCATAACGAAAAACGCATTGCAGATATGGATCTTTTGAAAGAATGGTTACCAGTGGATCTGTATATTGGTGGTGCAGAACATGCCGTCTTGCATTTGCTTTATGCCCGATTCTGGCACAAGGTTTTGTATGATCTCGGAGTTGTCCCAACAAAGGAACCTTTCCAGAAGTTAGTTAACCAAGGAATGATTTTGGGCGACAATCATGAAAAAATGTCTAAATCTAAGGGTAACGTCATTAATCCTGATGATATTGTTGATCAATATGGGGCAGATACGTTGCGTCTCTATGAAATGTTCATGGGACCTTTGACCGAGTCCGTGGCTTGGAGTGAGGATGGCATTCATGGTAGTGAAAAATGGATCGAGCGAATTTGGCGTTTGATGATTGATGAAAATAATCATCCTCGTGATCGCGTCACAACCTTTAATGATGGCAAGCTCGACAAAGTATATAACCAAACCGTGAAGAAAGTTACAGAAGATTTCGAAAATCTTCATTATAATACAGCTATTTCACAGATGATGGTATTTATAAACGAAGCTTATAAAGTGGATGCTTTACCACTAGCATACATGGAAGGTTTTGTAAAAATGATTTCACCAATTATGCCGCATGTCGCTGAAGAACTATGGCAATTATTAGGACATGATGAAACCATCACCTATGCAGCTTGGCCAACTTTTGATCCTAAAAAGCTAGAGGAGTCGACTGTTCAAATTGTTCTTCAAGTAAATGGTAAAGTTCGTTCTCATATGCAGGTTGCTAAAGACACAGGTAAAGATGAATTAGAAAAATTAGCTTTAGCAGATAAAACAATGGAAGAATGGTTAGATGGAAAAACGGTTCGTAAAGTGATTGCAATTCCAAATAAGATTGTGAACATTGTTGTTTAAGTTAAATGGGTTAAGCAGATATTAATTTTAGAATTCAAAAAGGCATACAGGAAATAAGGAGTGATTACTCGTTATCAGCTGGATGCCTTTTTATCTGGAACTTGAAACTAATTCTAAGTATGATACGCTAGAATTCAGTATTTTAAATTTAATGGTAGAAACTGGAGATACTTAAAAATTATGACTATTGATGGGATTGTCGGTAATATTGTTTCAGAAATTAACATGAGATTGCATCCTCGTACTGATGGCATTAAATATCAATTTGAGCGATGTACGTTTCCTGTTACGTTTACACGAGATGGTTATAAAGAAGCAGATGGCTGCATTATATTTTTGGTAGAGCCAGATGGGAAATATACAGTTAATAAGTTTGATACCAGATATATGGATGTCGAAGATCCAATCAGTAAGATTTATCATGGGGCTTATTTTGAGTGCGACGAAGAGCCGGCGGCCATGGACGAACTGATCAAGAAAGTTGCTGATGGGGTTTCCGAAAAGTAGATTTCTTAATTTTTTAAGATAATTTATTCAAACTGAATACAAAAAGAACGCCAGGCCATCATAAATGGTCTGACGCTCAGCACTATCTCAACAACTTCAGTATAACTCATAAATCTGAATTTAGCAAAGCCTAAATTTCGTTTGCCAGTTAGGTTACAACCATTTCTTTATATTTTCTTACAAAATGAATTAAAATTTGAATTGGCTTCAAGGCATGATAAAATAGTTAAGATTGAGTAATTGAAAGTAGGGTAACAAATTATGGCTGAAACATCTCAAGATAAGAAACAAACAAATAATGCGGGATTTCAACCGCTTCGAAAAACTAATAAAGAATCTAGTTCAAAAGATAAAATGATTGAAGGATCAGCTTGGATGACGGCGGGGAGCATTTTCTCGCGACTTTTAGGTGCAATTTACATAATTCCTTGGGTTATTTGGTTTGGCAGCATGAGTGATGAAGCCAATGCACTATTTGCTAAGGGGTATAACATTTATAGTTTCTTCCTAATTGCCGCGATCGCTGGGATTCCTTCAGCAATTGCAAAACAAGTTGCGCATTATAATACGATCAACGAATTTGCGGTGGGCCAGCGTCTGTATAAACGTGGGTTGTTGCTATCAGGAGCCACAGGAATAATTTGTGCTTTAATTCTATATTTTGGGGCGCCATTTTTATCAAATGGAGATCCTAACGTTGTTCCAATCCTCCATTCTTTGGCCTGGGCCGTTCTAATAATCCCAACAATGAGTTTAACGCGAGGCTTTTTCCAAGGTTATCAGGAAATGGCACCGTCCGCCATTTCGCAATTTGTAGAACAATTAGTACGAGTAGCATATATGTTGGTTACAGCTTTCCTAATTATGAGAGTTCATCATGGTAATTGGGTAACGGCTGTATCGCAATCAACTTTTGCTGCTTTTATCGGAGCTATCGGTGGGATGTTGGTGTTGGTCTTTTACTATTTGCGCCATCGAAGTCGTTTACAAGAATTGGCTCGTAATAGTAAGCAGGAATTAGCAATTCCAACTAAACAATTATATAAAGAGATCATTTCACAAGCAACGCCATTTATTATCATTGGATCGGCAATTACTATTTTTCAATTAATTGACCAATATACATTTTTTAACATTATGAATCATGTATACAATTTTTCTGCGACAATTGTTAACACGCTTTATGCAGATTTCGCATTTAATTCTAATAAATTGGTTATGATTGTTGTCTCTTTGGGATCAGCCATGGCCATTACTGCGGTACCAATGTTATCGGAAGCTAAAACTCGTGGAGATAAGCACGAAATCAATAGTCAGATTACAGATGCACTGATGTTGTTTGCGTTCTTCATGATTCCAGCGGCTTTAGGTTTAGCAGCCGTTGCACAGCCTTTAAATACCCTTTTTTATCATTATGATGTGATTGGCACAGCAGTTTTAGAAGTTTCGGCTTTTATTGCCGTAATTTTAGGCCTTTTCACAGTTATTTCGGCTGTGATGCAGGGAGTTTCAGAAAACGTTCGCGCTGTGGCTTACTTTCTTGTCGGAGTAGTTGTCAAAATAGCGCTCCAGTATCCATTGGTAGCCTATTTGGGAGCAGTTGGACCGTTAATTTCAACCGGGATCGGTTTTACAGTAGTCAGTGGTTTAATCTTACGCCATTTGAATCAGGAGTTTGGGATTGGCTTTAAGCGAATGAGCAAGCCCCTTTCTGGGATTATGGTATTTAGTTTATTAACATTTATTGTGGCTTTTGCTGTAGTTCGTGTGGCTTATCTGGTTTTAGACCCATACAGTAAAACAGTTGCTTTAATTGTATGTGTGCTTGCAGCTTTTCTGGGTGGCATGGTATATCTTTATGCGACTTTAAAGACAAGATTGGCTGATATGATGTTTGGACCTAGAGTAGAACGAATTCGACGGATACTAAGGATTCATTAAGAGGTGAATTTATGCGAGTTGACAAATTTTTACATCAAATGAACGTTGGAACACGAAACCAGATTACGCAATTGATAAAAAAAGGCCGAGTTACTTTGAATGCTCAGCGAGTTCGTACCGGTAAAACCCAGTTAAATCCTGGACAAGATCTAGTTAAATTAGGCGAACAGGAAATTAAGTATCAAGTCCATTATTATTATGTATTAAATAAGCCAATGGGCGTTATTTCGGCGTCAACTGATACCCATCAGAAAACCGTTATGGACCTGTTTAACAAATCAGATTACCGATCAGACCTGTTTCCGGTTGGTCGTCTTGACAAGGACACTGAGGGCTTGCTATTGATTACCAATGACGGGGATCTTGCTCATAAACTATTATCACCCGCACATCATATTAAAAAAACTTATGAAGCTACCGTAACCGGTAAGCTAGATGAATCGGTAATCACAAAATTTGCTGAAGGGATTCTTCTCAAAGATGGGACGCAACTCTATCCGGCTAAACTTGAAATTCTAAATTATAATAAGATGGATGATACCACTAATATTCATGTTCAAATTCAAGAGGGTAAGTATCATCAAGTGCGGCGAATGTTTGGTGCGGTTGGTCAAAAGGTTATTCATTTGCAACGAATAAAAATGGGCACCCTTGCGATTGATGAAGGACTTTTGCCAGGAAATTATCGGGAATTAACCCAAACTGAAGTGGACGATTTATTAAGATTAACTGAATAAAAAAGGCTCTTAACCAGTCAAAAGAATTGTTCTTTTGAAATTTGGTTAGGAGCTTTTTTAGTTATAATTACTCTGCTTTTTGAGAAAACTTTAACATGGTTTGAGGAATCTTTTTAATAAGTTGATGAGGCAAAGTAACATATTGGGTTTTACCAAGTTGATCGGCGATAAAACTGTGTATATACACCGCACTCATAATTGCATTGATTTCATTATCAGTGAATTGGGTTACAAACGCACCAACCATACCTGCTAATGTATCACCCATCCCACCAGTCGCCATCTCAGGGCCGCCAATTAAAAGTTGGTAGGTTTCTTGATTTGTATAAATTTCAGTATGATGTTTTTTGAGAACGACAATTGCATTGAGTTTTTGCTGGGCGGCGCGGTTATTGGTCTCTGTTTGTTCTTTGATTGGAATACCAGAGAGTCTTTGCCATTCCATTTCGTGAGGCGTAAAGATAATATGGGCATCGGGCAAGTCCAAATTGTGGGACGCGATGAGATCAATTGCCGAACCATCGATTACCAGATATTGATCTGACTGAACGTTTTGAAAGACAAATTTTAGAATTTTTAATGAAGATGAGTCTTCGCCAAGCCCAGAGCCAATTACAACGCCATTCACTTTGTTTAGCATGGTTTTGATTGCCTGATCATCCGTGAAATCGATGACCATGGTTTCTGGTAGCCGTGCGTGAAGACTCGTAAAGTTGCTTGGATGGGTTGCAGTAGTCACTAACCCGCAACCAGCATATACGGCTGCACTACTGTTTAAAATAGCAGCACCGCCAAACTGGTCATTACCACCAACAATCAATATTTTTCCAAATGAACCTTTGTGGGTTTGAGTCGCACGTTTTGTAATTGTATTTTCAACTAGTTTTTGTGTAATAGTTTGCATGAGTTTTTATTCCTCCATAAGTTCAGTATAGCGAATAAAAAATGATAAGAGAAATAAAAAGGAGCTTTTTATTATAAGATTTTATGAATAATTGTTATAATGATCATAAATAATCAGGAAGTGGGATGAGTCTCATGCAAGATCAACAATATAAGAATATTTTAGTTGGAATTGATGGTTCAGAAACTTCAATGAGGGCTTTAGATAAAGCTGTGGATTCAGCAAAGCGAAATGACGCTAAACTGTACATTGCTCAAATTTTAAAGCCACAGCAATCAACGATTGGCCAATCATCACTTGGCTTTGGCGTTGTCGCAACCGATATTGATGACAACGATCGATTGAAAGAACAACAAGATGCAATAAATGCAATTGTTGCCCGAGTTAAAAGTGAAGGCTTAGATCAAGTAACAGCAATTGTGAAGGTTGGTAATTCGCGTGAAGAATTAGCAAGAAATATCCAACAGGAAGAAAAAATTGATTTAATTTACATTGGTGCAACTGGCGTAAATCGAGTGGCACAAATGTTCTTGGGTTCAAACTCAACATATATTTTAGAAAACTCTTTGGCCGATGTCATGGTAGTCAGATAAAGGTAAAAAGTGAACAAATTAAATTTTATGGCGGAATAGTTATTTAAATAGGCAAGACTATCCCGCTATTAATTTACCAAAAAATTAGCCGATGGTATTAACTAATAAAAATAAGAGAGGGGGAAGGTCAAGATGGATGAACAATAAATTATCTTGGCCGTCCAAATATGAAATTATTAATTGTACTTGAAAACATTGTGATGGATGGAGTTAAACGGGCTGCAACAGTTGTGGGAAATGCACTGACTGAATATGCAGATGTGACGTATTACTCGTTAGAAGATGTGGCTCCTTATTATGAATTGGATGCTGACTTAGTTATTGCCAAGAGACCGGCATCAAGTCATGTTTTAAATTTCTTTGGTGAAAATCCTTATGAAAGATACAAACCACAAATTGAAGATTTATGTAATTTTATTCAAGAAGAGAAGTTTCAAACAGTTATTTTACCAGCGGGGTTGACAACCAGTTTTGCCCCCTTAATTAAGAATCAAACTCCTGAAGTGCGTGTAATTGCATGGATGCATAATAATTATAAAACATATTTAACTCAATATTATCAATTGATGAAATCCGAATTTGTGCAAGGTTTAAAGGCTGCTGATGTGGTGGTGGTATTAACGGAGTCAGATTATATTAATTATCGTCAATTTAATGAAAAGACTGTCAAAATTTATAATCCTCTGACAATTGTTCCTGAAGAAAAAGCTGATTTAAGCGCACATACGATTGCTTTTACGGCCCGAATTGCAATTCAGCATAAAGGGATTGATTTTCTTTTAGAGGCTGCTCAGTACTTACCGGACGATTGGAAAATTGCAATGGCTGGGGAGGGCTCTGATGAGGACATGGAAATTTTTAAGCAACTGGTAAAAAAATTCGATGTGGCCGATAAAATTATTTATCGAGGAGCCCTTAAAGATGAGGAACTTCAAGCACATTACGAAACAGCTTCCATTTTCGTTTCTACTTCTCGTTGGGAAGGGATGCCATTAGTGATTGGAGAAGCAATGGGCTTTGGATTGCCAATTGTCGCGATGGAAAATACGGGTTCTAGAGAGTTTTTGGGGAACAGTGAGTATGGGATTCTAACCAAAGCGCAAGATGTTCCAGATTTTGTTGCAGGACTAAATAAATTAATTGTAAGCGAGCCTTTAAGACGGACCTACGCAAAAAAATCTTGTAAACGAATTCGAAGTTCTTTTATGTTAGATAAAATTATTAAACAATGGTTACCAATCCTTTCTGATGATGATAATTCAAAAAGAATGTTGAAATGTGCCCAATAGCATTGAAAACAGTGCCAAACTTCGATAAGGTATGAGTAGAACGTTTACAATATAGTAAGCTAGGAAAGTCGATGGGTTAAAATGTATAAATTAATAGTTAGTGATTTGGATGAAACATTACTTAGTAGAGACGGCAGTATTTCTGAAGAAAACGTAGCTGCAGTTGAAGCGGCGTCAAAAAAGGGCGTAAAATTTGTGCCGAATACTGGACGAGGATTTGCTTCAGTACAACCTTTATTAAAAAAATTATCGTTGTTTCAAAAGCCTGATGAATTTGTGATTTCTTATAATGGTGGGGCAATTATTGAAAACCAAAAAAATCAAGTTTTGCAGACAAATGAAATGACTTATGAAGAGGCTAAGGGTGTTTTTGATATTACTTCCCAATATCCCCAAAATGATACCCATGTATACACATTAAATGAACTGTATATTTATAATCCACGTGAAGAGGATCTTGCTTATTTAAAGCCTCGCCACGTTGAATATAAGATTATGACAGATAGAGACTTTTCGATTTTTAAAAATGAAAAGATCATGAAGGTTATTACGATGAACCCAGACGAAAAAGTTCTTCATCCAGTTCATGACAAAGTGATGGCGGCGTTTAATAATCAATTGAATGCGACTTATTCATCAGGGATGTACGCTGAGTTTAACCACTTGGGTACTGATAAGGGGACAGCAACCTTAGAGCTGGCTGAATCTTTGGGAATTAAGAAAGATGAGGTTCTTGCATTAGGTGATAATAGCAATGATTTACCAATGTTGCGAAAAGTGGGGATGCCTGTTGTGGTGTCTAATGGAACAGATGAGGCTAAAGAAATCGCCAAATATGTAACCAAGAATAATTATAAAATGGGTGTAGCAGAAGCAATCCACAAATTTATTCTGGACTAGAGATCGTTGTTAGTGTAAGGTTTTCCTAGATGGTCAATAAAATTCTAGGAATATTCATTTTGAGTTGAATATATAGAAAAAGACCTGTAGCCCTTTAATCGACGAAGATTAAAGGAAAGGATACAGGTCTTTCATGTATATTTTAGCAGATTTTATTGAATCATTGGGAAATTTAGACAGTTTATTTGATTTAGAGGAGCAGGTAATTCTTCATCTTAGGAAGTCATTCCAGCTGGTTGTAGCTGAATATCTGAGGCAATTAGATGAAACACTCGTTCCATCAATTCCGGCAGAAAATACATTCATTAATCGACAGGCCAGAACAATTGAGTTTATGTTTGGCGCCGTGAATTTTGAAAGAAGATGTTATCTTCGACCCAATGGAAGTTATTACTTCCCGTTGGATGAACAACTTCAGTTGGAAGAAAGAAAAAGAATTTCACCTTATTTTAAAAGTGTCGTTGCCAAAATTGGGCAAACGACAACGATGAGAAATACGGCCGCAATGATCAATCTGGCAAGTCAGACGGATATTAGTGCCTGGTCAGTAGACCGAATTATCAGAGACATGGCAGATACCGTGAAGACAGAAGAAAAATCGTCCGAAGAGAAACTAGTTAAGAAACGAAAAGTTGAAAACTTAGTGGTTGAAGGCGATGCCTTTGAGATACACAAAATTAATCGACGAAGACAAGACGTCCACCATTACATTGTTTTTGAATCAGGATTAGATGGAACAAGATCAAACAAAGTTGAGTTTGTTGGTATCAATCAAAAAAAGGTTCAAAAACGAGTAACTGACTACATTGAGAAGTATTATAAAATCAGTGAAATGACCGTGTTTACAGCAAGTGATGGTGGCCCAGGGTATAACCCGAAAAGTATGCGAGAAATAGTTCCGAGTGCTCAAAGAGTTGAATTTACTATCGATCGGTATCACTTTGTCAAAAAGATTAAACAAACCTTTGGTTTATTTAATCCATTGGTTGATAAGGCCGTTAAGAGCGTTAGCCTGTATGATCAGAATCAGTTAAACGTTATTTTAGATACATTTGAGTCGCAAATTAAAACTGATAAGGAACTTGAGAGCCTAAGGGTCCTAAGACAATATTTGGCAAGAAATTGGCAGTTTATAAAGTCTCCACACGATCGTGGCTTCATGAGGGTCGGCAAATTGGGATCCGTTGAAAGCTCACACAGAGCGTACACGTATCGAATGAAAAAGCAAGGCAAAGTATGGTCCGAAAAGGGCCTTGAGGCTATGTTGAAATTAATTGAAGCTCGGGTAAACGGTAAGCTAGATAAATACTTACGTGGTGGTTTAAGAAAGTTACAAGAGCTAACGATTGAGATCGCTACGGAATCATTGAAGACGTTGAGTCCAGCTCAGCTGAGCAACAAGCACCATTCTAAGCATATTGGAGTTCTTTCAGGTAAAATACCAGTTGATGCCCCAACAAGTAGCCCTATCGGAGCAATGGCAAAAATATTTTCAAACTAATTATTGTGTATAAATATTTGGTTGATTATAAGGCACCTAGGAAAACTTGACACATACAGATCGTTTCAAAAGTTGACTTTGTAGACATTTTTAAGTAGAGTAATTGAGAAAGTTTAGAAAGTGATTTGGAGACATACTCTGATCAAGTAATGGAGGATTTCTTATGCAAAGGGCAGCCCTAATTGTTATTCCAGGATTGGTTGCTGTGGGACTAATTTTGGTGACGGAATTTGTTAAGTTACCATTTTGGTTACTGGCTGTTTTATGGATTATTGGATTTTTAATTGCCATGTTTTCCGTTTTAGTAATTGAATTAAAAATTAGAATGACGGCAATAAAACGGCATCAAGCAGAGCAAGATAAAACGGACAAACAAGAGTTAAAGTAAAAGAGGAATTATTATGTTTATGTCTACTGAAGAAGTTAACGCAGGACATACGATTATTGGTATTGTGTCGGCAACGAGTCGCATTATGTTGGCGGCAGATGAAATTGACCAATATCAGATGTTTGATCAACTTATTGAAGAAACAAAGCAGAAATTAACTAAACGTGCAAAATTAAAAGACGGCGATGGCTTAATTGGGGTTCATTTTAATACAGAAGTTGTTAATGTGAGTGTGGCTCCTAAATTTCTTGTGGTCGTGGGATATGGAACGGTTGTTAAACTAGATAAATAAATGGCAACAATCAAAATTGAACAAAGTAAAAACGGCTAGGCTCTCTTCTAAGCAAGAGAATCTAGCCGTTTTTTTATGATGTTTTATGCCCCAGGCAGGATTCGAACCTGTACATGGTTGTCCATACAGCGACCTGAACGCTGCGCGTCTGCCAGTTCCGCCACTGGGGCAAACAACATTCATTATTTTACACTATATTTTAAAAAATGAAAAGTTTTATTCAAGTAAGTAACCGGATCTGAGAGTGACAATTCAGAACAGTTTGCATTAATGAAATGAAAATCGTTCTGAATTGCTGAGATTAAATTGTAAGCTAGTTTCAAGGCTAATTAGTTCACTAATAACTTATTTAATGTTTTCAAGATCCATTGTCACATATTTAGTGCGCCATACGCCGAATAGATAAGCCAAAACGACGACAAAAACATTTCCGATTACCGCAGTTGTTGAGATACTTCTAAAAAACATGACCAGCTGAACAATCATTGTGGCTGCTGAAAATAAAGACAGTTCGATTAAGTGACGATTGCTGACGTGAAAGGCTGATTTTGCCCATTGTTCGGGCATAACTTGAGGCAAGCGGATGGTGCTGATTGCAAGGACCAAGCTAACGACATTTGTTAATATAAGCACCGAATTACTAATCAGGGAAATATTCCAACCAAAAATAATAGGCAGGATACCAATTAAGTAAAAAATTCCGAGAATAACGACAGGTGAATTGTATTTTGGATGTAAGTATCCCATTTGTTTTGGAAACCACCCATCACGACTAGCTTGGACAATTGGTGAAAGTGAACTACCAATAGAGGCATTCATAGTTCCAGTCAATGCAATTAAAGCACCACCAATAACAAAAAATATATATAACGGTCTGGAAAGAATGGCATTTGCAACGTGCGTAAGTGGTTGATTGATTACTTGATGGAGTGGTAAAACGCCAGAAGCAACAACTGCCATTAGGGCATACAAAATAGCGACAGTAATGGTTGAAATTACCATAACGAAAGGAATATCTTTAGTCGGATTTTTTGCCTCATCACTGAAATTAATCATAAACTGAGCACCACCAACGGTAAAAGTCATATAAGCAGCTGCAGCCAGAATTCCAATTCCGCCATGAGTCATAAAACCTGGTTGTTGAAAATAACCAGGTTGAACATGGGGCAGACCTAAAACGGTAAACATCGTAAGGGCTACAGAAAGAAGAATGATAATTAAAGTTTGCCACCGGGCGGCGTTTTTGATACCAAAATAATGAAAAATAAACACTAAGGTAAGAATCCCTAATGCAACCGCTTGATGGGGAAGCCCAGGAATTAAGGCAAGCAAATAATCTGCAAACGATAGTGCATACATAGAGATACTAAAGTTGCTGATTGCAAAAATAAAAATATACATCCCAGCCCATTTTTTACCAGCCAATAGAGCGGCCCGCGAATAATCACCACCAGGTAGACGAACAGTTCCACTCGTTAACACAATGGGAATTAGTGTTGCTAAAATTAGAAAGGCGGCTAAAATAAATGAAATAAAAATTGAACGTCCAGTCATTCCAACTGCAATTCCTAGCATTGAAAGAATTCCAGCCCCAGCAATTTGCCCAACAGAGAGCATAAATAAATTAGTACGGGAAAGGTTGTGTTTGACTGTCTGATTATTTGGTGCAGAAATAGAAATTGGTTTTTGAAGAACATGATTTTGTTGCAAAGTGTAAGACCTTCTTAGTTATATGTTTAGTTATCTTAATGGTTGATCCTTAAAAACTGCAGTTATCTGTTGAAGTCCTTGTTTTAATACAGAACGAGGACAACCAAAGTTTAAGCGCATGAACCCTGTTCCGGTTTTGCCAAACTGATTGCCAGATTCCAAACCAACTTTAGCTTGTTGCCAAAGTAAGTGGTTTAATTCGGTCTGAGAGCGCGCGTAATCGCGAAAGTCTAGCCAGGCAAGGTAAGTAGCTTGATGCTCGCCTAAATGCACGTGAGGGAGATTGGTAGCTAAATAGGTGCGCATGAATTGTAGATTACTGTAAAGATAACTTCTTAATTATTTTAGCCAATCTTCTGAATCTCGATAAGCTGCGACAGTAGCAGCCATGGCAAAGGGGTTAAGATCTACAGCGAAGGAGCGGTCCACAGAGCGACGGAATAACTGTCTCATATGCGGGTCGGAAATAACAATGTAGGAAATTTTAATACCAGCCAGATTGAAAGCTTTACTCTCAGACAAGCAAGTCATGACGTTATCTTGCCATTCTTTGGCAGCAACGGCAGTATTTATAAATTTTTCGTTTGGCATTGTTAAATCACTATGAATTTCATCAGCAATTACGTAAACGTGATATTTAGCACAAATTTTTACCATGTGATGTAATTCTTCTGAAGTCCAAATTCTACCGATTGGATTATGAGGACTACATAGAATAAACAAGGTTGTTTTAGGATCAGCGGCTTTTTTTTCAAAATCATCAAAGTCAATTTCGTAATGACCATCGTGATTGATAAGATCGTTTGAAACTACCTGACAACCATTATTGCGAGCTGATGAGGCAAATGGGTAGTAGACCGGTTCTTGAATTAAAACCTGATCACCAGCTTGGCAAAATGCCTGAATTGCAAGATTAATTGCGAGCACAATGCCATTAGTGTTGGTAATCCACTCGCTAGGAATATTCCAATTATGTTGCTGTTTCATCCAATTTTGAAGGGCTTCATTGTAATCTGTTCCTTCGCTATAACCAAAAACACCGTTGTCTAAACGCTTTTGTAAAGCCGATTGGATTGCAGGAGCCACTGGAAAATCCATATCAGCAATACCAAAAGGCAAAATGTTTTTGGCACCAAAGTCATTTTGCTGGGCCATTGGATCCCATTTAATGGCGTCAGTATTTTGTCGATTTGTAATTTTATCAAAATTATAGTCCATAATTATGTACCACCTTTTTAACTGTAAATATTTTTCTTACAGTTAAAACTGTAAACTGAGTTTGATTAATTTGCAAGTTGAAACACTTCATTGACCAAATGTTTAAAATAAATAGCTAGTCGATCTAGAATATGTAGTATTTAAAGGATTAACAGTTAACTTAAATGAATAACACAGCTAGTTTTTACAAAAAATTGATAAACAAATCTTAATTTTCTTGAAGAATTGAGATTGAAATATGGTATGCTTGTTCATGCGCATTTGTAGGTTAAAGAAAAAGAAATTTTAAAATTTTATCTGCCTTAGTTTTTGTGAAACGCCGCGATTGCAAGCTTTCATTTTTATAAGAAGATAAATACATAATTTTAGGAAAAACACAAGATGTTGTATATAGAAAAAATATGATATACTGAATGTTGATTAAAGATAAAGAGGGGCCTTGTATGGTGATAATTACAGCAGGAATGATAGGTGTTGGAAAGACAACATTAACTGGAAAAATTGCAGAACATTATGGATCAAAAGCATTTTATGAACCAGTGGGGGACAATCCCGTTTTACCGCTTTATTATTCTGATCAAAAAAGTTATGGTTTTTTACTGCAAATTTATTTTTTAAATAAACGATTTGCAATGATTAAAAAGGCACTTTCTGATGACAACAATGTGTTAGACCGTTCGATTTATGAAGATGCCTTGTTTACCCGTGAAAATAATAAAGAAGGTAACATTACGGACACTGAGTTTGGTGTCTACACAAGCCTTATTGATAACATGATGAACGAGTTAAACGATCTTCCGAAGAAGGCACCAGATTTGATGGTATATTCGGAAACAGATTTCGAAACGATTTTGTATCGAATTAAAAAACGGGGTCGAGATTATGAACAGTTTGATAATAATCCAGATCTTGAAGACTATTATCATAAAATGTGGTTGGCATACAAGGACTGGTATGAAGAATATGATGCAAGCCCTAAAATAAAAATTAATTTACAAAAATACAATCTAGAAAATCCAAAGAATGTTGATGCTGTATTAGAACAAATTGATGCAGCTTTAACAAAAATTTGGGCGCCTAAAGGTATCGAAGAAGCAATGTAATGGATTTAAAAAGTTATCCCTAATCAATCTTAAATTGATTAGGGATAACTTTTTTTGTCTAAATATTTTTTTGCTCATTAATTACTTGCTTTAATTGAGAGCTACTACGATGAGCCAACAGTGCCCAAAGAATTGTCACTGTATCGACAACTTCTTGGAAAAGAGCGCCTACTAAAGCTGGAATAACTCCAGTTGATGCAACTAACATCAACCCGATACAAATAAATATTCCAATTAACACAGACTGTTTTGCAATCTTCATGGTGTATTTCGAAATACTGAGAGCACGTGCTACTCGGCCTAGATCATCTTTTAAAATAACAATGTCTGCTGATTCACTTGCTGCTGTTGATCCTCGTGCGCCCATGGCGATTCCGACATCAGCTACTGTTAGTGAGGGGGCATCATTAACTCCATCTCCAACCATTACAACCGGGCGCAGATGAGTTTCTTGATCTTTTAAAATGGTGATCTTGTTTTCTGGAAGGCATTCGGCATATACTTTTGAGATTCCAATTTTGTTACCAACCATTTCAGCCGTGGCTTTTTGATCACCACTAATCATTAATGTATTTTGAATACCCAATTTATTTATCTGTGAGATTGTGGTTGCGGCTTCTGGTCTGATTTGATCTGAAAATGTAATGTAACCAGCAAATTTATCATCAATCGCAACAAAAATGGCGGTTTGATTTGGGGAGGCTATTTTTTGATCAGTCACAAATTTTTGACGACCAATCTTAACTTTGTGATTGTCAACTTCAGCTGTTACTCCCATTCCAGTAACTTCTTTAATATGTGAAACCGGCATTAACGTCTTAGCGTCACTAGCCTTGACGATTGAGCGGGCCAAAATATGGCTAGATTGCTGTTCAGCACTTGCCGTGATATTTAGAAGCTCTGAATTTGAAAATGGTGGGACGCTCTTAACCTGATCAATTGCTAAAACACCTTTGGTTAAGGTCCCGGTCTTATCAAAAGCAATGGTCTTAGCTGTCGCAAGCTTTTCAATGGCAGTACCGTTCTTGATAATAATTCCATTTCGATTAGCACTACTCATCCCCGAAACCAATGCAATTGGCGCTGCTAAAATAAGGGGACAAGGTGAGGCAACTACAAGGACTTCTGCAAAACGAACGGGATCCTTTGAAACAAACCATGCGCCCCCGGCAATTACATAAGAAATAATTGTGAACGGAATAGCATAACGATCAGCTAACCGTACAAAATGAGCCGGTCGTGCTTCTGAATCTTTAACCAATTTAACAATGGTTTGATATTGGCTATCTGCGGCAATTTTTGTGACCTTCATGGACACAGATCCATCGCCATTAACGGAACCGGACATCAGCTCGTCCCCAACATCTTTATTGACGGGCTTTGACTCACCAGTTAGTGAGGATTCATCAAAAATAGAGGTTCCGGATAAAATAATGCCATCGACAGGGACAACTTCACCTGGTTTTACGACAACTTCATCATTAACCAAAACGTCATCGACTGGTTTAGTTGTTAAGTGGCCATTTAATAAAACATTTGCAGTTTGCGGAGAATTATCCAGAAGTGTTTGTAATTCTTTTCCAGCTTTGTGAGCGGCATAATCCTCCAGAGAATCACCACCAGTTAACATGACAAGAACGACAATGCTTGCCCAGTATTCACCAACGGCTAAGGTAGCGATGATTGCGGTAATGGCTAACAAATCGACGCCGTATTTACCAGCGCGTAGTGTTTTAATCATTTCAATCAACATTGAAATTGAAATAACAATTCCAACTGCAGTGATGATAATTTGTGCCGCTAGCTGAA
Source organism: Pediococcus damnosus (assembly GCF_001611155.1). Taxonomy (NCBI): domain Bacteria; kingdom Bacillati; phylum Bacillota; class Bacilli; order Lactobacillales; family Lactobacillaceae; genus Pediococcus; species Pediococcus damnosus. Next base: position 1,778,727 of record NZ_CP012294.1, read on the forward strand.
GGTGAAAAATAAATTCTAGAATTAATGCTAAAATACCAAGTCCCAAAACTAAGATGAATTTTGTTGAATGTTTCATAGATTACGCGACCTCTTTTCCATTTAGAATGATTCTAAACTTATTATAGGCGTAATCACTTTAAAATACCAGCCAGATAATCATCTTATTCTTGTTTTGAAAGCTTTAAGGAAAGGATTGGAAAAATAAGCAAGAGATGGATAATAAACATTCCCAAAAATGTCCAGTTATAGCCGAATCCGGTAATAAAATAGCCACCGAGAAGTGGACCTAATGCGCGGCCCAGTGAACCTGCAAAACTTCCTAGAGATTGAATGGTACCCCGGTTTTGATCACTAGCATATCGGTTTAAAACTGCTGGAATAGCAATTAGGGCGAGCATTTCACCTAACGTGACCATGGTAATCCCGGCTACAAAGCGCCAGTAACTTTCCGCATTGAGGATAAATAAATATGAACAAGCAAAAGCAAGTAAGCCTAAAATAATTCTTTTTTTCTCTGATTGAAAAGTTGGTTTAAAGAAACGATTCATAAAAGGTTGAACTAAAACAATTTCAACCGTGCTAATTGTGAAAAGCATACTGTATTTAGGAATCGAAATGTGTTTTGCTACCATTAGAACTGAAACATTGCTATTCCATTGTTCGTAACAAATCCAGATAATAATCATTGCTAAACAAATAATAAGGACGTTTAAAAATGAGCGATCAGTTTTAGATTTAAAAGAGGTCGTTGGTTTTGTTTGGACATGTTTTTTAATGGGATGAAAAGCGACGCGAATAATCAGTGTTGTAAACAGAAAAAGGATAGCTGAACTGAAAAATACGACGCGAATACTAACACCAAATAAAATTCCGGATAAGAATGTGGCAAGACCCATTCCCAAACTTGCAAACCAATAGCCATTATTGAAAATATTGGGATCAGAAACTTGTAAAAAGGCAAGGTACCCATTGATTGATGAATTTAGGCCACCTAAGCAAAGCCCGTAACAGGTGATTAAAATGGGATAGATTGGCCATTGGGGGAAAAGGCCAACCAAAAATAAGGCTATGACCACTCCTGAACCGCAAAGATACATGAGAGGCTTTTGTTTCCAACTATCAAATAGTTTGCCACCAATGAGATTGCCAATCATCATGGCGCCAGAAAAGCAAAATAGAACATAGCCGGCTGTAACGATACTTTTATGCAGAGTTCCGTGAATATAAAGAGTTGTAATCGGCATGATAAGTCCAATTCCCATATTTACAAGCATATTTGTCAGAAGAACAAATTTATTTTTCAAACTGTGCAACACCTTTCTGATTTTAATAATGTTCTCATAGAATGTTAATAATACTATTACATAGAAACCTGTAAAATTCAAATCTTGAAGAAGGTCCATGATTATAGTAAGTCAATAAAATGTTTTGACCACGTTTATAGTTAAGTAATTGACCTTTTATTGTTAATGTTCAATTAGAAAATTTGTTATTATCTGGTTGGCAAAGAAAAACAAATTGGCATCGAAACAGGTATACAATGACTAAGAGTTCTTGGCGGCGGTAGTATTATGGCTGTAAATTTGGTAAAATATTTTTGTTACGGTGATTTATTAAAATTATGTATAAAGGCGCTAAAATTACTATTCTAAAACTCAATTAAATTAAAGGGGTCTATTAAATTATGTGTGGATTTGTGGGGTACTTGAATCAAACAGACGTCAATACAGACGTGATCAAATCAATGGCTGATCGCATCAAACATCGTGGCCCAGATGATGAAGCTTATTTTCAAAATGAGGATGCTTCTTTAGGTTTCAGACGGTTATCGATTATTGATTTGGCACATGGTAAGCAACCAATGCTAAATTCAACAAAGACAAAAGTTTTGACCTTTAATGGTGAAATCTATAACTATAAAGAAATTCGTAAAGAGTTAAAAGCACTTGGCTACAAATTCCAAACAGATGTAGATTCAGAAGTTCTAATTCATGGCTATGATGCTTGGGGACCAGAGTTATTACAGAAGCTTCGCGGTATGTATGCTTTTGTTATTTATGATACGAAGACAAAGGAAGTATTTGGAGCCCGCGATCATTTCGGAATTAAACCTCTCTATTATTATGATGATGGGATTTCTTTCCTTTGGGGATCCGAAATTAAAGCATTTTTGGACCATCCTAAATTTATTAAAGAATTCAATGAGCGTTTGTTACCAATTCATTTGAGTTTTGAATTTATTCCTTCCAAAGAAACGATGTTTAAAAACGTCTATAAAGTTTTACCAGGCACGTATTTTATTCATAAAAATGGGAAAACAGAAACGCATACTTACTATAAGTTTAACTATGATCATATTGATAATTCACAAACAATTGAAGAAGATGCCAATAAGATTCGTGGAATTGTTAAAGATTCTGTAAAAGCTCATATGATTGCTGATGTGGAGGTTGGTAGTTTTCTTTCAAGCGGGATTGATTCTAGTTATTTGCTGGCAGAAGCTGCAAAGTTAAAACCCATTCAATCTTTTTCATTAGGATTTAACGATTCTAAATACAGCGAATTAAGTTATTCAACGGAATTTGCAAAAGAAATTCATCAACAAAATACACCATTAACAATGGATGGCGATGACTATTTCGATATTTTACCAACAATTATGTATTACATGGATGAACCACTTTCAAATCCTTCTGCTATGCAGCTTTACTATCTTTCAAAGGGGACTAGAGAGCATGTGAAGGTTGCCTTATCTGGTGAGGGTGCTGATGAGTTCTTTGGTGGGTATAATACTTATCTAGAGGCTTTTCCATTCGAACGGTATCAAAAATGGGTTCCTCAGTTTATTCGAACAGGTTTAGCAAAAATGGTACAAAATTTACCTCGTTTTCATGGTAAACGATTCTTAGTGCGTGGTGCAGAGCCCTTGAGTGAACGCTATTATCGAGTTAATTATGTCTTTGACAAGCATGAACGGGATGAGATCTTACGTGATCCAAGTATAAATATGGATTCTGGTAAGTACACTCAGCATATTTTTGATGAAGTAAAAGACAAAGACGAAATGACACAAATGCAATACTTTGATATCAATACTTGGTTACCATTTGATATCTTGCATAAGGCTGATCGAATGAGCATGTGTAATTCATTAGAGGTACGGACACCTTTGGTTGATAAGGAAGTTGCAAAGTTTGCAGCCACAATGCCTGTAAGTACTCGTATCCACAAGGATGAAACTAAGATTTCCCTTCGAACCGCAGCTGAAAGCGAATTGCCAGAACGAGTTGCCAAGAAGAAAAAAATGGGCTTTCCATCACCAATTGCAAGCTGGATTAAAGAAGATAAGTACCGAAAACGAATTGAAACAGCTTTTAATTCTGATGTAGCTAAGAAATTCTTTAAACCTAAAGCATTAATGCATATTTTGCATGAGCATATTAATGGAAAATCTAGTATGCAAAAGATTTTTACAATTTATACGTTTATCCTTTGGTACGAAGTCTATTTCCCAGAAAATACGACTGCGACAACAAGTAAGTTGGTTCATCGCACACAAGTTTAAAAGTTGGAGATGAAAAAAATGGCACTTGAGATTGCCGAGATTACTACAATTTTAAAAGAACATCATTTGCTGAAACAGATAGTAAATAATGTGAAAGGCGATCATCAAAAGATAACGGGGGTCACGTATGATTCTCGACGTGCTGACACCAATGACTTATTCTTTTGTAAGGGGAATTTTAAGCCAGCCTATTTAGAATATGCTCAAACCCAGGGGGCCACTGTTTACATTGCGGAACAACAGTATGATAGCGTTGCAAAAATGTGTGGCATTATTGTTAGCGATGTTTCAAAAGCAATGGCATTAATTAGTGCGGCTTATTATGATTATCCACAAAATGAGTCGTTTATTATTGCATTTACTGGAACTAAGGGGAAAACGACTTCCGCTTATTATGCGCATAATATTCTTAAAGAGACGACTGGAGACAAAACGGCCCTATTTTCAACAATTGATCGCATTGTTGGACCCAAGCCGGAGCAACAGTTTAAATCTGATTTAACAACTCCAGAATCTTTAAATTTGTTTCATGATATGCGTGAAGCGGTTGATAGTGGAATGCATACCTTAGTCATGGAAGTTTCGTCGCAGGCCTATTTGCGTAATCGAGTGTATGGACTTCATTATGATGTTGGCGTATTTTTGAATATCTCTCCGGATCATATTGGCCGAAATGAGCATCCTAATTTTGCAAATTATCTGCATTGTAAACTCCAATTATTGGTAAACTCGGATATTTGCGTAATTAACGCAGAGACTGATCATTTGGAAGAGATTTATCAAGCTGCTCGGGCAACAACCGATCCAGAAAAAATTTATTTGTACAAACAAGCGGGTAATGAGACTCAAGTTGAAGTACCAGTTGATTTTACTTTTCACAACGATCGTGATGATTTACAAGTCAATGAAATTGAAGTTAGCTCACATACAGAAAAGGCAAACGCCCTTCAAATTAATGGACGTTATATGTTGAGTATGCCTGGTAGCTACAACCAGAGTAATGCGACAGCTGCTTTGATTACAGTTGGAGTTGCGGGGGTAACTTATAAAGAGGCTCACAACCTGTTATCAAAAGTGAAAGTACCTGGCAGAATGGAATCGATTCAATCTCAAAAACACGGCGTAATCTACGTAGATTATGCGCATAACTATGCAAGTATGAATGCGCTACTTAGTTTTTTACGGAGTCAGTATCCCAAAGGCCGAATGATTGTGGTAGTTGGCAGCCCAGGTGACAAGGGAATTTCGCGACGTAAAGGGTTTGGTAAGGCCCTGACATCGTATGCTGATGTGGCAATACTAACAGCTGATGATCCTGGGTTTGAAAATCCCGCTGATATTATTACAGAAATTGACAGTTATATTGATCATCAGAAAGTTCATGTAGAAAAAATTGTGGATCGTTACGATGCAATTAAGCGTGCGATTACAATTAGTCAGCCGGAAGACGTCGTGATTTTGGCTGCAAAAGGTGAGGATCCGTATCAAAAGGTAAAGGGAGTTGATACGCCCTGGCCAACAGACTCAGTGGTTGCAAAAAAAGTTTTGAAAGGATTGGCATAATGGAAACTTCGAAAACTGATTATATTCCTATTTTATTAGGAAGTGATTTTAATGCATATGGAATAGCTCGCTCTTTTTACGAAATGACCGGAAAAAAGGTTAAGGCTTTTGCAGAGATGGAATTAGCACCAACCCGATTTACAAAAATTGTGGATTTAGAATTAATTCCTGGATTTTCAGAAGACCCTAATTTTTTTGAAGCTATGAAGAAAATTGCTAAACGTTATGAAAACCGATCTGAAAAAATCATCCTGCTTGGAATGGGCGATGGCTATGCAGAACTCATTTCTAAGCACAAAGAAGAGCTTTCAAAAACTTTCATTTGTCCTTATGTGGATTACGATCTTTTACGTAAGTTAAATAATAAGGAGCGTTTTTATAAGATTTGTGATGAGTTTGATTTGCCTTATCCCAAAACAAGGATTATTACTAAGGCAGAATATGAAAGTTCAGAACCAATTGATGAGCCTTTTGAGTTTCCAGTTGCTTTGAAACCAGCCAATAGTGTTGAATGGTTAGATATCCATTTTGAAGGTCGTAAAAAGGCCTTCCGAATTCAATCAAGAGCAGAATTTGATGAAATTGTTGGTAAAATTTATGATAATGGGTATACCTCTGATCTTATTTTGCAGGATTTTGTTCCTGGAGATGATAGTAATATGCGCGTTTTGAATGCATATGTAGACCAAAACCATAAAGTGAAAATGATGTGTTTGGGGCATCCATTACTAGAGGATGCGGCACCATCTGCAATTGGAAATTATGTGGCCATTTTGCCTGAGTACAACGCAACAATCTATAAAACAATTCAAGATTTTTTGGAAAAAATTCAGTTTACCGGATATGCTAATTTCGATTTGAAGTATGATTCACGAGATAAAACCTTTAAGTTGTTTGAGATCAATTTACGGCAAGGACGTAGCAGTTTCTTTGTAACTTTAAATGGTTATAACTTAGCTAAATGGGTTGTTGATGATTATGTGACCGAAGATTTGGCCAATAAACCAACTGTTTACGCTAATCGAGATGAAAAAATGCATCAGTTATGGTTAGGGGTTCCGATTAAAGTATTTAAAAAGTACACTCGTGATAATCGTGATAAGCAAGTTGCCTTACAGTTGATAAAACAAAAACGTTATGGGATGACTGCTTTTTACTCAAAAGATATGAATGTGAGACGATGGGCGCTTTTAACTTGGATGAACCATAATTATGTTAAGAACTTTGATCGTTATTTTGAAGAAAATAAGGGATGATTTAAATGAAAGATTTCTTTACGATTATTGGCGGAATGGGGACACCAGCAACCGAGAGTTATTTACGTTTGTTGAATAAGCGAACACCTGCTCATTGTGATCAGGAGTATTTTAATTACATTTTGGTGAATCATGCGACGGTACCTGATCGTTCAACTTTTTTAATGGATCATTCACAACCAAGTCCGTTGCCTGATTTGTTAGAAGATATTAAGCAGCAAAGTATGCTGAAGCCGAGCTTTTTTGTAATTGCATGTAATACCGCTCATTATTTTTATGAGGATTTGCAGGCGGCTACGGAAATTCCGATTGTTCATATGCCTCGAGAAACGGTTAACGATATAAAAGAAAAATATCCAACTGCAAAAAGAATTGGTGTCATCGGAACAAAGGGAACCACAACAGATGGCATTTATGATCGAGAGTTAAAGCGGCAAAACTTGGAAGTTATTAAGCCCACAGAAGAGATTCAACGGCTAACTACTCAGTTAATTTTTGATGATATAAAAAATCAAAATAAAGTAGATGGTGACCTGTTTCATACAATTGTCAAAAAGATGGTTAAAGAACAAAATGCTGAAGTTGTTATTTTAGGATGTACAGAATTGTCATATGCTCAAGAAATGGCACCTGAATTAACGTTTCCAATTGCAGATTCGCAATCAATTTTAGTAGATAAATCGATTGAATTAGCAACCAAATTACGAAAATAAATTTAAAAACGAAGTAGGTAAGCATGGGCTGTTTGGGTGTGGATAGATAAAACAGCCATGACAAAAATGACCCGATATGCTATACTTATTTTTGTATTTGCGGGCATAGTTTAGTGGTAAAATTCAAGCTTCCCAAGCTTGCGTCGCGGGTCCGATTCCCGTTGCCCGCTTTCCATAAAAGAGTAGTACTTGATCAGTTTCTTCCAAGCGAGTTCGGAATGGTGTGAGCCGAATAAGAAATTTCGAGGAACGTGTTTTTATGATAACAATTAAAGAAATTGAGTGGATTTTTAAAATCAATTAGAGTGGTACCGCGGGTGAACTCGTCTCTTACAATGTTTATTTGTAAGAGACTTTTTTAATACGGAACTTTTTAAAGAGGATTAGCATTTTTGTGAAATTTAGAATGGTTTATAGATAAAATAGGAGGATACAAAATGGATTATAAAAAACAGGTTGCACAAAGTATTGTTTCAGCACTTGATGGGCAGCTTGAAGAACAAGTTGTTTATGAAAAAGTTGAAGTACCTAAGACAAGCAAAATGGGAGACTTTGCCTTTCCCGCGTTTATATTGGCTAAAACGTTACACAAAGCACCACAGATGATTGCTGCTGATTTAGTTAAAAATATTAATCAGGAAAATTATGAAAAGGTAGAAGCCGCTGGTCCTTATGTAAACTTCTTTTTAGATAAGAGTAAATTTAGCTTAGAAACTTTGCAGACGGTTTTGACTGAAAAAGATCATTTTGGGGATGCTACTGTTGGTAATAATGGTAAAGTGCCAATTGACATGTCATCACCAAACATTGCTAAACCAATTTCAATGGGTCATTTACGTTCAACTGTGATTGGCAATGCACTAGCTAACTTACTGGCCAAAACCGGATATCAGCCAGTAAAAATCAATCATTTAGGAGATTGGGGCACTCAATTTGGTAAATTGATTGAAGCTTATAAACTTTGGGGCAGTGAAGAAGCAGTTAAGGCTGATCCAATTAATAAGTTGTTGGAGTATTATGTGCGTTTTCATAAAGAAGACAAAGAGCATCCTGAACTTGATGACGAGGCGCGTAAATGGTTTAAAAAACTGGAAGATGGCGATGAAGAGGCCACTAAGCTTTGGCAATGGTTCCGCTCCGTTTCTCTTGATTCCTTTAAACATATTTATGATAAGTTAGGAATTACTTTTGATTCATACAAGGGCGAAGCTTTCTACAATGACAAAATGGATGAGGTTGTCCAGATTTTAGAAGATAAACATCTTCTAAAAGAGAGTCAAGGTGCTGAAATTGTTGATTTGGATAAGTACAACTTAAATCCGGCACTGATTAAAAAGACTGATGGTGCAACGCTATACATTACGCGTGATTTAGCAGCGGCCATTTATCGAAAACGGACTTATGATTTTTCTCAGTCTTTATATGTAGTTGGGGCCGAACAAATTAATCATTTTAAACAATTAAAAGCCGTTTTGAAAGAGATGGGTTTTGATTGGTCAGATGATATTCATCATATTCCATTTGGTTTAATTACTTTAAATGGAAAAAAGTTATCAACCCGCTCTGGTCGGGTAGTTCTTTTGGATAAAGTGCTAGATGATGCAATTGATTTAGCAAAACAGCAAATTCAAGCAAAAAATCCAGATTTAGCCAATGCAGATGAAGTGGCGCATGAAGTCGGCGTGGGTGCGGTCATTTTCCATGATCTTAAGAATGAACGAATGAACTCGTTTGATTTTGATTTAAACGAAGTAGTTCGTTTTGAAGGAGAAACAGGTCCGTATGTTCAATACACCCGAGCACGAGCGGAAAGTATTTTACGCAAGACAGACCATCAGGTAACTGTGGATGGTTTAAAACTGGCTGATCCGAATGCTTGGGATACATTAAAACAATTGCAAAACTTCCCTGATACGATTCTACGTGCAGTTAAAGAGTATGAACCATCAATTATTGCAAAATATTCACTGCATTTAGCAAAATCATTTAATCAATACTATGCAAATTCAAAAGTATTGGTAAAAGATGATCAATTGAATGCACGGTTGGCACTTGTTAAGAGTGTAAGTATTGTTTTAAAGAGTTCTTTAAACTTATTAGGCGTTCAGTCACCAGAAGAAATGTAAGAAAAAGCAAGCAAAATTCATTGAATTTTGCTTGCTTTTTGACAGTTCATTGATTATCTGTTCACAGAACACATTGAAAAAGTAAGCATTAATTTGTTCAATAAATTTTAGTATTGCGCTATAATGAACACTGTGTTGACTTTTATTTGCCGAGTAGTGATATGTGTGTGAAAATTAAGTATTATTATTTATTGGGATATTGAGTGTGATTAAATTAGAGTTGTTAGTTTATTTTTGAATTTGCTTGGATTAAGACTTAAAGATTAATAGGAGATATGAAGAATTGGAAATCAAAAAATATCGAATGTTGCGTCAAGCTTGTTATGATCTTCAGTACGGCATGGTGGACGGGTATGAATTGCTCTTACGTGAGTTTGTAGATGATGAATGGCGGGTTCCAGCTGATTTCAGCATCCTAACACCAGAACTTTTTTCAGGGCTTGTGGCAGAAGCCATGGAACACTTACCATCCAAATCTCGAATTATGATTAATTTAGATCATGATCAATTTGTAGATCGTAAAATGTTAGATGCAATAATTAATGTTCATGAAAAATTGCCGGATTATGGCTTAACAGTAGAGTTAACAGAACGTGATAACACAAAAATGATTATGGATGTTGAACTGTTAAGATCCGCAATGTATCTCACAAGTAAAGGTGTTGCCCTTAGTCTTGATGATGTCGGTTCAGGGGTTAATCAATTTGAGCTTTTGAGGCCATTATTACCTTTTGTAACGGAATTAAAGTTTGCTTTACAGAACTTTCAAACAGAGATTGAAACCGCTTATAACAAACTTTATTTTTGGCAAGAATTAGCGAATTTCTTAGGAAAAAAGTTTGTGCTTGGGGGAATCGAGACCGAAGAGGATTTGGTTATTGCGCGTCAATTGGCTGTTGATTATGGACAAGGATATTTATATGATCGTCCACAGAAGTTTTACTAAAAACTATAGTATATATCGATTAGACTCGTTCATTTATGAACGAGTTTTTTTTCAGAGTTTAATCATAATTTCAAATTGGGATCATACGCCTAGATTGTGAATGATATACTGGTAAAAGAAATTAAATGATGCGAAAGAAAAAATTTAATTTCCAAAATAATGATTTATCAAAAAATATGGTGGTAAATCCTGACATTAGGAAGAAAAGCATACAAAAATAAACAGAATAACTTAAGTGTGCCAGATTACCCCTTTTGAATGGGTAATCTGGGCAACATGGAAATTTCAGGGCTGATATAATAGTTTTGTTGAGAAACGATTGAGCCGAATGAAATTTGGGAGGAGACAAATATGGAAATCAAAGGTTTTGGGGTTGAAGAATGGTTGAATGAAAATGAAAAATCGGCTCAATTTGATATCTCACAAAGCACGATTAGTTCACTGACATTGGGGGAATTACTAAAGTTTGACAGCCAAAATCCAACCGAACAAATCACGAAATATTTAAATACGAAACTAAATTATGGGTGGATTGAAGGATCACCTGAGTTTAAACAATTAGTTTCCGAGTTATATTTACGAGTCGATAGCAAGAATGTTTTACAAACGAATGGGGCAACTGGTGGCAATTTTTTGGCGCTATTCAGTCTGTTAAATCCAGGAGATCAGATCATTTCCTTGTATCCAAGTTATCAGCAACTATATGACATTCCTAAATCATTAGGGGTGAAGGTTGATAATTGGGGCCTTCGTGAGGATCTAAATTGGCAACCAGATATTGAACAATTAAAACAGCTTATTTCACCAAAGACAAAAATGATTTGTTTAAATAATGCACAAAATCCAACAGGCAGCCTCCTCAAAAAGCCATTATTAAAACAAGTTGTGGCGTTGGCAAGAGAAGTAGGTGCATACATATTGGCAGACGAAGTTTATCAGCCAGTAGATAAAGTTGATCAGTTTCCGTCAATTGCAGATCTTTATGAACAAGGAATTTCTGTAAATAGCCTTTCTAAGACATACTCAGTTCCTGGATTAAGAATTGGCTGGATTGCAACCCAATCAGCAAAATTAGCAGATGTATTCAGAAAATATCGAGATTACACAATGATTTCTGGTGGAGTAGTTAATGACACATTAGCTTGCATTACTTTACGAAATCGGCAAGCAATTTTGGCAAGAAATAAAAAATTAGTTAAGCGAAATCATGAAATTTTGCGAAAGTGGGTGGATTCTCAAGAAAAAGTTGACATTATTATGCCTGAGCAGGTTTCAACGGCTTGTATTAAACTTAATATTAAAATGGATGACGAAACCTTTTGTCAAAAATTATTAGATGATACTGGCGTTTTGCTGGTTCCAGGAAATCGGTTCGATATGCCCGGCCATGCTAGAGTGGGATACTGCACAGATACAGAGACGTTAAAAAATGGATTACAAAGATTGAATGAGTTTTTGAAACAGTGTCAATAAATTACAGACTTAAGTATCAAAACTACAGAGTTATTAGGTAAAACTACTACTTGCTTTCATAACCAATTCTGGGATAATGGTAACCATTATAATTGATATGAAAGAGGTTTATGATGATTGATCCCAGGAATAAAGGCAATTACGAACGACATATCGCCCATACTCATGAGTGTAAGGTACTTAGTAAATTAGAGCTCGCCGAAGTGTTTAATAGTATGCAAGGTAAAAAGGTACGAAAAGGTCAGCATTTATTTGAACAATATGAGAAACGCTATTATACTTTCTTTTTGAAAGAAGGATTTCTAAAGGCGGAGTCTGTTGATATTTATCATGACTCATCTTTTATGACGTTTATTTGTCCCGACATGGTATTTCCTTTGAGAGGGACGCAGACTGACACTTCTTACTATTATACGGCGACGGCTTTAACTGACGCCGAAGTCGTGTATATTCCTAGAAAATTGTTCAATAAATTATTGTGTTCAAATAACAAGTTTCAATCTAGAATATTGAAACAGTTTGATGAAGCCGTGAAAGAAAACGAAACATTTCTTCAAATAAGAACTAGTTCGACTGCAAAGGATCAGGTTGAACAAAACCTAGGTTTAATTAATGAATGGTTTTTAGATAATTCAAGAATAGTTGACGAATGTCAAATCCCATTTCCCATTACAATTAGTGATCTTGCTAAGTTTTGTGGTCTTAATCGAAAAACAACAAGTGCTGCTGTTAAGGGGTTAGTTGATGATGGTAAAATTCTTTATAAAGATAAGTATTTTTTCGTTTAAAAATTTCCTACCAAAGGAAGAACAACTTGTTTTGCAGTTTTGATGTTTGCTATACTTAAGCTAGTTAATACGGAAGTGAAGTGCGATTATGAAAAAAAGTGAACGGCAAAAGATTATTACAGATCTTATTTCTAATCAATTAGTAGCTAAACAAGATGATTTAATGGGCTTGTTAAAGCAACGTGGTGTGATTGCCACTCAGGCCACAATTTCTCGTGACATGCGAGAAATGCACATTGTTAAGTCTGCGGATGATCAAGGCGTCCAACGCTACATGATTTTTCATTCGTCTACTGAAGATCCAACTAGCTTACTTTTTCATACGTTTAAACAAACAGCATTGCAAATTGATCAAATTCAATTTGTAAACATCATTAAAACTGCTTCAAATGATGGAAATCGCTTAGCTGCTGTTTTTGATGATACAAAAATGCCAGAAATCGTTGGTACTTTAGCAGGGTTTGATACGATTGTGGTTTTTAGCCCCAATGAAGAACTAGCGTTACAATTAAATCAGCGCTTATCAAAGTACTTACCTGATGCAGAAAAATAAAACGAATAGAGCAAAGACTGATTTTCCTCGGTTTTTGCTCTATTTTAATGTATTTGAGATCCAATTTTTAAGGGTACTTTAAGTCTCATAGTGCATTTAAAGGGATTAAGATAAATATGATACAATACACCTATTACTTAATTAATATGGAGATTTTTTATGCAAACAAATAAGTTTTTCTCTTCACTAAAATCGGGATTAAAAAGGATCGGTCATTTTTTGGCTCCGTATTGGCATCGATCGCATGCTTTTATAAAACGGTATTGGAAAAGATTCCAAGTTACTCGCTGGTTAATTGTTATATTTTTAACCTTTTTTCTGATTATGAGTGGCTACCTTACCTACGAAGCTAAGACTGCAAATGTAGGTAATCTTAAAAATGCATTAGAGAAGACGACCGTCGTTTATGATGCTAAAAATAATAAGGCAGGTTCTTTGTATTCTCAAAAAGGGACGTGGGTTGGACTAAACAAAATTTCGATTAATGTTCAAAATGCGGTAATTTCTACTGAGGACCGTAATTTCTATAAAGAATATGGGTTCTCTGTGAAAGGAATCGGCAGAGCGGCATTACTTTATGCAATGAATAAAGTAATGCGAAAAAATTATATTAGTGGTGGAGGAAGTACATTAACGCAGCAATTGGTAAAGAATGCATTCTTATCTCAACAACAGACCTTCACACGAAAGGCACGTGAACTATTCCTTTCCATTGAGGTGGAAAATGTTTATACAAAGTCCGAGATTCTAGAAATGTATTTGAATAATGCGTATTTTGGAAATGGTATTTGGGGTGTTCAAGATGCTGCAGAACGTTACTTTGGCGTTTCTGCAAGTGAGTTAACAGTACCACAGGGAGCTGTTTTGGCAGGAATGCTAACATCGCCTAGTGCTTACAATCCAGATGATCATCCAGCGGCTTCTAAGCAACGGCGAAATGTTGTTTTAGGATTAATGGCTGATAATAATAAGTTATCAGATTCTCAGGCAAAAGCTTATCAAAATACTGCACTTGTAACATCTAACGCGTATACGGATACAAGTGATTATAAATATCCATATTATTTTGATGCCGTTATTAGTGAAGCAATTAGTCGTTATGGATTGACAGAGTCTGACATTATGAATCGTGGCTATAAGATTTATACGTATCTCAATCAATCAGATCAAACGAATATGCAAGAGCAGTTTAAAGATCCTAGTTATTTTCCGTCTAATGCATCTGATGGAAGTAAGGTCCAGGCAGCTTCAATTGCAATTAATCCCAAAACTGGTGGGGTTTCCGCAGTTGTTGGTGGTCGAGAAAAACATGTTTTCCGGGGATTTAATCGTGCTACTCAAATTAAGCGACAACCTGGATCAACTCTAAAACCAATTGTTGCCTATGCACCGGCTCTCAGCAGTGGCTATTCATATGATTCAACGTTACAAGATAAGTTGAAATCTTATGGCACAAATAAATATCGGCCTGCAAATTATAATGATCAATATGACGGAACAATCCCTATGTATAAAGCATTAGCCGAAAGTCGTAATGCGCCAGCAGTTTGGTTACTAAATAAAATTGGGGTTTCTAAGGGCTATGATTCGGCTGAAAACTTTGGTTTAAACTTGAATAAAAGTGATAAAAATTTAGCACTTGCATTAGGAGGCTTAACCACCGGTATTTCTCCTTATCAATTAGCTAGTGCATACACGGCCTTTGCCAATAATGGGGAATTAGCGCAAACTGGGTTTATTCGGAAAATTGTTGATTCCTCTGGTAAAACAGTTGTTAATAATACACCGCAGAAAAAAAGGGTTATTTCTAAAAAAGTGGCAAAAGAAATGACTAGCATGATGATTGGCGTATATAGTGATTCTTACGGAACTGGAGCAAGTGCTAAACCAGCCAATTACACAATTGCCGGGAAAACTGGAAGTACCGAGGTTGATGGGGCTTCAAGTAGTGATGCGACTGGCGATGAATGGATGGTTGGTTATACACCGGATATGGTCGTCGCAACTTGGGAAGGTTTTGATGACACAACTAAAACTAATCACTTGGAAAATTTGAGTGGCGTTGGTTTAGGGACGCTCTTTAAATCCGAGATGGAAAGCATTTTGCCCAATACACCTGGTACGGAATTTGGCACAAGCAACGCTTCGAGTTTAGCATCGGGTGAAAACTCTGGATCATCTAATTTATGGGATTCAATTAAAAATGGCACATCTAGTGCCGAAAAGAATTTCTCTCAAGGAACTGATTCTATGAAGCAAAAGGCAAATGAGTGGTTAGATAAGGC
Source organism: Pediococcus damnosus (assembly GCF_001611155.1). NCBI lineage: Bacteria > Bacillati > Bacillota > Bacilli > Lactobacillales > Lactobacillaceae > Pediococcus > Pediococcus damnosus. Next base: position 1,793,995 of record NZ_CP012294.1, read on the forward strand.
TAAAAACTTTATTGGACAATAAACTTCGGCAAATGCGGGTATCAAAAGTGGTTTGGTATGATACAATGTCAGTATAAAAGTGAAACATCTAGGAGGAAGACAATGGCTGTTAATATTTATGATACCGCGAACAAAATGGAAGAAGAACTTCGTGAAACAACTGAATATAAAAACTTAGTTGCAGCATATACGGAAATGAAAAAGGATCAAAAGACATATGATCTTTTTAAAGATTTTCAAGAAGTTCAAGTAAATTTACAGCAGAAACAAATGAATGGTGAAGAAATGAGCGATGATGAGATGTCTCATGCACGTGAGATTGCTTCCCAAGTTGGCGACGTTGATGTCATTAAGAGCCTGATGGATAAAGAACGGGCATTGAATCAGCTTCTAAATGATATTAATCAGATTATAACCAAGCCAGTTCAGGATTTATATCACGATTAAAGATTATAAAATTAAAGAAATGCGTATTTTTAATACAGACAGGGTTAGTGCAAATGAATGATTTGTTCTACCCTTTTTTTATGAATCGAGGAAGATTTTTATGAAATTTATTCATGCAGCGGATATTCATTTGGATAGTCCTTTTCAAGGATTACGGAAAGCCCCAGATCAAATTTGGCAAGAAATTCACAAATCTACTTATGATGCATTTAAAAATATGGTTAGCACTGCGATTGAAGAAAACGTGGATTTTGTTTTGATTGTTGGAGATGTTTATGATCGTGTGCAACATAGTATACAGGCTGATCTTTTTTTGAATGAACAATTTGAACGACTAAATAAAAAACAAATCCCAGTTTACTTAAGTTACGGGAATCATGATTACTTAAATGAAAACACTGAAATTATTCATTATCCAGATAATGTTTATGTATTTCCGGCTCAGCCAGAGGCAAAAAAACTGACTTTACATGACGGGACGACCGTGACAATTGTGGGATTTAGTTATGATAAGCAAGCTGTTAAAGAAGATATGGTAGCCAAATTTCCTGCACGAACTCAAACCGACTTTGAAATTGGAACTGTACATGGGAGCATGGATAGTTTGAATGCACCTGAAGCAAATTATGCGCCATTTTCTAAAAACGAATTGCTAAAATTCCACTATGATTATTGGGCATTAGGGCATATCCACAAACGGCAAGTCTTAAATGAAAATCCGGCTATAATTTACCCAGGGAATTTACAAGGTCGGCACAAAAATGAAGCAGGAACGAAAGGATTCTATTTAGTCTCGAGCGAAGGCCATGAATTAAAACCTAAGTTTGTGGAAGCTTCCGTTGTGGATTGGCAAACGATGATAACTAAAGCTAAAGAGGGAGAAAGCTTTGATCATTTAGGTGCAACTATTTTTCACCAAATTGAAGAATTATCTAGCAACAAACCTAAATTTATCAATATCAAAATTGAAAATATTCAAGTACTAGCAAATTCAGTATTAACGCGAATTGAAGACGATAGTTTATTGGAAGTGATTCAGCAAAAACTACTAGGTAAAAGTAAAACCTGGGTCTATGAGATTACACCAATCCCAAATCAAGAGGCTTTTCAACTGAATGCAATTGACAAGGAATTTTGGAAAACTAGCCAAAAAAGGGTATTTACTGAAGACAATGTCAACCAACTCGCAGGAAGCTTACTGAACCAACCTTTTATTGCAGAAGCCTTGCAGCAAGATGATCAGCTTCAAGATTCGGTTGAAACTCTGTTGCTTAAAAATGGTGGGCCTGAGGAGCAAAATGATGAAAATACTGAAGATTAATATCTATGGATTTGGAAAATGGCAAGACCAGAAGTTTGACCTTTCTCAAAATCTTACTTACTTTTCTGGGCCTAATGAAGCTGGGAAATCCACATTACGACAATTTATTTTAAGTATCTTATTTGGATTTCGAACAAAGCGTGGCGCAGACCGATATTTACGTTACGAGCCTAAAGATGGGTCTAAATATGGAGGAGAACTTTTAGTTGAGCATCAAGGAACACGTTATTTGCTTACGCGAGTGAAAGGGAAGAGTGGTGGTAAATTAACTGTTACGGATGTTGCAACACAAGAGGTCCTTTCTAATGATGTTTTGGCAACTTTACTGGGCTCTGTCGATGAAACATTATTCAATGAAATGTTTAGTTTTAGTCAAACTGAACTAACAGAAATCCGTCAGCTGGAACGGGATGAATTTCGAAAACGAGTTCTAAAAATTGGTGCTGTTGGTAGTGACCAATGGATTAGTTTACAAAGTAGTTTCGAAAAAAGTGCAGATAAGATATATGCACCCAAGGGACGCGTACGGCCTTTGAACAAATTACTTAAAAAGCATCAAAAATTGGAGCAAAATGTGCAAGAAGCCTCACAGGAAATTGGGGAATATCGTCAGAAAACAGAAGCTGAGAATGAAGCACAGAAAAAGCTTACTAAATTAAGTGCTCAGATTAAAGATAGTCAGGACAAACTAGAGCAACTAAAACGAAATTTAAGTGGTTGGTCAATTTATCAACAACTACAAAATTTGATTAAAAGAGATAATCAGGGTAATTCGACTATCTCGACAGATAAGATTCAAGACTTGGAAAAATTGAATCAACAGTTGAATGAAATTAAACAAACCGCTACAGATGTGAAAACAAAAATCTCTGAATTGATGGAGAGCCTAAAATCTAATCCACGGGTCGTCTTTTTTGATCAACACCAAGAAGAAGTGACAACCTTACGGGACGAGTTAGGAGACAGCCAAAGTTTACTCAATCAGGTTGAAGACTTGAAGCAGCAAGTTAATGAAATTGAACAGGAAAAAATAAAAATTAGTTCTCAATTAATTGTAGGTGAAACGATACCAAATTCATTTACAGATGATGAAATGAATCAGGTTCAAACAAATCTGGATCAGAAATCAAAGCTTGAGAATCAAAAACAAGCGGTGCAAGATCAAATTGTGCACATTCAAAATCGACTGTTGGAAGAAAGTAATTCGAGACGCCCAACAACTCAACCGACGCAAAAACGAGGGTTGCAAAATGTACTCACGGGTGTTGGAGTTATTTTAATAATAATTCCTTGGTTATTTAGTATGGGAATTGGGCTCAAAATTGGGTTAGCATTACTAGGATTGGTTTGTATTGGGATTCGTTACTTTATGCGACCAGGTACGGACAATCAAACTAAAACTCATTCATCAGCGAATATGGATTTACATGCTAAATTGAGTGATCTAAATACGCAATTGGAAGATATTTCAAAACAACAGCAAACGATTGCTAAAAAGTTGACTGCGATCGGTAAGCAAAAAGGGATTTCTAATTCAGACCCGCAAACGTGGCCAGCCTTGCAAAATTATTTGAAACGGTTTGAATTGTTAACTCAAAAACAAAAAACAGGTAAGGAACAAATTGTTAAAGCACAAAAACAAATTAGTGAGTTTTTGGATAAGAGTAAGCTTTTATCTGATTGGGTCGTGTTAACAGGAGATACACAAGAAAAAATTCAAAATTTAAACAATTATTTTCAAAAAATGGATCAAGAACAACAAGATGTTCTTAAGATCCGTCAAGATTTAGCTTATTATCAGAACCGTTTTAAAAAGGTGACTGCTCAAAAAGAAGAAATCCAACATAATGTGGATTCAAAATTAAAAGAAGCAGGATTAAACAATTGGGAAAGCTTTCAAATTGCTAGAGAAAAACAATATGAGCAAGAAAGTAATCAAGAAAAGATTTCTAAATTAAAACAACAATTAAATTCCTCAACTTTGAAAGAACTGTCGCAATTTGAGAATAAAGAGCAGATTCAAGATGAGCTGACAGCTCAAACACAGAGTTTAGAAAAGCTTCGTAAGGAACAAGAGACTTTGATCGAACAGAAAACTGTTTTGAATACAAAATTACAGCAACTGGCAGATGATGATACTTATTCTAATTTACAGCAGGAGTTGGCCAATTTAGAGGCTGAAATTTTAGCACAAACGCGTGAATGGTTGACGACCAAACTGGCAGCTCAATGGATTGATGAAACCCTGTCGGTTGCTAGTCAGGGTCGATTACCGAAGATTATAAAGTTTGCTGAACAATATTTTTCATTGTTAACGAATAAACGGTACAATAAGATTAGTTTTAATGATGGGACAATTGTTGTATTTGATACCAATAATCAGGCATTTGATGTAGGTGAGTTATCACAAGGAACGGCTGAACAGCTTTATGTGGCAATTCGCTTAGCATTTGTTGAAGTTATGACGGATTTAGTCGACCTTCCGATTATTATTGATGATGGTTTCGTTAATTTTGATGCAACCAGAAAACAAAATGTCATGAATTTGCTGAGCAAAATCAGCCAAAACCATCAGGTTATTTATTTCTCAACTGAGACGCAATTGACCAATCCAACGTCAAATAGCCAAGTGATTTATCTTAAATGAGAAGGCCAGTAAGCATTTAGAAAAGATGGACATCCGTTTTGAAAAGAAGATTTTGCGAATGCAAAATACACATATAACTTGAAAAGGAGCCAGTCCGACTTAACGCTTAAGCGTTTAGAGAGGATGGACATCCGTTTTGAAAAAGGAATTTTGCGAATGCAAAATACACATATAACTTGAAAAGGAGCCAGTCCGACTTAACGCTTAAGCGTTTAGAGAGGATGGACATCCGTTTTGAAAAAGGAATTTTGCGGATGCAAAATACACATATAACTTGAAAAGGAGCCAGTCCGACTTAACGCTTAAGCGTTTAGAGAGGATGGACATCCGTTTTGAAAAAGGAATTTTGCGGATGCAAAATACACATATAACTTGAAAAGGAGCCAGTCCGACTTAACGCTTAAGTGTTTAGAGAGGATGGACATCCGTTTTGAAAAAGAGATTTTGCGAATGCAAAATACACATATAACTTGAAAAGGAGCATTAATATGGAAAATAAAAAGCTTTTTGATTATGTTGTTGATGAAACTTTAAACATTTTTGTTTTGATCAAGAGTGCAGAGGTTCGTGTTGCCAAGAATGGAAAAGATTTTCTTTCAATGGTTTTTGAAGATCGTTCTGGAGATATCAGTGGTAAGTTCTGGGATGCAAGTTCAAAAGATATTCAAAATTTTGAAGCTGGAAAAGTGATTTTCCTAAATGGAAAACGAGAGAACTATAAGGGATCACCCCAAATTAAGATTTTGGGAATCCGATTGGCGACGGAAACAGAGCCTAATAATCCTAATTTGTATACTAAAAAAGCACCTATGAGTGAAGCAGATATGAGAGAAGAAGTTAGCAAACTACTTTTTGATATCACTAATCCTAATTGGAACAGAGTGGTACGCTATTTACTTCAAAAATATGATAAACAATTTTACACGTATCCTGCTGCGAAGACTAATCATCATGCGTTTCAAGGCGGTTTAGCCTATCACACAATTTCGATTCTGCGGTTGGCTAAGCAGGTTAGTAATCAGTATCCGCAAATTGATAGATCATTGCTTTACGCTGGGTCTATCTTGCATGACTTGGGGAAAACAGTTGAATTATCTGGGCCAGTTTCTACAACCTATACAGTTGAAGGTAACTTATTGGGGCACATCGTAATTATGGATGGCGAAATTGTAAAAGCTTGTCAAGAGCTTAAAATTAGTGATAGTAGTGAGGATATCTTATTATTACGACATATGATTGTTTCTCATCATGGATTAAAAGAATATGGATCACCAATTGAGCCATTACTACTTGAAGCTGTTGTTTTGCATGCGTTAGATGATTTAGATGCTTCAATTCAAATGGTAACGGGTGCTTTAGACCATACAAAGGGTGGTACTTTTTCTGAAAGATTATTTGCTATGAATGGGCGAAATTTCTATAAAAGATTAGATCATAAAACTGAATAGAATAAAAAAAGTGCCATTCAATTTCCTAATAGAAATTGGATGGCACCTTTTATTTAATCTAATTTATTACTTAGATGTTGATGAACTTGAAAGGTAGTCAGATAAAACATCTTTCAAATCATTATCTTTGATTGAAACATTACCGTCTTTGAGAACTTTTGAAACAACAGCCTTTAATTTGCTGCTGCTGCTCATATCAGCTGCCCAAACACGTTTCTTAAGAGCTTCAGTATGATCACTCATCTTACCCTTAGCAGGCTTGTTGATCATCTTAATTACTTGATAACCGTAAGTTGTCTTGACAGGGGTTGTTGTATATTTACCTTCATCAAGCTTAAATGCGGCTTTAGTAAAGCTGGAGTCTAAACTTGTATTTGTATCATCAAATGCTGCAAGCTTTCCACCCTTATTCTTAGTTGAACTGTCGGTGGAATACTTCTTGGCAAGAGACGTGAAGCTTTCACCATCGTTTAATTTCTTAATAACAGTGTCAGCTGTTGACTTTTTAGTAACTAAAATTTGTGCAACGGTAACTTTAGGTTGGTAAGTCTTCCATTGTTTCTTTAAGTCGGCATTTGTAACAGTTGACTTATCTTTAACAGCTTGTTCCAAAAGTAGGTTTGAACGAATTTCTTCTTTGAAACTTGAATTTGTCATACCGTTTTGTTCAAGAACACTCTTAAATTGACTACCGTATTGAGTCTTATAAGCGTTGTACTGCTTTGTAACTTTCTTTGTTGAAACCTTGCTCCCGTAATCCTTTTCGAGAACTTTATTCAAAATCATTTGTTGAAGCACTTGTTCACCACTAGAAGTCGATTTCAGGCTACTGTAGTATGTATCCTCGGTAATCTTTCCACCCTTTGTTGTTGCGACGGTCTTATCACCACAGGAAGCCAAACTTACTGCCATAAAAACACTGGCTAATGCAATTAACCATTTTTTCATCTATAAACACATCCTATTCTTAGTTGTTTGAAAAACTTCAATACTCATCATACCATACAAACCGATTGATTTATAAACCGGTATGAATCTTTAATAAAAATTCAAACTATATTCATGAATGCTATTTTTTAGGGTTCTTATTGGAGATTTGATTTATTTGCTTATCAATATCTTCTGTAAGTCCATTAATTTTTGACAGTCGTGGTTGCAATTTATATTGAAAGTGGTCAATGTCTTTTTGAATGGCTTCAATTGTTGGCTCACTAGCTTTAATGGCTGATTGGAGGCTAGTCGTGCTGGTCTTCAAATTTGTGATGGCCTGACTAAATTCGTGAATACTATTAATTGTGTCTTTAAAATCTTGCTGGATGCTCTTTAAAAGATGTGGATGGGATAAAACATATTTTCCACCATGAAAACCTAAAAAAGAAAGCAAAGTAAATTTAAGAAAATGGTGCTTATTTTTTTTTGCCATTTTATTTCTCCAATTTAGACTTTATTTTATCTTGAATCTGATTGAGTTGGTCTTCTGAATATTTTTCGGTATTATCTCCAAATATGATTTTAAAGTCGTCTTGTTCAGAATAACGAGGAATCAAATGAAAATGAGAATGAAAAACAGATTGAGAAGCTACCGTACCGTTGTTATTTACAATGTTCATTCCAATAATTTTTGGATCCATTGCTTTAATTGCCTGGGCAATCATTGGAATTTTTGCAAATGTTTTGGAAGCTAATTCGGGATCATAAGCAAAAATGTCTTTAACATGTGTCTTGGGGACCACAAGCGTATGGCCTGGAGTTGTTTGCGAAGTATCTAAAAATGCCTTGATGTTTTCGTCTTCGTAAATTGTGTGACTGGGAACTTCACCATCAATAATCTTACAAAAAATACATGATGCATCACGTTGGTTAGTCATGTTCATTACCTCTTTTTTATTAGTTAACCTCATTATAACAATATTTTGGAGCAAGCCAAACAACTTCACTGCTTCTGCCTGTGAAATCACTCATATCATGATATAATCAATTCAAATCAAGAAGTGAAAGGGCAGGCTTAAGATGGCATTAAAAATTGAACACCTAGTTGGTGGTTATTCACAAATTCCAGTTTTAAAAGATATTAGTTTTGAGGTTAATCCCGGTGAATTGGTTGGGTTAATCGGATTAAACGGCGCTGGAAAATCAACAACAATTAATCATGTAATTGGCTTAATGACGCCGCAAAAGGGAAAAATTACGATTGATGGTAAAACGGTTTATCAAGATAGTAATGCTTATAAAAAACAAATTGCATATATTCCAGAATTACCAGTTTTATATCCTGAATTAACTTTAAGGGAACACATTGACTTAACCATTATGGCCTATCAACTTGATAAAAAACAAGCATGGCAACGCGCAAATGAGTTACTTGAAACTTTCCGACTTGCAAACAAGTTAGAGTGGTTTCCAAATAATTTTTCAAAAGGTATGAAACAAAAAGTGATGATTGTTTGTGCATTTTTAACGGATGCTAATTTGTATATCATTGACGAGCCTTTCCTAGGATTAGATCCCTTGGCGACTGATGATTTGTTGAAGTTGATTGATGATCGCAAATCTCACGGTGCTGCTGTTTTAATGTCCACTCATGTGCTGGATACAGCAGAAAAGTACTGTGATCGGTTTGTCTTATTGCATGATGGCAAAATCCAAAATCAAGGTGATCTGGCAGAATTGCGCGCTCAAAATCCAACCTTGGGACAATCATTAACAGAGATTTATCTGGGATTGGCAAGAGCAGGTGAGCAACATGCTTAATTTATGGACACAAAGAAAACGTGCTCACTTTCTAGAAATGCTAAAATATTTAAGGTACGTTTTAAATGATCATTTTGTGATTGCACTCATGTTCTTGGTGGGGGGCTTAGGGTTTGGGTATTCGAACTTTTTAAAAAGCTTTCATGCTGGTACATGGTGGGCTGGACCGGTAACAATTATTTGTTTAACGGTTATTTTACAATTCTGTAGTTTGGCCACATTGCTCAAACGCGCTGATCCGGTTTTCTTATTACCTCGTGAACATGATATGCATGCTTATTTGAAGAAAGCACGCATTCACAGCTGGATTTTTAGCACCATAGTTGAAGTTATCGGAACAATAATTCTTTTTCCGTTTATGGCGATTGCATTTAAATTGCCAACTGCACAAATTGCTGGTTTTGCGATTGTGTTAATTATTTTAAAGTACGGTTCTCTTTCTTTAGAATTGAATCAACTTTATCAAAATCAAGTTTTTGGATGGCAAAAACGTTTGCTTGCTAACTGGATATTGCCACTTATTTGGTTTACAGGTGGTATTTATCTAGGTATTTGGTTTGCTTTAATTGGTGCGGTTATTCAAAGCTTCATAGAAATTAGGCGAGAGCAGCAACAGTGGCAAACGCGTTCCTTGAGTTGGACCCTTGCTGTAAATTTAGAAGATCAACGCATGTTGAAAATTTATCGATTCTTTAACCTGTTTACAGATGTACCGAATGTCCATGGAACGGTTCATCGTCGCAAATATTTAGACCGTATATTGGCAATTATTGATCAACATTCAAATAATCCCTATGTTTATTTGTTCTCACGAGCACTTATGCGTAGTACGGTTTATAGTGGTTTATACTTTCGCTTAACGGCCTTAGGAGTGGTTTTATTAATTTTTATTTCAAACGTTTATTTATCGATCTTCTTGCAACTATTATTTGTGTATCTCATTGGTTTTCAACTATTACCGTTGTTTGCAAATTACGATGAAAATGTATTTACCCACCTTTATCCAATTAGCGTTGAAACGAAAGCAGCAGGATTTAACTGGCTAGTAGCAATTTTACTTGAATTTACAGTTAGCTTGTTAGCAATCGTTGTTGGGATTAGTAACTTATCAATTTTGCAGACCGTCATAACCTGGATTGTTGGAAGCATCGAAGTTTGGGCATTGTTGAAGTTTTATTTTCCAATTCGAATCAAAAAAATGAATTCTTGACGCTGACCAAGACAATCTATAAACTTAAACAGGTGACTGCCCCAAAGAATATGTTTGGGACATGTAATTAGTGACGGAATTTTAAAAGAAGAACTTGAGGAAAAATAATGAGAGTTAGAAATAAAACTTGGGCTGAGCCCTTAATTGAAGCTCATCCAGAATTAATGGTTACAGACCCCTTGCAAAACAAGGGTAATTGGCAAGAGCGTTTTAAAGAAAAACAACCAATTCAAATTGAAATTGGTATGGGAAAAGGTCAGTTTATTATTCAAATGGCCTTGAAATATCCGCACATTAATTTTATTGGAATCGAAATTCAACATTCTGTTGGGGCTATTGCTTTAAAAAATGCGTTGAAAGAAAAGCTACCAAATCTACAGTTAGTTTTGGCGGATGGGGCCAACCTCGATGAATATTTTGATAACGGCGAAATCAAACGAATTTACTTGAACTTTTCTGATCCATGGCCCAAAAAAAGACACGAAAAAAGACGTCTAACTTACAAGTCTTTTCTTCATGTCTATCAAGAAATATTAGTGGAGCACGGTGCTTTGGAGCTTAAAACTGATAATCAGGGACTGTTTGAGTATTCGTTAGTAAGTCTAAATAATTATGGATTCGTATTAGAGGATGTTTTTCTCGATCTCCATCATAGCGACGAGGCCTTGGAAAACGTTGAAACTGAATATGAACATAAATTTAGTGAAAAAGGGCAACGAATTTATAAACTTAGTGGGCATTTCTAGAGACGATAAATGTCAATAATTGTCCCAGTTTTTGCGTCGGCTAAAAACTCATATTGGATAAGTTTGTTGTCTTCATAGCGGGTTACACCACCGTAGTAGACATGAGTTTTTATGGCAAATTTTTGTAATGGTGCTTTTTTCATTTCAATCCATGAGCCTTCAATTGGGCCTTCTTTTAAGAAGGCTTTGCGAACAGTCTCTAGAATACCATTAGCAGAAACAGAGGATTTGTGATTTAGTAACCAACTAGTTAATAAGCCGGTTGCCAAGCTTGCAGATCCTGCCAAAGTAAGAGTTGTTACAGTTTCTTTTTTGTTCATCAATAAACACTCCCTTTTAAAGATCTTATTTATAATCATAGTATACCAAGTGCGGATAAAATAATATATCAGAACGGACTCACCAGAAAGGAATCATATATGTTAATTAGCAGTTATAATCCAAATGAACTAGGCGATACATTGATTTGTATCCTGAATCCCGATGCAGATACACAAGCAGTTGAGACAAAAAAAGATGTTACACGCATTTATGACGCGGAAACTAATGTGACACTTGGACTTAATTTTGCTCATGTATCTTCAAAATTAGGTAAAGTTCCAGTAATTGGTCAGGTATTTTTATCACAAGAGCAGATTAATAAGCTTAACACGTACTTACAAAGTGTGGGATTTGAGGCTGAGTTAAAGCCTGATCTAGAAAGCAAATTTATTGTGGGCTATGTCAAAACCGCAGAGCCACATCCAGATTCAGATCACCTGTTAGTTACGCAAACGATAGTGGACCATGATCAAGAGGTCCAGCTTGTGAGCGGATCACCTAACATGAAGGCTAAGATTAAAGTTGTGGTTGCTAAAGTTGGTGCTATGATGCCAAATGGACTAATCATTTGGCCAGGTAGTTTGCGTGGCGTTAAAAGCGATGGCATGATTTGTTCAGGACGTGAATTAGGATTACCTAACGCGCCACAAAAGAAAGGCGCGTTAATTTTACCCGAATCGGATGATGTTTTTAAAGTAGGCGAAGCTTTTGACTTTACACAGGGAGCAAAACTATTTCAGCCATCAGCCAAATAAAGTTAGGTGATTTAAATTATGAAACATTATGATGGCCCGGCTTTTTACCGTAAAGATGAAAAGTCTCTGAAACAAACTAAAAAGCAGGTTCACAGATTACGTCAAAAGCCGTTAATTACAAAGCAACGTTCAGAAAATGTACCGTTTCTGCAACCCAAAGTTAAAAAGGAAGCAGTTGAACCTCCAGTGTTCAGTACATCCATGTCTGATATATCTGAACAAGTTCAAACTCAAGCGATTAGTTCTTCTTCATTTGCAACTGTAACAGTAAGTAAAAGCGCAGAAACTACTAAGAGTTCGCCAGTAACGGTTAATTCTTCAGCAGGCACTGCAAATTCAGTGAGTGCGAAACAAGAAAATGTACAATTAAGTAAAAGTACTTCTTTGTTAACAGGATCAACTGAACAGGGAGAAAATGTTGAACAAATTAGTAATGCGCAGCCTAAAATTGAAAAGACAGCAGATCCTGGTTTTTCTAGTGAAGCTCATTTCAAGGCGCGTCAAACTATGCACAGACCATCAGTTATGGCTAGTAGTTCAGTTACAACAGTAAGCAATGCAATTGAGACAGAGAATGCCCATGACGAGTCGGAGGGATATCAATTTCCACCAATGAGTTTGTTAAAACCACCAGTTAAACTGGATGCGGATTCGCAATCTGAATGGTTGCAAAATCAAGTGCAAAGTTTAGATGAAGCCTTAAGTGCTTTTGGTGTTAATGCCAAAGTGTCAAACTGGACGGTTGGCCCAACAGTTACGCAATTTCAAGTTGAGCTAGGGCGAGGCGTTAAAGTAAATAAAATCACAAATTTGGCAGATGATTTGAAATTACAGTTGGCAGCTAAGGATATTCGAATTGAAGCCCCAATTCCAGGGAAAAGTTCTGTTGGAATTGAAGTGCCTAATTTTAAATCCCGCCCGGTCATGTTGTCTGAGGTTTTAAACTCACCAGTTTTTGCGCAAAGTAAGTCACCTTTAACAATTGCTTTGGGGGTGGATCTATTTGGAAAACCGCGAGTTTATGATTTGAGGAAAATGCCACATGGGTTGATTGCTGGGGCCACGGGTTCTGGTAAGAGCGTTTTTATTAACAGCTTGCTAATTTCAATTCTCTACAAAGCAACACCACGTCAAGTTCGTTTACTTTTGATTGATCCCAAAACGGTTGAATTAGCACCATATAACGATCTTCCCCATTTGTTGGCACCCGTTATTTCTGATCCTAAATCGGCCTCTGCGGCTTTAAAATGGGTAACTAATGAAATGGACGAGCGTTATGAAAAATTAGCCGCTGCAGGAGTGCGTAATATCGAGCAATATAATACAAAGGCCGAAACAACTGGTCATGCGGCTGATTATCTGCCTTACATAGTTGTGATTATTGACGAGCTGGCAGACTTAATGATGGTGGCAGCTTCAGAGGTTCAGGATTATATTGTCCGAATTACACAGAAAGCCCGAGCTGCTGGTATTCATCTAATTATTGCCACGCAACGACCAAGTGTGGACGTGGTTACGGGTCTGATTAAGAATAATATTCCTACGCGAGTTGCGTTTATGGTTTCTAGTCAAATCGATTCACGCACAATATTGGATCATAGCGGAGCAGAACGGTTACTAGGACGAGGTGATATGCTATTCCTTGGCAATGGTGATAGTACCCCAATCCGATTGCAGGGGTCCTATGTAGATGGTGAAATTGATCAAATTACGGATTTTATTCGTGCAGAATCAAAGCCACACTATGAATTCGATCCAGAATCTTTAAAAAAACAAGTACAAGAAACGGATGAGCAAGATGAATTAATGCCAGATGTTTTAGAGTATTTGGCGGATGAAGATACGATTTCTACTTCTAAGTTGCAGCGGGTTTTTTCGATTGGCTATAATCATGCAGCTACGATTATCGACCAATTGGAAGCTCAAGGTGATATTTCAGAAGCAAAAGGATCCAAACCACGTGAAGTGTATTTTACTCAAGCAGATTTGAAAAAGATTCATGATAGTTAAATGTGATTTGAGGTATACCTGAATTTTTAATGTGGTAAACTATTAACAAAACTGATAAAGAGGAAGAGAAAATGGATAACACGACGACTTATTATTTTATAGGTATAAAGGGTTCCGGAATGAGTTCATTAGCATTGATTTTGCATGATGAAGGATATCACGTGAAGGGATCAGATATTACCAAATATACGTTTACGCAACGAGGATTGGAAAAGGCCGGGATTGAAGTTTTGCCCTTCGATGAAGCCAACATTACAGAAGGGTTAACGGTTATTGCTGGGAATGCGTTTACGGATGATCATCCTGAGATAAAAAAAGCGCGGGCAATGGGTTTACCTGTCACACGTTACCATGAATTTCTAGGCAAAATGTTACCTGGTTATACAAGTATCGGAGTGGCAGGTTCACATGGCAAAACGAGTACAACTGGGCTTCTTTCTCACGTTTTGAGTGGTGTTGCGCCAACTAGTTATTTAATTGGTGATGGGACTGGAAAAGGGACACCTAATGCCCGTTTCTTCGTGTTTGAAGCTGATGAATACCGTCGTCATTTTATGGCTTATCATCCAGATTACATGATTATGACTAACATTGACTTTGATCATCCCGATTATTTCACTGGAATAGAAGATGTTTATCAGGCCTTTCAAGATGCTTCTCAACAAGTTAAAAAGGGAATTTTTGCTTGGGGTGATGATAAGAATTTGCGGCGTTTGCATGCAGATGTGCCTATTTACTATTATGGAACAGGTAAAAATGATGATTTTCAGGCTCGTGATATTAAACGAACAACTGAAGGATCAGAATATGATGTTTATCATGGAGATGAATATCTGGGCCATTTTCATATTCACTTATTTGGTGAACATAATGTATTAAATAGTTTAGCAGTAATTGCGGTTGCTTATTTTGAAAAAGTTAATTTGGAAGAAATTAAAGATGAATTGTTAAACTTTAAAGGGGTTAAACGCCGCTTTTCAGAAAAGAAAGTTGCTGACATGACGATCATCGATGATTATGCGCATCATCCTTCTGAAATTAAAGCAACTTTGGATGCTGCTCGTCAGAAATATCCAGAAAAGGAAATCATTGCTGTTTTTCAGCCACATACATTCAGTCGAACCATTGCCCTTTTGGATGACTTTGCCAAAAGCTTGAATTTAGCAGATAAGGTTTATTTAACTGATATCTTTAGTTCTGCACGTGAAAAGAGTGGAAAAATTTCGTCTGCTGACTTGGCTGCGAAGATTAATAAGGGTGGTGAGATTCTTCAAGCAGATAATATGTCGCCACTGTTGGATTATCATGATGCCGTGGTTGTCTTTATGGGTGCCGGGGATGTTCAACGATATGAGAAATCTTATGAGGAATTACTCAGCAATTTAAGCTTTAAAAATAACTAATGAAATGATTTAAAAGAAGGCTTTCTGAGCACCTAGTAGAGGAAACTAGAAACCTGCAAAATGTTTTGACTAGTTCTGACCTTTTTCACTTGATTCAACTTTTTAATCTGATAAAATGTATACAAATTAAAAGAAAGAGGGAATTGGGTATGCAAGAACCGCGAAACATAGTTAATACTGAGGTAGGCCTCAGTAGTTTTATGACAAGAATGTACGGATTTATGGGATACGCCGTGGCTTTGTCTGCCATTGTTGCCTATCTCAGTGGTGTGACGTTTAGGGCTCAAATTATGCCAGTTCTTAGCGGTCATCCGTTTATATTCTTATTTATTTTAATTGGATTAATGATCTTTAGTTCAGCCGCAACTGGTAAGGCAATGCAAAGTGCGGGGATGAGTTTTACAGTTTTAAGCTTATTCTCCTTGTTTTTCGGGTTAGAATTTTCGTTTATCTTTTTAACGTTTAACTTGCCTACAATTACTGCTGCATTTGTTTCAGCATCGATTACGTTTATATCGATGTCCGCAATTGGGGCCATGACGCATAAAGACATGAGCAAAATAGGTAATCAGCTTTTTGCTGCGTTAATTGCGTTGTTGGTAGTTATGGTCATTAATATTTTTTTGAGAAGTCCTGTGATTAACTACTTGTTCTCTTTTGTTGGAGTTATCATTTTTGCAGGATTATCGATGACAGATACGAACAAAATGAAGAGTTTATATCTGCAATACGGAGATCAAGTTTCGCTAACAGGATTGGCAATTCAAGGATCTTTAACCTTGTATTTGGATTTCTTGAACTTATTCCAGTTCTTGTTAGAAATCTTTGGTGGTTTCAATGGAAATCGAGACTAACTATAATTTGCCCTAAAAACGACTAATTAACTCGAAAGAGAAGATTAGCCGTTTTTATTTTAAATAACTTTCCAGAAAAAATTGAGAGATCATTAGTATAATAAGGTGGTCCGATTTGTTAGAATAGAAGTATGACTACTAAGGAGAAAATATGGCCTCAAAAAAATTACTTTTAATCGATGGAAATAGTGTCGCGTTTAGAGCCTTCTTTGCGCTTCACAATGTGCTGAGCAAATTTACAAATCAAGATGGATTACACACTAATGCAATTTATGGATTCAATAAAATGCTCGATCATATTTTAGAAATTGTGGAACCGACAGATGCTTTAGTTGCTTTTGATGCCGGGAAAACAACTTTCAGAACTGAAATGTATGACAATTATAAGGGTGGACGTTCTAAAACACCTCCCGAACTTTCAGAACAAATGCCCTATTTACGTGAACTCTTAAAGGCATATGGAATTAAATCTTATGAATTAGCTAATTATGAAGCCGATGATATTATCGGAACCCTTTCTCGAGAAGCGGAAGAGGCTGGGTTTGAAACCACAATTGTAACTGGAGATCGTGATTTAACCCAGCTTTCTAGTGAAAAGACGACGGTTTCTGTCACGGTTAAAGGAGTTAGTGAAGTTGAACACTATACACCCGAGCATGTGCAAGAAAAGTTAGGATTAAAACCGGCTCAAATTATTGATATGAAAGGGTTAGCGGGAGATACTTCTGATAATTATCCTGGAGTTACAAAAATTGGTGAAAAGACAGCAATCAAATTATTGCAAAAGTATGATTCGGTCGAGGGTGTCTATGAACATGTAGACGAAATGAAAACCTCAAAAATGAAAGAACATTTGATTGCAGATCGCGATAATGCTTTTTTAAGTAAGAAACTAGCTACAATAAATCGGGATGCACCGATTAAAATTTCTTTGGCGGATCTTGAATATACAGGAAAAAATTCTGCAACGTTAGTAGATTTCTATGAACGGATGAATTTTCAATCTTTTTTAAAACAAATTCGATCAACTGAGGGCTTTGAAACAACCCAGACTCTTAAAGAGATTGCCTATACAGAGCTAACTACTGATAATTTGAGTGAAGTGACCCAATTAAAAGGAGAAATGGCCTTTTATTTGGAGATGCCTGAAAAAAATTATCATGTATCAGATTTCGTTGGTTTTGGAATTGGTAGTGATGATAAATGGTATGTTTCAAGAAATGTAGATTTACTAACTAGTGAGACGTTTAAAAGGATTTTCACAGATACGCAAAATAAGGTAAATGTGTTTGATCTTAAGCGAACGTATGTGGGATTGAACCGACTAGGAGTATCTTTTACAAATGGTGAAAATGATATACTTTTAGAATCCTATTTATTGGATACGAATGATAATTCTAATGATCTTGGTGCTTTAGCTCATCGCCATGGATATCAGGATATCCAAACGGATGAAGAGGTTTACGGAACTGGTGTAAAACGACATATTCCAGACGATGATACTGTGTTTTTAACTCATTTAGCATCCAAACTTCGGGCCATTCAACAATTGGTACCGCAACTAAAAACAGAGCTTGAACAAAATAAGCAGATTCAATTGTATACGGACATTGAGTTACCAATTGCCCTGGTCCTTTCAAAAATGGAAATTGCTGGAGTTCGAGTGGATACGGATCGGTTGGAACAAATGGAAAGTGAGTTCACAGAACGACTTACTGAAATTGAACAAACCATCTATAACGAAGCCGGTGAGGAATTTAACATTAAATCTACCAAACAGCTTGGTTCGATTCTTTTTGAAAAATTGGGTCTTCCTAGTTCTAAAAAGACCAAGACTGGCTATTCCACAGCAGTTAGTGTTTTGGAGGGGTTAAGAGGTCAGGCTCCAATTATTGATAACATCTTAATTTATCGGCAAATCTCTAAAATTCAATCGACTTATGTGAAAGGGCTTCTAAAAGTTGTCCATTCTTCGGATCAAAAGGTACACACGACTTATTTGCAAACTTTGACGCAAACTGGTCGTTTGTCATCGATTGATCCTAATCTTCAAAATATTCCGATTCGGTTAGAGGAAGGACGAAAGATTCGCCAAGCATTTATTCCAAGTGCAGATAATGCACAGATTTTTTCATCTGATTATTCTCAAATTGAATTACGAGTTTTGGCGCACATTACAGGTGATAAAAATCTCCAAGCAGCCTTTAAAAATGATGAGGATATTCACGCTAGTACAGCTGTAAGAATCTTTGGGCTAAAGGATGCTTCAGAAGTTACACCGAATATTCGGCGGCAAGCAAAAGCAGTTAACTTCGGGATTGTTTATGGAATTAGTGATTACGGTTTATCACAGAATATCGGCATTTCACGAAAACAGGCGAAAACTTTTATTGATACCTATTTCCAGGAATATCCAGGTGTTAAAACTTTTATGGATCAAATTGTAGAAACGGCCAGAAAACAAGGGTATGTAGAAACAATTGCTCGTCGTCGGCGCTATTTACCGGATATTAATTCAAGCAATCATAATCAGCGTTCTTTTGCTGAAAGAACGGCCATGAATACACCAATTCAGGGCAGTGCAGCAGATATCATTAAAATTGCAATGATTCGCATGCAAAATGAGTTGGAAAAGCGCCAACTTAAGACAAAAATGTTATTACAGGTTCATGATGAATTGATTTTTGAAGTTCCAGATGATGAATTATCTCTAATTAAGAAATTAGTTCCAAGTATCATGGATTCTGCAGTGAAATTGGATGTGCCTTTGAAGGTTGAAAGTGCGTTTGGTAAAAGTTGGTATGATGCCAAATAACAAATGAATAAGAAGGAATTATTATGCCTGAATTGCCAGAAGTTGAAACAGTAAAACGTGGATTAGAAGCATTAGTTGTGGGGAAAAAAATCAAAAAGATTGATGTATATTATCCTAAGATGGTTTTGCCAAACGAAAGTGAGTTTATCAAAGCATTGACCGGGAAAACAATTCTTGGGATTGACCGCCGCGGAAAATATCTTCTTTTTCATTTTAATGATCAGCAATCCATGGTATCCCATTTACGTATGGAAGGTAAGTATTCTGTTCATTCGCATGAAGTGCCCTTGAATAAGCACGATCATGTGGTTTTCGAGTTTACAGATGGAACCGAATTACGTTACAACGATACAAGAAAGTTTGGGCGCATGGTTTTGGTACCAACGGGCGAAGAATATACTGTTGCAGGACTTAAAACGATTGGCCCAGAACCAACCCCAGAAACTCTAAGTGTTGATTATCTGGTAGAAACAATGAAAAAGCATCATAAATCAATAAAATCTTTTCTTTTAGATCAGAATATGATTGCTGGGCTAGGAAATATTTATTGTGATGAAGTACTTTGGTTAGCTAAAATTCATCCATTGCAACCAACGAATACAGTGCCGCTTGGTAAAATTGTGACATTAAGGCAAAAAATATTTGATGAACTTACGTTGGCCATCAAGGCAAAGGGTACAACTGTTTTCTCTTACTTAGATGCGAGCGGGCATGCAGGCAGTTTCCAAAATCAGCTACATGTTTATCAACGAACGGGAAAGCCCTGTGAGCGTTGTGGTACACCGATTGAGCGAATTAAGGTAGCTCAAAGAGGAACCCATTTTTGCCCATTTTGTCAAAAGCTGATCAAGGATGATGAATAATGACAGTGATTTTAGGGCTAACTGGTAGTATTGCTACTGGAAAGTCGACGGTTAGTGCTTATTTAAAAGAACTGGGATATCCAATTGTTGATGCTGATCAGGTTGCGCGCGATGTTGTGCAGCCTGAAACTGCGGTTGCCAATCAATTACGAACGACTTTTGGAGACGTGATTTTTGACAATTTAACACTTAATCGCAAACGTCTGGGAAAAATTGTGTTCGCTGATGCTACACAATTGGAGAAGCTGAATGCAATCATCCAACCAGCCATCAGAGTGGCAATTATCCAGTCATTAAAAAAAGAACAGACCGCAAACCTGGTTGTTTTAGATGCACCACTTCTTTTAGAACAAGGATATCAACAACTTGTTGATAAAATTATGGTTGTGAAAAGTGATCCTACAAGCCAACTTGATCGATTGATGCGACGGGATGGTTTTTCGAAGCAAGAAGCACAAAAACGAATTGCAACACAATGGTCACAAGAAAAGAAGTTGGGGTTCGCTGATATCGTGATCGATAATAGCGGGTCTATTGAAGAAACACGCCAGCAAGTGTTAAAATGGCTTGACAATAGTAAGTTACGTTAGCAAGTGGAGGTAGAATGCCCATGAGATGTCCACACTGTCATCACAATGGTTCTCAAGTGGTAGATAGCCGTCCAACAGATGATGGACGTGTGATCCGGCGCAGAAGAGAATGTGAAGCATGCGGTTTTAGATTTACAACGTTTGAACGAATTGAAGCGTCACCTTTACTGGTGATTAAGAAAAATGGTACACGGGAAGAGTTTAACCGAGATAAACTTCTTCGCGGGCTTATTCGATCTGCTGAAAAACGACCTGTCGGCATGGATGAAATGACTAAAATTGTGGATAAAGTCGAAAACAAAGTACGATCTTTAGGTGAAAATGAAGTTTCCAGTCAAATTATTGGTGAATATGTCATGAATTTGTTGGCTAAAGTTGATGAAGTTGCCTATATTCGGTTTGCTAGTGTTTATCGTCAGTTTAAGGATATGAATGTATTTATGTCGGAATTGAAAGACATGATGGCAAAGGAAAAAGCTATCAAAAAGGATGCTAAAGATACCACAGATAAGGACGTTAAAGATAAAAACAAAAGTACTAAAGGTACCACAAACAAAGATGTTAAAGGTAAAATTAAAGATACTAAAGGTACTCCAGATAAAGATGATGGTGGCGAGTCATAATGAATGAGGGATGGGCTAATTTAAGTCCCAAAGATGGTTTTCTAGTTACTCAAAAAAATTATTTGAGCGATTTTGACCAAAAAGTACTTACTTTTTTGTATCAACCAATTATTTGTGCAAGGGCTTTTAGTTTATTTTTGACCTTATGGACGGAGCTAAGTCCAACACAAATTCGTTCAGAAAGAAAATCACATTTAGAATTACTTGATCTTCTTAATTGTGATTTACCTAATTTTTATCTGAGTCGACAAAAGTTAGAGGGCATTGGTTTACTTAAATCCTATGAAGGGCAAGACAATCTTGGCCGTTATTTTGTGTACCAATTAATTAGACCAGTTTCACCAAATGTCTTCTTTAAAGATGACTTATTAAGTAGTTTACTCCTTGAAGCAATTGGTGAAAATCGCTTTAAAGAACTTGCAAAGCAGTTTAAGTTACCCCAAATTGATACAAAAAATTTAAAGGATGTTTCCACAGATTTTTTAACGGCTTTTCATATTTCGGATAGCACAATTAAAGAACCTGATTCTTTAATTCGAGAGACGCAAGCTGAATTTAAGCAAGCTAGCTCACAAGAAGATGCTCAGCCCATTAGTTTAAGTACGGATCATTTTGATTTTAAATTATTAAAAGATTTGCTTAGTCATAGTTTTACTGATTGGAATTCGGTTGATCAGGCGCAAAGACTGATCTTAAGCGAACACCTTTTGTACGGGATTGATGAAGTTGAAATGAGTCGCCAGATTGGACAAGCTACCGATTTGGTTACGAATCAGTTAAAACCTAAGAAGTTGCAACAACAAATTTCTAAAAGCTTTACAAGTCAAACTGCTCATAAGGAAAGTTATGCAACTAGTCCTGCCAGCACAGAGCCTAAATCTGTACCAGAAAAAAAGACTTCTGAAGAAAAACTAACTGAGGAAGACAAACAATTAATTAAGGCTGCCAAAGCCTATGCACCTGCAACCTATTTAGAAAATTTAAAAATGGCTATTCATGGCGGATACGTTACTTATGGAGAAAGACAGATTCTTAAAGATTTAATCGATCGAAATCTTTTTCCTGTAAGTGTGATAAATATTTTGATTTCGTATATTGTAATTGATCAAGGAGCTACCACGTTGCCTAGTAAATTAGTAGATACCATGGTCAATAGCTGGAGCAGGGCACACGTAGCCACACCGGAAGATGCTATTTTACAAATCAAGAAATTTGCTAATGAAAAAACAACCGCACGGAAAGCTAAAACAACTTCACGAAAAGTGGTTGAAAAAGAAACTTTACCAGATTGGGCCAAAAGTGATGCACCAGCAGTCAAACCAACAACGGTCAAAAAAAGTGATCAAGAACTTTTGAACCGCCGCTTAAAAGAGTTACGTAAACAAAATAAGGAGGAAGACTAGCCATGGAAAATATACGTGAGGTTTTAAAAGGGCTCATGAGTAAACATCAATTAGACACTAAATTTCAAGACTTAATGACTCCAGTTTACGAAGATGCGGATGTTCTTAGCTTCTGTGAAGCACACAAAAATGAATTGTCAGCTGATGGTGTGGCGCGATCTGCATCAAAGCTCTATGAGTATGTCCAAGAGCGTGATAAATATAAGCGAAACGAACCAACTTTAATGCCAGGTTATCAACCAATTTTAATCGTGAACAATCATATGATTGAAGTGTCTTACCGTCCCAGTAAAAAGCTTTTGGCAAGCGAAAAACAACAAGCCTTTAATATGCGGGTAAAAGCTGTAAATATGCCTAAAATGATTAAAAAGGCGCGTTTTGATGACTTCTTTCCGGACCAAGACCGACAGTCAGCGCTGACTGCAGCATTGAATTTTACCCAAGCTTATGAATCAGAGCCGCATCAATTTCATAAGGGTCTTTATTTAACGGGTAGCTTTGGGGTAGGGAAAACTTATCTTTTAGGCGCTATTGCCAATGAATTAGCTGCTCAGGGGTTTGAGTCTACGTTAGTACATTTTCCAAGTTTTGCGGTTGAAATGAAAAATGCGATCGGCGAAAATAATTTGGCAGAAAAATTAACGCTAGTTAAAAAGGCACCAATTCTGATGTTAGATGACGTAGGTGCAGATTCAATGTCTAGTTGGGTCAGGGATGAAGTGCTTGGGGTTATTCTAGAGTATCGGATGCAAAACGAATTACCAACATTTTTCAGTTCTAATTTTTCCATGGCACAATTAGAAACAGAACATTTACAAATTAATCAGCGGGGAGAATCAGAGCCATTGAAGGCAAAACGCTTAATGGAACGCATTAAGTTTCTAGCAACTGAGGTGACAATGGTGGGAGTCAACCGGCGTCAAAATTAAATCTATAGCTTGAAAAGTAAAAATTTGATGGTTAGTGTAAGGTTTTCCTAGATGGTCAATAAAATTCTAGGAATATTCATTTTGAGTTGAATATATAGAAAAAGACCTGTAGCCTTTTAATCGACGAAGATTAAAGGAAAGGATACAGGTCTTTCATGTATATTTTAGCAGATTTTATTGAATCATTGGGAAATTTAGACAGTTTATTTGATTTAGAGGAGCAGGTAATTCTTCATCTTAGGAAGTCATTCCAGCTGGTTGTAGCTGAATATCTGAGGCAATTAGATGAAACACTCGTTCCATCAATTCCGGCAGAAAATACATTCATTAATCGACAGGCCAGAACAATTGAGTTTATGTTTGGCGCCGTGAATTTTGAAAGAAGATGTTATCTTCGACCCAATGGAAGTTATTACTTCCCGTTGGAAGAAAGAAAAAGAATTTCACCTTATTTTAAAAGTGTCGTTGCCAAAATTGGGCAAACGACAACGATGAGAAATACGGCCGCAATGATCAATCTGGCAAGTCAGACGGATATTAGTGCCTGGTCAGTAGACCGAATTATCAGAGACATGGCAGATACCGTGAAGACAGAAGAAAAATCGTCCGAAGAGAAACTAGTTAAGAAACGAAAAGTTGAAAACTTAGTGGTTGAAGGCGATGCCTTTGAGATACACAAAATTAATCGACGAAGACAAGACGTCCACCATTACATTGTTTTTGAATCAGGATTAGATGGAACAAGATCAAACAAAGTTGAGTTTGTTGGTATCAATCAAAAAAAGGTTCAAAAACGAGTAACTGACTACATTGAGAAGTATTATAAAATCAGTGAAATGACCGTGTTTACAGCAAGTGATGGTGGCCCAGGGTATAACCCGAAAAGTATGCGAGAAATAGTTCCGAGTGCTCAAAGAGTTGAATTTACTATCGATCGGTATCACTTTGTCAAAAAGATTAAACAAACCTTTGGTTTATTTAATCCATTGGTTGATAAGGCCGTTAAGAGCGTTAGCCTGTATGATCAGAATCAGTTAAACGTTATTTTAGATACATTTGAGTCGCAAATTAAAACTGATAAGGAACTTGAGAGCCTAAGGGTCCTAAGACAATATTTGGCAAGAAATTGGCAGTTTATAAA
The DNA here is from genome assembly GCF_001611155.1 of Pediococcus damnosus. Lineage (NCBI taxonomy): Bacteria > Bacillati > Bacillota > Bacilli > Lactobacillales > Lactobacillaceae > Pediococcus > Pediococcus damnosus. The sequence continues at coordinate 1,818,272 of NZ_CP012294.1, forward strand.
GTCTCCACACGATCGTGGCTTCATGAGGGTCGGCAAATTGGGATCCGTTGAAAGCTCACACAGAGCGTACACGTATCGAATGAAAAAGCAAGGCAAAGTATGGTCCGAAAAGGGCCTTGAGGCTATGTTGAAATTAATTGAAGCTCGGGTAAACGGTAAGCTAGATAAATACTTACGTGGTGGTTTAAGAAAGTTACAAGAGCTAACGATTGAGATCGCTACGGAATCATTGAAGACGTTGAGTCCAGCTCAGCTGAGCAACAAGCACCATTCTAAGCATATTGGAGTTCTTTCAGGTAAAATACCAGTTGATGCCCCAACAAGTAGCCCTATCGGAGCAATGGCAAAAATATTTTCAAACTAATTATTGTGTATAAATATTTGGTTGATTATAAGGCACCTAGGAAAACTTGACACATACATTTGATGAGAGGTTATTGACTTTTTTTGAGAATGTGGTTTAATTAATCTTGAAATCAAAGAAAAGACAAGATTGTTAATTGTTTCATTTCAGGGAATGGTAGCTATAGCTGGAAGCTACCTAATGGACGTTAGTGATTACCACTTTTCTGAGCCTGATGGAAATATCAGGACGGATTGTTCCCGTTATCGAACCCATGAGATGCAGAGTAATCTGTAATTTTGGGTGGAACCGCGTGAATAACGTCCCGAATACATTAATTGTATTCGGGATTTTTTTATCCAAAAAAATTAGAAAGAAGCGAAGAAACATGGCAGATATTGAAGTTACATTAGCTGATGGCGCAAAACGATCTGTGGAAAATGGATCAAGTGTTTTAGAAGTTGCAAAGGCAATTAGTACGAGTTTGGCAAAAAAGGCCGTTGCTGGAAAAGTAAACGATAAGATTGTTTCTTTGAACCAAATTTTGGATGAAGATGTCAAATTAGAAATCGTCACAAAGGATTCTGAAGAAGGACTGCAAGTTGTTTGGAATACTGGTGCAATTGTTTTAGAAGCAGCCGTTCAATCAATTTATCCTGACATTCATTTTGGAACAAAGGGCAATGTGGAACATGGATTTTATTGTGACACCGACAATGGTGCTGAACAAATAAGTGTAGACAGTTTGCCAGCTATTGAAGACAAAATGTCTGAATTGATTAAGGCACAAATACCGCTTAAACAGGAATTGATTTCTGAAAATGATGCCCTTAAAATTGTTGATGGCGATCCTTATCAGGCAAAATTAGTTCATGCAAATGCCAAAGATGGCAAAATTAGTGCTTATAATATTGCGGACATGACAATTTTAAGCAATGCTGCGGTGTTAGAGAATACAAAAGATGTTAAGGTCTTTAAATTATTATCAGTTGCTGGTGCTTATTGGGAAGGCAAATCAAGTAACCCCATGTTACAACGGATTTATGGAACTGCCTTTTTCAAACAAAAGGAACTGGATGCTGAGTTATCCCGTCAACGAGAAGCACATGATCGTGATCACCGTGTAATTGGAAATAATCTAGATCTCTTCTTCGTGGATCCTAAAGTGGGAGCCGGACTTCCTTACTGGATGCCAAAGGGTGCCACAATTCGACGCACAATTGAACGTTATATTATTGATAAAGAAGTTGCCAATGGATATCAACATGTGTATACACCAGTTTTAATGAACTTAGATGCTTATAAAACTTCTGGTCACTGGGAGCATTATCGTGAAGATATGTTTCCACCAATGGACATGGGCGATGGTGAGATGTTGGAATTGCGTCCGATGAATTGTCCTTCACATATTCAAATTTACAAACATCATATTCGTTCATATCGTGAATTACCAATTCGAATTGCTGAATTAGGAATGATGCATCGTTATGAGAAGTCAGGTGCACTTTCTGGATTACAACGAGTTCGTGAAATGACTTTAAATGATGGGCATACTTTCGTAGCTCCAGATCAAATTCAAGATGAATTTAAGAAGATTCTTAAATTGATGGTGGATGTTTATGATGATTTTGATATTACAGATTACACGTTCCGTTTGAGTTATCGTGATCCTAAGAATACAAAGAAGTATTTTGATGATGATGCAATGTGGAATAAATCACAAGCAATGTTGAAAGCTGCTATGGATGACCTTGGTCTTAAGTATGTAGAGGCTGAAGGAGAAGCTGCTTTCTATGGTCCAAAGCTGGATGTTCAGACAAAGACAGCCCTTGGTAATGAAGAAACACTTTCTACTATCCAATTAGATTTCATGTTACCAGAAAGATTTGATTTGCACTATGTTGGGGCCGATGGTGAAGAGCATCGTCCAGTGATGATCCACCGTGGCTTAGTATCAACAATGGAACGTTTCACAGCTTATCTAACAGAAATCTACAAAGGTGCTTTCCCAACTTGGTTGGCTCCAAAACAAGTTACAATTATTCCGGTTAATCAGAAACTTCATGGCGATTATGCAGAAAAACTCCGTCAGAAGATGGCTGACAAGAAGATTCGGGTTAATGTAGATAAGCGTAATGAGAAAATGGGCTACAAGATTCGTGAAGCACAGACACAAAAGATACCTTATGTATTAGTTGTGGGTGACCAAGAGTTAGCAAATGGTTCTGTTAGCGTTCGTAAGTATGGTCAAAAAGAATCTGAAAGCGAAAATAACAATATGTTTATTGATAGTTTAATTGCAGAAATTCAGAATTATAGTCGAACGGGAGATTCTTCAAAGAATGATGAGTTACTCAAGTAGGTTGTTTGACAGGGCAGGCTGTTTCTGGTAAACTTATGAAGTTGAGAAATTAAGCAGAGGCACCCGCTTCTCGCCTTAGTGATTGAATCGCTGGGCTAAAACGATGAAAAGACTAGTTAATAGTCTGACTGGCGGGGTGTGTATGCACCTCGTCTTTTTCTGCATTTTTCTTAAAATAATTTGGAGGTGAACTGCCATAGCTGTTGATATGATGGTTAACAACGGTATTCGTGCCCGTGAAGTACGATTAATTGGTGATGATGGCACTCAATTGGGTGTAAAGTCGAAACAAGAAGCGTTAGATTTAGCAGATCGAGCAGAACTTGATTTGGTATTAGTTTCTCCGAAAGCTAAACCGCCAGTTGCCAAGATCATGGATTATGGAAAATATCGTTTCGAACTACAAAAGAAACAACGTGAAGCTCGTAAGCGACAAAAGACAATCAGTATCAAAGAGGTTCGTCTAAGCCCTACAATCGATACGAATGATTTTAATACAAAGCTTAAGAATGCTAAAAAATTCTTGGCAAAAGGTGATAAAGTCCGAGTTTCGATTCGTTTTAAGGGTCGTGCAATTACGCATAAGGAAATTGGTCGTGAAGTGCTAAATCGGATGGCTAAAGCAGCATCTGATGTTGCTACAATCGAACAGTATCCTAAAATGGATGGACGAAGCATGTTTTTGATGCTGGCGCCAATTTCAGAAAAGTAAAAAGTAGGAGGAACAGATTATGCCAAAAATGAAGACAAATCGTGCAGCAGCAAAACGTTTTAAACGGACTGGTAATGGTGGCTTCAAGAGTGCCAACGCCTACACGAGTCACCGATTCCATGGAAAAACGAAGAAACAACGTCGTCAATTACGTGGATTAAGCATGATGGATCATACGAGCGTTAAACGTTATCGTAAGATGCTAGCTCCAATCAATAAGTAATTTAATTAATTTAAAGAATATCATGCTGGGTGACCAGTTCTAGGAGGAATTATTATGCCACGAGTAAAGGGTGGAACAGTAACACATCGTCGTCGTAAACGAATTTTAAAGCTTGCTAAGGGATATCGCGGACCAAAACATACTAACTTCAAGGTTGCTAAAGACCAAGTTATGAAGTCTGGTTTGTATGCATTCCGTGACCGTCGTAATCGTAAGGGAGACTTCCGTAAAATTTGGATCGCCCGGATTAATGCAGCAGCTCGTTTAAATGATATGAGTTACAGCCAATTAATGCACGGTTTAAAGGTTGCTGAAGTTGATATTAATCGTAAGATGTTAGCTGATCTTGCTGTTAATGATGCAGCAGCATTTACATCATTAGTAGAAACTGCTAAAAAAGCGATCGCATAATAAAAATCCTCGGGTTGTAAAGTTATTTCAAATTGTGAAATGATTTTCAATGACGAGGATTTTTTTTCGAGCAGGCTCAGTACCAATACTTCTGGTATTAGGCTTGTTTTTTATTTAGTTTTTTTAGCAACAATAATTTTGCCAGGACTGTGGTGGGTATCTAATAGTTGTTGGCCCTCAACAATACCTTTCAATGAAAAAGGAAAAACTTTAGCTATAGGGACCTTGAGTTGATTGTGGGAAATAAGTTCAACTAAGTAAGTCAAAGCTTTTTTATTTTGGTGATAGTTTGCATCATTAAAATCAATAATGGTTTGTTTAGATGATTGAGATTGAAAACTATTTGAGAAACCATTTAATGATGCCAATTGACCGGTTGATTTTAGCCATCTATAAGTGTTATTGCCTTTGAAGGCCTGCGGGGTTGCGTCAATTAGAACATCAACTGGGGCATCATCTAGAAAGTTTCTTTTGGTTAATTGATCCGTCGGTATAAAAAGATCTACGCCCATTTTTTTAACAAAATCGGCATTTTTTTGAGAAGCGGTGGTTGCTACAAACAGGCCCATTGCTTTGGCAATTTGAATGACGAATGAACCCACAACACCTGAGCCACCTAAGACCAAGATTGACGTAACATTTTCTAATTGAAGAGCACTTTTAAGAAGATCATAAGCAGTCACACCAGCATTGGGCACACCAGCAGCCTCGGAAAAAGGAATCGAATCAGGCTTGTGAACTAATTTTAAATGTGGAACGGATACAAATTCAGCGTAGGAACCGGTGGTTGTTCGTCCAATTACGGGATCACCAATTTGAAATTCCGTGACATCAGAGGCCAGATCGACAACGGTTCCAGCAACATCACTTCCCGGAATTAAGGGGAAATTAGGTGCTTTTTTGAATGGAATTAGGCCACGACGCAGTTTGCTGTCAAAAGGATTCATTGCGAATGCTGAAGTTTGGACAATAACTCGTCCCTTTTTTAGCTCAGGTTTGGGAATGGTTAGTTCTTCAAAAACTTTAGGATCACCAAATTGTTTAAAACCGAATGCTTGCATGATGGGCCTCCTTTTTAATAACGGTAGTTAATTCAGAAACTTGAAGTATATGATCATGTTAACCCACTACGGTCTATTTCTTTAGCTAAACGGCTTGTGTTTTAAGTTAAGCACCTCTATTAAAATTTGACTCGAACTCTCAGATAAGTTTAAATGCAAAAAAAATGAAAATCAACTATAATGATATGATAGTGTGTTTTAAGGAGAGTAGTATGATTGAAAAGTTTAAACCAACCTGGCAGGTGAAAAGAATTTATAGTTTAACTCCTGAGGAATTAAGAAAGGCCGGAATTAAGGCAGTCCTCACGGATTTAGATAATACATTGATTGCCTGGGATAATCCAGAAGGAACAAGTGAACTGAAACGCTGGATTGCTGAAATGCGGACTGCAAAGATTCCGGTAGTTGTTGTGTCTAATAATAGTCGTCCACGTGTCAAACGGGCATTAAGCCACATTGAATTACCATTTGTTTCACGTTCACTAAAACCGTTTGGATATGGCATTCATCGAGCCTTGAAAAAATTAAATTTGAATGCCGATGAGGTTGTTATGGTAGGCGACCAACTATTGACAGATATTTGGGCTGCTAATATGGCAGGAACAAAAAGTATTTTAGTAAAGCCATTGTTGAATTCGGATGCTTGGAACACAAAAATAAATCGTTTTTTTGAATACTTTATAAAAAAAAGACTTGTTAAAAAATATCCAGGAGCGGCCTGGCAGGAGGAAATTAAATAAATGGATGAAGCTGAAGAGGTTTATTGTATTGGCTGTGGCGCAAAAATTCAAACAACCGAAAAAGATGAAACTGGTTATACCCCCAAAGGAGCCTTAGACAAGGGCTTAGAAAAAGGAGAAGTATACTGTCAGCGCTGTTTTCGACTTAGACATTATAATGAGATTGCACCAGTTTCTTTGACAGATGATGATTTTTTAAGATTATTAGGTCAGATTCGTGATGATGATGCTTTAATTGTGTATGTGGTTGATATGTTTGATTTCAATGGCAGTATGATTCCTGGCATTCATCGTTTCGTTGGTGATAACCCAATTTTATTGGTGGGAAATAAAGATGATGTATTTCCAAAGTCAATGAAACGTTCCAGAATGAAAGAGTGGCTTAGACAACAAGCCAATGCTCAGGGAATTCGCCCGATTGATGTATTGATTACAAGTGCCAAAAAACCAGATGAGATTGAAACACTTCTAAATACAATCGAAAAATATCGAAAAAAACGAAATGCCTATGTTGTTGGAGTTACTAATGTTGGAAAATCGACTTTAATTAATCAAATCATTCGTTTAAACAATGGTATTGAAGATTTGATTACGACTTCCCGTTTTCCAGGAACGACACTTGATAAAATTGAAATTCCATTTGCTGATGGCAAGATGTTAATCGATACACCAGGGATAGTGCACGAAGACCAAATGGCCCACGTGTTAACTGGTAAAGATTTGAAATATGTGTCACCTCAAAAGACAATCAAACCAAAGACATTTCAATTAAGCGATCAACAAACTTTGTTCTTTGGAGGAATTGCCCGTTTTGATTATTTGAGAGGTCATGGGGCTGTTAGCACATATTTTGAAAATAATTTAATGGTTCATCGGACTAAATTACTTAATGCAGATGATTTTTATGATAAGCATGTCGGGACTTATTTGACCCCACCAGATGAGGATGGTTTGAAAAAGCTGCCTGAATTACAAAGACATGAGTTACATTTGGAGAATAGAAGCGATGTGGTTATTGAAGGCTTGGGGTGGATAACTGTTCCGGAGCATTCAACAGTTGCAGTTTGGGCTCCTAAAGGTATTTCGGTAGTTATTCGCAAACCCTTAGTTTAAAAACGAAAGAGGAAAATATGAATTTAAGAGGAAAACAAAAGAGATTTTTACGAAGCAAAGCCCAACGTTTTCGGTCTAAGTTTTCGGTTGGTAAAAATGGTTTAACAGAAGCTTGGGTTTCTCAGTTGGACGCTGCTTTAAATAATTATGAGTTAATTAAAATCAATTTACAACAGAATACAGATGTGACTACGCAGGAAGTTAAAGCATATATTGAAGATCACACGGATATTCAAGTTGTTCAAATAATTGGTCACGTTTTGGTTCTATTTAAAGAATCGGATGACGAGGATAAACGAGTAATTTCTGCACAGGTTAAGGAAATTTAAGTTTAATTGACGGAGTGTGAGAAATTTTGACTACAACAAAGGTAAATCAACAAACTAAAACTGAAGTTGAGACTGAATTAGTGAGTGATATTCCGCATAAAAGAATTGGCTTACTTGGCGGTACGTTTAATCCGCCACATTTGGCGCATTTGATCATCGCGGAGCAAGTTTGCACACAATTAGGGTTGGATCGGGTTGATTTCATGCCAGATTTTCAACCACCTCATGTGGATACTAAACAGGCAATTAAGGCCGAACACCGAGTTGCGATGGTAAAACGGGCAGTTATTGGAAATCCTAATTTTGGAGTCGAGTTAGCAGAGATTAAGCGTGGTGGCAAGAGTTACAGTTACGATACGATTGTGACCTTGAAAAAAGAGCACCCAGAAAACCAATATTATTTTATAATTGGCGCTGATATGGTGGCATACTTATCAAAATGGTATCGCATCGCTGAACTCGCCAAACTAGTACAATTTGTTGGCGTAAAGCGTCCCGGCGTAAAAGTTCATAGTGCTTATCCGATTTTGTGGGTGGATACGCCAGAAATTGATGTGAGTTCTACGCTAATTCGGCAAAAGATTGCAAAACATCATTCTATTCGGTATTTAGTTCCGGATTCTGTTTGTGAGTATATTGAGGAGAATAAACTTTATGGAAAAAAATGAAACAATTGAATATAAAAAGAATTTGATTCCTTATACGAGAGAACAGTTAGTTGGAAAAGTTCAAGAAAAGCTTGATGACAAACGTTTCCAACATTGTCTGCGGGTTGAGCAACAAGCTATCCAATTGGCTAAAGAAAATAATTATGATCCAGAAAAAGCTGCAATTGCGGGTCTTTTACATGATTATGCGAAACAGCGTTCGGATCATGATTTTATTAAAGTTATTAACGACAAACAAATGAGTCCGGATTTGTTGGACTATGGCAATGCAATTTGGCACGGGATAGTTGGCGCAGAATTTATCAAAGACGAATTACATATCTTTGATGAAGAAATTTTAAATGCTGTTCGTCGGCATACCGTTGGGGCACCTTATATGACCTTGTTGGATCAAATTGTATATATGGCAGACTATATTGAACCTGGACGTGACTTCCCAGGTGTCGATGAAGCTCGTAAGATTACGCACGAGAGTTTAAAAAAGGGTGTTTTCTTTCAGACGCAACAAACGTTGAAACATTTGATTGAAAATTCAAAACCTGTTTATCCAGGAACCATTACAACGTATAATGCATGGCAGAGTGCAATTTAGGAGGAAATTCAGTGACAGAAAGTAAAGATATTTTGGAAACAACAGTTAAAGCAGCAGATAGCAAACGGGCTGAAAATATTGTGGCGTTAGATATGGAAAATGTTAGCCTTTTAGCAGACTATTTTGTTATTATGAGTGCAGATTCAAATCGTCAGGTTGATGCGATTGCTGATGAAATTGTTGATCAGAACGAAAAGGCCGGCGTTTCAATTCGTCATGTTGAGGGGCAACGGGCAGCTGAATGGATTTTAATTGATCTTGGCGATGTTATCGTCAATGTTTTTCAAACAGATCAGCGGAAATATTATAACTTGGAGAAGCTATGGTCAGAAGCGACACCAGTTGATGTTAAACCGTGGATTGAGGCATGATTTACCAAACATTTGCCAAATTATATGATGACCTAATGGATCCAGCTATGTACGATCAGTGGCTGGATTTTGTTTCTGAACGCCAACCGGATAAAAACGCCAATTGGTTGGATTTAGCCTGTGGCAGTGGCCGTTTAGCTGTTAAGTTAATTCAGGATGGATATCAGGTATCTGGATTTGATTTATCGGATGAAATGTTGGCTTTGGCTGATGAACATGCACATGAAGCGGATGTTGAATTACCACTTGTTCAAGGAGATATGCTGAATTTAAGTGAATTAGATCAATATGATGTGGTTTCTTGTTTTGCAGATTCACTTTGTTATTTACCAGATGAGTCATCATTAAAGCAGTGTTTTGGTCAAGTTTTTGAACACCTTAATGATAAGGGAAAATTTTTGTTTGATGTAATTTCTCCATACCAAACTGATGAAGTGTACCCGGGCTACATGTATAATTATGTTGATGATCAGCAAGCCTTCTTGTGGACTACTTATCAAACCGAGGAACCACATAGTGTTGAACATGATTTAACCTTCTTTGTTAAGAACAGCAAGGAAAATCAGTATACTAAAATTAATGAGTTGCACCATGAACGTACTTATGATTTGGATACCTATATAGATCTATTGAAATCGGTTGGATTCCAAACAGTTAGTTGTTCAAGCAACTTTGGAAAATCAAAAATTGATGAAAAAAGTACCCGGTGGTTTTTTGAATGTGTAAAGTAGGTGACTAGATGAAAGTTTGTAGTGTCATTGCGGAGTTTGATCCTTTTCATAATGGTCATCAGTATCTTTTAGATAAAGCTCGAGAACTCACACAGGCTGACATTCTGGTTGTGTTTATGAGTGGAAACTTTTTGCAACGTGGAGAGCCAGCAATTGTTGATAAGTGGAAACGGACTCGAGAGGCTCTTTTGGGAAGTGCCAATTTAGTAATTGAACTTCCAATTAATGTGTCAATGCAGGCCGCCCATCTTTTTGCCATGGGAGCAGTACAAATGGCCACCTTAATAAAGAGTGATTATTTAGTCTTTGGTAGTGAACACCCTCAGCAGGATTATAAAAAAATGGCTGTAGAGGCTCAAAATCTGAAAATAGAAAATGATAGTTATGCACAAAGTTTTGCTAGTCAGCTATTTACTTCGCTGCAGGGAAAAACGGGTGTTAATTTAGAAAATGCCAACGATATTTTAGCTTTTAACTATTTCAATGCAGCGCAACAGCTTAAAAGTTCAATCAAATTACTGCCAATTAGGCGAAAAGAAGCAGAACATGATGAAAAATTACTAGAGCATCGGCATATTGCGAGTGCTTCTGCGATTCGTGAAGCTCGTTTGAAAGGGTCATTAAATTATCAAAAGTTTGTTCCAGAACAAACTAAAATGGATTTGTCCAGAGAAGTAGTGGACTGGCAAAAATTATGGCCGTTTTTGAAGTATCGAATCATTACGGAATCAGTAACAGACTTGAAACAAATTTATGGAATGTCTGAAGGAATTGAATATCGGTTTAAAAAATTTATTAAGGACAGTTCGGATTTGAAATCATTTTTAGCTCTGATGAAGACCAAACGTTATACTTACACGCATTTGCAAAGATTGTGTATGGCAATTGTATTGAATCTTCACACTTCGCAAATGCTTAATCAACCAACGATTTTAAGGGTGCTGGGATTTGATAATACTGGTAGACAACTTTTACATCAATTTGCCCAGGAAGATTTACCAATATTAAGTAAAATTGGACAAAATAAAGCTACATCAAATTATCAGACAACGCTTCAAGCTGACAATGTTTATAGTTTAATCAGTGGCGTAGAGCAAAGTGTTGGTAGAAAACCAATCATTTTAACTTGACTGTCAAGGAATTTCCATTGACAAAGATTTTTTGCACAGGTATAATTAAACTCGTTGCATTAGGAGGTTTTTAGATGAATTGGTCACTTTCTGATCTTATGAAACACAGAGAACCTCTCCACTTTAGTGAGAATCTTGATTTAAAGGAAGATTTGGTTAATCGGTCTTTCGGGGTTTCGGATGCCTCATTAATTAAAGTTGATGGGGATGCAATTAAAGATCGGGATGCAGCATTAGTTACAGCTAAAGTTACTGGAAAAATTGTGGTACCATCCTCACGATCACTAAAACCTGTTGATTTGGACTTAGACTTTTCAATCAACGAGTATTATGTGGTTGAAGGAACCAATTTGGATCGTTTCGGTCCTGAAGAAACAGTTTTACCTGTCAAAGATGATCGAATTGACTTTTCACGAGCAGTAGCTGATAATATTATTTTGCAGATCCCGATGCAAATTTTCTCACCTGAAGAAGAAACAGGTAACGAACCAATGCCAGCTGGCAAGGATTGGGAAGTTGTTTCTGAAGAGGACAAAGAAGAGAAAAAAATTAATCATGTTGATCCACGTCTTGCTAAATTAAAAGACTTATTTAAATCAGAGAACTCTGAATCTAAGTAGTTTTAATGTAAGACATAAAAATTAACGGGAAACCGTAATTCTCTTAAAGGAGGTGCTATTGATGGCCGTACCAAAAAGAAAAACATCAAAATCACGTAAACGTAATCGTCGTGGACATATCAAATTACTAACTCCAGGTTTGGCACCATGTCCAAATTGTGGTGAATTACGAGTTTCACATCGTGTTTGCCCAAGCTGTGGATTTTATGATGGCAAGCAAGTTATGGATGTTAAAAGTAAATAATTAAATTTATTTATCAAAAAGGTAGGAAAAAGCCATGGTTTTTCCTGCTTTTTATTTTGCATAAAATTAAAATTATTTTTGAATTGAATAGCTTTAACTTTGTTAGCGTTTTTGTTACGATTAGCATGAACTAAATATTAGGAGGCAGCAACATGGATAAACCACAAATTGGGGTAGTCGGTATGGCAGTTATGGGCAAGAACTTGGCCCTTAACATTGAAAGCCGCGGCTACACGGTTGCAATATATAATCGAACAGGCTCCAAAACAGAAAAAGTTGTTTCTGATCATCCAGAAAAGCATTTGGTTCCAAGTTACACAATTGCGGACTTTGTGAACTCACTTGAAAAACCTCGTCGAATCATGATGATGGTAAAGGCTGGAAAAGCAACAGATGCTGTAATTGCACAATTATTTCCACATTTGGACAAAGGAGACGTTTTGATTGATGGTGGAAACACCTTCTTTGAAGACACAATGCGTCGAAATGCAGAATTAGATAATTCAGGAATTAACTTTATCGGAACTGGTGTTTCTGGTGGTGAACTGGGTGCTTTAGAAGGTCCTTCAATGATGCCTGGTGGCCAAAAGGAAGCATATGACTTAGTGGCACCAATCTTTGAAAAGATGGCTGCTAAGGCCGAAGATGGAACTCCATGTGTCACATATATCGGACCAAATGGTGCTGGTCATTACGTTAAAATGATTCATAATGGGATCGAATATGGCGATGAAGAGTTAATTGATGAAAGTTATAATTTGTTACGCAATATGGTTGGCCTCTCCGTTGATGAAATTGCAGATACATTTTCTGAATGGAATAAGGGCGAATTAGATAGCTATCTGATTGAAATTACGGCTGACATTTTAACCCGTAAAGATGATTTAGGCTCCGGCAAGCCAATTGTTGATTTAATTATGGATAAGGGTGGCAACAAGGGAACTGGTAAATGGAGTTCTCAAAATGCACTTGAATTAGGCGTGCCACAATCACTTATTACTGAATCTGTTTATGCGCGTTACATTTCAGTTTTAAAGGATGAAAGATTGGCAGCTAGCAAAGTGCTTCCTAAACCTGAAGGTAAAGTTAGTTTTGACAAAGATGAAGTAATTGAAAAAATTCGTCAGGCACTTTATTTCAGCAAAATCATGAGCTATGCACAAGGTTTTGAACAGATGAAAGTTGCTTCTAAGCATTATGATTGGGATTTGCAATTTGGTGAAATTGCTAAGATTTGGCGTGCAGGTTGCATTATTCGAGCTGGATTTCTACAGAATATTACAGATGCCTTTGATAAGGATCCCGAATTAAATAACTTACTGTTAGATGATTACTTTAAAGATATTGCTAAAAAGTATCAAGAATCGGTACGTGATATCGTTGGGTTAGCAGTTAAATCTGGTGTAACAATTCCAGGGTTCAGTGCTGCAATTTCTTACTATGATTCTTATCGTTCTGCTGTATTACCAGCAAACTTATTACAAGCACAAAGAGATTACTTTGGTGCTCATACCTATGAACGAGTCGATCGTGAGGGAACTTATCATTTCCCATGGTATAAAGAACAATAAAACTTTCTAGGTTAGTCTAAATTTGATTTGAAGATCTTATTCTTTAAATTCGAATTTAGGCTTTTTGTTTACTTAAAATTTCTTATAGAAAAGTGAGTAGTTCTAGGCAAAATCTCATTTTAATGGTAAACTTTGTTTTGTATGTATTAAGCACAATGGAAATAATGCAAGTATAAATTAATTAGGAGTGGGAAAATGAGTCGGATACTAATTATTGAAGATGAAAAAAGTTTATCACGGTTTGTTGAGCTAGAACTTCAACATGAAGGGTACGAAACGGAAGTCCAGTTTAATGGGCGTTCGGGATTAGATGCGGCTTTAAATAAAAATTTCGATGCCATTCTTTTAGATTTAATGTTGCCAGAATTAAACGGTATTGAGGTTTGTCGCCGGGTAAGAGAGGCAAAAACAACACCAATTATTATGATGACTGCAAGGGATTCTGTGATGGATCGTGTTTCTGGTTTGGACCATGGTGCAGACGATTATATCGTAAAACCGTTTGCCATTGAAGAGTTATTGGCTCGTTTGCGTGCTTTATTACGTCGGATTGATATTGAAAGTGAACAAAAAGCCTTTCAACAAACGACGGTTACTTATCGTGACATTACAATCGAAAAAGAAAACCAAGTTGCCCGGCGCGATGGTAAAATTATTAATTTAACCAAACGTGAATATCAGCTTTTATTATTGTTGATGGAAAATATCAATGTCGTTCAGTCTCGAGATGCGCTTTTAGATGAGGTTTGGGGCATTGACAATGAAGTTGAAACGAACGTAGTAGATGTTTATGTACGTTACTTACGGAATAAGATTGATCGCCCTGGTGAACAGTCTTATATTCAGACAGTTAGAGGAACCGGGTATGTGATGCGATCTTGAGTGAGAAACAAACTAATTTTCAATTTAATCAAACAGGTGTAACGAAAAGAAGACTATCCTTAAAATGGAAATGGGCAATTGGAACGGGCGTTGGCGTTCTGTTCATATTTACCTTTTTTTCTTTTTTTGTATTTAATAGTATTTCCCAAGTCATGATTGTTCAGGAACGGGCTCAGGTAAATACGACGATTGATTCCGTTGATTCTCGTTTACAGGGAGTTTCTGAAATTGATGGCATTACTGTCGGAAAATATTTACGTCCGGACAGTCCAGTTGGACATACAGATCAAAACGAACGGCCGTATAGTAATTCTTTATTGACAAATTTGGCGCGAAGAGATGTTGTCGTTTCAGTCTACAGTCTTAAAGGTGAACAGGTTTTTGCCACTAAACGAGATTCTGAAAAGTTTCATTTTCCTGAAAAACGGACTGTATCACGTGTAAAAGCCGCTCAATTTAATGGCTTAATCGGTAGAGCACCGATTCGAAATAGTAAAAATGAATTAATTGGATATATCCAAGTTGTGGATACTTTAAATAGTGTAAAACGAACCCAACATAAGATTATCTGGATTGTGATTCTTTTAACGATTATTGCATTTGCATTGATTTCAGTGTTTGGTTATTTACTGGCCACATATTTATTGCGCCCTATAACTGTGATGAATAACACGATGAAAAAAGTGACAGATGATCCTCAAACTGAACTCCGAATTCCGGATTTGGAACGAAATGACGAATTGTCAGATTTAGCAATCGTTTTTAATGATATGTTAGACCGGATGCAGCGTTACATTGATCAGCAACACCAGTTTGTTGAAGATGTTTCTCATGAGTTACGCACACCAGTTGCAGTTATTCAGGGACATATGGAGATGTTAAACCGCTGGGGCAAAGATGATCCCAAAATTTTAAATGAATCGTTGCAAGCGTCATTGGAAGAAACAAAACGGATGAAGAGTTTGGTGCAAGAAATGCTTGATTTAACACGGGCAGATCAATTGGAAATTCATTTTTCAAAAGAAGAAACACCAGTTATGCGAGTTGTTAATCAAGTTTTTAATGATTTTAAAATGATTCATCCGGATTTTACCTTTACTTTGGACAGTGATGTTCATTCGAATCCGATTGTTCAAATATATCGAAACCATCTTGAACAAGTGCTTATTATTTTACTTGATAATGCGGTGAAATATTCTACAAAACGTAAGGAAATTCATATTTCTGCTTCAGAGGACACTCGTAGCGTTCAGATTGCCATTCAAGACTTCGGTGAGGGTATTTCAGAGGAAGACGTCAAAAAGGTGTTTAATCGCTTCTATCGAGTGGATAAGGCCCGTAGCCGTGATAAAGGTGGTAACGGCTTAGGATTATCGATTGCTCAGCGTTTAATCGAAGGCTATCACGGAAAGATTTCGCTTGAAAGCTCCGTTGGGTATGGTTCAATTTTTAGAATTACTTTGCCAATTGATAAGGTGGAAACTAATAAACAAGCTACAAAGGAAAAATCAAAGAAAGAAAAGTCAGATAATGCATAAAAAATGGACCTGCAATTTGCAGGTCCATTTTTTTACTTATAAGTTAATCGGAATGATGCTGTTGCTTACCAGCATTCCGTTGGCGATTGTCGTGATGCCTTTGGGTTTGTGTAACAGTTGTTTTTGGTTCAGCCGGTTTTATCGGTGGAACAACAACCTTTGGTGGATTCTTTTTCATTTCTTCGGCTACAGAGGCACGAATTCTTGGTCGGTAGAAGTAGATAATTAAAGTTTGTATACATGCAAAAATTCCACCAACAAAGAAGTATAAGCCTAAACCGGCAGGAGCTCTAAATGAAACAAAGAAGATCATTAAGGGACTCACGATCATCATGGACATCATAGATTTCTTCTGCTCTGCAGGAATTCCCAAGGTTCCTAGCCATCCTTGGAGTAAGTAAACAAGAAAAGACAAAGCAGCGAGAAAAATACTTGGTTTTCCAAGGCTGACTCCCATAAACATACTACCATGTGCACCACTTGAAAGTGCTGGTGAATATTGAATTGCCGCGTACAGAGCAGCAAACACTGGTAGTTGGATTAGAATGGGGAGACAGCCTATTCCACCAGTCATACTAATGCCATTATCACGGTATAAACTCATCATTTGTTGGCTGGCAGCGGCCTTTTCCTCATTGGTCGTTGCGTTTTGTTGGCGTTCTTGGATCGCAGTCATTTGAGGTTTTACAAATGCCATTTTTTCCTGTTGAACGGTTGCCTTACGTGATTGGTTAATCATCATAGGTAAAAGGATCATTCGCACAATAAAGGTTACGGCAATAATAGCCCAACCATAACTCCCACCAAGCATTCCAGCAAGCCAACTCATGACATGCTGAGTTGGAACCGCAAGATAGTCATAAATGGCGCCATATGGTTTCCCAGCCTTCGTACGTTGGACACATCCAGTCAAAAGCAAAGCTAATCCAGCGATTGCTGTCAGCGTGCCTAAGTGTTTCATTTTCTTCATTAAGACATTCCCTTTCAAATTAAACTAACACCAGACACTATACGTTAATATTACTGGTTTTTCAATGAATTTTTAGTTTGTTACACGAAAATCAGAAAAGTTTTGAACTGATTGATCCTCAATTGTTGTTTTTTCAACGTGGCCGCTTGGTGAAGGCGACATCTTAACGGTATTAATAAACTCATTTAAATGGTCTTCTGGGCCTTCCGCTTGAATGTATACTGAGCCATCGTCTAAATTGGCCACAGTTCCCTTAATGTTAAGTTTGTCAGCGACCATTTTGGTTAAATAACGAAACCCAACCCCTTGAACACGACCGAAAACTTGAATTGTAACTGATTTCATAAAATCTCTTCCTTTCAAAGTCATAATAGTATTTTATCATTTCTAAGGGAAAAGAAATAATTTGATAGCCTAACTTGTGCAATTTAAAAGCTGGAAATGTTGATATTTAGCGTCATATATGGTTTGATTGAGTTATGAGTTACTAACATTAAATAAGGGGAAAACTATGGAAACAATATTATCAACACAAAATAATCGTGTAAAAGAATGGGAAAAATTAAAAACCAAAAAGGGCCGTAAAAAGACTGGAATGTACATAATTGAGGGACGTCACTTAGTAAATGAGGTCCTCCAAAATGAAGCCGATGTAGTTTATGTGGTAGCCACACAAGATGAATTAGATGAAATTAAGTTTGATGTTCCTGAGGATTTATTAGTAATTGTTTCAGATAAAATTGCTGACCGTTTGAGTGATACTGTGACGACCCAGGGCATATTTGCAATTGTACGAATTCCAAATAAAGAACGACAGATTCAAGATCCTGATTCTGATGTTACAGGAGCTTGGTTGCTATTAGACAATATTCAAGACCCCGGTAACATTGGCACAATGGTACGAACAGCGGATGCTGCTGGCTTTCAAGGGGTTATCTTTGGAAAAGGAACAGCGGATATTTTTAATCCTAAAATTCAACGTGCCATGCAAGGCAGCCAGTTTCATATACGCCTTGTTTTAGGAAACCTTGAAGAATGGATTAAAAGCTTTAAAACTGCTAATATTCCAGTTTTTGGAACTGAACTTAATCCACAGGCAAAAAGTTATAAAGACATTGACACAACTGATGATTTTGCCTTAATTATGGGGAATGAAGGAAATGGGATGTCTCAAGAGCTGCTTTCTCAAACGACCGCTAATTTATATATTCCAATCAAAGGGCAAGCAGAATCCTTAAATGTCGCGGTAGCAGCTGGAATTTTGATGTTTTCCTTACGAAACATTTAAGTTTGATTACAGTTTAAATTTAGGTAGTGTTTTCTTTGCTTTTTGGTAAAATAATTAGTATTATGTTATTAACTAAATGTAAGTTAATGGCTAGATCTTATTTTAAATAAAAAGGAAGTATTTAATGAAAACAAATGCTTGGGAACAGGATCAAGAATATTTAAGTTTAGTATCAGATTTATTAAAAACTAAAGAAGTTCAAAAATTAGATGAATATACGCAACACCATAATTATACGCGGTTGCAGCATTCAATTTCCGTATCGTATCAGAGTTATTTGATTGCAAAAAAACGGCATCTTAACTTTCGTGCAGTTGCTAGGGCCGGTTTGTTACATGATTTGTTTTACTATGATTGGCGGACAACTAAGTTTGATTTAGGCACCCATGCCTATATTCATCCTCGAATTGCTTTACGAAACGCAGAAAAATTGACTCCTTTGTCACCAATGGAAAAGGATATTATATTAAAGCATATGTGGGGTGCAACAGTTGCATTTCCTAAGTATAAAGAAAGCATGATTGTCTCAATTGTTGACGATTTAGCAGCGACCCAAGAATATTTAGGGCATGTGCAAAAAGAAGTACACTTGTTTTTGAATAAAATCCAAGGTCGTACTTCATAGACGTTAGTTTTAAATGGAGGAAGAGTTATGTCAGAAGCTTTAGAAACTAGGAGTACCATCGATGACTTTTCACTTTGTCCCAAGTTTAGTCGGACGTTTTCAGTTTTAGGCCAGAAATGGAATGGATTAATTATTGAAGTTTTGTTGAACGAAGATTCACAACGCTTCAAGGACTTGGCACACAATGTTCCTAAGTGTAGTGATCGAGTGTTGGTAGAACGTTTGAAGAGTTTGGAAGCCGAGGGAATTGTTGATCGGGTGACTCACAAGAATTCATCTTTAATTGAATATCAACTTACAGAAAAAGGTGAAGCACTACGTCCAGTTATGAGTGCAGTGCATAAGTTTGCTGACTGTTGGTATGCAAACGAAGATTAATAAAAGAATAGTTGACTATTGACCGTTTTTAATCTAATATTTAAGTCAGAAAAGCAATGATGAAGAACAGTAGCTAGTGGCTTTTTAAAGGGAGTATCTGGGTTTGACTGAAATCAGATGCAAAAAACAACATTAGTGAATTCACTTCTGAGTTATTTATTTGAAAAAATAAGTCGGTAAATCGCCGTTATTGATGCCAAGTGTGTGAATATTTTTGTTTACAAACCAGGGTGGTAACGCGATAACTCGTCCCTTTTTTAGGGGCGAGTTTTTTTGTGCAGTTTTTTAAATATTAGGGGGCTTGATGATGGGATTACATGAACAGTTAGAAGAATTAAAAACAAAATCTTTAAAAGAAATTTCTCGGACAGACGGATTGAAAAATTTAGAAGATATTCGTGTGAATGTATTAGGCAAAAAAGGTCCGTTAACAGAAATCTTGCGTGGTATGCGTGACATTCCAAAGGAAGAACGTCCTAAAGTTGGGGAGCTTTCCAATCATGTTCGTGACAATATTGTGACGGCTATTGATGAGAAAAAGGCTGAATTAGAAAAAGCCCATATTGCCAAAAAATTGGAAAGTGAAACAATTGATGTCACTTTACCTGGCAAACCAGTTACGCAAGGACAGCCACATGTCATTCAACAAATAATTGATAATATTGAAGATCTATTTTTAGGAATGGGATACCAAGTTATTCAGGGACCAGAAGTGGAAACTGATAAATATAACTTTGAAATGCTAAACTTGCCCAAAGATCATCCGGCACGCGATATGCAAGATACATTTTACATTACAGATGAAATCTTGATGCGTAGCCAAACTTCTCCAGTTCAAGCAAGAACAATGGAAAAGCATGACTTTAGTAAAGGGCCTTTGAAAATGATTTCACCAGGAGTTGTTTATCGTCGTGATACTGATGATGCAACCCATTCCCACCAATTCCATCAGGTTGAAGGATTGGTCATTGATAAAAATATTACCATGACTGATTTGAAAGGAACACTAGAGGTTTTGGCCAAAGAGCTTTTTGGAGATCGGTTTGAAGTTTGCTTGCGTCCAAGCTATTTTCCATTTACTGAACCTTCAGTCGAGGCTGATGTAACCTGCTTTAATTGTATGGGCAAAGGTTGTTCAGTATGCAAACAGACAGGTTGGATTGAAGTTTTGGGTGCTGGGATGGTTCATCCTAATGTATTAAGAATGGCTGGTGTGGATTCCAAAGTGTATGGTGGTTTTGCTTTTGGACTCGGACCAGATCGCTTTGCGATGTTGCGTTATGGCGTTGACGATATTCGTAACTTCTATCAAAATGATGTCCGCTTCTTGACGCAGTTTTCAAAGAAAGGATAACAACTAAAATGAAAGTTTCTTATAAGTGGTTAAAAGAGTACTTTGATCTTGATGTTGAGCCCAAAGTTCTTGCTGAAAAAATTGAACGTACAGCCGTTGAAGTTGACCAGGTAACACGAGCTGAAGATGGACTTAAAAAAATTATTGTAGGTTATACCTTAGATGTTCGACCGCATCCAAATTCTGATCATTTGAATATCTGTCAAGTTGAAGTAGGCGAAGATGAGCCAATTCAGATTGTTTGTGGCGCTCCTAATGTGGCTAAGGGACAATATGTGATTGTGGCTTTACATGGTGCACGGATTAAAGACAACGTTAAAATTAAACGAAGTAAA
This sequence comes from Pediococcus damnosus, assembly GCF_001611155.1. Taxonomy (NCBI): domain Bacteria; kingdom Bacillati; phylum Bacillota; class Bacilli; order Lactobacillales; family Lactobacillaceae; genus Pediococcus; species Pediococcus damnosus. Next base: position 1,838,863 of record NZ_CP012294.1, read on the forward strand.
ATGCGCGGTGAACAATCTAACGGAATGATCTGTGCCTTACAAGAAATTGGTTTTGATGAAAAGGTTGTGCCCAAAGTATACGTAAATGGTATTTATGTTTTTCCAGAAGACAGCGGTGTTAAACCAGGTGAGCCAGTTTATAGTTATTTAGGCATGGATGACGATGTTATTGACACATCTGTAACTCCCAATCGGGGGGATTTGTTCAGCATGGATGGGAATGCCTACGAAATCGGTGCAATTTACGATAAAAAATTAACTTTGAATCATCGTCAACTGAAAACTGTTGATGAAACAGACAATATTGACGATTTATTAAAAGTTAAAATAGATGCTCCTGATGATGTTTTGGCCTACCAAATGGGAATTGTAAAAAATGTCACAATTGCACCAAGTCCTTTTTGGTTACAAGTTCGTTTGATGACGGCTGGCGTCCGACCAATAAACAATGTTGTTGATATTACAAATTACATTATGTTGAAATATGGCCAACCTTTACATGCATTTGACTATGATAAATTGTCTGCAAAAGAGATTCATGTTGGTTATTCACCAGATCAAACCAAGTTTGTAACCCTCGATGGTGAAGAAAGAAGCCTCAAAGCAACGGACCTCATGATTAAGGACGGCGATAAAAATATCGCAATGGCTGGTGTTATGGGAGGCTTAGATACTGAGATTGATGATCATACGCACACAGTGGTTATTGAATCAGCAATTTTTGATCCAATCAAAGTCAGAAAAACCGCTCGTTATCATGTACTTCATAGTGAGGCTTCAATGCGTTTTGAGCGAGGAATCAATCCAGCTACAGTTACCGAGGCCCTCCATGAGGCGTTAGAGTTAGCTGCTCAGTTTGGCGATGGAAAAGCAGTTAAAGATCAAATCACGGCTGTTAAACCAAATCCACAAGCAGTTGAGGTCACACTTGATTTAACTAGAATTAATCATGTATTAGGGACACAACTTTCTGTGGATGAAGTAACTAAAATTTTAGAACGGTTGCAATTCACAGTTCAAGTTACAGATGAAACGTTTGTGGTTACGGTCCCAGCACGGCGTTGGGATATTCATATTCCGGCAGATATTCTTGAAGAAATTGCTAGAATTTATGGATATGATAACTTACCTTCTACTTTACCAACGGGATCAACCACTATTGGCCGTTTGACAACAAGTCAGCAAGTTATTCGTGGTGTTCGGTCCATTTTACAAGGTAGTGGATTGAATCAAGCAATGAGTTATGGATTAACCACAGCGCAGAAAGCCAAACTGTTCATGATGCAATCAAGCGAGGAAACTAAACTTGATTTTCCAATGAGCTTAGATCATGCAGTTCTTCGTATGAATTTAATCAGTGGTTTATTAGATGATGTAGCTTATAATGTGGCTCGAAAAGAAGCCAATGTTGCATTATATGAACAAGGTCAGGTTTTTTATCGTACTGATGGTACAGATCGTCCAACTGAGGTTGAACATTTGGCTGGAGCAATTACTGGCTCTCTTGAGACCAAAAATTGGTATGGAAAAGAAGCTCCCGTTGATTTCTATCAATTAAAGGGGATTGTGGATTTACTTTTGCATGACCTGAATTTTGAGGAATCTATAAGTTATGTGGCAAGTAAGGAATATCCAGAGATGCATCCGGGTCGTACCGCAGATATTTATTTGGGTGACAAAGTGATTGGATTTATGGGTCAAGTACATCCCCAAGTTGCCAAACAATTTAAGATCCCAGAGACCTATGTTTTTGAGTTGGATTTGCAGGCCATCCTAGATGCACCAAAGAAAATTCAACATTATGATCCAATTTCTAAATATCCCGCAATTACTCGTGATGTTGCCCTTTTAATTGATCAAAAGGTCTCTAATACCGAGATTGTGGCTGCTTTACAGGCTGCTTCCAATCGCCATTTAGAAAAAATCCAGTTATTTGATGTTTATGCTGGAAAACACATTCCTGAAGGTAAAAAATCTGTTGCTTATACGTTAACGTATCGTGATAAACATAATACGCTAACTGAAGAAGAAGTGAACAAAGAATTTGAACAAGCAATTGAGTCCTTAAAAAAGGCTTTTAAAGTTGAAATTCGTTAAATTATTTTTATTAAGAACATGTAATTATGTGATCATGACGATGCATAATGGACATGTTTTTAGTATAATAACAGGTAACAGTTTTGGAATGGAGGAAATAAATCTTGGATAATCAAGATGGGAATGCTGATAAACGTAACCAATCGCAAGGGCATTCTATTATTAAGTGGGTAGTTACTATTTTGGCAGTGGTGGTTGTGGCAACTGGATTTGTATTTTATCATTATTTCTCAGATGCTTTAGAGCCTTTAAATCCAGATAGCAAACAACAAATTCAAATTAATGTGCCAGAAGGATCGTCAACGCGCCAAATTGGTTCTATTTTACAGGAGAAAAAGGTTGTTAAAAGTGGTGCGATATTTGATTATTATGTAAAATCACATAACTTAACTGATTTTAAGGCTGGTTATTATGTTTTAAAGCCTTCGATGAGTCTTAATAAAATTGCCACTAACCTTCAAAAGGGTGGTAGTGCAACCCCTGTGCTTTTGGGTAAGTATGTGCTAATCAAAGAAGGCGAGACCATTGACGAGGTTGGAAAATCAATTGGTAAATCATCTGACTTTAGTCAAAGCCAATTCATTGCGCTTATGAAAGACAAATCATTCATAAATAGCCTTTATAAAAAATATCCTGAATTATTAGGATCGGCTATGAAGGCTTCAAATGTGCGTTATCGACTTGAAGGCTATCTTTACCCTGCAACGTATTCACTTGGAAAAAAGACAACGTTAAAAGCAGTTGTTGAACAGATGGTTGCTAAAGAAAATGCAATCTTAGAACCTTACTATTCTAAGATTAAAAAAGAAAAAATGTCTGTTCAAGAAATTCTTTCTTTAGCTGCTTTGGTTGAACGAGAAGGTAATACAACCAGTGATCGAGAAAAAATTGCCGGTGTTTTCTTGAATCGAATTGATGCTAAAATGCCACTCCAATCTGATGTCTCCGTATATTATGCTGTGAAAAAGGCTTTTGGATCTGATTTAACTAAAACTGATTTAAAGAGTGACTCTCCTTATAATTTGAGGGCCAAAAAGGGTTATGGACCAGGACCAGTTAATAACCCAAGTAAGGATTCAGTTTTAGCAGTGCTTCATCCCAAGGCACGAGATAAAAATTATCTCTATTTCGTTGCGAACTTAAAAACAGGAAAGGTTTATTTTTCAGCAACCTATGATGAGCATTTAGCAAATGCTTCAAGTCAGGACCCAAGTAATAAATAATAAATGAGGGCAATTTTATGAAAGTACAGAAAAAGCGTCCTGTTCTAATCGGAGTTACGGGTGGATCAGGAAGTGGAAAAACAACTGTTAGTCGAAAGATTTATAACAATCTTTCGGGACATTCCATCATGACCATTCAGCAAGATTCCTATTATAAGGATCAGGCTGATATGAGCATGGAAGAACGTGCGGCAGTTAATTATGATCATCCGTTGGCTTTTGATACCGATTTACTGATTCATCAATTAAAACAATTGTTAAACTATGAAGCTATTGAAAAACCGGTTTATGATTATACAGAATTGACTAGAAGTAGTGAGACAGCTCATCAAGAACCACGGAATGTGATTATTTTAGAGGGAATCTTGATTTTAGATGATCAGCGTTTGCGAGACTTGATGGATATTAAAGTTTACGTTGATACCGATGATGACATTCGAATCATTCGCCGCATTGAACGAGATATTAAAGATCGAGGTCGGACACTTGATTCAGTTATTACGCAGTATTTAGCGACGGTAAAGCCAATGTTTCATCAATTTGTGGAACCCACGAAACGATACGCAGATATAATTGTGCCAGAAGGTGGCGAAAATACTGTTGCTATTGATCTGTTAACGACTAAAATCAAAGATATTCTTTCTCAAGAGGGACGTGATAACATCTTTCGTGAGGATTAGTGTTTACAAGGCGATTACTTCATGGTACTCTAAAAGCCGTTATATTTTCATTATAAATAAGAGGTGTCTATAAATGGCAAAAGAAAAAACGTACCCGATGACAGAAGCGGGCCGAGAAAAATTACAAAAAGAATTAAGTGAATTAAAAACAAAAACACGTCCAGAGGTAATTGAGCGTATTAAGATTGCAAGAGGTTTTGGCGATTTATCTGAAAACTCAGAATACGAATCTGCTAAAGATGAGCAAAGTATGGTTGAAAGCCGAATTAGTACAGTTGAGCAGATGTTACAGAATGCCGAAATTATTGATAACAATGCAGTAGATGAAGACGTCGTTTCTTTGGGGAAAGTCGTTGAGTTTAAGGAACTTCCAGATGAAGATCCTGAATCATACACAATTGTTGGGGCTGCTGAGGCTGACCCAATGTCAGGCAAGATTTCAAATGATTCACCAATTGCTAAAGCCTTACTAGATCATAAGGTGGGCGATGAAGTTGTTATTTCCACTCCCGGTGGCGATATGCACGTTCAGATCTTAAAAGTTAGCGTAAGCGAATAAGATTAGTAACCAAATAAAAACCGCAAAACTAGGAAATCTAGTTTTGCGGTTTTTTTGGTTTTAATGGCGGTTTTTCTTTATCCACCAGAAGTAACCCATAACGATGATTAAAGCAATAACGCTGACAATTAATCCGATAAACAAGTAAGGTGGCCAATAAGTTAGCACAACATGGTGAGTACCCGCAGTTAACTGAATGCCACAAAATGTTTTAGCAACTTTAATTACTTTTACGGACTTGCCATCAACCTTTGCGTGCCAGCCTTTACCATAAGGAATCGTAGTCATTAAGAACCGGTTTTTCTTAGTAACAGTGATTTTTCCAGCAATTTTGTGACTATTATGGCTTGTTACTTTTAAAGGTGATTCGTTAAGATTTTGTTGTAACTTAGTAAATTTATTCTGATTCAAGCGGTACAAGGTAAAGTTTTCTAACCACAAGTTCATCTTTTTGAGTTGAATTTTAAGTGTAACTGTTTTGCCCTTACTATGATTGGCAAAGTTAACAACGACTGTATTCCGGTAAGGTGAGTACTGCGTAAGTGGTTTTCCATCGACAGTGAAAGTTGCATTGTCTGGATTCAAATCTTGTCCAAAAGTTAAGTAATAGGCATCATTAGTAGGAGGGGTGAATCTAAAGGTAACAACTCCAGGTTTGGAGAGATTATTTTTTTTCAACACACTTCCTGTTAATTTAGTGGTTTGATTAATATTTTGGAAAATAACCTCATTAAAATTTTGAGAGGTAAATAACTTAGACTTTGTTTGGCCAGCTAAACTGCCATATAACTGTGATTGATATTGAATGGGATCCAATTTGCTGCCATTGAAATCCTTAACTGAACTAGAAGCACCAAAGCCAATTGAAAGGGCGTAGGGGTTCTTGTACGTTTGAGTCAAACTATCTTGGCCAATTAATTTGTAACTGCTTAGATCGGGCTTAAACGTTAATGCAGGCAACGTCGCATTGGCTGTTGAAGTTGCCGATGAGCCTAGTTGGTTTGAATCAATATTTTTGGACCAATATTTCATACCTAATAAACTGTCTGTAATCAGGGTTCCGTTGGAGTAGGTAACGAAACCATCGCCATCAGGTTGCCCAATTTTTTGCATAAAATTGGGGATTTGGGTTTCGAACGTAGAACTAAAATGTGAGCCACCATTGAAGGCAGCCTGCATAGCATCATCTTTTGTCCGCATGTAGGTTTTCCCAATTCGGTAAAAACTGGTATCTTGCTTTTGAATTTTACCGATTGTTTTATCTAATTCAGTTGTATAATTTCCAAATTCTGATTGCGAAACAAAAGAAATATTATTTAGTGACAAACAGGCGTTTACGAATACATCCAAAACAATGATTATTGTGATGAGCCAACTAAGGGCTGGCTTTTGACGAAGAAGGATGTACGAGAGTAATCCCAATGCCGCAAACAAACTTCCGATAATTAACTGGTTTTGGTCTACATAGTTTTTAAACGTAGAGAGGTTTAACCACAAATAGATTAAGCCAATCACTAAAATTGCTGCTGAAGTTAGCAGTGCCTTTGGGTTGAAGGTCGGTTTCGAAAATAAATAGCGAGCCGTTAGAAAAATCATCCAAAAACAGACAATGAAACTAAAACGGTAAGGATACCACCAAGGAAATTGCATGGCGTGCCAAAAAAGATTTAAGGGTTGAAAACATAACGATAAGAACAAAAACAAAGAAATGATTGCAGCGGTAATTCGTTCCCGCAGTTTTATGTTTGCACTGGTAAAATATAAAATAAACCCAATCATACAAAAGGCCCCAATAAAAATATTTGGAAGACCACTAGGCATTTGCTGGAAGTTAAAAGTCCCAGGCAAAAATTTACTAAGCATTTTAAATGGGAAATAATCAAATTTTAATTTGACACTTGTTTCTGTATATTGGGCCTTACTTTGTGTCAAAATATAAAAAGTGGGCATCAAAATCCAAGAGGCAAACCCACCCGATAGCAAGGCACCACTTACAAATCGTTTGCTAGCTGTGAGAATATCGTGAAATGAGGTATAATAACGAGCGCTGTCAAAAATAAAATACAGGATACAGAAAATACATATCATGTATGCCATATAATAATTAATAATTAGCATTAAGCTCAACCATAAAACAAACCAGCGGATTTTACCGTCTGTGAAAATGCGGTCAATTCCGAGGATGATTAGTGGGAGAAAAATAGGAGCATCTAACCAAATCAAATTTAATTGGTTGGCAATAGAAAATCCCATTAATGCATAAGCAGTGGCTAATCCTGGAACAAGCCAATTTGTATGTGGATAAAGCTTTTGCAATAAGATCGCAAATGTTAATCCAGCAAAAGCATACTTAAGGATTGTAATGATAAAAATGCCGGTTGTAATGGACTTCCCCGGGAAGAAAAGCAGGATAAGATTGAAAGGGCTCATTAAATAGTAAGCCCAGGTTCCAGTCATATCACCGCCAATTGCTTTTGAAAAGGAGTAGAAAAAAGCCGTTGGATCGTGTAAGATCGTGTGCCGAAAATAGGCAAAAAGATCTACATATTGTTGACCTAAATCAACTGTTAATAGACTACTTGGCCCAAAGGGAGCCATTTTTCGATAAATAAAGTAGCTGGACATCAATAATAAAGGAATCAAAAAGCTAACTATAAGCTGTTGTTTCCGTGAGCCAATAAGGTGTTTGGTGTTGTGTAAACTAGTTCTTTGCATCATGTTCCTCTTTTCCCAAATTGCTTTCTTTAGCATACCACATTGACTAAGATAATCTAAAAATGTGAACAAGTTATAGAAGCAATTTGATTTTTTTGTTAGAATAGTCTCAGCAGTGTGAAGGAGCTTGAAATTTTGAAATCAAAAAAAACTAGTACTAAGGTTCATAAAAATAAATCAGAATTGCCTTTTCGACTTCATCTAATTTTTGGAATTGTTGTTTTTTTGTTAGTTTTGCTTATTGCGAGGTTAGCGTATTTACAAATTTTTAACGGTTCTAAATATGTGGCTGATGTTGAACGAACAGATACAACGATCGAAACAAGTAATGTTCAGCGAGGGATGATTTACGATTCAACAGGAAAAGTGCTGGTAGGTAATGAATCTCACCAGGCTATTCAGTACACAAAGGGTGTTAATGTTTTATCCAGTACCCTTCGCCAAACAGCAGAGCGTTTAGGAAAATATCTTACGGTATCTACTTCGACACTCTCTGATCAGGATCAGGCTGATTATTATTTGGCTAACTCGAAGAATTTGGAAAAAACTGAAAATAGCTTTAAAAATCATAGTGATTATAGTACCAAGGCTTTATACAGCATGGCAGTAAAAAAAGTCGCTAAAACGGTTACTCTTGATAAAACTGAAAAAAATGCTGCACAGATTTTTAGTTTAATGAACGGTGCTTACGAATTATCGACGGTCTATCTAAAAGAATCTGGGGTTACAAATAAAGAAATCGCAGAAATCGGTGAACATTTATCTGAATTTCCAGGTGTAAAAGTGGGCACGAGCTGGTCACGAGATTATCCAGAAGGAAACTCAATTAAAAGTGTTGCCGGAACCGTTTCAAGTGCCAAAACTGGTTTGCCAAGTGATGAAGTTAACATGTTGTTAGCACAGGGTTATTCACGTAATGACAGTGTCGGACAAAGTTACCTTGAAAAGGAATATGATCCTATTTTAAAGGGAACAAAGTCACAAACGCGAGTTGACGTTAATGGTAACAATACAATTAAAAAAGAAGTTAAGCAGTATGCAGGGAAGAAAGGTGATAATCTTGTTCTCTCCATTAATGCTGCCTTCCAAAAACAGGTTCAATCTGATACGAAAACTGCCGTTTCATCAGCTGGTGGGGAATCTACTGGTGGTTATGTAGTGGTAATGAATCCGAATACTGGAGCAGTATTAGCTTTGGCTGGTGTCGATCGAAATCCAAACACAGGAAAAGTAACAGATAATGCACTTGGGACAATTAATGAACCAATTGTCATGGGTTCTGTTGTCAAAGGAGCAATGGTTACTGGGGCCTTGATGGATGGCGTAATTACCCCAACAAATAGTACATTAACAGATAAACCAATTAGACTAGCTGGTACAGGATCTAAATCATCATGGTTTAACAAGAGTGGGGGCCAAGATATTAGTGTAGATGCTTCGACTGCATTGGAAGTTTCTTCAAACTCTTACATGATGCAATTAGCCATGAAAGAAGGCGGATTTAAGTATTCGCCAGGGGCAGGGTTAACAATGGGGACTGGTGTGTTCTCTAAGATGCGTGGCTATTTTGAGCAGTTTGGGCTCGGGACGGATACGGGGATTGATATTCCTGGAGAATCTGCTGGATATACCGGACCAAGCAATCACGCAAACATTGGTAAGGCACTTGATTTGGCGTTTGGTCAGTATGATGCATATACAACGATTCAAGTGGCCCAATATATTTCTACCATTGCTAATGGCGGATATCGAATTGCACCGCACGTTGTGTCACAGATTAGAGGAACGAATGGCAATGGTGGATTAGGCAAGTTACAAGAAACCATCCAACCTAAAGTTTTGAATTACGTAGATGATACGGCTGCTCAAAAGAAAGTTGTGACAAAGGGGTTGTATGATGTTGTTCACGGAACAAATACGTATAAAACTGGTGGAGCTCTTGCAAGTATTAGTCCAGAGATTTCTGCAAAAACAGGTACAGCTGAAACGACTACCAATGGTAAATCAACCGTTACACTGAGTTTGGCATCTTATGCGCCTTCAAAGAATCCCAAAGTAGTTGTTGCAGTTGCAATGCCAGGGTTGGGTGAAAGTGCTGAGAGTAACAATATTGACTTGGCAAAGAAAGTTTATTCAGCATACTGGAAAACGGTTCAAGATAAATCTGCGATAAAGGATACAACTAAATAAAGGCAATGGTTCTAAGCATTATAGTATTTTGAAATGGTTCAAAATCAGTTTTATTTTCGTTTAAAAACCGCAAAAAAATTAATTTAGTTGTTTGAATGTATGAATGATACTTGCGTCAGAATACCAAATTGTGGTATCATATTTTAAGTTGAGGGCGCAACGCCCATCAGAACTTATAGTTGGGAGGTTGGAGCTATGCGCGTACACATTACATTAGAATGTACAGAATGTCATAATCGACAGTATCTATCAAGCAAGAACAAGCGTAACAATCCGGATCGTATGGAGTTAAATAAGTATTGCCCACGTGAAAGAAAGGTTACATTACATCGCGAAACCAAATAAGGTTGGAACAAAATGGTCGAATTTTGCTCCGATCTTTTTTATTTTAAAAAAATTTAATAACCCCACAATTTGAGGTGATCTTTATGCAACCAGAAAAGAAAAGACAACGCCAGATTCAATTGAGTCGTCTTCAGGCAATGTCTAAAGAACAAAAAAATCAAGAGGAACTAGCGCTATATAAACAACTATTTGTTAGTGAAGAATGGCAACATGCAAAATCTATTGGCGTGACTTTGAGTGGGGCGGCTGAGGTTAATACACAACCTATTATTGAACAGGCAAAACTTGAAAATAAAGAGATTCTAATTCCTAAAACCTTACCCAAGTGGCAAATGGTGTTTAAAGAATTAACTGATGAGACGAAATTAGTGAAAAGTAAATTTGGAATTTTAGAACCAGACAATCGTGATAATTTTTCAAAATCAAATATTGATTTAATTTTGGTTCCTGGATTAGGATTTGCAACGGATAGCCATTTTAGATTAGGATTCGGCGGTGGTTATTATGATCGATTTTTAAGTGATTATCGGGGTGAAACTGTAAGCTTGGTACTTAGTGTGCAACGCTTCGAGCGAGCTGTTTGGCCTGTAGAAGCACATGATATCAAAATCAAGAAGTTACTCAATAGCGAGGCATAAATATGCAACAAAAATTACGACGTTGGAATCAATATCCATATATGACTATCGGACTAATTATTATTAATTTTATCGTTTTTGGTTTGATGACGATAAGTGGTGGAACCGAAAACACTCAAAATCTTTTGAAATTTGGGGCCATATTTAAACCGCTTGTTCTTCAAAATGGTGAGTGGTGGCGATTAATCAGTGCTATGTTTATTCATATTGGGATTACCCATATTGTGTTGAACATGGTCACTTTATATTTTATAGGGCTGCAAATTGAAAAACTTTTTGGTCATTTTAGATTTTTAATAATTTATTTTGTTGCGGGTATTTTTGGAAATTTAGTGAGTTTACTTTTTGGTAATCCGTTAGCTTTGTCTGCCGGTGCAAGTGGGGCAATTTTTGGCTTATTTGGTGTTTGGTTAATGTTGGGAGAATCTTTTCGTCAGAATCCGTATATTCGATCAATGGCTCGCCAACTTGGTCTATTTGTAATTTTGGCGCTGGTTTCTAGTTTGATGGAGTCAGGCATTGATGTTTACGCACATGTAGGTGGCATATTAGCTGGATTTTTAGTTGGTTATCTTGTTGGGGTACCCAAAATTGGTAAAGTGGACACGGCTAAGCGAATTATTGCCAGTGTGACCCTAGTTGCCTTATTCGGCGTTGCAATTTGGATTTTGTTAACACAATAGCGTTTGCAAAATAACGTTTACAAATTTATTTTTTTCTGTATAATTAATTGGGATGATGTTATGAAAACACTTTATGATGTGCAACAGTTGTTAAAAAAATTTGGTATTTTTGTTTATGTCGGAAAACGACTATGGGATATTGAATTAATGAGCATTGAATTAAAACATTTACACGATGCAGGTGTGGTAGAAGACCAGACCTATATTAAAGCAGTCATGGTTTTGCGACATGAACATCATTTAGAAGAGGTTCACGAAAAAGAACCTAACAAATTATTATAATATTGGAGGAAATGAATAATGGATCGTAAATTGGTCGGAGTTGACCTTGGTGGAACAACAATTAAGTTTGCTATCTTAACAGACAGTGGCGATGTTCAACAAAAATGGAGTGTGGAAACTAACATTTTAGATGAAGGTAGCCACATCGTTCCAGATATTATCGAATCAATTAATCATCATTTATCACTTTATAATATGGACAAATCACAGTTTATTGGGATTGGTATGGGAACACCAGGAACGGTTGATCGGGATGCAGGAACTGTTGTTGGAGCCTATAATCTTAATTGGAAGACAACTCAACATGTTAGAGATGAAGTTGAAGCTGGTACTGGGATTAAGTTTACTATGGACAATGATGCCAACGTTGCCGGACTTGGCGAACGATGGAAAGGTGCTGGCGAAAATGGACAAGATGTTTCGTTTGTTACCTTAGGAACTGGAATTGGCGGCGGATTAATTGCCGGTGGCGAATTATTACATGGAACAGCTGGTGCTGCCGGTGAAATTGGTCATGTAACTGTTGAGCCTAACGGTTACTTGTGCACATGTGGCAAACGTGGTTGTTTGGAGCAATATGCATCCGCAACCGGGGTTGTTCATGTTGCGCGTGACATGGCAGAAGAATTCTCTGGTGATTCCGAATTGAAACGGCAAACAGATGATGGACAAGATATTACATCTAAGCTGGTTTTTGATCTTGCAAAAGGCGGGGATGCTTTAGCAATTCGAGTAGTTGATAAGGTTTCTTATTACTTAGGATTAGCTTTAGGAAATCTTGCTAATACGTTGAATCCAGAAAGCATTGTTATTGGTGGTGGTGTTTCTGCTGCTGGTGATTTTCTTTTAAACCAAGTTAATCATTATTTCCAAGAATTTACATTTACCACAGTTCGTAACTCAACAAGTTTAAAATTAGCACGTCTGGGTAACGATGCCGGAGTTATCGGTGCGGCTTCATTAGCATTAAGCTTTGAGTAAACATTTGGATTAGACCGGGCTTGGATTTCTCCAAGGTCGGTTTTTTTATTACTTTGTGGACTAGGCAAAAGCGTAAATTATGTGTAGAATAAATATGAATGACATAGGAGGAGAATAACGTGGTATTAGGTACAAGTTCAACCGCTAGTATTATTGTAAACACAATTCTAATTATTTTGATTGCTGCTTATTTGGTGTATCAAGGATACATTGTTTGGAAACGAAATAAAGTAGCAAAAATGCTTGATGAAGATGATTTTCGTGAGGGAATGCACAAAGGTCAAATCATCGATTTAAGAGAAAAAAAGGATTTTGATGCAGGACATATTTTGGGTGCTCGTAGTATCCCATATGCAACTTTAAAAACTCGTTTTCAAGAAGTCCGTCCTGATTTACCGGTTTATATTTATGACCAAGGGCGCAGTTTAAGTTCACGAGCAGCTTTGTTTCTTGCTAAAAAAGGATATAAAGAACTCTTTATTCTTCACTACGGTTTCCAACGTTGGAATGGAAAAACTAAAAAAAGAAGTTAATTAAATCGAGGTAAGGAAGTGTTGAGGTGAAATCCTTGGGCTGTCTTTATCTTTTTTTTAACAGTATTTTCTGTTAATCTAAAGCCATAATAAAAAGGACTGCAATAAGGCAGCCCCTGTACAGATAATTATGAAAATTAACCATTATGTGCTGAACGTTGCTTGCGCATTGCACGTTTACGATTTTCAGCAGCACGATTTTCTTGATCTTCAATGGGTTGAACGATTACTTTGTGGAAGGTATAGAGGATAGCAGCGCCAGCCCCTACAACTGAAAAACTACCAACGATAAATCCTTTAGCAAAATTTTTCATTTTTGAAACCCCTTTCTATCTTTAATTATCTTTATTATGACTTTTTTTGACCAAAATATCCAGTAAATTACATGAATGGGAATGATTTTATGTTAACAAAGATTATTGCTCATCGTGGCAGTAAGGGAGTTCGTCCAGAAAATACCCTTGTATCGTTCGAAAAAGCCATTGATGAGGGCGCTGATGGGATTGAGACGGATGTCCACATGTCTAAGGATGGTCACTTGATCATTATGCATGATGAGACGGTAGATCGAACAACAGATGGGACCGGTCGTATTTTTGATAAGACACTTGCAGAATTAAAACAATTAGATGCAGGTAGCTATTTTGGATATGAATATTTGGGAACTCGAATTCCCACTTTGAATGAAGTTGTTCAATTTTTAATCAAAAAGAACTTTACTGGTTTATTTAATTTGGAACTCAAGACTGATAAAATTCAATATCCAGGTATTGAAGAAAAAGTTTCGAACTATATGAGCCAACAAGAAGTTCCTTTTCAAATTGTTTATTCTAGTTTTCACCCACAATCATTAGTTAAGATGCACGCTTTGAATCCTAATATTGAATTTGCAAGTTTATTTAAGGTTCAAACCAAATTTGCTCGTAAATTTTATCGGAGTCGGTTAGTGAAAGATTGGCACCCTGACATTCGTTGGGTAAGGGCTCATCGTTTTTTCCTACCTCATGTACAATTACGGCCGTGGACTGTAAACAGTACGGACGATATGCGTTATTGTTTTAAGCGTCGTTTTGATGGCATTATAACCGATTATCCGGGGCGAGCTAGTATCATTCGGAGATCAATTCAAGGTGGATAAAATGGAAAAAGTATTAGCAATTATTGGACCTACTGCGGTTGGGAAAACAAGCTTATCGTTGGATGTGGCAAATCGATTCAATGGAGAAATTATCTCCGGTGATTCTATGCAGGTATATCGACATTTAGATATTGGCACGGCTAAAATTTTACCAGCTGAACAAAATGGCATAAAACATCATTTGATTGATATTCGTGACTGTGACCAGCGATTTTCTGTATCTGATTTTAAACAGAATGCGGCAGAACAAATTACTCAGATTGCGGCAAGAGGTCATTTACCGATCATTGTGGGTGGAACGGGGTTTTATTTACAAGCTCTGCTTCAAAATTTATCACTCGGTAGCGACACCTATGAACCAAACGAAAGTGTACGTAATAAGTGGCATGCGTTTGCACAAGCCCATTCACAGGCTGAACTATGGGAGCAACTGAAGCGAGTTGATCCTAAGGCTGCTGAAGGGATTCCTCCTAATAACGAGGTACGAGTAGTAAGGGCACTAGAAGTTTTTGAAAAAACTGGCCACCGTTTTTCGGATCAGCAAGATGTTAAAAAAAGTCCCTATAATGCACTTTTAATTGGATTAAATACAGAACGAAGACTATTGTATCAACGGATCAATCAACGAGTTGATCTGATGGTAAAGGCGGGTTTAGAGAACGAAGCCAATCAGCTTTATAAACTGGGTGGTGTAAATTTACCGGCTGGAAAAGGAATTGGTTATCGAGAATGGTATCCGTATTTTGAAAACCAAATTTCTAAAGATGAAGTTATTGAAAAAATAAAACAAAATTCACGACACTATGTAAAACGACAATTGACTTGGTTTCGAAACAAGATGCAAGTGAATTGGTTTGATCTGGTTCAACATCCAGAAGAAAAAACGCAATTAATTGCCAAAATAAAAAAATGGAATGGAGACCAGTAGGTATGAAGTGGACAGATGGTTTGGATAAGAAACTTGTAACTTGGGTTAATGAAGTCGATAAACAAATTGCTCCTAAATTACATGAGATTGATGAACAAGTTCTTTTTAATCAAAAAAAAGTTCTCGATGCGTTTCGTAAAGAAAAAGTTTCTGAAGAGGAATTAAATGGATCAACGGGATATGGCTATGATGATAGCGGTCGGGATGCATTAGATGCCGTTTATGCAGATGTTTTTAAAACAGAGGATGCCATGGTTCGTCCACAAATAATATCTGGTACACATGCCATCAGTACCGCGCTATGGGGAATGCTTAGACCGGGTGATAAATTACTATATGCAACCGGAATGCCATATGACACGGTTCAAGAGGTAATCGGAATAACTGGTGAGCCTAATGCTGGATCTTTGAAGGACTTTCAAATAAAATTTGATTATGCTGAGCTAAATGAAAAAGGTCAGTTTTCTGAAAAAAATGTACGTGAGAAACTCACCGATGATGTGAAAGTTGTTGCCATTCAACGGTCACGTGGATATGCCACTCGAGAAAGTTTCACCGTCTCTCAAATTGCCGAAATGATTCGCTTTATAAAAGGACTTAAGCCGAATGTAAAAATATTTATTGATAATTGCTACGGTGAATTTTCTGAAATTAGTGAACCAACAGAGTTTGGAGCTGATGTCATGGCTGGCTCACTTATTAAAAATGCTGGTGGTGGTTTGGCCAAAACGGGTGGCTATATTGTGGGCAAAAAAACATTGATCACGCAAATTGGTAACCGGCTTACAACTCCTGGTTCTGGTAAAGATGAGGGAGCTACGTTGAATACTTTAGCAGATATGTTTCAAGGATTTTTTCAGGCTCCCCATGTTACAGGTGAAGCAATTAAGGGTGCAATTTATGAAAGTGCCCTTTTGGAAAAATGTGGGTTGGATGTTAGTCCAAAGTGGGATGCACCACGGACTGATCTGATTCAAACCGTTAATTTTGGGAATCCTGATTCTATGATTAAATTTGCCGAGGCGGTTCAACACTATTCACCTATTAATTCCTATGTGGATCCAGTACCAAGTGAGATGGGTGGCTATGATGATAAGATTATTATGGCTGCAGGAACCTTTGTTCAAGGAGCTAGTGTTGAATTCTCAGCTGATGGCCCATTACGCAAGCCGTACACGCTTTATATACAGGGTGGACTCACATATGCTCATGTTAAAATTGCAACTACTGAGGCCGTTTCTCAGCTATTCTTTTAGAATGTGATCTCATGTCATAAAACGTGACATGAACCGTTGACTTTAAATTCTTTCATTGATAAACTGTACTTGTTTTTGAATGAGGAGGGTTGTCATGAAAGAAAAAGAACTTCAGCGATCGCGAGCAGTTTTACCAATTGGTACAATTATGAAACTGACTGAATTGACAGCGCGCCAAATTCGTTATTATGAGGCTCAGAGTTTAATTTTACCAGTTCGTAGTGAAAGTAATCGACGATTGTATTCGCTAAACGATATTGATCGTTTACTTGAAATTAAAGATTATTTGACCGAAGGATTTAATATGGCTGAAATTAAGCGTGTTTATGAAAAACAGGCCAGTCGGCGTCAACAGGAGCATCGAAAACTGACTAAACCAGTGTCTGATGCTGACTTGCTAGATGCGTTACACAATGAGTTTTTGACAGTTGGTGGACTCAAACATGATGGCGGAGCTTTTTCCAATTGATAATCAGTCCCGAAAATAAGAATAGGAGCGATACAGATGGCAAAGCGACAATATACCAAAGATGAGATTCACAAGATGGCAAAAGAAGAAAATGTCCGTTTCTTAAGACTAATGTTCACCGATTTATTTGGAACAATCAAGAATGTGGAAGTGCCTGTTAGTCAGTTAGACAAATTACTTGATAATAAGCTGATGTTTGATGGATCTTCAATTGACGGATTTGTGCGCATTGAAGAAAGTGATATGTATCTTTATCCTGATCTTTCAACATGGATGGTTTTCCCATGGGGTAATGAACATGGAAAAATTGCTCGAGTGATTTGTGAAGTTTATACACCTGATGGAAAGCCTTTTGAAGGCGATCCGCGAAATAATCTAATTAGGTTGCTTAAAGAAATGCGTGAAGCTGGATTTACTGACTTTAACATTGGACCAGAGCCCGAATTCTTCTTGTTCAAATTAGATCCCGCAACAGGCAAACCAACAACTAACTTAAATGATAAGGGTAGTTACTTTGATTTAGCACCAATGGATCTTGGCGAAAATTGTCGTCGTGATATTGTTCTTGAACTTGAAAATATGGGCTTTGATGTTGAGGCTTCTCATCATGAAGTGGCACCAGGACAACATGAAATTGATTTTAAGTATGCTGATGCATTGGCAGCGGCCGATAATATTCAGACCTTTAAATTGGTTGTTAAAACAGTGGCTCGTAAGTATAAATTGCATGCGACATTTATGCCGAAACCTTTGGACGGCATTAATGGTTCTGGAATGCATCTTAATATGTCATTATTCCATGATAAGGGAAATGCTTTTTACGATGAGAACAATGACTTACAGTTATCTCAAGAAGCATATTGGTTCCTTGGTGGTCTGTTGAAACATGCTCGAAACTTTACTGCTATTTGTGATCCACTTGTGAACTCATACAAACGATTAGTTCCTGGATTTGAAGCTCCAGTTTATGTAGCTTGGTCTGCAAGTAATCGTTCACCATTGATTCGAGTTCCAAGTAGTCGTGGACTTTCTACTCGTTTGGAGTTGCGAAGTGTAGATCCTTCCGCAAATCCATATTTGGCAATTGCGGCAGTCTTAGAGGCAGGTCTTGATGGAATTCGAAATAAAATTGATCCACCAAAGTCAATTGATCGCAATATTTACCGAATGAATGAAAAAGAACGTAAAAATAATAATATTATTGATTTACCTTCAACTTTGCATAATGCTTTGAAGGCTCTTGAAACTGATGAAGTTATGGAAAAAGCGCTTGGCTCACATATTTATCAAAGCTTCCTTGAAGCAAAGAAATTAGAATGGGCTTCTTATCGTCAACAAGTTACTCAATGGGAACGTGATCAATACCTTGAGCAATACTAAATCACAAAATTAAATTAAAATGATCAACTGATCAATACCGTTATGACACGATAGATTAGTTGGTTATTTTTTTCTAAAAAAAAGGACAAATTATTTAAAAGATTTCAAAGAATTTCCAAAGTGGGCATGTATTTTAAGCGATTTCTGTTAAACTTTAATTATGATAGGAAAAATTTTTTGTTGATTAGCTAATTATTTGGTACATTAGAGGTAATCAATAATGTAAGGTGAACTTACAAAATAGGAGCGATATACAATGAGTGATGAAAAAAATACTACGGAATCTCAAGAACAACCAAATGCACGGTTGAAGCAAAGCCTTTCAGGGAAGATTGCTTTTTTAAATGCGTTACAGACGGCCGTTGATCAGCAAGATGATCGATTAATCTATGAATTGTTGGATCCAGAGCGGTATCATACAGAGGTTTCTAGCGCAAACGATTCGATTAAATCGGGTTATTTTAATTTGGTCGAAGATGTCCGAAGTCAAATTGGTCATTATTTGAGTTATCAATTGATTGATTATTTGGCGAAAATCTATCCATTCTTTTATTATCGGGAAGTTTCTGAAGGAGAATTTAAGATTCTGTTTGGAAACTGGTGGGATCGTCGTGAATTTGGTTTCTTAGATGTTTTGAATCTTGAATTTCAGTTTGACAAAGATGAATATCAGAAACTTCAGGGAACCTTCGAATTAGATGCTAATAATAAGCATTTAAATACCGAAAACATTGCTAAAATTTCAGAAGAAAATAAACAATTACAAGATTTAGTGGCCAATCAAGATCAGCGTGATCAGCGCAAAGCTCAGCTACGTGATCAACTTCAAGATACTAGTTCAAATAGTTCTTTTTGGGAGAGCGGTAAGGTCAAAGAGGAGCGTCAGGCTGTTAAAGACGAACTTACTAAATTAACAGACGAGGATCAAAAAGCTACAGACGCACGAGACACGATGAAGCGTAATGAAGATCAAATTTTAGCGTTATCTAAAGAAGACACAATCTTAAGTTATGAAAAACAGGCTGTTAAACAGGCATTCGGAAGTTTTGAGGCTTTTACCAGCCATTCCAAGAAGCTGTATGCAGACTATTTGATGAATTTGATTGGAAAGGACAAGGTGAGTGCTGATGAGTAATGAATCTTTGAATCCTTCAAGTTTAACAACCAATGGACGTTTGGTAGCCTATAGCGATTCTTTAAAGACTGGTCTTCAGCAT
Source organism: Pediococcus damnosus (assembly GCF_001611155.1). Lineage (NCBI taxonomy): Bacteria > Bacillati > Bacillota > Bacilli > Lactobacillales > Lactobacillaceae > Pediococcus > Pediococcus damnosus. The sequence goes on from NZ_CP012294.1 coordinate 1,858,177, forward strand.
GGAATTGAGTTTACAAAATTATTTGATCAGTTAACCGATACTAAAGATGCGAATGAACTGTTAGAAGCATCCACTGCGCTTTTTGATTTTCAGATGGATACTGAGTATGTCGTTTATCCACACAAATATAATGCGAATGATTACTATTTGATTTTTATGAGTCGTCTTCTTGAATTACATAGCGACAAGGATGCCGTTTTGCACTCACGTGAGGATAATTTGAAGGCAGATACTTTATATCAAACATTTCCTAATATTGATGATAAAGAGGAATTTCATTTTGAACAACGGGCTAATCAAGATGGTGCCTTTTATGTTGAACAAAATAGTCATCAGGTGATCTTTTCATTAAATCTTGAAGAAAAAACGATGTATTTTAATTCAGATACAATCACAAAACTTTTTATTACAGAGTGGAGTGACAAATCTGATAAAGATGAAGTTACAAATGCCGTTGATTTGTTCATTCAGTTCGGAAAATATTTGGTTTCAGATTTTGATTTTAGCGTGGACTTTAATATGCTTGATGCATCAAATGATAAAAAGTATATTTTGGCTAATACAAATCTGTCGGAACAGATTATGGATAAACTGTTTGGTTTGTAGCAACTGCAGATAATAATTTGATGCTCCAAAATATGGATGCAGCTCAAGGTGCATTTTTAGAGCTTGGGAACAATATTGTCTTTAGCTTATACAAAGAAACGACTGAGGATGGCACTGGACGTTGGGTAATTACAGTTCATGATCCAGAAGAGCAGTATTCATTATTTGAAATCTTTAATCAGTTTAGCTTTTTAAAGAAATGGTTCCTTGATAATATTGATGAGCTTCAAATTGGTTCTAAAATGGTTTAGAGTGGGTGAAATAATTGATCGATATTCCAAAAATGATGCAATCGTCTATTCAGTTAGATCGGAGTATTGCGGATGAAAAGCATTTAACATTAAGTCAGGATGCACGAATTAAAAATACTTTATTATCATTAGATGTCGAGCTTTCTGAAGTGGCCAATACTTCTGAATGGTTTAAAGTTTGGAAAGATCATAAAGGCAAACACGATGATGGTAAAACAGTTCGTGAAACACTCTTGATTGAGTATGTAGATGCCATTGATTTTTTCTTGTTGTTTGCAAGCGAAAAACAATGGGTAGAAAATGTTGATTTGACTGAAGAGCAATTTGATAAATTAGCAGATAAATCGGATAAACTAGATTTAACTCAAACGTATTTGGCGATTAAATCGATGTTGTTTAGCAGTTATGTGAGCAATCGTCCAGATAATTATCGACACGCATGGCATTTATATTTAAAATTAGGAATGGCAGGTTTTGGTTTTACTGCAGAAGAAATTGAAAAAGCCTTCTATGAGAAAAACAAGATTAATTATAAAAGGCAAGAAAAAGGCTATTAAAGATTTTAGAATAAAAAAGGATCGAAATAAAGGTTAGTTGTCAATAATTAGCACGGGTTACTAGTTCCTTGTTGAACTAGTAACTATAAACAAATTATTGAACTGTCAGCTTTTATTTCGATCCTTTTTTATTTTAAGAAAATAAAAATCAGGTTACTTACGAATACTTTTTAAATCTTTATTTTTCGACTGCGTTTTTGATTGCGGAAACAAAGAATCCCAATCATTTATTACTTGAACGCCAATAGCAAAAATAAAAATAACAAGAATGATCATCAATGGTCCCATATGCATGCCTCCAATTGAATTTTACATTCTCATTATGTCTTTGTTACAGGAATATTTCAAATAATATGCTCATTTATCGTGTATAGTCAAAATTTTGACCGAAATAATCACTTTAAATTTTGTGCTTGTATAAATTATTTAGGCGTGTAGAATTAAGGATTGTTGTGGGGATGCACAACCGTCTTTCTTAATCCCCTCCTAAGAAGTTTAAGAAAGTAAGAGGCTTACCGATTAATTCCAGTGAGCCTCCTTTTTATTTATAATAAGAATATGTAAAATTAATTGCTTGGGATGTGCGCGGTGACGCAAATGGTGGTTAAGGCAGATAAAACTTACCCCTGTTTAGTAGAAAAATAGATTCAATTGAACTTATAGCTTGTATAAATTATTCCAGACGAGTATTATGAAATAGCAATGTAGGGATACATGACAATCTTTCTTGGACCCCTCCGAAGAGTTTGAGAAAGTAAAAGCCTCACTAATTAATTTTAGTGAGGCTTTTCTTATTGAAAAAGGGTTGTCCTAATTTTTGTAAATCTGTGCGAAATATGGTTATTTTCTAGTAGTAAAAAAAAGAGATACCAGTATAACGGTATTTCTATTTAAAAAAGTCGCGATGTACCTATATGAACCGGGTGGGATTCGAACCCACGACCGTCCGCTTAGAAGGCGGATGCTCTATCCAGCTGAGCTACCGGTCCGCGTTATTGATTATAAAGTAAAAAAAAATGTTCGTCAACACCATTTATTTTAAGTATGTGTCAAGTTTTCCTAGGTGCCTTATAATCAACCAAATATTTATACACAATAATTAGTTTGAAAATATTTTTGCCATTGCTCCGATAGGGCTACTTGTTGGGGCATCAACTGGTATTTTACCTGAAAGAACTCCAATATGCTTAGAATGGTGCTTGTTGCTCAGCTGAGCTGAACTCAACGTCTTCAATGATTCCGTAGCGATCTCAATCGTTAGCTCTTGTAACTTTCTTAAACCACCACGTAAGTATTTATCTAGCTTACCGTTTACCCGAGCTTCAATTAATTTCAACATAGCCTCAAGGCCCTTTTCGGACCATACTTTGCCTTGCTTTTTCATTCGATACGTGTACGCTCTGTGTGAGCTTTCAACGGATCCCAATTTGCCGACCCTCATGAAGCCACGATCGTGTGGAGACTTTATAAACTGCCAATTTCTTGCCAAATATTGTCTTAGGACCCTTAGGCTCTCAAGTTCCTTATCAGTTTTAATTTGCGACTCAAATGTATCTAAAATAACGTTTAACTGATTCTGATCATACAGGCTAACGCTCTTAACGGCCTTATCAACCAATGGATTAAATAAACCAAAGGTTTGTTTAATCTTTTTGACAAAGTGATACCGATCGATAGTAAATTCAACTCTTTGAGCACTCGGAACTATTTCTCGCATACTTTTCGGGTTATACCCTGGGCCACCATCACTTGCTGTAAACACGGTCATTTCACTGATTTTATAATACTTCTCAATGTAGTCAGTTACTCGTTTTTGAACCTTTTTTTGATTGATACCAACAAACTCAACTTTGTTTGATCTTGTTCCATCTAATCCTGATTCAAAAACAATGTAATGGTGGACGTCTTGTCTTCGTCGATTAATTTTGTGTATCTCAAAGGCATCGCCTTCAACCACTAAGTTTTCAACTTTTCGTTTCTTAACTAGTTTCTCTTCGGACGATTTTTCTTCTGTCTTCACGGTATCTGCCATGTCTCTGATAATTCGGTCTACTGACCAGGCACTAATATCCGTCTGACTTGCCAGATTGATCATTGCGGCCGTATTTCTCATCGTTGTCGTTTGCCCAATTTTGGCAACGACACTTTTAAAATAAGGTGAAATTCTTTTTCTTTCTTCCAACTGAAGTTGTTCATCCAACGGGAAGTAATAACTTCCATTGGGTCGAAGATAACATCTTCTTTCAAAATTCACGGCGCCAAACATAAACTCAATTGTTCTGGCCTGTCGATTAATGAATGTATTTTCTGCCGGAATTGATGGAACGAGTGTTTCATCTAATTGCCTCAGATATTCAGCTACAACCAGCTGGAATGACTTCCTAAGATGAAGAATTACCTGCTCCTCTAAATCAAATAAACTGTCTAAATTTCCCAATGATTCAATAAAATCTGCTAAAATATACATGAAAGACCTGTATCCCTTCCTTTAATCTTCGTCGATTAAAAGGCTACAGGTCTTTTTCTATATATTCAACTCAAAATGAATATTCCTAGAATTTTATTGACCATCTAGGAAAACCTTACACTAACTATTTTAAAGTATGTGTCAAGTTTTAGTAGGTTGTACTTCTAATTAGATTTTATTTAAGCTTTTACCTGCTTTTTGTTCCGTTCCGGCGCTGATGTGGGGCCGTGTGGGTCGCTTGCGAGCTAACTTCTGTCCCTCATCAGGCCAGAAGTGGATCTCTCCAGTCTTCCCATGTCTCTAAGCGATAAATCGCCAAGTGACATCGACACACTCTTTCATCAACGCCTCCACTACACCTATTATTCAGGTTTTACGAAATAATCTTCACCAAATTACCCATAGCACTACTGGTTGCTGCATCTAGGTGAAGACTACCATGCTTGATTCCTTGATGTTGCGTAAAGGGTTGCTTAAGAAAATGACTTGCAGATATGTTAACTGGTTTGACGTTTATTGGTGAGGCGGCGGGGACATTTAACATTGCCGCTTCCAGTTGACCATTAATTTCACTCGTAATCACATTGACCATTGCTTTTAAGCCAGGTATACTCCAAGAACGACCTTGATGCTTTAATCGGTACGTAAAACGACGATGGTTACTTTCACAACCACCCAAGCACACATTTTCAGCCGTTAAGCTGCGCTCAACAGCTGGTTTTAAGTAATTCCAATTACGCTTCAAATAACGCCGTAAAAGTTGAATTGACTCAAGACTATCTGTATCGCTAGCTATTGATTCACAAGTATCAAGAATAACCTGAATTTGGTCACTATCCCAATTATGAACAGCCTGAAATAACATATTTTGTAGTTTCTTAGGCATCATGCTTAATCGCTTACGAATTTTTCGATTCAAGTGATAACAATCTAAAAAATGTTCATGTTTTTTTGCCCCAATTGCTAATTCATCAAAGCAGGATGGTTCATAACCACTGCCATTATCGCTACCGGTGATCACCGTAGTGTGTTGTAAATCATAGTTTTGACTTAAATAATCTTGTGCTTGCTTAAAAACTACTCGGCGGTTTAATCCTGTAAACACATGCCGGTTTAGCGTCTGTCGGCGCTGGCCATTTTGGGTAATGCCTTCCGTTAATTGAAGTCGGTGCACGAAGATATTCTTATGGTGGTGTTTAGCCTTTATGGCGACACAAAAGGCATCACCTTCTAGATATAAATAAGGAACTTGACGTTTCTTTGCTACAGTTACTAACGTGGTTTCTTCACGCTGCTTTTCACATTGCGTACCTGCTGTTTGATAAAGTTGACCAACTTTCTGATGACTGATAGAAAGTGGGGTTAAAAGGTTAACAGCCAAAGCTGTTGTCCGTAAAACACTATGTGAAGCTAGCTTGGCAACCTTTTCGACCATTAAGGGTGAAAATCTACTTCGTGGAATTAACTGCAAATAACGATCTAAAGGAAATACATATTTTTTATCAGTTAGTTTCACTAACCGGCGTTTGAAAGTCACGGCCCCACACATAAAATTCAAAGTTCTTTCGCGCTTGCCCACAATTTCTTGGTATTCTGTTTCGCCAATTAGAAGATCATCAAGATCTTCTAACGCCTGGCCTAAGGCAGTGGCAATCAACGTCTGACACTGCATCATTAAATTCTGTTCCGCATCAAATAAATTATTACTATCCTTTAAAACTGTCATGATTTCTGTTAATATTTGAGACATGAAGACCGTTACCTCCTAATTTTTGGCTGCTATACCTAATTAGAAGATTAACGGTCTTCTCTTGTTTTGAAAAGACTTTTTTTCACTTTCCTACTAAAACTTTACACTAACTATTTTAAACGTTAACTGCTTTTGATGATCAAACTAAAGAGACTTTGCCAATTCTAAAGAAAGAGTTACGTAAATGCTTTCATTTACACCCATTTTTCGGTATTATAAGAGTAGCAAGTATGAAGGAAGTTGATGACATGAAAAAGAAAATTTACTGGTTATTTCCCTTTCTCATCATAGGGTTGTTGCTAACGGGTTGTAACCGAAATAAAGTGTATGGCACGGTTGTGATCAGTTCAGAAAAGTACAGTCAGGTTCAAACAGACAAAAAGTACTTAAATCAATTATTAGGTGCCTTGGAAAAATTTGATTCTGAAAAACCAAAAACAGCAGATAAAATCTATACGAGTGTTGATGAATTAAACAAACAGGCAAGTAAGGGTATGTCTAAACAAGATAAACAACAATTAAAGGGTGTTTTAATTAGTAACGACAAAAGTATCAAACGGCAAGTCAAAAAAGCTTATGAAAAATATTATGGGTTTGACGATGATTTATCGGGAACGATTGGAATTGAATTTCACAAAGCAGTAAATTTGATGGCCAAGCCGATTACAAAACAAAAGGCAAACCGTGAAAAAGTTTATAATCAATTGATTAAGGATACTAAGGCTCAACAAAAGCTAAATAATGTTGGGACAAACCAATAGAACCAAGTTTTAAGTTCGAGAATGAATTCTCGGACTTTTTTACTCTCCAGAATAAAATTAAATATTGGCCAATCAACTAACGGTTTGTTTGTGGTATAGTTGTTTTTCGGCCTTTTTATAAATATATAATTACACAAGTATCAGCATCAAGTACGTGTAATTAGTAGGTGAGGGAGCAAGAAAATATGCATTTTGTTAACGGTCATACTAGTAATATTCGATTGAATTTTATCCTTAAAGCTTTATGTGTAGGCTTAATTACGGGATTAGTTGTCAGTTCATTTCGATGGTTAGCCGAATTAGCTGGTAATTTCAGTCTAAAAATTTATAAACAGGCGATTCATAATTATTGGTGGATTTTAGTTTTGATTATATTAGCATTTATAGTGACTTACATAGTGGGATTGCTTATGCGCGGGGATCCAAATATTAAGGGTGCTGGGATTCCGCAGGTAGAAGCCCAATTGTCCGGATTTATGGAAATGGACTGGCACTCAGTAATTTGGCGAAAATATTTTGCCAGTGTGTTAACGATGAGCACGAGTATTTTTGTTGGCCGTGAAGGACCCTCTGTTCAGTTGGGAGCAGCGGTTGGTCAAGGATTAGCTGAAACTAGACATTATTCGGCTTCGCAAAGACGGATTTTAATTGCTAATGGAGCTGCGGCTGGATTAGCAGCTGCTTTTAATGCGCCGTTGGCTGGAACTTTTTTTGTAATGGAAGAAATTTATCATAATTTTTCACCATTAGTTTGGATTACATCCTTAACCAGTGCGTTAAGTGCCAATTTTATTTCGTTGTATGTTTTCGGGCTGGGACCGGTGTTACCAATTAGTTATAATCACATTTTTCCACTTGGTCATTATTGGCAACTATTGCTTTTGGGAATTATTCTGGGATTAGCAAGTCGCCTATACCAGATGGGGTTATTAAAAGTGCCAGGGATGTTTGACAAAATTAAAACAATTCCTTGGTATTATAAAAGCTTGATTCCTATGTTATTGGTTATTCCAATTGGACTATTTTTACCAGTCACATTGGGAAGCGGTAGTCGTGTGATTTTAAATATTTCTCATGTAATGCCAAGTTTAACCTTTTTATTGATTTTGTTAGTTGTTCGTTTTGTCTTCGCAATGATTTCTTACGGTGCTGGTGTTGCGGGTGGCTTTTTCATGCCGATTTTAGCAGTTGGGGCTTTGATTGGAGCAATTGTTGGAAACGTACTTTATAGTGCTCACCTGCTTGATTTTAGTTTTGTTAATAATTTGATTATTTTTAGCATGGCCGCGTATTTTGCTGGGATTAGTAAAGCACCATTTACCGCAATTATGCTAATTACTGAATTGGTGGGAAGTATGCGAAACTTCATGCCGTTAGCCTTCGTTGTGCTAGTTGCTTACTTGGTTGTTGATTTAACAAATGGGGCGCCAATCTATGAATCACTGGCCGAGCGTTTAGCGACGTTTAAACAATTACCAATTTTTAAGGGACGTAACGAACAAATTCAGATTCCCGTTTATGCTCAAAGTTTGGTTGAAGATCAGCAGGTTCGGCGTATTGAGTGGCCTAAGGATAGCATTCTGGCCACAATTCGACGTGGTAGTCATGAAATTGTGCCAAGTGGAGATACGTTAATTATTGCAGGAGATTTGCTAATTTTTACAGTTTTCAGTGATAATAGTGGCAAAATCAGGACCAAATTGATCGCATTGACACAACTATTGACGGAAAATGGATAAGTTTTAGAGGAAAAAATTATGGAAATAAAGCGAATATTAAAATATACGTCTGAGCATTACACATTATTACTATCTGCTGATCCGCAGATTTCAATGGTAGAAACTTATCTACAAAAAAGCCGAGGTTTTCAGATGACTGATGGTGAATCTTTAGTGGGAGTTGTAGTTTTAACACCAATTAATTCCAAAAGGATTGAACTGAAAAATATTGCAATTAATTCTAAGTATCAGCATAGAGGACTAGCACAAACCTTAATCAAGTATGTGCTTCACTTTGCAAGACAAAGTGGATTTACTGAAATGGTCGTGGGTACGGGTAGTACGAGCTTTGAGCAACTTTATCTTTATCAAAAAATGGGTTTTCGATGTTTTGAAATTCGTACCAATTTTTTTAGTGATAACTATGCGAAACCGATAATTGAGAATGGGTTGAGGCTTCGGGATATGATTTTATTACGGCGAGTAATCGACAATGACTAACATCGAAAATGAAGTTAATTTAAATAATATTTTGAATATTAGCAATAAATCTAATTCTTTGTTTTTCGATAAAAGGTGCCGTAAAATGAGTGGCTGTAAAGCGTTAGAGCTTGTGGAGGTTTTCCATGAAAAATAAATCAGACCCAAGAGTTATCAAAACAAAAAGGCAGTTAAAAACGGCCCTTATATCCTTACTGGCTAAACAAAGTGTGGAGAGTCTCAACATACAGTGCATCACGAAAGCGGCTAAGGTCACACGAGGAACCTTTTATCTTCATTACACTGATAAACATGATTTTGTGAAAAAAGTAGTTCATGATTTTGTCAAAGATTTTTTTCGAAGTTCTTTAGTTGATGCAAAACCATTTTTGGAACAGAAAGTTCAAATTTCCGAACATCAAGTTCAGGTTTTTTCGCTAGAAGCGGGATTTAAATATATTGCAACTGAGTATCAAACCTTTATGGTCTTGTTTGGATTGACAGGTGAAAATAGGTTTAACGATGAAATCAAGTCGGAATTTTTTTACTATTTACGGTTGTTTTCGACCAAACTAGATCTAAAATCTAGTACACAGGGAATTCCGAGTAGTTTGAAAAATGAATTTATTATCTCTGGATTGTTAGGCATGATTCAAGACTGGTTGGCTCAGGGGATGATTTATACCCCTCATTTTATAAGCACGAAAGCCTATGAATTGTTACATCAAAAAGATTCAGAAAAAGTTGATGTCAGTGATTTCTTTGTTATTTAAGGTATGAGTTGATTTTATTGGCTTTTTTTGATATTATTATAATGTTGTATTTGTGGCTTCCACAGCTACAACCGCTCGGCTTGAGTTTTAAGTTCTAAATTAGGCACTTAAAGCTGGCGAGTATTAGAAAATGAGGAGGTGCACACTGTGTACGCAATTATTGAAACTGGTGGTAAACAACTTAAGGTTGAAAAGGGTCAATCTATTTTTGTTGAGAAACTCAATGTTAACGAGGGCGACAAGGTTACATTTGACCAAGTCTTATTCGTTGGTGGCGAATCAACAACGATTGGCTCACCAATCGTTGATGGCGCAACTGTTAATGGAACTGTTGAAAAGCAAGGCAAAGAAAAGAAAGTAACAACTTTCAAGTACAAAGCTAAGAAAAATCAACATACCAAGAAGGGCCATCGTCAACCATATACAAAAGTTATGATTGATGCAATTAATGCTTAATTTTGGTGATTACCGATGATCAAAGTAACAATTAAGTTGAACAGCAAAACGGGCGTTGAACAATTTAAAATGATTGGGCACGCTGATTCTGGCCCATATGGACAGGACATCGTTTGTGCGGCTGCTTCAGTACTAGCAATTAATACAATTAATAGTGTTGAGCAGATTGTTGGTGTAAAACCTGAAACGAGTGAGGATTCTGAAAATGGTGGTTTATTAACTGCTAAGTTTTCGTCAGACCATAGTCGAGATCAGCTTTTACAGATGCAAGCAATTTTGAGAAGTTTTGTGATTGGTATGAATGATGTCGCAAATAATTATTCGCAATTTATAAAAGTGAATATTCAAGAATAAATATTCGGAGGTGTAAAGCTATGTTAATGAATTTACAATTCTTTAGTCATCATAAGGGTGGTGGTTCCACCTCTAATGGTCGTGATTCAGCAGGTCGTCGTTTAGGTACAAAACGTGCTGATGGTCAACCCGTTAAAGGCGGTATGATTATCTATCGTCAACGTGGAACACATATTTACCCTGGAGCAAACGTTGGTCGTGGAAATGATGATACATTATTTGCATTAACTGACGGTGTTGTACGTTTTGAACGTAAGGGACGTGACAAACGTCAGGTTTCTGTTTATCCTGCTGCAGATGCAGAATAGTTTTAATGCAAAGAATCAGAACGACTGAGTTCTGGTTCTTTTTTTGTCAAAAATATTTATATTTATGACAGACTAAGTTTAACTTAACTTGCTTTTGGGTTACTGATATTGCTATAGTTAGGTGTAAAATGAATTTTGGAGGTAAAAAATATGATTTCGACTTCAGATTTTAAAAATGGTCTAACGATTCAAGTAGACGGCGGAATTTGGCGAATTGTTGAATTTCAACATGTAAAACCTGGAAAGGGCAGTGCCTTTGTCCGAACCAAGTTAAAAAATTTACGAACTGACGCGGCTCAAGAAAAAACATTTAGAGCTGGCGAAAAGATGGAACAAGCTATTATTGATACAAAGAAAATGCAATATTTGTATAATGATGGTGATAACTATGTGTTTATGGATAACGTTACCTATGAACAATTGGAAATTCTTAGTGAAAAATTAACTGAAGAAAAAAATTATCTTGTTGAGAATATGGAAGTCAGTGTTATTATGTTTGGTGAAGAAACTCTTGGTGTTGACTTACCTAATACAGTTAATTTGAAAGTTACTGAAACAGAGCCTGGTATCCGAGGCGATACAGCAACTGGTGGTTCAAAATCAGCAACTTTGGAAACCGGATTAACTGTCCAAGTACCGTTTTTTGTCAACCAGGATGATGTATTAATTATTAATACAACTGATGGGACTTACGTTTCACGGGCATAATTGGTAGGAGGTTTGTAGAATGGCAGAAGATAAATATTTAGCACTGGCAGAGCATAAACCAACTCTGGGTGAGATAAAGATTGCGCCAGAAGTTGTGTCAATTATTGCTGGAATTGCCGTGGGTGAAGTTGACGGTGTGCATTTAAGTAGTAGTGGTTTGAGTGAAAGCGTAACTTCCTTTTTGACACGAAATACAAAGGCACAGGGTGTAAAACTCGGATCAAGTGAAGGTAAACTTCGGGTTGATGTTTATGTTTACTTAGACTACGGTACTTCAGTGCCAGATGTTGCTAAAAAAATTCAAAGTAAAGTTAATCAGCAGTTATTGTTCATGACGGAACTTGAGGTCACAGAAGTAAACATTCATGTAGAAGGGATTATTCCGGCCAAAACAACTTCAACCGTTGATCCTGATGATATTTTTGCGGAAAATGATGGTGACAAAAAGTGAGTTTAAATCGACATCAAATTCGAGAAGCTGCTTTTCAAGTTCTATTTGCGCTAGGTAGTAACTCTGACGCTTCGCATGAAGAACTTTATCGACAAGTTTTGGATGGCTATCATGATCAAGATGAGCCTCCAGCATATTTGGTTCAGTTAGTTGATGGCGTTTTGGAACATCAATCTGAGCTTGATGAAGAAATCAGTAAATATTTAAAGAAAACGTGGTCAATTGAACGGTTGGCACGTACGGATCATCTCATTTTACAAATTGCTTTTTTTGAAATCAATTATGTAGAAGAGATTCCTGGAAAGGTAGCCGTTAATGAAGCTTTGGAGTTAGCTAAAAAGTATGCTGACGATACTGATAAGAATTTTATTAATGGTGTTCTTTCAAACAAACTAGATTAATAAAACCAGAAAAAACAAATTGTTTTTTCTGGTTTTTTCGTATTTTCTATTATGCTAAACTAGGTAGGTAAGAATAAACGAAAACGAGGTCATATTATGGCAACAATATTAGATGGAAAAGCGCTTGCAGCTGAAATTGATAAAAATACAATGTTGGAAGTTCAAAAGCTTTCTGATCGTGGGATCACTCCTGGATTAGTTGTCATTTTAGTTGGTCACGATGAGGCTAGTCAACTTTATGTCCGTAATAAAGAACGGCGCGCTAAAAAAATGGGCTTCCATTCGGTTATTAGAAATTTACCAGAAACGATTACTGAAACGGAATTGATTCAAATTGTCCAAAAATACAATACGGATCCTACGATTAATGCCATTTTGGTGCAACTACCTTTGCCGGCCCATATAAATGATTTTCACGTTACAATGGCAATTTCACCACAAAAGGATGCAGATGGGTTTCATCCACTGAATTTAGGAAAATTAATTTTGAATCAAGCAAATCAAACTCCGGTTGCATGCACACCCTCAGGAATTATGGAATTTTTCAAGGCTTATAATATTCCTTTGGATGGTAAAAGAGCAGTGGTAATTGGAAGAAGTGCAATTGTTGGAAAGCCAATGGCAGCTCTTTTGGTTAACGCAAATGCAACAGTAACAGTTGCACATAGTCATACGACCAATCTTTCTGAATTAACTCGCAAAGCAGACATTTTGGTGGTTGCAGTCGGAATTGCCCATTTTATAAAAGCGGATGATGTTAAACCAGGTGCTGTAGTTATTGATGTCGGAATGGATCGAGATGTTCAGCATAAGTTAGTTGGAGATGTTGATTTTAAAGAAGTTGAGAAAAAAGCTGCCTACATAACACCGGTTCCTCGTGGTGTGGGACCAATGACGATTACCATGTTAATGGCGCAAACAGTTTCGTTAACTAAATGGAGTAGTGAGCAAGATGGATAAAGAAAATTATTTAACGGTAACGGCTCTTACAAAGTATATCAAACGTAAATTTGATGTGGATCCATATTTAGGTCGTATTTACCTGGTAGGAGAAATCTCCAACTTACGAATTCGACCGCATGCGCATCAATATTTTAGTTTAAAGGATGATCAAGCTAAGATCAGTGCCATTATGTTTAAGTCAGCCTTTGAAAAGGTGAAGTTTACACCTGAAACTGGAATGAAAGTGTTGGTTACGGGTCGGATTTCGGTTTATGAACCAACCGGTAGTTATCAAATTTATATTGATAGTATGGAGCCTGACGGTGTTGGGGCCTTATATCAAGCTTATGAACAGCTAAAAAAGAAGCTTAGTGCTGAAGGTTTGTTTACAGCACCAAAACAGCCATTAGTTAGGTTTCCCAAGCGAATTGCCGTGGTAACAAGTCCTTCTGGAGCTGTAATTCGGGATATTATCACAACAACACGGCGGCGGTTTCCGATTGCTCAACTTGTCTTATTTCCTGCACAAGTTCAGGGTACAGAAGCAGCTAAAGAAATTGCTGCGCGAATTCAGCAAGTGAATCAACTTGGCAACTTCGATACTCTTATCATTGGACGCGGTGGGGGTTCAATTGAAGATTTGTGGCCATTCAATGAGGAAATAGTTGCACGAGCAATTTTCGAAAGCCAGATTCCAATTATTTCATCCGTTGGCCATGAAACTGACACAACGATTGCAGATCTAGTAGCGGATGTTCGAGCAGCGACACCGACTGCAGCGGCGGAACTTGCTACGCCTGTTTTGAGTGAGGAAATTTTGAATTTAGCTCAGCGACGGACACGAATTTTCAACGCGTTTATGAATCAGTTAAAAAAAGAGCGCCAAAGCTTAAATCGTTTGAGTCAGTCATATGTTTTTCAAGACCCACGACGTTTGTATGAGGGGTATGTTCAAAATGTTGATTACTTAAATGACAGTTTGAAACAAAATATGGTAGCGGCTTTGAATCACTATGAGAATCAGTGGACAAAAATTAATCAACGATTGTATTTAAATACCCCACTAAATCGAATTAAACAAAATGAGCAAGTAGTTCTTAATTTACAAACAAGATTAAGCAGAGCTATTCAGGCCGTTTTCACCACTAAATCGACCCAGTTACAGCATTCAATTACTTCATTGGATTACTTAAGTCCTTTAAAAATTATGGGCCGTGGCTACAGTTATGTAACGAAACAGGATCGCGTGGTTAAACAAGTTTCAGAATTACAAATTGATACAGAAATTGAGTTACATTTGAGCGATGGAACCGCTCAGGCAAAAATAACTGATATAAAAGATGGAGGATTAAAAAATGACTGAAAAACAAACGGCTGAAAAACCAACTTTTGAAGAGAATTTGAAATCACTTGATGAAATTGTCACTAATTTGGAAAAAGGTGATGTTCCGTTGGAAAAAGCATTAAATGAATTTAAACACGGTGTGACGCTCAGCAAGGATTTGCAGGATACTTTACAAAATGCAGAAAAGACGTTGACCAAAATGATGAGTGAAGATGGGCAAGAAGTACCATTTGAAACACCAGCTCCCAAAACAGAGGCCGATAAAACTAATGAGTGATACAATAACCAAAACTTTTATTCAAGAAAATACTGTTTTATTGAATGATTATTTAAAACGTCATCTACCCGAAGATATTGCGAATGAACAATTAAGTTCGGCAATGCAATACTCTGTTTTAGCCGGAGGGAAAAGGCTGAGACCGTTACTGTTATTAGCGATGGTAAAAACCTTTGGTGGTTCTATTAATGAAAGCACATTGAAAGTTGCAGCGTCTTTAGAATTATTGCACACCTATTCGTTAATTCACGATGATTTACCCGCGATGGATGACGATGATTTGCGACGAGGGATACCAACAAATCACAAAAAATATGGTGAAGCTGTGGCGATTTTAGCTGGAGACGGGTTATTAACTTTGTCTTTTGAATGGTTAGCCACAGCCGGTTTAAATACGAATACGACGGTCAAACTAACAAGAGATTTGGCACAGGCTGCTGGAGCAGCTGGAATGGTTGCTGGTCAGGTCAGCGATATTTTGGGTGAAAATAAACAGTTGACGTTTAAGCAGTTAAAACAGTTACATCGCCAAAAAACGGGTGCCTTGATTAAATATACAGCATTGGCTACAAATGATATTGTGAATCCTGAAGTCGATAATCAAAAGCTTTTAATTCAGTTTGCTGAAAGCTTTGGACTGGCTTTCCAAATTTATGATGATTTAGAGGATGTCGTAGGGACACAGCAGGCACTTGGAAAAGCGGTTCGTAAAGATGCTAACGAACATAAAAATACTTATCCTGGCCTGAGGGGGGTACCACAAACAATTCTTGATTTAAAAAAATGTGTCCAGTATTGTCACCAAGCACTTTCAAAACTTGAAAAAAATCACGTTTCAACGGAATTATTGCAAGGTTTTTTGAATTATTTTCAGTTAGATGAGGAAGAAAAATGAAAAAAGAACGGGTAGATGTTTTATTAGTGTCACAAGGGTTGTTTGATACGCGCGAAAAAGCTAAGCGAGCTGTTATGGCTGGTGAAATTCTAGGTGAAAATGAGGAACGTTTAGATAAGCCTGGAAGTAAAATTTCAGTGGATACTGAGCTCCATTTTAAAGGGAAACCAATGCCTTACGTCAGTCGTGGTGGTCTGAAGCTTGAAAAAGCCTTAAAGGTTTTTAAAATTAGTGTCCAAGGGAAGACTGTCCTAGATATTGGTTCCTCCACAGGGGGTTTTACAGACGTTATGCTTCAAAATGGGGCTAAAATGAGCTATGCGCTGGACGTTGGAACAAATCAGTTAGTTTGGAAGTTACGTGAAGATCCACGAGTTGTGGTGATGGAAAATACTAATTTCCGCTACGCTAAGTTGGCTGATTTCACACACGGCCAACCTGAATTTGCTTCAATTGATGTTTCTTTTATCTCGTTAAAATTAATTTTACCTGCTCTTAAACAAATTATTAAACCAAATGGCAGCGTGGTTGCTTTGATAAAGCCCCAGTTTGAAGCCGGTAAAGATAAAGTTGGAAAGCATGGCATTATTCGTGATCCTAAAGTCCATGAAGAAGTTTTGAAAAATACGCTTAATATGGCAGTTGAAAATGGGTATAATGTGGTAGGCTTAGATTTTTCACCGATTAAAGGTGGCGAAGGAAACATTGAATTTTTGATGCACATCGTTTCCACTGATGAACCAGCTAAGATTGAAGAATCGGTTTCAATCACGAAAACTTTAGAAGCCGCTTATGCACAATTAAATCAGTCAAAAGAGAATTAGCAAGGGGTCGATCAGCATGAAGAAAAGTGAACGACAGCAACAGATTCGGGAGCTTTTAACCAAAAATGATGTGCAAACGCAAGAAGACTTGGTTACGTGTTTACATAAAAACGGTATCCAAGTAACGCAAGCAACCGTTTCTCGTGATATTCGAGATATGCAATTAATCAAACTACCTTCAAAAAATGGCGGCTATCATTATGCATTACCACCAAAAAAAGATGAGAACATCAAATTGCGATTAGCGCGGACACTTAAGGAATCAGTTAAGAAAATGACTAGCAATGCAACGTTTATTTTCTTGGAATTGCAACCAGGAAGTGGGCCAGTAATTGCCAGTTTATTAAATCAGCTAAATAGTGACGATATCTTGGGCGCAATCAGTGATGACGGTTCGGTATTAATTGTTACTAAAAGTGCTGAGGGTGTGACAAATATTAAGCAATTGATTACGGATATGCGCGCAGAATAGGTATTTGATATGAACAATTTAATGAGGTGAAAAAATGTTACAAGAATTGGTAATTCGAAATTTTGCTATTATTGAGAAACTAAACATTGAATTTAATTCAGGGATGACGGTTTTAACTGGTGAAACGGGTGCTGGAAAATCGATTATCATTGATGCTGTTGGTTTATTGGCCGGTGGAAGAGGGTCTACTGATTTTATTCGCAAAGGAGCTAAAAAAACTGTTTTACAAGGGATGTTTAGTTTAAGCAAAAATAGCGAAACACTAGAATTATTAGATCAATATGGAATTGATCATGCCGATCCAACCCTCATTTTGCAACGCGAGATTCAAGCGAGTGGCCGAAACGTTTGCCGAATTAATGGATCATTAGTAAATACCACAATTTTAAAACAAATTGGTGAAACTTTGATCGATATTCATGGGCAAAATGAGCATCAAGAATTAATGCAAGCAGATAAACATTTGGGAATGCTTGATGAATATGCGCGTGTTGAAGTTCAGCCTCTGTTAAAACGTTATCAAACTTATTTTGAACGTTATCAAACTCTAAAAAAGAAATTCGACCAAAAAAAAGCTCATGAAAAAGAGTGGGTTCAACGAGTGGATATGCTTAAGTTTCAGGTTAAGGAAATAGAAGACGCTAATCTTCAAGCTGGAGAAGAAGAACAGTTAAATTCCGAAAAAGAACATTTAGAAAATTTCCAAAAAATTAGCACCACTCTTCAAGCGGCTCAGACTGTTTTAGAGAGCAGTGATGAGACTTCTGGGGCAATTGATAGTACGGGCGAGGCAATGAATGGTCTACGCGAGATTGAGGAGTTAGATGACAATTATAAATCAATTTCAGAAACGATTTCTTCAGCTTATTATCAACTGCAAGATGCTGCCAGTGAAATTAGTAGTGAATTAGACGGTATGGAGTGGGATGAAGGCAGACTAGATCAAATTGAAAAACGTTTAGAGGAAATTTATCAATTAAAACGAAAATACGGTGATACCTTTGAACAAATTTTGAGTTATGATGATAAAGTTTCGACAGAATTACATAATATGATCGATTTAGAATCAGACGAAGGACAAATGGGAACCCAACTTGGTGATTTGAAAACTAAGTTGGATAAGCTTGCCAAGCAATTAACTTTGGCACGTCAAAAGGCAGCCAAACAGTTAAAAAAAGATGTTCATGCACAACTAAAACAGTTGTATATGGATAAAACAGAGTTTGAAGTTCACTTTGATACATCGCAGCCCGTAAAATTTAAATCAACAGGTGTCGATTCAGTGGAGTTTTATTTGCGAACCAATCCCGGTGAAAAAATGAGTTCACTTACGCGGATTGCGTCCGGTGGGGAACTTTCTCGGATTATGTTAGCATTAAAAACAATTTTTGCGGAGTCGCAGGGTGTAACTAGTATTATATTTGATGAGGTGGATACGGGAGTTAGTGGCCGTGTTGCTCAGGCAATTGCTGAAAAGATCAAATTAATTGCCAGTTATTCTCAGGTACTATGTATTACGCATTTACCGCAGGTTGCCGCCGAAGCAGATCATCAATTTTTTGTGGCTAAGGTAGTTAAAGATGGACGGACAGAAACTAAATTAACTTATTTAAATAAAGATGGTCGGGTACAGGAACTGGCCAGAATGCTTGCTGGAAGTACCGTTACCAAATTGAGTATTCAACATGCGAAAGAACTCCTTAAGATGGCACATCGTTCTTAGGAGTTTTTTTGTAGGCCAGATTATTTTCTTGTTGATATGGAATAATGGTTAATCGTAATATTTGCAGAAAGCAGGTAATATACGATAACATAGTACTAGTTACACTTAAAATAGAATGGAGTTGATGTGTGTGTTTTTAGAAATGAAACATCTTTCTAAAGTGTACGGTGGAAAAAAGGCCGTCGATGATTTTAATTTAGACGTTAAAAAAGGTGAATTTATTTGTTTTATTGGGACCTCTGGTTCAGGAAAAACAACAACAATGAGAATGATTAATCGGATGTTAAATCCTTCATCTGGATCAATAAAATTAGAAGGTAAAGATGTTTTGAAAGCTGATCCTGTAAAGTTACGGCGCAGGATTGGATATGTTATTCAAAATGTTGGGCTAATGCCTCATATGACAATTCGCGACAACATTACGCTTGTTCCTAAACTCCTTAAATGGTCGGATGAAAAAAAGAATGAACGGGCAAAAGAAATGATAAAGATGGTTGAATTGCCTGAAGAATATCTAGATCGCTATCCTTCAGAACTATCTGGTGGTCAACAGCAAAGAATTGGTGTCGTAAGAGCTTTAGCAGCTGATCAAGACCTAATTCTAATGGATGAACCATTTGGCGCCTTAGATCCGATTACACGTGAGTCCCTGCAAGATTTTGTACAGGATTTACAGCAGCGATTGGGCAAAACAGTAATTTTCGTGACCCATGATATGGATGAAGCCTTAAAACTCGCAACCAGAATTGTGGTTATGAGTCATGGTAAAGTGATTCAAGTTGCCACGCCAGACGAAATCTTGCGTCATCCCGCAAATGAATTTGTCGAGAACCTAATTGGAAAAGACCGTTTAATTCAGGCCCGTCCAAGTATTACAACTGTTGGGCAGGTTATGTATAATAATGCTGTTTCAATTACACCTGGACGATCTTTGAAAGAAGCTCTGAAATTAATGCATGAAAAGCGGGTTGATACCTTGCTGGTTACGGATGATTCAGGAATTTTAAAGGGTTATGTAGATATCGAACAAATTGACTATAATTATAATACAGCCACGAGTGTTGATGATGTGATGACCCGGAAGGTTTTCTATGTGCATGAAAATTCCATTATTCGTGATACTGTTGAAAGAATTTTAAAACGTGGTTACAAAAATGTGCCAGTTGTAGACGAAAATAAAAAGTTAGTCGGGATTGTAACTCGAGCTTCTCTAGTTGATATTGTGTATGATGCCCTTTGGGGTGAAGCAGATACTTCGACAAATGAAGATTCAACCAAGGATAACAAGGGTAAAGATAAGGTTACCTCAGCAAAGGCGGGTGACGGCCAAGCATGATTAATTTTATTCAGCAATATGGTGGTCAGCTATTATATAAACTCTGGCAACATATCTATATTTCTGGGATTTCACTCGGGTTGGGAATACTCGTTGCCGTTCCTTTAGGAATCTTATTGACACGTATGAAACACGGCTCTGGTGTCATTATTGAAATTGCTAGTGTGTTGCAGACAGTTCCAGCACTAGCCTTATTGGCAATGATGATTCCAATTTTTGGGATTGGTGCTCTTCCGGCGATTGTGGCCCTATTTATTTATTCCTTACTCCCAATTTTAAGAAACACCTATCTTGGAATTCAGGGGGTGGATCCTAGTTTAAAAGATGCTGCAAAAGGTATGGGAATGACTAACTTTCAGTCGATTATAAAAGTAGAACTACCAATGGCTGTACCGGTGATTATGAGTGGTATTCGTTTATCGGCAACTTATGTGATTGCATGGACAGCGTTAGCTTCTTACATTGGAGCGGGTGGACTTGGTGATTTCATTTTTAATGGTCTCAATTTGTATCGGACGGATCTTATTTTAGGTGGATCAATTCCGGTTATCCTTTTGGCTTTACTAGTTGACTGGTTGTTGGGAAAACTAGAGGTTTGGTTAACACCAACAACTACGAGTGCCAGAGCGTAAAGGGGGATCACAATGAAAAAAATATCACGATTTTTTAAAGCTGGCATTTTAGTGCTAGTTTCGAGTATTCTGCTGAGCGGCTGTGGATTTCCTGGTTTAAATTCTTCTTCAAAGGATACGGTTCGAATTGCGGCTCAAAATACAAGCGAGCAGCAAATCATGGCCTACATGATTTCTGATTTAATTGAACATGATACAAACTTAAAAACGACCTTAATTAATAATTTAGGCTCAGGTTCAGTAAGTTTCCAGGCAGTTAAAAATGGCGATGCTGATATATCAGCAATTCGATACAATGGAACTGATTTAACCACCATCTTTAAGCAGGCTCCAGTAAAAGATCCCAAATTAGCGACGGAGAAAGTTCGTAAAATTTATAAAGATAAGTATCATATGACCTATTTTCCATCTTATGGTTTTGCTGACACATACGCTTTTATGGTGACTGGCAAGTTGGCACGTAAAGAAAATTTGGAAAACGTTAGTGATCTAAAGCGACTGGCACCCAATATGACAGTTGGTGCTGACCAGATCTGGGTAAACCGAAAGGGCGATGGTTATGACGGATTTGCTAAGACATATGGATTTAGATTCCAAAAAGTTTATCCAATGCAAATTGGTTTAGTCTATAGTGCCGTTCAGTCCAGAAAAATGAATGCTGTGCTTGGTTATTCAACTGATGGACGAATTAAAAGCTATGATTTAAAAGTTTTAAAAGATAATAAACAATTTTTCCCACCTTATACTGCGAGTCCTATGGCAAGTGATAAGATTTTAAAGGAGCATCCAGAATTGAAACCAGTTTTATTGAAATTAAAGGGAAAAATTTCATTAAGCACAATGCAAAAACTTAATGCTGAAGCTGATAATGACCTAATTGAACCACAGGTGGTTGCAAAACGGTTTCTAGAGCAACATAACTATTTTGATGGGAAGGATGGTAAATAAAAATGGAACATTTAAATATTTTTCAACAGCTAATTTACTATTTCTCACATAATGGTATGTATGTCCTAGCACAGTTTAATCGACATTTTTTAATTTCAATTTACGGAGTATTGTTTGCGGCTATTGTAGGGATTCCATTAGGAATTTTAATTGCACGACACAGCAAACTAAGCTCAGTCGTAATTGGGATTGCTAATGTCATTCAAACTGTGCCATCATTAGCTATGCTATCAATTATCATGCTGGGCTTAGGTTTAGGGGTGAACACAGTCATCGCGACCGTATTCTTATATGCTTTGTTACCAATCATCAAAAACACTTATAGTGGTATGCAAAGTGTGGATCCTAGTATTTTGGATTCTGGCAAGGGGATGGGAATGACACGTTTCCAGCGTTTGTATATGGTTGAACTACCACTTTCAATGTCAGTGATTATGGCTGGAATTCGAAATGCTTTGGTACTGGCAATTGGAATTACTGCAATTGGGACCTTTGTGGGTGCAGGTGGTCTTGGGGATATTATTATTCGTGGGACGAATGCAACTAATGGGGGAGCAATTATTTTAGCTGGTGCTTTACCAACTGCTTTAATGGCTATTATTTCTGATTTGGTATTACAATGGGTACAAAATCGCCTTGATCCTGCTTATAAGCGATCTAAACAAACTAAATAAGTTAGCTAACGCGTTTCAAAAAACGGATGTTAGTTAACTGAAGTAAGTATGTGATATTTTGATGATTGCTCGATAAAATGAATCTATCTTCAGATATGGCTGTCAAGAAACCAGTAGTTTCATAAATGGCTTCAGTCCCATTAATTTGAATAGTTACTAAATAATGATCTTGAATAGCTCTTTTTAAGAAAGCATTCAATTGAAATAGGGGCATTTGGGGTTCAATGCCCTTAAGACTTGGTTCTGAAAACAGTTTTTGATATGAATTAGAAACGAAATTAGATATGTGATTATTATTATGTTGTAAATTTTCCATGATTTCCACCTCGAACATTTGTTTGCCTCTTCATTATACGAACGAACGTTCACAATTGCAATATTAAATATAAAACATTTTTTAAAATCCACAAAATCGCGTCAGAACCTTGATTGAAGCTTGAAAAGACTGTTTAAAAAAGCGATAATAAGAGTACATTATATTTAGGAGATTTTAATTATGGCAAAAAGAGGGATGCTTATCGTTTTATCCGGACCATCTGGAGTTGGTAAGGGAACGGTACGTAAGGCAATCTTTGATCAGGGTGGCAATGATTTTCAGTATTCGATTTCAATGACAACGCGAAAACCCCGTGAAGGCGAAGTGAATGGTGAAGATTATTACTTTGTTTCCAAAGAGGAATTTGAGCATAACATTGAGACTGGTCAAATGTTGGAGTATGCAAAGTACGTTGATAATTATTATGGAACACCCTTGAAGTATGTCAATGAAACGTTAGATCGTGGCAAAGATGTTTTCTTGGAAATTGAAGTGAACGGAGCTTTACAAGTAAGAAAACGATTGCCTGAAGGAGTTTTTGTATTTTTAACCCCTCCCGATTTGATGAAATTAAAACAACGCATTATAAATCGTGGGACGGAAGATATGGAAACCATTAACAAACGGATGACAAAAGCTGTCGAAGAGATTCGAATGATGCAAGACTATGATTTTGCCGTCGTTAATGATAAAGTTGAGAATGCGGTTGAAAGTATTAAAACAATTATAAAAAGTGAACGATTCCGAGTTGAAAGGGTCTTTCCAGAATATGAAGAAATGTTAGGAGATAAATAAAATGATTTTATATCCCTCAGTTGATGATTTATTGGAACGCGTAGATTCACGTTACTCTTTGATTATGCTAGCAAGCAAAAGGGCTCATGAATTGGATGCTGGTTCGCAACCTCTTTTGGATAAGTACGAATCAACAAAAAGTGTTGGAAAAGCACTTGAGGAAATTGTTGCAGGTGACATTGTGATTGATCCTGATAAAACAGAATTTTAATGATAATTTGATGTAAGGTCTGAGAGAAATTTCTTTCAGACCTTTTTTCAATTTTTTAGTAAGCGAGGAGAATGACTATGTGGAAAAATAAACACATTACATTTTTTATAACAGGCGGAATTGCAGTTTATAAAACTGTGGAACTGATTCGTACCTTCCAAAAAGCGGGAGCAGAAGTTCGGGTGGCCATGACGAAAACGGCAACTCAATTTGTAAGTAAAAACACTTTTCAAACCATTAGCAAGCACACTGTGCAAACTGATTTGTTCGAACAAGCCACACCTGCAGCCGTGGCTCATGTAGAATTGGCCGATTGGACGGAACTTGCAATTGTGGTACCAGCAACCGCAAATATTATGAGCAAAATGGCTGTTGGAATGGCTGATGACTTTGTAAGTACGACGCTTTTAGCACTTTCTGTCCCTGTCGTGATTGTTC
Organism: Pediococcus damnosus; assembly: GCF_001611155.1. Classification (NCBI taxonomy): domain Bacteria; kingdom Bacillati; phylum Bacillota; class Bacilli; order Lactobacillales; family Lactobacillaceae; genus Pediococcus; species Pediococcus damnosus. The sequence goes on from NZ_CP012294.1 coordinate 1,882,046, forward strand.
CGGCAATGAATGTGCATATGTGGAATAATGCTGCTACCCAAAGGAACGTTCAAGCTTTGAAAAATGATGGTGTTCACGTTATGGAGCCAGATGACGGGCCACTTGCGGAAGGCTATTCCGGCAAAGGACGTTTTCCAGACACCATGGCAATTTTTGACTACGTCACTAATCTGTCAGAAAATTTAGTTAATTCGAAACTAGCTAAATTTAATGGCAAACGAGTCCTTATCACTGCTGGCGGCACTCGTGAATATATTGATCCAGTTCGCTATATTTCTAATAAATCGTCTGGTAAAATGGGGTATGCATTAGCTAAAGTTGCTCAAAAAAATGGTGCATCAGTTACCCTAATTTCGGCGAATGTAACTTTGCCAGTTCCTCAAGGAGTTAAACTTGTTCAAGTGGAGACAGTTGCAGAGCTATCAAAGGCTGTTCATTCCTATTTTGCAACTACAGATGTGTTCATTATGGCAGCTGCAGTTTCTGATTATCGGCCCATTCACTTTGTTGATCACAAAATAAAAAAGTTGGCTGAATCTTCTAATTTAACGATTAAACTTGAAGAAACTCCTGATATTTTAAAAAGTTTAAAACAAGTCCGAACAAACCAAATTGTGGTTGGATTTGCAGCTGAAACTAATGATCTTCTTGATAATGCGAAAAAAAAGCTGGATTCTAAAGGTGCGGATATAATCGTGGCTAATGACGTTTCTCAAGCAGACATTGGATTTGGTTCAGAAGATAACGCTATCACAATTTTACAGCATGATACCGAAAATATTAAAGTTTCTAAGGCTAATAAACAAATTATTGCGAGAAAAATTTTGGAAGTAATTGCAAAACGATTTACATAAAGCAGGTGAAAAGATGGTTCAAATTGCCAAAGTAATTGTTGACGTGCCCACTATGCAAACAAATAATCCCTATTCGTATTTGATTCCAACCCAGATTGAAAATGACATCCAAGTTGGAATGCGTGTGGTTGTGCCATTTGGTAACGGTAATCGAAAAATTCAGGGATTTGTTGTTGCACTTGAAACTAAAGCTGAAGAAAAGAATCCTCTCAAAAGTATTGAAAGTTTAATGGATTTGGAACCAGTTTTAAATCCAGAGCTTATTAAAATGTCTAGTTGGTTAGCGGATAGTACTTTTTCCTTTCAAATCACCTGTCTTCTAACGATGTTGCCAAATGTTATGCGGGCAAAATATACTAAGCAGTTGAAAATCATCGATTCTCAAGTTTCAATTGAAGATTTAGCGACTATCTTGCCTGAATCTGATTGGGATGATTTCCAACCGGATCAATTAACTTCAAAACAGCAAAGTGATTTATTGAAACTACGAAAAAAGAATCAAATTGAAATTATTTATAAAGTTAAAAACCAAGCACATTCTAAGCAAGTATTTCAAATTAAGTCACAAATAAATTCTGAAAACGAATCTAAAATTTTGAACTCCCTTCGAAAAAATGCAACCAAAATTCGTGACCTCGTTCACTATTTAGCGGCGCATCCGAATGAAATTAAACAAACTGAAGTTGAAAAAAAATTAAAGATTACGGCTGCCACGATTAAGAGTGCCGAAGAACGTGGGTGGCTTATCCGTAAAAAAGTCGAACAATACCGGGATCCTTATGCAACAAACGCGAAATTGACTTTACCACTGAAACTGAATTCAGAGCAACAAAGTGCATTGGATCAAGTAACTGACAGTATAAAAAAGCAGCAGGCACGAACCTTTTTATTAGAAGGGGTTACTGGAAGTGGAAAAACAGAGGTCTATTTGCAAGCAATTGCCTATGCATTAGCACAAAATAAAACGGCTATTATGCTGGTGCCAGAAATTGCCTTAACGCCCCAAATGGTTAGTCGGGTTAAAGGTCGGTTTGGGAAACAAGTGGCTGTTTTACACAGTGGCCTTTCGGATGGCGAGAAATACGATGAATGGCGAAGAATTAAACGACATGAAGCTCAAGTAGTGGTTGGCGCTCGATCAGCGATTTTTGCACCGATTGAAAATGTGGGTGTCATTATTATTGATGAGGAACATGAAACCAGTTATAAGCAAGATGATACGCCTCGTTATCATGCCAGAAATGTGGCGCAATGGCGGAGTGACTATCATAATTGTCCCTTGGTGCTGGGCAGCGCAACTCCTTCACTGGAGTCTAGAGCGCGTAGTGAACGGCATGTTTATCAATTGCTTCGATTACCGGACCGAATTAATGGTCATCCGTTGCCAGAAGTGAAAATTATCGATATGCGGGAAGAATTACAGAGTGGTTCGAATCAAAATTTCTCGGATCCGTTGTTGGCGGCCATTAAGGATCGTCTGAATTTAAAACAACAAAGTATTTTAATGCTAAATCGGCGGGGTTATTCTTCATTTATCATGTGTCGGGATTGTGGGTTTGTTTTAAAATGCCCAAATTGTGATATTTCATTAACTTTGCATATGGACAGTCGCCGAATGAAATGTCACTATTGTGGTCATGAGGAGCCAATTCCTAAGCAGTGTCCAAATTGTCACAGTGAGAAAATCCGTTATTATGGAACGGGGACTGAAAAGGTTGAAAAAGAACTTCAGGCTCAATTTCCAGAAGCCCGAATTTTAAGAATGGATGTTGATACGACGAGACGGAAAGGCTCCCATGAACGAATTTTACAAAAGTTTGGCCGTCAACAGGCTGATATCTTATTAGGAACCCAAATGATTGCTAAGGGCTTAGACTTTCCCAATGTGACCTTAGTTGGAGTTTTGAATGCAGATACAGCTTTGGAATTACCAGATTTCAGATCGAGTGAACGAACTTTTCAGCTTTTAACTCAGGTTAGTGGTCGCGCAGGGCGAGCTGACAAACTTGGTGAGGTATTTATCCAAACATTTAATCCAGATCATTATGCGATTCAACTTGCCAAGACCCAAAATTATGAAAACTTTTTCCGAAAAGAAATGTATATTCGCCATCAAGAAAAATATCCGCCATATTATTTTACACTTCAAATTACTGCAGCTCATAAGGAAGAAAAAGTTGCGGCTCAAAAGATGTATACTGTTTTAGATGAGCTTAAACCAGCACTAAGTTCGAATGCAATTGTCCTCGGACCAACTCCGAAACCAATTGCGCGGGTTAAAAATAAATATTATTATCAAATTGTGATTAAATATAAAAAAGAACCCCGTTTACACGAGGCGGTCACAAAAATTTTACAGGAGTCTCAGGCTGACTATCGGTTAGGAATTCAGCTTTCCATTGATCCAGAACCACAATCGTTTATGTAGGAGGAATTCAATAAAATGAAATCAATCATATTCATGGGGACACCCCAATTTGCAGCGCCCATTTTAAAAAGTTTAGTTCAAGATGCCAATTATGACGTTGTGGCGGTTGTGACGCAACCAGATCGACGAACAGGACGGAAGCACAAAATGACCATGTCACCTGTCAAACAAGTGGCAGTCGAAAATGATATTCCAGTTTTTCAACCGGAAAAAATTAGTGGATCCGAAGAAATGACAGTTTTAATCAACATGCACGCCGATTTGATTGTAACTGCAGCCTTTGGTCAATTTTTGCCAATGAAATTAATTAACTCGGTCAAAATTGCCGCGGTAAATGTGCATGGCTCCTTATTACCAAAGTATCGCGGCGGTGCACCAGTTCAATATGCTATTATGAATGGAGACCACGAAACTGGTGTGACACTAATCTATATGGTTAAGAAAATGGATGCTGGTGAAATGCTAGCACAAAGTAAAATCCCCATTGAATCTACAGATGATGTCGGTTCTGTGTTTGAAAAGCTAAGCATTTTGGGACGTAACTTATTAATGAAAACGTTGCCTAAGTTGATCGCAGGAGAAATTGAAAGTGTTCCTCAAAATGAAGATGAGGTTACATTTTCGCCAACGATTAAATCAGAGGAAGAAGAAGTTGATTTTTCTAAAAGTGCTAAACTTGTGGATGCCAAAATTCGAGCACTCCGTCCTTTTCCAGTAAGTTATGTGATTCTAAATGGCAGTCGGATAAAGCTATGGCAGGTAACACCATTAACAGAAACAACAGAGCTTTTACCAGGACAAGTAGTGAAAAAAACAAAGCATGAGCTTCTTATCGCTACTGGCGAACATGGCGTGGTGAGTTTGGATCGCGTTCAACCAGCGGGTAAACCACAAATGGACATTACAGATTACTTAAATGGTAGTCAGGAAGCATTCTATGAAGGCGAGCAGGTTATTAAACTATGACAGATAAAGAAAAAAATCCCCGAGCACTTGCAGTTGACGTTTTATTGAGAGTAAGTAAGGGCGCGTATTCAAACATTGAATTAAAAAATACGATTGCTGAAAGCAAATTGTCCCAACTGGATATTAATTTACTGACGGAGATCGTGTATGGCGTAATTCAGCATAAATTAACCTTGGAGTTTGATTTAGCACCTTTTATTGGACATAAAAGAGTAGAAGATTGGGTTAAACAACTTTTACTTTCAGCCGTTTTCCAAATGGTCTATTTAGATCGAGTTCCCACGCGGGCAATTTTTAATGAAAGCATTGAAATTGCCAAAGTGCGTGGGCACAGTGGAATCCGAGCGTTTGTAACGGGTGTTTTACATGAAATGCAAAGAGTAGGAATTCCCGAATTAAGTGCTGATCAGAAGGATTACCGAAGCATCAAATATAGCGTAGCCCCATGGCTCGTTGAACAATTAGACAAAGAGTTAGGCACCACTAAAACTGATCAAATTTTGGAGTCCATTAATCACCCTTCACGACAGGCTGCTCGTGTAAATACAAATGCAACCACACAATCGGAAGTGATTGATCAGTTAAATGAAGATGGTTATCAAGCTGAACCAAGTAAAGTAGCGAAAGATGGCGTCATTGTCACTGAAGGCAGTATTGGTAAGTCACCACTTTTTGGAAATGGTGCTTTAACAATTCAAGATGAAAGTGCCATGCTCGTCGGCGAAGCCATGCAATTGGATCCCGGCATGGAAGTGCTTGATGCTTGTGCTGCTCCTGGTGGTAAAACAACCCATATTGCTCAAAAAATTGGTGAAGAAGGACACGTTCTCGCACTGGACCTTCATCCTAAAAAAGTAGGATTGATCAAGCAAAATGCTAAACGAATGGGTCTTGACGAGCGGGTCACCACAAAAGCATTAGATGCTCGTAAAATTGATTCGATTGTTGAAGATGATTACTTTGACCGAATTTTAGTTGATGCACCATGTTCAGGAATTGGATTAATGCGCCGCAAGCCAGAAATTCGTTATGAAAAGACATTAGAAGATAGTCAGAACTTACATAAAATCCAATTAGGAATTTTAAATGCAATGGCTCCTAAAGTTAAAGATAACGGTATAATAACTTACAGTACATGTACGATATTAGAACAAGAAAATGAAAAGACAATTTCAGCGTTTTTAGAACTTCATCCTGAATTTAAATTGATTCCTACACAGACGGTTAAACATTTAAAAGAAGACCGTTCTGTTCCATATCTTAATATTTATCCGGATGATTTTGGCTCTGATGGTTTCTTTATTGCTTGTTTACAAAAGAGAGCGTGATAATTTGTGAAGTATGCATTTCAATCTGATATTGGTAGCCACCGTGACGAAAATCAAGATTATGTCGGCGTTTTTAAGAATAAAAAGAACGTTTTATTTAGCATCGTTGCTGATGGCATTGGTGGTCGCCAAGGTGGAGATGTGGCTTCAGAAATGGCGGTATCTCATTTAGGGTATTTGTTCCAAAGTACCGATTTTGATGACGTGACTAATGCAATTAAGTGGCTTCAAATAGAAGTTACTCAAGAAAATGATGAAATTTTGGAAACTGCTCAAAAATATTCAGATCTAAATGGGATGGGGACAACAATTGTAGTTACCATTATTTTGGAAAACCAATTTATTGTGGCTCATCTAGGTGATAGTCGTTGTTATTTATTTAAAGGAAACGAATTGAAACAACTTACCTCTGATCATTCATTAGTGAACGAATTAATTAAAAATGGTAAGTTATCACCAGAAGAAGCTAAAAATCATCCCCAAAAAAATATTATTACAAAAACGTTGGGAATCTCAAGTAACTCAGACATTGATGTGCACACTTATGCGTGGAAAGTGCATGATCAACTTCTTTTGTGTACAGACGGTTTAACTAATATGGTGTCAGATCAAACAATTGCAAATATTTTGGGTGGCCCTCTTGAGTTAGAACAAAAATGTTTAAAATTAATTGAATTGACCAATCAAGCTGGTGGCAGAGATAACGTAACTGTGCTCATCATTCAGGCGGAAGATGAGGTGGATAAGTAAATGACACCAAATCAAACGCTTAACGGACGTTATCGAGTTATTAGTTCGCTTGGTGAAGGCGGAATGGCCGATGTTTATTTATCGCGTGACCTTATTCTCAAGCGAGATGTTGCTGTAAAATTAATTCGTTTTGATCTTCAAAATGACGATAAGACGATCCAACGTTTTCAACGAGAAGCACTTGCAACCACAGAAATTGTGCATCCAAATATCGTGAGTGTGTATGATGTTGGTGAAGATAATGGGATTCACTATTTGGTTATGGAGTATATTGATGGTACTGATTTAAAACAGTACATCAAAGACCATTTTCCCATTCCTTATCAAAAAGTTATTGATATCATGGAACAAATTTTGAGTGGTGTGGCAGCGGCTCATGCACACGGGATTATTCATCGTGATTTAAAACCACAAAATGTGTTAATGGATAAGAATGGTAGTGCTAAGATTTCAGATTTTGGAGTTGCCGTGGCCCAGCAAGACCAAACAATCACGCAAACCAATGCAGTTGTGGGATCAGTTCACTATTTATCTCCGGAGCAAGCCCGTGGTCATCTGGCAACCAAACGATCAGATATTTATTCATTAGGAATTATTTTATATGAGATGTTGACCGGGCGGGTACCATTTGAAGGTGAAAATGCAGTTTCAATCGCCATCAAACATTCTCAAAATCAAATTCCTCTTGTTCGTGATTTTGATCCTAGAATTCCGCAGGCCTTGGAAAACGTTATTTTAAAGGCAACCGCTAAGAACCCATTTGACCGATATGCTTCCGCTACTGAAATGGCAAACGATCTTAAAACATCTCTTTCACCGAGCCGTGCGGATGAACCACGTTTTGTAACACAGTCTTCAAATGATCAAACAATTATTGCGAAAGCTTCTCATTTTGGACCTATGGCAATTAAGGATGTTGCCGAAGTTAAGGCCATTTCACAACCAAACAACGAAAAAAAATCAACAAGCACCGTTACTAAAAAAAGACGAAATCGTCATCCATTGAGGAAAAAGATTGCCATCTTCTTGGGGTTATTGACATTATTTATTGTTGGGATTGCCGTTGCCTTTTATCTGAGTTTTCCTAAAGTTGTTTCAATTCCTGATGTCTCTGGGATGACCCAGAATGAGGCGACAGCTGTCTTGAAAAAAAAGAATCTAAAAGTGGGTCAGATTACTCGAACGGGAAATCAAAAAGTTGACTACAAACGGGTTATAGAAACGTTACCCAAAAGTAAAAAGCAAGTTCAAGCAGGGGTCGCAGTTAATATTGTGATCAGTCAGGGACCTAATAGTTATGTTGTTGAAAATTATATTGGGAATTCTTATACCCAAGTAGCAAAAAAGTTACGGGCAAAAGGATTTAAAATCAAAAAAACGAAAGTTCAGACAATGCAGTTTGATCATGGAAAGATTATTTATCAAAGTGTTGTTCCTGACCAAGTCGTTGTTCCGAGAGCAACGACGATTCGTTTTTCCGTCACAGAATAGATTGAGAGGTTTTTAATGCACAGAGGACAAATTATTCAATCACTAAGCGGTTTTTACGACGTTAAAACTGATAATAAGATCTATCGTACAAGGGCTCGTGGAAATTTTAGAAAGCAAAAAATTTCACCACTGGTTGGCGATTGGGTTGAGTTTGAAAGTCAAGCCGAAAATGAAGGATACATCTTAAAAATTGATGAACGACGTAATCAGTTGGTACGTCCACCGTTGGCAAATATTGACCAGGCAGTTGTGGTGACTGCCTGTGTCCAACCCGATTTTTCGACTAACCTGTTAGATCGACAATTGGTAACATTAGAAGAAAAACAAATTAAGCCAATTATTTACTTTACAAAAGGAGATTTAGTTGATGAGAAGCAACAACCTGCTTTCGAGGAAAAGGTTGCAGGCTATCGTAAAATTGGTTATGAAGTTTATTTAGATTGGCAAGCCTTCGACGATGAAGCAATTAAAAAATTAGAAAGTGACTTTGCTAATCAATTAACTATTTTTATGGGTCAAACGGGAGCAGGGAAATCAACATTACTTAATCATATTGATCCGAATTTGGCTCTTCAAACGGGTGAGGTATCAACAGCGTTAAATCGTGGGAAACATACCACTCGAAAAGTAGCATTATTCCCTGTTGGAAATGGACTAGTTGCGGACACACCGGGTTTTTCAAGCTATACGGTATTCGAAATGCAATTAGAAGATTTGAAAGGCTTGTTTCCAGAAATTGCAAATATTGGTTTAAACTGTCGGTTCCGTGAATGTTTGCATATTAATGAACCTAATTGTGCAGTTAAAAAGGCTGTTCAGGATGGGGAAATCATGCAAAGTCGCTATGATAATTATGTTCAATTTTTTAATACGATTAAAGCACAAAAACCTGATTATCAACGGAAAGGTTATACTAAGAAAAGAGGAAAATAAGTATGATTAAAGTAGCCCCATCAATTTTAAGTGCTAATTTTGTTGATTTAAAACCAGACATTGAAGTTGCCCAGTCAGGAGGCGCTGATCTTTTACATATTGATGTGATGGATGGTCAATTTGTGCCGAATCTAAGTTTTGGTCCCGGAATGGTTGAAGCTATTCGACCAATTACCAGTATGCCATTAGATTGCCATTTGATGATTGAAAATCCTGAACGATTTGTGACACAGTTTTGTCAAGCGGGTGCAGATGTTGTGGGTGTTCACGTGGAAAGTACTCCGCATATTTATCGCGCATTAGAGATGATTAAACAACATGGTGTAAAAGCAGAGGTTGCATTGAATCCTGGGACACCAATCAGTATGATTCACGAGGTTTTACCGATTGTTGATCAAGTATTAGTGATGACGGTTAATCCAGGTTTTGGGGGTCAAAAATTTATTTCCCAAATGCTTCCAAAAATTCAGCAGTTAAACCAATTACGTCAAACTGGGGATAACAACTTTGCCATTGAAGTTGATGGCGGAATTTCTGACCAGAATGTTGCATCCGTGTATAAAGCTGGTGCGGATATTGCGGTTGCCGGTTCTTATGTATTTAATAATGAAGATCCAGTTGCACAAATTAAAAAATTGAAAACAAGGACTACGGAATAATGCAAGTTAATATTTTGGCAGGTGGTCCTAGACAACAATACCCAGAAAATCTATTTAATCAGAAGGCTGGTTGGATTGGCGTTGATCGTGGCGCATTGATTTTAATTAAAAATCATATTAGACCACAGTTGGCGGTCGGTGATTTTGATTCAATGACAGTGCAAGAACTTGTAGAAGTAAAGAAGAATTGTTCTGAAATTATTCAGGTAAATCCAGTTAAAGATGATACCGATACTGAATTAGCATTAGCAAGTGCTTTTGAACAATTGCACGCAGATGAAGTTCATTTGTATGGCGCAACAGGTGGCCGTTTAGATCATTTATTGAGTAATATTTTTATGCTTCTAAAGCCCAAATTTAATCAGTATGTTGAACAAGTGAAGATAATTGATCGACAAAATTGTATTTACTTTTTTAACGCCGGTCAGCATTGTATTAATGTCTTGCCAGATTATAAATACCTGTCATTTGTTTCATTAGGAAAGGTTGAAAACCTAACGTTGCCGGATGAAAAATATCAGTTACATAATCAATCTGATCAGTTACCGGTGGCTTACGTAAGCAATGAATTTTTGAAATCAACTGCAAGTTTTAGCTTTTCTAGCGGTACGGTAGCGGTGATTTATAGTCATGATGCGAATTAAACAAAAATTATAACTACAAAAAAAGATTGAAGCAATTGCTTCAATCTTTTTTTATGCACGTTTGATTTTGCCTGATTTTAATGCTCGAGCAGAAACCCAAACGCGTTTTGGTTTTCCATCCACAAGAATGCGGACCTTATGCAAATTTGGTTTCCAGCTTCGGCGACTATGATTCAAAGCGTGTGAACGCGTGTTGCCAAAGTGGGTACGACGACCGGTGACAAAGTCTTTTGCCATTTTTAAAATCCTCCTTTGTCGCTTCTATATATATCATAATATATCATAGAATTCTTTTTAACTCACCTAAATAACTTATCATAGATACCGAGGGAATGCAATGTTTTTCTTTCAAGTATATTTACTTGACAGTCTATTTTTAAATTATATTTTGAATTCTAATTTTAGAAGAATTACCATTTAATGAATTCTGGTTGATTCTAAACGGTTTTTGATGATTAGGCAAGCGTGACGAGATCTAATTAAATGTAACCATTTAGAAAAGTTATGATTTTTGTTAAAATGGCTTTAGGACAACTATTCAGAGAATCAGTAGGTGCAATTGCCCGAAAGAGTGTTGCGTTTATTGCTTTGTTGAAGTATGGTAAAATATCGTTGATATCAAAACGATGATTTGATTTAAGGAGGCTATTACTAATGGCTGTAAAAATTCAGACAAAAAACGGAACCGTTGATGTTTCTAACGACGTGATCGCAACAGTAGTAGGCGGTGGCGCAACAGATAATTATGGCGTTGTTGGCATGGCAAGCAAAAGCCAAATTCGTGATAATTTAAACGAAATTTTACGTAAAGAAAATTATTCTAAAGGTGTTGTTGTACGTCAACAAGACAATGGGGTTGCCATTGATGTGTATATTATTGTAAGTTATGGCACAAAAATTTCCGAAGTCTCAAAGAATGTTCAATCAAAAGTAAAATATAATTTAGAATCAATGTTAGGTGTTTCAGCAAACTCTGTGAATGTTTTTGTCCAGGGTGTAAAGGTCTTAGGGGCTTAATTACGAAGGACTGAAACAAGGAGGAATTTATAATTGAAAGTGGCAACGACTGAAATCACTAACCAAGAATTTAATCAAATGATCCAAACAAGTGCACAAAAGTTAAAAAAGCATGCAGATTTCATTAACTCATTAAATGTTTTCCCAGTTCCAGATGGGGATACAGGGACTAATATGAGTTTGTCAATGGAAAGCGGTGCTAAATATGAAAGAGATGAACCGAGTGAACATGTTGGTAAACTGGCAGGGGCATTAGCTAAAGGTTTATTAATGGGAGCTCGGGGTAATTCTGGTGTTATTCTTTCCCAAATTTTTCGTGGTTTTTCTAAAAGTGTTGAGAATAAAGCAACCCTCACTGCTCAAGATTTAGCTGATGCATTTGTAGAAGGGGCACAGACTGCTTATAAGGCTGTTATGAAGCCAACCGAGGGAACTATCCTCACAGTGATTCGTGAAGCGGCTAAGGCTGGTAAAGAAGCAGCTGCGGAACAGGACGATATCGTCCAGGTTATGGATGCTGTAACTAAGGCTGGTAAAGAAGCTTTGAAAAAAACAACTGATCTTTTACCAGTGTTGAAAGAAGTCGGCGTTGTTGATTCAGGTGGCCAAGGCTTAACGTTTGTTTTTGAAGCATTTGATGATGTTTTGAATGGCCGTGCACAAAGTGATGATGAACCTGATGAGGAGCAAATGGACGAAATGGTTGATGCAAAACACCATCAAAGTGTTCAGGGAAAAATTGATCCTGCTGACATTAAATTCGGTTATTGTACTCAAATTATGGTTCGAATTGGGAAGGGTCTTCAAGTTAAACAAGAGTTTGATTACGATACTTTCTATAATTATTTGGCAAAATTAGGTGATTCCCTATTAGTTGTTAATGATGACGACGTTGTTAAGGTTCATGTGCATACTGAACATCCCGGAAAAGTTTTGGCTTGGGGACAACAGTTTGGTGATCTCGCAACTGTAAAGGTTGACAATATGCGTCAACAACAAGAAGAGATTATTGAGAAAGATGAGTCGACGGAAGTTCCAGAACAGACATTAGACACAAAGGGGACAGCAATTATTGCAATTGCCTCCGGAGCGGGTGTTGACAAGCTATTCCGCAGCCTTGGTGTAACGCATATAATTAATGGTGGCCAGACGATGAATCCAAGTACAGCGGACATTGTTGCTGCGATTAATGATTCTCATGCAAAACGGGCAATCGTTTTACCGAACAATAAAAATATCTTTTTGGCCGCTGAACAGGCCATTCAAGTTACGGATATTCCCGCACAAATTGTGCATAGTCGCAATATTTCACAGGGAATGACAGCTTTGATGGGCTTTAACCCAGAAAATGATTTGAACAGTAATGTGAACGCAATGGAAGATAACTTGAGTTCCGTTAAAAGCGGTGAAGTTACGACCGCCATTCGCGATACTACTGTTCAAGGCAAAAAAATTAAAAAGGGCAATTTCATTGGGATTGTCGATGGTAAAATTGAGACTTCAAAATCTAATCTGCTTGATGCTGCTAGTGAAATGGTAAAATTGATGTTGGATGAAGATAGTGAAATTGTTACAATTATTTATGGTGAGGACACGAAGAAGTCTGAAGCTGAAAAGCTTGAAAGTGAGATTCAAAAATTAGATGATGAACTTGAGATTGAAATCCATGAGGGGGATCAACCTGTTTATCCGTTCATCGTATCAGTTGAATAATTGGAAAAATGAAGAGGCTGGAATTATATCCACCTCTTTTTGTAGTTAGGAAGTCGACATATGACTGAAGAACATACCCTTTTTTCTCCCATCACTAAACTTCCGGGAGTTGGGTTGCAACGTGCCAAAGCATTAAATGAACTGGGAATTTATACAATCGAAGATTTATTATTGTATTTTCCGTTTCGGTATGAAGATTTACGCCCACAAAACATGACGGAACTAGTTGATCAGCAAAAAGTTACTTTAGAGGGTACCATTGCATCAGAACCGGTCTTGGCCCGCTATGGTCGAAAAAAGAATCGCCTTAATTTTCGTTTGCTAACTAATCAAGAATCTGTGATGGTTACGTTTTTTAATCAACCATGGTTAAAAAAGCAATTAGTCATGAACGAAAAGTTTGCAGTATATGGTAAATGGGATGCACGAAGACGGAGTTTAACGGGGATGAAACTGTTGCCTTTTTCAACTTCGGATTCCGCAAATATTGAGGCTATTTATCCGGCTAATCAACATATTCGTCAGAATACAATAAAAAAATTAGTAACTCAGACATTTGATCTTTACAATGATCAAATAAAAACGTTGATACCACAGACGTTAGTTAAAAAGTATCGATTGATTGATCGGCGCACGATGATTCATGACTTACATTTTCCTAAGGATGTTAAGGCTGCAAAGATCGCCCGACGAACGGCTACTTTCGAAGAATTTTTTATTTTTCAAATGGAATTACAATTGCTTAAACGACGAGATCAGGTTGATAATGGAACCGCAATTGCGTATGATATTGGGAAAATTAAGGCTTTTGTTGCTAAACTTCCTTATGAGCTAACAGATGCGCAAAAACGGGTAGTTAATGAAATTTGTTATGATCTCAAACGCCCCATTAGAATGAATCGCCTCTTACAAGGAGATGTTGGGAGTGGGAAGACCATTGTGGCAGCCATTATTATGTACGCAGCTATTACAGCTGGTTATCAGACAGCTTTAATGGCTCCTACAGAGATTTTAGCGGAACAGCATGCAAATAACTTAACAAAGATTTTCGAAGGCACAGACGTTAATATTGGCTTGCTGACGGGTGCTTCTGGTTCGAAATCTAAGCAACGCAAAGCTTTGTTACATGGGATTGAACATGGTGACATTAATCTGTTAATTGGGACACATGCATTAATTCAAGATGATGTAGTTTTTAAAAATTTAGGATTAGTAGTGATTGATGAACAACATCGTTTTGGGGTAAAACAACGTGAAGCTCTCCGCAAAAAGGGAATGAATGCGGATGTCTTAGCTATGACGGCAACGCCAATTCCACGAACCCTAGCCATTACATCATATGGAGAGATGGATGTATCGATTATTGATCAAATGCCAAAAGGACGGAAACCAGTTTTGACAAGCTGGGTTAAAAGCAATAATGTAAATGGCATGTTAGATTTTGTTAAACGGCAGTTTGAAGCTGGACACCAAGCGTTTGTTGTAACGCCCTTAATCGAGGAATCTGAAACTTTAGATTTAAAAAATGCAGTGGCACTGTATGAGCAATTGCAAGAAGTATTTAGTCCGAAATATAAAGTTGGACTGCTTCATGGCCGCATGAAGTCAGATGAAAAAGATGAAATCATGCAGCAATTTAAAGATAATCAATTTCAGCTATTGGTTTCTACAACTGTAATTGAGGTTGGTGTGGATGTCCCCAACGTCACAGTGATGATTATTTATGACGCTGATCGATTTGGACTGGCGCAGCTTCATCAATTACGTGGACGAGTTGGTCGTGGTCAGGATCAGGCTTACTGTATATTGGTGGCAGATCCTAAAAATGAAACAGGGATTAAGCGGATGAAGATTATGACACAGTCCAATGATGGGTTTAAGATATCGGAAGCAGATCTTCAGTTACGTGGTTCTGGTGATGTTTTTGGAAATAAACAATCGGGAGTCCCTGAGTTTCGTATCGGTGATCCAATCGTTGATATTGGTGCCTTGCAAACCGCTCAATTGGAAGCTAGCAAAATTGTGCATACAGAAAAATGGCAGACTGTACCGGAGTTTGAGTATTTGAATGAATATTTAGAAATTGTAATGAAAAGAAATGCAAACTTTGATTAAAAATATAAAAGAGGGATAGTAGATGAAATTAGCAGTTGATGCAATGGGTGGCGATTACGCTCCTGAAAAAGTTGTTCAAGGAGTTGAATTGGCAAGAGATGAATTTGCAGATACCAAGTTTATTTTATTTGGTAAAGAAGATCAAATAAGGAAATACTTGAAAAATGGCGAACGAATTACTATTGTGCACACAGATTCTGAAATTGAGATGGGTGACGAACCTGTTCGCGCAGTTCGCCAGAAGAAAACATCTTCACTTGTTTTAGCAGCGCAGTCGGTTAAAGATGGAAAAACGGATGCCCTTTTTTCGGCCGGCAATACAGGAGCTCTTCTGGCTGCAAGTTTATTTATTATTGGCCGAATTAAGGGGATCGACCGCCCCGGAATGACAACAACTTTACCTTCTCTAGCAGGGCCACAAGATTCATTCACAATGTTGGATGTGGGTGCCAACGCCGAAAGTAAAGTTAAAAACTTACAGCAATTTGCAATCTTGGGTAACTTTTACAGTAGTAACGTTGCCGGGATTACTAATCCAAGAATCGCATTATTAAATAATGGTGCGGAAGAAGACAAAGGCGATACACTTCATAAAGAAACTTACCAGGCCCTTGCCAAGGATTCTAATTTGAATTTTGTTGGTAACATTGAGTCACGAGAATTATTGAACGGAACTGCGGATGTGGTAGTTACGGATGGTTTTACTGGTAATGCTGTTTTGAAAAATACGGAAGGAACGGCATTATCACTGTTAAAATTAATTAAGCACAGTATTTTAGACTCTGGTGTGCAGGGTAAATTAGGTGGCTTAATGTTAAAACCTGTATTTAAAGTTGTCCAAGATAAAATGGATTATTCAAAACATGGTGGGGCAGTATTGTTGGGAGTAAAGGCTCCCGTTGTTAAAGCGCACGGCTCAAGCAATGAAACGCAAATTTACCATGCCTTAAGTCAGCTTCGCCAGATGGTAGACACAAACTTGACTACAAACTTAGCAGATTATTTTGCAACACGAAGTGAGCAAAATAAGGAAATTTAACGTTTTTTGTAGACAAATTGTCAGAAAACCATTAAACTTATTTGAGTATTTAAATGACTAAGGAGTAGCACATGACTAAAGAAGAAGTATTTAATAAGATTTCTGACATCATTGTTGATCATTTTGATGTTGATAAGGCAAAAGTAACGAACGACTTGAATTTTAAAACAGATTTGAATGCAGATTCTATTGATATCGTGGAATTTGTGCTTGAATTAGAAGATGCATTTGGTGCTGAGATTTCCGATGAGGATGCTGAAAAGCTTTCTACAGTCGGTCAGGCCGTTGATTTCATTACTGCCAATCAAAAAAGTAAATAAGTTTTTATAAATTGAGGCTGGAACAATTTGTTCTGGTCTCAACTTGTATATTGATCCAGTAGTAGGCAGTTTCGTCGAAAAACGATATACTATTAGGGTAAGGATTTTAGAGAGGATGGGTGAAATGAAAAAATCAATCGATGCGGAACTAAAGAAAAATTTTCAAATTGAATTTAATGATGAGAGTCTTTTGGATGAAGCACTAACTCAAGCTTCGTATGTAAATGAGCATCCTAATCAAGGATTGAAATTTTATGAACGAATCGAGTTTTTAGGTGATGCAGTTTTGCAATTAATTGTGTCAGAATATATTTTTAAACGTTATCCAGAAATGCCACAAGGAAAATTAACTCGCCTCAGAGCGGCAATGGTTTGTGAAACAAGCTTCAGTCAGTTTGCTCGGGAATGCCATTTTGATCAATACATCCGTCTTGGTAAGGGTGAGGAAAAGGGTGGCGCACGCAACCGTTCTTCACTTCTTTGTGATATTTTTGAATCATTTGTTGGGGCTTTATATCTTGATCAAGGGCGACCAGCAGTTGAGAAATTTGTGCATACGGTTATATTCCCTAAGTTAGACACTGGAGCATTTGACCATGTGATTGATTACAAGACCAACTTGCAAGAGGTGCTGCAACGCGATGGGGATGCCTTAATTCATTATGATCTTTTAAATGAGGCTGGCCCTGATAATGAGCTTGATTTTGAAGTGGCCGTTTTTGATGATAAACGAAAACTTGGGGTTGGCACTGGAAAATCAAAGAAAATTGCGGAACAAGCTGCTGCAAAGGATGCTTTACAAGCATTACGCGTCAAAAATGTTTAGATTGGGAGCTTGGTGTTCATGAAACTTAAGGCCTTACAGATCAGCGGCTTTAAATCCTTTGCTGATAAAACAACAATTAATTTTGAAGATGGAATCACTGGCATTGTGGGTCCTAATGGCAGTGGAAAGAGTAATATTATTGAAGCTATCCGATGGGTCATGGGTGAACAGTCTGCCAAAAGCCTTCGTGGTGGTAAAATGCCAGACGTTATTTTTGCTGGTTCACAAAATCGTAAACCTTTAAATCGAGCTGCAGTGACCATTACATTCGATAATTCTGATCATTTTTTGAAAACAGATTTTACGGAAGTCAGTGTCACACGAAAGCTGTTTCGAAATGGTGACAGTCAGTATTTGATTAATCAAAATGAGTGTCGTTTAAAGGATGTCTTGAATCTTTTTATTGATACTGGCCTCGGAAGAGACTCATTTTCAGTGATTTCTCAAGGTAGAGTTGAATCAATTTTTAATAGTAAACCAGAAGACCGGCGCACAATCATTGAAGAAGTTGCCGGTGTTTTGGCGTATAAACAAGATAAGCAAAAAGCTGAACAAGAACTAACAAAAACGAATGATAATTTAGATCGGGTTAGTGATTTAATTGCAGAATTGCACTCTCAAATTGAACCTTTGGAAGAGCAAAGTAGTTTAGCACAAGATTATTTGGATCAAAAAAAGCAATTTGATCAGCTGGATAAAACGCGTTTAGTAAATTTGATTGACAAATTACAAACGCAAAGTAATACTACCCAAGCAGATATTGATGAAGCTAATCGATTGGTCACCCAGTATAGTAGTCAAAAGAAAGAATTGAATGCTGCGGTTACAAATCTTAAAGATCAACGGCAAGTTTCAGAAAAAGAAAAAGATCAATTGCAGGCTGACTTACTTGAAACAACCAAAAAGTATGAAAATTTAGCAGGACAACAAAATGTTGATTCAGAAAAAAATAAGTATCAACAGCAACAAGTTGCAGAACTAGGCCAGTCAGTTAAAAAAAATGAACAAGAACTAGAAAAAAATCAGGATCAGAAACAACAATTAGAGAAAAAAGTTAGCGACTATCAAAAGACAGTTGGTAATTTAAAGAAACAATTAGCCAAACTTTCAGAAAAAGAAATGCAGCAACGTCAGCAGGATGCTCAAGAAAAAATTGACCAGTTACAGGCGTCATATATTGAGAAAATGCAACAATTAGCACAGGTTCATAATGAGCAAGCTAATTTGAAGAAGAGTTATGAACAAGACAGTCAGCAACAATTGCATGTCAATGCTGACTTAGTTAAATTGCAGACGCAGTTACAGGATTTAAAACAAAGCTATGCTGATCAACAAAAAAAGGTTGCCCAGTTAGAGAAACAAACTACAGTTGCAGAAGACCAATTAAAATTAGCACTAACCGATTATCAAAAATTTACAAATCAGCAAAAACAGGGGCAAGATAGTTGGTTACAAGCGATCCAAGTTTATCAACAAGCCAAAACGCGATTAGAAACCCTTAGTAGTTCTGAAACAGAATTGCGAGGCTTTTATCAAGGTGTTCAGAGTGTGTTGAAAAATCGGAATCAGTTTAAGGGGCTAGTTGGTGTCGTTTCGGATTTGTTAAAAGTTCCAGAAAAGTATACCAAGGCCGTTGAAACAGTTTTAGGAAGTCAGTTGCAACAGCTAGTTACAAAAAAGGATCAGGATGCTCGTAATATCATCCAATATTTGACGCAGCATCGTGCTGGTCGTGTAACTTTACTACCGTTAACCACAATTCGGGCCAAACAAATTTCACCAAAAGTTCGCCAAGAGCTTGAAAATAGCGAAGGGTTTGAAGGAGTTGCTTCAGATTTAGTTGAAACAGATCAAAGCCTAATTGTTGTTAAGCAATACTTACTAGGGAATATTTTAATTGCCAGTGATTTAGATCATGCCTCAAAAATATCAAAACAACTTACAGCGCGGCTGAGATTTGTCACCTTGAATGGTGAAATTATTAATCCTTCTGGTTCAATGACCGGTGGTGTTAACCGGCATCAAACAGCTGGATTATTAACGCAAAAACAGCAACGTAATGATTTAAGTAAACAGGTTTCTCAAATGAAATCTGAACTCGAAAATCGCGAGGAATTGGTGCAGGACCTTAAACAAAAAATGACCGCTGCGGAAACTAAGGGTAGCGAACTTAGACAACAGTTTAATACTGCAAATGATCAGTATAAGGATGCCCAAAGGCAACTTGAGATGATTGCCAACCAAGTGAAGGAACTTAATCGGCGAATTGATGCAGTCAGCTATGAGTTTAACCAAAAAGGTGACTATAAGAATACGTTTGAAAGCCAGTCAACGAATTTAGCAGATCAGGAAAAATCGCTTAACGATGAGTTAACTGTAATTACGACAAAAACGGACACACAAAAGGCAGATCTTACGCAATTACGACAGACACAAAATGCGAATCAACAATCAATTACGCAACTTAGAGAGCAACTAGCGACTGTCCAAGCTCAATTAACGCAGGGCAAGACAATTTTAAGTGAGCGTGACCAGAAAATTAAGAGCCTCCAACAATTGGTTTTAGATGCCAAGAATCGACAATTAGATTTACAAAAGCAACAAAGGGTTCAAGGATCGAAAAGTCAGACAACCCAAGAAGAGCTTGCAAGTGATCAACAACATATTGAAAACTTGAAGAAAGAATTAAGCAAACAACAGGCTAGTTTTGAAACTCTTGAACAAACGTTGGCCCAAAAAGAAACGGGCCTTCAAAGAGTCCAAGAACTAAATTCGGTTGCAAGCGATGATTTGCAGGATATAAAGGTTAAGCAAACTCGTGTTAGTGAGCAGGTTGATCATGCATTGAACGATTTAAGTGAAAAATACCAACTAAGTTTTGAATTGGCTAAAAAAGATAGGCTAGATATTGATCAGCAGGATCTAGAACGTCAATTAAAACTTATCAAAAAGGGATTAGATGAAATTGGTGATGTGAATGTGGGTGCAATTGATGAGTATCAACGTGTTTCAACCCGCCACCAATTTTTAACAGAACAAAAAGATGATTTGATGACTTCACAAAAGCAATTATTGGAAACCATTAATGAAATTGACACGGAAGCAGCCACACGGTTTAAAACCACTTTTGATCAAGTTTCAGCTTCATTTTCAAAGGTGTTTGTCAGAATGTTTGGCGGTGGTAAAGCCAAGCTGGAGTTGACGGATCCAGAGCATCTGCTAACAACAGGATTGGAAATTAAGGCACAACCGCCTGGCAAAAAGTTCCAACGTTTGAGTTTGCTTTCAGGTGGAGAACGGGCTTTGACCGCAATTACCTTACTTTTTTCAATTTTAGAAGTTAAACCAGTGCCATTTTGTATTTTGGATGAAGTTGAGGCCGCATTTGATGATGCTAATGTTAGTCGATTTGCTGATTATCTTCGCAACTTCCAGCAACAAACGCAATTTGTTGTGATTACCCATCGAAAGGGTACAATGGTAGAATGCGACGTCTTGTATGGGGTAACCATGCAGGAATCAGGCGTTTCAAAGATGGCTTCTGTGTCTCTTGAAGATCTTTCATGAAAGGAAACTAAAACACAATGAGTATATTCGGTCGAAGAAAGAAAAAGAAATTAGAACAACAAGCACTAGAAGAACAGCAAGCATTGGCAAAACAAGCAAAAGAAAAACCAGTTGCTGAAAAACCAGCGGAAGAAAAAAGTGATGCACCAGTTGAAGAAAAAGCACCAGAAGTCCCAATCAATCCACAAGCTGCGACAACAGAACAAAATAAAGAGGTTGATCGCTATAATCGGGGGCTCGAAAAATCTCGGCGCACGTTTGGACAAAAATTAGCAGACCTTTTTGTTAACTTTAGCGGTGTTGATGATGATTTTTATGATGATCTTGAGGAAACTTTAATTGGTGCCGATGTTGGTTTTGAAACTGCGGTCCAAATTAGTGATGAAGTTCGGGAAGAAATTGAATCCAAACATGTCACAGACCAAAAAGTAATTTCAAACTTGATTGTTTCTAAGCTAGTTTCGCTTTATACACGAAATGGAACAACTGAAGATAATCATCTGGTTTTTGCCACAGAAGGTCCCAGTGTTTTCTTATTTGTGGGAGTCAACGGGGTTGGTAAAACGACTAGCATTGGTAAACTCGCAAATCGGTTTAAGAAGCGGGGTAAAAAAGTGCTATTGGCTGCTTGTGATACTTTCCGAGCTGGTGCCATTGAACAATTACAAGAATGGGGTAAACGTGATGGCGTTCCCGTAGTTGCTGGTCCCGAAAAGAGTGATCCAGCGGCCGTTGTGTTTGATGCGGTTCAAAAGGCTAAAAAAGAAAACTATGATTTGGTTTTGGTTGATACCGCTGGACGTTTACAAAACAAAGTTAATCTGATGAACGAGCTGGATAAGATGCGGCGTGTGATTACGCGTGAAATTCCGCATGCTCCTCAAGAAATTTTGTTAGTTTTGGATGCCACAACGGGTCAAAATGCCATGAATCAAGCCAAGGTTTTCAAAGAAACCACGGAAGTTACTGGAATTATTCTTACAAAATTGGATGGAACAGCCAAAGGTGGAATCGTACTGGCCATTCGGAATCAGTTACATCTTTCCGTTAAGTACGTTGGATTGGGCGAACAGGTGGATGATCTAAGTCCATTTTCACCAAAAGATTTTGTCGATGGTTTGTTTAGTGATTTTTTGGAGACAAGCAAATAGGAGTGGTGTGATTAAATGGAAATAGAAAAAAACAATCGCATAAACTTCCTTTTTGAATTTTATGGGTCCTTACTAACCAAAAAACAGAGTAATTACATGCAACTTTATTATGCAGATGATTATTCACTAGGTGAAATTGCAGAAAATTACGCCGTGAGTCGGCAAGCAGTGTATGATAATATTAAGAGGACGGTCCAGATTCTTGAGGATTACGAAGAAAAATTGCATATTTATGGTGATTTTTTAACGCGTAATCATCAAACGGACCGCTTAACTAACTATGTCAAAAAAAATTATCCACAAGATGAAACACTTCTAAAATTGATTGATAATTTAGAATCAATTGAAGCAGAATGAAAGGTAGGGATTAACCTATGGCTTTTGAAAGCTTAACAGAACGACTTCAAAATGCTTTCAGTAAATTAAGGAAAAAGGGTAAAATTTCTGAATCAGATTTAAAGAGCGCAATGCGTGAAATTCGGCTTGCCTTATTAGATGCTGATGTTAATTTTACAGTTGTTAAAAACTTCGTTAAAACAGTCCGTGATAAAGCAATCGGAGCTGATGTTTTAGATGGCTTGAATCCAACGCAGCAGATTGTCAAAATCGTTAATGATGAATTGGTTAAGGTCATGGGCGATAGTGCCGTTGGCTTAAACAAATCTCCAAAGATTCCAACAATTATTATGATGGTCGGGCTACAAGGAGCCGGGAAAACAACTACTGCCGGGAAATTAGCCTTAAAGTTAAAAAATGAACAAAAGGCACGGCCGCTGATGATTGCGGGGGATGTTTATCGTCCTGCTGCGATTGATCAATTAGTTCAGGTTGGCCAACAAATTGATGTTCCTGTTTTTCAATTAGGGACGGATGTTGATCCAGTCGAAATTGTGCGCCAAGGTTTGCAAAAGGCTCAAGAAGAAAACAACGACTATGTCATTATTGATACAGCCGGTCGTTTACAAATTGATGAAAAATTAATGGATGAGCTTTCGCGAATCAAAGATTTAGCGCATCCAAATGAAATTTTGTTAGTTGTCGATGCCATGACGGGACAAAATGCGGTAAATACGGCTGAAGGATTTAATAATCAATTAGACGTAACCGGGATTGTTTTGACCAAGTTAGATGGCGACACTCGTGGTGGTGCTGCACTCTCGATTCGGGCCGTAACCGGTAAACCAATTAAGTTTATTGGACAAGGCGAAAAGATGAAAGACTTAGATGTTTTCCATCCTGATCGTATGGCTTCTCGAATCTTAGGGATGGGCGATATGCTTACCCTGATTGAAAAGACGCAAAAAGAATACGATGACAAACAAGCTCAAGACATGACCGAAAAAATTCGGGAAAATAGTTTTGATTTTAATGATTTCGTCGATCAAATGGATCAAATGCAGAATATGGGCTCCATGGAAGATATCATGAAAATGATTCCAAGGATGGCCAATAATCCCGCTATGAAGAATGTCAATATTGATCCTAAAGATATGTCTCATATGAAGGCCATTGTAATGTCAATGACACCGGCTGAACGGGAAGATCCTGATTTATTAAACCCAAGTCGTCGTCGTCGAATTGCAGGTGGTTCTGGTAGACCAGTTGTTGAAGTTAATCGAATGATCAAACAGTTTGGTCAAATGAAGAAAATGATGAACCAAATGAGCAAAGGTAACTTCAATGGTATGGAAGGCATGCTGGGTAAAGGCGTAAGTGGCCGTCTCTCTAAGCTCGCCATGAATTCTATGGTTCGTAAAGGTAAGAAACGTAAGAAGAAACGGATGAAGAAGAATAAACGAAACAAGTGATTTATCGTGGCTTTTGTTCATTTGAACTCACTTCTTGACTAACATGCAAAATGAAAAAAGCGACTTCTAAAAGTTGCTTTCAGATAAATTTATTTAATTAAGGAACCATGGTAATTTTATATTAGAATCGCTATTCTAATAGGTATAAGCATATAAAAGTATTTGGATGGATCTATGGGGCTCGTACATTATTCAAATACTTTTTTGTATTCTGTCTATTTTTTGTAAAATAAGCCTAAAGAAATTGAGGAAATAGTTGTGAAACAAAAAAATTCTTCTTTCATAATTAAACCAGAAGCTTTTTATCCGAAATTAGAATCTAAATCTGAATTAAGTGTAGCAATGCATAAGACAATTCAAGATTCATTTAAGGCTGACCCTGTAAGTGATTTAGTTTCAGATCACAGCGTTTTAAAAGGTCATCGAGAAATCATGCGTTTAATAGAAACCGATTTTCCAAATTTAACCAAATCTCAATGGCAACAAGCTTATCAATTTTTACAACATAAACATTCTTATTTTGATGCAGAATTTATTTTACAAAGTGTTACTTTATATCTGATTGTTAAATGGGCAACTACTCAGAAACTAACGGAATTGGAACAGCAATTTATCGCTGCAGTGACTGTCGATGGACAAAGTGAACTCTATATCAAAACTAACAATGAAAAAGTTGCCGATGAGGTAAAACAAATAAATACGAATTTACAAAAAAATCAGGAACAAAATCAACAGGAACAAAACAGTGCAAACAAAGATAATTTTGGTAAATATCTTGATATCTGGTCAGCTAACAATGATAAGGCATTGAATGATTTAGAAACGCTTATTAAAAGACAAGAGTTAGATTGGTGGATTGTTAACTGGAATCCATCCGTTATTCATCAATATTGGTTAAAATTGGAAAAATCTAATCTAAGTAAATTGGATGTTTTGTCTGATCCTAGTTTTTTTAGTCTGAATAACCAACATCCTGAACTAGCAAATAAATGTTATCAAGATTCTTTCTTGGCAACGGGTCCAGTAGGAGAGAAGGTTGATTTTTCAGATATAACTGCGATTACTGATGATAATCCACTAGCATTTTATTTATTGTCCAAATTAGCCACGCAGTCGACAACGGTCAGTTTATTAATCATTAATCAGCTTCAAGGCTATACACATGGGAATCGTTATTGGCTGAATGTGGATCGTTATTCGCCTAAAGTTCGAAAAACGGCTCTTTCAATTGAAAAAGCACTGTTACCTTTAGAAAGTTCACCAAGATTAACTTCTTGGCAATTGTTTAGATTGTTTGCTGAGGATTTAGGGTGGTTTTGGGACTAGTTCAGAGTGATTCGTCTTTGTTATGTTTCAAAAATTTAAAAAGTCGATCTCCATAATTTGGGGATCGGCTTATTTTTACGGTGCTTTCTTATTGCGTTAGTACTTAATTAATCCTGATAACTATCAATCAATTCACCATTAGTTTGATCAAAAACTGCAATATTACCAATTCGAGAATCACCGACATGATTACCACCATCAATAAAGTAGCGAGCCTGCTCATTAGAATATTGAATTTTTTTGATGGGACACGGCATAGTTTGGTCAGCAAAATTGTTTGAGAAGACTGGCCTACTATTATCTTCATAATTTCCATAAATTAAAACGGTTGGTGTGTGACCCGTAATAATTGTTTTATCTGTAAAGTTATGGGCAAAAATATTGGTATTATACGGTGATTTATAAATATATTCCTCACGAATCCACAGCTTGTCTTCAATAGAGGTCATAAATGGATTTGGCCGAGTCCAATCGAGGCCAGCATGGACAAAGTATAAGTTATCAAGTGTATAGTCAATTGGCAAAGAGTCAATCCAATTTAGCATATCCATGTTTTTTTCCTTTACCAATAGACGATCTCTTTCGATAGAATATCCCCGACTGGTCAGCTCATATATCCATTTTTTAAGGGTAGCTTTGCCACCGTTTCCTAGCCAAAGCTGATCTTGCGGATTGGCCATGTAGTCCAATAGCATTTGTTCATGATTACCTTTTAGAACGATAGTTTGGTTAGGACGAGTTTGTTGATATGTTCTAATTTTTTGGAGAACCAGATAACCTTGCTTGTGACCATCTACATAATCGCCCATAAAAATAAGATTTGCTTCAGGGTATTTGGTAATCAGTTCATTAAGTTTGGTAAAAACAGCAAGATTACCATGAATGTCACTGACGGCAATGGTAACAGTATTTGGATGAACAATACTTGTCATGGTTATAATCTTCTTTCTATTAATTGGAGTTTTTAATTTGGATAGTGTTGTAAAACATGCCGAAATGGTATTGACGACAAAACTCGTAGGATCCGGAACTACTTAAGTAGCAGGAAATTCAGCAAGTTCGGACTTGTTTTGACAATTTAGAAAAATTTATCTTTTAAACCCTAAAAATAAAAAGGTTCTAAACGATATATGCAGTGGGAACTATGCTTATGATGTTTAGAGCTTTTTGAATTTATCAAATAGATACTTAATGTTTAAATTTTTTCAAAAACTTGGTGAAACAGCTAGACTATTAATTTTTTGATTTGTTGCTAGATTCATCATATGCTTGCTGTAGTACTGGAACGAATTAGTTTGTTAGGTAATGCAAGAGTTACGTTATGATAATTTTTCTTATCGTTGATTCTTAATTCTAAAGTAGAAATCAGTAAGTCAGCAATATCACTGATTGGTTGTGAAATTGTAGATAGTTCAGGAAAATAATTTTGAATAAATTTTGTTCCATCAAAGCCAATAACTCTTAATTGCTTAGGTATATCAATGTTCAATTCTTTTGCAATGTTAATAATTAATAGAGCAGTAGAATCATCTGATGCAAAAATACCGTCCACTTTATGATTATTTAGAAAATCACGAATTAACATTTTTTTAATTGCCACAGAATTGTCAGTTTTAACACTAAAATAGTGGCTTTCCAATTTGTGCTGTTTTAAAGTGTCTTCAAATCCCTGTACTCGAAGATCAGTTGGATTTTCATTAGGGCTTACATTGACGTTACCGACAAAGTAAATTTGGTTGGCTCCATTTGCGATTAGTTCCTTTGTTGCTAGCTGTGCTCCCTGATAGTTGTCACTGCTAATAATAGGGATGTTTTCTGATAAATGCCTATCAAAGGAAACTACAGGAAGATCCAAGGTTTTGTACTCTTCAATATTTGTGTTATGTGTGCCAGCAATAATGCCATCAACTTGATTGGCCTGAAGCATTCTTAAATAAGATCGTTCTTTTTCAGAGTTATTAGCAGAATTACATAATATTATTTTATAGTCTGCACCAAAAAGCTTATTTTCAAGATCCTCAATTAACTCTGCATAAAATGGATTGGTCACAGACGGAAAAATTACGCCAACTAATTGAGTTTTTTTACCTTGTAAAGATCTGGCTAAAGAGTTTGGTTGATAATTTAGTTCTTTCATCGCTGAAAAAACTTTTGCACGGGTTTTTTCACTCAGAGATCCATAATTATTAATAACTCTGGATACGGTAGTAGAGGAAACACCTGCTTTTTTTGCAACGTCAGATAATTTTGTCACGTTTCATCATTCCTTATTTACTTGCGTCAAATTCCAAAGACAGCTTTTAATACTAAGGGCCCTTTTTGTAGAAACATTAATTTGATTTTGAAATTTATTTGGGAAAACCCTAAGTGTAACTACTTTATAACCCTTATTCAAATATATTTCAATAATTGATTTATCCACGAATACATTTAGTGTCAGAGGTTTGTGAGCAGGTAGGATGCTTGTACGCTTAAAACCATACTTTTCTGCAAAGCAAATGCCTGATTTGGCTCGATCTACGATTACCGTGCCCTTGATAGTGTTAAAACTAATTTTTACAGAATATTTGTTTGATGAGTCCGCCATAATATTTAAATCACCATTTGTATTTTGGGGAACGTCAACTTCGAGTTCATATGAATTAGATGTATTTTTAAATAGGATTGTATTTGTGTTGAAAATAGTAATATTTTTAAAAGTAGGCATTTTACGTAAAGATTGTGTTTCTTTAACTGGATATTGATACAGATGGTCATGCTTTAATGTAAGTTCTTTAACAAGGCTCAGACAATTTGCCCACCCATCTTTGTCGGTTGGGTAGCTAATGTCTGGCAAACCAACCCAACTAATTGCAAGAGCTCGACCATCAGGCGCGTTAAAAGCTTGTGTTGCGTAAATGTCAAATCCATCATCCAAGTTTTTAAGTGAGGTTGGTTGATCAATTGTAGCTTCTTTTTTGTCAAAACGATTTCCAGTAATATAGGTGTTTGGATAGATATTTTTATAATTTAAAATGTTTTTCTCTAATTTTTGTGGGCAAAAAATTAGAACAGGCTTTTTACCAATGAAAATTAAATTGGGACATTCAATCATACAGCCCAAGATTTTATTTGAAAAATGTAATTCATCTTGAAATTTCCAAATTTTTAGATCTGCAGATGTGAATAATAAAATTTTTCCTTGTAAATTTATATTTTGGCCACCAATAATAGCCATGTATCCAGTTTTCGTTTTAGTAATTTGTGGATCTCGAAATTCATTTGTGTAATTAGACGGTACATTTGAAATTAGAGGATTAGGTAGTTTTGTAATTTTATTGTTAGGATCTAACCACGCGCCATTTTGATATGAGTGGCGACGCCAATTAGTATCCCTAGTATTTCCTGTATACATAATAAACAAACTATTTTTAACGGGTAAAGCAGATCCTGAGTAAACGCCCTGTGAATCAAATTTGGAGTCAGGCAATAGGGCAGGACCGATATTTTTCCAGTGAACAAGGTCTTTGGACTCAATATGAAACCATGATTTTAATCCGTGAACTGGTCCAAATGGATAAGATTGATAAAATAGCTGCCATTTTCCGTTAAAATAAGAAAATCCATTTGGGTCATTAAGAAGGCCAGTTGCTGGTTGAATATGATAATCTGTTCGCCAAAAAGAATAATGCACGCTTTTTGCTAAACTATGTACATAAGATTTTTTCCAATTACGATATGGTTTATATCTTAAATCTGTGGTCCATGTATTAATCATAGTATGACTCCTTTGCTTTTATGATAAGCGTAAAGCATACGATTACATGCTTATAACATGAGTATAACATGAGTATAACATGAGTATAACATAATTATAAATAAAGTTTTGATAAACGTTTGACAATTTTTAAAAACTTTGTATACTAGATTTGTAAAACGTTTTCAATTAAAAACAACGAAGGAGAATTCAATGGAGAAAAAATGGTGGCAAAAAGAAGTTGTTTATCAAATCTATCCAAGAAGTTTTAAAGATTCAAATTCAGATGGCAATGGTGACATTAATGGTATTACAGAAAAACTAAAATATCTTTCTAATTTAGGAGTTACTATGATCTGGATTTGCCCTATATTTAAGTCTCCAATGGTTGATAACGGGTACGATATTTCTAGTTTTGAAGAAATCAATCCAATGTTTGGTACGCTAAGCGATCTTGACAAATTAATTGCAACTGCTAAGCAATTGAACATCAAAGTAATGCTCGATTTAGTTATTAATCATACGTCGGATGAACATGAATGGTTTAAAAAAGCTTTGAAGTATCCAAATAGTAAATATCGAGACTATTATATTTTTAAATCTTCACAAAATGGCAATAGGCCTAATAATTGGCGATCGTTGTTCGGAGGCAGCGTCTGGGAGCCGGTCCCTGGTGAAAATACATTTTATTTTCATTCTTTTCATAAAAAACAACCGGATTTAAATTGGGAAACCCCAGAATTGAGAAACGAAATTTATAATATAGTCAATTGGTGGCTGAATAGAGGAATCTCCGGCTTTCGACTAGATTCAATAACGTTTTTGAAAAAGAATCAAAGCTTTAAATCGTTTCCAAGTGATGGAAATGATGGATTGGTTTCTTGTACAAAGGGAACCCGTAACCAACCTGGATTAGATATTTTTTTAAAAGAATTAAATAAAAAAACTTTTTCAAAACATAATTGTATTACTGTTGGTGAAGCACCTGGAGTGAAATATTCTCAGCTTGATGATTTTATTGGTGATAATGGCTATTTTTCAATGATATTTGATTTTCACTATGCAGATATTGATGTCGAAAGTGGGAGTGAATGGTGGAAACGAACGGATTGGACAGTTAAGGATTTTAAAAGGTTATTATTTAGAAGTCAAGATGCCTTACAGTTAGCAGGATGGGGAGCTAATTTTATTGAGAACCATGATCAACCGCGGGCACTTTCAAAATACATTCAAGATCCTAAATATCAAAATGCAATTGGTGCAAAAGCTTTGGCAGCTATGTACTTTTTTTTGAGAGGAACACCATTTATCTATCAAGGGCAAGAATTAGGTATGCATAATTTTACTAGAAGCAGTATTAAAGAATTTGATGATGTTTCAAGTGTTGATAATTATCGGCGGGCAGTTAAAGAAGGGTTTGATCATGTTCAGGCGCTTCAATTTGTAAACTTGCGAAGCAGAGATAATACTCGTACTCCGTTTCCATGGAACATTTTAAAAAATGCTGGTTTTTCAGAAGCAAATCCGTGGTTGTCACTTACTGAAGGTTATCAAGATCTTAATTGTGAAGAAGAATCTGCACAGAAAGATTCGGTTTTGAATTTTTATAAAAAAATGATTCAACTGAGAAACAGTTCAGAGAACAGTGAAGAACTAGTTTATGGTGATATTCATGAGCTTACTGAAATACCAAACGAAGTTATTGGGTATGTACGGGGGAGCAAGCAACATTTTTATAGTTACACGAACTTGTCATCTTCATCCATAAGTATAAAGATTTCTTTTAAAGCAAAAGTTTTATT
Source organism: Pediococcus damnosus (assembly GCF_001611155.1). Taxonomy (NCBI): domain Bacteria; kingdom Bacillati; phylum Bacillota; class Bacilli; order Lactobacillales; family Lactobacillaceae; genus Pediococcus; species Pediococcus damnosus. The sequence continues at coordinate 1,912,519 of NZ_CP012294.1, forward strand.
GAATAATTATCCTAGTTTAAATTTAGAAAATCAAAAATTAAAGTTAAAACCGTATCAGACAGTTTTATTAAAGGAGGAAAGATGAATTATGAAGAATGAAACGAGCAAATATAAAAAAATTGCCGATCAATTAATAAACATTGTAGGAAAAGATAATATAGAATCAATTACACATTGTGTTACTCGGCTTAGAATTGTTGTGAAAAACAGGAACGCAATTGATGATGATGCAATTCAAGACGTAGATGAAGTAAAGGGTGTGTTTTACACTGGAGGACAGTATCAAATTATACTGGGTACCGGTATAGTTAATAAGGTTTTTGACCAGGTCTCTGGGGTAAACAAAGATGGTACTGAGGACAGTAAAAATGAGGAAACTACGAATACAGGTGGCTCATGGATAGATAAGCTAAAACGAGGAATTAGGATTCTGAGTGATGTATATTTACCAATTGTACCTATTTTGGGTGCCACTGGGTTATTCCTTGGATTAAAGGGTGTAATGTATAATCCAATCGTATTAAGTTGGATTGGAATGACACCCAAAATGATTCCTAATTCAGTGACAACTCTTTTGACTGTTTTGACTGGAACTGCGTTTAATTTTCTTCCAGCTTTTATCTGCTGGTCGGCGTTTAAAAAGTTTGGTGGAACGCCAGTTATTGGATTCCTTATTGGGTTAATGTTAGTATCCCCATCACTTCCCAATGCATATGATGTGGCAAGTGGAGCTATTAAGCCTATTATGCTTTTTAATATAATTCCAATTGAGGGTTATCAAGGTAGCGTGCTAACTGCTCTATTTACAGGTATTATTGGAGCAAAATTAGAAAAAAGATTAAGAAGAGTTATGCCAAATTCGATGGATTTAATTTTTACACCCTTTGTTGTAGTGCTTGTTATGTTGACACTAGCATTCTTGGGTTTTGGACCCATTGTTCATCTTATTGAACAGGGATTGGTACATGCAATTCGTGCTTTCCTATATCTACCATTTGGAATTGGTGGATTTTTGATAGGTGTTCTGTATCCATTGTGTGTGATGACAGGCCTTCATCAAATGTCAATTGTTGTTGAAACCTCTTTACTGGCAGCAACTCATTTTAATCCAATGATTACAGTAGAAGCAATGTATGGATTTGCAAATGCTGCTGTTTGTTTGGCTTTGGCGTTACATAGTTGTAAAGCATCTCAAAGGTCAGCTGGTATTAGTGCAACAGCAACTCAAATATTAGGAGTAAGCGAGCCTGCCTTATTCGGTGTTGTTTTACGGGCTGGGTTACCGGCACTTTTGGTGATGGTATTATGTTCTGGATTAGGAGGAGGTATTTTATCTCTACTTCATATTCAAGCAAATTCATATGGTCTTGCCGTGGCATTATCTCCTTTAATGTATATTTATTCGGCACATCAATTAATAGTGTATGTATTAGTTGGTATCGGTACTTTCATCGTAGCTTTCTTGGCGACAAATACATTTGCTATTCCAAAAGATGATCGACAAAGGTCTATTCATGAAGAGGATAAACCTTCAATGACTATAAATGATAACCAAATTGGAACAACTGCATTATTTGCGCCGGTTGTGGGAAAAGTTATAAGTTTAAATGAAACGAACGATCCGGTGTTTTCTCAAAAATTAATGGGTGATGGATTTGCGGTTGAACCAACAAATGATGAAATTATGAGTCCTGTAAGTGGAAAAATTACTATGATTGCTGAAACAAAACATGCTGTTGGTATTACTACTAAGAGTGGGTTAGAAATTCTTGTTCATATGGGAATTGACACAGTTTCTTTAAAAGGTAAGCCTTTTGATATAAAAGTGAAAGTTGGCGATAGTGTTCATATTGGTCAAAAGATTGCCAAAATGAACGTAAAAGAAGTTAAAGCAGATGGTAAAGATGCAACAGTTATGGTGGTGATGACTAATATGAATGATGTGGTTAGTGATTGGAAACTTGAAGCTATTAATCTTGACGAAAAGGATTATCCTGAAATAGGAATTGCTACAATGAATGGACAATAACAGCTGAATGTAAAATGAATCATACTTCTTTAAGTTGAATTTGCGGTTTATATACTAATTAAATTTGGAGATAAAAAGAGCTAGAAATTTTAAATTTCTAGCTCTTTTTTCAGTTGCATCTGACATGCACTAAAGTTCGTTACATTTTTTATAATATAAGCATGAAATGCTCAGTAGATAATTAGTTTCTGGGTATTGCCGTTGTGTCACCAATTATGAGATCAGCGTTTTCTAGTTTTTGTATGGACTCATTTTTTTTATTAATTAATGCATCAAGCATTTTGAAACTATCTTCAGCAATTTGTTTTTCATTTTGTTGAACATGTGTAAAATGTACGACTGACTCATTATAAAAATGTGGTGAGTCATAACAAATAATTGAAAAATCATTTGGAATTTTATAATTCAGTTCGATTAAAACTTGATAAAGAATTGTTGCAGGATAGTACTCTGTTACGAAAAATGCGGTGATTTGAGGGTCTTTTTTTAATAGAGCAATTACTTTTGTTTTAAGTATTTCCTTTTTAGTAAGAAGTTCTTGGCGTTGTTCATAATTAATTCCTTGAGTATATAAAATAGAGGTTACATTTTTCGGAAAATTATTTAAAAATGTTTTTGCGTGCGTTACTCGATCCTGAATTGAAGAATCAGATGCATTTTGTTTTGGAACAATACAAATATGTCGATGACCAAGCTTTACTAGATACTCTAAAGCTTCTTGAGTGGCCTTTTTGTTATTAGTTACAATATAGCTGGCGTTAACATCTTGAATATAACGATCAAGCAGAACTACTGGATATTCATCGATAATCAATTTAAGTATTTCTGTGCCAATTACCTTTCCTGGAATTGGCCAAATAATTAATCCATTTGCATATTGTCGCATTCGCTGAATAGCCCGTGATTCGTCTTCAAAAGAATTGTCTTTAGTTTCAGCATAAAGGAAGTTTACATTATTTTCATTAGTGATACTACTTAAAGTAGAAAGAATTTCGGTTCCGAAAGATGGTGCAAGTTTTGGAAATATTGCTCCAATAGTAATAATTTCACTTTTTTTACGATTGATTATTTTAGGCTTGTTTGTGCTAAGAACGAAAGAGCCTTTTCCTGGGAAACGTTCAATTAACTTTTTATTTACCAGTATATCCAAGGCTTTTCTTACCGTCATGCGGCTGACACCAAATTGTGCCATAAGCTCAGATTCTGTTGGTAATTTATCACCTCCCCTTAAATCTTTGTTAGTGATTTTTAATTCCAATTCTTGCTCGATTTTTCCATATAATGTTGTTTGTGTTTTATCTTCCATTGGCTACCTGATTTCTGAAACAAATTATTTAATGTACGATTATTATAACATATGTTAAAAGATATTCACTAAATTAAAACTGAACTTAATTATAACAGTGCTATTCGAATTTTATAAAAAAATTCGAAAAAAATTGGAAAAGTACGTGCCGTACAAGTATGTACATTTATTATATATAAATGCATGACAAAATAAATATTAAATACATATAGACAAATAATATAAAAGGTGGTACTTTATATATGTAAGCGATTTATAAATAGAGGAGGAAAGTTTTATGAAACGTGTATATATTGTTCCACACAGTCATTGGGATAGAGAATGGTACATGCCATTTGAGCAACACCACATGAGATTAATTGAACTTATTGATAATCTTATTAAATTGTTTAAGACAGATCCAGAGTATAAATATTTTCATCTTGATGGACAAACTATTATCTTAGATGATTATTTGCAGGTTAGACCAGAAAATCGTGAAATTATTCAAAATCTAATTAACCAAGGAAAGTTACAAATTGGGCCGTTTTATATTTTACAAGATGCATTTTTAACTAGCAGTGAATCTAATGCACGTGATATGTTGATCGGACATCGTGACTCGAAGTCATGGGGCAAACATATGGTACATGTTGGCTATTTTCCTGATACTTTTGGTAATATGGGCCAAGCACCGCAAATGCTTAAGCAAGTTGGATTAGATACAGCTATGTTTGGGAGAGGAGTTAAGCCGACTGGTTTCTCAAATTCTACATCACCAGAAGATAACTTTTCCACTGAATTTTCAGAGATGAAATGGGTTGGGCCTGATAATTCATCTGTGTTAGGAATCCTATTTGCTAATTGGTATGACAATGGTAAAGAAATTCCAACGGATCCTATTAAGGCGAAAGCTTTTTGGGATAAAAAGCTAACAGATGCTGAGAAATCCGCTTCTACAGATGATTTGTTATTCCTGAATGGGAGTGATCATGAGCCAGTGCAAATGGATCTATCTAAGGCTATAAGAACGGCCAATGAATTATATCCAGATATTGAGTTCATTCATGGAAATTATGATATGTATATAGAACAACTTAAAAAAGATCTTCCAAAAAAAATAGATGAGATTGATGGTGAATTAACATCACAGGAAACTAATGGGTGGACAACGTTAGCTAATACTGCATCCAATAGAATCTATCTTAAACAGTGGAACACAAAAGTTTCTAAACAGCTTGAAAACATTGCAGAACCTTTAGCAACAATTGCTTCACAAAAAACTGATTTTGAATATCCGCATGATCAATTAAGATATGCTTGGAAGTGGTTAATGCAAAATCATCCGCATGACAGTATATGTGCTTGTTCTGTGGATGATGTAGCTGATGAGATGATAACTCGGTTTAAAAAGTCAAATCAGGTAGGCAAATTTGTTGCTGATGCTGCTCTTAACAAAATAAAAGGTCAATTAAATACAAACAAAATTCCCCATAATTTAGGTGAAATTCCGTTTACAGTTTTTAACACTGGAACCTCAAACAAAACGGGTACCGTGATCGCTGAAATTCCAATTAAAAAAATTAAGTTTAATCCCAACAAGGATAGTTCTGAAAAAATATATCAGGCACTTAAGAACGAGAATACTCCCAAATATACTGTATATGATGATCAAAATAAAACTATTCCCGCAGAGGTGCTAGATAGCAAAGTCAAATTTAATTTTGATTTGCCAAAAGATAAGTTTCGACGGGCATATATAGAAAAGGTGATCCACGTAAAAATATTGATGGAAAACATGAAACCAGTTTCGTGGAAAACTTTTAAGTTAGTGCCACTTAATATTGATTCAAAAGTTTTGCAGAAGAACTCAATGATTCACGATGGCATTTTAGAAAATGAATTTTTAGCAATTAAATTTTCCAAAAATGGTACATTAAGCGTTACTGATAAACAGACAGGGCATTTATTTAAAGATCAATTATGTTATGAAGATACTGGTGACCTTGGAAATGAATATGTTTATCGAGCACCAAAAAACTCACGACCAATATTTTCTAGTGATTTTCCAAACAAAATCGTTATTAAAGAAAACAACAGTTTTGTAGGTAAGGTTGAAATTAAAGTAAAAATGAGAATACCAGTTTCAATGAACAAGAAATTAAAAGAGGAGCAAGAGGAGCATCTCGATTACCGTCTTCGTACTGCGCAAAGATCAGGGCGATTCACTGATTTTACGATTCAAACTGAAGTTACTCTGGAAAAAGGCAGTAGAAGAATTGGAATTCGTACAAGCTTTGATAATAATTCTATGGATCATCGAGTTAGAGCGTTATTTTCAACTGGCCTTCAAACAAAAGAACATTATGCAGATAGTATATTTGAAGTTGTTAAACGGCCGAATAGCGTTAGTGATAAGTGGAAGAATCCAGAGAATCCTCAACATACACATAGTTTTGTAAATGTTCATGACAAAAAAGTGGGAGTTACAATTTCAAACTTTGGACTAAATGAATATGAAGTAGACAATACTGGTAAACAAATTGCTATAACTCTTTTAAGAAGTATTGGAGAAATGGGCGATTGGGGATACTTTCCAACTCCTGGTGCTCAATGCCTAGGCCAAAGTGTTGTAGACTTAGGAATTGCATTTCATGGTTCGAACGAAGAGTCAAGATTACAAACATTTCATGATGCATTTGCTGCACAAGTACCATTTACAATTATTAAGGATGAGTGGAACGATGGTAAGATAGAAACAAGTGGTTGTTTTGTTAATGTGCCATCTAAAGAAATCAAAATAACAGCTATAAAATTACAAGAGGATGGCAACAATGTGATAACCAGACAGTATAATCTGACTAACCACGAAAGCCACAAAGGATTTGTTATAGGAGGTTATGTACCATATAAAAGCAATATATTAGAAAAGCAGTTTGACAGAGAAACAGCCAATCTTAAGTTACAACCATATGAGATACACACCAGTGTTTGGAGGAAAAAATAATGAGCAGGCTTGTTAATGAATTAATTAAACGCCAAAAGAAAAACTATATGCAGAACCCTTTTATTACTTCTCTATTTGGAGCAGATCCTGCGGCACATGTTTGGAAAGACGGTCGTCTTTATGTATATGCATCTAGAGATATTGATAAATCAGGAAGTAACCTGACAATGGATTACATGGACCATTATCATGTGTTCTCTACTACTGACATGGTTAACTGGGTAGATGAGGGCGAAATATTTAGTTCTGAACAGGTAGACTGGGGAATTGATGGATTTATGTGGGCGCCCGATGCTGCATATAAGAATGGTAAATATTATTTTTATTATCCTCATCCAAGTTCGGCTCCCTGGAATGATAATTGGAAAGTTGGAGTTGCGGTTAGTAAGCATCCAGCCTCTAATTTTGAAGATATAGGAACTATAGAAGGACTAGGTGGTCATGCATTAATTGATCCGTCTGTGTTTATTGATGAAGACGGTCAAGCTTACATTTATTATGGTGGGGGTGCACATGCATATCAAGGAAAAATGAACGAAGATATGGTTTCATTGGCGAAACCGATGCAAACAGTTGAGGGGCTTAGAGATTTTCATGAGGCTGCCTGGATTTTTAAGCGACAGGGCATTTACTATTTCACTTATTCAGATAATCATAGTGGTGCAAATCACATGTGTTATGCAACTAGTACAACGCCATTAGGTCCATGGAAATATCAAGGATATTATATGCTACCGGTTGGATGTGAAACAACTCATGGTTCTGTTGTTGAGTACAAAGGAGAATGGTATGCATTCTATCATAACAATGCAATTTCAAATTTAAACGAATTGCGCTCGATTTGTTGTGACCATCTACAATTTAATAAAGACGGTACAATCCAAATGGTAATTCAAACGAGGAACGGAACATTGCCTTTAGAAGAAAATGGATTTGAAAAGCCACTAAATTTTCAACAGTATTCAGTGAAAGATAATAATAACTTGATTGACTTGAAATTAACAAAAGAAAAGCGTTCGCCATTCCAAAATATTGTTACTGGATTTGATCATTTCGGATCTTCAATTTGTTTTAGAAAAGTAAATGGATTTGAAAACGGACGTGTTGCTTTGGGTATTTATTATGGAACTGCCACTAATCTCTCAAAATTGAGACTTACTGTGAATGGTAAAGATTGGTCACTAGTCAATTGTCCCTATACAGGTAGTGGACATACCTTTGATGGTTACTCAACAATCACTATACAAATAAAACCTGGAGAGAATAATACTGTGATTCTTACTGGGGGCGCTGGCGAGTTATCATTAGAGGGAATTTCTGTAGCTCAAGTTAAGGAAAGATAGAAAGGAAGGATGAATTATGCCTGTTGTATTAGCAAGAATTGATTCACGTTTAGTACACGGAGTTGTTGTGACAGATTGGTATGCAAGCCTGAATCCAAAACGTTTTATGATTATTGATGATGAAATTAGCAAGGACCAAACTAAAAAGAATACTATGAGAATGGCAAAACCAGCAGGAACTGGAATGTCCATCATTGATACTAAAACCGCTATTGATCATTTTAAAAAAGGTCAATATGATTCGCAACGAGTCTTCGTTTTGGTCAAGGATCCTGCAGTGATTATTAACTTAATCGATGCAGGAATACAAATTCCTAAAGTGGATGTTGGAATTATATTTATGGATACAGATAAAACAAAAGTTTCGAGCTATGTCGCTCTTGGAAAAAGAGATGAGCATCAGTTAAAAGAAATTCAAAAAAGAAATGTACCAGTTGTTTTGCAGTACGTACCCAGAGATACAGAAGAACCAATTGAAAAATATTATAAATTAATTAAATAGGGAGTGAAGATAATGCCAATAATTTTACAGAATATTTTAATCACTGTTTTTGCATTTATTTGGGGAATTGATACAGTTGGATTTCAAGTTGTTAATGTATTAACACCTCTGGTTGTTGGAGCAATTACTGGAAATTGGACCGAAGCAATTACAATCAGTGGAACGTTTACTTTAATGGGTTTGGGTGCTGTATCAATTGGTGGAGCATCAGTACCAAATTATGGTTTAGCGGGGTTGATTGGATCATATATTGCAATTCGTTCAGGATCAGGGCTGAATACAGCAATTGCAATTGGAATTCCAGTTGGATTATTAGCGATTCAATTAGATATTCTTGTTAAAACTTTAATGAACTTTGTGGCATCTCATGCGGAACATTTGGCTGATAAAAAGGAATTTACAAAGATGAATCGTTTCTTGTACATTGGCCCAGTTTTATATGGACTTGCAATTGCAATTCCGGTTGGAATTGTTGCCTTCTTGGGAACAGCTGTTGTTAAGTCCATTCTGTCAGTAATTCCAACGTGGTTTATGAACGGGTTATCTATAGCTGGGGCTATGTTACCAGTCGTCGGAATTGCCATTTTAATGCATTACATGCCACTGAATAGATATATGAATTATCTTATCATTGGCTTTGTGGCGGCAGCTTACTTAAAGTTACCAGTTTTGGCAGTTTCACTTTTGGGTGCGGCATTTGCTTTCAAAGTATTTTTAGACAGTAAAAAGGCAAGTACAGCAAATAACGTGGCAAGCCAAGCAAGTGCTAAAGATCAAGGAGATGATTATGATGAGTGATAATCAGACATTTAAACTTTCAAAAAAAGATAAAGAAAAAGTTTTTTGGAGGTATACAATTGTTGGGAATAGTCTTTTTAATTACGCATCAATAGAAGCGCCTTCCTTAGTTTATGCGTTAAGTCCGGCGTTGCGCAAAATTTATAAAAATGATGATGATTACAAGGCTTCTTTGAAGAACCAATACAAATATTTCAATACAACCCCTATTATGGCAGAGTCATTGATTGGTGCATCTCTGGCCATGGAAGAAAAAAATGGAATTAAGGCGCTTGAACCAGTTCAGTCCCTAAAAACTTCATTAATGGGGCCGTTTGCGGGGATTGGTGATTCTATATTTAATGTAATGTTGAATACTATTATTGGATCAATTACAGGATCTTTAGCTTTATCTGGTAATCTAGTTGCTCCAGTTTTAATCGGATTTGTATGGGCTATGATTATGCTTTTTGGAGTTAAGCGTCCGTTGTTTTGGGGTGGATATAATTCAGGTATCGCGATTGTTGATAAATTTGGTGATCAGTTAAGTCGGCTTACAGACGCTGCATCGGTTTTAGGTGTAACAGTTGTTGGTTCTTTAATACCAACAGTTATTAAAATACAAACTGGATTAACAATGAAAACTGGAAAAGTTTCAACAAATATTCAATCTGGTATGTTAGACCAAATTATGCCTGCCTTGTTACCTGTTGTTGCAACTTTTATCATCTACAAGTTGCTGAATAATAAAAAATGGACACCAACAAAATGTATTTTCTTAGTAATTGTATTTGCACTTGTTTGTTCATTTTTTGGAATTTTAACAGTGCCAAAATAAAAAAGGAGAATTATTTTAAATGCGACAAATTATAATTGCATCTCATGGCGAACTAGCGAATGGAATGAGCGACACTTTGCAATTTCTTGGAATATCCTCGAAAAACATTTATACTCTCTGTGCTTACAAAAGTAATAAACCTATTGATGATGAGGTCAAAGCATTGTTAAATAAGTTTGATGAAAAAAAAGATGAAATCATTGTTTTTACAGATATCATGTCAGGCAGTGTAAATCAGTCTATATTTCCTTATGTGAAAGATAAAGGAGTCAAGCTTATCACAGGAATGAGTTTACCGTTACTTATGGCGGTCAGTTTGTATCCACAAAATCGGGTGTTAACTGATGAAAACATTCGAAAGTTAATAAGCGAAGCTCAGGAACAAATTAAGTTTATGAATGACTATAAACCCGCGTTAGATGATGATGACGAATAAAGTTGGAGGGTTTCATAATGAACATTGCGGCAGTGTGCTTAGATTTGGATGGAACCTTGCTAACATCTAATGGAACAATTTCAGAAGAAAATATTCGTGCAGTTCAGGATTTGGATAAATTCAATGTACAAGTAATACTTGCGTCTGGACGACCTGAGGAATCGTTAAAGAATTTTACAATAAGAAATTTGCATATTCCAACTTATAAAATCTGTTTTAATGGGGTAATAGTTGTTTCTCCAACTGGAACAATAATAAAAAAAAGTTTATTGAACTCTCAGGATGTCTTTAAAGTTGTTACATTGGCTGAAAAGAATAAGATAGCAGTTAATTTTTCAACACAGGACAAATGGATTAATTTTGATCCTGGAAACAATTTTGAAAGAGTCGATAAATACAATGAAACTTTAAATGACATTCGTATTAATACGTTGTCACAAATGAAACAGTTATATGCAAAAAAAAAGGTGTCTGTGTTAAAAATTGGTATGCACATTTCAAATAAACAATTATTAAAAAAAATGAATAAAAATCTTCATCAATTACCAATAAATGTCGTTCACTCAGATAGTGAATTTTTGGAAGCAACTGCAAAGAATGTTTCAAAATTCTCGGCGGTACAAACAATTTCTAAGACAGCTGGATGGAATATCAATGATGTTATGGCCTTTGGAGATTACGAAAATGATCTTGAAATAGTATCTAATGTTGGGCATGGTGTAGCCATGCGTAACGGTATTGAGCCAATAAAAAGAGCTGCAGAGTTCGTTACTAAAAGTAATGACAAAAATGGAGTTGCTGTTGTTTTGAACTCTTTAATGAAAGATGGTGTATATCCAAATTTGAACTACAAAGGATGAAATTCTAATTATGTAATAAATAGAAATTACGAAGTGATATACTGAGACTTAAACATATGTTTGTTGAATTTTTTTGAGGGAGAAAATAAAAATTATGTATTACGGTGGAATAGAAGCTGGTGGAACAAAATTTGTTTGTGCAGTTTCGGATGAACATCAACAAATTATTGCTCGTACAAAATTTGCTACAACAACGCCTAATGAAACGATCATAAAGATTAATACTTTCTTTTCTGAATATTCAGTGGTCAGAATGGCAGTTGGAGCATTTGGACCGATAGGAATTAATCCGGATTCCCAAGATTATGGTTATGTAAAAGAAACACCTAAAAAAGGTTGGCAACATTTTAATTTTTTGGGAGAGTTAAAAAAGATTTTTCATATTCCAATTGTTTGGACGACAGATGTAAATGTGGCGACTTATGGCGAATATAAAATGGGGGCCGCCACCAACAAAAGTAGTGCTTTATACTTAACCGTCGGAACAGGAATTGGCGGAGGATTTATCTATAAAAATAATGTTTTCCAAAATTGGAATCATCCAGAAATGGGACACATTATGGTTTCTCCAATGCATAAAGACAAGTATACCGGGAATTGTCCTTACCATAAATCGTGTTTAGAAGGAATGGCATCTGGACCAGCTTTGGAGGCAAGGGCTAACCAAAAAGCACTTGCAATTCCAAAGGATGATCCGTTATGGAATTTAGAGGCTTTTTATTTAGCACAGGCTGCAATGACGTATACATTGTTGTATGCACCAGAAATTATCATATTTGGGGGTGGTGTTTCTAATCAGGAGCAACTGTATCCTTTAATTAGAAAGTCTTTTTCGAAACAACTTAATCATTATGTTGATACACCAAAATTAAACAAGTATTTGGTACATGCTAAATTAGGCGATGATGCAGGGATAACAGGAGCATTATTGTTAGCCCAAAATAAATAAAATTATAAATATTTAAACACTCTTTAGAAAAGTACAACGAACAAATTGTTCATTGTACTTTTTTGTTAATTAAAATTTTTTTGTGAAATACTGTGAATTACAGTGTTCGATGTAAAATAAGAACTCATTTTGGATAGCAAAGTGTGAATTCTTATTAATACACATGTTAAAAACATTGAAAGATTTGCGTTTAAATAGAGTGGTTATGATTTTCTGCTTTTTTTGTATGATGGCTCTGAATACGAATTGCATAAGCATCTAGAAATATTCTAGTAAGAATTTAAAGTGGTAAACGAGACCGAACTTCATATTTCGGAAAATATGATTCTGCGGATTTTACGCCTAAAAAAATCAAATCTGAATATTGGATGATATTGCCATCATTATTGCAAGTAAAAGTAATTGTGGTGACATCGTTTTCAGCTAATGAGTGTGCCGCACTCACTAATTCTGGTGTATTGCCATTTAATGTTAGGAAAATTGCAACAGTATCGATACCAGTAATTTGTTTACTCAAAGTTTTAATAATATTAGGATCGTCGTGTAGCTGAGCATCCTTACCTAACAATTCAAATTTAAGGAGAATATCTTCGCCAATTAATTTAGATAATCCTCTGGCAAAAATATAAATATGTTTTGCTTGGCTAACTTTTTGAATAGCATCTTCCATAACGCCAATGTTGAGATTGCTGATAGTATTGTCTACTTCATATTGATTTTTTAGTATGGCAGAACGAATCTCGTGATTCGTTTCCTTTAAAACTTTGAAATCTTGTTTTTTGTTAGTTAATTTACGAATTGCTTCTTGACGAAATGGAGTATATCCTGAATATCCCATTTTTTTCATGGTACGCACAATTGTGGCTGTCGATACATTGGCCTTTTCACTTAATTCTACTATTGATATGTTCACAATATCATCGGAGTGTTCCTGTACATATTGCCATAAATATTTTTCCGATGTGCTCAGTGCTTCAGTCAATTAGATTCCCTCCAAGATTGTAACAAACTTTTCATGTTTACCTTTATAATATCATTTTTTGAAAACATTTTCATAGTTACACATGTTATGCTAAAAATGAAGATAAAGAGGGGGCAACAACATGATTTATACATTAACTTTAAATCCTGCAATTGATTTAGTGATTGATACCAAAACAATGCAACCCAATGTTGTAAATAGAACTGAAAGCTATGATATTCAGGCAAATGGAAAGGGAGTTAACGTTTCTTTTATATTGAAACGTCTGGGTATAGAAAATGTCGCTTTAGGGATCGGCGGTGGATTTACTATTAAATATATTGAGGAGGTTTTAAACAAATCGGATATTACTAATGATTTTGTACATGTTGAAAAACCTACTCGAATTAATGTTTTCACACGTGTACAGGATGAAAATCAAGAATATAAGTTAGTTAACAAGGGGCCGAAAACTAATAAGAACCAGATCAATGAATTATTAAAAAAGATTAAGAAATTGAAAAAAGATGACATTCTATCATTGTCAGGAAGCTTTTCAGAGGGAATTGAACCCGGGATACTTTCTCAAATTGCTAGAATCTCTGAAAAAAATCAGTTTAAATTAGTGATCGACACAAGTTATACGGAAGTTTTGGATACATTAAAGTATCATCCATATCTTATTAAGCCAAACGAACACGAAATAGCGAGTTGGTTTGGTATGTCAAAAGTCCCTGATCAAGAAACATTGATAAAAATGGGAAAAGAATTAATTCACCGAGGCGCCTTAAATGTCTTGATTTCTTTAGGAGGTTTAGGCGCGGTTTTTATCAATTCTCACGAAGTATTGTTTGGTAATGCTGCTAAGGGTGAAGTTGTCAATACAGCAGGATCAGGAGATACAATGTTGGGTAGTTTCCTAGGCGGAATGGTAACAGGATTATCAAGTAAAGAAAATCTAAAACGTACATTAGCAGCAGGTAGTGATACTGCATTTCAATCTTGGATTACCAATTTTAGAGAAAAAAATACAAGTTAAAACGATTGACTAAAATACGAGGAGGGAAAAATTATGGCAAAATATAAACTTATTGCAGCAACTGGATGTGCAACCGGAATTGCACATACTTATATGGCTCAAGAGGCACTTGAGCAGTCTGCTAAAAAAATGGGTGTCACAATTAAAGTGGAAACACATGGACAAACCGGGGTTGATGACCCACTTACTCAAGAAGAAATTGATGGTGCAAGTGGCGTCATTATTGCTTCAGATGTGGATGTGGATGCTGATAGATTTGTTGGAAAAAAATTAATTCGTGTACCAGTTGCCAAAGGTATTAGTGAATCTGATAAATTAGTGGATCGTATTTTGCACGATCCGCAGGTTTCCAGTTATAAGAGTGGTTCTGTCAAAGAAAAAGCTCAATCTGCTTCCAAGGCTGGAAGCAAAAATGGAAATACATTTTGGAATTCAATTTATGTATCTCTAATGAACGGGGTTTCTCACATGCTGCCATTTGTTGTTGCAGGCGGTGTTTTGATGGCAATTTCGTTTTTTTGGGGAATTAATTCCGCTGACCCTAAAAGTAGCAAATATAATTATTTTGCCTTTTTGCTGAATACGATTGGTTCCAGCACTATGAATCTGATGGTTCCCGTTTTGTGTGCATTCATTGCTGAGGCTATTAGCAAACGTTCTGGTATGGTTGTTGGCTTTGCAACTGGAATGATTGCATTTACGAATGGAACAGGATTCTTAGGAGCAATTGTTGGTGGTTATTTGGCCGGTTATACAGTTGTATTGTTACAGCATATTTTGAAACCGCTGCCAGACAAGCTGTTTCGTGGACTAAAGGCTATTTTCTTGTATCCTGTTTTAGGGGTTTTTATTTCCGGTATGATAATGTGGTTTATTTCTTTACCAATGAAGGATCTAAATGTTGGTATGATGAATTTCTTGAAGGGAATGGAGAATAGCAGTCCAATTATTTTAGGATTGATTATAGGAATTATGTGTGCTTCCGATTTTGGTGGCCCAATTAACAAAGCGGCATATCTAACTGGTACTGCATTATTAGCTCAAGGTAACTTTTATTTTATGGCCGGAGTGTCGGCTGCATGTATTGCACCACCTCTGGCAACTGGCTTTGCCGTATTATTTAATCCTAAAGCATATTCAAGTACAGAGCGTAGTGCTGGATATGTAAACTTTCTATTGGGTTCGACACATATTACGGAAGGGGCTATCCCCTTTGCTGCTAAAAATCCACTTTTAAATATTCCTTCATTTATGATTGGATCATCGATTGCAGCAATTCTTACTTATGTGACAAAAATTCAGGTTCCTGCACCACATGGTGGTTTTATTATTTTACCATTAGTTAATCATCCATTTTTATGGGTACTTTGGATTCTGATTGGTTCTGTTATATCAGGGGCGTTATTGGCACTTATAGCAGGGCGACAAGCTAAAAAGCATGCTGTAGCTACGGATGCAGGTACTTTCGATATTTTAACTGGTGAAAATACAGAAGACGCGGAAGTTTCAGAAACAGAACAAACAGCAGTAACTAACACAGAAGAGGTTGAATCATTCGATCCAGGTGAAATCTTGACGCTTAAAAACATTCAACTGGGGGTGAGAGCTTCAACTAGAGATGAAGTTTTACAATACCTTGCCAACTTTGCAGTTGAAAACGGATTAGCTAAAGATTCCAAAAAAGTTCTTGGAAAATATCTAAAACGTGAGGCAGAAGGCTCAACAGGTATGCAGGATGGAATTGCAATTCCTCATGCACAGGATGCTACAATTAAGACGTCTGCCATGTTGGTGTTGAAACTTGATAAACCTGTTGAATGGAAAACGTTTGATGGTAAGCCAATTGATACTGTTATTTCGTTTTTAATTCCAGAAAATGATAGTGGATCTCATCTTAAATATCTTTCTAATACAGCCAAACTGTTAACTCATAGTGATTTTGTTAAAGCACTTAGAAATGCAAAATCGAAAGAGGAAATTTTAGATTTAATTCAACAACAATAAAATTAAATTCATTTTATGAATAAAGGATTTTGAAAAAGGAATATTTCCTTTTTTCAAAATCCCTTATTTTTATAGGCAAAAGTAGATTAGTTCCGATGTTTTACATAAAAATATCTCGTGATACTACAGTAATTTTAAAAATACGGAAGCAATAATAACCGAAGCAACTGAGACGGTTGCAAATCCTCCAACCAGCATTTTTGGCATGGTGTGTTTCAAAACATATGCCTCCTCAGCATCGTTTTGAGAAACGCTACGAGCAATTTCAGAAGTCAGAATATAATCCGCTGGAAACCCAAATAGTGATGTTAAAGAACAAGCATAAGCCATTTGCCATGACATTCCAAATGGTTTTGCTAGTAAACGGGATGCAATAAACATGCCTAATAACCCCAGGGCAATTAAAACGAGGATTTGAACGATAATGGTTCCCATGATTTTAGGGGTTGTCACATTTAATTGAGCAAAGACATATGCTAACAGACCATACATTAGCCAGTTGAATACACCAGCTTTATTCAGAGCATCTTTTTCTAGGAAACCGATTTGGTGTGCAATGACACCAAATATCAAAGCAATAACATTTGAGTTAACTGCATTATGTAGTAAAGATGAAACCCAGATACTTAAAAGTGCAACTAGTGCCAAACGTACAAGTACAAAAGAGGATGTTTGATATTCTTTAGGGAGGTTGAATACTTTTTTTTCTTTTTTATCATCAGCTGCTATTTGATCAGTCTGTGTAGTTGTAGAGGTAGCTTGGGAGCTTTTAGCGTGAAACTGTTTTAACAAGCGATGTCCTTCTTGTTTCAACATAACTGCAGTTAAAGGGTAACCAATGACTGAATGTACAACGTACATAGAAACTGGCAAGGCAACTAGAGAGGTAATTCCTTGCGCTTTTAATCCGCTTGTCATTAATAATGCAGATACTAATCCACCAGTTAATGGAGGAACAGCAGCAACAACTGTATGCCAATCAAATATAAGTGATCCAATTGATAAGGTTAAAATTAGTGTGCCACAAACCCCAAGCAGCGCAATACAAACAGATTTCCATTGAGCAACTAATTCTTTGATGCTCATAAGAGTTCCTAAATGTACTAACAATATTGGTACTGCAATACCAATGAATTGATTACCAAATGAAGCCTGGGAAACCACATTCTTTGGTACTATCGTCCAAAATCCAATCATAAATAGAATTGCAGTGATAAATACGGATGGAATAAATGCGTGTGTAAGTGAGGAGACCCACTCACCAATTAACATAAAAATCATGACACAAAGAAACGCAATAACAAAAGTCATACGAACACTCCCTTAAATAATTAGAATGGTTATTATCATATTACTAACTTGTTTCTAAGCCAATTTTAATTTTTTACTTAGAAATATATGCAAAATGTCTGGAGGGGTTGACTATCAAGCAAAATAGAATTAAGGTTTTCTTAACCAAAATCTAATTTTTGAAGGAGAGATTTATTTGAGTAAAACAACTTTTTTTAATTTTAATCTATTTGATGGCAAGACAAACGAGACAAAAAAGAATGCCTGGTTTGTGGTTAATGACGATAGTGGGCGCATTGAAAAAGTAGGCAATGGGGGAAAACGAAATTCTGCAAACAATGTCGATCTTCACGGTAAATATGTTATGCCCGGGTTAATCAATGCTCATACGCATATAACTATGGATCCCAATACTGGCGATGGTGGTACCGGCTCCGATGTTATTGAAACAACGGTACGTGCGGTTTCTAATTTACATGATTTATTGAAATCAGGAGTTACTTACATTAGAGAATGTGGTAGTTCTTTCGATATTGATATTACGTTAAATAACTTACATAAACAGGGAAAGCTTGAAAACGTGCCAGATATTTTGCCTTCAGGTCGTCCCTATACGATGACTGGTGGACATGGTGATTTTCCTAATTTTGGCCATTTAGTAGATTCTCCTGATGAAATGCGAAAGGCAGTTCGAACTGGTTTGAAAAAAGGAACGATGGCTGTAAAAATGATGGCAACTGGTGGAGTTATGACTCCCGGAGACTTCATGGATGATCCTCAACTTAGTGTTGAAGAGATGAAAGTCGCTGTTGAAGAAACGCATCATAAGGGTAAAATCATTGCGGCGCATGCAGAAGGAAATCCTGGAATTTTAAATGCCATTAGTGCTGGTGTTGATTCAATTGAACATGGTTTTTATGTGAACGATGAAGAAACAGAATTAATGTTAAAACAAGGTACGTATTTGACTCCTACGTTTGTTGCAGATTGGGCAATTCCTGAATACGCGGTTGGTAAACTTCCCGATTGGGAAATTAAAAAAGCTGCTGATGCACTCGATGATTTATATGCAAATATTATGAAAGCATGGAAAAAGGGTGTAAAAATTACTTTAGGAACAGATGCCGGAACACCATTTAACGATTTCACAATGACTGCCGTGGAATTTCAGCTCATGGTTGAGCAGGGTGCAACAAATTTTGATGCTTTAACAACAAGTTTAACTTCGGCCAAATTAATGCGGATCGATAGTGATTATGGCACATTGGATAATGATAAGTTTGCTGATTTCCTGGTTTTGGATGCAGATCCATTAGTAGATGTTAAGGCTGTTCAACAAATAGATAAAGTCGTATATAAGAGCGGTGTGAAAGTGGAACTTTAGGCAAAAGGGGAGAAAGCTGATATGACTGTATTTTACAATGCAAATATTTTTAATGGTAAAGATACTGAAGTAATGCAAAATCAATGGTTTGAAGTTGCAGATGGCAAATTTAAGCAAATTGGAGTGGGAAATGTACCGGCATCCATTGATGAAAAGAAAGTCAATTTACAAGGAAAATTTGTTATGCCGGGGTTAATCAATGCACATACGCATATGATGATGAATCCTGTAACGAATAAGCTTGAGTATTTAACTGAGGCTGAGGTAACTGTTACAGCACTTAAAAATCTTCGTGATTTAATCGGTTCTGGAGTTACCTATATTCGAGACTGTGGGTGTGCGTTCAATGTTGATATTAAACTGAAGAAACTAAGAGATCAGCTTGATTTGGTGATTCCTGAAATTGTTGCATCGGGTCGACCAATGTCAATGACAGGTGGGCATGGTGATTTTCGTGAGGACGAAGATGGAAACATTAATTGGTCGTATCTGGTTGATTCACCGGACGAAATGCGTAAATCGGTGCGCACTGCATTTAAAGAAGGTGCCGATAATATTAAAGTCATGGCAACTGGTGGTGTAATGTCTGCTGGTGATAATGTGAATGATACCGCCCTGACAATGGCAGAAATGAAAGTTGCTGTTGAAGAAGCACATGATAAGAGTAAACGGGTTGCAGCTCATGCCCAGGGAAACAAAGGAATAGGTAATGCATTAAAAGCTGGAGTAGATTCAATTGAACACGGAATTTACGTTGATGAAAAACAGGCTGAATTTATGAAAGAAAATAATGTTTATTTGGTACCAACTCTGAATGCCGCAGCAAGCATTAGTAAATACGGGCGAGATTCACTGCCTGCCCATATGACACGAAAAAATGATCTTGTTAAACATGATTTTTTTGAGCATGTTGCAATGGCAATTCAAAAGGGTGTAAAAGTAGTGGTCGGTACTGACGCAGGTACACCATTTAATAGCTTTAAAACAGGAACTTGGGAGGAAATGGAGTTACTTGTGAATAAAGCTGGTGCCACACCTACGCAAGCTTTGTTTGGGGCTACAAAATATGCGGCTGAATTATTAAATATAACTGAAGGGTATGGCAGTATTGAAAGTGGTAAGTTTGCTGACTTTTTAGTTTTAGATCAAGATCCAACGCAATACATTACTGCTGTTGCTCAAACTGATAAGCAAGTATTTAAAAAAGGTGTTCAAATAAAATAGTTACTTATTTTTCATGGCAAACGAAATTCCGTTTGCTTTTTTTGTCACAGTTGAAATTTGAAATTATATTATGGTTGAAAAGATTAAAATAAAATGATAAGTTTTTAATGTAAATATAAATGATCAATATTTGATCACAGGAGGTTTCATCTATGGAGTACATAAAGTTAATTGGAGTCTTAGTAATCATTCTAGGATTTGCTTTTAAGCTGGATACCGTTGCAGTTGTTATTATTTCCGCACTCGTAACGGCATTGGCATCTGGAATCGATTTCACAAAATTCCTAGAAATTTTAGGGCAGGGATTTATGGACAATCGAATGGTTTCGCTGTTTTTTCTAACGTTACCCATGATTGGAGTTATTGAGCGTCACGGATTGAAGGAATCGGCAGTTAGTCTGATTCAAAAATTACAGAATTTAACTCCCGGACGAATTTTTGATATTTATTTATTAATTCGTGAAGCGGCTTCCTTGTTTGGTATTTCTTTACAGGGGCAAGTTCAGTTCATTCGACCATTAATTAACCCAATGGCACAAGCGGCTGCTAGTGTTGAGACTAAGCTTACAAATAAACAAGTTGATCGAATTAAGGCCCGATCAGCGGCCACCGAAAACTTTGGTAACTTTTTTTCTCAAAATTTATTCGTGGCATCTGCTGGAGTTTTGTTGATGGCCAGCACAATGAAATCTTTAGGCTACAAAGTATCTCCAAACGGAATTGCCCTATATTCAATTCCAGTAGCCGTTCTCACAATTGTTTTAGTATTCTGGTATAACCATATGTTTGACCGTCAACTTTTGAAAGAAGGAAAGAATAATGACTAGTTTAATTAATAATATTCTGACATTCTTTTACATGTTGATCGGAGCAACCTTTTTAATTGCGTCTATTGAGTCGGCACGCGATAAAACTAATTCTACTCGTTGGGGAACCGCTACTTTTTGGCTGATATTTGCTGTTATTTTTGGAGTTGGACAATGGCTTCCTAATGCGGTAGTAGGAGCTTTATTACTTGTAATTGGGGCGTTGTCGTTACTCAAGCAAGTAAAAGTCGGCCATATTAAATCACTTAACAAAGAAGTGTCAGAGGCTTCCGCAAAACGTTTAGGTGGATGGATATTTTTGCCAAGTATTATTCTTGCTGTAACTGCAATTTTGGTTGCACAATTTACACCATTTGGTGGCCAGGTCGGGATTGGTGTGGCTGCAATTGTTTCACTAATCGTAGCTATGTGGTTAACCAAAGCTGGTGGTAAAACAGTGTATGAAGATAGTCAGCGCATGGTTCGTTCGGTTGGTTCTGCTGGAATTCTGCCTCAATTATTAGCAACCCTCGGAGTGGTTTTTACAGCTTCTGGAGTTGGAACTGTAACCGCAAAAGCAATTTCAAGCGTGTTTCCTGTAGGAAATCATCTTTTGGGCGTAGTCTTGTACTGTGTTGCAATGGCAGTCTTCACAGTAATTATGGGTAATGCTTTTGCAGCTTTTGCTGTTATTACCGCCGGAATTGGGATTCCCTTTGTTGTTGCTCAAGGAGGCGCTGCAGTTGTGGTTGCTGCCTTGGGGATGACATCAGGCTATTGCGGAACATTGTTAACGCCAATGGCTGCTAACTTTAACACTTTGCCAGTAGCCTTAATGGAAATGAAAGATCCGTTGGGCGTGATCAAACAACAGGCGCCCATTGCGATTACGATGTTGATTATTCAAATAATTTTGATGTATGTATTAGCTTTTTAGAAATGGAGATAGAAAGTATGAAAATTCTTGTAACAGGTTTTGACCCATTTGGCGATGATAAGATTAACCCGGCTATTGAAGCAGTGAAAAAGTTGCCAGATAAAATTGCGGGTGCAGACATTGTGAAAGTGGAAATTCCGACGATTTTTGGTAAATGTGCAGAAGTTACGCATGATGCAATTGTAAAAGAACAACCAGATTATGTCTTAAATATTGGACAAGCGGGTGGTCGCTATGGGCTCACTCCGGAACGAGTAGCAATTAACTTTGACGATGGTCGGATTAAGGATAATGCGGGTTATCAACCATTGAACACACCAATTCATAAGGATGGCCAAAACGCTTATTTCACTGAATTACCAGTAAAGGCAATGGCCAAAGCAATTCGTAAGGCTGGATTACCAAGCAGTGTGTCGACTACTGCTGGAACATATGTATGTAATCACATCATGTACCAGGTTCAGTATATGATTGATAAAGAATTTCATGATTTAAAAGCGGGATTTATGCACATCCCATTTTTACCGGAACAAGTCACAACCCGACCAAACACACCAGCATTGAGTTTAAGTGATGATGTCCGCGGAATTACGGCTGCCATTGAAGCAATCGTCGAGATGGATGGTAAAAAGGATATTGAGAGTGTTGAAGGTAGCATTGCTTAAATAAACAAAATAAAGGCTTCTGACAAAATCTTGTCAGAAGCCTTTTAGCTGTCTTCAAATCAGCTGTGAATTTTATTTTTAATTGAAAACCAACCAATGTGCAATAGATACGCGGAAGCAAAAGCTAGAATCCAAGTAAGTATATAACAACTTACAATCGACCAAACAGGATGAACATTACTTAAATTATGGCCAAATAAATGCCAAATGATTTGAAGCCAGAAGACATTTGATAAGTAGGCTCGGTAAGCATAAGTTGCTAGAAAATGCATTGGATTCAAAACATCTGAGTGATGACGAATATTCATGAATGCTAAAGCCGCAATTAATCCAATAACTGCTAATGCATAGATTGTCATTGATGGCTTATAATAAATTGCGTTTGCTAAATTTACTGGATGTCCAAAAGACTTCAATTCAGAGTTGGTCCAAACAAATGATAAGACAAAGACAATGGCAGCAAGCCACCAAAATTTGCGGAGCCAGTTTTCTAATTGGACATGTTTTTTCCACGCTAATGCACCTAAAATTCCATAAATAATAAAACTAATAAAAATTCGGTCTAATAAGTACCAGTGTTGCATTTGAGGTCCGTAAAAAACAAAATGGTCGTAAAATAGCAACCAGCAGAAATAACCAATCACTGTAACAGTTAGAACGCAAAATAATTTTTTGTTAGACTTTACGGCCCATCGTGATAACCACCAAAAGAACGGCATTAAAATGATAAATTGAAGCATCATTGTATTGTACCAAAGGTGAGGGGCCGCATTACCATTAACAAATTGCCATAAAAAGCTCGTAACATTATGAAAATGTGTAATTTGTTGCACGCTGGGAATAAATATCAAATAAACTAAAGTCCACCAAAAAGTGGGTACAAACAGGGAAGAGAATGTTTTAGACATGTAGTTTCCATAATTACTAAGATCAGAACTTTCATTCGTTCTAATTGTTGTGAACAAAATCCCAAAAATAAATGCAGGTGCAGTGTATTTTACTAGATTATAAATGACACCAATTCCTGTTTGTACGTTGGAATTGGGTCCAGTCTTTAAAACGAGAGAAAGCACTGTCTGCATCATGACCGCGGTACAGGCAAAAACTTTCATATAATCGCCGACATCAGCTGCCGGTACGTTTGTTTTTGTTCTCACTGTCATTGTTAAAGTTGCCACCTTTATTGAAGTTGTGAGATCAATTAAAAATGACAAAGTAGATTGCAACGTAAATATAGCAGGTTATTTAAAAATTGGCAAACTATATTTCGGATTATTCTTATAATAACTACCAATTTTGTAAGCCTTGACATTGGTGATAGAATGCTTTTGAGGTGATTAATGATGAAGAAAATCGTTTTAAAAATGGCGATGCTTGGTGGGGCTGTCGTGCTATATAATAAGCTTCCTAACGGTGTTAAGTCGGTAGTTGCTGGTAATCTACCAGTATATAGTCCATCAAAAGAAACTATGAATGTCCATTCAAGTCTATATGGTAAAAGGGTTGCTTTTCTTGGGTCATCCATAACTTATGGTGCTGGATCTATGGGAAAATCTTTTGTTGAATATTTACAAGCCCGAGATGGAGTAATTCCAACAAAATCTGCAATTAGTGGTACTACTCTTGCTGGTTTGGAACCTAAAGCTTACACTAGTCGTTTGCGTACTGATTTTGACCAACACGCAAGCTATGATGTGTTTGTTTGTCAATTATCTACAAATGATGATCGTGATCACAAAAAGTTGGGTGAAATTACACCATATACACAAAAAGGTCAGTTTGATCGAAATACGACAATTGGTGCGATAGAAGATACCTTGTCCTATGTGCGTACTAATTTTGGATGTCCAATTATTTTTTACACTTGTTTACGTAAAACTGATGAAGCGTACTCTGAACTTATCAAGCAGCTGTATGCTTTGCAGGCCAAATGGCATTTTTACATTTTGGATCTTTGGGATAATTCTGTTATGAAAGAATCAATCAAAAATAATCCGAGCATGATGGTTGATGATGCTCATCCAACCCAATTTGGATATAAGCAACTTTGGACGCCAGTATTTGAAAAAGAGTTGCAAGATGTTTTGAACTTGGATAAATAAACTTTTAATGACGGTTATACAAAAAGCTTCAGTAGTAAGAAGAGTGCGTGGTGTGCGCAGTCCTTATGCTGAAGCTTTTTGTATACTTTTAAAAAAAACATCAAATTATAAAGTTAATTGTTCTTTTTGAGCATCTGCAAAAGTTTCAATTAGTTCATTACTGATTTCTCTTTGGATATCATTTAATTCATGAGTGGAAGAGCAAAGATAGATAGTTCTGCTCATAATGTCAGGAGTTAATCGAGCTAGATGCAATGATTTACCGGCAGTTTTCCAAGTTACAGCAGGAATAAATCCAATTCCAACACCTGCATCGATAAGTCCCCTAACTGTAGCAGGATCATCAGTTTCATATTTAAAATTAATTGTTAATTTTTGTTCATGAAAATAATCATCAATGGTTTTCCGTAATTGGTTATGGTTACCCAATCCAATAAATTGCGTGTTTGTGAGAGTTGAAGCTTTGACTGTTCCGTTAGGATAATTAGATTTCCATCCAACAAAAACTTCTTCTTTTATAATTTGTGCCGTAAAATAATTCGGAATTTTACGTGTGGTCACAACAAAATCATATTGTTGCAAATCTGTGTCCATCTGCACATGTTGTGCAATATTTAAACGAACATTTGGTAGGTTTTGTTGAATACGATTGACAATCTTTGGAATTAAAGTTGAAGCAACCTCAAATAGAATTGAAATCTGCTGTTCAGAAGTTTGGATACCACCTGATACTGAAGAGATACCACGATCAAGTAAATTTAAACTATCGTTTACATAACTGTAAAATAATTTACCATTCCGGTTAAGTTTGATAGTTCGTCCAACCCGATCGAATAATTTCACGTTTAGTTCTGATTCTAGTTGTTTAATAGTTTTGCTAACTGCAGATTGGGAAACAAAAAGTAATTCAGAAGCTTTTGTAATGCTTTCTTGGTTGGCGACAACTGAAAAATAACGTAGATGAGTTAGATTCATTGTAATTCGTCTCCTTTATAGTTAACCATTTGGTTATATATCATTCTAATTATGTATTATACATAGTTAAGTATTGATATTAAAGTGAAACTTGTGAGGTCAATTAAAAAGAAAGCTGGCGTGTGAAATATGAAAACTTTATGGATGTTTCCAGGTCAAGGATCACAGAGGCAAGGAATGTTGTCAAATGTGACACCGTCACTTCGGAAGAAAGTTACTGATTTAACTGATATTGAATTGACTGATACAGATCAGGGGTATACGGATTCAGTGCAAATTCAGTTAAGTATTTTAATTTTGCAAATCGATCAGATAGATAAAATGAAAGCTGATGGTTGGGCGCCTAACCTTGTAGCAGGTCATTCTTTAGGAGTTTTTGCAGCGGCCTATGCAGCTAATGTCATTACGGCAGTAGATGCAATTAAAGTTGTGGCACTTCGAGCAAAAGAAATGCAGAATGCTTATCCAACAGGATATGGAATGGGCGTAATTGTAGGGCTATTGCGAAAAGAAGTAACCGGGATTGTCAATGAAAATTTTGATAAAAGAAATCCAGTTTATGTTTCTAATCAAAATTCACAATTACAGGTTACGGTTTCTGGAAGTATCATAGGTATAAAAAAAATTTTGGAGCAAGCAAAGAAGCGGGGAGCACAAAAAGCAAAATTGCTTAGGGTACCGGTACCGTCACATTCTCCATTAATGAGGGATGTTGCTAAAAAATTAACGACGATTTTAGGAAAGATTCAATTACAAGATCCAACGTGTATCTATCTGGCAGATTACAACGGTCATGCAACGAAAAGTGTTGAACGAGTTACTTATGATTTAGGTAATAATTTAGTTCATCCGGTATATTGGGATGTCATGATGGATGTTGCTAAAGAATATTTGATAGATTCATCAGTTGAATTTTCACCAGGGCATGTTATGACAGGTTTACTAAAAACTAAGATACCTGATATGAAAACAATTTCAATGGCAGATATGGTACTAGAAGATGCGGAGTTTTTATTGAATAAATGGAAAAATCAAGAAAAACGTTAATAACCAAAGGGAGCCAGTCCGACTAGTCATTTTAATGGCGTAGAGAGGATGGACATCCGTAATGAGAATAAGATTTTGCGAAAGCAAAATAAATATTAATAACGAAAAGGAGTACTAACATGAGTGAAATTAAGAGTTGGACAACTCATCGAGACGCAAAGCAGCAAAAGTTAGAAAATGCTGCCAGTTTGCTTGATGGGAAATTTGCTAAGACAAAAGACGCAAAAGAGTTATTGGAATTATTGATTAGTTCAAATGATAAGGTAGTTTTGGAAGGTGATAATCAAAAACAGGCAAGCTTTTTGTCTAAAGTTTTAGCAAGCGTTGATCCCGAAAAGGTTCATGGATTGCATATGATTATGTCTAGCATTTCTCGTCCAGAACACTTAGATATTTTTGATTTAGGAATTGCAAATAAGATGGATTTCTCATTTGCGGGGCCACAAAGTACGCGAGTTTCACAGATGGTTGCTGATGGGACGATGCAAGTTGGCGACATTCATACTTATCTGGAATTATATGCGCGTCTCTTTGTTGATCTGATTCCAAATGTTGTTTTAGTTGCCGCTGATAAGGTTGACCGAGAAGGAAATTTGTATACAGGTAATAACACTGAAGAAACACCAGTAATTGTTGAATCAGCTGCCTTCAAAGATGGCATAGTCATTGTGCAAGCTAATGAAATTGTTGATAAAGTTCCTCGAGTTGATATTCCTAGCGATTGGGTTGATGTTGTGATCCCTGCCGATGAGCCATATCAACTGGAACCATTATTTACACGTGATCCTCAAAACATTACAGAACTACAAATTCTCATGGGTATGATGGCAATTCGTGGTATCTATGAAAAACATAATGTGCAATCAGTTAATCACGGAGTTGGTTTTAATACCGCTGCTATTGAATTGCTTTTACCAACGTATGGAGAACAATTAGGATTAAAAGGTAAGATTGTGCCTAATTGGGAAGTCAATCCAACACCAACTTTGATTCCGGCAATTGAAAGTGGTTGGATCAAATCTATTCATAGTTTTGGTGGCGAAGTTGGAATGGAAAAATATATCGCTGCTCGACCTGATATTTTCTTTGTAGGTAAAGATGGTAGTATGCGATCTAACCGTGCTTATGGACAAATGGCTGGTCAATATGCTTTGGATATGTTCGTCGGTTCTACTTTACAAATCGATAAATACGGAAATTCTTCAACAGTTACAAATGGACGGTTGTCTGGTTTTGGGGGAGCGCCAAATATGGGTAGTAATCCGACCGGTCGCCGTCATTCAACTCCGGCTTGGCAAAGTTTACGACCTGATAACGATCCACTTGGTAAAGGACAGAAGTTAGTTGTCCAGATGGTTGAAACCTTTGGTTCTAATAAAAAACCGGTTTTTGTTGATCACCTAGATGCTGAAGAAGTTCGTAAAGAAGCCAAGTTAAAGAACGTTCCAATTATGATTTACAGCGAGGATACGACTCATATTGTGACTGAAGAAGGTATTGCTTATCTTTACAAGACAGACAGTATGGCCGAACGACAGGCCGCAATTGAAGCTATTGCAGGGGTAACACCAGTTGGTTTAAGAAGTGATGCCAAAACCTTAGCAGATCTACGTGCTCGTGGAATTGTGGCATTACCAGAAGATTTAGGTGTTTCTCGAGGACAAGCTAAACGATCACTATTAGCAGCACAAACAATGGATGATTTAGTAGAGTGGTCAAACGGATTATATAATCCACCTGCAAAATTTCGTAGTTGGTCATAAGTTTAAGTTGGAGTGAGTAACGTGATAAAAGTAAGTAATGCTGAAAAATTGGCTGAACAAGCAGTTGCTGCTTTAAAATGGGAAGCTAATTTTTCACCTAAACCAGGGTTAGTAACGAAAAGTTCAAATGGGTCGCATAAAGATATGAATATTGACTTGTTTATCAAATCAGCTGATAGTTTGTACGATACATTTTTAAGAATTGCTAATGTTTCAAAATCAATTCCAATTTCAGTGGTTTTACGAGAAAAAGTTGGTGCGATTGGGCGTGATGGTGAAAAGGCCATGTTAACAGCAACCCATGGTGTTAATACACATAAAGGTGCCATTTGGGCACTAGGAATTATAGTGGCTGTAATCAGTAATCAAAGTACAACGGACATGTCTATCATTTTTCAAAAGTGCGGCGAGTTAGCAAGTATTGCTGACCGTTATGTTCAATTACATTCTAAGACGACATACGGCATTCAGGTCAAAAAAGTGTATAAAATAAATGGAGCTCGTGAAGAAGCGGCTAATGGTTTTCCACATGTAAAAACTAGTTTACGTTTAATTAATGGTCAAATGGTGACTGATCAATTGGCTTGGCTTAGAGTCCTGTGTCTGCTATATGCCACGGTTGATGATACCAATGTGATTCATCGAAGTAGTCTATCAGTGTTGCGAGTATTTCAAAATGAAGCAAAACAAGCTTTTGAAGCTCCAGTAATTCAGGAAAGCTTAGCCTTCAAACAAGTAACGAAAATGGCCGAAGATTATCAAATATCACCTGGAGGTTGTGCAGACTTGTTTGCGGCAACTTACTTTTTAAATAATTTAGTTATTGAGGAGGATTAAAATGGAAAAACTAACATTTTCATTTAAAAATACAAAACCTGTTCAACATCCAGTGCATGTGGGTGTTGTGGCATCAGGAGATCTTGAAGTGATTTTTAAGCCCACCACTTCTAAAGAAACAACGTTACACATTGTGACGGGGAGCGATGGATTTAAAGAAGTTTGGCAAAATGTTTTAACACGTTTTTTTGAACGTTATCCATTACTGGCAGATATTGAAATTAATGATTTTGGAGCAACTCCTGGTGTTGTTAATTTGCGTTTAACTCAAGCAATGGAGGCGTTGAATAATGAAGAATAGTTTTGTTGAATTAAGCGGTCGGGATCGCGCCATCGCCTTGTTAGATGAAGGAACTGAAAGAGAACTTGTAGGTCCATTTGATGATATGATTTCGCCACATTTGGAACCTCAAGGAATTGTGCCAGAGAGCGATGATGGTGTGATCTTAATGAAAGGCCAACTTGAACATAAAAATGTATTGGTTATTTCAATCGAATCTGCCTTTCAAGGTGGTGGAATTGGTGAAGTGAGTGGTGCAAAAATAGTAGCAGCCTTAGAACAAGTTTTAAAGGACAATCAAAATGGTAAAACAATTTACCCTATTATTATTTTAGATACTGGTGGTGTCCGGCTACAAGAAGCAAATTATGGACTACTATCAATTTCAGAAATTCAAAATGCAGTTGTTGCTGTTAAGAAGTATGTACCAGTGATTGGACTTATTCCCGGACGAGTTGGTTCTTTTGGTGGGATGTCAATTACTTCAGCCATTTTATCGTATTTGATTGCGACTAAGAAAGCCCGGATTGGTTTGAACGGACCTGAAGTTATCGAACAAGAAGCAGGTGTTCGTGAATTTGATTCCAGTGATAAAGATCTTATCTGGGATACACTTGGTACAAAACAACGTTCGGCAACTAATATTGTCGATGAAGTTGTAGAAGATTCTGTTGAGGTAATGAGAGATGCAGTAAATCAAGCAATTTCAAAAAAGAAAGATGCAAAGCGGACTGAAGACGCTGACTTTTATCTTTCGCTATTAGATCAACTAGATATGAGTAAACCACTTAATACTGTTGATTACCGAGAGTTATATAAGAATGTCAAAACGGTTACCCACCCTATAACAGAGGCCGTTGCCACAACAGAAGAGAAACCTAAGAGTCGTGGTCGACTTTGGTTTGAAAAATTAACTGGCATTAAAAATGCTGAAACAAATGTGTCAACTGTGCTTCAAGCCACTGTTGACGGTAAAGCCTATGTTGCAATCGTTCCAGATCCTAAAAATCGTTTTCCACGTGTTCGGGAAGGTGAAGCTGGATTACAAGAAGGATTTGCAATCGCTAATGCGGTTAATAAAATTATTAAAGATGATGTGGATAAGGAGGTTAAACGACCAATTATTTTAGTTGTGGACGTTCCTAGTCAAGCATATGGGTATAAAGAGGAACTGATCGGTATTCATGTAGCGTTAGCTTCTAGCGCGGCCGCTTATGCTAAAGCGCGTCAAAGTGGGCATCCAGTTATTTCCTTTATTCCAGGTGATGCGGTATCTGGTGGATTCTTAGCTCATGGATTACAATCTAATCGATTAATTGCATTAGATGATGATTCAATCACAATTCAAGCAATGTCAAAAGCGAGTGCGGCTCGGATCACGCAGAGAACAATTGCGGAGCTTGAAGAAGCAACTAAGCATGTTCCCGCAATGGCTTATGATATTGATAATTACGAAAAGCTTGGTGCTTTATATCAATTAGTTAAGGGTGTTTCTTCTTGGGATGCTAACGATCAATCGGTAGCTAAAGTAAAGAAAATTATTGATGAGGCTATTGATAGTGCTAAAAATGATGCTAATGATCTTCGTTTTCGTTATAATACCAAGATTGCTAAAGAAAGTGGTCGTGTGGCAACGATTAAAATGCGTCAAGCAGTTGCTGATCAGTGGAGTGATTAATTATGGAACTATTGCCTCATGATTTAATAAAATTGGGCGCGATTAAAAATTTGAAAGAATTTGAAAGATTGGCACAATGGGCAAAGCTATCGCTAGTGAGAGCTCCTTGGGTGGTTGTTCGTCGAGGATACCAATCAGCAGGAATGGTTCCGGTTGGTATCCGAGGTAATCTTCGAAACGAAAGACAATCAGCCATGGTGAGTGAACAAGCGATTGTTGGAAAAGTTTCACCGTTTGACCTTGTTCTTAATAAGATGTGGCTATCAGTGAATTCTTCTCGTAAGACATTACCAGTATTTCAAGCTCTGGATGCTATTGCTCCAATAATGCGTGATTTTTCGTGGGGGATTGGTGGTAGTTGTGGATACGAACTAGTAAGTGGTGTACCTATGGCTAAGGTAAGCAGTGATTTAGATATCATTGTTCAAAATTTTCCAAAAGTTAGTGTAAATGAGGCACAGAAGTTACTTTCAGAATTAAATCAATATGGAGTTCACATTGATTTACAAGTTGTTGAAGGTCAAAATGGCTTTTCGCTTGAAGAGTATGCACATAATCGAAGTCAAACGATTCTAATGAAAACAGAAAAAGGACCGCAGTTAGTGCCTGATCCTTGGGAGAGATAGCAGAAGAATAGATTTTAAAAAGTGTCGTAACCTTAAGTGTTGCGACATTTTTTAATTTAGAATGGTGAGTTTATGAAATTTAAAACAACAGATGGCATTTTAATTGATTATCAGGATCAAGGTGTTGGATATCCGGTAGTGTTGGTAACTGGTTTTGGTGGATATAAAGAGATTTGGATGTTTCAAGTTCACTATTTACTTGAGATGGGCTATCGAGTAATTACGTATGATCATCGCAATCAGGGAAGTTCACAACGAGATAATTCTAACCAATCCTTTGAAAGACTTGTTCTTGATTTAAGAGAACTTATTCAAAGCCTAAATGTGAAATCACCAATTTTAGTGGGTCATTCAATGGGAGCCAGCGTGTGTTATGGCTATATTAGTCAGTTTAATGATGTTGCAGGAGTCATCGGCGTGGATCAGACACCCAAAATGTTAAATACGGATGATTGGAAATTTGGTTTTCTAAATGCAAATATAAAAAATTATCGAGAGATAGCTAAGTATTCAACTGATGTACATGAAACGCTAAATGGATTGGATTCTCGCATAGTAACTGAGTTGTTTAATCAGAAAAATAAATATCCCTTCGCACGTGCGGATAGTTATCAACTTTTGTTAAATCACTTTGAAAAAGATTGGTGGCAAGTACTTGAGTGTACGCATGTTCCAGTTATGTTAATAGCGGCTATTCAAAGCCCATATTATAATGCGGATTTTGTGGATGGGCTTTCGAAGACTAATGAACATATTAACAGTGCAAAACTCAATAATTGTGGCCATGTGATTATGGCCGAAATTCCAAATGAGTTTAATCAATTGTTGAGACATTTTCTATTAAAAAATCGTGATCGTCAATTATAGACAATTAAGAACAATTTATTTGAGGGCCTATTACAAAAAAATAGAACATGATGTTTCCAAAAAAATTGATGAGTAAGCATTAATTTATTTTGATAAATTTTAGGCGGCTTAAAGATCCTCCAAAGTTTTGTGATTTAAATTATTTAACGCACTCTATAAAAAACATATCAGTTTTCTGTGTGTTAATACAGACGTATTCCACAATTGAATCATCAATTTATATAAAAATCACACCATACTAAGACGATTTCCAGTGTAAACAAAATCAGTGTCAGTCATGCTAATGATGAATTAAATGGATCCTTAACTTAGTGGCAAGAATCTAACTTGAAAAATGACGAGTTGTCTATTATTTCTTATTTAAGTCGCAATGAAATTTGTAAAACATCAGAAATCCTAAAAATGGTTTTGGATTCTTAGAAGGTTTTTAAAACAAGTGACTACATGGTAGGCTTTTACATCAATGACAATTGGACTTACAATGAGGTATGTGTAGATCAGTTTAAGTGCTTAATATTAGTAAATAATTTGAGACCTAGTTTACCAACGCTGAGTGTAACAATGGGGGCAATTATACCAATACATCTAGGTCAATAGTGCTTGACGACATATGGATGAAATATAAATTTTTGAAAAGAGGATGTTTTAAAGATGCGATTGAAACAATTAGAACATAAAGGAGTTCAGGTATCACTTGATTATAAGTTGTATAGGTCTGGCAAGACTCTCGTCAATGGTGCTCTAGCCAGTATCGCCATTGCTGGTGGACTATTTTTATTAGGTGGCCAAACTTCGGCACATGCGTCTGTAATCAATGGCAAAAATAATGCTGATAGTGCTTTACAAGTTAAAACTACTAATAGTTCTGCCGCAAGTTCAACAGTACAGAATCCTAGTGCAGCAACTGACAGTAAAACACCGGCTAGTTCAAAGGCTGAATCGAGTGCAGCAACCAAGTCTACTGGTAATGATGTTGCATCTAGTTCAGTTTCCTCTAACACCAGTGCTGCAGGCTCTGCTGGTTCAACCGCTGTTAATTCAGAGGCTCGTCAATCAGCCGTCACCAACAAGCAAGCGACTAGTACTCAATCTGTTAACAATGATAATGCTGTGATTCATTCTGTTCCTCAACATATATTTGATGATGCTACTGTTTCAATACAAACAATTAACTATGTGGGTGCTGGCAAGGCAACCCCAGCAGCTAATGTTCAAATGATTAGTTGGACAGATGATATGGATTTAGCCACACACGTTACAACGTATACACCAGATGGTAACTATGAGGCGGTTAGATCACCAGTGGTTGCTGGCTACAGGGCCAATCGAATGATTGTCAATGGCAGTAAATTAGGCGCTGTGACTGAAATGCCGAATAATAGTGAGATTACGGTTACGTATACCGCAATTAATCATGGTTATACAATTACTCCGATTGATAAGAACGGTAAGCTAATTGGCAAACCAATTTCAAAAACTGGTGTGACTGGCCAACCAATTGCTACTTCTGATTTTCCGGGGTACACAATTGTACCTGGACAAACAAAAGTTGTTCCGAATGACAACGGCAATCTTAATGTGGTTTATCGTTCAAATACTGGTAAACAAACTAATTCAGAAGCTGAAACACAGCCTCGAGTTAAGCAAACGGCACCGACTGCTAAATCACAAGCCGTTAAACCGATTACTACTAATGTTTCTAAGCCAGTGGCTGGTCAGGCTAAACAAGTTTCAAAAACTACTAGTAGCAGTCAATCTCTTTCTAAGAAGTTACCACAAACCAATGAATTTTATGATGATTCTATTTTAGAAGTTATTGGTATTGCTTTGTTGAGTATGGTCGGGCTATTGTTTAATAGTTTATTTAGTAAAAAACGTTATCATGAATAGGTTTAAATGGATGATGTTAAATTAATTTAAAAAAGAAACTGATGTCTTCATTGCTAATGAAGTTTTATCAGTTTCTTTTTGGTTGGTTTACCTGCGTAATCCTTATATTTGTGGATCAATTGATACGAGTTTAGAATTTGCTGTTGTACGTGTAACAGAAAGATGTTTTTTTAACCGATTCAAAAATATTTAATTTGGGCATTACCTGGATATTTATAATATTTGGTTAGTCACTAGAACTAGTGCTACTGGCAGAACTTTTTGAGTGACTGGAACTACTACTAGATTCATCATTTGAACTAGGCTTACTTTGGATACTGGAACTTGCTTTAGTTGGCTCGCTAAATATTTTTTCTGCATTGGTTGAGTTTTGTTTAGCATCTTTTGCAACTGAATTTGCATCTTTAGTAGCTTTTGCTTGGGCAATTCTTAGGGAAGATGCCACCTTACTATTAGAAGCTTTTTCTCGTGCCAATGATTCGCTAGCCCTACTGATTGAACTTCGTGCACGAAAAATTGAAGAAGATTGCGCATTGGATCTGTCTTTGGCACTAAGACTAGATTCAAATTTGGCGATAGATGCAGACTCAGCTTTCTTTTCTTTTCGTGAGCTGGCGGCACTAAGCGTTAAATTGTTAGCCGGTGGTTCCATTTGCAGATGACGAACATAAACAAATGTCGTTGTGGCAACAAATATTAAAGCAATTAATACCCAAAATATAATGTTACGAATTGATTTTTTCCCATACTTATTAAAGCGGAAATTTCTGCGTTTCATGAGTAAGATTTCATCTCCCAAACCAGAATTGATAAACTCATTATAAACGATTTTGTAACTTGATGTTATTGTATTTAATCATACCAAAAACTAAAGGCAAAAATTGATTAAGTTGATAAAACTTGTTGATTTCTGCCTTTTTATTAATAAGTTTAAAAGCTAAAAATAAATATGACGGTTTTACATGACATATAGTGTCGTCAAGATGAGTATTATGAAATTAACGAGGTGTTTAAATATTCATGAATAGGCGGAATTAAAATGGCAAGTTATGAAGAAGTATATGCAAAACTGGTTAAGGATTCGCAAATTAAAGCCTATCTGGCTGAAACAAACATGACGGTGAAAGCAAAAAAAGAGTTTTTGATGTATGTAATTGTTCAGACACTTAAACGTGGTAGTGTTGTTAGAGCAGCAAGTACTGATTTTCCACAGGATTATGTGGTGATTGATATTGAATCAACTGGATTAGACAAGAATACAGATGAAGTGATTCAACTTAGTGGTATTAAATATCATAATGATAAACAGATCGAACAATTTGATACGCTAGTGCATCCCAAACAGCAGGTTAGTGGTTTTATTAGCAATCTTACTGGGATCTCTTCACAAATGTTAGAAAATACTCCTGAATTTCATGAGGTGGCATCTAATTATCGCACCTTTATTGGTAATTATCCAATTATTGGACATAACGTATGTGTCAAGTTTTCCTAGGTGCCTTATAATCAACCAAATATTTATACACAATAATTAGTTTGAAAATATTTTTGCCATTGCTCCGATAGGGCTACTTGTTGGGGCATCAACTGGTATTTTACCTGAAAGAACTCCAATATGCTTAGAATGGTGCTTGTTGCTCAGCTGAGCTGAACTCAACGTCTTCAATGATTCCGTAGCGATCTCAATCGTTAGCTCTTGTAACTTTCTTAAACCACCACGTAAGTATTTATCTAGCTTACCGTTTACCCGAGCTTCAATTAATTTCAACATAGCCTCAAGGCCCTTTTCGGACCATACTTTGCCTTGCTT
This sequence comes from Pediococcus damnosus, assembly GCF_001611155.1. Classification (NCBI taxonomy): domain Bacteria; kingdom Bacillati; phylum Bacillota; class Bacilli; order Lactobacillales; family Lactobacillaceae; genus Pediococcus; species Pediococcus damnosus. The sequence continues at coordinate 1,948,730 of NZ_CP012294.1, forward strand.
TTTCATTCGATACGTGTACGCTCTGTGTGAGCTTTCAACGGATCCCAATTTGCCGACCCTCATGAAGCCACGATCGTGTGGAGACTTTATAAACTGCCAATTTCTTGCCAAATATTGTCTTAGGACCCTTAGGCTCTCAAGTTCCTTATCAGTTTTAATTTGCGACTCAAATGTATCTAAAATAACGTTTAACTGATTCTGATCATACAGGCTAACGCTCTTAACGGCCTTATCAACCAATGGATTAAATAAACCAAAGGTTTGTTTAATCTTTTTGACAAAGTGATACCGATCGATAGTAAATTCAACTCTTTGAGCACTCGGAACTATTTCTCGCATACTTTTCGGGTTATACCCTGGGCCACCATCACTTGCTGTAAACACGGTCATTTCACTGATTTTATAATACTTCTCAATGTAGTCAGTTACTCGTTTTTGAACCTTTTTTTGATTGATACCAACAAACTCAACTTTGTTTGATCTTGTTCCATCTAATCCTGATTCAAAAACAATGTAATGGTGGACGTCTTGTCTTCGTCGATTAATTTTGTGTATCTCAAAGGCATCGCCTTCAACCACTAAGTTTTCAACTTTTCGTTTCTTAACTAGTTTCTCTTCGGACGATTTTTCTTCTGTCTTCACGGTATCTGCCATGTCTCTGATAATTCGGTCTACTGACCAGGCACTAATATCCGTCTGACTTGCCAGATTGATCATTGCGGCCGTATTTCTCATCGTTGTCGTTTGCCCAATTTTGGCAACGACACTTTTAAAATAAGGTGAAATTCTTTTTCTTTCTTCCAACTGAAGTTGTTCATCCAACGGGAAGTAATAACTTCCATTGGGTCGAAGATAACATCTTCTTTCAAAATTCACGGCGCCAAACATAAACTCAATTGTTCTGGCCTGTCGATTAATGAATGTATTTTCTGCCGGAATTGATGGAACGAGTGTTTCATCTAATTGCCTCAGATATTCAGCTACAACCAGCTGGAATGACTTCCTAAGATGAAGAATTACCTGCTCCTCTAAATCAAATAAACTGTCTAAATTTCCCAATGATTCAATAAAATCTGCTAAAATATACATGAAAGACCTGTATCCCTTCCTTTAATCTTCGTCGATTAAAAGGCTACAGGTCTTTTTCTATATATTCAACTCAAAATGAATATTCCTAGAATTTTATTGACCATCTAGGAAAACCTTACACTAACGACATAACATTATTTCTTTTGATATACCATTCTTGGAAGAAAAGGGGATGACTTTTAGTGATAATCGACTCATAGATACTTTTCAACTTGCAAAAGTCAAAAAGCTACCAACCGAAAAATTTAGTTTACCGATTCTTAAAAAGTATTTCGACGTTCATAATCGTTCCCATAATTCTTTAAATGATTGTAAGACGACGGCGGTTGTTTACCAGCACTTGGCTACGGATGATTTAGCATCTGAATTAGTAAAAAAGCATCATAAAAGTATTTTTGAACATCAAAAGGTGACTGTTTATGGAACTTTTGAAGGAAAATCAAATTCTGACATGCAACAATTGGTGATCAAGTACGGTGGACAGGTGATGTGTAAATTAGATCAGGAAGTTGATGTTTTTATTGATGGGGAGAGCCTAAATAATAGTGCGGACGCTGAGCTTAGTGCAGAAGAGAAAAAAGCCTATAGGATCTCCAAAAAATATAATCATTTAAAAATTATTAATGGTGAAGAGATGATTAAAAAACTTGGAAAAATGGAATCTGAACCGTGGCAACAGGTTGGAAATGAAGCTACGGGTTAAAGCTATAACTGCAAATTATTAAAATAGGTATTAAACAATAGGTATTAAACATAATTTAGGATTTAAAATAAGGTGGAGGAATAATACCCTTTTAAAAAATTATTTTTTTGGCAAATATAAATGATATCTTGCGATTGTGACCAAGTTAGAGTAAAACTTTAACTAAGAATGTGCCGAGGTAAATGATGTTGCGAATAGAAAACATATTGTGGTTTCTTCTTTATTACGTTAAGTAATAGCGTATTCTAGAAAAATTTTGTAAGTGATTTTTGAATTATTTTATCAAAGTAGGTGATTATTCTTGTTATTTGCAAAATGACTCTTATAAGAATGATCATAAATACATAAATAGTTATTTTAAACACCAACTTTAAAAGTTTTGTTACTCTGTTTCTTGGGTAATTTAGGACGTGCTGTTTTACAAACGATCGGAATTTAAATATGGTTCAAGCAATCAGAAATACTGCGGTTACGGTTGAAGATGACCGGTAAATATTTAATTTAAAGGCCGGTTTGATGGACTTTAGTCTACCTGTAAAGAAAAAACCCTTTACATCTAATTGAATAACTGGTATATTATTTAACGTGAAATAAAACAGGAGGTGTTGACATGTCTGTAAAAATTCGTTTGAAACGAATGGGTTCAAAAAAGCGTCCTTTCTATCGGGTGGTTGTTGCTGATTCTCGCTCACCACGTGATGGTCGTTTTATCGCCCAAGTTGGTACTTACAATCCATTAGTTAATCCAGCTGTAGTAAAATTAAATGAGGAAGACATCTTAAGTTGGTTAAGCAATGGTGCTCAACCATCAGATACCGTTAAGAATATTCTTTCAAAAGCTGGAATTATGAAGAAGTATCACGAATCAAAGCTTGCTAAGTAATCGGGATAACTGATTATGAAAGATATAGAAGCTTTAATCTTAGCAATTGTTGAACCACTCGTTTCTCATCCAGAGCGGATTTCAATTGAGCAATCGGAATCAGAACGTTTTTATGAATTTCATTTAAGTATGGATCCAGCTGATGTTGGTCGAGTAATTGGACGACACGGACGCGTTGCACAAGCAATTCGGAATGTTGTTTATAGTTTTCGCTTTCAGGGTAATAAACGAGTTCGGTTGGTGATTGAAGACGGTAAATCAAAAAGCTCTTAAACGAAACTTTGTTTTTGTTTAAGAGTTTTTATTATATATGAGGTAAATTAATGCAATATTATAATGTGGGTAAAATTGTTAATACGCATGGTATTCAAGGCGAAGTTAAAGTAATGCCCATTACAGATTTCCCTAAGAAACGATTTCAAGTTGGCAAACAATTATATTTGTTTGCGCCTAAAAACGAAAATAAACCAGTAAAAGCTTTAAAAATTGCCAAAGCACGTCAACAAAAAAGTCTTTATTTCCTGAAATTTGATGGATTTAATTCTATAAATGATGTTGAAAAATTTAAACAGTTTGATCTAAAAATATCAGCAGAGGATCGTGGACAACTGTCTTCTGATGAATTTTATTATGACGATATTATTGGATTGGATGTTTATGATTTGGACGAGCAGCTTTTGGGACAGATTTCTGAGATTCTTTCCCTAGGAGCTAATGATGTTTGGGTAGTCAAACGGTCAGGTAAGAAAGACTTATTGTTGCCATATATTCAGCAAGTTATTAAAAAGGTAGATTTAAATGCACACAGAGTGACGGTTGAATTGTTGGAGGGACTTGATGAATGAAAATTGACATATTAAGTCTTTTTCCCGATATGTTTAGCGGGCCGATGCATGAGTCGATTGTTGGGAAGGCAATTGAAGATAAGTTATTGGATATGAAGGTAACCAATTTTCGAGATTACGCGAGCAACAAACATAATAATGTAGATGATTATCCTTATGGCGGTGGTGCAGGAATGTTGCTCCAGCCACAACCGATTTTTGATGCAATGGCGGCTGTTGAAGATGAAAATCGGCAATTACCAAAAGGACGCGTAATTATTTTGGATCCTGGTGGGAAGCCTTTTAATCAAAAAATGGCAGAAGATTTTGCCAATGAAACGCACTTAACGTTTATTTGTGGCCACTATGAAGGTTATGATGAGCGAATTAAGACGCTTGCGACTGATGAGGTATCATTAGGTGATTACGTGTTAACAGGCGGTGAGTTGGCAGCAATGGTTATGATTGATGCGACAGTCCGGCTTTTACCTGGTGTATTAGGAAATGAAGAATCAGCTCCAGGTGATTCTTTTTCAACAGGACTTTTAGAGTATCCCCAATATTCGCGTCCTGCCGATTTTAGGGGCATGCAGGTTCCTGAGGTATTACTCAGCGGAAATCATCAATTGATTGCTAAATGGCGTCGTAAACAGGCTTTAAAGAGAACATTGCAAAAGCGCCCAGATTTGTTGGACAAAATGGAGTTCGATCGCAAAGATCATGAGCTTCTAGAAGAAATTAAACTGGAGTCCAGTGACAAAAATAACGATTAGTTAATATTAGTTAGTGTAAGGTTTTCCTAGATGGTCAATAAAATTCTAGGAATATTCATTTTGAGTTGAATATATAGAAAAAGACCTGTAGCCTTTTAATCGACGAAGATTAAAGGAAAGGATACAGGTCTTTCATGTATATTTTAGCAGATTTTATTGAATCATTGGGAAATTTAGACAGTTTATTTGATTTAGAGGAGCAGGTAATTCTTCATCTTAGGAAGTCATTCCAGCTGGTTGTAGCTGAATATCTGAGGCAATTAGATGAAACACTCGTTCCATCAATTCCGGCAGAAAATACATTCATTAATCGACAGGCCAGAACAATTGAGTTTATGTTTGGCGCCGTGAATTTTGAAAGAAGATGTTATCTTCGACCCAATGGAAGTTATTACTTCCCGTTGGATGAACAACTTCAGTTGGAAGAAAGAAAAAGAATTTCACCTTATTTTAAAAGTGTCGTTGCCAAAATTGGGCAAACGACAACGATGAGAAATACGGCCGCAATGATCAATCTGGCAAGTCAGACGGATATTAGTGCCTGGTCAGTAGACCGAATTATCAGAGACATGGCAGATACCGTGAAGACAGAAGAAAAATCGTCCGAAGAGAAACTAGTTAAGAAACGAAAAGTTGAAAACTTAGTGGTTGAAGGCGATGCCTTTGAGATACACAAAATTAATCGACGAAGACAAGACGTCCACCATTACATTGTTTTTGAATCAGGATTAGATGGAACAAGATCAAACAAAGTTGAGTTTGTTGGTATCAATCAAAAAAAGGTTCAAAAACGAGTAACTGACTACATTGAGAAGTATTATAAAATCAGTGAAATGACCGTGTTTACAGCAAGTGATGGTGGCCCAGGGTATAACCCGAAAAGTATGCGAGAAATAGTTCCGAGTGCTCAAAGAGTTGAATTTACTATCGATCGGTATCACTTTGTCAAAAAGATTAAACAAACCTTTGGTTTATTTAATCCATTGGTTGATAAGGCCGTTAAGAGCGTTAGCCTGTATGATCAGAATCAGTTAAACGTTATTTTAGATACATTTGAGTCGCAAATTAAAACTGATAAGGAACTTGAGAGCCTAAGGGTCCTAAGACAATATTTGGCAAGAAATTGGCAGTTTATAAAGTCTCCACACGATCGTGGCTTCATGAGGGTCGGCAAATTGGGATCCGTTGAAAGCTCACACAGAGCGTACACGTATCGAATGAAAAAGCAAGGCAAAGTATGGTCCGAAAAGGGCCTTGAGGCTATGTTGAAATTAATTGAAGCTCGGGTAAACGGTAAGCTAGATAAATACTTACGTGGTGGTTTAAGAAAGTTACAAGAGCTAACGATTGAGATCGCTACGGAATCATTGAAGACGTTGAGTCCAGCTCAGCTGAGCAACAAGCACCATTCTAAGCATATTGGAGTTCTTTCAGGTAAAATACCAGTTGATGCCCCAACAAGTAGCCCTATCGGAGCAATGGCAAAAATATTTTCAAACTAATTATTGTGTATAAATATTTGGTTGATTATAAGGCACCTAGGAAAACTTGACACATACTAATATTAAACAAGCTTTACAGGTCACACGTTTTATGCTAAGCTTTTAACTGGTCTGTTAAGACTAAAACACACAATATTCCGCTGTTCGAGAAGGATAAGAATGTTGATGAAAGGAAGGATTTTCAATGAATCCATTAATTAGTAAAATTACCGCATCACAATTACGTGATGATATTCCTGAGTTCCGTGCTGGAGATACTGTACGAGTACACGCCAAAATTGTTGAAGGTACACATGAGCGTATCCAACTTTTTGAAGGTGTTGTTATCAAGCGTCATGGTGTTGGCATTAGCGAAACATATACTGTTCGTAAGATCAGTAATGGTGTTGGTGTGGAACGTACATTTCCATTACATTCACCACGTGTTGCTGAGATAGAAGTTATTCGTCATGGTCGTGTTCGTCGTTCTAAACTTTATTACTTACGTGCTTTAAATGGTAAGGCAGCTCGTATTAAAGAAGACCGTCGTTAATATAATTAAAACACAAATCAATTTTTGATTTGTGTTTTTTTATTGGTATTTTTAAACCTGAATTGTCAAATCAAGTGCAACACTTGCTAAGTAAAATAGAAATTGGTCTAGGGAACTATCTTAAAGTTTTACTGAATGCTTTGGCACTCAGGCAGTGCAGGATTTTACGGGGCTTGTCATTGATTGCATTTTGAACTTGGTGAATCTGTGCTTCAGTAAATTGTTTCAATGATCGTCCTTTAGGAATGTATTCCCGGATAAGGCCATTAGTGTTCTCATTACTGCCACGTTCCCAAGGCGAGAACGGATGGGCAAAGTAAATCTTAGTGCCTTTAATTTGTGTAAGCTTCGAAAACTCACTACCGTTATCAAAAGTAATAGATTTAAACCAACCTGGATATTGATCGATAACTTTTTGAAGAGCGTCTAAACAAGTCTGAGCATGGTAATCTGGAAGCTTGATAATTATTTCAAAGCGGCTCATACGTTCTGTCAACGTAAGTAATGCAGGCTCAGAGGCTACTCGTCGCCCTTTAACTAGATCACCTTCCCAATTACCAAACGCTGTGCGTTCGGTGACACTTTTGGGCCGTTCTTCAATTGAGGTACCTAATATCTTCTTATTATGTCGACTATGCTTGTGTTTGCCCTTAACTCGCCGTCTAAGCTTCTTAGGAAGATCACTATTTTTAACATCCAGAAGGTCGCGGTCAATATAACGATATACGGTGGGAGTTGAAGGACATTTGAACCTAGGATATTTAGCTTGAAATTGATGAACGAATCCGTCAACGCCAGCCGATCTAAAGTGTTTTTTAAGGGCTTTAGTCAAGAGGTTAAAAAAGAATTTACATGGTCTTAGCAACCCTTTTGAGTGGCAGTGAGAACGATTCTTTTCATAAATAGCTTGACCGGCATCAGCATAGTAGTTAGTGAAAAATAAGTAGTTAGTATCGCGTTGTTTAACCGTTCCGCGATGTAATTCACGGCTAATCGTACTAGGACTTCTGTGAAGCTCTCTAGCGATTTCACGAACGGGAACATTTTGGCGATTTAAAGTTTGGATCATACCTCTTTCTTCGGGTTTTAGTTGTTGATAAACAGACATAGTGCTATTCTTGGTTTGGGTCATGGAGACTCCTTTCTTGAGCTTAGTCACTTTAAGTCTAGGTCTCCATGGCCTATTTTGTCTATTTTTGGTCTAGCTGATCAGGTGTTGCACTTGAATTGTAAATTCGGCTGGTATTTTTAAATGAAACTTTAAAAAAAGACTACTGCATTCGCCATGTTATTGGTGGAAGCAGTAGTTTTTTTATCAGCTTAACTTTTTCAATTTGGTTTTTGTCTCACAAATATTTTTTTGAAGAATCAAGAGATAGCTTAAAAAACAAGGTTGATAACCATTTAAAGATTAAGTTATAAGTTCATATCTTGTTTAAAGTTTAGTGGTGATAAATCAGTCATTTTTGTGATTAGTTGGGCCGTCAATTGTTGCATGGCTTGCAGACCTAGATCTGCATTTTGGTTGCTTTGACTAGTTAAATAATTTTCCAGTTGTTTGCCCTCAAGTTTGCGGGCCATTTTATCACTGATCTGCAAATTTTGATTGAGTTGCTGACTAACTTTATTTTGGACATCTTCAAGTAAGGAGCCAAAGTCTAAATAGTTGGTATCTACCAGAACACCAGCCTGCTTGTAAATCCAGTAGGCAGAGTCAGGTTGGAAAGTTTTGTTGCCACGCTTGTAACTGGCAGGGGTGTCTTTAATGCCTGCGTAAAACGGAATATAAAGGCTCTGAGCAGCAACACCCATAGCCAGCCAATGAATTCCAGCAATTTCTGTTGGTAGGGTTGGCCGAATTTGCAAAATATGTGATTCTTGCGTTTTAGCTAAACTGATTGGTCGATATTGAGTTCGTTCTCGAGAGTTGCCAACGCCAATTGGATCAAAGGGAGTTCCTTGAAAATGGGAACTTAAAATCTGTTTGGCATCAGCTACTTGAATTAGTTTTTCGGCATGACAAATGAAAGGCAATTCATGGCTTTGAGGTTGCTGCTCTGTGTGAGGGTTCAATAGCTTTTGCCCGTACCAAACCCGCGGATTATTGTAAAATTCATCGGACAGATCATTAGTTCCAAAAATATTTCGGAAGTTAAAGCCACTAGTTTGTGTGTTTAAATGATTTTGGGCAACGAACTCAGTCAAACCTGGAACGGTCATGAAGTTATCGTCATCATCAAAATCAATTTCTTGAATTGAAAGCTGATTGGCCACGACTGCATAGGCATCATCAGGAATTCGTTGAGCCACCCATTGATGACCAGCAGCAGTTTCCATATACCAGACTTCAGTTTGATCGGAAAAGAGAATGCCATTTGTTTCAGACGTTCCGTACTTTTCGACAATGTTTCCTAAATAAGCGACGCCTTCACGAGCAGTTTTGATATAGGGCAATGTAACGGTGACCATTGCTTCTTCGCCAATCCCATTTTCTACAAGGGGATCGGCACCCAACGCTTGGTTATTTGTATAAGCACTTTCAGTGGCACTCATTGCAACGCCATATTCGTTGATGCCATCTTCTTCAAATAAGCCGAATTTATCGGTCCATTCGGGAGTTGCCGTGTATTTAGCGGAAATTTTAGGAAGGTTAAGTGTGAAGCCATTATCCGTAGATTTAAAGATTTGCGGTTCAGAATATTCATGATGGGGGTGGACTACAAAATGTTTGGGCCAGGCAGCTTGTGAGTCTTCATTTCGGCCAATTAAAGTAGAACCATCGGTGGTTGCCAAACGGCCAGCTAGAAAACTAGTGCAGGCTGAATAGGGATTGGATTGATTTGTCATTAAATTTCCTCCTCGAAAAATACGTTTATATATATGACTCTCATTTTAGCATAAAATATTATTTGAAATTTATGGAAAAGATTGCGACAATGGATAAAACAAATGAGGAGGTATCATAATATGCCATTAGTACATATTGATTTGATTGAAGGGCGTTCTACTGATCAGTTACGCAACTTAGTGAAAGATGTTACCAGTGCTGTATCGAAGAACACTGGGGCTCCTGCTGAACATATTCACATTGTGTTAAACGAAATGCGTCCAGACCGTTATAGTGACGGCGGTATTTTGAGAAGTGATGAAAAATAAATTGCCTATCTAAAAAGGAGTGACCGTCGCGGGTTACTCCTTTTTAAACAAAATTTAATTAGCTAAATACAAATAATTTTCTAGATATCTTGCCAGACCGTCATGATCATTATCAAACTCAGTAACGTCATTAGCAATCCCTTTGATGATGGGTGTTGCATTTTGCATGGCAACCCCACGACCGACATAATCTAGCATTTCAGCATCATTATGCTCATCCCCAAAGGCAATAATATTTTGACGATCAATATGATATTGGTGAGCAATATAAGCCACAGCTTTAGCCTTTTGAATACCTTTTGAGACAACCTCTAAGACACTGTTAAGACCACCCCAAACACCAATATCGACTTGGGCGCCATAGTTATGCATCACAATGTTTCGCACAACCTGTTCTTGATGAGGGGCCACAAAAAGGATCATGGAGGTAGGATTTCTTTTGAGTGAATTTCGGGAAAGATGCTGATTCTGATTCAAAGTAGTTGGAAAGAAATCTAGAGATGATGGGGGTAAATGATCAGCCAAATAAGTATGTTTACCTTCAGCAGCGATCATTTCTAATTGTAATTTTTTTCGATTAGCCATCATATCAAAAACAATCGCTTTATTGATGGTTCGTTTATACTCACCAGCCCAATGTTGATGGGGAATATGAGTTAGAGCACCGTTAAAATTAACCATGGGCGTCTTTAATTGCAACTGGTCATAAATATTCTCAGAAATTCGGTAAGGACGTCCAGTTACAATACTTACTATATGACCGGCAGCACTTGCCTTTTTAATTACTTGAATTGTTTTTGGGGAAACTTGATTTTGATTATTAAGGGTGGTTCCGTCAAGATCGATTGTGATTAATTTTTGTGGCATGTTATTCAACTCCAATAAGCTTTATAATAAAAGTAATGTATCTTAATTTAAACTAACATAGATTTAAGATGGATGCTATCAATTTTAGAAATGAGTGGAATTATGCAATTACCAGAAGCTTTTGTTCAAAAGTATACAAAACTATTAAAAGATGAAGCTCCAGCTTTTTTTCAGGCTTTAAATGGTGAGCCAACTAGAGGTTTTCGAGTAAATCCTTTAAAAAATAAGATTCAACCAACTGATCATGATACGACTGACCCGGTTCCTTATTGTCAGTTTGGTTATTATGGAGCTGTAAGTGGGAAAACAATTGATCATCAAAGCGGGCTGATTTATAGTCAAGAACCCAGTGCCATGTATGTAGGTGAGGTAGCCCATCCTAAACCTGGTGATCGCGTTTTAGATCTTTGCGCAGCTCCAGGTGGGAAAACAACTCATTTAGCAAGTTATATGGATCAGGCGGGTCTGTTGGTTTCAAATGAAATTAATCGAAAACGAGCTGGAATTTTAGCTGAAAATGTGGAGAGATTTGGTCTACAAAATACAATTGTGACAAACGAGTCTCCAAATAGTTTGGAAAAACATTTTCCGGAATTTTTTGATGTCGTAGTTGTTGACGCGCCCTGTTCTGGGGAGGGAATGTTTCGTAAGGATCACGAAGCGGTACAATATTGGACACTTGAATATCCACTATCTTGCGCTAGTCGGCAAAGAAAAATCTTAAAGAGTGCATTGTCAATGTTGAGGCCTGGTGGCCGTTTGATTTATTCAACATGTACATTTGCACCCGAGGAAGACGAACAGAATATGGCTTGGTTGTTACAAGAATATTCAGATTTAAAACTTTTACCAATCAAAAAGTATCCGGGAATGACAGATGGTCGTCCTGAGTGGGCGGATGGTAATTCTGAATTGACTAAGACCCTCAGAATATTTCCTCATCAAATGCGAGGGGAAGGCCATTTTATCGCTCAGTTACAAAAGCAAGTTACAGATTCTGAGATTAAAGAGCCTAAGCCGCAGAAGAGTAATGTGACGAGACCACAACGACAGGATTGGCATAAAGTTGCTGATCAATTGTTGTCAATTAAGATTGATGATTCTCGTTTGTTGGCATTTGGCGATCATTTGTATGCAATGCCAGCTGGCTTACCAGATCTTACCAAATTACAGGTAACACGGCCAGGAGTCAATCTTGGGGTGTTTAAGAAAAATCGGTTTGAACCCGCATTACCTTTAGCTTTGGCATTTCAACCAAAAGATTTTCAGAACCCAGTTTCAATTACTGAAACACAATGGGCAGACTATGTTCACGGTGATACATTTACCATCTCAGAAATAGCTAATGGCTGGCATGTTTTAACTTGCCATAAATTAACGATTGGTTTTGGAAAAGTGGTTAATGGCGTAGTTAAGAACTTTTATCCTAAAAAACTACGCTTTAGTGTCAATAAATAAATTTAAAATTAAGAAAAAAAGCGTCAGACAAATGTTGTCTGGCGCTCTTTCGAGTTAGAAGAGTTTAATTTGACGCTGCTCACAATAGTGACTTAGTGAGGTATCAAAAATAAGATTTTTAAAGTTTAATTGTTGAATGGTTTGGACACCCTGAATCGTTAATAAATCTTTGAGTTGCGACTGCCAGCTGGTAATGAGGGTAATGGTATCGTCCTCACCATTTCTTAAGAGCAAATGCAGAATAGCACCAGCAACACCAACCATATTAGCACCTAAAGCAAAACTTTTAACCATGTCCAAAGGTGTTCGAATGCCACCGCAGGCAAAGATTTTTAACTCATTTTGAAGTGCTTGTGATTCTAACAAGGATTCCACCGTTGTTAATCCAATATCCTGTAAATAGCTATAGGCTTTATCATGGCGGCGAGCATTTTCGATCTTGGCAAAATTTGTTCCACCACGGCCAGCAACGTTTATAAACTGAACTCCAACGGAATTAAGTTTTTGCATTGTTTCTCTAGTCATACCGAAGCCGACTTCTTTAACGATAACGGGGACGGAAACATGTTGGACAATTTCACCAATATTTTGTAACCAATTAAAGGCCCGGTCACCTTCAGGCATGATTATCTCCTGAATAGCATTTACATGAACTTCAAGAAGATCGGCTTGAATCATATCAACAGCCTTTTGTGCCTCAGTAGGTGAATGATTAGCACCAATATTTGCGAGGATCAACCCATTGGGATTAATCTGACGAACAACTTGAAAAGTGTCTTGTAATCTGGGTTCCCGAATTGCAATACTTTGTGAACCCACAGCCATAGGCAGGTGAGTTGCTTTTGCAATTCTGGCTAAACTGGCATTCAGTTTACCAGTATAGTCACTTCCACCAGTCATTGCCTCAATATAAAAAGGGTAATCTGTAACGATTCCCCCGATTTGGCTTTTTAAGCTGACTTGTTTTTGACTGATCTCTGGAAGTGTATTCGGTAACAAACGAACTTGTTGAAATCCAGCTGTGGATTGCGTTTGGTAGAAGTGTTCTGCTAAAGAAACATGTTCATCTTTTCGGTGAGATTGAATATCTTTCATAGGTTGCTCTCCTCGTATTATATATTTTGAAACTTTGTTTCTTACTATTCACTACTTAGATGCTGCGTGATATTCTCTAATTGTTCATTGGATTTAGGTCCAACTGGTATAGGCTTTCTCCCCTTGTAGTTTATCTACGTTTTAAGCGTGCCGCCCAGACAATTCGAAACACCGCAAACCACAAGCTGTAGCGATTAGAGTGATTCGTGTTCACTCGCGTGACACGCAGCTGAATCACTTAATCTAGTCTACTTATATTGCGAGGATGCCCGTTAGAATTGGAATTAGGGAACATCACGCAGCACCTAAGCTTATCCAATTAATTCACAATGAAAGGAGGTCCTTATCCTATGAATTTATATTTAGGTATTGATGTTGGTAAAAATAAATTAGACTTTTGTGCTTTAGATTCGGATCAACGTTGTTGTTTTCAAGGTGAAACTACTAATGATCTCAATGGCGCCATTAAGATCAAACAGACGGTCCTAACCGAAACTCAAACGCATCATTATGAAAAAATCACAGCTGGTATGGAAGCTACTTCTGTTTATAACTTTCATCCAATGACTTTTTTGGCCGAAGATAGCGAGTTACAAGCCTTAGGCTTATCGGTAATTACCATTAATCCCTACACATCACATCACTTTAGTCAGCTCTTTAATGACGGTAAAACTGATGCAATTGATGCCAAGCAATTAGCCGATTTATTGCGTGTAGAACCACTTGGAACCCCTGTTGCTCGCCAAGAAAATTATGTTGCGCTGCAACGTTTAACCCGTGAACGCTATCACTTGGTTAAACAAATGACCGATTCAAAAAATCATTTTTTGAACAACCTCTATTATCGTTGTAATACTTTAGAACGAGAGTTACCCACCTCAGTTTTTGGCTCAGCTATGATGACCCTAATTACTGATGAAGAGTTAACCTTGGACGAGGCAGCGGCGCTACCTCTTGATGAATTAGTGACACATCTTCAACAGTTAGCCCACGGTAAATTTGGTGATGCCGAAGCCGTTGCTAAAGCCATTAAGAAAGCAACTCGTTCTTCTTATCGTCTATCAAAAGTCGTAACAGATTCTGTTGATGAAATCTTAGCGGTCTATGCTAATGAAATTCGGATGTTAAAAAAACAAATCCAAGTTTTGGATAAAACAATTACACAGATATCTACTCAAAACACAGATATCAATTGTTTAACTAGTGTTCCCGGTATTGGTCCAGTTTATGCGGCCGGTATTGTGGCAGAAATTGGTCAAATTGAACGTTTTCCGGATGAAAGCCATATTGCCAAGTATGCAGGTCTGGCTTGGTTACCACATGAATCAGGTACGAGTGTTCGTCAAGCTACGCCACGAACTCGTAAGGGTAATCAATATCTTCGTTATTATCTAGTTGAAGCTGCCAATTCGATAAGACGTTATGATATTACTTACCAACGCTATTACCACAAAAAATATGAAGAGGTACCCAAGTATCGTCATCGTCGAGCTATTGTCTTGACGGCACGAAAGCTTGTGAGATTGGTGGAAGTCTTGCTTAGAAACCATCAATTTTATATACCACCCAAAGTGGTATAGCCTTCGAGTTTACGATACTGAGTCCCTTCTTAACCCGCTAAATTAACTGTTTTAGTGGGCTGGGGAAGGTATACTCTCAAGAACTAATTAATAATAAAAACAAAGTTTTTTACATACTTGACTTATCACCACAAGGCTTAAAGTTCGGTCACATTATGCACATTGAAGTTTAATTGTTTGATTCCCTTTTTTTGCCATGTGGTTAATAACGTTTCTGTTGGGCGATTTTGATCGATTAAAACGATTCCACAATCACCGCCACCAGCGCCAGAACTTTTAGCAGCTCCACCGGCTGTTTCGGCATCATTAATCATTTCTTTCAACGTTGGCGTCTCAATTAAAACGTTACTAAAGTCGCTAAGCTTCTTTAAAACTTTTCGGTTAATTCGTAATTGATTTTGAATGACGGTAATTGATTGATCATGAAATCCCTTGATCATTTCTTTAAGACAAGCTTTACTTTCTTTAAGAAAGACTTGGTACTCGCGATGGTCTTTTACTTTGCCCATTGCCACTTTATCAACTAAATGGGAAGTGGAAGCGGGGGAGCCCGTCCAACCAATCATGAGTTTAAGACCTGCGGGAGGTGTCAAAAGTTCGATATCAAGACCAGGCCATTTTTTCTCTAATAAATCCATTAACGTGGTCTGTCGTCGTTGGACAGCGAGCCAGTCACGATTAAAGGAGTGATAGGCAATCCAACCACCATAGACACTGGCTGCAATATCACCCAATGATCCGTTTCCTTGAACATCAAAGTGGGCAATTGCAGATAACTTAAAGAGAATATCTTTAGTTAATGGTAGATGGTAAAATTTCGCCAATGCTTTAATTGTCGCAACGGTAACTGCTGCAGAACTGCCCAAACCGTATTTTTTACCATCTGCACTGTCAAGGTCGCTATTGATGTATAAATTATAGAGGCCGAGATCTTTGTGAAGGTTGCTTGCATATTCTTCAGTGATCGCAATCGCCGAAAGAATGTAATGGAATGGATTATCACGATTATCAAAAACCATTTTAGAACCTTCGCGTCGCCAAATAATAGAATTCTCATGGTATTGTTCAGAAACGATCCGACCAATATTTTTAGTTTTTTCAATTGACGCTGAAACAAATTGGTTTAGCGCCACAATAATCGCTGGATATCCTGACTCTACAACCGCATATTCTCCTGCGATATAGAGTTTTCCAGGTGCTTTCACCGTAATCAATGGATCATGTCCCTTCAACATTAAAATTAATTTTATAGGTATGTGATGCCTGGACCGGGTTTGCAAACTAGCAATTGGTCTTGATGAACGATTTTGGAAAGTTTGTGCATAATCAATTCGTTATCAGAAGAGGCACAAATAATCTTAACGTTGGGCCCGGCATCCGCAGTACTATAACATTCTACACCTTGTTTTCGCATGTTGCGAACGGCGGTTAAAATTGCAAGCGTTTGAGGTTGGAAATAGGTAAAACTAGGAACAGCGCCAAACGTTGTTGCGTGCATGCGCATCGCATTTTGTTCGGCAAGCTCTCCCAAAGTTGCTAAGTTTCTGTTAAGGATCGCTGTTTGCATTGGTTTAACGTCTGCTTGGGCGCTCTTAACCCATGCTGGATAGAAGGGCGAAGTTTCAACAACCGATTGCATTCCGTTTGTACTACTAATTTTTTTCTGAGAGGTGTCAACGAGAACCGTAATAAGATTGATATCCCAGTCTACATTTCTTTGAATAGGTTGTGCGTAAGAACTTTGATCATCATGACCCGCATGCCATTGCACAAAACCACCAAAAATGGAGCGTGACGCAGAACCAGAACCATGACGAGCAAGAATTGATAATTCACGTTCGGAAAGATTGAGACCAGCTGCTTTTGCACCTGCGCTTGCCAGAGCTGCAAATGCCGAGGCTGATGATGCGAGGCCAGCAGTTGAGGGAACGTGATTGGTAGAGTGGACACTTGCAAACATTGTTGAATCGCCAAGTTTGCGAATTAAATTCAAAACGCGTTTTACACGTTTGGCACCTGATCCAGCTGAAGGTTGTTGGTCAACTAAAATTTCGTCTGTTTTTAGTGATGGGTCAAATTCGACTGAAGTATCTGTATAAAAATGATCAAGAGTCAGCGAGATACTGTCATTATAGGGAAGGATTAAATTGATATCTTTTTTTCCCCAGTATTTTAGAAGTGCAATATTAGTGTGTGCACGAGCTGTTACCATCTTGGACTCCTTTGTGATCTGTACTTTTAAGTGGTTCAATCCACGTTTTAACTGCACCGTTTTTGGTTAAAATGGTCGCAACTTTTTGAGCGGTTGCTATATCTTGAGTTAATGCAATTAAGCAGCCACCCATGCCACCACCAGTCAGTTTAGCTCCCAACGCTCCGTTAGCATTTGCCAATTGGGCAAAAAGATCTAAGGTTGGATGGCTAACGCCTAATTTTGCTAAAAATGATTGAGAAGAATTCATTAAATCACCGAGAGTTTTAAAATCTCCGGTTGTTAAACACTTGCGCGCAAACTTTGCATTTTCTCCTAACATTTCGATTGCCGTTTCGGCATCGGGGGAAGAGGCTAATTGATTTTTGACATGCTTAACTGCTAAACCTGTTTGACCTAGAATTCCCGTATCTGCAATAACTAAGAATCCATTTTGGGCAATCGGAACTGTTTGGAGGCGACGACCACGCACAAACCAGATAGGCGCCTTGGCACTGACCGTTGCTGCATCCAAGCCACTCGGATTTCCATGAATATATTGTTCTGAAACATCTGCCAAGCGGAGCAATTCAGAATGTGAAAGAGGTTGTTCAAAAAAGTGAAATAAGGCTCGAGTAATGGCAATGGCCGTTGCTGCAGAAGATCCCATTCCCCGTTCAGAAGGAATGTCACTTTGGACTTTGATGTTAAATGGTGCCGTTTCTTGTTGAAGTTCAATGAGGATGGTTTTGATGAGTAATTGAATGCCGGTTTCATTATCGGGCATGTCGGTCAATTCACCTGTGAAATAACGACTTTGAAACGTTTGACCAGTTTTGGTTTTAGTAATAGTTACTTTGGTTTTTATTTTCGAGATGGGTAAGCAGATAGCTGGTTGCCCGTAAACCACACTGTGTTCACCAAAAAAAATGATTTTTGCATGGCTTTTCCCAATTGCAGATTTTAACAACACGATCGCTCACTTTCAAATTTTTAAGTTATTATCAAAACATGAGTAAATTAACAACTTTTATTTAAACTCGCCTTGGATCGGTTGAGATCAGAAATGTTTTCCAATTTAATATTAAGCTTTTACATTTTTTTAAGCTATAAACAAGGTTATATCTTAACATATTTTTTAGTAATATCAGGATTACTTGCTGAAGGTAAGCACCACGTCACGTTTTTGAAAGCTTTTTTTTAAAAAATGAATGGAAATTCAGATAACTTCTTTTAAATTCCGGTAACAAATTCACAAGGCGTTTATGAGATGACGTTAATGTAGTATTATAAAAGGTATGGAACAAACATCTTATGAGTTAACTGGTGAGAATATGGATTCAAAAACAACTTATGCAGTCGTAGATATTGAAACTACTGGTACTAATTTGAATGCTAATGAAAGAGTTATCCAGATCGGCTGTGTATTTATTAAACATCATAAAATTATTAATACTTTTTCAACTGATATTAATCCAGAAATGGCAATTCCAAATGCTATTCAACAATTGACAGGTATCACCAACCGACGGGTTCGCAAAGCACCGCTATTTGATGACATTGCGCCAACTTTATTTGGGCTCCTTTCAGATACAGTTTTTGTGGCTCATAATGTTAATTTTGATTTTCCTTTTTTGAATTATGAGTTTGAACGGGTTGGTTATCCGCCTTTAACCATTGAAGCGGTGGATACTGTAACCCTTAGTCAAATTCTTTTGCCTAGTGTGAATGGCTACCGATTGCGTGATTTATCTCGTTATTTTGGGATCAAACATGAACATCCCCATTCCGCAGATAGCGATGCGCTAGCAACAGCAAAACTATTTATTATGCTTCAGAAACGTTTATCAGAATTGCCACTTTTAACTTTAGAGCAGTTAAACAAACTATCAGGAAGCTTACCTAGACAAACAGCAAACTTAATTACAGCGGCTCTTGTGCAAAAGAGAAAAGTACCTGGTAAATTGCCAGACTTTTTAATGATTAAAGAGAATCTGGTACTTCGGGTACAACGGACAAAAATCGTTGATGATACTAATGAACAATTAACCCATTATCCCCAATCAAAAAAAGCAAAGCTGGCTTTATTTAAAAATGATCTAGGGTGGCGTAGTGCGCAGTCTCGGATTATGAATGCCATCTATGCAAATTATCAAAATTCTTCACCAAAAGCAATGGTGATTGAAGCGCCTACTGGGATTGGGAAAACATTGGGTTATTTATTGCCGTTTGTATATTTAGCGTTTCAGAATCATTTACCTGTTGTTATTAGCTCAACGACGACATTGCTGCAATCCCAATTAATGGAAAAAGCGATTCCCATTTTGAGTAAAATCCTATCTGTTCATTTGGATGCCACTTTGGTAAAGGGGAGTAATCATTACATCGATCTGGCAAAATTTTCACAGCAATTAACTGAAAGTGATCCTGCCAATCAAAGTCGTTTGATTAAAATGAAGGTGCTCGTTTGGCTAACCTATACGAAAACAGGCGATCTTGATGAATTACATATTAATAATCATAAAATTCCTCTGTTAAATGAAATCCGTCATCAAGGAATTGCAAGTTTGGATGCGACAAATCCATTCTATGATATTGATTTTTATCAAAGAGTTATTCGGAAGGCCCATATTTCTCAAATTGTGGTAACTAATCATGCGTTTCTTACCCGTCATGCAGATTTATTGGGAGACAAGCAACACCCGCCTTATCTGGTTATTGATGAAGCTCAGCGATTCGTAAATACGATTTTACAGGAAAATCGATTAACTCTGGATTTTAATCATTTGATGAGTATGGCTCATAGTGAAGTTAGTCACTTGAAAATGAGTAAAGGGATTGACCGTTCTCCAGCTGTGAAAGCTGATCCAATGGGAAGTTTCCATGTTTATCAAATGGCAGATGAACTTGAGGCGATTAATCAACAAATTAGTGAGCTTCAAGAGCAGCTTTATAAACGGTTTCTAGCTCATCAAATTCCAGCCGAATCTGAAAGTTTGCCTTTTCAACGTTTAATTAATTATTCTGAGTTATCAAAGTTTTTTGAAACAAATCAAGAGACAATTCAAGATTTACAAGCACATTTTGTCTCAGAGATCTTGTCGTTTGAAGCTCTTAATAAAATTCTTGAAAAACAGCAGCAGAATTTGGTGGAGACGGAAGTTCGGACATGGATCAAATTAAATAATAAACAATTAGAGATTGAAACGCAGTCACAAATTTTTAGACAAATTTTTGGTTCTTTGTTAAGTGGTGCTAAGCATATTGATAATGAAACTAAGTTTTATTGGGTTCAGGTGGGACCGCAGCACGATGCCGGGAGTGTAAGTCTGTCACAAGGCATTATCGAAAGCGCCAATTTTATCAAACAAAACGTTTATCCATGGTTCCAAAAACCAACTTTAATTGGAGCAACATTATTTTCAAATAGCCGCTCGAAATATTTCTTAAATCAGGTAGGCCTAGCAAGCGATACTACGACTGTTAAAAAATATAGCAGTCCTTACAATTTTGCAGAAAATGCACTTTTGGAAATTGCTAACGATGGCCCATTTATCAATGAAATCAGTACGGATGATTATGCACAGTATTTGACTAATGCCATTTATCAGCTGGCTAAATCAACCCCTGGAAAGATATTGGTCCTCTTTAATTCGTTAGCTACCATCAAAGATGTATTTAATCGGATTCAAAAAACAGATCTTGGTCGGAAACGTCAGGTTCTTGCGCAAGGTGTGAACGGGACAAAATCTAAATTAACACGAGAGTTTTTGTCTAGTTCCACCGGAATTTTGTTTGGAGCGGCGAGCTTTTGGGAAGGGATGGACCTATCAAATGGACAGTTGGATTTGCTTATTATTACGAGGTTACCATTTGATTCCCCCGATGAGATTTTTACAAAGGCGGAAACGAGAATTCAACGGCAAGCCCATCGCAATCCATTTATATCGGCCTTGTTACCACGAAGTATTCTGCGGCTTAAACAGGGAATTGGGCGTTTAATTCGGTCAGAAAAAGATTATGGAGCGGCAGTTATTTTGGATCGGCGAATTATTGATAAGAGTTATGGTAAAACAATGTTACATAGTTTACCTAAAGGGATGCCAGTTCAAAAACGACCTTTGAATCAGATTAATGGGGCGCTTAGTGAATTCTTTAGAAAACATCGCTAGTCTAAATGGATTTATTTGCTATAATTAATGAGGTTATGAATTCAAGAGAAAGTGGGCTGTGAATGTGAAACGTTCAAGAAATCATACTAGTCATTGGTTTTTAATATTTGTTGCAGCAGTGATCATTTTAATTGGTGGGACATCAATTATTTATCATGAGGTACGCCAACCAGTTGATTCTGCCAAGAGTCAATCTTTAAAAATTGCTAAAAAGTATGGACATTTAAAAAAAGAAACAGCTTTTTCATGGGCTAGTTATGACCAAACTTACTATACGGTTACGGGAACAAACCAGCAAAACACGCCGATATACG
Source organism: Pediococcus damnosus (assembly GCF_001611155.1). NCBI lineage: Bacteria > Bacillati > Bacillota > Bacilli > Lactobacillales > Lactobacillaceae > Pediococcus > Pediococcus damnosus. The sequence goes on from NZ_CP012294.1 coordinate 1,969,869, forward strand.
TCATTATTTCAAACAATGGTAAAAAAGTTAGAATATTTAAGCAATCGGCGGGGATCAACCGGAATGATGTTTTGAAACAAGTTTGGAATAATGATAACCCTAAAAAGGTTACAACGATTTCAATGGGAATTTTTAAAAAAAAGCCAGTTTGGGAAGTTGGATACATGAATGCCTCTGGACAATTATGTTTGAAAACTTTAAACTTTAAAAATGGTGAGGTTGTTCGACACGTGAATAACATCTAAATGGAATAAACTAGAGGAGGATATTAACTTGGAACAAATTAGTATTGTTGATTCCAAAGATCATGTAGACGAACGTGTTAAAATTGGCGTTTGGTTAACAGATAAACGATCTAGCGGAAAAATTAGTTTCTTACAATTGAGAGATGGTACAGCCTTTTTTCAAGGGGTTGTAATAAAAAATGTCGTTGGTGAAGAAATTTTTGATTTGGCTAAAAAGCTGCGTCAGGAAACCAGCATGTGGATTACTGGAACGATTCATCAAGATGATCGTTCTCATTTCGGCTATGAAATTGAAGTGGACGGAATTGAAGTAATTGGGGAAAGTGAAGATTATCCTATTACACCTAAGGAACACGGAATTGATTTTCTATTAGATCACCGTCACCTTTGGCTACGTTCTTCACGCCCACATGCCATTATGAAAATTCGTAATGAAGTTATTCGCGCAACGTATGAATTCTTTAACAACGAGGGGTTTATTAAGATTGATGCACCTATCTTAACTGGTAGTGCTCCTGAAGGAACCACAGAGTTATTTAAAACAAAATATTTTGACCGAGAGGCTTACCTTTCACAGAGTGGCCAGCTTTATGAAGAGGCCGGTGCTATGGCTTTTAAAAAGGTCTTTTCATTTGGACCTACATTTCGGGCAGAAAAATCTAAGACCCGTCGTCATTTAATTGAATTTTGGATGATTGAGCCTGAAATGGCATTTATGCATCAAGAGCAAAGTTTAGAGGTTCAAGAAAAATTTGTGGCCTATTTGATTCAAAATGTTATTGATCATTGTAAGTACGAGCTAAATATACTGGGTCGTGATATTGAAACTTTGAAAAAGTATACTAAGCTTCCTTATGCACGAATTACGTATGATAAAGCGATTGAAATGTTACAAGATTCTGGTAAGTTTCCAGATTTAAAATGGGGTGTTGATTTCGGATCTCCTGAAGAAACATTTTTGGCTGATCAATTTGAACAACCAGTCTTTGTTTTGAATTATCCCAAAGCAATAAAGGCATTTTACATGAAGCCACATCCAACTCGTGATGATTTGGTGATCTGTGCTGATTTGTTGGCACCTGAAGGCTATGGTGAAATTATTGGGGGTTCAGAACGAGCTACCGATTATGATTATTTAGTTGAACAAATCGAAAAATCTGGACAAGATCCCAAAAATTACGATTGGTATCTAGATCTTCGTAAATATGGATCAGTTCCGCATTCAGGATTTGGACTAGGATTGGAACGGACTTTAACCTGGATAACAGGTGAAGATCATGTGCGGGAGACCATTCCATTTCCAAGAATGTTACATCGACTTTATCCTTAAAATGATTGGGAGGGGTCAACTTTGGATGATAAAACACGAAAATTTCTCAAAGCTGGCAACACAGCGGTTTCTAATTACTTGCTGAGTAATTTTCATCAAATTGGATTGACTAATGATGAATTGGTTATTTATTTAATTATTGAAAAACAAAGTGGTCAAGGTGATTTGTTTCCAAGTTCAAAACTAATTTCGCAAGAATCAGGCTTGAGTGAAAGCAAAGTTTATGAATTACTTCATGAAATGATTCAAAATAAACTTATGGAAATTCAAACTGTCAAACACGCAGATGGCAAAAGCTATGATCAATACAGTTTTGATCGTCTTTTTGAAAAATTGTTGCAGTCTGCCGATAATGAGACCGTAACTAAAAAAGAACAAACTGATAAAACTGATCGTAAAACCATTTTTGCTCAGATCGAATCAGAGTTTGGACGGCCACTATCACCAATTGAATTTGAAACTATTAATCAATGGCTGGAAGATGATCATTATGCTCCAGAAATGATATCGTTAGCATTGAAAGAAGCGGTTTTAAGCCAGGCTTATAGTCTGAGGTATATGGATCGCATATTATTAAATTGGGAAAAGAAGCATTTAACAACCGTTGCGCAGGTTCAAAAAGAAACTGAGCGTCAAAGAGGAAATTCTTCTCGAGAAGGGCGTGATTCTTCTGCTAGTCAATCAAGCAAAGCAGATCTAACAGGTCCCAAAATTCCAATTTATAAAATTTCCGATCAAAATAAGTAAAATAAAAGCTCGTATTCTCGTTTGCCTAATCAGAAATGACTAGGTAAACGAAGATACGAGCTTTTTTAATAATTAATTTTTACTACTTGATGAAGATTTGGTGCTAGAACTTGAACTTGAGCTAGACGAGGAGCTGGCACTAGAACTAGAGCTTGAACTACTTGTAGAACTGTTGTTAGAGCTACTGTTACTACTGTTGCTATTACTGCTACTTTTTGCTGAAGTATCACTGCTAGTAGCTGCTGGTGTAGAAGCAGTGCGTGATGAGCTGGAAACACTAGTTGAATTGTTTGTAGAATAATCATCACTGGTTCCAGATGTGTCATAGGTTGAATTGGTTTTAAAAAGTTCTTTCACGCCATCAACGGTTCTTTCTGTGACACTTGAAGGTTTTACCCAATTTTCATTTGTTACAGAGGAGGATAGATAGCTCATCATACTTTTATAAATCGATTGAGAAATGAGAGTTTCTTGTTGACTCAAAAATCCTGAAGCCGTATTTTGCTGATCATAGCCAGTCCATACAGACATACTGTAATGCCGGGTATAGCCGGTAAACCAGGCGTCCATTGAAGCTGTACTAGGGTAGTTACTTGCAATATCAGACGGATAAGCTGTAGTTCCGGTTTTTCCGGCCTGATATAAGCCAGGAATGTTGGCCGTTGTTCCACTTCCCGTAGAGCTTGACATAACTCCCTTAAGCATATCGGTAATCATGTACGCAGTGGCCTTACTCATTGCTCTTTTGCCCTGACTAGAATAACGATAAGTTTTACCACTTTGCGTCACAATCTTATTAACGTAGTAAGGTTTGTAATAAGTTCCACCATTCGCAAATGCTGCATATGCAGCGGATTCTTGAAGGGGAGAGATATATAATCCGATTCCGTTTTGCAGTGTATAGTTCGATTTTTGAGAAATGCCTAAATTACTTAGGAAATTCGTAGCTTTACTGATTCCGACGTCTTGTAAGGTACGAACTGCAGGTATATTACGTGATTGAACTAGAGCTTGACGCATGGTTATCTTACCTTGATATTGTCTGTCGAAATCATATAACTTAATATTAGTACCTGGATATTTGAAAGCTTCATCTTTTACTTTGCGACTGGTTGGCCAGTTCAAATATTGAATGGCTGGTCCATAATCCATCAGTGGCTTAGCGGTTGAACCGCTACTTCGATCAGTTTGCACCGCTCGATTTAAGCCATACGTCACATTTCCGGTTTGCCGACCACCTAACATGGCAACGACTTTACCATTATTTGGATTTGTAATTGATGCACCAAGTTGGAACTTTGAGTCAGGATATTGCACATAGTCGTTTGTGTTCCCAATTTTGTAAAGTTGTTTTTGGGCATCTAGATCTAAATTAGTGTAAATCTTCATGCCATCAGTATATGGATCAAAACCTTTTGCCTCAACGCTACTAATTACTTGTTTTACATATGAATCAACGACTTTACTGTTAACCGTTGACGAGCCAGCAATGCTTGGACTTTTAACCAATCCAGATTTGATACTTGTTTTTGAAGCTTCATTAGCTTGTGATTTAGTAATTACATTGTTATTGACCATAGCTTGTAAAACGGTATTTCTTCGTGACAGTGCATAATCTGGGTACTTATTTGGATCATATGAAGTGGGAGCTTGCGGCATGCCTGCTAAAAGGGCTAATTGACTAAGTGACAAATCAGAAAGAGATTTTCCATAGTAGTATTTTGCCGCTGTGCCCATGCCGTAAACACCATTACCCATGTACACCTTATTAATATAAAATTCCAGAATTTTATCTTTTGAATATTTTTTATCAACTTGAAGTGCTAACCAGGCTTCTTGAGACTTAACACGTAATGTCCGGTCCTTAGCAGCGGTTGAGAAAACTGATAGTTTAACTAGCTGTTGCGTAAGGGTGCTGGCACCTTGTAACCCCAAAGAAGAACCAGAAACATTTGCAAATGTTGCACCTAATATTCGAACTGGGTCAACGCCGTTATTCTTATAGAAACGTTTATCTTCTATAGACACAACAGCACTTTTAAGTGTTTTAGGAATTTCGTCTGCTTTCACGTAATCTCGGTCTTGTGCCCCAAGTCGACTAATTGTTTCGCCGTTCTTATCATAAATAACAGTCGCCTCATCGCTAGAAAGTTGTTTTTCAGAAATACTAGGCGCGTCTTTAGCATAATACATAAACAAACCGGCTCCTGCTATTAAGACAATCACAAAAATGCCAACGATCCATAACAAGATGCGAATAAAAATAGATCGTCGACGGTGAGGGGGGGATGTTAACTGTGAATGTTGCGTCCGGCGTGGCTGATTATTATCAGAGTTGTGATTATTACTTTGCATTGTGTTCTCCTTCATGTTTCTTAATCAACAAATCGTCCACAGCATCTAAATAAGGAATAAGCGGATTTAAATGATAGTTAATTAAGTAGCCATTTTTTTTAACATAATTGAGTGGAATGGACTTTCTACCACCCTTTTTTTGTTGATCCCAAAAATAGAAAAGATTTGTAGCTGAAAGTAAAAAGATTTGATCGAGTTCCACGAACTTAATAATTGTAAAGCAAATTCCATCAGCGGCCAAACATGCTTTCATATGATTAATTTGGTGTTCATGAAAATTATCAAGTGGAAAAGCAGTTTTGTTTTTAGTTTCTTTGGCATCAAAGTCAAGGTAATAGCCTTGGTAGACACCGTTATAATCCGTTGTAGAGGCTTGCCGAAAATAAGCTTCTTTAATAACTGCAGCACTTCGTTTAGGATAATCTACCTTAACAATTTGAATCGGAGTTGGTTTTTTATGCACAACCGCTTTGCCATGTGAGAGATAATACTGATTACTCTCGTTTAGTTCATCTTCTAAAGACATACCGCGTTTACCAAATTGAGTGGGACTTTTTTTAATATGTTTTTTTGACGTTGAATCAACAGTCACATATTTTTTTCCAGATGGATAATGAAAGTTCACTTACATCACTTCCTATTTTCTATATTATACTATAGATGTAAAGTATAAACTTACTTGAAATGTATTCTTAAAGTTTGGAGGATTCAAGATGAGTCGCATTTGGATTACAGGATACCGTAGTTATGAATTAGAGATTTTTAAAGATGATGATCCAAAATTGAAAGTTATCAGTAGTGTCTTAAACGACACATTGAAAAATCAAATTGAATCTGGGGCTAATTGGTTAATCACTGGTGCACAGCTGGGTGTGGAACAGTGGGCAGTTAACACTGCTTCAGAATTAAAATCAACATATCCTGAATTTAAAATTGCGGTTATGTTACCTTTTACTGAGTTTGGTAACCAATGGAATGAAAGTAATCAGGCTAAGCTTTCTCAAATCTTAACAAAAGCAGATTTTACTGATAGCGTGAGTCATGCACCATACCAGTCACCCCGGCAGTTGCGGGCCTATCAACACTTTATGTTAACCCATACTGATCAGGCTATTTTGCTTTATGATCCTGAGCATCCAGGGAAGAGCAAATACGATTATGATCTTATTCAGAAATGGCGTGAGAATCATCCTTATCCATTAGATTTAATTGATTTTGATGATCTTCAGGATGCGGCGAATGAATATGCAGAAAATCAGAACAATAGTTTTAATTTGGATTAAAGTCTGATACAATAGAACACGTGTTACGCGGAGATTACAATAATTATGAGGTGTTAAATATGGATAACATGAATCTTACTCCAAAAGATATTTTGCAAAAAGAATTTAAACCTAAGATGCGTGGCTACGATCCAGCTGATGTTGATACTTATTTAGATAGTGTCATCAAGGATTATGAAAGCTTTCAAAAAAACATTCAACAGTTACAGGATGAAAATGAAAGACTACATGACAAAATTGATGAACTAACAAAACAAGTTTCAGTTGGTAAAACAACTTCTAGTGCCCAACCTTCGAATGGCGCAACTAATATGGATATTCTAAAACGTCTTTCTAACTTGGAACGACGAGTGTTTGGTTCTCAGCTTGATAATGGCGAGAATGAATCACATCGAATTTAATTACAATTTGTAAATCTCGGGTAATTGCGGTCTACTTTTGTAGGCTGAGGAAAGTCCATGCCCGCACAAGCTGCGATGCTTGTAGTGTTCGTGCTTGGTGAAAAAATAAGCTGAGGTATCTCTTTGGAGATAACGGCGGAATACAGAGCTAAGGTTTCGACTATGTTCTCATGTTCCCTAAGGTGCCACAGAAACGTTGCAATATAAGAAATTATATTGATGGAACGCGGTAAACCCCACGAGCGGGCAACCCAAACTTTGGTAGGGGCGCTTCACATCTGGAATTGAACTAAATGTGGGGGCAAGCGCTAGCGCTTGGAGATAGATGATTACCCAAATTTGAATTGAACCTGAAAATTCACTTTGGACAAAACATGGCTTATAGAGGTTTACATTTCAGGGAAACTAGGGTAGAAGTTCGCTTTTATCCTAGTTTTTTTTAGATTAAAAAAATAAAAGGTGAAAATATGCAGAAATTTGAATTAATGGCAACATGTGCGAGTGGGATTGAGGCATTGGTTGGCAAAGAGTTACGTGAATTAGGTTATAAGGTGAAAGTAGAAAACGGACGCGTTCGTTTTGAAGGCACAATTGAGGATATTTTACGTACTAACTTGTGGTTGAGAACGGCAGATCGCGTTAAAATTGTTGTGAGCGAATTTGAAGCTAAAACGTTTGATGACTTGTTCGAACAAACAAAGCAAGTAAATTGGGATAAATTATTACCAATCGATGCAAGCTTTCCAGTTGAAGGACGATCAAGGAATTCTCAATTACACAGCGTTCCAGATGCACAAGCAATCGTAAAAAAAGCGATTGTTAACCAACTTTCAGAGACTTATCATCGTCGAACTAGATTGCCAGAGACTGGGGCTTTATTTCCTATTGAAGTGGCAATTAACAAAGATCAGGTTCAATTAACTCTCGACACAACCGGTGATAGTTTGTTCAAACGTGGCTACCGAGTTGGCAAAGGTGGTGCGCCAATGAAAGAAAATATGGCGGCCGCCTTGGTGATGTTGACCAGTTGGAAGTCGGATATGCCCTTTATAGATCCAGTTTGCGGTTCTGGAACAATTGCTATTGAAGCTGCACTTATTGGCCAAAATATTGCCCCGGGATTTAATCGTAGTTTTATCTGTGAAAACTGGGATTGGGTTCCTGCAAATGTGAGTGAGCAGTTACGCGACGAAGCTGATGCAAAAGCTGATTACGATGCTAAACTTGATATTACAGGTTTTGATATTGATCAAAATATGGTTGATATTTCAAAAAGGAATGCGCTTGAGGCTGGATTAGCAGATGTCGTATCATTTAAACAATTGGCTGTTAAAGATTTTAAAACCGATAAAATGAATGGTGTGATCGTGGCCAACCCACCTTACGGGCAACGTTTGAGTGATCAACAAAGTGTGCGTAAGTTATACCGTGAAATGGGTCAAACGTACAAGCCGTTGCCAACCTGGAGTAAATATATTTTAACGAGTGATTTAGAATTTGAAAAGTTTTATGGATCTCGGGCAACAAAACGACGAAAACTCTATAATGGTGCTTTAAGGACAGATTTATTCCAATACTGGGGTAAACCAATATGGCATCATGATGGAAAGCGTGAAACAAAATAAAATGAAAAAAGTTGCCATTATCGGCGGTGGTATTGTTGGTGCCACTGCAGCTTATTTATTAAGTAAAAATTCAAATTACGTTACAACGCTTTTTGATTCGGGAAAAGGCCAAGCTACAAAAGCGGCAGCCGGGATCATTTCGCCTTGGCTTTCAAAGCGTCGCAATCAACAATGGTACGCCTTGGCTAAGGATGGCGCTGCTTATATTGATGATTTAGCACAAGAAACACAAATGACAGCTGACACTTATTTACAATCAGGCACTATCGTGACTAGAAAACGATCAGCTGATTTGGATGAACTCGAACAACTTGCCCTTAAACATCGACAAACGGCTCCAGAAATAGGCGAAATTCAACGAGTTAGTGCTGAAGAGATTCAAAGTCTTTTACCGCTTGTTACTGCCGACCTTGAAGGAATATTTGTCAGTGGTGGAGCAAGGATTGATGGTAATAACTTTGTTAACCATTTAGTAAAACTGGGCGAGAAAAATGGATTACGGTTTGTACATGCAGAAGTGCAACTTAAAGATGAGCAAACGGTTTTGGTAAACGAAAAGCTTGAAAATTTTGATTTCGTTTTGGTTTGTGCAGGGGCAGGGATTAAAAGATTACTTTCTCCGTTAAATTACGAAGTTCGCGTGCATTCTCAAAAAGGTCAATTAATTGAATTGAAAGTTCCTGCTTATTCGAATGATGTGTCTGCGCCTGTTCTCATGCCTGAAGGTGAAAAGGATTTTATGCCAGTTGGAAATGGGCAGTTAATTATTGGTGCTACACACGAAAATAACCCAGAAAATACAACAGCTTTTACTGATTCGGCTTTACATGAACTATTAACTAGCGCAATTCGAATAGATAGCAGGTTAAGTGAGAAAAATCTTGTTGCCAACAGAGTCGGAATGCGCGCGTTTACAGATGATTTTGCACCTTTTTTTGGATGGTTACCAGATAGTCAACACATTATGGTAGCATCTGGACTAGGATCATCAGGACTAACTACCGGGCCTTTGATTGCTAAATTGATGGTCTCACTTATAGAAACACCGAACCATTTTTCTAATTATCAAAAAGAAATTTCAAATTATATTCATAAGAAGGGATAGTGAGTGATACGCAATCTTCTAAATCTCGTTTTTATTATCAGCCAACCTTTTTAGCAAGTATCTCATCATGGTCATGGACACTCTTAATTCTTGTCATGGGAGTGATTTTTTGGCTTGAAGTAACTCACTTTAACTGGATTACAGCGCTATTTTTTATATTATTCATTGTTGTGTTGTTGGTTCAAGGCTTAACACGGACAATTTTAATTCAGGATCATCAACTAATTATTAACCGAACCCTTCAGAAAAATTGGTTGGTTATTAATATTTCTGACTTGCGATCATTACAAGCAACGAAAACGGGGATTAAATTTATCTATAATTCAGGGTCACGCCGTTTTTACCTAACAAAAAAGCAACGACAACAACTCTTTCAAACGATCGGTGAAATCAATAAGAATCACGAGGTAAACAAATGACAGACATTGAAATTGCACAAAACACAAAAATGGATAAAATTGTTCATGTTGCGGCTCAGGTCGGATTAAATGAAGATGATATTGAACAATATGGATCATATAAAGCTAAAATTAAATTACCTTTGAAAACAACAAAGGCTACCAAAAGAAAGTTAATTTTAGTGACTTCAATTAATCCCACTCCAGCTGGAGAAGGAAAATCAACGGTCTCTGTTGGGTTAGGTGATGCTTTACGTAAATTAAATAAAAATGCCATGATTGCTTTACGTGAGCCTTCACTAGGACCGGTAATGGGTATGAAGGGTGGTGCAACTGGTGGCGGTTATGCGCAAGTTGTGCCCATGGAAGATATTAACCTGCATTTTACTGGTGATATGCATGCATTGACCACGGCCAATAATACTTTAGCGGCTTTAATTGATAATCACATTCAGCAAGGAAATGCTTTAGGTATTGATCAACGACGCATCGTTTGGAAACGGGTTTTGGACATTAATGACCGAGCATTAAGAAATATCGTAATTGGCCTCGGTGGTCCTATGCAAGGAGTTCCCCGTGAAGATGGGTTTGATATTACTGTAGCTAGTGAATTAATGGCAATCTTGTGTCTATCTGAAAATTTACATGATTTGAAGGCACGTATTAATCGAATTGTGATTGGCTACACAACAGATCGCCAGCCCGTCACTGTCCAAGACTTACAAGTTGGTGGAGCGATTGCTACGCTTTTGAAAGATGCCATTAAGCCTAATTTGGTGCAGACACTGGCACACACTCCAGCAATTGTTCACGGTGGTCCATTTGCAAACATTGCTCACGGATGTAATAGTGTCTTAGCAACTCAAACTGCTATGGATTTAGCAGATTACACAGTTACGGAAGCTGGATTTGGTGCAGATCTTGGTGCAGAAAAGTTTCTTGATATTAAAGCTCCAGTTTTAGGAAAAACGCCTGACACGATTGTTATCGTTGCAACAGTTAAAGCTTTGAAATTAAACGGTGGTCAAGCATTAAAAGATCTTGATATAGAAGATTTAAAGGCATTAGAAAGTGGAATTGTTAATCTAACGCACCACATTAAGAGCATGGCGCAGTATGGCATTCCTGTTGTAGTTGCAATTAACCGATATACTCAGGATACAGAACGGGAAATCTCTTATATCAAAGAAGTCTGCGAAAAGATTGGTGTTCAAGCGATTGACACAGATGTCTGGGCAAAAGGTGGAGATGGTGCATTGGATTTGGCACAAGCTGTTGTAAAATCAGTTGAAGAGCCAGCTAATTTTAAGCCTTTGTATTCAAATGATGCTGAGATAACTGAAAAAATTCAAACAATTGTTACAAAGATTTATGGTGGGGCTCATGTGGAGTATTCCAAGAAAGCTCGTAATCAGTTAAAACGGTTTAAGAAAAACGGTTGGGATAAATTACCAGTTTGCATGGCTAAAACACAATACTCGTTGTCAGATGATCCCAAAAAACTGGGCGAACCACATGATTTTACAATTCATGTTAAATCTCTTATTCCAAAATTAGGAGCGGGCTTTATTGTGGCAATGACAGGAAATGTGTTGACCATGCCTGGACTGCCAAAGCATCCCGCAGCGCTGGATATTGATATTAGTGATGATGGAAAGATAAGCGGGTTGTTTTAATGAAAAAACGGAATCATAGAATGTTGTTTATTATAGATGCTTTAATTATTCTATGTGTAGTTGTTCTCGATCAATTAGTAAAATTCTGGACCACTACGCATGTCGGCATGAATGCAGTTCATCAATTCATTCCAGGGATATTGTCTTTGACTAATCTTCGCAATGATGGTGCAGCATGGAGTATTCTCCAAGGAAAAACAACTTTTTTTTATTTAATTACGGTTGTTGCTTTGAGTGTATTGATCTACTTTTTATACCAAACTCGAGGACACTGGCTTTACCAAGTTAGTTTAAGTTTCATGATTGCGGGTGCATTTGGTAATTTTGTAGATCGAATTAGATTAAAATACGTTGTAGATATGTTTCAGATTGATTTTATTAATTTTCCGATCTTTAATGTGGCAGACTTTTCTTTAACAATCGGAGTGATTTTACTTTTTGTAGCAATAATTAAAGAAGACAAATTGGAGGGCTAATATGTTAACGCATGAACTTACGATTCAAGATCAACAGGGCAGAATTGACAAGGTACTTGCAGAAGCTTTCCCAGATTTAACGCGCTCTCATATCCAATCCTTGATCAAAAGGGATCGTATTTTGGTTAATGGCGAAAAAATCAAAAATAAGTACCAAGTGAAAACTGGAGATCAAATCGAAGTTCAGGATTCAGACACACAGCCAACAGAATTAGAACCGGAAGATATTCCTTTAGATATTGTCTATGAAGATGACGATGTTATTGTGGTCAATAAACCTCAGGAAATGGTTGTACATCCTGCGGCAGGGCATCCTAACCATACGTTAGTTAATGCTCTGTTGTTTCATAGTCCGTTAGCTACAATTAATGGAGAATTTCGTCCAGGAATTGTTCATCGAATCGATAAAGATACTTCGGGTTTGTTGATGGTAGCTAAAAATGATAAAGCCCAACAAAGTTTATCGGCTCAATTAAAGGCCAAGACAAACACGAGACTTTATATTGCCCTTGTTCACGGGAATATTAAAGAAGATAATGGAAAAATTGATGCTCCAATTGGTCGCTCACCAAAGGATCGGAAAAAGCAGGCTATTGTGGCTGATGGCAGACCAGCGGTGACTCATTTCAAAGTTTTGAAACGTTACGGCGAGTATACCTTAATTCAATGTAAGTTAGAAACTGGAAGAACGCATCAAATTCGAGTTCATTTGAAATATATTGGCCATCCTGTAGCAGGCGATCCTCTCTATGGTCCTCGAAAAACATTGAAGGGAAATGGACAGTTCTTGCATGCCAGTGTTCTGGGATTCAAACAGCCTACAACTAATAAATATTTAGAGTTTGAAGCACCGCTGCCAGCCATATTTCAGAAGACATTGAAATGGCTTGACACGCAAACTGAACATGGTTAAAGTTAATGCGTAATTAGTGGACTTAGAACTTTGAAGAGATAAATAATAATAAAGTCTCCTCAATTGGATGGATGCGAAGCAAATGTAAATTTGGTTCGCCTTTATTTTAGAAAGGAAGGGTGTAACTTTGGAAAAAGAAATCATGGATGCAATGGCAATGAAACGGGCACTAACTCGGATTACATATGAAATTATTGAACGAAATCGTGGCGTAGAAAATATTGTTATTATTGGAATAAAAACGAGAGGTGTATTTTTAGCTCAACGGATTGCAGAAAGACTAAAACAACTTGAAAATGTTGAAGTCCCAGTTGGAGAACTAAATGTGACTGCCTATCGTGATGATATCCACCAACTAGATGATGATTCAAAAATTTCTGAGAAACCTCATTTTGATTTTAGTTTAGAAGAAAAAAAAGTTATTCTAGTGGATGACGTATTATATACTGGACGGACAATTCGTGCGGCAATGGATGCAATCATGGATATTGGGCGACCAAAACGCATTAATTTAGCTATTCTGGTAGATCGCGGTCATCGAGAATTACCAATTCGAGCAGATTTTGTTGGAAAGAATATTCCAACGGCTCAAAACGAAAAAATTGAAGTGTTTGTTTCGGAGATTGATGACGAAGATTCTGTAAAAATTGCAAATGACAAATAGTTTATTGAGGTGAAAGCTGTGGGGGATAGATATTTAATTTTAGACGATGGCAGTGTGTTTCGCGGACAAGCTTTTGGATCACCCGCGACCACTTTTGGCGAAGTTGTCTTTAATACAAGTGCTACCGGCTATCAGCAGATTATTACTAATCAAATTTATCATAATCAAATCATTGTTTTTTCACAACCGTCAATTGGTGGATATGGGGTTGACCGGGCTAGTTATGAGTCAATTGAACCAACGTGTAAGGGTGTCATTGTTCGTGATGTTGCGGATGTTTCAACTAATCGACAACGCAGACTATCATTAGATGAGTTTCTAAAAATCCAAAACATTCCTGGGATTAGCGGAATTGATACACGTGCATTAGTGCATAAATTACGCGCAAAAGGAACTATCAAGGGTAGTATTGTTGATCCAGTAAAAGATCTAGCGCATGCGTTTGACCAATTAAATGCAATTGTGCTTACTAATCAGCAGGTAAATCAGGTATCGACGCCCAAGGCTTATCCAAATCCTGGATCTGGATTAAATGTTGTGGTGGTTGATTTAGGACTTAAGCATGGCATCTTGCGACAGCTTAGTCAAAGGAATTGTAATGTGACGGTACTACCATATACGTGTACGGCGGAACAAATTTTTGATTTAGATCCTGATGGGGTCATATTATCAACAGGGCCTGGAAGCCCAACTGATCTGCCAGATTCGTTAACGATGATGATTGCAGAAGTTGAACAACGAATTCCGTTATTTGCAATTGGATTGGGACATGAATTATTTGCGATGGCAAATGGTGCACAAATTAAGCCACTTCAATATGAACACCATGGTGATAATCATCCCATTTTATCAGTTATTACGGACGAAATCTTTTATGCTTCACAAGGGCAAGGATACACAGTGGAACGTGATTCAATTGATCGAGACAAAATGTTGATTACCCATGTGGATTTAGTTGATCAATCTGTACAAGGCTTACGTCATCGAGATTATCCGGCGTTTAGCGTTCAATTTTTCCCAGATGGCGCTCCAGGTCCATTAGAAGCCTCAGAGCTATTTGACGAATTTGTCGATGTAATGACTACTCGAATGGAGCGGTAAAATGGCACGAACAAAGTTACAAAAAATATTAATTATTGGCTCAGGGCCAAACACTATTGGTGTCGATACGGAACTTGAAGCGGCAGCTTTACAAACGATCCAAGAACTGCACCAAGTAGATAAAGAAGTAACATTTATAACCAATAACGCCAATTCAGTTATTGGCAATTATTTAGATTCTGATCACTTTATTATTAGTAATTTAGATGCTAATTCATTAATTGCAATTCTTAGAAATAATGAATTTGATGCACTTATTCCAACACTGGGTGGGGCACCGGTTTTTCAAGTGTTACATCAGCTCGATGAAGCTGGAATCTTTGAGCAATTAAATATCCGGCTATTAGGTGTCAGTTTGCGAACTATCGCCAATACCCAAAATCCGGAATCACTTAATCGGATTTTAAAAAATATTCATGAACCATATATTCCTACAAATATTTTGAATGACGCTGATGCAGTTTTGAAATTTGTTCATCGAATTGGCTATCCTGTCATTTTGAAACCGGTGGCTGCAATTAGCAATTCTAGTCGAATGCGTTGTGAAAATGAGCATCAACTTAAACAGATGTTGGCCTCCGCATTTCGAATTTCGACGACCCATCAAGTGGCCGTTGAAAAAAGTATCGTGGGATTTAAAGAAATTGAAATGACATTAATTAGAGATAATGAAAATACACGGATGTTGATTTGTGCGGCGGAAGACTTTAACCCGGTGGGTGTCCATGCGGGAGACTCAGTGGTGTTTACACCTACGCAAACACTCACGGACCAGGAATTTCAGGCCATTCGTACTTCGGCTTTAAGAATCGTTCAAGAATTCAAAATTCGTGGAATTTGTCATATTCAATTTGCTTTAAATACGGTAACCGGCAACTATTACGTTATTCGTGTAAATCCTTATTTTGATCGAACAACGGCTTTTGCGGCACGAGCAACTGGATATCCTGTAGCACTGGTATGTACGCAGATTAGTTTTGGTCGAAATCTTCGAAATATCAAAATCCCTGGGTTAAGGCAACACGACTCACTTGCACTTATTGAGCCCACTCTTGACCATATTGCTGTACGATTTCCAACTTTCTCATTTGCCAGTTTTGCCAACGCTAATCAAGAGTTGAATACACGAATGAAATCAACTGGCTCAGTAATTGCCTTTGGTCGAAGTACGGAAGAAGCCCTTTTGAAAGCAATTCGATCGGTAGATTCAACGACGACCTCTGAGCAAGCTGCATTGGACGAATCTAGATTAAATGAAGGACAACTGATCAATGTGTTAGTCCATCCAACGGCGGGGGAAATGTTTTATTTACTTGAAGCAATCCGGCGTGGGTATCAAGTTGAAGAGTTGTCTGAATTAACTAAAATTGACGCTTTCTATTTCTATAAGCTTATTCATATTGTCCAAATTGAGAAAAAGCTTCGTAAGAATCCATTTGATGCTTCAATTTTACAAAATGCAAAATATTATGGTTATGGTGATTCACAAATTGCTAGATTATGGAAATGCTCAGATAAAAAAGTACGTGAATTTCGACATACCAATCATATCGAGCCAACGTTTAAAGGAATTGAACCAACGGCCGGAGAATTTCCTTACAATAATCGTAGTTATTACACGACGTTTGAGACCGAAAATGAAGCACAAATAAGTGAACAACCAAAAGTGTTTATTTTAGGAACAGCTAACAGCCAAGTTGGAACGAATTCAGCAGCTGATTATGTGACGGTTCACACAATTGAGACTTGCCAGAATCTTGGCTATGAAACTGTTTTGATTAATAATAATCCAGGGGCAATTTCAATTTTGCCTAAGTTAGCTGATAAGCTTTATTTAGAACCACTTACCGTTGAAAATTGTTTAAATATTATTAATAGTGAACAACCCGATTTTGTGATTGCACAAGGGAAATGGCAAATTGTTACTGATCTGAGTGAAGCAGGGGTAGATATCACGCAACTACCTCTTTCACGAACTTCGCGCGCGGAAAACGTTGATTCTCATTACTTAGTAGTAGGTAGAAAATCAGGTGATACAGAGCGTAATTTAGGGTGCTTTCAAACGGATCAGGATGACAGTTTACGTTTTCCATCGCAAGCTGATCCACAAATACTAAAGAAAATTGAACATATCTCGCAAAGTGAGCTGCGTAAACAAAGTGATGGTATTTATCAAATCATGTTTAAACAAGAAGGGACTCATTTAATTGTGACGGGGACAATTCCCTTAGCTATTCAAGATATTCCTTTCATGACTGGGGTTTTAAATTATGATTTAGTGGATGATCTTGTGAGAATGGCTCTGGGAAAGCCAGAAGGTGATAATATGGTGGAAATTCCTAATACAGAGGGACAATTAAAATTGGATCATATCTTTCCATATGAGCAGTTACAAATTCCGATTCCTAAGAATCCACCTTTCTCATTGGCTATTGGAGCAAAAATTTCAAAAAGCTAATTAAAACGCTCTATCATTTTAAAATGATAGAGCGTTTTTTTGAACTATTTACGTAATTGGTTGACTAGCTTTTCGTCAGGGTCCACAAGAATAGTACTCTGTCCCTCATATATTACGAGTCCTGGTTTGGCTCCATTGGGTTTATGGACCTTTTTAACCGATACATAATCAACTGGGACATGTGAAGATAATTGTGCCTTTGAAAAGTAAGCAGCTAAATTGGCAGCCTCAGAGATCGTTTGTTCCGAAGGATCAGAACTATGAATAATTACATGAGATCCAGGAATCTTCTGTGTATGCAACCAAATATCGGATTTTTTAGCTGTTTTTAGTGTGAGACGATCATTTTGCGTATCGTTTTTTCCAACCGAGATTTGTGTACCGTCTGTGGCATGAAAGGTTTCTGGTTTAGAGTGTTGAAGTCGTTTTTGTTTCTTCTTTTTTTGGTTGGGTTTTAAGTAGCCTTCTTTTTCAAGCTCTTCTCTAATTTCATCCAGATCTTGAGGATTAGCCAACTCAATTTGAGTCATAATATTGTCAAGATAGTCAATCTCCTGGTGAGTCTTTTCAAGTTGCTCAGAAACATAGTGGACCGCATTTTTTGATTTTTGATATTTTTTGAAATATTTCTGGGCATTTTGAGAAGGCGAGATCTGATTAGACAATAAAATCTTGATATCGTGATTATCTTCATAATAGTTCGGTAGGGTGATTTCGGTCATCCCTCGTTTTACCCGATTTAGGTAAGTCGTCAAGATCTCACCTTTAATTTTATAACTATCAGCTTTTTCAGAGCTTTGAAGAGTTTGATTTAACTTTTTAAGTTTATTTCGATTCTTTTTTAAATCATTTTTCACGACTCTTACTAAATTCCCGGCCTTTTGAATCACTCGGTCTCGTTGGGCATTGGCAACATAAAAGGCGTCCAGTAAAGCACTAAGTGAATCAAAATGTTGAACCTGTCCTTCTAAAGTTGCATAAGGAAAGGCAGTATAAGTAGGTTTCTTTTTTTGAGTAGTCATCACTGGTTCTGGATGCTCAAATTTATCGAAGAAGTCAGTAAATGCACTATCTGATGGGTGAAGATGTAAGTAGTTTGCGAGTTCTAAACTAGTTTCCTTATTTATCCCTTGATAGTTTTTCCGTAATTCATCCGCTAAAACTTCTTGATTTGGGTATTTTTCTAAGTCGATTTTGTAAGCTTCACTAGAATCAGTAAAGGGATTTTGTTTGTTTTGACTGGGTGGCGTAATATAGGTTGCACCGGGCAAAAGTAGGCGATAACGATTTTGATCAGCATTAATGTGCTTGATTGTATCAATAATTACTTTTGTAGTATTGTTAAGTAGAATGATATTGCTGCGACGACCCATAATTTCAACAGCAAGAAGTAACTCATCTATATCGCCGAGCTCGTTTCGTTTTGAAAACGAAAAATTAATTATTCGATCGTTTTCAACTTGTTTAATGGAATTTAAAATGGCACCATCCAGGTACTTTCTCAACATCATTGTAAAATTTGTCGGAACGGCTGGATTAGCATAGGGAATCTTAGTAACTTGCACGCGGGCATAGTTCGGATGTGCAGAAAGTAAAACAGGAAAATTTTTACGATTTGCTCTAAAAGTAATAATAACTTCATTATCGTAAGGTTGATGAATTTTAGTAATTCGTCCACTTTGTAATAAAGAATTTAATTCGTGAACCATGGCGTGAGTAAATGAACCGTCGAATGACATATTGGGACCTACTTTCTTCTTGTATAAACTGTTACTATCTAGTATACCAGTCTAGAAAGGGAAAGTAATAAATGAAACCTTGAAAGTTAAACTGAAAGCGCATTTGTTTAAGGAAGTTTGAAGACTTTTTGAATTTTTTTAAATTTGTGATATTATTTAAATATTAATTTTAAAAATCAGAAGCTGGTGTATAAATGAAAACGGCCATTGTAACGGATAGTACCTGTTATCTAACAAAAGAAGAAATTTCAAATAATCATATTGTAGTGGTACCAATTCCTGTAGTGATTGATGGTAAGAGTTACGATGAAGGGGTAGATATTACAACGGAGGAGTTTTATCAAAAGTTGCGAACCTCGGGATCATTTCCAAGTACAACCCAGCCATCATTGGGTAAAATGATTGAATTATATAAGCACCTTCGTGATGAAGGTTATGAAAACGTGATTAGCATTCATTTAGCAAGT
This sequence comes from Pediococcus damnosus, assembly GCF_001611155.1. Lineage (NCBI taxonomy): Bacteria > Bacillati > Bacillota > Bacilli > Lactobacillales > Lactobacillaceae > Pediococcus > Pediococcus damnosus. Next base: position 1,988,852 of record NZ_CP012294.1, read on the forward strand.
ACCATTTCAGGATTTGTTAGTAGCTTAGACTCTATCAAAGACGAAATTGATGGTCTAAATGTGTATGTGTATGATTCTGAGATCACAGTTCGTCTCATGGGTTCGCTTGTGCTAGAGGCGGCTCAAATGGCTCGTGAGGAACGGACACCAGAAGATATTCTAACTCAGTTAAATAAACTACGTGCAACTTTTGGTGAATACTTTATCGTGGATGATTTACAAAATCTTGTGCGGGGCGGACGTTTATCCAACGCTTCAGCATTCATTGGTGGATTGCTAAAGATTAAACCAATTTTGACATTTAATGATGCTCATGAAATTGTGGCGTTTGAAAAAGTCCGTTCAACCAAAAAAGCATTCACGAGAGTTGAAGAGTTATTTGCTCAGAATAAAGAAAAAATTGATTATCCAATTAGAGCCATCATTATTCATGCAAATGATGAACCTGCTGCCCTCAAATGGCGAGAAAGATTGCAAGCAAAGTATCCAGATTTACCAATTGATATTAGTTATTTTGGACCTGTAATTGGAACACACCTTGGAGAAAAGGCTTTGGCTCTGGCTTGGTTAAGAGATTACACAAAAGATTAGATGAGATGATAGATTAGTTGTTAGTGACTAATCTATTTTTTAATTTACAGTTTAATATGCAAAAAAGGATTAGTACTTTTGTTGTGAACTGAAGACTAATGTGATATGGTTAATTTAATACAATCGGAATGGTGAGTATTGGTCACCATGAAAAAAATTATTAAGAACATAAAATACTAAAGCCGTTCTAATATGGTGCTTTGGTGTTTATTAAAAGAAGGAGTTTTTTTATGCGTAAATTAAAAGTTAAAAACAACGAAGTGGCGGTTTATGCCGTTGGTGGGTTAGGAGAAATCGGTAAAAATATGTACTGCGTCCAGTATCAGGACGAAATTGTGATCATTGATTGCGGGATCAAATTTCCTGAAGATGAGTTATTAGGCGTCGATTATATTATTCCAGATTATCAATTCTTGATTGAAAATCAAAAGAAAATTAAAGCTTTGGTTATTACCCATGGGCACGAAGATCATATCGGTGGAATTCCATTCTTTTTGCAAAAATTAAATGTGCCAATTTGGGCAGGACCATTTGCATCAGAATTAATTAAGGGTAAGTTGAAAGAACATAACTTATTACGGACAACCGAATTACATGAGTTACAGGAAGATACTGTTTTGAAATTCCGGAAGTTATCTGTGTCATTTTTCAGGACTACGCATTCAATTCCAGACACTTTAGGGATTGCGGTTCACACTCCACAAGGAACCGTTGTACAAACAGGTGACTTTAAGTTTGATCTAACTCCAGTTGGAAACTTACCATCTCCAAATTTCCAAAAAATGGCGGAAATCGGCGGAAAAGATTCTTTGCTTTTGATGTCTGATAGTACAAATGCAGAGCGTCCGACCTTTACAAAGTCTGAGCGGTTTGTTGAAAAAAGTATCAAACGGATTTTCACTGAAATTCAAGGGAGAATTATTTTTGCAACATTTGCTTCTAATGTGTACCGAGTACGAGAGGCTTGTGAAGCTGCCTTAGAACAAGGAAGAAAAATTGCTATTTTTGGTCGGAGTATGGAAAATGCTATTGAAGCCGGACAAAAATTAGGATATTTAAATATACCTGAAGAAGCTTTAGTGGATGCTCAGGAATTACATAATTTGCCAGCTAACAAGTTGATGATTTTATGTACTGGATCACAGGGTGAACCGATGGCAGCTTTGAGCCGGATTGCCAATGGAACTCATCGACAAATTAGTTTGCAACCTGATGATACGGTTGTATTTTCAAGTAATCCTATCCCAGGAAATACTGTCAGCGTAAATAATCTAATTAACAAGTTAGACGAAGCAGGCGTTACGGTTATTCATGGTAAGGTAAACAATATTCATACTTCTGGCCATGGTGGTCAAGAAGATCAGAAGTTGATGTTACGTCTGATTAAGCCAAAATTCTTTATGCCTTGTCATGGGGAGTATAGGATGCAGATGATTCATGCCAAACTTGCTGAACAAACGGGAATTCCTGAAGATAATTGTTTCATTATGAAAAATGGTGATGTGTTGGCTTTAACCCGAGATAGCGCCCGAATTGCAGATCATTTCAGTGCTGGTGATGTGTACTTAAATGATGCTGATATTAATGATAATGTTAGTTCACAGATTTTAAGCGATCGCACAATTTTAGCAAGTGAAGGCGTTGTGACGGCTGTTGCAACGATTAATGTCAAGAAACATCGAATCACCGCTGGACCAGATACAATTTCTAGAGGTTTTATCTACATGCGTGAATCGAATGAATTAATTCATGATACAAATAAGGCGGCTTTTAGTTCATTACTAAATACAATGAAAAAGAAATCGCATCCAACTGAAAAAGACTTTAATAATAATATTATTGATGACCTTCAGGAATTTTTATATCAGAAAACTGAACGTAGTCCGATGATCGTACCTATGCTTATTTTTGAATAGACCAATGAATTTGAATCTACTCACTTTATTTATGAGATGATGAAAGAATCTTCAATTGTGAGAAACAAAATCTCATAGTTGAAGATTCTTTTTGAAGTTCTGTAAAAATTTACGATTTTTTGAATTAAATAGTTTTCTAACTAGTTGTTAGGAGAAAAAAATGTTAAATTAGAATTATGGGGAAATGCTAATATAGACTGCACAAATCTATAAAGATGGGAAGATGATTGCGATTAATAATGATAATGATAGGTCCGTTCCAGATTCACGAATGGGCCGTTTAAGAGCAAGAGAACAACAAAAACAGCAAAAAAAAGCATCCAATAAACACAAGAAAACACCTAAAGCAGGAGGGACAAGCGGATCACAGTCACCCACAGCGATTAAACCACATAATAAAAACAAAAAATCAAATTCAAAAAAATGGCTTTGGATTGTTGGAATTCTTGTAGTCGTTATTGTCGCCATCTTTTTCATTGTTCGTCGTACGAATAATGCCTCGGCTAAAGACAATGCTGAAAAAATTGTCCAAACGAGTTTTAACAATGATCGAGATAACATTACTAATCAGGCTACAAGCGCACAAATGATCGAGCTTGAGGCAGATGCAAAGAAAATTCAAGATAATACGGCTGCAAACCAGTATAGTCAGTTGGCAAGCCTAGGTAAGAGTGCAATCTCATTTCGTGAAAGGGTTTCTGACCTAAGAAGCGGAAATAATTATCGAACTTCGACAACTGGAGATAAAGTTTCAAGTTTATTACAGGATCTGAAAGATACAACTTTTAAATCGGACTTCTCAGGTTTCTACAATGAATATAATAAATTATTAACGAATTTACAACCAAAGGCAGCAGCGGTTAGCAAATTGCATAAAGAAACAAATAAATTATTTAAAAATGGTAAAAGTGGTTCATTGCATAGTTCTGTAACGAGTTCAAAATTAAATGATTTACTAGATAGTTTGGATAAGTATCCTAATTTTGAACAAGCAAGTAAGGATTTAACTCGTGTTGAAACTGCTGTTAAGACGTATCGTAAGGATCAAGATAGTGCGTCGTCATCCGCAGCTAGTTCAGCTGCCAGTCAATCTGCTTCAATGGCGAGCTCACAAAGTGCATCAGCGGCATTGGCTAGTTCACAGGCAAGTAGTCAATCTGCTTCGACAGCTCATTCACAAAGCACATCAGCAGCGAGTGCTAGTTCGCAAGCAGCAGCAAGTAGTTCAAGAGCAAGTAATTCAACTGCAAGTTCATCGGAGAACAGCTCAAGTTCAAAGAATAGTAGTTCTCAGAGCTCTGCTAGTTCAAAACATGAATCATCGAGTAGTAGCAGCAAGTCATCAAGTTCTCATAGTAATTAGTAAAGTAGTAATCGAAAAAGGATTGATCATTTACGAAAATGGTCAATCCTTTTTTATTTTTGCCTTTTTTATTTTGATTGTTTGATAATATAAATAGGAGGGAAGATGTGTATTTAATTTAGAATAAGAAAGATGATTTTTATTCTAGTTTACATAATATATATTATTCAAAGTAGTTTAAAAATGATCCTTAAGAAAATAAACTTAAATATTTAGAATATCCGTTCTTTTGCATTTTTTTCTTAGGAATGAATTTTAATGCTGCAGAATTAATACAGTATCGTAAACCTCCTTTTTCAGTTGGTCCATCAGTAAAAACATGACCTAAATGTGAACCTGTATCTGTTCTTTGAACTTCTGTGCGCTCCATACCAAATGAGCTATCACGATGATCTTGAGTTACGTTGCTGTCAATTGGTTTTGTGAATGATGGCCAACCACACCCAGCATCATATTTATCAGTGGAACTAAATAAAGCTTTGCCATTAATAACATCAACGTAAATACCTTCTTGATAGAAATCATCATATTGACCACTAAACGGTGTTTCTGTAGCGCCATGTTGCGTGACTTCAAATGCTTCTTTAGATAACTTATTCTTTAAATCTTTTTTAGACTTTTTGTTGTCGGACATGATAAATACCTCCAATTTATTAAAGTGAAATTCATCTTAATATATAACACAAAAACAAACGTAAGCGCCGGATAACTTAGTACCTATCAAATACCAACCTTTTTCTTTAAACTGGATTTATCAGTTAATTGAAGGAGGTTTTTCTTTTGAAAGATATTGTCCAGATTGAGATGAATTCAAGCGATCGTGAGAGCACTCCTCAAAAAATCAACGGGGTTGCAGCCACGCTTCAGTATAGAGATATCAAGATTCAAATTCATAACGACATCGATAAATATATTCTCTATATCATTCTGAAGGAGTTGAAAACTAATGCTCGTTGACTATACGCGAATTGCCCATATTTACATTGTTTGTGGCAAAACTGATTTACGGCGCGGTATTGATGGTCTAGCTACAATCGTAAAAGATGAATACCAACTTGACGTATATACAGATGCCTTATTTCTTTTTTGTGGCGTACGATCCGATCGTTTTAAGATGTTATATTGGGACGGTGATGGTTTTCTTCTGTTGTACAAACGACTAGAAAACGGAAAGTTGCGTTGGCCACGTCATCGTCAGGAAGTTAAACAGCTTTCTCAGCAACAACTTCGTTGGCTGTTTGAAGGACTTAAGGTAGAACAACGTCAGTCAGTACATAGCGCATCTCAAGGTCAATTTTAGTTAGGTAAAAGCAAACGAATATGATACACTACTTTCTATTAAATAAAACGAAAGTGGTGATTTCTGTGTCTGATGTTATGGCAACGCTAGTTAAAAATAATGAAGAATTAGTCAAACAGTTAGCGCAAGCCAACCGACAAGTGGACCAATTACATCAAGAAATCACCTACTTGAATGAACTGATTGCCGAGATGAACCGCAAACTGTTCGGTAAATCCAAAGAAGTTATTCCCGATCAAGACGGACAACTATCGTTGTTTAACAATGGTAATGAACCAGCGACTCCTGCACAAGATGAACCCGTAATCGAAGTTAAAAATTACCGACGTAAGGCCAAAGGAACAAAAGCAGATAAATTGGCAAAATTTCCCGTCGAGCAAATTGAAAAAGAACTGTTAATTAGTGAACGAGATTGCCAACACTGTGGCGTCGAAATGACCGACATGGGCAGCATACCGATTAGAAGTGAATTAGCATTTATTCCCGCTAAGATTACGCGCCTAATTTATAACCAACATAGTTATGTGTGTAAACATTGTGAGCAACAAGGGATTACTTCCATTAAGAAATAAGAAAAAGAAATAAGAAAGCTGCGGTTCCTAAACCATTAATTACCAATAGCTTAGGATCTGGTTCCATTGTTGCCGAAACTATCATTCAAAAGTTTCAACAAAAAGTCCCTGCCTATCGGCAAGAAAAATATTGGAAGTCCATTGGACTGGAGATAAATCGCGATAACATCTGTAACTGGCAAATTATCAGTAGTGAACAAGTCCTTCAGCCAGTTTACAAACTGCTTCAAGATGAAATGAAACAGCAAGACGTTTTGCATGCCGATGAGACTAGTTATCAGGTTATTGAGAGTGATAAAACCAAAACTTATTACTGGCAGTTCTGTTCAGGTAATAGTGAAAAGCGGCAAATTGTCTTATACCATCACGCTGAAACACGGGGACACGAGGTGCCACTTGGTTTTTTAGATGGTTTTAAAGGCTATCTACATTGTGATGGTTGGGGAGCTTATCACTTATTACCTGAGATTACCTTAGTAGCTTGCGCTGCTCATATTAGACGAAAGTTCTATGAGGCAATTGGTAATAAAAAGCAGCCAAATCAAAGTAGTCCAGCGTACATAGGTTACCGTTACTGGCAAAAGATGTTCCAGTTAGAGCGAAAATGGCAAGCTCTAACTCCGGAGGAGCGCTTAACAGCACGACAAGCAGAACTTAAACCAGTTATGGACGCTTTCTGGCAATGGTTAGAAAATGCGAATATATTGCCGCATTCTAAATTAGGCCGTGCTGGTGAATATGCGGCGAAACAGCGGCAAGCCATGATGGAAATTTTCAATGATGGCCGCTTAGAGTTCTCTAACAATAAGGCCGAACGCATGATTAAAGAATTAGTTATGGGCCGGAAAAACTGGTTGTTTTCCACCAGTTTACAAGGAGCCACATCCAATGGCGTAATTCTAAGCATCATGAAAACAGCCGAGTTAAATAATTTAGATGTTCGTAAATATCTAAATTACTTATTCAGAGAAATTCCTAATTTGAAAGTTGTAGATTCAAGCACATTGAAAGACTATTTACCTTGGTCCGAAACCGTGCAATTACACTGTAAACAACAATAGACAGCTATCAGGCCAAGTAATTCTGGTCGATAACTGTCTATTTGTGGTATTTTTGATTAAATTCATATCCGGCGCTTACAAACAAACAATGAATTTGCTGCATGGATGCTATTAATAGTTAATGCCATTCATCTTTAATTAGCTATAGAAAAAACCAATTTCTTAATTTTAAGAATTGGTTTTTTTAGGTGCGCCCGGCATGGGCGCTAACTAGGCGGTGAAAGTCCGTTATGGGCCGTAGTAGTCGGAACCATGAGCCAATGGCAAGGGTGTCCACTGTGAAGTGGAATCCGAAGGAAGCCGCAGGCGAAGTACTGCACCGATGAACAAGAAGTGGCTACAAGGCCGAAATGACTGGATAAGGTTGCCTAACAAACTGAAGTCCGATACTACTCGAAGTCATGACGGTAAAGCCAACGGTGAGATGGTACGAAAGTTAGCGTTCTTACCCGGGGAGACCTGTATTACACGTTTCCGACAAGAGGAACGTTATGTTCCACAAAGACAAGCACTTCAGTGATGGAATGTTGAGTAATGCAGGAGTCAGCCGAGGTCATAGTAGTCCACGAAGTGAACGAAGGACCGAACAGTAATAACTCGTAATTGATATTGGAGGTGGAAGCAGTGCGAAAATCGCAGAAAACAGAACAAATAGCTGACCACCGATGGATGGCAGGTCTGGAAGACCAAGAGCATATCGGGGCGCGTAGCACTGCCTCTGGTGAAAATACAAGAATGAGTGGCATTAAGTTTCAAGACTTGGTTTTAGCCCGAAATAATCTGAATTTAGCCTATCAACGGGTGACCAAGAATAAAGGAGCAGCTGGTTTAGACGGCATGACCGTTGAAGACCTTTTGCCATACCTGAAAGAACACCGGAAAGAGCTACTTGAACAACTAGCAAATGGCACATATAAACCAGCGCCGGTTAAACGAGTAGAGATTCCCAAGCCCAACGGAGGTACCCGTAAATTAGGAATTCCGACAGTTGTTGACCGTATGGTCCAACAGGCGGTAGCCCAAGTTATGAGCCCAGTGTTTGAGCAAGCGTTCTCAGAGAGTAGTTTTGGTTTTCGTCCAGGAAGAAGTGCCCAACAAGCCATTAAACAGGTCGTTTCATTTTATAACGAAGGATTTCACCGAGTGGTTGACCTAGACCTAAAAGCGTACTTTGATACTGTGAACCACGATTTATTAATTAAGTTCATTGAACAATACGTGAATGATCCATGGTTAACAAAATTGATTCGTCGATTTTTAACCAGTGGGGTCATGAATCATGGCTTATTTGAAAGCAGTGAAAAAGGAACTCCCCAAGGAGGTCCACTTTCACCATTGTTAGCCAACATTTATTTGAACGAACTTGATAAAGAATTGACAAAACGAGGCCATAAATTTGTCCGATATGCGGATGACTGTAATATTTACGTTAAAAGTCAGCGAGCTGGGCAACGAGTTCTTGAAAGTATCTCTAATTTTCTGGAAGGTCGACTAAAAGTAACGGTCAATCAAAAGAAGACACAGGTTGGATCACCTCTACGACTAAAATTCTTAGGATTTTCATTGGGAGTCGGACATGGTGGTGCTTATGTACGACCAGCCAAAGAACCCAAGCTTAGAATTAAGCAAGCGCTTAAGCAAATTACTAAGCGCAATCGTGGGGTGTCAACTGACAAGATATTTCAAGAAATTCAGCAAAAGATGCGCGGCTGGATCCAATATTTTTCTGTTGGAAAGATGACTACTTTTATTCAGACATTGGACAAATGGTTAAGGTCTCGTATACGGCAGTATATCTGGAAACAGTGGAAGAAGACCAAGACAAAGATAAATAACTTGAAACGATTAGGATTATCTACAAGTGATGCGGTTAAGTCTGCCAATACCCGTAAGGGTTACTGGCGTACAGCGCATAGTAAAACCTTGTTATATACCTTAACAAATGAAAAACTGGAACGCCTTGGATTAATGAATCTAACCAAGACACTCCAGTTCATTCAAAGTGCTTAAATTACTGAACCGCCGTATACGGATCCGTACGTACGGTGGTGTGAGAGGTCGGTAGTTGAATTAATCAACTACCTCCTACTCGATTATTTCTTTTTAGTATTTCTTTAGTTAGATTTAACTTAAAACTTTGGTTAATGGTGGGACAACCTGCTTTTTACGTGAGACAACTCCTGGTAAGGTCATTCGGTTGTTGCTGAGCTTGTGGTTAAAGGCAGTTTCAACAGCCTCTGTCCCCTCACCTAGGACTAGTAACTCTGAATCGCTTGTCAGAACGTCAGTAGCTAACAAAAGAAACAAGTCGTAAGAATTTTTTTTGATAAGAGATTTCATTGTGTTTTCCAGTTCATCCTGGCGTTTGAAGACATCGTCTAAATCAACAGTGTTTACTTGTCCAATGCGAACTGATTTGCCGCCCATATCAAACGATTTTGCATCGCCCTCTAGGATGTCTTCAGCAGTACGGCTATCAACATCACTACCAGCCTTGAGCATCTCAACACCATAGGCTTCATAATCAGAGACACCGGCAATCTTTGCTAAAGCAGGTACTGCATTACGTTCGTCATCAGTAGTTGTAGGAGATTTCAAAAGTAAGGTATCAGAAATGATTGAAGACAACATTAACCCAGCGATATTACTAGGAATCTCAATATTATTTTCTAGATACATTTTGTAAATAATTGTACTACAACAGCCAATTGGTTCTGCACGATAAAACAAAGGTTGTGCAGAAGTAAAATTAATTTTGTGATGATCAATAACACCTGATACGGTGACGTCTGCTATGTCAGATACACTTTGAATAGCTTCGTTGTGATCAACTAAGACAACTGAATCAACTTCAGGTTTGGCCTTAGTAATTACACGAGGTGCCTTTACATTAAAACGTTTTAAAACGTAGTTGGTTTCGTTATTAGTTTTGCCTAACGCAACGGCTTCCACGTCATCGCCCAGTTTATTTGCTAAGTAAGCATATTCAATTGCACAACTAATGGCGTCTGTATCTGGATTTTTATGACCAAAAACTAATTCTTTACTCATGATTAACAAAAACTCCTTATATTCTATTGTTTAATTTTGATTACCAATCATCTTACGTAAACGTTCTGTGTAACTTTCTTCACTCAAATAGGTATCAAATGCTTCTAAGAAAGTATTGATTCTTGGAATTTCATCCTTATCTTTACGAAAAACAAAGCTTAAATCAAAGTTAATTGCTGGGTCAAAACGTGCCATCCAAGTGTTATCTGATCCAGGATGCGAAATCACGTATGAGGCAGGAAGCGCCGTGTTTACTCCAGCATTTTCTGCAAAACGACGAATTTGATCAGGAGTGGTAAAACGGGCCACACTATTTGGGACATCAACTAATTGATTTTTGTAAGCTTCACGTAAAACTCCTTCTAGATAATAGCCTTCTGGATATGTAACCCAGTTAGCATTTAAGGTTTGCTTTAGCTTGATCTTCTTTTGTTTAGACATCTTTTCTTCATGATGAATAAAAAGTAAATCTTCGTTAAGAATTTTACGTGATTCATAAGGTTTCCAGTTCTTAATACTGCCATCTGGTAAGTACATGATGGCTAAATCGATTCGATTATTTTCCAGTCGTTCCCAAATTTCCTTACGTGTTAATGTATGAAATGAAATGAGAATGTCAGGTTGTTTTTCATAGTATTTTGTGATGAAATCTTCAAACACACGTGATTCAATTGAGGCTAACATACCAATATTGATTTCACCTTGAGTTGCTGAAGTTGATTGTTGAATTTCATCAGTTGCCTGATTCAAAACCTCATTAATATTGTGAGTTGCCTTTAGCATGGTATAACCAGCATCTGACAATCGTAATTTTTTTCCAACTGAATAGAATAATGGTGCACCAACAATTATTCTAATGGTTTATAATGGTTTATAATTATTCTAATGGTTAATGATGAAAAAAACAAGAAATTATCCTTGAAAATACGGAGATTTATTCTAATTTAAGATTTAACGTTCAGGTGTGGACGCTACAACGGGAACCGGTTTCAGCATCATAGAGATTGGTGTACCTTCTGAATCAACATCAATAACGAATGATCCGTTAGAGTATCGTGCACTCAATGGATGTTCGGTTGTAATAATGTCATGTAATGTGCCTCGGCTTGTTCGAACTTCCAAAATCGAATTTTTATCTATTTTAATAAAATCAATTATCCGATGTGGATCCTTCTTAAGTTCTCTAAGAACCAAGATTCCTCTTCTTGCACGACTGGTAACTGGGATGTCCTTAACTGCCATTCGTTTAAATGCTCCCCGTTGTGTAATTATTCCAACTTGATTTGAATCGTCCACAAGCTGAATGTTAGCAACTTGGTCTTCACGAAGGTCCATAGATTTGACACCAGCAGTTCTGGCACCAATAATTGGGATTTCAGCAAGATCATAACGGAGCCCATATCCTCGTTCAGAAAGGAGCATTACCGTCTGCTTTAATTGATGCTCAATGAAGAAAATATTTACAACAACTGAATCTGCATTTTTTAATTTAATAAATGTAGAGGCGTGTTTTTTGTAATTACGTCCAGGTGTTAAATTAGAGAAGTCTGTTCGTTTAATATACCCATCATTAGTTGCAATTAAGAATTCACCGTTTTCCTTTAATGAATGAAAAGCAAAAGCCTTTATAATTCGTTCTTTATCACCCAAGCCAATAGTTTGAGAAATATGTTCACCGGTATCTTTCCATCGAGAATCTGCTAATTCATGAACAGGTCGTGAAATAAGATTACCTTTATTGGTGAACATCATTAAGTGGTCCAAGGTGCTGAGTTGCTTTAGAAAAATTGGATAATCTTCATCTTTTAGACCATTATCATCTTCACTGGAAGCACTATAAGAACGCAACGAACTCCGCTTTAAGTAGCCATCATGACTAACGGATACCATAACTTGTTCTTCGGGAACAACTACTTTACGATCGATTTTGATTTCTTGAATTTCATCTTGAATTTCCGTTAATCTTGGTGTCCCATACTGTTTTTTAACACTGCTTAGTTCTGTACGGAGAACTTTAGCTAGAGCTGTAGGACTATTCAAAATATCATTATATTGTTGAATATGTTCGTTTAAATCCGCAGATTCCGCTTCTAAAGCAGTAACATCTGTGTTGCTCAAGCGATACAGTTGTAAAGAAACAATAGCTTCTGCTTGTTCTTCTGTAAAATCAAATTTTTGGACTAAATTAGTTTTTGAATCTTTTTTATCCTTACTACCTCTAATGACCGCAATGACTTGGTCTAAAATTGAAAGAGCCTTAATTAGTCCTTGAACAATCCGAAGTCGTTTTTCAGCCTTTTTTAAACTGAATTGGGTACGTTTGGTAATGACTTCTTTTTGGAAAACTAAGTATGCTTCTAAAAAGGCCTTTAATCCTAAGGTTTCTGGACGTTTATGATTAATGGCAACCATATTAAAATTATAAGAAATTTGCAGATCAGTATTTTTAAATAAATAATTTAAAATACCTTCTGAGTCGGCATCACGTTTGAGTTCAATGGCAATTGAGAGACCATTACGATCGGATTCATCACGAACTTCAACGATACCATCAACTTTTTTCAAAATGCGAATTTCATCAATTTTCTTGACTAGTTGAGCCTTGTTTACTTCATAGGGAATCTCTGTAACTTCGATTTGTGATTTATTACCACGTAAAGAAATAATCTTGGTCCTTGAACGGACAATGATCCGACCTTTTCCTGTTTTATAGGCTTTTTTAATGCCATCTATCCCCTGAATAATCCCAGAAGTTGGGAAATCAGGTCCCTTTACAAAAGTCATCAATTTTTCTAATGATGCATCGGGATGTTTTAATAGGTACAATAAAGCGTCAATAACTTCATTTAAGTTATGCGGCGGAATATCCGTTGCATAACCAGCTGAAATACCAGTGGCACCATTAACAAGTAGGTTTGGAAAACGACTTGGTAAAACGGTTGGTTCATATTCTGTATCATCAAAATTTAAAACAAAATCCACAGTTTCTTTATCGATGTCCTTCAACATCTCACTTGCAATTTTGCTTAAACGGGCTTCGGTGTATCGCATTGCAGCTGCCGGATCATTATCAATTGATCCGTTATTACCATGCATTTCAATTAGAGGTGCACGCAATTTCCAATCCTGACTCATGCGAACCAAAGCTTCATATATAGAGCTATCGCCGTGAGGATGAAAATTACCCATAACGTTTCCAACAGACTTTGCGGATTTACGAAAGCCCTTATCGTAGGTATTTCCGTCTTGATTCATAGCGTATAGAATTCGCCGTTGTACTGGTTTTAATCCGTCACGGATGTCAGGAAGAGCACGTTCTTGAATAATATATTTTGAATAACGACCAAAACGATCACCCATGACATCTTCCAGAGTAAGCTCTTGAATTTTATTGTCATTTTCTTTTTTTGAATCTGTCATATTCACGACCTCCTCTCATTAGTTTTAGTTTTCGTCATCTTCGAGAACACCATCTTCATGGGCAACGTTAACGGCCTCATTATCTAGAATGCTGCCTTCTTCTTCCAAAGAAAATTCAACATTTTTTTCAATCCAATTACGTCGTGGTTCAACTTTGTCACCCATCAATGTTGTCACTCTGCGTTCAGCCAAAGCCGGATCATCAATTTTTACACGTACTAAGGTTCTTGTTTCAGGATTCATGGTTGTTTCCCAAAGCTGATCCGCATTCATTTCACCAAGTCCTTTGTAACGTTGGAGAGCAAAACCGTGACCGATTTCTTTTGAAGCTTGTTCCAGTTCTTCATCTGTCCATGCATAAACTGTTTTAGTTTTTTTACCGCTTTTCTTTTGCAATCGGTAAAGTGGAGGCAATGCAATATAAATATGACCGGAATCAATCATAGGACGCATATATTTATAGAAGAATGTCAGTAACAAAATTTGAATATGAGCACCGTCATCATCCGCATCGGTCATAATAATAACTTTATCGTAATTTCGATCTTCAATTTTAAACTCGGGGCCGACACCAGCCCCAATGGTATAAATCATTGTGCTGATTTCTTCGTTTTTCATAACATCAGGTAATTTAGCTTTTTCAGTATTTAAAACTTTTCCTCGCAAAGGTAAAATAGCTTGAAACTTGCGATCTCGGCCCTGCTTGGCACTACCACCGGCAGAATCACCTTCGACTAAGAAAAGCTCGTTACGAGCCGCATTTTTGGACTGTGCGGGGGTTAATTTACCAGACAAGAGCCTATCTTGTTTCTTACGCTTCTTGCCATTACGACTTGCATCGCGTGCTTTTCGGGCAGCTTCACGCGCTTCACGGGCTTTTAATGATTTGCGAACGAGCATTTGTGCAAATTCACCATTTTCCATGAGGTAAAAGAGTAGTTGTTCATTTACAATACTATCAACGATTGGTCGTGCTTCAGGAGTTCCAAGCTTTTCTTTTGTTTGGCCTTCAAATTCAAGAATTTTTTCAGGAATTCGCAGTGAAATGACTGCTGACAGTCCCTCCCGAACATCACTACCCTCGAGGTTTTTGTCTTTCTCTTTTAGCAGCCCTACTTTGTGCGCGTATTCGTTGAAAGCTTTTGTCCATCCTGAACGCATACCAGCTTCATGGGTGCCGCCATCTTTAGTTCGGACATTATTAACGAACGATAGAACATTTTCGGAATAGCCGTCATTATATTGGGCGGCAACTTCAACTTCAACGCCCTCTTTAGAACCATCAAAGTAAAGAACGTCACCAAGGGTATCCTTATCCTCATTTAAATAACTGACGAACTCTTTAATTCCCTCTTCATAAAGGAAAGTTTGGGTTTGTTCTTGATTTTCACGTTCATCAGTTAAAGAGATTGTGACGCCCTTAAGCAGAAATGCTGATTCGCGAAGACGTTCTGCAAGTGTATTAAAGTTAAAAACAGTGGTCGTGAAGATTTCTCGATCTGGTTTAAAAGTAACGACGGTCCCATTTGGTTCTTTAGTTTTACCAATCTTTTTTAAAGTCCCAACTGCATGACCACCATTTTTGAACTCTTCACGATACTTTTTTCCTTCTCGTACGATTTCGACATTAAGATACTCAGACAAAGCGTTAACTACGCTGGCACCAACACCATGTAATCCCCCAGCAGTTTTATAACCGCCCTGACCAAATTTTCCGCCTGCATGAAGCACAGTAAAAATAACTTCTACAGTGGGAATGCCAGAAGAATGCATTCCAACAGGCATTCCCCGACCTTGATCAGAGATTGTGATGCTATTATCTTTATGAATTGTCACAGTAATTTTTTTACCAAAGCCAGCGAGAGCCTCATCCACAGCATTATCAACAATCTCATAAACAAGATGGTGTAATCCGCGACTATCGGTTGAACCGATATACATCCCGGGACGTTTTCGCACAGCTTCTAAACCGTGTAAAACTTGAATTGAGGAATCATTGTATTCTGCTGAACTACGTTTACTCATTTCAAAGACCCTTTCTACTTATAATCCTTATTATTATATCATTTTAAAAATTCTGAACATTACCTTTCTTAATATAACATACGCAAAAACAAACATTGGAATCAAATTTTAAACATGCTAAAATTACAAGTGATTCTCAATTGAAAAGGGGCCAAGTATTTGTTTAAAATTATCATTATGCTGATCATCGCCTATTTGCTAGGTTCAATTCCTTCAGGTGTTTTGATTGGGAAAAAATTCTTTAATGTTGATATTCGTAAACAAGGTAGTGGTAACATTGGAACAACCAATACTTTTCGGGTTTTAGGACCTAAAGCGGGAACGGTTGTTTTACTAATGGATATTTTAAAGGGAACGTTAGCTGCTAGTCAGCCGTATCTATTTCACACACCAAATGTTAATCCCTTACTAATTGGATTGGCTGCTATTTTAGGGCATACCTTTTCAATCTTTGATCACTATAAAGGTGGTAAGGCAGTAGCTACAAGCGCAGGCATTTTATTGGCCTATAATCCGCCATTTTTTATTATTGCCTGTATTATTTTTGCAAGCTTAGTATATTTAACTAGCACAGTTAGTGTGGCAAGCATGACGGCGTTAGTTCTTATTAGCATTTTATCTTTGTTTTATCATGATTGGATTTTAACTACTGTTGCCGTAGTGCTCACCTTTTTCATTTTCTATCGGCATCGCGAAAATATTAAACGGCTCAGAAACGGGACAGAAAGTTTAATACCATTTGGTTTTTGGTATCATCACAAAAACAAGCGTTAGGCTAGCTAACTTTATGATGAAATGGAAAAGAGGTTATCACATTTGTGATAACCTCCTTTTTTTGTATCACTAAAAGAAAGAAATTTCAAAGCTTTGTGAAGCTTCACTTTTAGGATCCAAATCATTAATTCCCATTTTTTCTTCAAGTTTACCAGTACTGTTTACATTGTCTGCAATTCCCCACCACGGTTCGATACAAACAAAGTTACCAGTGTTTGGATATGGAGACCAAATTCCGACGTATGGTGCATCTATAACGGTTAATGCAACGCCATGGTCATTTTTTTGATTATCCAGCATAATTGTTGTCTCTTGTTTATTTAGCTCAAGAATAATGGCATCTTTTTTAAACAAATCATGATTTAGCCTGGTGGCTTTACTAAAATCAACAGGAAATGCATTTTCTGCATCATTAAGTGGCGCCTTTAATGGAATTTGCGAATAAGTCTTGTTTGGAGCAATATGCAAATTACCATCTTCAAATATTTGATCTGAGCCAAAATTTGTATTAAATCCGGGATGACCACCAATTGAGAACAATAAGTGTTTGTCTGCGTCTGGATTGTAGATCCGATACGTTTCTCGTAATTCATGATTTTTCAAGTCAAAACTTATAACTAACTCAAATTCAAAAGGATAAATTTTGTGTGTTTTATTGTTGTCAGTTAGTTTTAAAGTGGCATGCGTGTCGCTACTATCAACGACTTCAAATTCTTCATCACGTGCGAATCCATGTTGATGCATTTCATATTTTGTTCCTTGATATTCATATTGGTCGTCTTTTAACCGTCCAACAATTGGGAAAAGAACCGGAGCATGACGCCCCCAGATTTGTTTGTCAGCCTGCCACATATATTCTAAGTTGGTGTCTAAAGAAACTACACTAGATAGTTCAGCACCTAATTCATTGATCTGAACACGTAAATATTCATTTTCTAAGGTAACCATTTAATTAAAACCCCATTCGTTTTATAAGATATATTGGCTAAGTTCCTTATCATTAGCAATATTACCAATTTTTTCTTCTACATAATGCTCTGTAATTGTAATGTCGCCCATTTCCATATCGGCACCTTCATAGAGAATATCCTCCAGAAGTTTTTCAAGAATAGTGTGTAAACGGCGAGCTCCAATATTTTCAGTTGTATGGTTAAGTTCAGTTGCAATTTCAGCAATTTTATTGATAGCTTCGATTGTAAAGGTCAACTTAATATTTTCTGTGCCAACTAAGGCAATATATTGTTTAACTAAGGCATTTTTAGGTTCAGTTAAGATTTTAACAAAGTCTTCTTTTGTTAAATCGTTTAATTTGACTCGAATTGGAAAACGACCTTGTAATTCAGCAATTAAATCACTTGGTTTAGAATCTTGAAAAGCACCAGAAGCAATGAACAAAATGTGGTCTGTATTAATTGGACCGTATTTTGTATTAATCTGAGAGCCCTCAACGATTGGTAAAATATCACGTTGAACTCCCTCACGGGAAACCTCTTCAGCATTTTGTTGCGATGTGGCAACAATTTTGTCAATTTCATCAATGAACACAATTCCTGTATTTTCAGCACGTTCAATAGCTGCGTGATAAAGATCGCCATGATTGACTAATTTTTCGGATTCTTCGCGGATGAATATTTCACGTGCTTCGGCAACGTCAACAGTCCGCTGAATACGCTTTTTAGGTAACATTTGACCTAGGGATGTGCCAAAATCAACGCCCATTTGACCCATCATGTTATTTATGCCTAAATCTTGTTGAGGGTCATCCATAGTAATTGTGATTTCTCTGCCATCCAGTAAACCACGTCGTAACTGATCTTCCACTGATTTTCGTTTATTCCGGACATCATCAGATATTTCTTCTGTTCCAGGTGTTGGAACTTCTGGATTTTCACCACGCTGCATTTTTTCAACCATGCTCATTATGTTTTGAAAATCAACTCCAGATTGTTTTTGTGAACCATCTTTTTGAGTTGCTGGGACCAATAAGCTTGCTAACCGTTTGTCAGCACGTTGTTCAGCATCGGAACGAATATCTTTAAATTGACTCTTTTCTTCCATACGAACGGAGCTGTCTACCAAATCACGAATCATGGATTCTACATCGCGACCTGCATGACCAACCTCAGTGAATGTAGATGCTTCTACTTTTACAAAAGGTGCGTCAACAATTTTTGCTAAACGGCGAGCAATTTCAGTTTTTCCTACGCCAGTTGGACCGATCATTAACATGTTTTTAGGTGTAATTTCAGTCTGCATTGATTCAGAAAGCTGTAGTCGACGGTAACGATTGCGAAGAGCAACGGCAATTGCCTTTTTTGCAGCCGTTTGGCCAATCACATATTCATTTAATTCACTAACAATTTGTTTCGGTGTTTTATCAATTTCGGCCATTTAAATTCCTCCTAAAATAATTCAGAAATAACGTGATGATTTGTGAAGATACATAGTAACATCAACAATTTTAATTAAAGCTGTTCAACTTCACCCGTAGAAAATCTCTTAGTGTCTTTTATTTTGTAGCTTTATTTAGAACAACAATAACGCCTGTAACCAATAATTTAATTCTCTTTTTCTATTATTCATGTGTTGCTCTGGGGAAAAACTTACGATAGTTGCTTTGTAAATTTTCCTGAGTAACATGTGTGTAAATTTGAGTGGTCGATAAACTACTATGGCCGAGTAACTCCTGGACAGTTCTTAGATCAGCACCATTGTTTAATAACTGAGTAGCAAACGTATGTCGCAGCATATGGGGGTGAATCTTACTTGTAAGGCTACTTTGTTTAATGATCTGGTTTAAAATATATTCAATCCCAGTTGAAGTAATTGGATCACCATAATGATTGATAAATACAAAATCATGTTGCTTTTTATATTTTGTCATAATATTGTGGCGACATTGGTCCCGATATTTAATTAACGCATCAAAACAATATTGACCAAATGGAACATATCGCTCTTTATCACCTTTTCCACGAATCAACATCATTTTTAACGAAAAATCAATATTTTGCCAACGAAGATTTGCACATTCGCCTACTCGAATACCTGTACCGTATAATACCTCTAGTAGCGCGCTATTTCGTAAAGCAAGCGGTGAATTTGATTGAGCCGCTTCGAACAGAGCAGTCATTTCTTTTTGATAAAAAAAACGAGGTAAACGATTGGGGTGTTTTTTTAGTTTAATTTCCGAAAAAGGATTACGTTCCACAAGATCATTTTTTGCTAAGAAGTTGTAGAAGGAACGCATGGTCGATAACTTACGAGAAATCGTTGTTCGGCTATATTTTTTATCAAAAAGATCTGTCATAAAAACATTGACATCTAAATGGTCAATATCTTTAAATGGTTTCATACCACCATTTTGTTTTAAAAATGTACAGAACTCTTCCAAATCGCTCTGATAAGCCTTAATTGTATCGACTGAATATTGGCGTTCAGCTTTCAAATATTCAAGAAATAATTGAATATAATCCTGTTTCATAACAAAACCTCCGTACACTGCCACTTTAGCAAAATACGGAGGAAAACTCAACAACAAACCCTAGTAAACACTTAAGTTTGTATTTATTTTATTTTTGAATAGCTTCTTCATAGTCACCATTAGGACACAAGACTTGTTTGCCACCCTTAACTTTCTTTTCAACAAGAAAGTGGCCATCTTTTGGACAATCACGACCAATAGGCTTATCCCATGAAACAAAATCACAATCGGGATAACGAGAGCATCCATAAAAAATCCGTCCCCGTTTTGATTTACGTTCAATAATTTGGCCCTCATGACATTTAGGGCATACCACGCCGATTTCTTTGACAATTGCCTTTGTGTTTCGACAATCAGGAAATCGGGAACAAGCAAAGAATTTACCATAGCGTCCCATTTTTACAACCATTGGTGATCCACAGATATCACAGTCGAATCCAGCCGGTTCGTCTTTAATTTGAACGGACTCCATATTTTCTTCGGCATGTGCAACTTCTTTGG
The DNA here is from genome assembly GCF_001611155.1 of Pediococcus damnosus. NCBI lineage: Bacteria > Bacillati > Bacillota > Bacilli > Lactobacillales > Lactobacillaceae > Pediococcus > Pediococcus damnosus. The sequence continues at coordinate 2,008,910 of NZ_CP012294.1, forward strand.
AGAATGGTTTGTAAAATTTATCAACAACTTCTACCCAGTTTTCTTTACCCTCTTCGATACCATCTAATTCGCTTTCTAAATCTGCAGTAAAGGAAATGTTTACAATGTCTGGGAAAAATTCAACAATAATTTTATTAACGATTTCGCCAAGCTCCGTGGGTTCAAATCGACGAGAAACTAATTTTACATAATAGCGTCTTTGAATAGTATCCAGTGTTGGCGCATACGTTGACGGACGTCCAACCCCATTTTCTTCAAGAGCTTTGATTAAGTTTGCTTCACTGTAACGTGCTGGTGGCTGCGTGAAATGTTGAGCAGGATCAGTTTTAGCCAGCTTAACTGTGTCACCTTCCGCAAGGTCAGGTAAAATATTATCTTTATCTGTTGCATTCTTGTAAATAGTTGTAAAACCAGCAAATTTAGTTTTTGAACCGTTAGCCCTAAAGTTAACATGATTTTGTTCTAAAGCAACTGACATCGTATCCATTACTTCAGGAGTCATCTGACTAGCAACGAAACGAGACCAGATTAAGCTATACAAACGAAATTGGTCCTTATTGAGGTATGTTTTCAAGCTCTCCGGTGTACGAGTAACTGAAGAAGGGCGAATGGCTTCATGAGCGTCCTGTGCGCCTTCTGGCATTTTTCCCTTACGTGGTTTAGTTGCAGCATAATCTGCACCGTATTTTTCATGAATCAATACAGAAGCTTCATGTTTAGCAATTGAAGAAATTCGGGTAGAATCAGTTCGCATATAGGTAATTAAACCAACAGTGCCTTCTTTTCCGATATGAATACCTTCATACAATTGCTGAGCTGCCATCATGGTTTTACGGGTTCTAAAGTTTAGACGACGGTTTGCTTCTTGTTGCATGGAAGATGTGGTAAATGGCGGTGCTGGGAAACGTCTGCGTTCTTTCTTAGCAACTTTTGTGATGTTAAATGTTTTTTTCTTATCAATTTTCTTTAGAACATTTTGAACAGCATCATTATCTGGTAAAGCTAGTTTTTTATTGTTTTCCCCATAAAATATAGCCTGAAATTTTTTGGAACCCTTTTGAAATTCACTATCAATCGTCCAATATTCTTCTGGTTTAAAACTTTTAATTTCATTTTCTCGATTAATAATTAAATTCAAAGCAATAGATTGAACTCGACCAGCACTCAAGCCCTTTTTAACTTTTTTCCAAAGCAAGGGGCTGATTGAATAGCCAACTAACCGATCCAGAATTCGTCGTGCCTGTTGGGCATCAACGAGATTCATATCAATAGTGCGTGGTTCCTTAAAAGCATTTTTAACGGCATCTTTAGTAATTTCATTAAAGACAACTCGATTTTTATCGTTTGTGTCTAACCCTAATAAGTAAGCAAGATGCCAAGCAATGGCTTCTCCCTCACGATCAGGATCAGATGCTAAATAAATCTTTTTGGCTTTCTTAGCTTCTGAACGTAAATTCTTAATGACATCGCCCTTACCTCGAATGGAAATATAATGAGGTTCGAAATTGTTATCAACATCGACTCCCATTTTACTTTTAGGTAAATCACGAATATGGCCAAGACTTGCGACGACTTTATAAGTTCGACCTAAATATTTTTCGATCGTCTTTGCTTTAGAAGGTGATTCAACAATGACGAGTTTCTTTTTAGTTTTTGTTGCCTTGGACCTTGTTTTTTTAGACTTTGTTGCTTTGGATTTTGTTGCCATGACCAAACTCCTTTAATCTTGAACTTGTTTTAAATCCTTAAGCGCTCTTAATTCCTAGTAATCGTATTTCATATTATGGATTCTGTCAAATCTAAATTCTTCTATTATATGTTGGGAATTGAGGACCGGTTTTGCACCGGCTGCAATTAATTCATTACAGCCAACGGAAAGAATATCGTCAATTCTCCCGGGAATTGCAATGACATTCCGATTATTCTGGAGGGCTAAATTTGCCGTAATCAAGCTACCACTATGTTGTTTGGCCTGAACCACACAGAGGGTTTCGCAAAGACCAGCAATGATTCGATTTCGTTCAACAAAATGATAGCGTTGAGGTCCAGCATCTAAAGGATATTCACTTAAAATCAATTGATGAATGGCCATATATTTCTGCAATGCTTCATTTTGTTTGGGATAATAGCGATTTAAACCAGTGCCGATTACACCAATTGTATACCCTCCGCGACGTAACGTTGATTTGTGCGCCATTGTATCAATACCAGCGGCTAGTCCACTAATAACGGCGATGTTTTGAGTAACGACGGTCGGCATTAAAGCGGTTAGACTTGATTCGCCGTATTGATTTGCCAGTCGTGCTCCGACCATACCTAATAAGGGTAAACGTAAAAACGCCAATTCTCCCTCGTAAAAAAGAATAATTGGCGGCAAATAACTTTCTTTTAATTGAATCGGATACTCAGGGTCACAAATAGCAAGAATTTTTGTTTGGTGCCAATGCCGAGTGACATTTATTCGCAGCTTTTCCGAACTGAAATCTGCTAGAAACTGCTTTCGATTTTGAGTACTCACAAATTTGATCAATTGATCTGGTTTTAAGACACAGGTTTGTTCCTTAGGATAATTGTGTTGCCACCATTTCCAGAATTTGGTTTCTCCATGACAACCAATCCCCTTACACAAGTGTAATTTTAATAGAAATTCTTTTATTTGCATATTTTTCACCTCAAAGGAAGATACGCAAATAAATTAAATTTATACGTACCGATTAACTGGTGCAAAAGATAATCGATGAATGGGTGTAACGCCTAGAGTTTTTAATCCTTGTAAGTGTTTAGCAGTTCCATAACCGACATTCTGGCTAAAATCATAGCCTGGATAAAGTTGGTCGTATAAGGTCATTAAATGGTCACGATATACTTTTGCTACAATACTAGCTGCTGCAATACTAGCACTTTTGGAATCACCCTTAAACATGCGTTGTTTCGGAATATTTACCGGAATGTCAACCGCATCAACTAACAATTGTTGAGGATGGACTACTAAATGAAGAACCGCATACTTCATAGCTTGTCGGGTTGCTTGTAAAATATTGAGTTGGTCGATTGTTGTCGGACCAGCCATTCCGATGGAAACAGAAATTGCTTGTTCAAGGATTAAAGGATACAACTTTTCCCGTGTTTGTTTTGATAATTGTTTTGAATCATTGACCTCAATTAAATTAAAATTATGAGGCAAAATAACGGCTGCAGTTACCACTGGACCTGCTAAACAACCTCTGCCAACCTCATCAATTCCGGCCACTAAATTGAATCCCTTTTGCCAGGCTGCTCTTTCCAAGGTTAGTCGGTGTTGAAACTGATCAACTAAGATTTGATGATTTAATAACCTTTTTTTATTTTGACTCAACAGATGCTGAACACCTGAGCGAGGGTCTGCCTGATATTGTTTGAAAATGGGATCTGTTGTTTCAGTGACGTTGGCCAATTGTAACTGAATTTCTTTAATTGTTGCCCTTTTTCCCATCATTGAATTCCTCTACTTGATCTAATGTGAAGCGCCCCAGTTTGCCTTTTCGCGCGTCTAACATAATTCGATTACTTGCGCGATCATAATCATCACCCATTCCTAAGAACTTTGTGATTTTTAACAGTAGGTCAGCGGTAGAAATTTTGAGATCGGCATCGCTGAGTTTATATCGATCCCTTAACATTGGCCAGTATGATTTCTTGAAGATTTCGAGCCCCATTAAGGCGACATCATCACTTGCAAATAAGCTTTCTTTAATCGCACCAGTAAACGCCAATCGCTGCCCTACCATTTGATCCTCAAATTTGGGCCATAAAATTCCAGGCGTATCTAGCAGTGCCAAGCCATTTTTAGATTTCAACCACTGCTGATTTTTTGTAACCCCTGGGCGGTCGGCCGTTTTAGCAATTTTTTTATTAACTAGGTGGTTTAACAGCGTTGATTTTCCAACGTTGGGAATTCCCACACAAACTGCTCGAATGGTTTGATGCTGTAAGCCGCGATCGGTTTGATTTTTTAAACGAGTAGCAAGAATTTCTGAAGATTGTTTTTGCACATCTCGTTCGATTGTTCTTGCCCGTGAATCTACAGCAATCGCGGGCTGACCCTGACTTTGATAAAATTCCAGCCATTGTTTAGTGACAATGGGATCGGCCAAATCACTTTTAGTTAAAATTAATAGATGTGGTTTTTGCTGAATAACATCTTTAATCATGGGGTTCCTAGAAGATTCGGGGATGCGTGCATCGACCAGTTCAAACACAATATCTACTAAATGTAGCTTTTCTTGAATTTCACGAATTGCTTTGGCCATGTGACCTGGATACCATTGTATGGTTGCCATATTGTGTAACTCCTCTCATAGCAAAGGCTTAAAATCCCTTGTTTTATGAATTTTCTTAATGATACCACTTTGATGCTATGTGTCGCGAATGGTACTTGTCATTGCCTAATCGGCAGCATCATTCGAATGTTTCCTGCACTTGAATCAAAAAATTTACTTTCTAAACTTTTCCACCTATTTTTCAGGCATTATCGCTTTTAAATGAAGAACAAATATCGAAAAAGCTTGAATAATGTAATAAAGAACCTAAAAAACGTAGCGGCCGGGAAACACCAATTTATAGATGAGTACGACTTAAGTCTATGAGTATAAAAGAGCACCTAAAGTAGCAACTATTCGCTAACCTTAGGCGCTTTTGAATATATAAATTGGAAATCTGGTTTTAATAACTATCCAAAACGATCACATTTTTAATTTAAAACGTTGATCCTAATTGATCAGCTTTAGCAAATGCAGCTTGTTGAAGCTTAGGCGTATTTTCTGGTTCGTTATCCATACCTTCCACAAACAAAGATTGATAATCAGTCACACCCATGATAGCAAGATTCATTTTCAGGTATGCATTACCCATGTTCATTTGACGCAGATCAGGGTGGCCCGGTTCATTGGCATAAAAACCACCTGCTGATTGTAGATGCAAGGCCTTCTTGCCATGTAATAGTCCCTCAGGTGTTCCATCTGATAAATAATGGAAAGTGATCGGTACTTGCATGAGAACATCTATATAGGACTTCATTTCTGCTGGTATAAAGTAGTTAAACATAGGATTAACAAAGACATACTTGTCACTGGTAACGAATTCATCGAGCCAAGCTTGACGACCAGTAGCAAAAGTTTTTTCCTCGGCAGTTAATGGTTGTTTTGAACGTGATTTTTGATAAATTGATAGGGCAACTTCGTTAAATGGAAACCCAACTTGTGAAGATAGATCTTTTTGAATGATCGTATCGGCTGGATTTGCCTGCCGGTATGCGGTTAAGAAATGTTTAGCTAAAGTTAAACTGTTGGAAAATTGTTTGGTTTTTGGATGTGCTGTAATAACTAGAACTTTGCTCATAATTATTGACCTTTCTTGAAATCCTTTTTTGACAATTGCACGTAATACTTACTAAAGTACCAGCGCTTTTTGTATGTGGATTAGTAGGCCAGTTTAATGTTCTGTGCGGCACCGATAGTCATATCTTGCATCCCTGCGGCTTGATGCCAATGCTCGGTAGATTACCAAAATCAGTCGTTGTGCTACCAGGATCGACTGAATTGATCGTAATTTCAGTTTGTCGCGTGCATGATCACATACATCGTCTAAAACACGTTGTCCTTTTATAAAACCAATGTTTTTATGGGCTCTGTCGATTAAAGTAACTACTAGCCTTAGTGTTGTCATCAGGTTTGCCCCCCTAGTTCCACAGTTAAACCAAGTATGGTTTTTATCTAACTATTTTTCAAGATCCCAAATTATTATATAACGTATTTTCAGCCGCTACCTATTTAGTGGTTCAATAAATATTATTAATCGTATCACCAATTTGTGCGATACTTGTGGCACTGAAAACTGGTTAGATGAAAGCTTTAAATCTTTACTATCAGGTTTTATAGTTAACAATCCTTCATTTTATAGTTGTATTTTATATGTGTCAATTATTAATAAGGAGACGTCGTTTTCAAAAAAATCCAAAAAAAGAGAATCAATTAGCAACAATTGATTCTCAACGGTGTTTATTCCATATTTGTAGCAATCTAAATTAACAACCTTCAGTAAGTTTGTTTTGACCAGTTATTCAAGGCACAAACTATGATTTTACCAATCATAATCCGTTTGGTCGTGTAGTCCACGCCCAGTTGCCTTATCAAGCATAATTCGCTGTTCAAAGTGAGCTACGTTACGTTTTGTTTCCTTAACCATATCAGGATTAACCGAAACGTAATCAATACCGCTTTGAATCAAGAAGTTTGTAAATTCTGGATACTCGGAAGGTGTCTGACCACAGATTGACACCGTCTTACCATCTTTGTGAGCGGTGACAATTAGGTGCCGAATTGCGCGTTTAACGGCAAGGTTGCGTTCATCAAAGAGATTAGCTACCTTATCATTGTTGCGATCACATCCTAAAAGCAGCATTGTTAAGTCATTTGATCCAATTGAATAACCATCAATGAATTGATTAAACTGATCGGCCAGAATGATGTTTGACGGAATTTCTGCCATCATATAAATTTTAAAATCTGCATTACGGGTCAAGCCCTCATTACGCATAATGTCCGTTACTTTTTGCGCTTCCTCGACTGTTCGTACAAACGGAATCATCACATTCAAATTCTTCAAACCAAATTCATTTCGTACTTTTTTAACCGCCGCTAGTTCTAGCTTGAAAGCGCCAATATACTTAGGATCATAGTAGCGAGAAGCCCCTCGCCAACCGAGTAAATCTGCGGATTCGTGTGGTTCATACTTTTCGCCACCCTTTAGCTTTCGATACTCACTCGACTTAAAGTCCGAAAGTCGTAGGACAACTGGCCGGGGTGCCATTGCTCGTACAACCTTGGCAATCCCATCTGCAAGCATGTTAACCACTTTTTCTGGATGGCCTTGGTCAATTAAATAGAGGGGGTGTTCATGAATATATGATGTCCAAAGAAATTCCTCACGCATTAGGCCAATCCCGTCTGCTGGTAGTGAGGCATACTTATCGGCTAATTCAGGATCACCGAGATTCATCATGACACCAGTTGCTGTTGGTGCAAAGGTTTCAGCTGCCACAACTTGGCCGGCCGCAGAAGTTGTCTGATTGGTCTTTTTGAGCAGGCCTGCCACTTTGCCCTGATAAACGACCCCGTTTTTAGCGTCAACGGTTACGACATCACCAGTTTTAAGTGCATCCGTGGCAGCCATATTCTTACTCTCAGTTCCAACAATACAAGGAATCTGCATTTCGCGAGAAACAATCGCCGCGTGGCAAGTCATCCCGCCGTTATTAGTGATAATTGCTGCTGCCTTTTTCATAGCAGGAACCCAATCTGGCGAGGTCATGAGCGTTACTAAAACTTCCCCTTGTTTGAATTTGTCAATATCTGACGGGTCATCGATAACATGAACCACGCCACTTGCTAAACCAGGACTAGCTGGCAAGCCACGAACGATAATCTTTGCATCCGCCTCGTCAACCACATTCTTATCGGCGACGGCATCACCTGTGGCATTATTCTTTTCTTTTTTACGTTGTGACCACACTGTTTCCGGTCGTGCTTGGACAATCCATAGCCGATTTGTATTTGCGTCCAAAGCGTATTCCATGTCCATGTACCCACCGTAATGGCGTTCAATTTCTTTAGCATAACCAGCCAATTCAATTACCTGGCTATCAGTCAGTGCAGGTTGCTCTTGTAACTTCGCAGGGACTGCTTGTTCTTTGGTTCCACCATTAGGAACCCGGACCAATTCTACGGACTGTTTAATAATATTTTTTTCGACGATCTTCATTGATTGTTTGTCGATTACAAAGTGGTCCGGAGTTACCTTACCCAAAACAATGTACTCGCCTAACCCAAATATGGCATCAATTACGATCTTAGATGCGTCCCCGTTTGCAACGTTAACAGAAAACATGATGCCTGATGCTTTTGAAGAAATCATCATCTGAACGGCTGCCGAAAGAGCTACTTTTTCATGTGGAAAATGTTGCTTATGTCGGTAATATGTTGCCCGATCTGTAAAAAGTGAAGAATAACATTGTTGAACCCGATTAACAACATCTGCGGCACCTTTAATATTCAAGTACGATTCTTGTTGGCCAGCAAATGAGGCGTTTGGCAAATCCTCAGCAGTTGCAGAAGAGCGAACAGCAACAAAGGGATCATCTTGGTCCATTTGTTTGGCCAATTCAGCGTAAGCCGTTTTGATATCCTGTGCTAAATCGTTTGGCATGGTAGCTGAAACGATCAGATTACGAATTTGTTCACAAATTGAATGCAATTCATCTGAATCCTCATAGTCCTTGATACTCTCAAGCAAGGTGTTGACTTTATCGTTTAGGCCCGTTTGGTGCATAAAGTATCGATATGCGCGTGCGGTCGTTGCAAAACCATAGGGTACTGGCACATCCATCTCAGAAGTCATTTCTCCTAAAGACGAAGATTTTCCACCTACTAAGTTGACATCTTCACGGTGCAATTCCTTAAACCATAAAACATTTGCTGTATCGCGACTACTCATGATATTACCTCCTTGTAATAATCAATCACTTGAATTTTTTTTCTCATCAACAAACAAATCGTTTTTTTGAAAGCGATTACATTAACCGACCTAAGTATAGTTCACATTTGCACAAAGTGGAAGCAATAGCACTGGTCTTTCGCGGATTAGATGCTTATTTTAGTTGAGATTAACGGATAATTTTTGATCCAGTTATGGACACTTTAATTCTAAGAAAAAGTTTTTAAAATTTATTTACAAATGGTACTAAACTTATTTTATGATTAAGTCTGATTTCAATATAAAAAGCCCTCATAGGCAGAAGGCTTTTTATCTGTATCCGATATTTCTATGTGTATCATAAATGAACTTTTTTATTTCTTATTCAAAACATTTTCTGCCTTTTTCAAAGCATTATCATTCTTAGCAATTTGTGATTGAATTTTAGTTTCAATGTTCAAAATAGTTTTTGAATCAGCTGTACCAGTAACGGTGAGCTTGTTTTTTTGTTGGTAAGCTTCAACCGCCGTTTGAGTTGTTTTACCAAAGTAGCCATTTGTTTTACCTTCGAAATAGCCTAAGGCCTTTAATTCCTTCTGTAAAGTTTTGACTTGAGTTGAAACGTCCTCAATTTTGTAGGTTTTATCAGTATTTATTAATTGTAAGTAAGCATATTTTGGATAGTCGGCTTTATAAGTGGGTGTAAGTCCCTTCTTATTAATCCAACTACCATTTGGAGTTAGCCATTTAGCAATTGTTATTTTCATTTCGCTTTTATCCTTAAAATCACTAACCGTTTGGACAGTACCTTTACCATAAGATTGAGTACCAATTAGTGGCGCATTTGCAGATTGATGTAATGCACCGGCAAAGATTTCAGCAGCACTTGCGCTCCCACCATTCATTAATACAGCCACTGGTTTAGTAACTTTATAGCCACCATCATATTTTTTGCCAGCTTTGTAAACTTGTTGTTGTCCAGTTTTAGCTTGGACACGCATGATAACTTTTCCGTTCTTAAGGAACATTGAAGACATTTTTAATGCTTGATCCATTAAACCACCTGGGTTATCACGGACATCTAAAACATATGATTTGACGCCCTTTTTATCTAAGTTTTTTAAGGCCGTTTTTAACTCTGATGCCGTTCGTTCTGAAACTGATGTAATTTGGATATAACCAATTTTTTTGTTAATTACGCGGGAATTCACGGTGTTAACAGGTATCTTCTCACGCGTTAAAGTTTGCTTGAAATCTTTATTATTTCGCTTGAGTGTCAATGTTACTTTGGTACCAATTTTTCCACGCATTAAACTAACGGCTTCAGTCACGGACTTCCCAGCAATCGATTTGTCATTAACGGCGATAATCAGATCTCCGGGTTGTAATCCTGCTTTTTTTGCCGGGGTTCCCTTTATTGGTGAAATAATTTTAATGTATTGTCCAGATTTTTGAACCTCAGCTCCGATTCCCGAAAAACTAGATGAAATCTGATTATTTAGGCTGGTCGCATCTGTTTTATCTAGATATTCAGAAAAAGGATCATTAAGGGAAGAAATCATTCCTTTGATTGCACCGTTAGTTACCTTTTGTGCACTAACTGGTTTGTAGTAATTGTCCTCAATGGTTGAGTAAACGGCTTGAATTTTTTGCATTGATGCCGTTGTCGACTGTGCCTGAGAAATAACGGCTCGTGTTTGTACATATGCCACACCATAGGCAAGTCCACCACCCACTAACAGAGCAATAATAATAGACCAAATTAAGGTTGTCCGTTTAACTGTTTTTGGTTGCTTCTTATCCATTTTCAATCTCCTTAGTGCGCGTTTGAATCTAAATATTTCTGCCAGGTTTCATCAAAAATAGTCATTGAAGGCAAATAATTACCGTTTAGTTCCAGATATTTGGAAAGTTCGTCAAAATTTGTCGACTGTTTTGGAAAGGCCTGATCATAAAAGGCGTTATTAGCAAATTCCGAGATTGGATCGTAACTTTCCGGATTGCGTTGCGTCATTAAAAACTGATAAAACGTTTTACTTACACTCATAATTAACCCTCTAGTTTGATTGTTTTGGAATATTAATTAAAAAAATAAATTTATCGTTTTTAATATCTAGTTTTTTGGCCTTGAAATAAACACCATTAGCTGTTTTTATGTTCTGTAAATTTAATGTAATAACCTTATCCTTGATGGAAATCCATTTGGGAAGGTTGTAATTGGAATTAATGTAATCCAGAACTAATTTTGGAGAAATGCTCAATGCCCCGACGGCAAGATGTTTTGCAGTTAAAACAATGTTGCCAGATGATTGTACTTTGGGTGTGAACGATAATGCATAATTTACATTACTTCCAAGTACTTTGACTTTGCCAATTAAAAGGACCTGTTTGTTAACTTTTAGCTGGTAAGAGAAGTCCTTGTTCGATTGGTATGGTTTTAAATAAGCTGCCATCAAGGCATTTAGTTGTTCTTTATTAAGCTTTACATCAACTGAGCTTGCCTTTGTCGTCGTGATTTGACTTTGTGTGTCTGGAACGGGTGTGTTGGCAATCCGCATCCTAAAGAAGATGCCAAAAGCGATGACGATGGCAAGTAAAGCAATAAAAGCCCATTTCCATAAATTGAGTCCTTTTTTCTTAGGTAATTCTGTTCTATTTTTCATATTTGTCATTCCTCATAAAGCCATTGATCATGCGTGTGCAAACTACGCAATAAAAGACGAGTCATTTGATCGTAACCAGTTGGATTGGGGTGAAAATGATCACTACTAGAAATATAAATATTTTTTTCTTTAGTATTTTCTAGATTCTTTTCAACTTTACTGATTTGCATATCATCAATCGATTTTGCAGTAGAACTTTGTTTGAGCTCGCTAAGTGATTTAGCACTTTGGTATTGGCCTCGCGAAAGTAATTTATTAACCGAAATGAAGTAAGCTGATTTAGTTTGTGAAACTGCCGCTTGAGTTGTCTCATCAAAGTTAGTGATAGCTTTGTTGATTTGGGTGATATTTGGAAAATACACGAAAAATGGATTGTAGATTCCAACGACATAAATAGGAGCATTTGAATTATATTTGCGAACCTGTTTTAACAAGTCTTGAACGTGTGTAGCATACTTGATGTTTAGTTTTTCTAATGAAAGTGTAAATTCACCTGAAGAAGCAGTTGAATATTTTTGAAGGGCTTGAAAAAGATCATTTCCACCGACTGTTATGGTGATCGCGTCAGAATTCTTAATAGATTTTTGTAACTTTGAATCTTGTTTGACCCGTTTTAAGATTTGATCACTACGTTCGCCAGAAACACCATAATTGGCAACCTTAGTTTTGACGTTATAGTTACTTTTGATTTTCTTTTGAAGACGTTTTGTATAACCACCTTCATTTTTACTGTCCCCGACTCCTTGAGTGAGAGAATCCCCAAGAGCAGTAATACGGATGTGTTTCTTTTTTGTTTTTGTGGCTTTATGAACAATGTGAGTTGTTTTTGAGGATTGGTCAGGCGTTGAATGGGTCGGAAAATAGTAATTTAACCCGAGAACAACTAAAGCAATAATAACAACAAACACAATTAGCATAATCACCCAATCAGTAATTTTTTTCATTAAATTCTTTTTTAGACTCCTAACTAAGGTTCTTTAGATATAAACGCGGGGCAAAAGGTAGGCTTATCACCACTACCAATTGTCCCGCTAAGTTTGGTAACTTTTTAATCACCAGTATAGTACATTAAAGCAAATGCCCCGGGGCCACCATGTGTCGCAATAATTGGAACTGTTTCGCGTACCAGGATTTTAATGTCTGGAAACATTTCTTGAATTTTTTCCTTAATTGGCAAAACAGTTTGGAGAGCACCTACATGAGAAATCCCAATTGCTTTAATATTTGAAGTTTTAGCCATTTTTTTATAAACTTCATCGAAAAATTTATTAATGGTTTTCATGCCACGACCCTTGGCAACCACTTTAAGTTCACCTTGAGTTACCTGTAGAACAATTCTAATATTTAAAAAACCACTAATCATCCCGGTCATGTGGCTGATGCGGCCACCCTTAACTAAATTATCAAGTGTCATGACACCCATATACAATTTTGTATGATCACGAATATTAACGGCAGCTTTAAGAATCTCATCGCGAGATTTTCCAGCCTGGGCTAATTTGGCAGCCTCAATAACTTGAAAAGCCAAAGCCCGATCAGTTGTCTGACTGTCTACTACAGTAACATCTGTCTTGGAAAGCTGGGCAGCTTGTTCTGCCTCGTGAACTGTTCCACTGATGGCCTCAAGCATATCAAAACAAATAACTTGGCTACCATCTTCTCCAAGTTTATCAAAGGTTTCGACAAACTTACCAATTGGTGGTTGGCTGGTTTTGGGGAGCGCCTTTGAATGTTGCATTTTATTTAAAAACTCTTCATTTGAGATTGTTTCACGTTCGACATAAATTGTATCGTCAATCATGACCGTTAAAGGTACGATGGTGATGTTATAATCTTGAACTTCCTGATCGGTTACTCCACAAGAAGAATCGGTCACAATTTTCACTTTTGCCATTAAAAATCACACTTTCTACACAGATATATATTTATCAATTGATTATAACAGAGTACTCTCATATTTTCATTAGTCGTTGGATACCCTTGCGGTATTTTTTCGTTCATAAACTTCAAAACGGTGTGGAATTGGTTTTTTCTTAGGACCACTTCCAGTTAGCGTCTCAACTAAACGCCATTTGGAATAATCAATGGCAATCATTTTTGTATCACCTGCAAAGCAATCGTCAATTCGAGTTCGATATAATTTTTCTGCATAGGGATAAAGCTGTCGGTAAATCTCTTTACCACCAATGATAAATATTAATCGCGAGTCAGAACTAAAGTCTGCCAAGAATTTTTCTACAGAATGATACACTTTGAGATTATCCGTCTCTTTTAAACTGGTTTGGCGGGTTAAAACAATGTTTAGTCGATTAGGCAAAGGTTTTGCACCGAAAGACTCAAAAGTTTTTCGTCCCATCACAACCGGATGATTAGTTGTAAGTTGTTTAAAATAACTTGTATCGTCTGGAATGTGCCAAGGTAGTTGATTATGAGAACCGATGACACCGTTTTTGGATTCAGCCCAAATAAAAGCTAGCATTGTTTATCAACTCCATGTTTAAACGGCCACTGGGGCCTTAATTGCTGGATAAGGGTTGTACCCTTCCAGATGAATATCTTTTACATCGTAATCGAAAATGCTTTTGGCCTGACTATCAATAATTAATTTTGGCGCAGGTCTTGGTGATCGTGACAGTTGAGTTTTGACTTGTTCAACATGGTTAGCATAGATATGGGCATCACCAAGTGTATGAATAAACTCACCAGGTTCTAAACCAGTTTCTTTAGCAATTAGGCAAGTTAATAAAGCATAACTAGCAATATTAAATGGAACTCCGAGGAAAATATCCCCACTACGTTGATACAGCTGACAACTAAGTTTGCCATCAACAACATAAAATTGAAACATTGTGTGACAAGGTGGCAAAGCCATTGATGGAATATCCTCAGGGTTCCACGCCGAAACAATCATCCGCCGAGAATCAGGATTAGTTTTAATTGTGTGAATCACTTCACTAATTTGATCGATTGTTCCGCCAGTGGAGGTTTTCCAAGCACGCCATTGGCTACCGTATACATTACCTAAATCACCAAACTCTTTAGCGAATGTATCATCGTTTAGGATTTTGTCATCAAAAATCTTCTTTTGTTCATGATACTGATCGGCAAAGCTTTGATCTTTTAAAGAACGACGGCCAAAGTCGGTCATATCAGGACCTGTGTATTGATTACTTTCAATCCATTTTTTAAACGCCCATTCGTCCCAAATATGGTTATGGTGTTCCAATAAATAACGAATATTGGTATCCCCATGTAAAAACCACATAAGTTCACTTTTAATTAGGCCAAAAGGAACGCGTTTAGTTGTTAATATTGGGAATCCCTCTGCCAAATTAAAACGCATTTGATAACCAAAAATACTATAGGTACCTGTTCCTGTTCGATCATCTTTGTAGTTACCATTTTCCAAAACGTACTTTTCTAAATTTAGATAGGCTTGTTCTAACATTGTGATTTCTCCTTGGATTTAATCCGTTGTGTATTGGCTCAGATATTCCCAGCGGGTCATTTTCTTATCAATTTGAGCATCCAGATCATCAATTTCTTTTTGAAGATCGGCTAATTTACCATAATCGTCTGCAGTAGCATTCATTTGTGATTGACAATCCTTTTTTTGATTCTCTAATTTATCAATATCTGCTTCAATTGTTTGCCATTCCAGCTGCTCCGCATAGGTTAACTTAGTTTTTTCTTTTTGGTCATCAGTTGAATTTTTCGATGAAGTAGGTTCAGGAGGTTGAACCTGCTTTTCAGATACCTGTTGGGTTTCATTAATTTGATGAAGATAATTTGTAAAACGTCCAGAAAAATGAGCTATTTTGTCATGGCCCTCAAATATTAATAAATGGTCTGCCACTTTATCTAAGAAATAACGATCATGAGAAACCGTAATAACTGTGCCTTGAAAATTAGCTAAATAATCTTCTAAAACGGTAAGTGTCCCAATATCAAGATCGTTTGTAGGCTCATCAAGTAACAAAACATTTGGCTGCTGCATTAAAATTTTTAATAAATACAGACGGCGTTTTTCACCGCCAGAAAGTTTTCGAATTAATGTTCCATGCATTGCGCGGGGAAAAAGAAATTGTTCCAACAAGTTCGTCACACTAATCCGTTCGCCATTTGCATTTAACACCCCCGCCCCAACTTCGCTAAGATAATTAATTATGCGTTTATCTTCAGGAATTGGTTCAATCTTTTGTGTATAATAGCCTAACTTAACAGTTTCTCCAATATCAATTGTGCCAGAATCTAGTGGGATGCGCCCGGCAATGACGTTAAGTAATGTCGATTTTCCAGTCCCGTTATTTCCAGTAATTCCGACACGTTCGTCTGCTTGGATAAGATCAGTAAATTTATCCAAAATTAGGTGTGAGCCTAACCGAAGTGAAGCATCTTTCAAGGAAATTACTTTCTTGCCTAATCGCTGCTGACCTAGTTGAACTGCAATGTTATCGGTGTTTTTAGCAGGTGCATTTACAGAATCACTTAAAGTATCAAACCGGTTAATCCGTGCCTGTTGCTTGGTACCCCTTCCCTGAGGTCCCCGCCGCATCCACGCAAGCTCTTGTTTATAGAGTTGGTGTTGTTTTTGTGATTGGGATGCTGCTTGTTCTTCTTGAACAGCTTTTTCGGCTACATAAGCTTGGTAATTACCGGGATACTGGTATAACTTACCAAATGAAAGCTCCCAAATTTGATTGGCTACTTGATCAAGGAAATACCGATCATGGGTGACGATTAAAAGTGCACCCTTGTAAGCAGCTAAATATTTTTCTAACCAAGCAATAGAATCAAAATCAAGATGATTAGTAGGCTCGTCTAACATTAACAAATCTGGAGCCTGAATTAAGGTTTGGGCAAGATCTACTCGCTTTTGTTGACCCCCAGATAATGTACCAATTTTTTGACTAAGATCTGTAATGTGTAATTGAGTCAAAATTGTTTTAACATCACTTTCAGCAGTCCAAGCATCGTCTTGATTCATACGTTGCTCGGCCAATTCAAATTGGCGTTGATTATCAGCGCTCTCAGGATTTGCAGAATATTTTTCCAAAGTTTCTTCATAAAAACGAATTGTTTTGAAAACGGTCTGTGAGCCGGCAAATACAGCATCCATAATGGTCATGTTATCGTCCAATGTAGGTGTTTGTCTTAAATAACCAACCGTGTAATTCTTTGGTGTCTCAATTTCACCACTGTCTTGCGGATCAATATTTGCGAGCACATTTAAGAGACTCGTTTTTCCAGTCCCATTTGTTCCAATTAGCCCAATTCGATCATGGGCATTGATCAAGAAATTAATGTGATCAAATAGTGTTTTTGTGCCGTACGTTTCTGTTAAATTTTCAGCTTTTAAAGTTTGCATGCATAATCAGCTTTCTAAATTTGAAGAGGTATATTTTTTTGCTTTCAGGAGTAATTCTGATTGATTGTTTTTAAACTGACCAGTGAGAACCCCATCAAGCAGATAACTAATGATGCGGCCCATTTGTGGACCGGGTGTCGTGATGTTAGCCGTTAATAGGTCGTGGCCGTTCACGTTAAGCTCATGCGTAGATTTAATGGGTAGTTCGTTGTAACGAGCCAAAAGAGTTGAGGTATCAATTTTACTATTCATCGCAAGTAAAACATTTATTACACTCTGAAGTACCTTTTTGCCAGTCCGAAATAATAATTTTTCGGAGACACTGTTTTTGGAAATGGCATTTAATAACTGAATGCCACTTTCCACTTCAGCAATTAACTCGTTAGAGGTTTTCCAAGCACGTAAAAATGAACGACTTTGCTCACGAGAAAGTTCAAGTGTATGACAAATTAACAGCCAAACTTGAGTTTCTGTAGTTAAACGAAACTTTGGATTGAGATTTAGTAACTGGCTAAGCGGTTTTAATTTGCCCTCAAACTGTGGGCAATAAGCATAGAGCCCTGTTTCAAGAAAGTACTTTACACCTTTAGTAGTGGCCTGTCCCATCATCATTTTTTCGAATTCAACTAAAATTCTTTCTACGGCAATTTTTTTTAATAATGGTGCGTTATGCTTAATGGCTGCTTCTGTCTTCTCTTCAATAACGAAATCAAGCTTACTGGCAAAACGAACGGCCCGCATCATCCGTAGTGCATCTTCATGAAAGCGTTCTTCAGGGATGCCAACTGCTTTTAAAATATGATTTTGCAAATCTTGTAATCCAGAAAAAAGATCAACAACAGTTCCATCCTCTTTGAGAGCCAGAGCATTTACTGTAAAGTCTCGTCGTTTTAAATCTTCTTCCAAGGAACGAACGAACGTTACTTTGTCTGGTCTGCGAAAATCTTGGTAGCCACTTTCTGTTCTAAATGTGGTAACCTCATATTTTTGCTGATGATCAAGAACCATTACGGTACCGTGTTTAATTCCGGTATCAATCGTTTTTTTAAAGAGATCTTTAACTTCAGAAGGAAAAGCACTAGTGGCAATATCCACATCATGAATATGGTCTTTTAAAATTGTGTCGCGGACGCTGCCACCAACAAAATATGCTTCGTAACCCGCCCCTTCAATTGTTTGAAGAATAGGACGTGCAGTAATAAACTCTTGGGGTAATTTTTTAATTTGCATACACAACTCGCCAACCTAAACTTTTAATAATTTTAATTTTAAACTTACGCTTAATCTTAACAGAATATGGCCATTTTTAAAAATAGATGCGATTGGTTAGATCAACGAATATGTTATGATATTGAGGTAAAGCAGGTGAAAAATATGGTAAAAAAAGAGTCAATGCGGTTCAAAGATTTATTTATGATTTTTCTTGGTTGTTGTTTATATGGCCTTGGTTTAGCAGCAATTAATATTCCTAATCATTTGGCAGAAGGTGGTGCCACAGGAATTACACTGATTTTTCGGGCATTATTTCATATTGATCCCGCCTATTCAACCATTTTAATTAATATTCCGTTACTAGCAATTGGGTACCGTTTTTTAGGGAAACGAGCGCTGTACTACACCATTTTTGGGACATTGATGTTATCAATGTGGCTGTGGATCTGGCAACGGGTGCCGATCAATATTGATATTGGTCATGATATGTTTATTGCTGGAATTTTGGCCGGTTTAGCGGGTGGATTCGGAAGTGGCCTCGTCTACCGTTTTGGCGGAACAACCGGTGGAACTGATGTGATTGCGCGGATTATTGAACAAAAGCGTGGTATACCAATGGGACAAACCCTATTTGTTTTAGATGCGGTTGTTTTGACGATTTCTCTTTGCTATATCGATATTCGTCAAATGATGTATACATTGCTTGCAGCATTTGTTTTTTCAAAAATTGTGACGTTTACTCAGGTTGGTTCTTATGCAGAGCGTGGAATTCTAGTTATTAGTGATAATTATCAATTAATTGCAGATCAATTAATGGAAAGTTTGCAGCGTGGTGCCAGTTTTGTTCATGTTCAAGGAGCTTATTCAAAAGATGAAAAGAAAATGGTGTTTTGTGTTTTGTCGCCCAATGAGCTAAGCGAGGCCAAAAGAATTGTGAATCAACTAGATCCGCATGCTTTTATTTCGATCATTGATGTTCATGAAGTGATTGGCGAAGGATTTACTTATGATTCGCCAACTGGTAAGAAAGTTAGTTAGAAAGTAAAAAAATATACGAAATCTTTCAAAGCATTTGGGGGTGCCCCTCAATTTACTGAAAGATTTCGTATATTTTTTGTCAAAAGACTTTAACATCACTAAAAACAGTTGGTAAGTCATTAAAATTGTAAGTTGCAAGTTGCTTAATTTCAGACTGGCCATTAAAAAACGCTGTATAGCTTCTAGAAAGCATCAAGTTTAATTCTTGATCATGCTCGAATTGCACCATGATTACAGGAATATTTGCCTCAAAGGCTGCACCAATTTCAAAAATTGTGCCACTATCCGGTTGATTAATGCCATCTGTATCTTTTTTATAATCTAAAATAGCAACGACTGCATCAGCACGATGTACTTGGCGCATGTCACTTCCAAAAACACCAGTTTGCCACCGAAAGGAACCAAATTCTTCACTTTCCATTTGATGGTCCATTGGTATGAAAATTTCATCTGCATTCAGTGTTGGATTACTTGCTAAAAGCTTTTGAACTGTTTGAATATGTTCCTTTTGAGCGGGACTAAAAAAAGGTGCTGCTAGGTAAATTTGATTACTCATTTTTTGCTCCTATAAAATTAATTTTCGTGCCAAACGAATTTATTTGCAGTTGTCATTTCAAAACCGTTTTGTTGTAAAAAGGTGCCCAATTGGCGACTCTTTGTTTCACAGCTGAGATTACCACTACTCTGGTTTTTAACTATATCTAATAGCTCATTAGATATGCCAAGTCCTTTTTTTACAGGATCTACTAGCAGTTCAATTAGTTGATGGTCGTTAAAAATAGTAACACCATAGATGACTCGTTCGTTAAAACTAGTTACAATGCGCATTTCATATTTTTTGGCTAACACATTTTTAAAATGGTTAACCTGGTCATCAAAATTGTCGGTCCCCAAATTTCCGAATGTGCGTTGCGAAACTTTGCGCATAACAGTAACTGTTTTTTTGGCAAATTTTGGTGAATAAGCTTTTATTTTATATTGTTCAGTAGACATCCTTTTTCCCTCAATACAATTTATAAATTTAATTAACAGATTCTATCTTAGCACAAAACACTTCTAAAGCTCAAAACCCATTTTCTTCATAATCTTCCAACATTAGGTTAAATTCCTGATCATCTGGAACGAGTTTTAAATATGCTTTTAAAGCTTTAACGGTCCAATCATCTGAACCAACCTGTCGGAAAAAGTAAACGGCGGCATGCAAAAAGTCAGCATTATTTGTGAAAAACGGAAAAGCATTTTGATATGCTGTTTGTGCCTCTTTGAAATTTTCAAGATGTTCTTCAGAAACCGCAGTATTCCAATAAATTTGAGGATCCAAATCGTTTTCTTGAATATA
The DNA here is from genome assembly GCF_001611155.1 of Pediococcus damnosus. Lineage (NCBI taxonomy): Bacteria > Bacillati > Bacillota > Bacilli > Lactobacillales > Lactobacillaceae > Pediococcus > Pediococcus damnosus. The sequence continues at coordinate 2,029,038 of NZ_CP012294.1, forward strand.
AGGCTGCAGTAAATCTTTATTATCCTGATAACGCTGTTGCTGAATGTATAAGTTGCTAAGTTCGACAACTGCATGCATTTGTTCAGGATTAATTTTAATTGCTTTTTTCAAGTAGTGTTCGGCTTCATCAAACTTCTGTAATTGCGTAGCTAAACGAGCAGCCTGAACAAAGAGATCCTCGTTATATTCATCATAACTAAGGCCTTCTTGAATTGTCTTATAGGCGGCGTCCAAATCACCATTATTTTCCTGTGCTTCTGCCAGAACCGGATATAACGATACATAATCCTGATTAGTATCACGAAGCTGCATCAGCATATCAATGGCACTTGAATAGTTTTTAAGTTGTAAATAAACAAATCCCTGCTGGAATAGAATATCAGGTGTTTTGTCAGAATCCTTAATTTGTTCGAAATAAGCCATACTTGTTTCAAATTTACCCATACCTGCATAGGCTGTTGCTAGTCGAGCAACTAAATTCACTGAGGATAAATTTAAAATACCACGTTTGATTAAAGTTAAATAATAAGCCGTCGCTTTTTTGTAGTTTTGCATCATGTTATAAAACTCTGCAAGAGCAAATAAAACGACCTGTTCGTCAGGAGCTATTTTTTCGGCCTCTAACAGCTTTTGTTCACTAACCTCGTAAAGCTCTTCAGTCTGGTAAAGATCGGCAGAAACAAGCAAAGATTGCAGATAAGCATCCGAATCTGGCTTGACTTGAGAAAGTTGTTGCAATGCATCGTTGGTATTTCCTTGTCCGATTTCGATATCTGCAATATTTACACGTAAAGTATCTTCATCAGGATATTTTTTTAACAGATTCTCGTAAATGCGTTTCGCTTTTCCATCAAAGCCAAGTCCATATAGTTCCTCAGCTAAACTATTTAAAGTATCGTCATCATCTTTTCGCAAAGCCCATCCATATAAACGGTTGCCTTCCTTAATATCACCGCTCTCAAACTTTTTTAAAACTTGTTCCGAATAGCTCATGATATCCACCTTTCAACATAAAATTTGTATCTTCATATTATGCGTTTTTATTAAAAAAATCCAACATAACTTACGCTATGCTGGATTTCTAAATAAAAATGTTTGAAAGATTATTTAACAGCATCTTTCAATGCTTTTCCTGGCTTAAATGCAGGAACTTTGCTAGCAGGAATTTGAATTTCCTTACCAGTTTGAGGGTTACGGCCCTTACGAGCAGCACGTTGACGTACTTCGAAGTTACCAAAACCGATCAATTGTACCTTTTCACCTTTAGCTAAAGTGGATTGAACTGAACCGAAGACAGCGTCAACAGCTGCAGCAGCATCCTTTTTAGTTAAACCAGTTTTTGATGCAACATCATCTACTAATTGAGCTTTGTTTGCCATTATGAATTCACCTCCTAGGTAAAATTAAGTTGATGATCAATCATCAACCTGTCATTTTTGAGTGGTCCAAAAATGACAGGTTGATGATTGATCATCAACCTGTCATTTTTGAGTGGTCCAAAAATGACGAAACAATAACCCTGAACGGTATTATTTCAATTTCAAAGATATCACAGGAAAGCTGATATGACAAGGCTTTTAGTGCGATTCATCAAAATAAGCAGCCATTTTAACTAAAAAATAGAAAGATCATTAAAAATTACTTACGACGACGTTCAATTAAATGAATAGGAGTTCCAGAAAAATCAAAAGCTTCACGGATTCGATTTTCTAAGAAACGTTCATATGAAAAATGCATCATATCTGGGTCATTTACAAAAATGACGAATGTTGGAGGCTCTGTACTTACCTGTGTGCCATAGTAAACGCGCAGACGCTTACCATTATCGCTAGGCGTTGGATTGATTGCAATGGCATCCATTAACACATCATTAAGAGTTGATGATTGAACACGACGACGATGGTTCTTATCAACACGTTCAATGAGTTCAGGTAATTGTGAAAGTCGTTGATTAGTAACGGCCGAAACAAAGATAATTGGCGCATAACTAAGATAGGCAAACTGCTCGCGAATTCCCATTTCGAATTCATGAAGTGTGTGATTATCCTTTTTTAAAGTATCCCACTTATTCACAACGATAATAATTCCACGACCAGCCTCATGCGCATATCCGGCAATTCGTTTATCTTGCTCACGAATACCCTCTTCAGCATTTAAAACGACGAGAACCACATTACTGTTATCAATAGCCTTCATTGCCCGCATAACACTATATCTTTCGGTATTTTCGTAAACTTTTCCCTTTTTACGCATACCTGCTGTATCGACCATGGTGAATTTATGTCCTTCAGGCGTTGTAAACTTAGTATCAATCGCATCACGGGTTGTTCCAGCAATATCGGATACAATTACTCGATTTTCCCCCAGAATTGCATTTACAAGCGAAGATTTACCAACATTTGGACGACCAATTAAACTGAATCGAATTGAATCATCTTTTTCTTCTTTTACCTCATCCGGGAATTCCTTTACAATTGCATCTAATAAATCACCTAAACCAAGGCCATGACTACCAGAGATTGGGTAAGGATCGCCAAATCCAAGACTATAAAAATCATAAATTTGTTGACGAAGTTCAGCATTATCGGTCTTATTAACGGCTAAGATAACTGGCTTATTTGCTTTGTATAGAATTCGAGCCACTTTTTCATCAGCATCAGTTATTCCTTCTTTAGCACTTACTAAAAATACAATAACATCAGCTTCGTCAATTGCAATTTCAGCTTGATCCTGAATTTGATTAACAAATGGTTCATCACTGATATCAATACCACCAGTATCGATTACACTAAACTCATGACCAACCCATTCACTATGGGCGTATATTCGATCACGAGTAACACCGGGAGTATCTTCAACAATCGAAATTCGATCGCCAACAACCCGGTTAAAAATTGTTGATTTTCCCACATTGGGACGGCCAACAATGGCAACAACTGGATTTGCCATAGTAGAACCTCACTTTCTAGTTTATAAAAAAGGCTGTGAAATAATCACAGCCTCAGTAATTGTTATTTTAAATTACTTTTTGTCATTATCAGCTTGGCTATCTTTAAGTGCTTTGCCAACTAAATCACCTAATGTAAATCCTGTACTTTCCTCAGGAGCATTGTTACGGTAGTTATTTGCTGCCGGACGTTTGCTTCGAGAATTGTTGTTATTATTATTAGAGTTATGTTTTGGTTCAGACTTAGGAGCTTCTTCTAAAGCCTTGATTGAAAGTGCCAAACGATGTGCATCTGGATGAACTTCCAAAACTTTGACCTTAATTTTATCTCCGGTCTTCAAAACATCACTAGGATCGTCAATATGTTCATGAGAAATTTGAGAAATATGAACTAAACCTTCAACACCTGGGAATACTTCAACAAAAGCACCAAAGTCAGTTAAACGTCTAACAGTACCTTCAATAACAGAACCTGCTGGAGCTTTTTCTTCAATATCGTCCCAAGGTCCAGGCAATGTTTGTTTCAATGACAATGAAATACGGCCACGTTCTTCATCAATTGAAAGAACCTTAACGTTGATTTTTTGACCAACCTTTAACTTATCTGAAGGCTTGTTAACATGCTCATAAGCGATTTCAGAAACATGAACCAATCCATCAACACCACCAAGGTCAACAAAAGCACCAAAGTTTGTTAAGCGAGCTACAGTTCCCTCAACGATGTCTCCTGCTTTTAGATGCTCCATTAATTCCTTACGTTTAGCAGCATTTTCTGCTTGAACAATTGCTTTATGTGACAAGATTAAGCGGTTTTCAGCTGGATCAACTTCAACAATCTTTAACTTTAAAGTTTGACCTTTATAAACGCTTAGATCTTCAACATAACGATCTTCAATCATTGATGCAGGAATAAATCCACGAACACCAGCATCAACGACTAAGCCACCTTTAACAACTTGGGTAACAGGTGCTTCAATCTCTTCACCAGCATCGGCTTTCTTCTGAATATCGTCCCAAACTTTGCGAGCTTCGATACGTTTGTGAGAAAGTAAGTAACTGCCACCCTCTTTGTCATTTCCAATTTTAGAAATAACAACAAGATCTAACTTGTCACCAACTTTAACAGCATCATTAATATCATCGATATGAGCAGTTGAGAGCTCACGCAATGGAACAACACCTTCAACACCAGTACCTTCAATACCTACAATAGCTTGTTTATCATCGTCAATGTCTAATACTTCTCCAGTAACGACATCACCAACTTTTACATCTTCTACACTGTTAAGTGCATTTAATAAATCATTATTTTGACCTGATTCGTTTTCACTCATTACGAATTTCCTCCTTAAGAACACTATACTAATCTATCATAGCTGAAATTAACAATAAAAGCTAGTTAAATAAATTAGAATTCTCATTTTATTTTTAAATTAATAATTTTAGTAATCTCTTTAACAACTTGTTCAATGGTCATTGAAGTCGTATCAACTTCGATTACATCACCTGCTTTTGTTAAGGGTGATGTTTTTCTGGTTGAATCTTTTCGATCACGAGTTTCAATCTCGTCTTTCAGCTGTGACAATGGTGTATTGATTCCCTTAGCGATGTTTTCCTTATATCGTCGTTCGGCGCGTTCATCAACACTAGCGATTAAAAATATTTTAACTTGAGCATTGGGCAAAACTGCAGTTCCAATATCACGCCCATCCATCACAATGCTACTTTTAGCCGCTATCTCTCGTTGGCGCTCAACTAATTCTGTGCGGATGCTAGGCAAACTAGCTACTGTTGAAACAGAATTAGTAATTTTTGGTTGTCTGATATCTTCAGTTACTTCTGAATCATTTACAAAAACATGCTGAACTGGTTCGCCAGGTTTAAAGGATATCTTTGTTTGTTTTAGCATTGTTAAAATTTTTGATTCGTCAGTGAGTGCAATTTTATTGTGCATGGCTTGCAATGTAACTGCACGGTACATTGCACCTGTATCACAATAAATATAACCGAATGAAGTTGCTACTAATTTGGCAACAGTACTTTTTCCAGCAGATGCTGGTCCATCGATTGCAACCTGGATATTCTGCTTTTCCATGTATAAAACGACCCCTTATTAGTTATTTTACCCGCAAACGTTGGCCGGGTTCCAATTCAGAACTACTTGTTAATCCATTGAGTTCCATTAGCTTTTGTTGTGAAATACCATTATTAACTGCAATTCTGTACAATCCCTCTCCAGCAGGAACTGTGACATATTTCTTTTCTGTATTGCTTGAGCTACTGGAACTTGAGCTACTAGAACTTGAACTGCTGGAACTTGAGCTGGAAGAACTTGAACTGGTTGAGGACTTCGCAGCTTTGGAATTAGATGCAGCTATTGAACTACTTTTAGCGGTTTGGCTAGAAGCACTTTGCGCTTTTGATTTACTTTCACTAACAGAGTCAGCCACTTTTTTTAAGGCTTTTTCGGCAGATGCATCAGCAATCTTTTTGCTAGAAGCATTTGCCTTTTTTTTGGAGGAGGCAATTTGAGCATCGGTTTGTGGCCGGTTAAAATTATTTTGATTATGTTTATAGACCACAATTGGTGAAATAAACAATAAAACAATTACAATTCCAACGAATGTGATAATTAGTTTGGTATATCGATGCGACTTTCTGTTTGCACTTCTTGACGGTTTATCCGTCGTAAATTGATCTGTATCAGTTTCTTGGTTCTTCCTATTCTTATTTTCAGAATCATTGTTATTATTTTGACTCATTTTCATTCCTCCTAGAAAACTACCAGAACAATTGTAACATATTGACTAAATTGCGTGGTTATTTTTTGGATGAAAATAATTGTTCTAGGCGCATTTGCCATGGAACTAATTGTTTTTTTACATCTGACACATCTTGTTTGTTAGGGACTGTATCTAAATGAAGTTGTTTAATTTTTTCTAACGCTTGATCAGTTGCACAACAATTTTGTGAATGTTCATTAAATTGTTCATCAAAATAAGCAAGTAATTTTGTCCGTAAACAATCGGTTTCGTTAATGTAATCTAGCATACTTACCAGACTAGTTTGTTTTGCCAATTGACGCGTTTGAAAAATTTGAGTAACGTCCTCTGATGTTTTCCTTTGATCATGGTAATAGGTAAGTAATTGCCTTTGATCATCATCAAACGAAGCACGACTCTCTGGTTGATGAAAAAATGTTTGAATATTGGCAGCACTTGGTAGTCCCATTAAGTTTAGGGTACTTGGGATATACTCATCACCCGGAGCGTAAAGTAAAATAGCGATACTGGCCCTTTGATCACGTCCAGCTCTTCCAATTTCTTGGAGATAATTTTCTAGGTTCCCTGGCATGTGGTAATGAATTACAAAACGAACGTTGTCTTTATCGATCCCCATACCAAAGGCACTGGTCGCACATATTAGTTCAATATTTCCATGCATAAATTGTTGTTGAATCCGATATCGATCTTGTAAATCGATATCGGCATGGTATGCAGCCGTTGTTCGTCCAGTCTTCTGTGCAATTAATTCAGAAATTTGATTGGCAATTTTTTTGCTAGAAAAATAAATAATTCCAGATCCTTTGAGAACTGAGATTAAATCCAATAATTTCTCGTTTTTTTCTGTTAATGACGCGCAGTGTTCAACGTCTAGAAAAATATTTGGACGATCAACGGAATGAACAACTTGTATGACATCTGATACTGCAAATCCCATTTTTTCGATAATATCTTTTCTGACAGCTGGTTTGGCTGTTGCCGTAAGCATCAAAGTAGTCGGTGATCCTATGTGGCGAACGAGATCTTTTAGTTTTAAATAAGCTGGGCGAAAATCAGGCCCCCACTGTGATAGACAATGTGCTTCGTCTATGACAAATAAACCACAATTAATTTGGTCTAGCTCTAATCTAACATCTGGTTGGTCCGCCATTTCTGGAGAAACATATATAAAACGATAATTACGTAAATGTTTTAAGGCAAACTGGCGTTGATTGTGATCTAATTTCGAAGTTAGGCCAATCACGCGCTTTTCCCCTAGGCGATTTAAACGAGCAACTTGATCATCAATTAAAGAAATTAACGGTGAAATTACAATGATCGGCCGATTAATTAAGTACCCAAATAGCTGATAAATTAAGGATTTACCAGTGCCTGTTGGCAGAACGGCTAGCACATTTTTTCGGTTACAAAGTCGTTGAATGATTTCTAATTGACCTGATTTAAATTCTGAAAAGCCAAATTTTGTTTGAAGTGTTTTGTAAATTTGATCATTATGAATTTTCATTTTTGGGTTCGATCCTCCCGAATTTGTAATAAGCGAAATTCAAAAAAAGAAAATTCCGGGACTAACTCATTAACAACTGAAAATTGCCATTGTAAGACAGGATTATTCTGTAAATAGTTATGTAGATTTGTTGGAAGTGGTGCCGATAAAAAAGATTGAAATGGGAAATCTTTGATCAAAATGGCGGCTTCTAGTAAATGCTCTCTTACAGTATTAACTTTAATGTGGCGTTTTTGAGCAATTTTTTCGATTGAAAAATTATTCAAAAACAACTGATATGTTACTTCACTACTCATTGAAAGTGGCGAATCAGCAAGCCAAGGGGTAACTAAGTTTTGACACAAAGGGTGAGTTTGGGAGTTATCGTCAGATGCCCACCAAATGAATTCAGTCATAAGCGCGAGATCTATTATTTTCCACTCAAATGAATTAAGCGATAAATCAGTTTTTATCTGGTGATCTGTCAGGCCAAAGCTGTTGTGGCCCACAAAACTAGCTACAAATGCATCCGCGCTTTTATTATCAAGAGTTTTCAAAAACTCAGATAATTCCTGCTGAAATTTATTAGGTAATTCTGGTGATTTGTTCTGACGAAACCAGCGTTTGCAAAAGTTCATGACTCGTCCAGAGTACTGCAAGGGATAATAACGGTTGTTTTTGAATGCAAATTCAGAAATAATTTGAACAGTTAAGTTCAAACAATCTTTAATGGTTTCAATATTAGTATATAAGCCAATTCCTTTAAATTGGAACTGAAAGTTTTTTGAGAGATTAGTTTCCTTACGTAACTTTCCAGTATCTGTAAGACGTACTTCTTTATCTTGGACTTCAATAAAACCATCTTGTTTGAATTTTTTTTGAAAATGATCAAAATTTTCATTATTTAATTTAGGAAACAAATCAAAAAAAGGCAGAAGACCGTATTGCATTCCCCAAAAAAGATTGGAAACGGTTCTTCTCCCTATTAAATTGTTGAGGATAACTTTTGGTCGTCGCCATTCAGAACGTGAATAAAATTGTAGTAAAAAATCTGAAAAATCAAAGTCTTTATTCATAGTATTTACCGCTTTAGTAAACGCGTAACTTCATTTAACTTTAAAGAACGCCATTCACCTGACTGCAGGCCATCTAAAGTTAAGAAACCATATTTTTCTCGTTTGAGTTTGATGACCGGATGACTAATTTTATCAAACATTTTTTTAACCTGATGATTACGACCTTCATGAATTGTAATTTCAACGACAGCTGTTTTTTTATTTAAATCTGTACTGATGACCTTTGTTTTGGCCGGTGCAGTTACTTTTTTATCAATTCGAACGCCATGACGTAATTTTTCCATTTGATCATTCGTAGGAATTCCTTCAACTTTTGCAACATAAGTTTTTTCAAATTTATATTTAGGATGGGTTAATTTATTAGCTAATTGTCCATCGTTAGTCATTAGTAAAATGCCAGACGTATCATAATCTAGTCGTCCAACTGGATAAATTCGTTGCTGAACATCAGGAAAATAACTCATGACGGTCTTACGCTTTTTTTCATCCTTAACACTCGAAATGACCCCTCGAGGTTTATAGAATAAAAGATAGACCAACTTTTCTCTTTGAAGAGGAATTCCATTGACTTCGATGTGATCATCATTATCAACTTTTGTTCCCAATGTTTTGATCTGCTTACCATTAACAGTCACATTTCCAGCAGTAATTAATGTTTCTGATTTTCTTCGTGACGCAACCCCAGCTTCTGCCATAACTTTTTGTAAACGTTCACTTGCCATTTTTGTCGTCCTCGTTTTCATGTAGTTTTTCATTGAATTGTTTTAAATAAAGATCCTTTGTATCAGATGAATTATCAGGCTGAATGTTTGGTAGAGCTGGTAATTGATCAATTGCGTTTAGACCAAAATAGTCTAAAAAGTAATCAGTTGTAGCATAAAGAATGGGTCTTCCAGGTTCATCAAGGCGGCCGGCTTCTTTAATTAAGTTTCTGATTGTTAATTTTTGAAGAATTGTCCCACTTTGAACGCCCCTGATATCGTCAATTTCAAGTCTCGTGATTGGTTGTTTATAGGCAACAATTGCAAGGACTTCCAAAGAAGCTGGCAAAAGTTTTGTTAATTGAGGTGCATCAAAATAATTTTTTATAACATCGGACGTTTCAGGCTTGGTGGCTAGTCGAAAGTTATTTCCAAAATGAAGTAATGTTAATGCTGAATCAGAGTCCTCTTTATATTTTTTAGCTAATTTTTCGAGCATAGTAGAAACTGCAGGACGCATAAATCCAGTCATTTCAGAAAGGTCACTTAAGCTAAGTCCGTCTTCACCGCTCACAAATAAAAGAGCTTCAATTTTTTCAATATTACTGATCATTTGCCTTATCACCCGGATTAAATAATTTAATGGTACCTAATTGCGTGGGTTGCTGAAAACTAATTTGTTGCTTTTTGACTAATTCTAGCATTGCCATAAAAGTAACCACCAAATTTGTAGAACTAACGTGATTTTCAAATAAGGAATCAAAGGTTATGCCTTGCGGATGTTTAATTAAGCTGTTTTTAATCATGTGAATTCGTTCCGTAACGGAAATTGAATCTTCAGCGATAGTTCTGTGAATTGGTTGAGACTGTTCATGCTTAATTAAAACATGTTCAAATGCTTGTTTAAGAGCCTGCACGGTTAATCCTGGTGCAAGATGGACCAGCTGCATACCTTCAGGAACAGAAGCTTCTTCTCTTGTAAAGTAATGGTGGCGCTTGTCTTCCCTTGTGTGTAGTTCTTTGGCCGCTTGTTGGTATTTTTGATACTCTACAAGCTGAGAAACCAAATCTTGACGAGGATCTTCTTCTTCATCAATGTCATCATCGGTACTAGGTTCATTAGGTAAAAGTAGTTTACTTTTAATCCGCATTAAAGTAGCCGCCATAATTAAATATTCACCCGCAATATCTAATTTAAGTTGTTGATTTACATGCAAATATGCTAAATATTGCGCTGTGATTTCGGAAATCTGAATATCATAAATATCCATTTTAGCCTGTTTGATAAGGTGTAATAACAAGTCTAGTGGCCCTTCAAAATCGTTAATTTTTACATTTGGTAATTGTTCAGGAAAATCATTCTCCATGTTGATCAAACTTTCTTTTTTCCCATCGCGCTAATGCCGGAGAGGTTTCTAAAGTGCCCATCATTTGCAAATCAGGATAATAATTAGTTAAGGAATTGAAAATATCTTGTTCATTGCCTTCTGTTTGTTGTTGTGGAATAAAGGCTAAGTGATGGATCATTAAGTATTGGTCTTGTTTCTCTACACCAACTAATCCAATGAAATCACCGGCTTCGTTTTTTTGAAGATATAAGTTACGATCGTCACTCGAAGCGTACCAATCTAGTTCTTTGTTAATTCGATCGATATCTTTTAAATCTGGAATAAATGAAAGCAATCCCATAGCAATTTTTTGAAAAGAATCTCTATATTTTACTAACAAGTTGAACTCAGCCTCCTAAGGGTCTGTTTCAATTCAAATTTATAAACATTACTAACAACTTTACCATATTTTAAGGATTGCCACAATTTTGTCTAAGCTCTGGGGTGGTATTTGTTATAAACCTCAGTCAGATGCTTTTTTGTAACATGAGTGTATATTTGCGTTGTTGAAATATCAGAATGCCCCAATAATTCTTGCACAGTTCGTAAGTCTGCACCGTTTTCTAATAACGTAGTTGCAAATGAGTGCCGAAGCGTATGTGGAGTAACATTTTTTGTAATTCCAGCTTTTTTTACGATTGCTTTTAGGTTTTTCCAGATTCCCTGCCGCGTCAATTGTTTACCATGATTATTTAGAAATACGAAAGGACAATCTTGGCCTCGCAATAATTGTTTACGAGCGCCTGACAAGTAGACAGTTAGCCAATGAATGGCGACATCGCCAATAGGCATAATTCGTTGTTTATCTCCTTTGCCAATTGTTGAAATAAGCCCCATTTCCAAACGAAGATCATCCAATTTTAAATTGACTGTTTCGCTGACTCGTAAGCCAGTGGCATACATAACTTCTAGTAAAGTTCTGTCTCTAATTCCAAGAGGCTTATTTGTATCGGGGACTCTTAAAATAGCCTCAATTTCTTTGCTGCTGAGAACCTGAGGTAAGTGATGGGCAGATTTAGGCGTATCTATTTTTAGCATTGGATCTGCTGTTATTTTATTTTGCATTAACAAATAATGAAAAAACTGACGAAGACTAGTTACCGCGTGAATAATTGAGTTTCGTGATTTTTGTTGTTCATCACAGTATTTTAAATAATTCAAAATTGTATAGCGATCAATTTTATTGAATTCAGTAATTTTTTGAGTCTTTAAGAAATCAAAAAATTCAGTTAACTCCTGCCGATAGGAAAAGATTGTATTTTTAGCAAGCCCTTGTTCAACAACCAGAGCATGTAAATAATCTTGAAGATCATTATTCATTATTGTTCAACTCTACTCTTCAGTTTTTAGTTTTAATTCTGTTTTTGTCTCAGTTATGACTCCGGCTTTCAATAAATGACCGACCGCACGCTTAAACTGGCCCTTACTAATGCCAAATTCGGTCTTAATTGCTGCTGGGTCGCTTTTGTCGGTAAATGGCAACGAATGATCCTCGTTATGTTGTAACAATGCCAGCAACATGGCAGCATCGTCTCCAATCGCTTCATAACTACGCGGTTTTAGGGAAAGGTTTAATGTTCCATCAGGATGAATGCCAATCACTCGGGCAGAGACTTCTTCACCCAAGCGGGGTTTTTGTTCACGCTCATCAGGATGAACGAAGCCAAGATAGTAATCACTTGTAATGACAAGTGTCCCTACTAATTTTAGTCGATACACTGTTGCTTTTAGATTTTGGTTTTTCATGGTTTTAGGTGCAGGCTGAGAAATTTCTTGGAATGTCGTTTCATCAGCCAAATTAGCCCATAACCGATTTTTGTTATCCAAACTGAGACTGACCATTAATCGATCACCCTTTTGTGGCCAAAGGCTTTTGATCGTTGGCAACTCATCTAACGACACAACAATATCCTTGTTAGGTAAACCAATGTTGACAAAAACGCCAAGGTCACGGCGGCTTTGAACAACAGTTCCGAATCCCATACGACCAATTTGAATTTTTGGAATCTTTGAAGTGATTTGTAATTTATGATCCTCATTTTCATAAGCGAATCCTTTAAAATGTCCCCCAATGTGTAAAGGCTCAACTTGTTCTGCTTTGTCTAACTGAAAAACAGAACCAGAATTTTGTAAGAAATAATATTTTTCATTTTCATCAGTCATTTTAGTATCAATAACGCGTCCTAATAAATTGTTCATGTTTAACTCCTCAAATATGTTAAATTTTTATGTTTAGTAATTGAATAATGCAAAACGCAATCCCGGAAGCAATAATCGGACCAGCTGCAATTCCTTTTAATAAAACGACCCCGAGAATTGTTCCGAATACAAGCGCAACCGTTACCTCGGGTGAAACGGCAAGAAATCCGACACCACGTGCGGAAAGAATTGACACTAATATACCACAAAAGACGGCAATCCAGCCAACTGGCGATTTAAAGGAATTTAATAGATCTTGGAAACTAATCTTCCCAGTTGCAATTGGAATTAAAATAGCAACGGAAATAATCGTTACGCCCCAATTAATCCCCTGTTTTTCTACTAACTGGAAAAGTTTATCTGTATTTGGGATTGCTTTGATTATAAGAACAACGGCTGTTGCAACGATAAGGGATTGGTTCTTACCCCAAATTGCAATTAATAAAATGCCAATTAAAAATAGCCAGCTTTCCATTTAGATTATCCTTTCGTTGATGTGCTATGTATTAAAAAGACCGCTGTCTAAAAACAGCGGTCTTTCCAGTAAAGAAACTACTTTTATAAATAAACCTTAGATAGCGTTTGAAGCACCATGATAGATAACTCCACGACGTGAATCAACAGTAATTAATTCATCATCTGAAAGGATTGATGTTGCATTTTGTACCCCAACAATAACAGGAATTCCCATTGAGATACCAACAACAGCAGCATGAGAAGTTAAACCACCATTTTCAACTACAAGTGCGCTAGATTTTTCAATTGCAGGTAAGTAATCTTTGTCAGTTGTCTTTGTAACAAGGATACCGCCTTCAACAGCTTTATCATTAGCTTCTTTTGCAGAAGTTGCAATGACTGCTTTACCAATAACTGTTTCATCGCCAACACCTTGACCAGTTGCTAACTTAGAACCAATTAATTGTAATTTCATCATATTAGTTGTTCCACGTTCGCCAACTGGAACACCAGCAGTGATAAGGATTAAGTCGCCTTCTTTGGCAAAGCCTAAGTCAACAGCTTTGTTAGCAGCTAAATCAAACATATCATCTGTTGTTGCTGGTTTGTCAGCTACGATTGGATGAACGCCCCATTCAACTGTTAATCCACGACGAGTACGTTCGTCAAATGTAATTGCTAAAATGTCAGCATTTGGACGGTACTTAGAAATCATCTTTGCAGTATAGCCAGATTCTGTGGCAGCAACAATTGTTTTAACACCTAAGTTCTTTGCAGCACGTGCAACAGCGGCACCAATTGTTTCTGTAACATCACTTTGGTCAAACTTGTTGATCTGTAAGTTACCATCTTCAGCCATAGCATTTTCAGCTTTTTCGTTGATTTTAGCCATTGTTGAAACAGCTTCAACAGGATAAGCACCATTAGCACTTTCACCAGAAAGCATTGTAGCATCTGTTCCATCCCAAACGGCATTAGCAACATCAGATGCTTCAGCACGTGTTGGACGTGGGTTTTCAATCATTGAATCTAACATTTGAGTAGCTGTAATAACAGGCATACCAAGTGCATTACATTTCTTAATTAATGATTTTTGAACCAAAGGAACATTTTCTGCTGGAATTTCAACACCCATGTCTCCACGAGCAACCATAATTCCATCAGCAACCTTCAAGATTTCATCAGCATTGTCAATACCTTCTTGTGATTCGATCTTAGGGAAGATTTGAACATCTGTCATATTCTCTTCTTCTAAAAGTTGACGAATATCAAGAACATCTTGAGGTTTACGAACAAAACTTGCAGCAATAAAGTTGATATTCATGTTTTCACAACCAAAACGAATATCACTTGAGTCTTTTTCAGTAATCCCAGGAAGGTTGATTGAAACGCCAGGTGCATTAGTTCCCTTACGAGAGCCAAGAACACCATTGTTCATTGCATGAACAACTAATTCTTTGTTTGCTTCATCTTTTTCATCAACTTTAAAATCAAGTAAACCATCATCAAACAATACATGGCCACCGACATGAACATCATCATATAAACCAGCATAAGTAACAGCAATCTTGTCTTTAGTTGTATCTAATGAATCATCCATTGAGATGCGTGCTTTGTCGCCAGTATGATATTCTTGATTGCCATCTTTTTGAACTGTTGTCCGGATTTCTGCACCCTTTGTATCCAATAAGATACCAACAGTTTTACCAGTGATTTTTTCTGCTTCCATAACTTTGTTATAGCGGTCTAAATGCTCTTCATGATCACCATGTGAAAAGTTGAAACGGAAAATATTTGCACCAGCCTCAATTAATTTAACAATCGTATCTACTGATGTACTTGCAGGACCAAGTGTTGAAACAATCTTGGTTTTCTTCATAACTACATCTCTCCCTTGATTAGTTTATAAAAAGACTTTAACGTCGTTTTTACCTATATTTATAAAACGTACTACTAAAATTATTTAAACGATAAATCGTTGTTTAATTCGAACAAAGATGAATCTGATTTATGTTTTGAATTAAACAAATCGGTAATGTCATGTGCTTGAATTTTGTTATCAAGGATTCCAACGGCTAAACCGCCTTTGCCCTCAAGTAACAAGTCAACTGCATAAGCTCCCATTTTGCTTGCAAGAACTCGATCACGAGCAGTTGGACGGCCACCACGTTGAACATGACCTAAAACAACTGCACGAGCATCAAAATCACCATATTTCTTCAATTCTTCAAGGAATGCTGGTGCAGCATCAGAGTTTGCATCGCCTTCAGCAATAACTACGATACCGTAATCTTTACCATCTACGCGATTCTTCTTAAGCTTTTCAGCAATTTCCTTAACGTCAGTGTCATAACCTGGAGCAACAATTGCATCCGCTCCAGTGGCAACACCAGCCCAAAGAGCAATATCAGCAGCTTCACGTCCCATGACTTGGACAGCGAAGACACGTTGATGACTTTTGGCTGTATCACGAATTTTATCGATTGCTTCAACAGCCGTGTTTAAAGCTGTATCAAAACCAATTGTGAAATCTGTGTAAGGAATATCATTATCAATAGTCCCTGGCAGACCAATCGTGTTATAACCATGTTCAGTTAAACGAAGCGCTCCGTGATAAGAGCCATCGCCACCTATAACAACTAAAGCGTCAATACCGAACTTCTTTAGTTGCTCAATTCCCTTTAATTGTCCTTCTACTTGGGCAAATTCGGGATAACGAGCTGAGTACAACATTGTACCGCCTTCGTCAATCGAATCGTCCAAATCAGTGGCAGAGAATTTATGAATATCACCAGCAACTAATCCGGCGAAACCATAATTAATTCCATATGCTTCCAAGCCATTACTAAGTGCCTTTCGCGCAACTGCACGGATAGCAGCGTTCATTGCTGGCGCATCACCACCACTGGTCAAAATACCAATGCGTTTCATTTCTTCACCTCAAGCAAAAAATTATTTAAATATCTTAACTTCATTACTGATTTTAACACTTTTGAAATTGAATGTCTCCAATCTTGATAAAAAACATCCGGAACAAATCCCTAGATATCGGTACTTTTGATTGATTGCAAAACGACATTCTCTTTACCCAACAAGCTTGTAAGCGCTGAATTAGTTTTTTCAGAATTTGAAGCCCAAAACCGTTTTTCCAACAAAACCTTTTTATCGTTAAATGGATAAAAAAGTAACACAGGAACTGGACCCGGATTGGTTTGCAGAATTGTTCTTAATTGTTGCTCTTTAGTTGTGATGTCGTCGGATTCATTAAAACGTAAAACCCAGCGTTGTTTAGGTTGTTTTATCGATAACTGGCTGGCAAGTTGAATGTGATTAGCAACAACTTGTAACCCATTACGCTCATCAACTTTTCCTTGAATAAGCAGAACTTTTCCCTTTTTAAGCATGTCGGTTGCTTGCTGATATTGCTCAGGGAAAACTGTAATGTCAATTTCTCCTGTCAAATCACTACCGGTTATAAAAGCCATTTGAGTACCACGTTTTGTGCGAATAACGCGCATTTTAGTCATATAAATTAAACAAGTTACGGATTGATTAACTGCCAAATCAATAATATTTGTAATTTTGAACTTTGTTCGCAACTGATTATATTGTTCAACTGGATGACCAGAAAGATAAGCACCTAAAATTTCGTTTTCTTTTTGAAGTTTTTCTTCCAAAGATAAATCAGGCTTTCTTACAATCTTTGGAGTTAATTTTTCAAACAAACTCATACTACTACCACTTAAAGCTACACCGTTTAGCAAATCTGGTAGGACTTGTAATAATTCGGCTCGGTTATATCCAAAAGAATCAAACGCTCCTGCATAAATCAAGGATTCCATTAAATCCTGTTTTAACCATTTGGTCGGAATTCGTTGCAAAAATGCCTGTAAATCTTTGAAAGGACCATTTTGTTTGCGTTCTTGAAGGACATCAGTGATGAAATCACGTCGTGCTCCCTTTATACAGGCTAAGCCAAAAATAATTTGACCATCTTTTAGAATAAAGTAAGCCTGACTCAGGTTAACATTAGGTGCAAGAACTTTTACGCCGTGTTGTCTAGCTTCCATCAAATAACGTTTAATTTGGCTTGGATTATTAATAACTGAATTGAGTAAGGCCGCAAAAAAAGCAGCTGGATAATGTGCTTTCAAAAAAGCCAATTCAAATGCTAACTTAGAATAAGCAACCGCATGTGATTTATTAAAACCATAATTAGCAAATTTCTCAATATAATCATAAACCTGAATGGCGGTATCTTTTGAGTATCCTTTATGACTTGCTCCTGAAATAAACTTGGTTTTCATATCATCAATAACTGTTCGTTTCTTTTTGCTCATGGCTCGCCGTAACAGATCGGCTTCCCCAAGTGAAAATCCACCCATTACGGAGGCTACTTGCATAACTTGTTCTTGGTACACAAGAATTCCGTATGTGCCCTTTAAAATTGGTTCTAAACTGGGATCTAGATACTGAACTGGTTCAAGTCCCTTTTTTCGTTTAATAAATGTTTCAATATTTTCCATTGGACCTGGACGGTATAGTGCATCCACGGCAGCAACTAATTCAAAAGTTTCTGGATGTAATTGCTGTAAAACATTACGAATTCCGCTAGACTCAAACTGGAAAACACCAGTTGTGTCCGCATTTTGAAAAAGAGTTAATGTTTTAGGATCATCCAACTTTACATCTGAAATTTTAAAATCAGGCTTACCATTTTTTTGAATAATTTTAATGGCATTTGCCATAATGCTTAAATTTCGCAAACCCAAGAAATCCATTTTTAGAAGACCAAGCGCTTCAACCGTATCTTTTGGATATTGGGTGAGTAATAATTCATCACTACCAGATTGTAATGGAACAACGTCGCTTAAGTTTTGGGCACTTAAAACAACTCCGGCAGCATGGGTTGAATAATGACGTGGAAGCCCCTCAATTTGTTGGGCAATTTCAAATAATAATTTGTTTTTTGAACTATCAGCAATCCAGTTTTGCAATTTCTGTGATTCTTTTACGGCTTCTTTTAATGTAATTTTCAAAACATTTGGAACTAGTTTACTCAAATCATTAATTTCATAAGGTGCCATGCCAAAAACCCGGCCCACATCACGTAATGCCTGTTTAGCAGCCAGCGTTCCGAAAGTAATGATTTGTGAAACATGATTATGACCATACTTATCGTGCACATATTTCAGGATTTCATCCCGTTTGTTATCGGGAATATCAAGATCAATATCCGGCATTTGTGAACGCTCAGGATTTAGAAAACGTTCAAATAATAAATCATACTGGAGAGGATCAACATCTGTAATCTGCAGAGTATAAGCCACAAGTGATCCAGCCGCTGAGCCTCTTCCGGGTCCAGTCGTAATTTCATGATGATGAGCAAAATCCATTACATCCCAAACAATCAAGAAATAATCGTCAAAGCCCATCTGATCAATAACTGATAATTCATGACCTAATCGTTTCTGATAGCTTGCTTTATCAACATTTTGATTTTTCAAACGTTTTTCTAACCCTTTTTGAGTTAATTGGGTTAAATAGGCTTTGGAGTCTAAACCATCAGGAACTGTGAATGCAGGTAATTCAGGCTTTTTAAAGTTTAGAGTCACATTACATTGGTCAGCCACAGCCACGGTCATTTCCATTGCGGAAGTTAAATTGTTTTCTTTGTAGATGGCCTCGTAATCTTTTTCTGGACGTAGCCAGTTATCACCCTGATAATTTTCAAACTGTTCAGGATTTCTGATTGTCTCACCTTTATCGATATCCCTAAGAACCTGCGTGGCAAAATGATCGGTAGAATTTAAATAATTAACCTCGGGCACAACCACTGCACTTGCATGGGTAGTTTGGGCGATTTGTTGAAGGGTATTTTGTAAAACAGTCGATTGCTGAGCATTAACGCCGACTAAAACGCTATTTTCATCGGTTTGAGCCTGAATTTGTTTGATTAATTGTTGAGCAGCTGACGGATCACCGCGCTCGACTAGGGTGACGAGTTCTGAACCTTTTGCAGGGAAAATAACGATTAAATTAGTTAAAAATTCAGCGATTTGTTTATAGTACAGATTAGTATCGGTTGGTTGCGTATTTTTAATTGTACTAATTTTCATCAGATGGCGATAACCAGTTTGATCTTTAGCCAATAATAAAATTGGAAAATGGTTGTCAGAATCGATGCTCCCAAACAAATCCAGTTTCAATCCTAAAATTGGTTTAATGCCTTCTTTTTTGCAAGCATTATAGAAATCAACTAAGCCGTACATAATATTATTATCTGTTAGAGCCAGCGCTTCAAATCCGCGCTTTTTGGCCTCTTTGGCAAGCTCAGTAATTCTGGTTGTACTTTGTAACAAACTAAAACTGCTCATTACTTGTAAAGGTACAAAAGCCATGGTGTCACCTCCTATCGACTGACTTGTTAGTTTCATTATACAAAAGAATCGCCTATAATGAACTAGTTAACTTCTAAGCTAGTTGATTTTTATGAAAATTGTGCTAAAATATTTTTGATTGTGAGGTGTCCTGATATGATGAAACAAATAGTTATTATTTTTTGGGCGTTTATTTTTGGAGAAGTAATTGGAGCCATTGGTGGTGCCCTTGAAGTTATGACCTATAAGCCATTAACAATTGGCATTGTAGCGGCACTTACAGCATTAATTACCTCTAATGGAATTAGCTTATTATCTAAAAGCGATTCTGTGAAGTAAATTTGAATTTTAACAAAAAAGCGAAGACACTATGTTGTCTTCGCTTTTTGTTTTAATTATTTTTAGCTTCAGGAAGCGGATTAGTTTGAAAAACTAATTTTTCATCTTTAAGATCAATTTTTACTAACGTATGTGGCTTAATATGATTAGCAATAATTTCTCTAGCTAATGGTGTTTCTACTTCATTTGAGATGAACCGACGTAATGGACGAGCACCATATGCTGGATCATACCCTTGACGTGCGATCCACTTTTCTGCAGAATCAGAAATTTCAATCTGAATTTCTTGGACTGCCAATCGATCAGAAAGTTGAGCAATCAGCTTACCGACAATTTTCTCAATATCTTGCAAATTAAGGGGCGCAAATAAAATGATATCGTCAATTCGATTTAAAAATTCTGGTTTAAATTTTGTTTGAGTAAGTTTTAAGACGGCCTGCTTGGTTTGTTCAGAAATTTTTCCTTGGTCGTCAACGCCATGTAACAAGATGTCAGAACCTAAGTTAGATGTCATAATCAGAATGGTGTTTTTAAAATCAACCGTGTGTCCTTGACTATCTGTTAAACGGCCATCATCCAGCACTTGAAGTAAAATGTTAAAAACGTCCGGATGTGCCTTTTCAATTTCATCAAATAACACAATTGTATAAGGATTTCGCCGAACGGCTTCAGTTAACTGACCACCTTCTTCATAGCCAACGTAACCAGGAGCTGCCCCCACTAATCTAGAAACTGACTCTTTTTCCATATATTCTGACATATCAATTCTGACCATGTGTTTTTCGGAATCAAATAAGTTTTCAGCTAAAGCTTTAGCTAGTTCCGTTTTACCGACTCCGGTTGGTCCAAGAAACATAAATGAGCCAAGTGGTCGATTCGGATCTTGCAAGCCTGCTCGTGAACGAAGAACGGCATCTGAAACAGCATCGACGGCCTCGTTTTGGCCAATAACCCGTTTATGCAAGCTTTCAGATAAATGTAATAATTTTTCACGTTCCCCTTTGACTAATTTGTTAACGGGAATTCCAGTCATTTTGCTTACAACGGTTGCAATTTCAGACTCAGTTACGGACTGTTCTACTAGCCAGCCACCAGACTCTTTTTCTTCCTTTTTCTGAAGGTCAGTTAATTCAGCCTCTAGCTTTGGGATTGTGCCATGTTGTAATTTTGCAGCCTGCTCTAAATTATAATTATTTTCGGCTTCTTCTAATTTATGCTTAGCTTGCTCAAGTTCAGTTCGTTTGTTATTAACAACTTGAATTGATTGTTTCTCGGATTCCCAACGTTTTTGAAGCTTATTCTTTTTTTCACGCGTATTGGCAAGCTCAGATTTTAATTCGACTAACCTTTTTTTAGAGGCACTGTCAGTTTCATTTTTTAGAGCTGTCTCTTCAACTTCCATTCGCATTAACTGCCGACTTGTTTGATCCAGTTCTGTTGGACTAGAATTCATTTCAACCCGAATTGAGGCCGAAGCTTCGTCGATAAGATCAATTGCCTTGTCAGGTAGATAGCGATCTGTAATGTAACGATCAGACAATTTTGCAGCCGCCACAATTGCATTATCATGAATTTTAACGCCGTGATGAATTTCGAAACTTTCTTTTAAACCTCGCAAAATACTAATAGTATCTTCGATAGATGGTTCCTTGACCAGCACCCGTTGGAATCTACGCTCGAGAGCCTTGTCTTTTTCCATGTATTCTCGATATTCATCAAGGGTCGTTGCACCAATTAAATGTAACTCACCACGGGCAAGCATTGGTTTTAATAAATTGCCAGCATCCATACTACCTTCTGTTTTTCCAGCCCCAACAATATTATGAATTTCGTCAATGAATAAAATAATTTTTCCATCAGCTTTTTTAACGGCTTTTAAAACACCCTTTAAGCGTTCCTCAAATTCACCACGATACTTAGCACCTGCAATCAAAGATCCCATGTCTAAGGAGAAAATTGTCTTTCCCTTTAGATTATCTGGAACATCCTTTCTAGCAATTCGTTGTGCAAGTCCTTCTACAATGGCTGTTTTACCAACTCCAGGTTCACCAATTAAGACGGGGTTATTCTTGGTTTTTCTTGATAGGATTCGCATTACATCCAAGATCTCCTCATCACGACCAATAATCGGATCTTGATGGCCATCATGGACTTCCTTAACCATATCCACACCATATTTTTCTAGCGCTTTATATTGAGTTTCTTGATCTTTTGAAGTCACTTTTTCTCCCCCTCTCATTTTTTCGATTGCTTTAGTTAACTTTTGGGTAGTAGCTCCCTTTTTCTTCAAAAAGCTCGTTAATGGATCATCAATTTCCAATAAGGCTAAAACAACTACTTCTGTCGAAATGTAATCGTCACCCATCTTCTTTTTTAAGCTATCTGCTTTTTGAAATAAGTTAAACAAAGCGGCACTTAGGTTTTGCCCATATTGAATGTTTTCACCTTCAACAATTGATACGGCGTCCAATTCGTCATCGATCTCTTGTTGAAGCTGTTGATTATTTACACCAAGCTCAGTAAACAAACTACCAGCCATTTGATCTGGTTGACTTAAAAATTTGAAGAGCTCTGGGATTCCAATTTCTTGGTGTTTTCGATTAACAGCAACTTTTTGAGCTTCTGCAACTGCCTCTTGTACTGCATTAGTTAGATTATCTGGATTCATTATTTTTCCCCCATTCTTATTAATAATGTTCCTTAAATAAAGGTAAAAGGATTTGTGTCCACTTTTGATTCGTAAATTTGAATTTGATTTTCAGTCATGAGTTTCCATGATCGAAAAAGGCTAGCTAATTTAGGAATGCAAATTTTTTCGATATTATGGCCTGGATCAACCGTTGATAGTCCTGCTGCTAACATATCGTGCCCAGTATGGTAATAGACATCACCGGTAACATAGACTTCCGCACCCTTTTTTAAAGCTTGATTGAAATATTTACCACCATCTCCGCCCAAGACTGCAACCCGTGAGATTTTTTTTTGCGGATTTTGGGTAACGACACGTAGGCCTTGCAATTCAAATTTATGCTTAATTAACGCTGCAAAGTCCATGACACTCAACGGTCGATCAAGATAACCAATGCGTCCCATGCCAAATTGATGATGCTTTTGATCTACGTAACCGTCTAGTAAACGTTCCGTACGTTGAAGACCAATTTTTTCTGCTAACCAATCATTCATGCCTTTATCAGCAGCATCTAAATTAGAATGGGCTGCATAAACAGTAATATTATGTTTGATAATTTCCGCATACATCTTATTTTGCGGAACTGATAAGTCTAAACTATGCGCCGGATGAAACATTACCGGATGATGGGCAAAAATTAAATTACAATTTTGATCAATCGCCTCTGAAACAACTTCTGGTCGAACGTCTAAGGTAACTAAAACTTTAGAAAGCTCTGTGTCTAAATCACCAATTTGTAATCCCACAGGATCTCCGGGCTCTGCTAATTCCTGAGGAACTAGTTTTTCAAATTTATCAATAAATGTTCTAATCTTCAAAATCTAAAACCTCCTTAATCAAGTCAGCCTTATGTTTTAACTTGCTAATTCGTTTTTTCGGAATTACTTGGGCCTGTTTCATTTGCGCAATTGCGTTTTTAATGCGTTGTAACTCGGCCAGCCATTTTTCTTGAAAAATAGCATTTGGTAGGATTTGTAACAACTTAGGTCCAAAAAGAAGTTCTTTTTCGGAATAGGTCGGTGCTGGCTTATTTTCTGCCCCAATAATTTCATAAATATGGTGATCTTCTTTGAGAATTCTTTCAGCTGTGATTCGATAGTTGTTTTGCATTAACCATTTTCGAACCCCATTTTCTCCAACGTTTGGTTGCAAAATCAGATTTGAAACACCTTGCAATTTATTTTTTCCACGTTCTAGGATTTGACTAATCAAGGTTCCTCCCATTCCCGCAATACTGATTGTATTGATTTGGTCTTCTGCTGTGACCACATCAAGGCCATTACCTAAACGAGAGGAAACTAAGTTTTTTACATCTTGCTGCAAGATTTCGTGCGTGGCATTTTCATGCGGTCCTTTGGCCACTTCACCGGCGATTGCAAATTGAATTTGTTCGTTTCTTGCTAAGAAAACAGGAAGATAAGCATGATCCGACCCAATATCTGCGATTCTGGAATTTGGTTTAACAAAACTGGCAACTGTTTGAAGCCGATCTGAAAGTTTATTTGCGTTCATTAAAATAGTCCTTTTTAATTTTTCTTTATTATATCATGTGAGCCAATTTTGCCGAAAATATCTGAATATAAAAAAGAATCCAAAGCAAAGTACATACCTTTGCTGTGAATCCTCAATTATAGAAAAAATATTATTCTAAGAAGTCTTTAAGTTGTTTAGAACGAGAAGGATGACGTAATTTTCTTAGAGCTTTTGCTTCAATCTGTCGGATTCTTTCACGAGTAACACCAAATACTTTACCAACTTCTTCAAGTGTCCGGGTTCGTCCATCATCAAGTCCGAAGCGAAGACGAAGAACATTTTCCTCACGATCAGTTAGTGTGTCTAAAACGCCCTCTAATTGTTCTTTTAGAAGCTCATACGCAGCGTGATCTGCAGGACTAGTAGCATCTTGGTCTTCGATAAAATCACCCAAATGAGAGTCATCTTCTTCACCAATTGGTGTTTCCAATGAAACTGGTTTTTGAGCAATTTTTAGAATTTCACGGACTTTTTCCGTTGGCATATCCATTTCAGCTCCAATTTCTTCAGGAGTTGGTTCACGACCAAGATCTTGAAGTAATTGACGTTGAATTCTAATTAGCTTATTAATTGTTTCGACCATATGGACAGGAATTCGAATTGTTCGAGCTTGATCAGCAATTGCACGTGTAATTGCTTGACGAATCCACCAAGTTGCATAAGTTGAAAATTTGAATCCCTTTCGGTAATCAAACTTTTCAACGGCCTTCATCAAGCCCATATTACCTTCTTGAATTAAATCTAAGAATTGCATACCACGACCAACATAATGTTTGGCAATGGAAACAACTAAACGCAAATTGGCTTCAGCTAGTTCCTGTTTTGCGGACTCATCACCTTTTTCAATTCGAAGAGCAAGTTCAACTTCCTGTTTTGCAGTTAATAAAGAAACTCGACCAATCTCTTTCAAATACATCCGAACTGGATCATTAATTTTGACGCCAGCAGGAGCCTTTGTATCGTCTAATTCTTTTTTACTAATTTTCTGAGCCTTTAAAGCATGAGCACTGGGGTTTCCTTTTTCATCAACAACACTAATGCCAGCATCCTCAACTTTTTGAATTAGATCATCAATTTGACGTTCATCCAACTTGAAAGGAATTGAAATTTTATCTGCCAATTCATCAAATTTAATTTGTTTGCTTGGTTTATTAGCTTTGATAAGTGCATTGACTTCTTTTTTATAAGCAGCCGTATTAAATACACTTGTTGCACTGCTTTTAGCAGCTACTTTTTTCTTAGCCGTTGCTCTTTTCCTGGTTGTTGGCTTTTTTGCAGCTGTTTTCTTCACAGCTTTTTTAGGTGCTACTTTCTTTGTTGCCTTTGTTGTCTTCTTCGTTGTTGCTTTTTTTGCTACTACTTTTTTTGTGGTTTCTTTGTCTGCCATAGTTAAGCCCCTCCATAAACGCGTTATGCGTCTTGACGCTGTCGATATAAATCAATTAATTCGATGGCCAATTTTTGCTGTAATTCAGTATTTCCCATTCTTTTAGCTTCATTTAACGATTTTGTTTTCGTTTTGATTTGTTGACTAAGAGGTGCTTCGGCCATAATAACTTTTATATAGTCGTCAACAGCTTGATCAACATTCTCTTCATCTAGGTCTTGAAGATCTAGTTCTGCAATGACATCCTGTAGTTCACTATCATGAACAAAATCCATGAATGCAGCCGAATCATAACTATTATGGTTCTCAAAAAATCCCGCTGCCAACATATAAATTGTTTGATATTTTTCATGAACAAAATGGAAATCTGGTAAACCAGCAATTTTGAGCCAAACATTGTGATCATAAAGCAAGTAATTTAGTAAACGAGCTTCTGCAGTTTCTACTTTATCTAATTTTACTTGTTGTCGATGATATTCGTGCTTAACTGTCGAAACAGTTTTTACTGGTTGTTGATGATGATTAACAACGCTTTGCTGGGAACGTACCTGTCGCAATTGTTGATTTAAATCCTGTGCTTGCACACCAAATTCTTTGGCCAATTGATTAAGGTATAAATCTTGTTCTACACTCGAATTTAGCTTGGCAATTTCCTTTAAGGCCTGTTCAATATAAGCTAATTGATCTGCCTCATTATTCAAATTGTAATTACGTTTTAAATAGTCTAGTTTAAATGCAGTAGGTGTTAATCGAGCAGAATGAACGATTTCATTAAATTGTTTTGTTCCATGTTGACGAACATACTCATCAGGATCTAATTTGTCCGGAATTTCAATAACACTTAATTTTAATTGGCTGTTTGCTCCAAAAGCATCTAGGGCACGACTAATTGCTGCTTGTCCGGGATCATCACCATCATAACAAATATCTAATTGGGAGGTTGTCCGCTGTAACAAATAAATTTGTTCATTTGTAAAACTCGTTCCCATAGATGCAATGCCATTAGTCACTCCGGATTGATAAGCTGCAATAACATCCATAAATCCTTCAAATAAAATTGCCCGTTTTTCGTGTTGAATTGCTGATCTTGCAACATCAAAATTATAGAGGACATTGCTTTTGCTAAAAATTTTAGTCTCGGGACTATTAATATATTTAGCCTGAGAATCTTCCTTATTTAGAATTCTTCCTGAGAAAGCAATGACATGTCCTTGTGGATTTTTGATGGCATACATAACCCGACCACGAAAACGATCCCGTAATTTACCTTCCTGATCTTCTATAAAAAGGCCTGACTGGCGTAAACGTTGATAATCTATCTTTTTTTCCTCAAAAAATTCTTTTAGAAGCTGCTCTCCAGGAGCAAATCCTAATTGAAATTTTGTGATAATATCATCTGTTAGCCCTCGATTATGAAGATATGTGAGAGCCCTTTGTCCCATTTCAGTATTTAACAAGACGTGCGTATATAGCGCTGCAGCTTGATCGTACAATTTGATCAACTGGCTTTGTTCACTATTTTCACTAGTTCCTTGTTTTGTTTCAGAGAATTCAGCTGGAATCTCAATATTTGCTAAATCCGCGACTTGATGGATAGCGGCCGGAAACTCAATATTGTTAATCTCCATCAAAAATTTAAAAACGTTCCCACCACGTCCACAACTAAAACAGTGAAAAATCTGCTTTGATTCTGAAACTGAAAATGAGGCCGTTTTTTCTTCATGGAAAGGACACAGTCCAAAAAAATTCTTTCCTTGTTTTTTTAATTGCACATATTGTCCGACCACGTCAACAATGTTCACTGAGGTACGAATTTGATCAATTAGATCTTCTGGAATCGTTTTTGCCAAATTCATTTGCCTCCTATTAAGTGCACACTAACCCACGATATCGATACACATTAAATAATAACGCCCTGTTCTACAAAAAGCAATTAAAATGCTTACCTCAACAGACAATTAAAAAATAACCTTCATTCGAATGCTTTATTGCAATCGACAATGAAGATTATTTAAACCGCTGAGCCAATATTTGGCTAGTTTATTATTTTACGATCAACTCTTTCAGATTTCCAATTGAGAAAATCATTTTTGCTAGTACAGATAATTGAATCAAACGATTGTCACGTACTTTTTTATCGTCAACCATAATCATGGTTTGATCAAAATAATTATCAATCAGTGGTCGAAGCGATTGTAATGCCTGAAAATTTTCATTAATCGTGTGATTTGCGGCCGACTTACGAATTGTTTCCACTGCATCGTAAAGATTTTGTTCGGAGTCATTTTCAAATAGCTTAGGATCTATAAGTGAATCGTCAGCTTCCAGGTCTGTTTTCTCAGCGATTCGGAGAACCCGGGTTAAAGCCTCAATGTTTTCCTTGAAGTTTTTATCGTCTTTGTGAGACTCCAAAACTTTAGCTGCATCCAACATATCTAAAATATCTGAATCTGTTCCTTTAGTAACGGCTTCAACAATATCATAACGGGCGTTGTTTTGGCTAAACCACTGACGAACACGGTCCTTTATAAATTCAAGCACGGCGTTTTCATTTTGTTTGAAATCTAAGTTGAAGGTTGCCTGATGATCATGGAGATCCTTCAAGAACTTATCTTGTAACTCTTGAATTGGAAAATGCCATTTTTGATCACGTGTAATTCTAACTATCCCAAGTGCCTGTCTTCTTAATGCATAAGGATCGTTTGAACCAGTTGGAATAAGATCTACGGCAAAGAAGCTACCAATGTCATCAAATTTATCTGCCAATGCCAAAACGGCCCCTACTCTCGTTTTGGGAAGATCACCGTCTGCGCTGGTTGGCATATAATGCTCACGAATTGCAGTTGCAACAGCAGGATTTTCATTAGCTAACAAAGCATATTTTTCGCCCATAACCCCTTGCAATTCAGGAAATTCTCCAACCATCCCTGTTACAAGGTCAAACTTATAAATTTGGCTAGCTCGGTTTAAATCTGCTAATTCCGATGAGTTTAAACCAATAAATTTGCCCAGTTCTTGAGAAATGACTTGAACACGTTCCATTTTTTCATACATTGAACCAATCTTGTCATGGAAACTAACATCCTTAAGTTTCTCGACATAGTAATCAATACTATGCTTTTGATCTTCGTGGTAGAAAAAGGCGGCATCTTCTAAACGGGCAGTCAAAACTTTTTCGTTACCCTTTACAACATTATCTAAATGCTCACGATTCCCGTTACGAACTGAAATGAAGTTTGGCAATAATTTGCCTGCTTGATCACGAACATAGAAAAATCGTTGATGATCACGCATTGAAGTAATCAAAACTTCTTCTGGAATTTCCAGATACTTTTTATCGAAATGGCCCGCAAATGCAGTTGGATATTCAACTAAATTATTAACTTCTTCTAATAAAGTTTGGTCTAATTGAATCTTCCAATTTTGATCTGTTGCAATCTTCTTAATTTGATCGGTAATGCGGTGTTTACGTTTTTTTGCATCAACAACAACAAAAACTGTATTTAATTGTTTTTCATAGTCCGTTGCATTTGCAATTGTAACCGGCTTTCCCAAAGCGCGATGGCCCTGGGAAACATTTCCTGCCTGAACATCCAAAATACTAAAAGGAATTACCTGATCATCTAATACAGAGACAATCCAACGAATAGGACGAATGTATTTGAAACTATAATCCGCCCACTTCATCATTGTTGGAAAAGTCATCTTTTCAATAACGTTTTTCATATCAGGGAGTACATCTGCAATTGCTTGACCAGTTGTCTTTTTAGTCACATAAACGTACTCAGTTCCCTTTAACTCTTTAAAAGTAATGTCACCTGGAGTGACTCCTTGACCACGGGAAAAGCCAATGGCCGCCTTGGTCCAATTACCATCTTTATCTAAGGCAATTTTTTTAGCAGGACCCTTAACTTCTTTTTCGACATCTTCTTGACGATCTGCTAATCCTTCAACAAGAATCGCCAAGCGACGCGGTGTAGAGAATTTTGTGATTTTTTCAAAAGATATCCGATTGTCAGTCAAAAAATCATTAACACGTTTTTGGAGTTGATCAATACTTGGTGTAACGACATGAGCTGGGATTTCTTCCAAACCAATTTCTAATAAATAAGAATGTGTCATTATTTTGTAACCTCCTTTTTACGATTTTTATCTTTTAAAAGTGGGAAACCAAGCTCTTTACGTTCCTCAACAAAGGCTTTTGCCACGTCTTTCGCCATATTTCGAATCCGCGCCAAATAACCTGCTCGTTCAGTTACTGAAACTGCACCTCGAGCATCTAATAAATTAAATGTATGGCTGCATTTTAAAATATAATCGTAAGCTGGATGAACCAAACCATTTTTGATTTGGGCTTTAGCTTCTTTTTCATAATCATCAAAAAGTTCTAATAGCATCTGTTGATTGCTTTCTTCAAAAGAATACTTAGAATTTTCATATTCCGGCTCTTTGAAGATTTCACCGTATTTAACTCCGTGACCCCATTCCAAATCAAACACTGAATCCACATTTTGAATATATGACGCCAATCGTTCTAGTCCATATGTAACTTCACTGGTAACTGGAGAAACTTCCAAACCACCAACCTGTTGGAAGTAAGTAAACTGTGTAATTTCCATACCATCAAGCCATACTTCCCAACCAACACCGGCACAGCCCATTGATGGGTTTTCCCAGTTATCTTCCACAAAACGGATATCATGTTCTAATGGCTCAATTCCTAAAGCTTTTAAACTTCCCAAATAGAGTTCTTGAATATTTTCTGGAGATGGTTTCATGACAACCTGAAACTGGTGATGTTGATAAAGTCGATTAGGATTTTTCCCATAACGACCGTCAGCTGGTCGACGGGAAGGCTCTACATAAGCCGCGTTCCACGGTTCAGGTCCAATTGCTCTTAAGAATGTGTATGGACTCATTGTCCCAGCACCTTTTTCAGTATCATATGCTTCCATTAACATACAGCCTTGTTCAGACCAGTAATGCTGTAACGTTAGAATGATGTCTTGTACAGCCAATTTCTTTACCATTATGTGTCTCCTTGTATATTATATTCTGAACACAAAAAAAACCTACGCAGACAAATATCTACGTAGGGACGAATTACTCGCGGTTCCACCCTACTTCTGGCTAAAAGCCAGCAGCTCAATTTGCAAACTCCGAAACGCCAATTTTTAAACAGATTACTTAGTTTCATCAACCCCAAGCTTTCTATAAGTCCATTCAAAAATTCTTTTCATCACAGTTCAGTATTAAATTCTCTTTTATCGTAATTTAAATAATCATTAAAGTCAATATTCAAATGCTACTCAATTCCATGTAGGCATGGTATCAATGAAGTGTTTACTTTTTAGCTTTAAGCCCACCTCATCTTCATAAATCATATCAATGATTGCTTTTAGCTTAGCCTTGGTCTCGGCATGAACATGAATAGATTGAACATTTTGTAAACGAACGGAACTCAATTGTTGTAGGTAGTAAATAGTTCGCCGATCAAGATGAGATCGTTTAGGATCAAGATGCCAATGGTTCTGACACAAAACACCACCTGATGATTCCGAGTAATCAAGTGGTAAGTCATCACGATGACAAACGATGCATTGCTGCCATTCTTGTTGAACCCCAAAAGTTGGTAGTAGTTGCAGTTCAAAAATGTGAGCAATAATTTGTGGATCAAATCCGGCATTAATTTTCGATAGAGCTGCTGAAGCCATATCAAACCAAATTGGGATAGCTAGTCCATCATCAAAGGCAGAATCAATTAAATTTAGAATATACGTAATATAAGCATTACGTCCAATATCTTCATTGATTTTGTCAAATTGAGTTAGAGACTTTTCAGCATTCAAATAACAGAGTCCCTTTTCTCGGATCAAACCAACATATACACCCTTAGTGAACGGCAAAATTGCAGCGGCCAGTTTAAAACCACGTTTCCGGGCACCCCGAATATAAAACATCTTTTTGCCAAACTGGCGCGTAAAGATTTTAACTAATTGATCACGCTCGCGATAGTTCCTACGAAACATAATGATGCCGTCAAATTGCGCAGTTGTTTGTGTTGCCATGACAATTACCTATCAATTATCTTTCCGATAGCCATAAGATTGCAATAGTGATTGCTTATCACGCCAACCTTCAGAAACTTTTACCCAAAGTTCAAGATAAACTTGGTCACCAAGCAACCGTTCAATATCTTCTCTTGCTAAAGTCCCAATCTTTTTAAGCATTTGACCACCATGACCAATGATGATGCCCTTTTGAGTGGGACGGTCAACGATGATCGTAGCCTGAATATGGATCTTACGCTTGTCCTGACGTTTTAAAGAATCAATAACAACAGCAACAGAATGAGGGACTTCTTGCCGAGTCAACATTAAAATCTTTTCGCGAATGAGTTCAGCCACAATAAACCGTTCTGGATGATCGGTTACCTGATCATCTGGGTAATATTTAGGCCCCTCAGGAAGTTGATCTGATAAGGTATCCATGAACTCTGAAACATTATTTCCTTGGGTAGCGGAGATTGGAACAACTTCTTTCCAATCCAAGGCATCCTTATAAGTATCCATGATCTGAAGCATCTTATTAGGATTAATCAAATCAATTTTATTAATAATCAAATAAACCGGTTTTTTAACTTGTTTTAAGTGTTCAATAATAAAGTTATCACCAGCACCCCGTTCTTCATTGGCAGCGACCATAAACATAATTGCGTCAACTTCGTTTAGCGTTGATAAAGAAGATTGAACCATGTAGTCACCAAGTTTGTTATGTGATTTATGAATACCTGGTGTATCGATAAAAATAATTTGTTCCTTATCTGTTGTATAAATACCACGAATTTTGTTTCTCGTTGTTTGTGGAACATTACTCATGATGGCAATCTTTTGTCCAATCACATAATTCATAAACGTTGATTTTCCTACATTAGGTCGCCCAACGATAGCTACGAACCCTGATCGAAACTTGTTACTTGAATTTTCCAAGCTATTTCTCCTATTCTAATGGAAAATGAGATTCCAAATTTTGGGCATAAAGATACATACGCCAATAAACGCTGAAAAAAGAGCACAAATTAAAACAGCTCCGGCAGCCATGTCCTTTATATGCTTCCCTAGTTCACTATAGTTTTTTTCGGTAATTAAATCTACTAGATTCTCAGCAATTGTATTAAAAGTTTCTGTAATCAGCACGGCACCTATACAGGCTATAATCCAGTACCACTCCAACCTAGAGATTTGAAGCACGGCAGCTACAATGATTGCCAAAACGGCTAAAAAAATGTGAATTCGCATATTTCTTTCTTGTTTAAAGATACGAACTACGCCAGACCAAGCATGCAGAAGAGATTGTAGAAAAGTATGATTTTTTTCGGTTTGCTTTTTATCTTTTAAGGCCATAAGCGTTTAGAATTTCTTTCTGAAGCGGGAACATCACTTCTTGATCTTTGGTTTCCATATGGTCGTAACCATTTAAATGTAAAAAACCATGGACACATAAGAAGCCTAATTCTCTTTGGTAAGAATGACCAAGATACTCGGCCTGTTCTTTTACCTTATCAACAGAAATCATCAAATCTCCAATATTAGGGGCAATCTCTTCTGCTAACTCATCATCCATAATGATTGGATCTGAATCTTCATCATCCTCAATCGCAAAACTAATAACATCTGTAGCCCGATCAACTTTACGATAAGTTTTATTAATGCCATGAATCTCATCATTATGCATCAAAGTTACTGACATTTCTGTGTTTTCTGCCAGCTTAAGGTAATCACCAGCAAAATTTAAAACATTTTGAACAAGTTCAATATTAGCCTTTGATTCTTCATTGGTATGATCATAAATCTGAATGTCCATAATTCTACTCCAACTTAATTTGATTTATGCCTTTCATAGGCATTTATGATTTCTGCAACAACTGGATGGCGAACTACATCCTCAGCACTGAAAGTGACAAACTCAATATGACGGACGTCTTGTAAGATACGCTGTGCCTCGACAAGCCCACTACGTACACCATGCGGCAAATCAATCTGAGTTGCATCGCCATTTACAATCATTTTTGAACCAAAACCTAAACGAGTCAAAAACATTTTCATTTGGGCACTGGTCGTATTCTGAGCCTCATCTAAAATTACAAAAGCACTATCTAATGTTCGTCCACGCATGTAAGCTAGTGGGGCAACTTCGATAACGCCACGATCCATTAACCGAGTCGTGTGTTCGGCCCCAATTATTTGATACAAGGCATCATAAATCGGACGTAAATACGGATCAACTTTTTCTTTTAGATCTCCAGGCAAAAAACCTAGACTTTCTCCAGCTTCCACGGCAGGGCGCGTTAGGATTAGTTTATCAACTTCACCGCGTTTTAATGACGCAATTGCCATAACCACTGCCAAGTAGGTTTTTCCAGTTCCGGCGGGCCCAATTCCAAAGGTTACGTCATTTCGTTTAACGGATTCAACATACTGACGCTGCCCATAGTTTTTTACATGAACAGCCTTTCCCTTATTATCCTTAATCAGGGTTTCTTTATACAAATCCTGGAAATAATCTAGAGTGCCTTTATCCGCCATTTTCATCGCACTCACCACATCAGCACTGTTAAGCTGAATACCTTGCTTAACTAATGATAAAAGGCTCTTAAAAACGTTAATAGTGCGATTAACGGCATCTGGTTCACCCGTGATGGTAATTTTCTCACCGAAGGGATGAATTGATACATTCATTCCTTCTTCAAGAATTTGTACAAACCGATCTTGATTACCTAAAAGTGATAGTTCATCACTTTGTTTAGCTAACCGAAATTCTTTTTCAATTGTTTTTTGTTCAGCCAAGTCGCATAGTCTCCTTCTCAACTTCATGCTTTCGCAAAATATTATTTTTATAGCGGATTACTTATTAAGTTGACTTTTAACTGCCTGATTAACTAATTTTCCGTCAGCTTTACCTTTAACTTTTGGCATAACGGCACCCATAACTTTACCGAAATCTGCACCACTTGTTGCGCCAGTTTCTGAAATTGTATCAGCAACAATTTTTTCGATTTCATTTTTAGTTAATTGTTGAGGAAGATATTTTTCAACAATCTTGATTTCAGCCTCAGTTGATTTAACTAAGTCATCACGATTGCCTTTTGCAAATTCCTCTGCAGATTCTTTTCGTTGCTTGTATTCACGAGTAATGACAGCTTGTGCTTCTTCATCACTGAGTTCATGATTAACTTTAACCTTTTCGTTCATTAAAGCAGCCTTAAGCATCCTAATAACACTCAAAGTATCTTTATCACGTGCCTTCATAGCAATTTTCATGTCTTCTGAAATTGTGTCTACTAAACTCATTAATTTTCTCCTTATTGAAGTTGAAGTTTTTTGTACAAAAAAAGCTCCTGATTTTTCTCAGGAGCGTTAAAAATTTAGAAGTGCTTCTTGTTCTTACGTTTTCTAGCAGCTTCTGATTTTAACTTCTTTTTAACACTTGGCTTTTCGTAGAATTCCCGTTTACGATATTCTTGTAAAGTACCTGATTTAGAAACTGTACGTTTAAAGCGGCGAAGAGCGTCATCAAGTGACTCGTTTTTACGAACGACTGTTTTTGCCATTTTGAATCCCTCCCTCCGAGCTCTAAAGTAACAAGTAAGTTTACTAAATGTAAATCTACTGTTCTTTATTATTATACATAACATAGAATTTTACGTCAATACATCAACCACTGTTTTCTTAAATTCATTTTAAAATTTATAAAACCGTTTTCATTGCCCGTCTCATATGGTAAACTT
Source organism: Pediococcus damnosus (assembly GCF_001611155.1). Classification (NCBI taxonomy): domain Bacteria; kingdom Bacillati; phylum Bacillota; class Bacilli; order Lactobacillales; family Lactobacillaceae; genus Pediococcus; species Pediococcus damnosus. The sequence goes on from NZ_CP012294.1 coordinate 2,064,186, forward strand.
ACTCTAAAAGGATGAGGGTGATTGATTATGGCAACAAAAGTATTTGTAATCTCTGATGCAGTAGGTGAAACTGTGGGAGCTGTAGCTAAAGCAGCATCGGCTCAGTTTCCTAGTGAGAAATTTGAATTTGATCGTTATCCGTTTACACAAACAAAATCTTTATTAGATGGCATTTTAAAACGTGCTAAACGCCAAAACGCCATTGTTTTTTCTACATTTGTCAATCCAGAACTAAATCAATTTGCTAAAGAGCAATGTGAACAGGCCGATATCTATTATTATGATGTCTTAACGCCTGCACTTTCTTTATTTAAACAAAAAACTGGTCTTGAACCAGCTAATAAACCGGGATCTGTCCATAATTTAACTGAGGGTTATTTCGATAAAATTGCGGCTATGGAATTTGCTGTAACGTATGATGATGGTAAAGATCCAAGCGGTTTTTTAAAGGCTGATATTGTTCTTCTTGGAGTTTCACGAACCTCTAAAACACCAATGTCGCTTTATTTAGCAAATAAAGGATTCAAGGTGGCTAACTTACCACTTGTTCCCCAGGCTTCTATCCCAGATGAAATTTGGAAAGTTGATCCCAAAAAAATCTTTGGATTAACTACAACGCCAGATGTTTTGAATGATATTCGCCGTCAACGAATGATTTCCTATGGACTTAATCCTGAGTCTTCTTACTCAAATACAGAAGGAATTAAACATGAATTAAGTTATGCAAATGATGTCTTCAAAAAAATTGGCTGTTTGGTAATCAATACTTCTAACAAATCAATTGAAGAAACGGCAACTTTAATTATGGAAATTTTAGATGTTGATGTCTCAAATGAATAAATAATTTAAAGTTCTTAAAAAATAAGCACCAGTGAAAACAGCCAATTGTTTGGCAATCTTCACTGGTGCTTATTTAAATTATTTTAAAAAAGTATCAATTGGTTTTTGCAAAAGAATATCGGAAATCAAATCTGGATCAAAAGTTTCGTTTTTAAGCATAGCTAACTCATAACCATATGGCGCATATTTCAGCTTGGCATTCTCGGGATCTTTAACCCAAGGTGTTTCCAAGATTTTTGGAATTTTAGTCAATTGTGGATAATGAGCAATTTTGTTTAGAGCCTTAAAACCAATTGTTCCAATTCCAATGTTTTCATGGCGATCTTTATGACTTCCCTGTTCGTTCTTGGAATCATTTAAATGAATGACCTGTAAATAATTTAATCCAATTTTTTGATCGAATTCTTCAAGGACCCCATCAAAATCATCGCGAATGGCATAGCCCGCATCACTTGTATGACAAGTATCGAAACATACAGCAATTTTATTCTGTTGCTTAACTTGGTGAACAATTGAACCAACTTCTTCAAATGTTTTACCAACCTCAGTTCCCTTGCCAGCCATTGTCTCAATCGCAATTTTAACTTCTTGTGACTCAGACAGGATTTCGTCCAATCCCTTTACAATTTGGGCAATCGCAGCTTCTGAACCAGCGCCAACATGGGCACCTGGATGAAGCACAATATTGCTCGCCCCTAAAGCATCAGCACGTTTAATTTCTTCTTTTAAGAATTCCACACCGAATCGAAAGCTTTCTGGCTTTTTAGTATTCCCTAAATTCACAATATAAGGAGCATGAATGATTAAATTAGAAATCTTATGCTCTTTCATTAACTGCTTGCCCTTTGGTATATTAAGCTCGGAAATAGGCTTGCGTCGTGTATTTTGAGGAGCACCAGTATAAATCATAAAGGTATTGGCTTGATAACTAATTGCTGTTTCAACAGAACCTAAAAACATTTTTGGCGCTTTCATACTAACATGTGAACCTAATAACATTTTATTAGCCTCCTAAAATCCGATTGATTCAATCACCTGTTTTGCTGCAGTTCCATTTTCCCAAGTTAAAAAGTTAGCGTCAAATTTATTGATTTGTTCTTGATAGTTTGGAAAACCTTTATTTGCTGAGAAAATTGTTAATTGCTCATAGAATTGATCTTTTTGTGTCACAATCGGTCCCGGACACTGACTTAGATAGTCAAAGTAAAATCCTCGTAAATCACCCGCATAGTGTTTCAAGTCATATGGGAAAAATAATATTGGTCGATGTAAGTTTGCATAATCAAACATTACAGATGAATAATCCGTAATTAACAGATCACTGATTAAATATAATTGATTAATATCTGTATCCGCCATAATTTTAACGCGATCTTCAAAGCCGCGAATATCAATGTGATCTTTGACCAAATAATGGGGACGGATGATTAAAACTGTATGCGCTGGCACTGAAGCAAAAAAGTCTTTCAAATCAAATGGTAAATCAAAACGATAACGGCCTTTATAAATAAAATTATCATCTCGCCAAGTTGGAGCGTAGAGAATAACTTGATCGACATTATCTCCTAAAAGCTTTATTTTCAATTTATTAATTTCTGTCTGATTAGTCGTGATCAAAAGGTCATTCCGCGGATAACCCGAACGAATAAATTTATTTTTAAAACCAAACGCGCGTTTAAAAATATTTTCTGAATAAGCGTTGGGCGCAATTAAATAATCCCACCGAGCAGATTCCTTTTTAAATTCATCATGATATTTTTTCGTTGAAGTGCCAGGTATTTCAACGTTTTCAATATCTAATCCTAATTTTTTTAAAGGTGTGCCATGCCATGTTTGAACATAGATAGTTTGTGCATTTTTATGCCACCACAAAGGCATTCTTGAATTAAAAATCCAATAATTGGCACGTGCTGTAACCCATATCCACTTTAAAGACCAACGCTTAAGCAACTGAACATCTGGATTAGCCTTTTTTACTTGAGCGAAGTTACTTCCCTTTATTCCAAAAAATAAATTATCAGCCGCTTCTGGATGAAGAATTTTTAATTCTCGATAAATGGCAGCCGGATTATCATTTATTGCCTGTCCGTTAAAGCTTTCAAAAATGGTCAAATGGCGCTTGATGGGTAGATGGATTAGACAGTCATTAATTACAACTAAAATATAACGAATTAAAATTTTTATAGTTTGTATCAAACCATGGCGCATTTAGAGGTCGCTCCGTTTCAATAAGAAATTTATTGTTCGGTTAGTCGCATTCCCATCATTAAACTGATTCCAATCATGATTAATTCGATCAATTATGGGCTGATCATTTTTCGGATCAGCCAAAAAAGCTGATAGCTGGTCCACTGTTTTAATTATAATGGGCTGAAACTCAGTTGCAAAATCCGGGCGTAACCCAACAGTTTGTTTAAACTGGAATTGGTCGAAAGCAAATAAGCCCACCTTTTTAGCATTTTTTAGCAAGGTATAGTCAAACAGAATCGAAGAATAATCTGTGATCAATGTTTCAACAACTGTAAGTAGTTCATCAGTTGATACACTTGCATCAATGGATGTTATAAATGGAATTCGATCTTCCCACGCTTTCTCCATGACTTGTAAATGCGGATGTAAACGCAGAATTAAGACACTGTTTTCCGGTAATTGCAAATTCTCAAAACCAGGTGCAAAATCAAACTTTGTTCCCTGGCGGTATGTCGGTGCATATAAAATTAAATGTTTATTTTTTAAATCAGGATAGCGTTTAAAAAAATTTGCTTGCGCTTTTTTAATCCACTCCGAATTTAAAAACTTATCTGAGCGTGGATAGCCTAATCGACGAATTTGATGGCCATCTAAACGATAATTCACTTGAAATGTATCACCCATTTTTTCTGAACCAACCACAATGTCATCCATAGATTCATAAACCTGCTGAAAACGGATATGATCCGAATTCGACCGTTGACTCGTTGTTGGGTCATTAAAGCCAAATTGTTTAATTGCACCATTTGCATGCCAAATCTGGGAAATTCGCATGTGGTTAGTTTTTACTAAAGCTCCTAAAAACGGAAAGTAATTATCGATAATGATCAACTTACTATGCATCAATATTGGAATTACTTTCAAGAATAATTGAGGCCCGTTATCTAGCAATTCCAATTGGACATTTGAAATTTTTTCTAGTTGCTTAGTATGCTTGCCCACTTCTTTTTGATAAAAAACATGGAGATTTAAAGGAGCAATTTGAGCAACTAGTTGTTGGACAAATTCCTGATTATTTCCAAAGCTCATCAAATAAGTAACTTGTGACTTTTTTCTAAAAATAAATAGTAACGACCAGAGTCGAACAAGGAACGTATAGATTACTTTCATGCTTATACCTCGTATTTAAAGTGAAGGTTCATAAAAATGACCCAGAATTGTGACACTACCGGAGATACTTACAAACGCTTTGGGATCAGATTCTTTCATTGCCATTTCAAGATCACTCATTTCATAGCGCGAAATAATTGTGAATAAAATTGTCTTTGGATCATGATTATAGGCCCCCTCAGCACCATGCACAATGGTGATTCCTCGCCGCATATGGTTTTGAATACTATCAATCACACTCTTGGGGCGGTCAGTTACAATCATTACTTGCATTTTTTGCTGTCTAGTATAGGTCATATCCATAACTCTGGCATTCACAATCAGACCAATGGCAGAATAAAATGCAAATGGCCAACCGTAAATAAAACCAGCTGCGCAAACAATCATTGCATTGAAAATGATATTTATTGTGCCAATACTTTTACCAGTCCGTTTACGAATAACCATCCCTAAGATATCTAAGCCACCCGTTGAAATACCATTTTTCAATGCCAAACCAGTTCCGTATCCATTAACAGCACCACCAAAAATTGCACAAATAATTGGATCTGTCGTTAGGGTCATGGGGTGCAATACCTTAATCATGATACTGGCCAAGCCAACAGAAAGAATTGTAAATAGTGTAAAACGATGACCGATTTGATGCCATGCTAGAAAGAAAAGTGGCACATTTAAGACAAAGAGCATCGCCGCAGTCGACAAATTAAAAGGTAGATAACGACTGCTCAGAGTTGAAACCAATTGTGCAAATCCAGTAATTCCAGATGCGTAAATTTTCCCTGGAGTCCAGAAAAAATTCATCGCAATTGAGACTAAAATAGCATAAATAAAGGCAGTTCCAGCTAACGTTGAATACTGATGCCGTTTAGCAATTTTTTTTAACTGTTTATCCATGAAAAGTAATTAATTCTCCTTTTCCCAATGTGATTTTTTAAATGCTTCTCGCCCACCACCTTCTTGCTGTTTATAAACTTCAGGATTTTTCTGATAAAAATCTTGATGAGTTTCTTCTGCCGGATAAAATGGTGCCACGTTTTCAATTCCCGTGACAATTGGCTTGTCAAATTGCTCACGATCCTGTAGCTCTTGCTTAGATTGTTCAGCAATCCTTCGTTGTTCTGCATTATTCACAAAAATAACTGGTCGATAATTATCACCACGATCTTGAAATTGGCCCATTGCATCCGTGGGATCCGTTTGTTGCCAATAAATTTGAACAAGATGCTTATATGACATTACATTTGGATCAAAGTAAATTTTAACTGCTTCTGTGTGTCCTGTTTGATGGGATTTTACTTCTTCATAAGTTGGATTAACTGTATGGCCACCAGTATAGCCAGAAATTACTTTGCTAATTCCTGGTAGTGAATCAAAGGGCTGAACCATGCACCAAAAACATCCACCTGCAAAAATTGCAGTTTCTTCTTCACTCATAGCAAGTCATCTCCATTTTAATTTTAATAAATTACAGATCTATTTAGATTATATCGTATCATAATCAACAGACGATTTCTTAAATTTTACTCTAAGATAAAAATCAGCAGGTAACGTTTTTATTACCCAGCTGATTTTTATTTTTATCTATTCATTTTTGTCATTTTCATTAACAGAAAACAAATGTAATTCTTGTAATTGTTTTTCAGTAACGGGACGAGGTGCTGAGGTCATTGGCTCAATTGCTTTAGAATTTTTAGGGAAGGCAATAACATCTCGAATATTGTCACGACCTGCTAATAAACGGGCAAATCGATCTAACCCAATAGCGAGACCGCCATGAGGTGGAAAACCAGTGTCAAGCGCATCTAACAAGTAACCAAAACTCTTTTGAGCACGTTCCTTAGTAAATCCAAGTGCTTCCAGCATCTTTTCTTGAAGATCACGTTGATGAATCCGGATTGAACCACCACCCAATTCCAAACCGTTTAAAATAATATCGTAGCTTTGGGCATGTGCTTTATGGGCATCTTCATCGTCGTTCATCAAATAATGAATATCTTCTTCATTTGGCATTGTAAATGGATGATGCGCTGGAACCCAACGTTTGTCACCCTCATCATACTCAAATAATGGCCAATCAACAACCCATACATAAGCAAATTTATTTTTAGGAATCATGTTTTGTTCTTTAGCAATTGCGACCCGCAAATAAGATAAGGTATCGGCCACAACTTTGGTACGATCAGCAACAAATAAAAGTAAATCTCCCACTTTAGCACCAGTGGCGGTCAAGATTTGTTTCCGCATTGCATCATCTTTAAAGAATTTTGCGATCGGACCAGAGAAACTATCATCAGTAACCTTAAGCCATGCTAAACCTTTAGCGCCAAAACGTTCCACATATTCCGTATATTTATCAATTGCTTTACGTGAATAAAGGGTAGCTCCGCCTGGAACAGCAATTGCTTTAACTTGGCCGCCCTTTTCAACGGCGCCTGAAAATACTTTGAATTCAGAATCTTTCATAATATCTGAAAGATCTTTCAATTCCATACCAAATCGTAAATCAGGTTGATCGGTTCCAAAACGAGCCATGGACTCATTCCAGGTAATCCGATCAAATGGTAATTTAACGTCAATATCTAAAGTATCTTTCATAACTTTTGCAATCAAGCCTTCAGTTAAATCCTGAATTTCTTCAGCATCTAAGAAACTAGTTTCCATATCAATCTGGGTAAACTCAGGTTGTCGATCGCCACGAAGGTCTTCATCCCGGAAACAACGGGCAATTTGATAGTACCGATCAAATCCAGCTCCCATTAATAATTGTTTAAATAACTGAGGAGATTGTGGTAAAGCGTAGAAATGACCTGCATACAAGCGCGAAGGTACTAAATAATCGCGCGCACCTTCAGGAGTAGACTTCGTCAAATCCGGTGTTTCAATATCAATAAAACCTTCTGAATCAAAATAGCTATGCACAGACTGGGTAATCCGGTTACGAATCATTAATCCACGTTGCATTTCAGGACGCCGTAAATCTAAATAACGATATTTGAGACGTAATTCATCAGAAACATTAATCCCATCTTGAATATAAAATGGCGGTGTCTTAGCTTTGTTTAAAATTTTAGCCTCGTACACCTCAACTTCAACTTCGCCAGTTTTCATATTGGGATTAATTTCTTTTTCAGAACGGGGCACAACTTTACCGTTAATTTCAATAACATATTCACTACGTAATTGATCCGCAATGGCCAATGCAGTTTCAGAAAATTCCTTACTGAAAACTAATTGCACAATTCCTTCTCGATCACGTAAATCAATAAAAATTAAATTTCCGAGATCCCGACGTTTCTGGACCCAACCTTTTAAAACAATTTTTTGATCTAAATACTGTTTATTAACTAATCCAGCATATGTTGTCCGTTTCATTTTATGATCTCCCTACTTTTTTAAGAATTTACCAAACAGCTTTGGAAAATTATCGTAAACATCTTCTAATTTAACTTGTTGTTCGTCACCCGTTGCCATTACTTTTAAATTAACAACTTTTTGAGCCAACTCATCGTTACCAAGTGTAATCACGATTTTGGCATTCAACCGATCGGCCGTCTTAAATTGTGACTTTGGCTTCCGGTCTAAATAATCCTGATCGGTGCTAAATCCATTATTCCGGATTGTTTCCACGATCTTTAAGGTTTCAGATTTTGTTTCGTCGCCAATTCCGACAACATAGACATCCAAAGGACTGATTGTTGGCAATGGTGCTTTTTGAGCTTGCATTAACAACAAGAGACGCTCTACACCCAGCCCAAATCCAATTCCTGGGGTCTCAGGGCCACCGAGCTCTTCAACTAGTCCATTATAACGACCACCAGCACAAACGGTCACATCGCCCTTTCCAAGTGCTTTATCATTGGCCATAATTTCAAAAATTGTATGATTATAATAATCCAAACCACGAACCATAGAAGCATCAACCTGATAATCAATTTGTAAAGTTTCTAAAAGATTTTTTACTGTTTCAAAATGACTGGCTGATTCAGGTGTTAGATAATCTAAAATGGAAGGTGCATCTGCTACGAGTTTTTGATCATCTTTATCCTTGCTATCAAGTACTCGTAATGGATTCTTGTGTAAACGAACTTTTGAATCTTCACTCAATTCATCAAAATGAGGTTCCAAGTACGCAATCAAAGCTGATCGATAAGCTTTGCGAGTTGCTTGATCACCCAACGTATTAATTACTAGTTTCAAATTATGAATTCCAAGCTTTTTCAAAAGATGCATTCCCATTGAGATTACTTCAACATCTAAGTTGGGACTTTCACTACCAAAAGCTTCCACACCAATTTGATGGAACTCGCGCAACCGTCCAGATTGTGGACGTTCGTAACGGAACATAGGACCAGTATAATAAAGTTTGACTGGTTTGATGTGCTCAGGACCATAAAGTTTGTTTTCAACAAATGCCCGAACTACCCCAGCAGTACCTTCCGGGCGAAGCGTAATATGACGATCGCCCTTATCATGAAAATCATACATTTCCTTCGTCACGATGTCGGATGTATCACCGGCACTTCTTGAAAACACTTCAAAATTTTCAAAAATTGGGGTCCGAATTTCATGGAATCGATAATTATCAAATAGTTTTTTTGCGGTGCTTTCGATATAGTTCCATGCAACAGCTTCATCAGGTAAAATGTCAGCTGTTCCTTTTGGACGTTGATACTTCATAATAAATTCCTCCTAATATGGAAATAGAATCTGAAAACAATAAAAAACGCCCTTGTTATTTACAAGGGCGCGCGGCGCGGTACCACCTTAATTATTTACTCAATATAGGTAACGTATTGCAACGGAATCTTACGTAAGATTCACCTCGAAAGTGTCTTTGAATGGTTCCTTTACCCAATCACAGCAATCATGGGCTCTCTGAAAAAGGAAAACACCTACTATTCTTTGTCTCTGGTTTTAATATTAAACTACCATTAAAATTACTAAACTATCTTAGTCCTGTCAAGGGTTCTTCTAGAATTTTTCGCTTTTTGTGGACGATCTGGTATATAATAATGAGAAGAATTTCAAATGGGAGAGGAACCTATGTATACAAATATTCGTACCTCAATTAAAAATAATCGTCTACAAATTTTGATCATTCTTATTTTTTTAATTGCCACGATCACCTTTACACATGCTTTATTTTCCACTAAAACTGTCCGCGTGGGTCTTGACAATGTTGCCGTTCGTCAAGGACCTGCGTTATCTTATGCAAAAATGGGAAACTTAAACGCCGGAAAACGGGTCACTGTTTTAAAGAAGGAAGATGGTTGGATTAGAATCCGTTATAATGATCAGGAACTTGGCTGGATTCCCGGCTGGTTAACTAACCGAAAATTTGGATTCAAAAAAGCCAAAAACTTATCTGAGGCTACCATCATCCTCGATCCTGGACATGGTGGAAATGATTCCGGTGCATTAGGCATTAATCAAAAAAATGAAGAAAAAACTTACACGCTAAAAACTGCCAATGTTGTAAAAGAAGCATTGGAAAATCAAGGAACTCGCGTTTTTATGACCCGTTCTAATGACACATACGTAGGACTGGCAGCAAGAGCAACGTTATCTAATAGTAAGAAAGCTGATGCATTTATCAGTTTCCATTATGATTCGGCGGCGCAAAACAATTCCGGTTCAGGCGATACAACCTATTACTATCATAAAAATACTTCCCTAAAATTAGCAGAGGCTGTTAATTCGCAACTTAAAACAAAAATTAATTTAACCAATCGAGGGGTTGAATTCGGTGATTTTGAAGTAATTCGTGATAACACACAGCCCGCGTTGTTGATTGAAGGTGGCTATATCAATACAAAAGCTGATTTTAATCAGATTAAAACACAAACTTATCGTAAGCAAGTGGCTTCTGCAGTAACAAATGGGCTAACAAATTTCTTTAGCAAAGATTAAACTAAAACCGATAATTCAGACAAATTGTTAATTTTTCGTTCAGGCTGACTGTTTACTTGAATGAGATTATCAGGATCAAAAAGAATTCCCTGAATACCAGCATTATGGGCTGCCGAAATATCAAGATTGCGATCACCAATCATGATGGCGGTCTTTTTTTCTGCCTGAAATTTCTGAATCAAAAAATTCAAGGAAGCCGGATTAGGTTTTCTTGGGAAATTATTGGCTCCCGTGACGGCACCACTAAAAAGCAATTCAAATCCATGTTTCTGTAACAATTTTTTTGCCTGATCGTCTCGATGAGTTAATAAGAAATTACGGCCATGATTTTGAACATTCTTCTGACATATATCATAGGCACTTTCAAATGGTTGAGCGTTTGCTAACAGTGTTGCTTCATTACTTCGATAGGTTTGTTCTAAATCTTCAGAATTCAATTTATTCTTCGCAGCTACTGTTTTCAATGTTTGGCCTAATGATTCCTGGCGCATTTGCCGATACAATTCGTGTAAATCTTGGTTAGTGACCGTGATGCCGTTTGTCATCAATGCATGTTTAAAGCTTTTGACCATGATTGGATACGTATCAAACAATGTGCCATCAAAGTCCCAGAATAAATCCATAATGCAACCTCCATTTATTTATTAAATTTATTTTTGTAGTTGATCAGTATCAAAAATGATTGTTACAGGCCCATCATTTTGTAAATCTACTTGCATATCAGCACCAAATTCACCAGTTGCAACCGTCATCCCTGCTTCTCCAAGTTTTTTATTAAATGTTTGATATAATATTTCTGCTTTTTTCGGATCACCAGCTTCAGTAAAACTAGGCCGATTGCCATGTTTTGTATTGGCATAAAGTGTAAATTGTGAAACAGATAAAATCTGCCCATCTACTTGTTTGATGTTTAAATTCATTTTTTGATTTTGATCTTCAAAAACACGAAGATTTGTTATTTTATGAACTAAATAATCAAGTTGCTCCTCTGTGTCTTGATCCTCAAATCCTACCAATAAAAGATAACCTTGAGAAATTTTTCCTACTACTTTTTGCTCAATTGACACCTGAGCACGTTTAACCCGTTGTAAAACTACTTTCATTTTTGCATTTCTCCATTCATAGCTAATGTTACAAAGAAAAAGCCCAAATTTTAAAGCAATTCGAAAGAATCGAACTACATTTGGAATTCAGGCCTTACTTTATTTAATGTGACGGACGTTCCACAACGTAGACGTCTTTCACGGTTTTCAAATTATCCATAATACGATTTAAATGTTCTAAATTACGAACACCAACGGTTAAACTAATCGTAACCATGCGATTATGGTCAACTTTGCCATTGACAGAATTCAAATAACGCGTTGTATTATTCACTTTTTTCAAAATATCATTCAGCATCCCATTTCGGTTATATCCTTGAACTTCCAGATCTGCCGAATAGTTATTATGGGAATCATTTGGATCTGCCCATTCCACGCCAATCAACCGTTCATCTTGATTTTCAGCGTGGATAACATTAGGACAGTCTTCCCGGTGAACTGAAACTCCATGGCCTTTGGTAATGTATCCGACGATAGGATCACCTGGAACTGGATTGCAGCAATGACTCAAACGAACCAAAAGATTATCAGCGCCCTCAATGATGACACCACTAGAAGAACTTTTCTTCTTGCGTTCTTTTTCAGTCTCATTTTCATTTGAAATCGTATGATGGTCCTCAAGAAGTTCCTTCTCTTCACGGCGCTTGCGATCCTCTTCTTGCTTAGCACGCACATCATCAGTTAAACGATTAGCAACCCCAGTAGGAGCCAAATCACCAAAGCCAACAGCCGCATACATATCATTAACTGAAGTGTAGTGCAATTTGGTTGCCACTTTTTCCAGCCTATCCGTTTCCAAGATAACAGTTGGATCAAACCCTGTTTGACGTAATTGATGTTCAATAGCTTCCCGGCCCTTTTCAACATTTTCAGATCGATCTTCTTGGCGGAAAAACTGTTTGATTTTATTACGTGCTCGTCTAGTCGAAACTAAATTAATCCAATCGCGACTTGGACCAACTGAATTAGCAGAAGTCAAAATATCAACAATATCGCCATTCTTGATCTTATAATCTAGTGGCACAATTTTGCCATTTACCTTAGCACCAGTTGCATGGTTCCCCACCTCAGTATGAATTGTATACGCCATATCAAGTGGACCAGAGCCCTTTGCTAGTTCAAAAACATCGCCTTTAGGAGTAAATGCATAAACCCGATCACCAAAGAGATCCCCTTTGACAGAATCCATAAAATCAGATGCATCTTTACTTTCATCCTGAAGTTCAACAATTTCCTTAAACCAGTTTAATTTATTGCCAGTATCACTTGATTCAACCTTATCAGTTTTACCTTCTTTATAGGCCCAGTGAGCGGCAACACCATATTCGGCAACCCGGTGCATCTCTTCAGTTCGGATCTGAACTTCTAAGGGTTTACCTTGAGGGCCAACAACCGTCGTGTGCAAAGATTGATACATATTAGCTTTAGGCATTGCAATATAATCTTTGAATCGACCAGGCATTGGTTTCCAACGGGTATGAATTGCACCTAACACCGCGTAACAATCCTTAATAGAATGAGTAATCACTCGAATAGCTAACAAATCATAAATTTGGCTGAACTGTTTATGCTGGTCAACCATTTTACGATAAATAGAATAAATATGTTTAGGACGTCCATAAATATCAACTTCCGTAATTTTTAGATCATCCAGAGCTTTCTTAATGTCCTTGATGGCTAAGGCAATGTATTCCTCACGTTGATCTCGGCGAGAATTCATTAGATGGGCAATTCGATAATATTGCTGGGGATTTAAATAACGTAATGAAATATCCTCTAGTTCCCATTTGATTGTACTGATACCTAAACGATCAGCAAGTGGCGCATAAATTTCCAATGTTTCATTTGCAATGCGTCGTTGCTTATCGGGACGAAGATGTTCCAAAGTTCGCATGTTATGGAGCCGATCTGCTAATTTAACAATAATTACCCGGATATCCTTAGACATTGCTAATAATAGTTTCCGGTGATTTTCAGCTAATTGTTCTTGATTAGATTTATAGCGGATTTTACTAATTTTTGAGACGCCATCCACAATAACCGCAACATCATGACCAAAAAGCTCTTCAATATCGCCTAATGTAATTAAGGTATCCTCAACTGTGTCGTGCAGGAAGCCAGCGCAAACTGTTTCGGGATCCATTTTTAGTTCTGCTAAAATGCCGGCAACTTGAATGGGATGCATAATATAAGGATCTCCCGATTGCCGATATTGATCCTGATGAACATAAGTTGCAAAATCACAAGCCTTTTGGACAAATGCGACGTGTTCTGCGTTCATATATTTCCGACACATATTTAAAACATCCTGAGCAGATAAAACGGGTTCTTGTGACATAATTTAGCCTCCTTTATAAAACTAGAGAACACAAAATCAAATCGATTGTGTGCTCTTTATTTAATCTATTAGTGATTAGTAAATTTGTAAGTTAACTTGTTAAGCCATATGCAATATAGCTAGTAGTCAAATAAATAATCACAAAATAATAACCATATTTCGGTAAGAAGAAGTACGCACCAATCATAAAGAAGATTGGAAATAGCCATATTAACAACCAATGTGCTCGGTTGGCCTTAATCAGAGAACCTAAAATGATGGCGGCTAGCGTGTTAATAATGATCAAAAACCAGAGATCAATAAAGACATGTGAAGCACTTGTAATATGTAAAACAAACGGTAGAAAGATGCCAAGTACAAAAGCGGCAGCCCAATATCGCCATTTTATTTTGTCAAAAAAGCTTAATGTTTTATTCAAATTGATCCCTCCAGTAAAGACTATCAAAGTATATTGCCAATTCTACCTCATTTCAGTAAAAACCGAAATAGCTGTTAAGAAATATAATGGCGCAGTTTCGGCTCGTAAAATTCGCGGCCCCAAACCAACGCTAACAAAACCAGCATCAGTTAAGGTACCAATCTCTGAAGTGGAAAGACCACCTTCTGGGCCAAAAAGAGCCAGTGCTTCGTCATTTGGTCGCATATTGGTAATTTGACGGTGTAATTGGGTATGTTCTCCTTGTTTGGCTGATTCTTCATAAGCAACAATTTTAAATTTTCCAGGCCATTGAACTAATTCCTTTAAACTAGAACAATAAGAAATTGTGGGAATATAAGCTCGATGTGACTGCTCGGCTGCACCTACAGCAACTTTCTGCAATCGTTCAATCTTTCGTGCCACTTTTGCAGTCGGCCATTTGGCAACTGAAAATTCAGTTGGTAAAAAAATGAAATGTCGGGCGCCCATTTCGGTTCCTTTCTGAACAATCGTTTCACTTTTTTCACCCTTAGATAATCCACAAGCAATGGTTACTTCTATCGGTAATTCTACAACATGTTTGAGCTGCTTGGTTGGAAGAACTTCTGCTGACTTTTCAGCGATCCTCTGAATTTTTCCAAGAAAAACCTGATGATTAGCAGCTACAAATTCAGCTTCTTCATTTTCTTTGGCTCGCATCACCCGAACTAAATGATGAAACGTATCACCACTCACCGAAAAAGGTTTTTGGAGTTGAATCGATTGATCTGTAAAATATCGCTGCATTTGATTTACTCCTGTTCATCTTTAATGTTTATTTTGCATCCGCAAAATCTTATTTTCACAACGGATGACCATCCTTACTATATTGCTAAAGCAATAAGTCGGACTGGCTCCTGTTCATGTTTAATGTTTATTTTGCATCCGCAAAATCTTATTTTCACAACGGATGACCATCCTACTTATATTTTAAAGCCTATTTTACCTCTGTAATACAAATAATGGTTTTATTTTTCATCGCGTGGTATTTGAGCTACTACTGCTCGCCAGTCTTTCATTTTTAAAATTTCGATCACTTTAAATTGTTCATCTTTAAGTGCTGAAATGATTGTTGGGAGTTTGTCCTTAATAATTCCAGATGTAATGAATAGGCCACCCGGTTTTAAACAAGTTTTTGCCTGAGGAACAAGTGGCACAATAATCTCTGCCAGAATATTTGCCACAATGATGTCAGCCTGTGCTTGAATTCCGGCCAACAAATCATTTGGTTGGATCTGAACATTTTTAACATCTGGATTTAATTTCAAATTTTCTATTGCAGAATCGACGGCAACCTGATCAAGATCATAAGCTTGGATTTTACTAGCGCCCATCTTGCTAGCCGCGATACTTAAAACTCCAGAGCCCGTGCCAACATCAATAATTTTTTCACCACCACGCATATACATTTCCAAAGCCTGTAAACATAATTTGGTAGTTGGATGAGTACCAGTTCCGAATGCCATTCCAGGGTCTAATTTTAAAATTTTTTCTTCTGGTAACGTTTTTTGATAACTTTCCCAACTTGGAACCACAGTTAAATATCGAGTCACCCTAACTGGATGATAGTATTTTTTCCATTCAGTTTGCCATTCAGTTTCTTCTAATGGTTTTTGGATAACCTTTCCAGCTCCTGGATCCAAGCCAAAATCGGTTAATTTTTTTACTTGAGATTCAATATTGAAAATGAGACTTTCAATGTCACTTGAAGATGCATAATAACCTGTAACCAAGGCACCACTTTCGATGTGAGGAATATCCTCTAAATCTAAAATTTCACCAAATTTACCAGCTCGTAAATTTTTATAGTCTTCAGCATCTTCAATTTTTACCCCATTTGATCCTGCATCTTCAAAAATGACACTTACAGCATCTACGGCTTCATTTGTAGTTTGTACGCTTAATTCAGTCCATTTCATTTATGCTAACTCCTTTTTATTTGTTATTTTCCCAGCCAAACTGCTTGAAATCAGCATCACGTTTGCGCATTTTTGAAACATACGGATTTCCCTTCACAAAATAACGGAGCAGTTCATTTGTCCAAATTCCCTTGTTAGGCACACCGACACGACCACTTTTTCTAATTTTTGTTGGCGTTAAAGGATTTTCTAGATCTAAACATAATGGTCCCTGATTTAAAAGGGTTCCTTTCAATGCTTTGGGAATGCCAAATGCCTGCATTAATTTTCCAGGTCCACTTGTTAATTCATAAATAGACTGAACTGGTCGGTTACTGCGAAAATCGGTCAGACCATCATGAGGTTGAACCGCTCGGATTAAAACACCCTGTGGATCATTTTCACCTTGCGTAATTAAATTAAGTAACAACTGCGTTCTCATCTGATAGATGTAAATTGTTCCAGCTTCATGATACAAAGGTTCGTTTTTGGGAGTTCGACGATTCTGAAATGCATGAGCTGCCTGATCCTTTACACCAACGTAAGCCTCATCTTCAACAATGTAAGCACTCATTAATTCATCAGCGCTTTTGAATGTAAGCTTTTTCCCCAATAATTCTTGTGCAATTTCAGAAGTTGGTCGTCCGGTTAAAAATTTTTGCACTTGTTTAAAACTAGTATCCATATTGGATCATCCAATCCCACTTAATTAGGTTATTTATCTCTCCATTTTACAGCTTTAAAATCATATAAAGCAAAAAGAATTTGAATAAATTTCTTCATTCAAATCCTTCTTTTGTTTATATGAATAATTCTATTTGGTTAGTTAGTATTTTTAAATCCGATTTTTCTTTTTTGACCTGTTTTCTTCAAATTCACGCTCACTAGCTGCCTTTTGCGGAAGAACCAAGTTTAGGGCAATACCTAGCACAGTTGCGACCGCCAAACCAGAGAATTGATACTGGCCAATTTGTAAGTAGGCATTTCCAATTCCAATAACCAAAATTGAAGATGCAATCATCAAATTTCGTTTGATATTAAAATCGATTTTTTCATCAATTAGTACCCGTAATCCGTTAGAAGCAATTGTCCCGAATAATAAGAAACTGATTCCACCGATCACTGGTGAAGGAATGCTTTGAATTAACGCGCTTAATTTACCGATAAAACTAAAGATAATCGCAAACATCCCGGCTCCAGCTAAGACATATACACTGTGTACTTTAGTAATGGCCAGAACACCAATATTTTCACCGTAACTCGTTACTGGAGGCCCACCAACAAGTCCAGCAATAATTGAAGCAGTTCCGTCACCGGCCAAAGTATGGTTTAAACCAGGATCAACAAAGAAATTTCGTTTGGTCAACTTGTTTAACACCATGATGTGACCCGTGTGTTCTGTCATGGTCACAAATGCAATCGGCGCTAAACTTAGAATCGCACCCCAGTAAAAATGGAAATGATATGTGACAAAGGGAATCTGAAATTTAGGCAGTGAGAACCAAGGTGCAGCCAGGACGCCACTAAAATCAACTATTCCCATTAATGTTGCCACCAGATATCCGACAACGATTCCTAACAGAATTGGAATTAAACTCACAAATCCTTTTAAGTACATGTTGAATCCGATTGTAACTAATAAGGTTATCAAAGCGACTGCGAAGTATCTCCAGTCATACGTTGTTTTACCTGAAGCTAAAGTCCGCATTGTAGCATCTGTTGCGGCCGTTCCTGCTAACGATAGACCGATGACCATAACAATTGGTCCAACCACAATGGGCGGCAAAATTTTGTTTATCCAATCAGATCCCACAAACGTTACAATTAAAGCAACCGTTAAGTAAACTAAACCTACCGCAACCGTTCCTTGAGCGATTCCGGGATATCCGGTTGTTTTCATAAGAGCAACCATTGGCACGATAAAAGAAAAACTTGATCCCATGTATGCAGGAATTTTCCCTTTGGTAATTAATATGTAAATCAGGGTTCCAACCCCAGAACTAAATAATGCAATCCCAGGGTTTAAACCTACTAGAATTGGAACTAACACGGTTGATCCAAACATTGCAAACAAATGTTGAATAGAAAGACCTATCCAGTGACCTAAAGTTGGTCGATCATGAATGTCTAACACAACATCATCATTATGGAATTCTTTTTCTTTTGCCATGTAAAACCCTCCTAAATATTAAAACCCCTTTGAGCTATGCGTACACTCAAAGGGGTTCAGAATAAGTAGATGGAGTTTATCTTTATTCTAGAATACCTTTGAGGTCTCACAGGACATCTTTAAAGGATTTGTTAAAGTTAAGATACACTATATTTTAGAAAACGTCAACTTTTTTGATAGTCAATGTTACGTTTCTAAACAAAAAACGCACCCGCCGAATCTTCGTTCAGACCAGTCAGCTGCGTTGCAAATCATTATTTTGTTGTAACCTTTTTTGAATCAACACTGTTTCGTTTAGTTGATGCTTTATCTGTAGTATCAACATGTTTTTTCAAATACTTAATTAACTCAGATTCATGCTTAAAAATACGTGGATGTTGTTGTTTGTGCATCCGTAAATCAATTTCGTGAATCTTAATTCGCCCAGTCCAAGTATGCGAATATTTGATAATTAAACGGTTATTCAATTCTTCTTTTCCAAACTTAAACACATAAACATTTTCAGGAGTCATTAATGGTCTGAAATAACGTTTTTCATATTTATATTTATTGGAGTTCATGAACTGTTTCGTTCGCTTTAAAATAACTAACACCTCCAAAAAATTGTTCAAAGCGTCTTAATCTCGTTTCTCGTTAATCATTATATTAAGCTATTATCAGTAAAAAGTAAACTAATCTGCTGAGATTACCTATTTCAAACTAATAATTAATACAATAAATACTATCTAATAAAGTCTATTACATAAATTTTACTTATTTGTCATCTTGTTCTGTATCAGTCTGCAAAACAGCCATGAAGGCTTCTTGCGGAATTTCCACTGTGCCAACTGACTTCATTCGCTTTTTCCCACGTTTCTGTTTGTCTAACAGCTTGGCTCTACGATCTGGATCACCCGTATGAATCTTAGACGTGACATCTTTTCGGTAAGCCTTGATATTAGTTCGTGAAATTATCTTCGCACCAATTGCGGCCTGAATTGGGATTTCAAAGTTTTGTCTTGGAATAATCTTCTTCAAACGTCCTGTAATTTCAATTGCGCGTTGTTTGGCAAAATCACGATGCGCAATGAAACTAAGGGCGTCCACCTTGCTACCGTTTAAAAGAATATCAATTTTAACTAAATCGCTTGGTCGGTAATCTTCCAATTCATAATCTAAAGATGCATAGCCATGGGTACTAGATTTAAGTTTATCAAAAAAGTCAAAAATAATTTCTGACAATGGTAAATAGTAAACCACATTAACCCGATATGTGTCTAAATAATCCATCGTGTCGAATACTCCTCGACGATGCTGACATAGTTCCATTACAGGTCCAACATAATCGTTAGGCACCATAATGGAAGCTTTTACGAATGGTTCCTTAACGCTCTTAATATTGGCTGCGTCTGGCATGTCAGAGGGATTTTCAACAACTTTTTCTCCACCATCTGTTAACTCAACGTGATACGTTACTGATGGCGCCGTGGTAATAAGGTCTAAATTAAACTCTCTTTCTAGTCTTTCTTGAATGACATCCATGTGTAGTAATCCCAAGAACCCACACCGAAATCCGAATCCTAATGCTTGTGATGATTCAGGTTCAAACTCGAGGGCAGCATCATTCAACTGTAATTTTTCTAAAGCTTCACGCAATTCATTGAACTTGGCATTATCGGTTGGATAGAGTCCTGCATAAACCATGGGACTCATTTCCCGATACCCATGGAGGGCTTCTTTCGCAGGTGTTTTGCTGCTAGTTACCGTATCACCAACTCGCGTATCCTTAATATCTTTGATGCTGGCCGTTAAATAACCCACATCACCAGACATTAAATAATCACGCTTGATTGGTTTAGGAGAGTTTACCCCTACTTCTGTAACTTCATATTCGGTTCCACTATTCATTAATCGAATGTGGTCTCCAGGTTTAACGGTACCTTCAAACAAACGCACACTCAAAACAACGCCACGATAGTCATCATATTTAGAGTCAAAAATTAAGGCTTTTAAAGGACCGTCTAAATCTCCAGTGGGTGCAGGAACTTTCGCAACTATTTGTTCTAAAAGTTCACCAATTCCAATTCCTTTTTTGGCACTCGTTAAAACAGCGTCAGAAGCATCCAATCCAATGACATCCTCAATTTCTTTTCGTACTTTTTCAGGATCTGCGGACGGAAGATCAATTTTATTAATTACAGGAACGATTTCAAGATCATCATCCAGTGCTAAGTAAACATTAGCAAGGGTTTGGGCCTCCACACCTTGAGCAGCATCCACCACTAAAACAGCTCCTTCACAAGCTGCAAGGCTTCGAGAAACTTCATATGAAAAGTCGACATGTCCGGGGGTATCAATTAAATGAAAAATGTACACTTCACCATTTTTTGCCGTGTAGTGTAATTCTACTGCATTTAATTTAATAGTAATTCCACGTTCACGCTCAAGATCCATTGAATCTAACAATTGGTCTTGCATATCTCGTTTAGCCACAGTATCGGTTAATTCCAAAATTCGATCTGCCAAAGTTGATTTTCCGTGATCAATATGGGCAACAATTGAGAAATTTCTAATATGCCGCTGACGATCTTTTAAATCTTTGTATTCTGGCATTTTATTCCTACTTTCATCAAACTTCATTTAACCTATTATAGCAACGTTTTACGACAATCTCAATTAATGGATTTTAAAGTTAGCTGAACCGTTCCTATCTTTAAAAAAAACAAAAACACGTTCCAAAGTAGTGATGCCAAATGCCCCAATTGAAAATTGGATTACTCGAATCGCTTATTACTTTTTTCCGCGTTTTCTATTTACTATTTAAATTTATCGAAGAAACCGCCTTTACCACTGCCTGAGACTTGTTCGCCACTAGCCTTGGCAAATGATTGCATAGCTTCCCGTTGCTCATGATTTAAGTTCTTAGGTGTTTTAATAATTACGGTAACTTGTTGGTCACCGTTACCATTTCCACGTAAACGCGGTGCTCCCTTGCCTCTTAAACGGAAGGTAGTCCCTGTTTGTGTTCCAGCAGGAACCTTCATCTTCACATCACCATGAACTGTTTTAACCTTAATCTCGTCACCAAGTGCTGCCTGAACAAATGTAATTGGCTGATCCAAATATATCTCTGCACCATCTCGTTTGAAGACTTTACTTGGGGCTACTCGGAAGATAATAAACAGATCACCATATCCACCTTGGTTGGAACCAGCTTCACCTTGTCCTTGTAGCCGCATTTGCTGACCATCTTCAACTCCAGCGGGTACAGTAACTTTAACCTCATGACGCTCATTAACACGTCCAGATCCTTGACAAGTTGGGCACTTCTCTTTAATTTCTTTCCCAGTTCCGTGGCAAACATCACAGACTTGTTGAGAAACCATGCGACCCAATGGTGTGTTTTGTGTAACTTGGATGTAACCAGCACCATGACACTTTGAACAGGTTTTTGGGGAAGTTCCTGGTTTTGCTCCCGTACCGTTACATGTATCACAGGTTGCTTCTCGATTATATTTAATGGTCGTCTTTTTCCCAAACACACCTTCCTCAAAGGTAAGATCCATTTGGTATTGTAAATCTTCTCCAGTTTGTGGTTGGTTTGGTTGAGCACTTCGTGTACGGCCACCACCGTTACCACCACCAAAGAATTGACTGAAAATATCATCAAAGCCGCCGCTGCTACCGCCAAAGCCACCGAAGTCGGAAGAATTAAATCCACCGCCACTTCCGCCGCCAAAGCCAGCATTTTCATCAGCAGAACCATATTGATCATAACGAGCACGCTTTTGGTCATCGCTTAAAACTTCATAAGCTTCATTAACGTCTTTAAACTTTTGTTCCGCGTCAGGGGCCTTGTTTAAATCAGGATGGTATTTCTTCGACAATTTACGATATGCTTTTTTTATTTCATCAGCAGATGCGTCTTTGGATACTCCCAGGATTTCATAGTAATCTTTATTCTCTGCCATTATGAACCTCCATTTTTATCAATAAACATAGAATATCACAGACTAAATGCAATAAAAAGCCAAAGTCCATTTTGACTTTGACTTTTTATTAACTATCAAGTAATTAATTACTTGTTTTTGTCTTTGTCAGGATCTACTTCTTCAAAGTCACCATCGACGGTTCCCTTATCATCTTTTTTACCAGATGTTGCAGAATCACCTTTACTGCTATCGGCTTTACCGCCCTTAGCTTTCTCCTTGTCTTGAGCCTGTTGATATAATTTAACTGAAAGGTCTTGAACAATCTTATTCAAGTCATCTTTCTTTGTCTTCATATCTTCGATGTTATTGTCTTTTTGTGCTTTCTTCAAAGCATCTTCAGCATCTTTAGCTTTTTTAATTTCTTCCTTGGATACTTTACCATCAAGCTCTTTAAGTGTCTTATCTGTTGTAAAGATTAATTGTTCAACCTCGTTTTTAAGATCAACTTCCTCTTTACGTTTCTTATCAGCATCGGCATTTTCTTTAGCTTCATTCATCATTCGATCGATTTCTTCGTCTGAAAGGCCCGAAGAACTCTTGATTGTGATCTTCTGATTCTTACCAGTTCCCTTATCAGTTGCGGAAACATTAACGATACCGTTTTTATCAATATCAAACTTAACTTCAATTTGTGGTACACCACGAGGTGCTGTAGGAATATCTGTTAATTGGAATCTCCCAAGTGTCTTGTCATCTGCAGCCATTGGTCTTTCACCTTGGAGCACATGAATGTCAACAGCTGGTTGATTATCAGCGGCAGTAGAGAAGACTTGTGACTTACTTGTAGGAATCGTTGTATTACGATCAATCAACTTAGTGAAGACGCCACCCATTGTTTCAATTCCTAATGACAATGGTGTGACATCAAGTAAAACAACATCCTTAACGTCACCAGTTAATACACCACCTTGAACTGCAGCACCAATAGCAACAGCTTCATCAGGGTTAATAGAATGGTTAGGCTCTTTACCTGTCCATTCCTTTACAGCTTCTTGGACAGCTGGAATACGTGTTGAACCACCATTAAGAATAACTTCGTCAAGATCACTGCTTGAAAGGCCAGCATCACGCAAAGCATTGTCTACAGGAGTCTTTGTACGTGCAACTAAGTCAGATGTCATTTCATCAAATTGGGCACGTGTTAAAGTTTTATCCAAATGTAATGGGCCATTAGCACCAGCAGAAATAAATGGTAAACTAATTTGTGCTTCATTAACACCAGATAAGTCTTTCTTAGCCTTTTCAGCAGCATCCTTTAAACGTTGTAATGCCATTTTGTCTTGAGAAAGATCGACACCATTTTCTTTTTTGAATTCAGATACTAACCAGTCGATGATCTTTTGATCAAAGTCATCACCACCAAGATGTGTATCACCATTTGTAGAAAGTACTTGGAAGACACCATCGCCTAATTCAAGAATAGAAACATCAAATGTACCACCGCCAAGATCATAAACTAAAACTTTTTCATCTTTATCTTTTTTATCTAGCCCATAAGCTAAAGCAGAAGCAGTTGGTTCATTAATAATCCGATCAACTTGTAATCCAGCAATTTTACCAGCATCTTTAGTAGCTTGTCGTTGAGAATCATCAAAGTATGCTGGAACAGTAATAACGGCCTTTTCAACTGTATCACCAAGATAATCTTCTGCATAATGTTTCAAATATTCCAAAATCATTGCAGAAATTTCTTGAGGTGTATATGTCTTACCATTTGCTGAAACAGTATAACCACTTTCACCAATATGACGTTTGATAGATACGATTGTGTCCGGGTTTGTAATTGCTTGTCGTTTGGCAACTTCACCAACTTGGGTTTCACCATTTTTAAAAGCTACAACTGAAGGTGTTGTACGATTACCTTCAGGATTTGTAATGATCTTTGGCTTATCGCCTTCGAGGACTGCAACTGCAGAATTTGTTGTTCCTAAATCAATTCCAATAATTTTATTACTTGCCATTTTAATTATCCTTCTTTATATTTTTTATTGTGCCACAACAACCATTGCTGGTCGTAAAACACGATCTTTTAACATATAACCTTTTTGTAAAACACTAACAACCTGATCTGCTTTTTTTCCATCTTCAGCAGCAACAGTTTGGACCGCCTGATGAATTTGAGGGTCAAAGGTTTGTCCCTCAGCCTTAATTTCAGTTACATTATGATCTTTAAGTGCTTTATTCATATGGTCATAAACCATTTGAATTCCCTTTTTCAATTGGATTCCACTCTCATCAGAAACCTTAATAGCCAAAGCACGTTCCAAATTGTCAATAACCGGAAGAATATCTTTAGCCAACTGCTGACCATCATATTTAACTAGTCCGGCTTGCTCTTTTTCGTTGCGTTTTTGAATGTTGGCAATTTCAGCCTTTGAACGAATATACTGATCAGTTATAGCATTAACTTTACCAGTCAACTCGGAAACTTGTGTTTGCAATTCTTCAATTTGTTGATTTGTTTTACTATGCTTTTTTAACTTTTTCCCTGGTTTATTCTTTTCTGATTTATTTTCTGATTCAACTGTAGCTTTTTTTGCTGACTTGTCTTTTGGGGCTTCCTCAGTTGAATTTACAGCTTCTTCATTTTTTTTAGTTTCTTTATTTTCTTTTTTTTCAGACACTACATTCACACCTCTCAAATATCATCAATATCGTGGTAATAATCTATTAATCGTTGCGCTAATTCCGTTCGAAACGCACCAACCAATCCAATCATTCTAGAATATGGCATACTAGTCGGTCCCAAAATTGCAATGACTCCCTTACCATGCTGATCTACATCATAAGTAGCTGTAATCAGGCTATAATTTTTTAACAAATTATTGGTGATTTCATTGCCAATTTGAACTTGGATGTTGTGATCTAATGATCCTCCTAATACACTAGCAAGATCTGTTGATCGTCCCATCAGTGAATATAACGATCGAATAGAGCTTGGATCTGGATGTTTTGAAAAATTCAAGAGATTTAAACGACCACCAACAAAGAAATGCTCTGTAGATGATTTTTTCAAAATTTCTTCAAAAACATCTAAAAATCCTTCTGGAGTCTCGATATACTTACCAACCTGAATAGGAATATCTGTCTCTAATCGCTTAAACACCTCACCTAAAGTTAATCCAACTAACTGATCATTAATAATTCGAATTACGGATTCTAATGCCTCTGGATTAACGTTTTTTGGTACTTTAAATGTTCGATTTTGTACGCTACCATTATCAGTAACTAAAATCGCCATAACTCGATGATTCCCAAGTGGTACTAATCGAAAACCTTCAAGTTTAGCATCCTTCAGTTCCGGTTTCACAGTAAAAGCAGTATAGCTAGTTAATTGGGAAAGCATGTCTGCAGATTCAGCAACAATATCATCAATTTCTTGAAACTGTTGATTAAACGAGGAACGAATTTTTCGCAAATCACTTGATTGAACCTTATCAGGTTTTAACAAATGATCTACATAATAACGATAGCCCTTAATTGAAGGAACTCGACCAGAAGATGAATGGGTCTTTTTAAGTAACCCCATTTCTTCTAGCGTCGCCATCTCGTTTCGAATTGTAGCCGAACTAACATGGATTGGTAATTTACTAACTAATGCCTTTGAACCAACCGGTTGTCCGTCGTCCGTGTAAATTTGAACGATTGCTTTCAAAATCAGTAACTCTCTATCTGTCAGCAAAACCATCACCTCTTTTAGCACTTAGCACATTGGAGTGCTAAGACACTATTAAAGATAACAAAGGTTCTTCAAAAAGTCAACAATAAACTTTGACCTTTATTGACTATATAGTTAAATTCGCAAAATATTGGCGAATATTCTTTTCGTCAAGCTTTAATTGTTCAATTAATCCTTCAACGGCATCAAACTTTATCTCACCACGAACGTAATGATACCAATCAACTCGAACCATTTCGCCATAAATTTCTTGATCAAAATCAAAAATGTTAATTTCGATAGTAATTGGCCGATGCTCTCCAAAAGTAACATTTCTTCCAATAGAGGCCATTCCTGGCCACCATTTTGAACCGATTTTTATCCGAACGGCATAAATACCAATTCCTGGAATTCTTGATTTTGGATCAGATAAAATATTGGCAGTTGGAAAGCCAAGTGTGCGGCCACGAGCCTCACCATGAACTACTAAACCAGTAGTTTGATAAGTATATCCAAGGAACAGATTAGCATGATCTACATTACTCTGTTTTAGATCTGTTCTGATTCGAGTCGAACTCACTTTTTCACCATCCAACAGTAATTCTGGAACAGTTACAATCGTAAAACGATCTTTAGCGTATGTCGGAAGATGATCCATATCTGCAATTTCACGTGGTCCGTAAGTATAATCAAAGCCCGCAACAATAACCTTGGCATGAAGTTGCACCATGTATTGGTCAACAAAATCTTGGGGAGACAGTTTGGCCAGATTAGATGTAAAACTTACCACATACAATAAATCGACACCAAATTTTTGCATTAATTCCGCCTTACGTTCTACGGAACTTAAATAAATTGTGCCATCCAATCCTGGTTTAGGAAACACAACCGAAGGATGATGATCAAATGTCATTGCTGCAAGTGGTAAATCCCGTTGATCAGCCTCTTTTCGTGCCTGTTTTAAGACAGCCTGATGTCCCAGATGAACACCACCAAAAAATCCCATAGCCAGCACTACATTTTTATCTTTAATTTGGTTTTGATTGTATGGATGATGTAAATAAATGATTTTCATGTGAGCCCTCCTACTTGGTTAGAAACATGGTCAAAGGGCGATATGCTGCCCTTTCTTGATCATATTGATATAATGCTTGAACACGATCATCGTAAGTTAAAACAAGGACCGGTTCTGCTGATTGCGACTGGTTGAAGTTGCTTCGTTTTAAAACCGCTCCATTTTGGACCCTGGTCCATAAATCATCATTTAACGCAAAGTGAGGATATTTTTTCAATGCGTGATCTAACGGAACTAATAAATTCTCGACAATCTTATTTTCAACAGCCTCTTCTAATTGCGCAAAGGTGATAGTGTCTTCAATCTGAAAATTACCACTTTCCGTTCGAGTTAACCGAGACATGACAGCTGGAACCTCAAGCTTTTTCCCCAAATCAACTGCTAAGGTCCGCACATAAGTCCCCTTACTGCACGCCACTTTAAAGTTTATGGTTTGTGTATTATTTTGTGAATTAAAAGTAGTCTCACCGCAACGTTCAAAAGATTTGATGGTTATTTTTCGTGCTGGTCTTTCTACTTCAATCCCTTGACGTGCATATTCATATAATTTTTTTCCGTTAATTTTAATGGCCGAATACATTGGCGGAATTTGTGTAATTTCGCCGACAAAGCTTTGCATAGCTCTATCAATTTCAACGTTTGAAAATGCCTGCCTTAAAGCAAGTTGATCAACAATTTCACCATCAACATCTTCAGTAGTTGTGGAGAACCCTAAGGTTACAGCTCCTTCATAAACTTTGCCAGAAGCCATTAAGTATGGCACCACTTTGGTAGCTTTACCTACACAGATTGGCAAAACACCATCTACATTTGGATCCAAAGTTCCACTATGACCAACCTTTTTTTGATGCAAAATGCCACGAATTTTGGCAACACAATCAAAACTTGTCATGCCACGTGGTTTATACAAAGGAACAATTCCATTCATGTAAATGTCCTCCTAATTTTCCTGTTAAATTATATCATAGTTGAATAAATGACGATAAAAAAAGAATGGTCCTTAAACTTCAGGCCATTCTTTTGCGTAATAAATAGAAAACTATTCTTTTGTATTAAGTTTATTGATCAATTGATCTATTCGACTACCATATTGAACAGATGCATCACGTTCAAAAATTAATTCTGGCGTTTTGTAGATTGATAATCGCGAACCCAGTTCACTGCGAATTAAGCCTTTTGCTTTTTCAAGTCCCAACGCAACTTTTTCACCGTCAGAAGCTTTATCTGACAAAATACTGTAGTAAACAGTAGCCTGCTGAAGATCACCAGTAACATTAGCACCTGTAATTGTGATTCCTTGAACCCGTGGATCACGAACCCGCTTACGCAGGATGTCACTAACTTCTTTTTCTATCTCTTGACCAAGGCGATCAGAACGATATTGTCTTGCCATTTGGAACCTCCTATTCTACAGGAACTTCTTTCATGATATAGGCCTCAACCACATCATTAACTTTGATATCGTTGTAGCCGTCAATTGTAAGACCTAATTCAAATCCCTGTTTAACCTGTTTAGCATCATCTTTGAAACGTTTTAAGCTTGCTAACTTGCCTTCGTAAATGACTACACCATCACGAATTAAGCGAACGCCACTATCCTTTTGAATATAACCTTCTGTGACATAACCGCCAACAACAGTTCCAACATGAGAAACTTTATAAATCTGACGAACTTCAACCTGACCAGTGATTTCTTCTTTGTAGGTTGGTTCAAGCATACCCTTCATTGCTGATTCCACTTCATCAATGGCGTTGTAAATAACACGATGTAAACGAATATCTACGTCTGAAGAATCGGCAAGCTGCTTAGCTTGATTGGTTGGACGTACATTAAATCCAATAATAATTGCATTGCTAGCTTCAGCTAAGGCTACATCACTTTCGTTAATTGCACCAACGGCGGTATGAATAATATTGACACGAACACCTTTCACATCAATCTTTTTCAAGCTACCAGAAAGAGCCTCAACAGAACCTTGTACATCAGCCTTAATGATGATGTTAACTTCTTTCATTTCTCCTTCTTTAAGAGAATCAAATAAGTTATCTAAAGTAACGTGGTTATCTGCGCGCCGTTCTTCCATCAGTGCAGATTTAGCACGTTCTTCACCAACGGCACGAGCAGTTTTCTCATCATCAAATACAACGAATCGATCCCCAGCTTCTGGAACATCATTTAATCCAGTAATTTCAACTGGTGTAGAAGGTGTAGCCTCTTTGACACGTCGGCCAAGTTCATTTGTCATTGTTCGGATTCTACCAAATGTATTCCCAACAACAATCGGATCACCAACCCGCAAAGTTCCTGTTTGAACAAGGACTGTAGCGATAGATCCCTTGCCAGGATCTAGACTGGCTTCAATAACAGAGCCCGCACCATTTTGGTCTGGATTAGCCTTTAATTCCATAACTTCAGCTTGGAGAAGAATCATATCTAGAAGTTCATCGATATTTTTACCAAACTTCGCAGAAATTTCTACAAAGATGGTATCACCACCCCAGTCTTCAGAAACTAAACCATATTCTGTTAACTGTTCCATAACGTGTTTAGGATTTGCACCTGGTTTATCAATCTTGTTAACTGCTACGATAATGGGAACCTTTGCAGCTTTAGCATGATTAATAGCTTCAATTGTTTGTGGCATAACCCCATCATCAGCAGCTACTACCAAAACCGTAATGTCAGTAATATCAGCACCACGAGCTCGCATTTCAGTAAATGCGGCATGTCCAGGTGTATCCAAGAATGTAATTGATTTACCATCATGTTCTACTTGATAAGCACCAATTGCCTGGGTAATTCCACCTGCTTCACCAGCGGTAATATGACTGTGACGAAGATTATCCAATAAGGTTGTCTTTCCGTGATCAACATGGCCCATAATTGTAACTACTGGGGGACGGCTTACAAGATGATCTGTGTTACTTTCCTCTTTTTCAAACATCTTATCGATATTTGACACATCAACTTCTTGTTTCTTTTGCGCCTTAATCCCGTAATCATCAGCCAAAATTTCAATAATATCTTTATCTAGCGACTGGTTTTGATTAACCATGACGCCAAGCATAAACAATTTTTTGATAATTTCTGCTGGTTCACGATGAATCTTCTTAGCGATTTCAGCAACATTGGTACCATCATCGTACTCAAAAACATCTGGTAATGGCTTATTCTTCCGTACTGATGCAGGTTTATTGTTTACTTCACGTAAACGGCCATTTTTCTTAACCTTTTTTGTATATCTATTCCGATTATTGAAACGATTACGACCACCAAAACTAGAACCACGATTATTTCTTGAATTAGAAGAGCCTTGATTATTCCCATTTGAACGGTTGGAATTAGAGCTTGTTCGATTGGAATTAGAATTCGATTTATTGTAATTCGTGTTTGATCGGTTTGTGTTTGTTGTTCTGTTAGAACTAGTATTTGAACGATTGGAATTAGAGTTTACCGTTCTGTTTGAACTAGTATTTGATCGATTGGAATTTGTAGATTTGTTTGAGCTCGTATTTGATCTAGTTGAGCTAGTTGTTCGACTATTATTCGTTGAACTATTCTGATTAGAACGATTGTTTTGCGAATTATGACTTTGCGTATTTCGCGTATTATTTCTGGTTTGATTTTGACTAGAACTATGTTGCGCATGTGCCGTGTTGCTACTCTGTTTCTGTGCATGATTCGTATTTGCTGTCCCAGTTGTTGCAGGCTGCGTATGGTTCTGAGTCTGCTCATGACGACCCGGTTTGGCATTTTGCGATTGATGATTCTTTGTTCCATGATCACCGTTTCCGGATCGTTCTACAATTGTTTTGCCAGTCTTAGCAGACCGATACATGGTTGGCTTTTTAGTTGCTGTTCCTGTTTGTTTACTGTTATTTTTCACAAATGAAGAGCGAATTTTACGTTCCTCGTCTTCACCTAGTGTGGACATGTGGTTTTTAACATCAAATCCATCTTCTTTAGCCTTGGCAATGATATCCTTACTGGAAACATTAATTTCCTTAGCTAATTCGTATATGCGTTTTTTCCCCATATCTTCACGCTCCTTCTTCAATATTTAATTTTAATAATGCTTTTGCGAATCCTTGATCTTCGATTGCAACTACCGTTCTTGCTTGCCCAATTGATTGACTTATCTCAATTCGATTCATAAATGAGATCAACGGGACTTTATAAGTAGTACACTTATCAGAAATTTTCTTTTGAGTTGCAGCTCCCAAATCCGTACTGGCAACCACGACTTTTGCTCTTTGGCTTCGAATTGATTGTAACACTTGTTGTTCACCAGATATCAATTTTCCAGCTCTTCTTGCCAAACCAAGCAGATTAGAAAAACGATCGCGTTCATTCATCTTTAAAAAGTTCCTTCCGTGCTTGTTGATGGTCAACATAAGCAATCAATTCATCATAGAAGTCATCATCTACTTTGATTTTAAATGCTTTATCAAAAGTTCTTTCGGTTTTGGCACGTTGGGCAATTTTTACATCTAAGCTAATGTATGCACCTCTACCAGGCTTTTTACCAGTCGGGTCCAAGGATACCTCATCGGCTTTGTTCTTCACAACCCGAACCAGTTCTTTTTTCGGAAACATTTCACCCGTCACGATATCCTTGCGCAACGGAATTTTTCTTTTTTTCATAACTGTTGAGCCTCCAATCAAGTACGCTTATTTAGCGTCTGATTCTGAATCTGAATTTTCAGTAGTATCTTCATCTGATTCTTCAACCAAGTTTTTGGCATCAGTTTCTGATTTAATATCAATTTTATAACCGGTTAATTTAGCTGCCAAACGGGCATTTTGTCCTCTTTTACCAATTGCTAAGGATAACTGATAATCTGGAACAATTACCATACAAGCACGCTCATTTTCTTCATCAAACAAGACATCTACAACTTCAGCTGGATTTAATGCGTTAGAGATATATTTTGCAGCATCGTCTTCCCATTCTACGATATCCATATTCTCACCGTTTAATTCATTCACGATGGTTTGAACACGTTGCCCACGAGGACCAACACAAGTTCCAACAGCATCAATGTCAGGGTCGTTAGACCGAACGGCAACCTTTGCACGATCACCAGCCTCACGAGCTACTGAGACGATTTCA
The DNA here is from genome assembly GCF_001611155.1 of Pediococcus damnosus. Lineage (NCBI taxonomy): Bacteria > Bacillati > Bacillota > Bacilli > Lactobacillales > Lactobacillaceae > Pediococcus > Pediococcus damnosus. The sequence goes on from NZ_CP012294.1 coordinate 2,096,080, forward strand.
ACGGTTCCATCAAAAATTTCAGGAACTTCTTGTTCAAATAGCCGCTTTAATAAATCTGGCGTACTTCGACTAACAAACACTTGGGCACCTTTACCGCTATTTTCAACCTTTGTCACATAGACCTTAATATGGTCGTGTGGCTCATAACGTTCGGTTGGAATTTGGTCAGCCTTAGACATAACGGCTTCAACACCATTAAGATCGACATAAACAAATCGATTATCGCGTCTTGCAACTTCACCGGTTACAATTTCATTTTCATACTCACTGTACTTATTATAAACGATTTCACGTTCGGCTTCACGAACTCGCTGTAAGATAACTTGTTTAGCGGTTTGAGCAGCAATTCGACCAAAATTCTTGGGGGTTACTTCAAACTTGATATGATCTCCAAGTTCGTATGCTTTGTTAATTGCTAAAGCATCAGTTAGACTCACCTGTTGTTGACTATCCTCAACATCTTCAACAACTTCTTTAACTGCATATACATGGATATCGCCCTTTTTTTCATCAAAGTCTACATCCACATTTTGAGCCTGATCGTAGTTACGTTTATAAGCAGAAACTAACGCTGCCTCTAAGGCATCAATGACGACTTCTTTTTTGATTCCCTTCTCCTCTTCCAGAGTATTGAGGGCACTAACCATTTCTTTGCTCATTTTAGATTCTCCTTTTTAAAACTTGATTGCAAAACGCGCAAATCCAACCTGTTTCACATCAAATTGCTTACTAATCTTTCTAGTCTTAGCCATATACGTCAATGTTAAAGATGCATCTGAGTAGTCGTCTAATGTTCCTTCGAAGACTTTTTGTCCATCAACTGGCGCATATAAAGAAATATGAATATACTGGCCCACTGCACGATGCCAGTCATCAGAGGTTTTAATTGGCCGTTCAGCACCAGGCGAAGAAACCTCTAAGAAATAAGCCTCTGGAAATGGATCAGGATCTAAGCTATCTAGTTTTTCACTAATTTCATCACTAGCCTCGGCACAATCTTCGATGGTAATACCACCCGGCTTATCAATATAAACGCGGAGATACCAGCTTTTTCCTTCTTTTACAAACTCAATGTCCACTAAATCAAAATTGTGGGATTCAATGAGGGGTCCTACTTCTTTTTGCACGGTTTCTACGACACTTGCCAAACTTAAACCTCCAATAAATTTCAAATATTCTCAAGAAAAAGAGTGAGCATTATCTGCTCACTCACTTGCTGCACTTAGATTCACTAATAATTATAACATATCACATGATACCGTTCAAATTGGTTACATATCAAACAAGGATAATTGATTTTCATCTGGTAAATCAGCCAAAACACCATTTTCAGTCATAAAATCAATCAAAGTTTTTGAAACTTTTCCACGTTTTGAAAGGTCTTCTTTTGAAAGAAATGGCTTATCTTCACGAGCTGCCACGATCTGTTTGGCAACATTTAATCCTAATCCAGGAACAGCATTAAACGGTGCTAACAAAGAATTACCGTCAATTACCCATTGCGAAGCATCAGACTTGTTCACATCAACCATCTTAAATGTAAAACCACGTTCAAGCATTTCGTTGGCCAACTCTAATACAGTCAAAAGATTTTTTTCTTTTGTGGAAGCATCCATTCCCTTATCGTTAATGTCTTTCATTGCTTTTTTTACTGCATCCTTGCCGTGTGACATAGAAACCAAATCAAAATCATCTGCACGAACACTAAAATAGGCACTGTAATATAGAATTGGAAAATATACTTTAAAGTATGCAATTCTAAGGGCCATCAAAACGTAGGCAGAAGCATGCGCTCGTGGGAACATATACTTAATTTTGCCACAAGAATCAATGTACCAATCGGGCACGTTAGAGTCCTTCATCTTTTTCTCATCACCATCGGGAATTCCCCGACCGTGACGAACACTTTCCATAATTTGGAAAGACGTTTGCGAGTCCATCCCATAATGAATTAAATCGGTCATGATATTATCACGACAACCAATGACATCTTTCAAAGTTACGGTTCCAGCTTTGATTAACTCTTCAGCATTTCCTAACCAGACATCAGTTCCATGAGAAAGGCCAGAAATTTGAAGTAATTCAGCATACGTTGTCGGATGAGTTTCCTCTAACATCCCGCGAACAAATCGGGTTCCAAATTCTGGCACCCCAAATGTTCCCGTTTTGGACTGAATTTGTTCCTCCGTTACTCCTAGAACTTCAGTTCCAGAAAATAATTTCATAACTCCAGGATCATCTGTAGGAATCGTTTTTGGATCAATTCCAGAAAGATCTTGTAACGCACGAATCATAGTTGGATCATCATGTCCTAAAATATCCATTTTCAGAATATTATCATGGATAGAATGAAAATCAAAATGCGTCGTTTTCCAAGCAGCCGACTGATCATCTGCAGGATATTGAATTGGCGTGAAGTCATAAATATCCATATAATCCGGCACAATCAAAATTCCTGCTGGATGTTGTCCAGTCGTCCTTTTAACTCCAGTGGCACCAGATGATAGCCGGTCAATTTCAGCATTACGGAATGTCTGACCGGTATCCCGTTCGTATGCTTTTACGTATCCATAGGCCGTTTTATCAGCGACTGTTCCAATTGTTCCAGCTCGAAACACATTTTTCTGTCCGAATAAGATTTGCATATAATTATGTGCAATTGGTTGATAATCTCCAGAAAAGTTTAAATCAATATCAGGTACCTTATCACCTTTGAAACCTAAGAACGTCTCAAATGGAATGTCTTGACCGTCACCAATTAACGGTGTTTGACACTTTGGACAATTTTCGTCAGGTAAATCAAATCCGGATCCATACTCACCTTTGGTATAAAACTTGGTGTACTGACAATTTGGACATCGATAGTGTGGTGGTAGCGGATTAACCTCCGTAATTCCCGACATGGTAGCCACTAAACTAGATCCAACCGATCCTCGAGATCCAACCAAGTACCCATCTTTATTACTTTTATGAACAAGTCGCTGGGCAATTAAATAAATAACGGAAAATCCATTACCAATAATACTTTTCAGTTCCTTGTCCAAACGTTCTTTAACTATTTGAGGTAACGGATCACCATAAAGGGCATGGGCTTCATCCATCGTTAACTTTTCAATTTGAGCTTCAGCCCCAGGAACCTTAGGTGTATAAAGCTTGTCTTTAACAGGTTTCACATCATTTACCATGTCGACAATCCGATTGGGGTTTGTCACAACGATTTCTTCTGCTTTTTCTTTACCTAAGAAGGCAAATTCATCCAACATTTCATTAGTCGTTCTGAAGTGAACGTCTGGTAACTTCGATCGATTAAGCGGATTAGCTCCCCCTTGAGAATTAATCAAAATCTTTCGATAAATGTAATCTTCAGGATTGAGATAATGAACGTCACCAGTCGCAACAACCGGTTTTTTTAACTCTTTTCCAAGATCCACAATATTAGATAAAATTTCTTCTAGGTGACGATTATCTTGAATTAAACCTTGTTCAATTTCTGGCTGATAGACAGGTTTTGCCATCACTTCTAGATAATCATAAAATTTAGCCTTTTGTTTGGCCTCTTCCTTACCTTTTTGCATCATAGCTGTAAAGACTTCACCGCTACTGCAAGCCGACCCAACCAAAATCCCATCTCGTAAACGAGATAGTTCAGATTTAGGAATTCGCGGAACTCGATAATAGTATTTTACATTAGAAAGTGAAACCAACCGGAATAGGTTCTTTAATCCGGCCTGGGTTTGTGCAATCAAAACTGCATGTGCTGGCCGAGCGTGTTTATACGCGTCATTTTCAGTCATGTGTTCATTGAGCTGGCTGTGATAATTAATGTGATAGCGGTCTTCCGCATCTTTCAAAAATAGATGGCACAAATGTCCTGTTGATTCGGCATCATAAATTGCACGATGGTGATGCTCTAAGCTGACTCCAAATTTCTTAGCTAACGTGTTTAAACGATAACTCTTCAACGTTGGATACAAGAATCGTGCTAAGGTCAGCGTATCAATGATTGGATTGGTAATTGGTGGCATACCATAACGTGCATATCCCGTATCCATAAAGCCAATATCAAACGTCACATTATGGCCTACAACAATGGCATCTCCATAAAATTCTCGAAAAAGTGAGAACACTTCTTTTTCTGACTTAGAGCCATGCACCATTTCATCTGTAATACTTGTTAAATTAGTTGTGACTTCGGATAATGGAAATCCTGGATCAATAAACTCTTCAAATTGATCAATAACGTTACCATCCTGCATTTTTACCGCAGAAAGTTCAATTACCTTATCATAAATTGCCGAAAGCCCCGTTGTTTCTGTATCGAACACCACATAAGTTGCCCCTTTAAGGGGAATTTTTTTATCGTTATATCCGATCGGAACGCCATCATCAACCAAGTTAGCTTCAACGCCATACAAAATCTTGACATGGTTTTTCTTACCAGCAGCATACGCATCCGGAAAAGCTTGTAACCCAGAGTGGTCTGTTACTGCAATTGCTTTTTGACCCCATTTAGCAGCCTGATTTACATAATCAGTAATGTTATTTGTCGCATCCATCTGGCTCATATTGGTATGCAGATGAAGTTCAACGCGCTTCTTATCCGCAGGTGCGGTGTCCTTACGTGTTGCATGACTAACTTCCATCACATCATAAGCATTAAGCGTAAGGTCTCTCATGAAAGTATCCTCTTGAATACTCCCACGAACTTTAACCCAAAGCCCCTTTTTAATGTTTGCAAATAATTGTTCTTCTGCTTCATTTTTGGAGAACTTTTTTACTGTAATTGAGGAACTATAATCAGTAACTTTAAAAATTAATAATTGTCGTTTTGACCGTAGCGTTCTAACTTCGGCGTCAAAAATATATCCTTCAATAACCGCTGAACGTTCTTCTTGTGTAATTTGATCCAGCCGAGTAACTTCTGCATCTGGATTAATTTGTTTACCAATCCGAACTGGCCCGCCATCCGGAACGCCACTTGCTTGTCTTTGTTGTCGCTTCTCACTTTGTTCCAAAATTGCTTGAGAGGCTTTTTTTGCTAATTCTGCATCACTTTTTTCTTTTTTGGCCTTCAACTCTTTAATCATACTTTGAGAATCTGAATCATCAATAATGGTGTGAATTGAGAATTCTGGAAAACCGTACTGTTGGTAAGTGCTTTCAATTGGTCCAAGAGCGGTTGATGTTAAAAAATTTTGAACAACTTCATTTTGAGCAGCAAAAATAACCCGACCATCATTCATATATGGCAAGTTATGTCCACATAGTTCCTGAGTAAGAGGCGAAGAGATGTGGCTATTTTTGACAATCCAGTCCCAATAATTTGCAATCAGATGACCGTCTAATTCTGATGTATGGGTTTTAATCTCAAATGACACTGTTGCAATCGAGTTAAAAGCCATTTGTAAATGGTTATAAAATTGTTGAAATACTTCAAAAGGTAAACATTCTTTAAATTGAAAAGAAAATTCCCAAATCTTTGATTTTTTATGAACGACTACCTTTTTTATTTCAGCCTTTTCAAAACTTGGTTCATTAAGCTGAGGATAGTCAATTTGTTCGAGAAGTTTTTGAAATTGCTCACTAGTATTTAAACTCAAAATTTGATTCCTTCCCCTTTCGCAAAACTAAACAAATATTTTAATATTCATGAATATAACGACAAGTTGATATTCAAACTAACCTCTCATCAACCTGCCGTTATTATAATTATTATGCTGTTGATACTGCCCTAAAATTGTTTTTAATTATCATTTTTAAGAAGGATACCAACCGAATTTTCTAATTCTGCAATTTTTACTTCTAACGTCTCCCCAGTATCTCGTAGCTTAACCTCTACAATACCATCTGAAGATTTTTTACCCACTGTAATTCGAACAGGAATTCCAATTAAATCAGAATCAGCAAACTTAACTCCGGCCCGTTCCTTACGATCATCAACAAGAACTTCATAACCAGCGTTGGTCATCGTATCTGAAATTTGATTAGCCAAATCCATTTGTTCTTTATTCTTGGCATTTACTGGAATCACGTGAATATCAAATGGTGCAATTTTACTTGGCCAAACTAAGCCGTGGTCATCTGCTTTTTGTTCCGCAATTGCTGATAACAATCGGCTAACACCAATTCCGTAACACCCCATAATAACTGGCTTAGAACGACCGTTTTCATCTAAAATAGTGGCTCCGAGTGAATCAGAGTAACGAGTTCCAATTTTAAAAATATGACCAATTTCAATTCCTTTAGTAAACTTTAGCTTGCCTTTACCATCCGGAGCCAGTTCACCCTCTTGAGCGGTTCTAAAATCGCCAAACTGGTTAACCTTCAAATCACGATCTAGATTTACATTCTTGTAATGGTACCCATTTTGGTTAGCACCCGTAATAGCGTTATTCATCATTTTAACGTAAAAGTCAGCCAAAATTGTAACATCCTTCGAATCTACCCCAACAGGACCTAAAGACCCAAAATCAGCATTTAAATATTGTTCCGCCTGATCGTCAGTTGCAGCTACCAATTCGTCAACCTTAAGAAAATTCTTAACTTTAACTTCGTTTACTTGATCATCACCACGGACTAGTACCAATACCGGCTTCTCGTCTGCAATAAATAAAAGAGTCTTGATCAGTTTATTTGCTTTGACATTAAGAAATTTAGCAACTTCATCAATCGTTTTAGCATCAGGTGTTGCCACCTTTTCAAGTTCTTTTGGTGCCTCAGGTGCTGTCTTTGGTTCAATGTATTTGCTGCTAGCCATTTCCAGATTTGCAGCATAGTCACTTTCTTCAGAATATGCAATTGTATCTTCACCAACAGGGGCAATTGCAGAAAACTCTTTCGAATCGTTACCACCCATTGCACCAGCGTCACCCACAATTTCCCGATAATTCAAACCACAGGCATCAAAAATATTTTGATAAGCTTTTTCCATATCGCGAAAAGTTTTATCTAAACTATCAGTTTCGGCATGGAAAGAATAAGCATCTTTCATCAAAAATTCGCGTCCACGTAACAAACCATAACGAGGACGGTCTTCATCACGATACTTCATCTGAATTTGGTACAAAGTAAGTGGTAGACGCTTGTATGATTTTACCTCATCTCGAATAAGGGTTGTAAAAGTTTCTTCATGAGTAGGTCCAAGGATAAAATCACGGTCATGACGATTCTTAAATTTAAATAATTCTGGTCCATATGTTTCAAGACGACCCGACTTTTCCCATAGCTCAGCAGGAAGCACAGCCGGTACTAACATCTCAACTGCATCAATTTTTTCCATTTCAGCCCGAATAATTTTTTTGATTTTTTCAATTGTTCGAAAAGCGAGTGGTAAATAAGCGTACATACCGGCCGAAACCTGGCGAATATAACCAGCACGCAGCATCATCTGATGGCTTTTTGCCTCAGCATCATTAGGTACTTCCTTCAAAGTCGGAATTAATATTTTCGATTGTTTCATGTTTTCCTCCACAAATAAGTATTATTTTAAGAAATAACGTTGGATGTCATTCCAAGTCACAAGAATCATCAAAAGCATAAGAAGTCCAAAACCAATAAGGGTGATAATTCCTTCTGTTTCTGGTTTTAAAGGCTTTCTTCGAATTCCTTCAATAAAGTTAAGCAGAATTTTTCCACCATCCAACGCTGGAATTGGAATCAAATTAACAATTCCTAAATTTAACGATAAATAAGCCAACATCGTTAGTACCGAAGTAAAACCTAATTTAGCGGCAGCAGAAGTCTGTGCGTAAATGGCAACTGGACCACCAAAATCGTTAACACTGACACCATGGGTAATCATATGACCTAAAAGAGCAAAAATCATAGAGGTTAACCGCCAAGTTTCAGTAAAACCGTATGCAATTCTCGCAGTTATACTCTTAGTCATCGTACTTTCAATCCCGATTTGACCAGTTTTTGATCCATTCTGTTTAACCGATTTAGGCGTAATCTGCAAATTGATTCGTTTTGAATTTCGTTGAACTCTCATTTTGGTTTTTTTACCTGGACGACCTGAAATAGCATCCTGTAAATCTGACCAAGATTTTGTACTTTTGCTATTTACAGAAACAATTCGGTCCTGGGATTTTAATCCTGCCTTGGCCGCAACTGAATCATGTATTACAACAACTTGATTTGAATTTGTTGGAACTTGCCCTTGGAGAATACCAACTAACGCAAATACAACAATGGCCAGAATAAAATTATTCATTGGTCCAGCAAAATTAGTTAGAATCCTTTGCCATAACTTGGCTGACTGGAATTGAACATCTTTCGGCGCAATTCGAACCTTCGTTCCATCTGACTCAATAATAGATGCGTCATGATCAACTTCATAACGTTTAAGAGTCTGTTCATCACCGTTTTCATATCCTTCAATCCAAAGGTCATTTTCCAAGTCACTTCCGGTAACTTCAATCGGAATTCCATTCAAAAGCGTCGTATCATGACTCGTGTTAATTGTTTCTATTTTTCCATTATCACCAGTAATTAAACTAACTGGCATTCCTGGTTTTAATTCTTCATCAGTATCTTCAAGTCCTGCCATCCGAACGTAGCCACCAATCGGTAGAATTCGAAGCGTATATGTGGTTGCATTTTTTGAATATGCGTAGATTTTAGGACCCATTCCAATTGAAAACTCACGAACTAAGATCCCAGATTTTTTTGCAAAATAAAAGTGACCAAATTCATGAACAATAACCAGAATTCCAAATACAATTATGAATGTAATAATCGTCTGTATCAATGGCAAACCTCACTTTGTTAGATTAATCCAAACAGATGGGCAATAGGTAAAACTAACAGCATACTGTCAAAACGATCAAAGATTCCACCATGTCCTGGAAGAATATTTCCAGAATCTTTCACTGAAAAATATCGTTTTAATGCTGATTCGATTAAATCACCAAACTGACCTGTAATTGAAAGAATTAGTGTCAACAATATCATCAAAAGAAAATTATATTGGGTTGGGAAAAAGGCCAAAAATACTGTACCAACAACGGTACCTAAAATTGTGCCGCCAATCGACCCTTCCCAAGTCTTGTTAGGACTAATTGCGGGTGCCAACTTATGCTTGCTAAATCGCTTGCCAAATATATATGCACCACTGTCCGTAGACCAAATCACAAATAGGATGTATAACAACATTGATAATCCAACACTTCTAGCAGCAATAAAGTAGTTAAATCCAAAACCAATGTAAGCAACTGCCAAAGTAAGTGCTCCGGCATCATCAAAAGAAAAACGGTTTCGACTAAATACTGTTCTGATAAGAAAACCAATTATACACAAAAAGAAGATAAAAGTTTGATCAATTTGTGGTGGTAACCATCCGAACCAAGATGCCGGTGCAATTAAGGCAATAACCCCGATATCTGCAATAATCGCTTCTGGAGAAACCAAAAGTAATTTTTTCATCATTAAAACTTCATTAACGGCAATAAGTCCAAGGACAATTCCCGCAATATCGATTAGCCATTTTCCATACACAATTACCGGAATAAAGATAATCAAAGCAATAACAGCTGTTGTGACTCGTTGTTTCATTTTTCAAGCTCCCTTATTTTAGACCGCCAAAACGACGGTTTCTTTGTTGGTACTGATAAATACAATCTTTAAGTGTTTGATCAGAAAAATCTGGCCAAAGTTGATCTGTAAAAACTAATTCACTATAGGCAATTTGCCAGAGTAGAAAATTAGAAATTCGTTCTTCTCCACTCGTCCGGATTAATAAATCAGGATCCGCGTACGGCTTTAAATCAGCAGTCATCAAGTTTGAATCAATAGTTTCATCGGTGATTTCATCTAAAGTCAGTTCTTGATCTGAAACTTTCTGAGCAATTTTTTTCACTGCTGTAACTATTTCGGCTCGACCACCATAATTAAAAGCAAAATTCAATATCATACCAGTACACTGAGCAGTATCAGCTACAGCATTTTTTACAGCCGTTTGCGTATAGTCAGGCAATTGATCAACATAGCCAATCACATTAACGCGCACATTGGCTTTGATAAGGTCAGGAACAAAAGTATCAAAGAAATCAGCCGGTAGATGCATTAAAAAGCTTACTTCACCTGAAGGCCTTTTCCAATTTTCTGTTGAAAATGCGTATAAAGTTAAGACTTTGACGCCTAAATTACTTGCACTCATTGTAACTTTTTTAACAGTATTCATACCTTCTCGGTGGCCAGCAATTCTTGGTAAATGTCGTTTTTGTGCCCAGCGTCCATTCCCGTCCATAATAATAGCAACATGGTTAGGAATATGTTCATTCAATTGTTTTGGTGTTTCTGATTCAAGGCTATTTGGTTTATCGGATTTTGAAAACACACTATCACTCCATTTTATATAAGTACATAAACTCTATTTTAGCAGAAAACCTCCAAAGTTGATATTCTGTAAATAAAAATTTTATATAAAAATGAAAAATTACCCTAAACAAGCCTCTTAAACAATAAAAAACGCAAACAGCACTGATAAACTGTCAGGCTCTTGCGTTTTAAAATACATTTAAAATATTCTATTCAGATAAAACTTCTTTTTCTTTATCGGCTACAATCTTGTCAACGGCTTTAATTGCCACATCAGTAACTTTCTGCATTTGTGTTTCTAAATCATGGAGTTGATCTTCTGTATAAGTACTGTCTTTTTCACCCTTCTTCAGATCATCCATTGCATCACGTCGTACATTTCGAACCGCAACCTTTGCGCGTTCGCCTTCTGCTTTGACATCTTTTGCTAATTCCTTACGTCGTTCTTCTGTAAGTTGAGGAATCACCAAACGAATTGCTGTGCCATCATTAGATGGGTTGATGCCTAAATCAGAAATCAAAATTGCCTGTTCTAAACTTTTTAATGCTGTTTTATCATACGGTGTAACCATAATTACACGTGCTTCTGGAATCGTGATTGATGCCATTTGGTTAACCGGTGTAGGAGTTCCGTAATAATCAACCTTAATGCGATCTAATAAACTGGCATTTGCACGTCCTGTCCTAATGTTGCCCAATTCGTGTTCCAAAGATTGCTCTGCTTTTTTCATACGATCTTGTGCGTCTTTAATACTGGTATTTTCTACTGTCATGTTATTTCCCCCTTACGGTAGTTCCAATTTTTTGTCCTTCAACAACTTTTTTTATATTACCCGGTTTATTAAGATTGAAAACGACGATTGGAATATTGTTTTCCATTGATAAAGAACTGGCTGTGGCATCCATGACTTTGAGACCTTTATCAATAATATCTAAGTGAGTAAGTTCTTCATACTTAACAGCTGATGGATCAATGTTTGGATCAGCTGAATAAATGCCATCAACCCCGTTTTTAGCCATCAGAATGGCATCAGCATCAATTTCAGCACCACGTAAGGCAGCTGTGGTATCTGTAGAAAAGTATGGGCTGCCAGTTCCAGCCGCAAAAATCACAATTCTATTTTTTTCTAGATGGCGGACAGCCTTCCGACGGATATAAGGTTCTGCAATTTGTCTCATTTCAATAGCTGTTTGCACCCGAGTAGGAACACCTAAAGATTCTAAACTGTCCTGCAAGGCCAATGCATTCATAACCGTTGCAAGCATTCCAATATAGTCAGCTTGTACACGTTGCATGCCCAACTGTTCACCAGTCTCACCACGCCACATGTTACCACCACCACAAACGACGGCAATTTCAACACCCAAATCATGAACTTCTTTTAATTCTTTAGCTACTGTTTTGATTACAGGCGGATTGATTCCCGTCCCTTTATCTCCAGCAAGTGCTTCACCACTGAGCTTCATTACTACCCGTTTATATTTAACCTCTGTCATGGTTGTCCTCCTAAAATTATCAATGATCATTTTATTCACAAAATTTTATTCTCAGTACGGGTGATCATTATCACTGCACTAATTAGGTGGCCAGTCAAATTGACTCTTCCACTTGTTTCTTCCGTTCTAGTTTATCATAAAAGCAGTACAAAGAGCCATTTATTCGGCAATTTACCTTATGCAACTGAGTAAAAGGTGCATACGATAAAACATTTATAAATATAACATCATTTTTCATTCAAATTAATTTTTTTCTATTTGTATCTAAAACAAAGCTTGAACAAAACGGCTCTTGTTATTTTTTTAAAAAAATAACCGTCTTAATAAAAAAAGGTACATTGCTTTCGCAATGTACCTTGATTTAAATATTAGCTTAGTCGCCCATTTCTTTTTTTACTTCTTCAGCAAAGTCAACATTTTTCTTTTCAATGCCTTCGCCAACTTCATAGCGGATAAATGATTTCACTTTTCCACCTTTAGAAGCAACATATTTTGCAACTGTTTGGTCAGGATCTTTAACAAAATCTTGATCATCCAAACTAATTTCAGCCAAGAATTTGTTAAGACGACCTTCTACCATCTTAGCGATGATTTTAGCAGGTTTGCCCTCTTCTTCAGCTTCTTTAGTTAAAACCTCACGTTCATGATCTAAAACCTCTGAAGGTACTTGATCACGGTTAACGTACTTAGGATTAATAGCGGCTACGTGCATTGCAATATCCTTAGCTGTATCGTCGTCAGCACCATCTAAAACAACTAATGTAGCGATCTTACCGCCCATGTGCAGATATGCACCAAAATGTTGGTCAGCAGTTTTCTTAATTGCATCGAAACGACGTAAAGTGATTTTTTCACCTGTTACTTGAGTTGTTTCGACAATGTCGTCGTTAATGGTTCCCTTTGTGGTCTTAAGTGCCAATGCGTCTTCAACTGTTTTAGGAGTATTTAATGCTAATTGAGCAGTGATACCCTTTACTAAGTCGATAAATTGGTCGTTGGAAGCAACGAAATCAGTTTCTGAATTAACTTCAGCAATTGCAGCCTGGTCATCATGAATTTCGACATCTGCTAAGCCTTCAGCAGCAATACGACTGCTCTTTTTTTCAGCCTTAGCAATTCCTTTTTCGCGAAGAAGATCAATTGCTTTATCCATGTCACCATCACTTGCAACCAATGCCTTCTTTGCATCCATCATACCAACACCGATTTTATCACGTAATTCTTTAACCTGAGATGCGGAAATACTTGCCATAATTATATCCTCCTTTAAAATTCTCAAAATTTCATTAAAAAGGCCATCTCGGTCTCAGGCCAAAAAGGTCGAGACTTACGACAGCCTAAAACAAAAACTATTTTGCAGAACTTGCTCCGCCTTCAACGGTTTTCTTAAGATTTTCAAGAGAATCTGAAGAGACTTCACTAGTAGCAGCGCTCTTTTTAGCTGGTGCTGCGCTCTTTGCTGCTGGTTGATCAGCGTCTTCTTGGTCTTCACCTTGACGACCTTCAATAACGGCATCAGCCATTTTTGAAGTGATCAAACGAACAGCACGAATAGCATCATCATTTGATGGAATAATAACATCAATTTGATCAGGATCTGTATTCGTATCTACCATAGCAATAATTGGAATGTTCAATTTACGAGCTTCTTTAACTGCGATTTGCTCTTTACGAGGATCAACAATAAATACAGCATCTGGAATATGAGGCATATCTTCGATACCACCCAAAAACTTCTCCAACTTATCTTTTTGCTTGTTAAGAAGAGAAACTTCCTTCTTTGGTAAACGATCAAAAGTACCGTCTTCATTCATCTTTTTAAGATCCTTAAGCCGTTTGATACGTGTTTGAATCGTATTCCAGTTAGTTAAAGTTCCACCTAACCAACGATGGTTAACATAATACTGACCTGCACGAGTTGCTTCTTCTTCAATTGCATTTTGTGCTTGCTTTTTTGTACCAACAAATAAAATAACACCGTTATTAGCTGCGATATCTTTTACAAAGTTATAAGCAGTATCAATCATTTTGACTGTTTTTTGTAAGTCAATAATGTAAATACCGTTCCGTTCTGTAAAAATATATGGTTTCATTTTTGGATTCCAACGACGTGTTTGGTGACCAAAATGAACTCCAGATTCGAGCAATTGTTTCATAGAAATAACTGACATAAAATATATACCTCCAATAGTTTTTTCCTTCCCAACCTTCATCCGATTTGAGAACTCAATGAGCACTGGTCAAATCATCCAGTTGGGTGTGAATTTGGTTTAACACCAGGAACAAGTATACCGAAAATATTGCCTCACTGCAAGTAATACTTTAAAAGACAGTGAATTTTAATCACAAAAAAAGAGTTTACACAATTATGTAAGCTCTTTTTCATTTAATTTCTATCTAAAATTAGTCAAAGCTAACTTCATTATCAGCTTTTCCATTTTCGATAAAACTCTTGTTATTATTTAATGAGATTTGAACCATATTCTTAACAGCTTTGGTTGTATAGAATGCTGCATGTGGTGTGATCAAGACATTATCACGTGCATAAAGGTTATTGAAGACATCATCATCAATCTTCTTGCCCTTGTGATCAACATCAAAGATACCAACTTCATTTTCGTAGGTATCAAGACCAGCGCCAGCAACTTTGCCGTTGTCAAGTGCACGGATCAAAGCATCTGTGTCGATAAGTGAACCACGAGCATAATTAAGAATGTAGACACCATCCTTCATTTTGCTAAAGGCATCATCATTTAACATATGATAGTTATCTTTTAATGCAGGTACATGCAAAGTAATAACATCAGCTTGTGCATAAATATCATCCAAGCTATCTACATAAATGCCTTCTTTTTCCAATTCAGGATTACGGAAAACATCGTAGCCAATAACTTTAGCGCCAAAGCCCTTGAAGATGTCCATTGCTGCACGGCCAATTCGGCCAGTTCCAACAACACCGACCGTTAATTCGTTGAGTTCTTGAGCAATATCTGGTGTCCAACGGAAGTCGCCTTTAGCCATTTTGTTTTCGAAACGTGGCAAACGACGTAATAAAGCCATCAATGCTGTTACTGATAATTCAGCAATAGCACTTGGTGAATATGCTGGAACATTAGAAACTTTAATGTTGTATTTCTTAACAGATTCAGCAGGAACGTTATCAACACCAATATTTCGTAAGGAGAATGCATGGATTCCAAATTCATCCATCTTCTTAAAGATGCCATCAGTATAAGGTTTTTGCTGATAAGCAATTACCCCATCATAACCCTTAGCTAGGTCAATATTGTCTTCAGTTAAAAGGTCAGAAACAGCCTTAACTTCAACATTATTTTTCTTAACCCATTCATCTAAATATGGTTTTTCATCATCACGAATACCATAATCAATAATTTTCATTACAAAAATTCCTCCTTAACAAATGTATCTTTAGTATAACACTGAAAACAAAATTCATGAAAAAGACTTTCAGACTTTTGGAAGTTTTACATTATGTAAGTCGAGAAATTGAAGCTTGGCTTTACGCGTTTGATGCTTAAAATGATACTCCGCACTCAATGCATCATGTTTCGTTTCATAAGTTTCAGAATAAATTAATCGAACCGGACGACGACTCTTTACGCGCGTATACTTTGCTCCTTTTCCAGCATTATGTGTAGCTACTCGCTGAGCTAAATCAACCGTAAAACCTCCGTACAACGTCCCATCCGCACAATAAAGCACATAAAAGAAGAATTTACGATTTTTTTCTACCATAAAGTAATCCCTTCACTTCTGTCGAGTATTCCTTTCCTTCATATGTATACAAAGGTTCCACAAACCGCATCCCACCTTTTCGACCATCTTTAATTGCTTCGATTAAAACCATGTTGGCCTCGCTATGTTGGCGTGGATAAACTAACCGAATCTTTTTTGGTGCTAATCGATGACGTGCCAAAGAAGCCATAATTTCCGAAAAACGGTCAGGGCGATGAACCAAATATAATTTTCCGTTCATTTTTAGTAAACCGGCCGATGTCTCCAACACCTGATCAAGGTTCGTTTTAATCTCATGACGTGCCACCGCCAAATATGGATTGGGATTTTTCTTACTTGCTATTTGGTTTTTAAAATACGGTGGATTGCAAAGAACAAAGTCAAATGTATCTTTTTCAAATTTTCTAAAAGTATCTGCTAAGTCCATATTTACCATATGGACTTGATTCTGAAGCCCATTCAGTTCAATACTTCGTTTCCCCATATCAGCTAATTTTGCTTGCAATTCAATCTGAAAAATTTGTCCTTTGGTTTTTTGACTGGCAAAAAGTCCTACTGCACCATTGCCTGCACATAAGTCCATAATTTTCACTTTTGGAGAAGCTTTTAGTTTTGCAAAATTTGCTAAAAGAACCGCATCTAACGAAAACGAAAAGACTTCTGAGCTTTGAATAATTTTAATATCTTGACTGTACAGTTGATCAATTCTTTCGTTACCGTTTAAATTTACAGATTCTGTCATTTTTCCCCTTAATCATTACTTGCAACAATCTCATTTTTTGTCCATACTTAAGATATAAATTAGCATGATTGGAGAGTTGCACAGTGCTTTATTCCTTTTTAAGAATTGTAATTCGTTTACTATTATACATTATCAATGGCCGTCCTCGTTACTTAAACCGAAAGAATCTTCCAAAGGGATCATACATTCTCGTTGGCCCACATCGAACTTGGTTTGATCCAATCCTGTTTGCTTTAGCGGCTAGTCCTAAAAAATTTTCATTTATGGCTAAAGAAGAACTATTTAAAAACCCCATCATTCGCTGGATTCTGGTTACCTGTTATGCTTTTTCTGTTAATCGAAAACATCCTGGTCCTTCCGCCATTAAGACTCCCGTGAAAATTCTGCGAGAAGGAAAGCTTTCAATGATTATCTTTCCTTCTGGTTCACGTCATACACAGCATCTAAAGGGAGGCGCAGTTGTAATAGCTCAAATGGCAAATGTGCCACTTATCCCAACTGTGTACCAGGGCCCCTTGTCTTTCAAAAAACTTTTTTCACGAAAAAAAATCACCGTTGATTTCGGGAAGCCAATTGTCGTAGACCGCAAACAACGGATGAATGAGGCGGGTCGTGCTGCCCTTGACGAAAAATTACAATCTGCATTTGATCAATTAGACCAAGAAATCGATCCAAATTTTCATTACGTTGATATTTCTAAAAAAAATGAGTGAATGGAACAAAACGTTAATGCTTATTTTCCACGCTTTATATAACAAAAAAGACTGAGAAAAATACTTTCCCAGTCTTTTTTGTTATTCAGTTTCTACTTTGGTATTTCCTTGCATTTGGTACATATCGTAATACATACCTTTCTTAGCAAGTAATTCATCATGAGTTCCACGCTCAATAATTCGTCCATGCTTTAGAACCAAAATTTGGTTAGCATCTTGAATCGTTGACAACCGATGGGCAATCACAAGAGACGTGCGACTTTGGCTCATCTTTTTCAAACTTCCTTGAATCATATCTTCTGTTTCTGTATCAATATGTGCAGTTGCTTCATCCAAAATTAAGATCTTAGGATCACTGGCAATTGTACGAGCAAAAGAAATTAATTGACGTTGACCGCCTGAGTACTCCACCCCACGTTCAATCACTTTGTTATGGTAACCATTTGGTAGTTCCTCAATGAAATGATCAGCTTGAACAAACTGAGCTGCCCGTCGAATTTGATCATCAGTAATATCTTCATTATACATGCGGATATTTGAAGCAATATCCCCATAAAATAGAAATGGTTCTTGTAAAACTAATCCAATTTTTTTCCGCAACTCCGCTTCTGCATAATCACGAATGTCATGGCCGTCAACAAGGATTTGACCAGATTGAAACTCATAAAATCGCATTAAAAGATTGATGGTTGAACTCTTACCACTACCAGTTGATCCAACTAAAGCCACAGTTTCACCAGGATTAACCGTAAAGCTAATATCATTTAAAACGTTATTTTTACCATCGTACGAAAAAGTAACGTGTTTAAATTCCACTTTTCCTTCTGAGATTTCAAGATCTGACTGCTCATTTTGTTTTGGTTGATAACTTTCATTATCGAAAATTCGTAAAATTCGAGTGCTTGCAACAAGCCCATCTTGGAAAGTAGAAAGATAATCCATCATAGACGACATTGGATTGTAAAAACTATCGATATAACTTACAAATGCATAAATAACTCCTGCAGCTACTGGTTCTTTGAAAGTATTAATACCAAATAATCCTAACGCAATCACAACGCCCAGCGCATACATTAAATTAATGATTGGATTTAAAAGCAAAGAGTTCATACGAATCATTGAAAATCGGGCAAATAAGTATTCGTTATTTGTTTTTTCAAATTCACTTTCAATTCTTTTTTCTTGGCGAAATTGTTGAATAACTCCAATTCCGACCAATGACTCACTAATTTTGGTGTTTAACTGGCTTAAGTTTTCTCTCATTCTTCGATAAACCGTTGAACTATATTTTTGGTAAAACCAAATTATAAAAACTAAGAATGGTAATAATGATAGCGTCGCCCAGGTAATCTTCGCATTCGTTGTAAACATAGCAACCAAAGCAGAAGCCATCCCAAAAACGCCCACAATAAGTGTTAAAAACAGCGTCCAGAAGTCCTGTAAACTCATCGTATCATTAGTTACCCGAGACACTATTGATCCAGCCGGGGTGGCATCAAAGTAATTCATCCCCAATTTATGCAATTTCCTAAATAAAAGAACCCGCACTCTTTCTAACGTTCGTTCGGCTCCCATTGCATAAAGGAAAGTTTGCCCAAACTGAAAAATTGCTTGTAATATTGCTCCTAGAAAATATAAACCAGCAAACAAAAACATAATCGAAAGTGGCGTTGAACTATGGATTAAAAAATGATCCATATAATATTGAATCAACCTGGGAAGTAAAATATTAATTACACTTACAATTCCTGCAAAAATAATTGCAACCACAAATTGTTTCCAAAAAGGTTTTGTAAAAGGCAACATTCGTTTAATTGTACGAAATTGCTCTTTAGTGGTCATAGTATGTGCCCAAATTGATTCTTTTTTATTCTGCATCTAGGTCACCCTCCTTTGCAATTTTAGTTTCCATTTGTTGTCTATGGAACATATCTTGATACCAACCATCCTGCTTAAGTAACTCTTCGTGAGTTCCTCGTTGAATAATTTCACCACTGTCAAGAACCAAAATTTCGTTAGCATTCATCACACTGCTTAACCGGTGCGCAGCAATTATGGTCGTCTTGCCTTTACGTTCCTTACGCAATTCCTTTAAAATTTCATGTTCTGTTTCACCATCAACCGCAGAAAGGGCATCATCCAGGAGAAGGATCTCTGGATTAATAATCAGTGCCCGCGCAATGGCAAGCCGCTGGCGTTGACCGCCAGACAATGACACGCCTTGCTCACCAACCTCGGTATCAAACTGATCAGGTTGATCTAAAATGTCGTCATACAAATCACTTTTTTTAGCAGCTTCTATAACTTCTTCGTCAGTCGCAGAAAAGTCGCCAAATTTAATATTGTTTTTGATCGTATCAGAAAAAAGAAAACTTTCTTCTGGCACATACCCAATCGATGGTAAATATGTGTTTAACGCATAATCCTTAATGTTAATGCCGCCAACCGTTATTTCTCCCTTATAGTCGTCAAACTCACGTAAAATAAGTTTCATAATCGTTGATTTTCCGGTTCCAACTTTTCCAACCAAACCAAGGGTATTTCCAGCTGGTAATTTAAAACTGACACGATTTAAACTACTTTGTTCGTCACCTGGATAGGTAAAGGACTGAATTGCGAAATTTAAATCACCAGTTGCACGTTGTTTAACCGCATGTTTGTCATCAATAATGCTAGATTTTGCGTGTAACAACAAATTGACTCGATCATAACTCGCATTTCCACGTTCCATGATATTAAACAAATTACCAATGGCAAACATTGGCCAAATCAGCATGGTAATGTATGAAATGAACGAAACAAGTTGTCCAATATTAATGACGTTATGAACAACAAATGATCCGCCTAAAACAAGGGTAATCATGTAAGAAACACCAATCAAAATAGTGGTCATCGGATTAAACATTGCATCTAAAGCGTTAACTTTCCGATTAATTTTGATAGTCTGATCAATTAATTTTTCAAAATCAGCAGTATCTTCTTTATCTTGTCCAAGCGATTTGATCACTTTAATTCCCATAACACTTTCCTGTGTTTTGTTATTTAACCGTGAAAAGGCCGCCTGTGATTTACGAAAAGCAATATGAATCTTTGTTCCTAAATAACCAGCACTAATGGCAAGTAATGGGAACGGAATCATAGCCAACAACGTTAAGCGCCAATCTACAAGTACCATCATGGCAATAATTGTTGTAATACCGGTAATAATCGAATCAGCAAATGATAAAATTCCAGAACCAGCAACTTGTTGAATGGCCTGTAAATCATTAGTTGCATGGGCCATCAAGTCTCCTGTGCGATGTTCCTGATAGAAAGTTTGATCCATCTGCATGTAATGAGTAAAAAGCCGACTACGCAACGTTTTTTCTAGCCGAGCCGCCCCACCGAAAATCCGTGATCGCCAGCCAAATCGAAAAAGGTATTGTAGAATCGCAACACTTACTAAAACAATCAATGAAAACGTCAAAGTTGTTGCTTTTAACTTATTGGTACTGATTAATTGAACCAAATTACCAATAATTTTAGGTGGTAAAACATTTAAGACAGCCACGAGAAGAAGAAAAATAACTCCAATTAGATAATTCCATTTCTCTATTTTAAAAAACCAAGCTAATTTCCGAAATATTGACACGAGTTACTCCTCCTATTTGTTTACTATCTTTCAAATTTCCTCTAATTTTTGGCAACAAAAAAAGGACAAAAATAATCTTTGTCCTTTATCATTCATAAAATCTGTCTAAAACTATTTTTGATGTTTAGCTTGATTCTGCATAGAAGACATCATTTGATGTAACTTCTTTTGCGATGGTTTTTGTCCCATTTGCAACATCATAGTTCGTAACATATCTTCATTGATCGGAGGATTATTCTTAAGATAGCTTTCCATATATTTACGAGCAGCGAAGAAACCACCTACTGCCCCAAGTAATAACGCAATAACAACAATTAAAATCCAAATTCCTGTTGACAATGTTCTAACCTCCTTACAATTATGTATACTACTCTATAGTACACAAAAACTTCACAAAATAAAAGAGGTCATCCTGATTTCCCTATCAGTACCTCTTATTCTATCATTAAATTTAAATAAGAAAAGATTAAATGACCATTACAAAACTAAATGATCGATTTAATCATCACGAAGTCCCTTTTTCCGCTGAACATTTTTCACTTTTTCCGGGGTAACTTCTTTACCACTCTTATCAAACACTTGCATCATTTCAACTTGACTTTTAAAACCTTCTCTAAATCGTTTTAAATATCTCTGACGCAGGTCTTTACGTTCAATGATTTCTAAATCTGTTAAGCCATCACTCTTGGCTTTATGGGCTAATTCATTAATCCTTTTAATTAATTTTTGAAATTCTTCATCTTTTTCTGCCAATTTTTTCACTCCCGATTTGTTTACCAATGATTTTACACTGTTATTGATTTTTTTTCAAAAAATGTTAGTGTAAGGTTTTCCTAGATGGTCAATAAAATTCTAGGAATATTCATTTTGAGTTGAATATATAGAAAAAGACCTGTAGCCTTTTAATCGACGAAGATTAAAGGAAGGGATACAGGTCTTTCATGTATATTTTAGCAGATTTTATTGAATCATTGGGAAATTTAGACAGTTTATTTGATTTAGAGGAGCAGGTAATTCTTCATCTTAGGAAGTCATTCCAGCTGGTTGTAGCTGAATATCTGAGGCAATTAGATGAAACACTCGTTCCATCAATTCCGGCAGAAAATACATTCATTAATCGACAGGCCAGAACAATTGAGTTTATGTTTGGCGCCGTGAATTTTGAAAGAAGATGTTATCTTCGACCCAATGGAAGTTATTACTTCCCGTTGGATGAACAACTTCAGTTGGAAGAAAGAAAAAGAATTTCACCTTATTTTAAAAGTGTCGTTGCCAAAATTGGGCAAACGACAACGATGAGAAATACGGCCGCAATGATCAATCTGGCAAGTCAGACGGATATTAGTGCCTGGTCAGTAGACCGAATTATCAGAGACATGGCAGATACCGTGAAGACAGAAGAAAAATCGTCCGAAGAGAAACTAGTTAAGAAACGAAAAGTTGAAAACTTAGTGGTTGAAGGCGATGCCTTTGAGATACACAAAATTAATCGACGAAGACAAGACGTCCACCATTACATTGTTTTTGAATCAGGATTAGATGGAACAAGATCAAACAAAGTTGAGTTTGTTGGTATCAATCAAAAAAAGGTTCAAAAACGAGTAACTGACTACATTGAGAAGTATTATAAAATCAGTGAAATGACCGTGTTTACAGCAAGTGATGGTGGCCCAGGGTATAACCCGAAAAGTATGCGAGAAATAGTTCCGAGTGCTCAAAGAGTTGAATTTACTATCGATCGGTATCACTTTGTCAAAAAGATTAAACAAACCTTTGGTTTATTTAATCCATTGGTTGATAAGGCCGTTAAGAGCGTTAGCCTGTATGATCAGAATCAGTTAAACGTTATTTTAGATACATTTGAGTCGCAAATTAAAACTGATAAGGAACTTGAGAGCCTAAGGGTCCTAAGACAATATTTGGCAAGAAATTGGCAGTTTATAAAGTCTCCACACGATCGTGGCTTCATGAGGGTCGGCAAATTGGGATCCGTTGAAAGCTCACACAGAGCGTACACGTATCGAATGAAAAAGCAAGGCAAAGTATGGTCCGAAAAGGGCCTTGAGGCTATGTTGAAATTAATTGAAGCTCGGGTAAACGGTAAGCTAGATAAATACTTACGTGGTGGTTTAAGAAAGTTACAAGAGCTAACGATTGAGATCGCTACGGAATCATTGAAGACGTTGAGTTCAGCTCAGCTGAGCAACAAGCACCATTCTAAGCATATTGGAGTTCTTTCAGGTAAAATACCAGTTGATGCCCCAACAAGTAGCCCTATCGGAGCAATGGCAAAAATATTTTCAAACTAATTATTGTGTATAAATATTTGGTTGATTATAAGGCACCTAGGAAAACTTGACACATACCAAAAAATTGAACCCGAACGTTTGTTTGAATACTGTAATTGCATATGGTAAAATGAGAACAAGAAAATGCGAGGTGCTCACAATGTCAAAAACATCTGAAAGTAAGCAATTTGCTGTGCTTAGATACATATATGATAAAGTAAACGAAAAAGGATATCCACCAACTGTGCGTGAGATTGGTGAGGCAGTTTCCCTCTCCTCTACTTCTACTGTCCATGGCCATATTGAAAGATTACAAAAAAAGGGACTTTTACAAAAAGACCCTACCAAACCACGTGCTTTAGAAATTACACCTGCGGGTTTAGAGGAATTAGGTGTTAGTGCCACCCCTAATAAAATTCCGATCTTAGGAACTGTCACTGCTGGTGCACCAATTTTAGCCGTTGAAGAAGCAACTGACTTTTTTCCACTTCCTCCTGATTTTGAACACGAGGATGGTGATTTATTCATGTTGAATATTCGTGGAGAAAGCATGATTCAGGCTGGAATTTTAAATGGTGATCAAGTTATTGTTCGTAAACAAAGCTCTGCAGATAACGGTGATATTGTCATTGCCATGACAGAAGAAAATGAGGCCACTTGCAAACGGTTCTTCAAAGAAACTGATCATATTCGCTTACAACCCGAAAATGATACCATGGCTCCAATTATTTTAGATAACGTTAGTATCCTTGGCCGTGTAGTTGGCTTATATCGGGATAAGATTTATTAAACATAAAGGTTCAGTGGATGAAATGCCTTGAACCTTTTTTTATTTACAAATAATTGCTAGTCAACCATTCACTCAAGTGATAAATATTTTCAGAGCCCATGTCGAGAGTTTGTTTGGCTAGTGGTTGCCCGTCATTAATGCTTTTAACCAATTTGATATTTGCAGGTAATTCACCTAAATCAGGTGCAATTCTACCTGCTAAAACAATAACTTTACATTCTGGATTGAGTTTCAAACAGGCTTCGGCAAGTCCAAACGGTACCTTTCCATTTCTGGATTGCGTATCAAATGATCCCTCACCAGTAATTAAATAATCAGCATTCACAACTTTTTCTTTAAAATCAAGTAATTTTAGAATGCTGTCTATACCTGATGTTAATTGCGCACCAAAAAATGTTTTTAAGCCATAACTTAGCCCTCCGGCACCTCCAGTTCCCCAATCGGAAGCAAAATCTTTACCCAAATCTCGTTGAACAACCAGTGACAGATGGTGGAGATTTTCTTCAAGAACCTTTTTATCATCTGAAGAGGCCCCTTTTTGTGTACCAAAAACATTAGTTGCTCCATCCGGTCCTAAAAGCGGATTAGCCACATCATTTAAAACAATTAGTGGGACTGAAATGACCTTTTTCGTGGGTGCAACAATTGTTTCAAGTTCACTCAACCCGCCGTTTCCTAAATCAATAGACTTCCCGGCTTTATTCAAAAACTGAAAACCTAGCGCCATTGCCATCCCGGCTCCACCATCATTGGTGGCACTGCCACCGACACCTAAATAAATTTTCTTTGGTCGATGGGCCAAACTTGCCTGGAGTAATTGGCCCGTTCCAAATGTTGTAGCTCTAAATGGATTAAGTTCAGCACCTTTTAAATGTTCTATGCCACTGGCAGATGCCATATCAATTACCGCCACTTTGGCTTTGTCTTCGGTTAGCCCAAGTTCTGCCTTAATTGGTCGTCCAATCGCATCAGTGACTTCAACAGAATAACGATTACCTTTAAAATGGTCCATCAACACTGTCATTGTTCCTTCACCACCATCCGCCATTGGTAAAGAAACCGTCTTAATTTTTGGATCGACCTTTTTCAATCCTGCCACAATACTTTCAGTAGCCTTTTTTGCAGTCATGCTATTTTTAAATGAATCCGGAGCGACAATAACTTTCATATTTAAGCCTTCATTTCATTGTTCATCTCGTTCGTCTAAATCTACGCGCACACGCTGGATGCGCTTACAATTCTTTATATCTACAACTGTATTATACTGAATTAAAGAAGCCTTGTGTCGGTCTCGGTAATTAATTTGTAAAACTTCAATTACAAGCTTTGTACTCAAAACATTGATTATTTTTCCAACAAATGGATGATCCAAATCATCACAGTTTGTACATCTGACTAACATTCCAATCTTAAATTCAGACAGCATTTAATCACCGCCAATCATTAGTATATTAATATGATAACAATTAGAAACATTAAAAAGCAATTAAGAACCTTAAGATTCCTTATTTTCACGATTGTACTTTAACTTTTTTTGAGCGATAATATAAGAAAGTATCCGTAAGGGAGAGTAATTTATGTTATTTTTGTTCATTATGGCAATATTTGCACTTGTTTTATCCATTCTTAGGCTGTCCATGGTTATCCAAAATGGTGAACGACTAGTTTCGCCGATTCTGCTTACCGTGGTCTGTATAGGACTGATTATTTTTAGTGGTATTAATTTACCATTTTGGCATAATTCAAAATCTAACCGTTCAGCTAGTTCCAGTTCTACAGAATTAGTTTCAAAATCTTCAAAAAATCTTAATGGTAGTTTTTCTAATGCTGGTGAAAAAGTGTTTCCAGGAGATGCCAACAAAAGAAAAAATGCAGCTCAGTCTGTTAAAGCTGATAACATTCTTAAATCTCTTCAAAAAAATTATAAAGGTACAGGAACCGTTTCTTTTAACAAGACAAACAAGGAATATGAAGTTAAGCCAACAAATAAGGAATTTGTTAGTTCACTCAAATCTTTAATTAAAAATCCTGCTAATGCAAAAGAAGCCAATTTTGATCAGGTGGCCACAAACTTCAAGAAACTTTCTTCATCCATCAAAAAGAATCTTGGCAGTGGTTATTCAGTTTCATTGATGAATCCTAATCAAGAAACAAAACCTCTATTAACAGCAAAAGATGGTGTCGTTACTTATAACTATTTTAAATAAACGCTCAATTAGTTCAAAAAAGGGATCGTGCAAATAAAAGCACGATCCCTTTTTGGTTCTTAAACTTTCCGACGTTGATATTGGCGTTGTTGATCCTTTTGTCCAGCTAAATAAAATTTTGCCGAATCAATTTGAGTATGAGTCGTAAAATCATCAGCTGACAAAGGCATTTGCGAATTAAACATTGCCTCATACTCAGTAATCGAAAGTTCTTCACGATCTTCCAGCAAATGCTTCACTTTGTCACCACCAATGGCAGTTTCAAATCCTGGTTGAAGCGTCGTCACATAAAATTCCCCTTCGGCACCTGATCCATAACTGAATAACCCAATTTTTTGCCCACTCTTTAAATTTTCACTGTTAACTAATAAGGAAAGTAAACTCAGATAAAGCGAGCCAGTATACAAATTACCAACCTCGCGACTGAAAATACGTGAATATTCAAATTCTCTTAATAATTGAGTTGCATGCCGGTCATCAGTTTTTGATAACACTGACTTTAGGGCCTTTAACCCCATCTTTGTATAAGGTAAATGAAAAACAATTGCTTGCAAATCCGAGAGTTTTGTTTGTGTTTTAGCTTGATACTCAGTCAACGTGCGGTCAAAAAAATCAATGTATTCTTGAGAAGAATACTTGCCATCAACAACCGCCTGCGTGGCATACAACGGGCGCCAGAAATCCATAATGTCAGCCGTATAATGGGCTGATGGTTCCTCAATTGTCAATATTTTTGGATTGGCACTGATAATCATTGCCATAGCACCACCACCTTGCGTAGGTTCACCAGCACTATGCAGGCCATATCTGGCAATATCGGACCCAATCACTAAAACCTTACTTTCCGGATGGGCTAACACATGATCCTTTGCAAGTTGAATACCCGCTGTCATCGCATAACAGGCTTGTTTAAGTTCCACACTTTGAATATTTGAGCGCAATTGCAACAGATGCTGGAGATAAATTGCCGCAGATTTTGAATTATCGACACCTGACTCCGTTCCAAAAAGGACCAGATCAATTTGATCACGATTTCGATCATCAATAATTTGGTCAGCTGCATTTGCGGCCATTGTCACGGCATCCTGTGAGTTTGGAATGACTGATTGTTTGCTTTGGCCAATCCCAATCAAATATTTGCCAGGTTCCTCATTTCGTGCTTTTGCCAGCTTGGCCATGTCCACATACCATTTAGATGTATAAAACCCAATGCGATCTATTCCAACTTTCACCGTATATTGCCTCCGTTTTTCACCATTAAATACTTCCTTAATTTATTTTATCACACGCAAGCTAACTACCAAATAATTACGAAAACCGTTTAAACAAACCCTAATGATTACCAAAGCCTAATATCAGGTCAAAAATATGGTCTGATTTCCCGTTTGGAGAAAATCAGACCATTATTGATAATCTTAAGCAAAGAACCAATTACTAGCATCATGGTAAACTTTTTCAACTGTTTCCGGTTGATCTTCACCAGGTAAATCTTGACTACTTTTTAGTCCTGTTCTTGCCAAAATGTAGCAAAGCCCTTGATAACTGGTACGGTATGAAGCAAGTTCTTTAGAATCAATTTTGATAGTTGAACCAGGAACGGCTGGTATTAATTCATCTCGTTCATAAATGCAGTCCCCATTAACTAATTTCCAGATTCCGTTAATCTTTTCCAAACGCGAAAAAATCCGCGCATACGAATGTAGATCAACCGGTTGACCATCCAATTCAGTCCGTGGTGACAACATCATAACCGTCATTTCACCAATTGCCTTATTGCCGTTTACCCAAACCGAAGTCGAATTGATTTTGTGTTTAGAGCCCCCACCATTTGCTGCGGAAACTTTCTCAAAATAACCTTTTGCGGAACCGTCATACCAAGAGACATGAATTTGCGCATCATCGCTATAACAATCAGCTTCCTGGGTATAAAGACCGTTATCACGACAATAACGTTCATACTCCAGCAATTCACGAATCTCAGCACGATCTTGAAAGGCTTTTTTATCTGATTGATCAAGCGGTGCATCATAAAAATTTTTAATAGTCATAACTAAATCTCCTCCGATTTCATTTAAAAGTTAGTCAATATTCAATGCATTGTACATCACAATAAAAGGATTGTTCGCACTGCGATGAGCACGCGCATGCATTGTTTCAGTTTCCTTCACAGCACCAGACGGCATATTTGTCAGTGGTGATCAGCTTCTACCTTACCTGCTTTTATTTCATCAATATTATTTTCAAGCATGCTTAAAACAGAAACTGGGAACGCATCTATCCGATGACCACTAAATAATTGCGCCTGATCACCGATTAAATTATGCAACTTATGAATTGCAGTTTCCCAAGTGGTTAAAGAAGCACACCGGGAATCATAAAGTTCACACATAGTTGCAGTTGCAATCCCATCACCAGTAAAACCAACATGGTTTTTAACATCCACAAAACACATGCTTCCTTTAGAATGTCCTGGCATTCCAACCGCTTGTAAGATAATTCCTCCAAGATCAAAAGTGTCTCCATCTTGAAGTGGTTGATAATTAAATGATGTTGCCTGAGGCATGCTAGTCTCCATGTGGGCAACAAGTGCTTCGTTATGGCCACTTGCAATATCAACATCATGCAAACGATCAGCCGGCGCAAAAGCTGCCTTCATGATTTCATCATCAGCAGGATTCATATAAACTGAATCAAACAAAGAAGCCCCACCGGTATGATCAGGATCACCATGTGTTAATAAACAAACAAGCGGTTTCGTTGTAATCTGACGAATCACATTAAGAAGCTCCCGATCAATGCCAAAACCAGCATCGATCAAAGCGGCTTTATTTTTACCAACTATCAACTGCTGAGCAAATTTAATGGGTCGGGTCGTAATATTTTCGCTAATCACATAAACTTGATCATTAACCGGCGTAACTGTATGCAAATTATCCATAACTATCGATCTCCTTAATTTATAAATCGACTATTACTTACTTAAATGCAGTAATTTTTCAGCATTACGATATGCAATTTTTTCTTGATCTTCCATGCTTAAACCAGCATCGGCCAAAAATGTCGCTGCACCAGTGGGATGGTTATATGGATAATCTACTGAATACATCAAATGATCACTACCTACCTCAGTCATATCCAACTGTAATTGGGCATTAAAGAACATGCCACTTGGTGTAATGTAGAAATTGTCCCGGTATGTTTGACTAATGCTGCGATCAAGGTGAGCCGTCAGTCCCAATGTTTGATCCATTCGCTCTAAGAAATTAGGAACCATTTCACCCCAATGACCAGTAATAATATGCAAATTAGGATGACGATCAAATAGCCCAGATAAAATCAGACGAACCATTTGCACCCCAAGGTCCTCATGCCAACCCCAGCCAGCCCCTGCAAAAGTAAAAGCAGTTAAT